>CAYOQI010000001.1:0-261473 GCA_964406075.1 uncultured Pseudomonadales bacterium
CTTCTGTGGTTATGGGAATATTTGCCAACTGAGCGATGTGATGGACTGTAGAGGTTTTCATATCTTGAGAGGATTGTAGCAAAAAAACATTGAGAAGAAAGATTCAAGATAGTGGGAACTTATGTTGAAAGATTCAACTGTGTTCCTTGTGGATGCTCTAATAAAGATATTCTTTCTTCATGTTGATAAATCTTTTCCGCATGGAGGTCTCGAGTTTGTCTTGCCTCGACCATTTCATTAAGAAATGGATCGACTTTATTATAGAACTCGTCACGAAGTACTGTCAGTTTTTCATCCATTTGCTCATTCGTTGTAAAATTATGCAGTTTTTGGTCAAGAAGTTCTGAAATAAGTTGGAGATCTTTTTTCGTAAGTGCCATGACTTTTACTATACCTGTAACAAATACTTCCTGCAACAGACGCCACTTGATGTAACAAAGAATGTAATGCTAAAATCAAGGTTCTGTTTTCCCGCAAGGTAGTAGGCAGTAATAATATCCGACTTCGCATATACTTCGAAGATTTCTTTTGATAAAGAAGTTCTGACTAGCAAGCGAGTTCACATAGTTAAGTGTTGCTTCGCTGGATTTCGCTAAAATTATATTTATTTTGGTAGCTCAATGAAACCTCTGAAAAAAGAGAGCTCTATCGTTCTTGATGTGCAACATCTCACGAAACAATTTTCTGATAAAGGAAAAACGTTTACTGCTGTGAAAGATGTTTCTTTTACTGTGGAATCAGGTGAAGTGGTTGGCTTACTTGGGCCAAACGGGGCTGGGAAAACCACCACAATTCAAATGTTGCTCGGACTCATGACACCTACTTCGGGAAGTGTCCAATACTTTGGAAAAGATTTGAAAACACATCGAGAAGAAATTTTGCAAAAAGTGAATCACGCGTCTGGATATGGAAAAATGCCTTGGAAATTAACTGTCCGAGAAAACCTCAAAGTTTTTGCTTGGCTCTATAATGCCCGTCCAGTTGATGAAAAAGTAGAAGAAATTGCTAAAGCATTTGATGGAACCAGACTCTTGGATAAAAAATTTCAGGACATGTCTGCTGGTCAAATGACCAAAGTCATGTTGATGAAGGCGTTTATTAGTCAACCAGAGTTAGTGTTGCTTGATGAACCAACTGCGAGTTTAGATCCGGATATTGCTGAGAACATTCGAGAGTATGTTTTGAAAGAGCGACAGAAAAGACAACTCACTCTTTTGATAACTTCTCATAATATGAAAGAAGTAGAAGAGATGTGTGATCGGGTCATCTTTTTACAAAAAGGTCAAATTAAAATTATTGATACACCCAAAAACTTGGCTAAAAGAAATAAAACAACTATTGTTAAATTGATGGTGGTGGATGGATTAAAGCGTTTCACGCAAGTGTTAGATGGACATAAATATCCATACGAAGTTCACCATCGATTTATAGAGATTACTTTACCGACTCAAGAAGTAGGGCCATTGCTCAGTGAGATGGGACAAAAAGGTTTGCAGTACAGTGATATTGAAGTGGTTCGTCCGTCACTGGAAGACTTTTTCTTATCGATGTCGAAAGGGAAAAAATGAAAGCAATAGCCTGGCATCGAGTTTGGGCCATCGTTCTCCGACATATCTATAATTTCCGCAATACGATTGATCGATTGGTGGATGCCTTTTATTGGCCAACACTTGATGTCGTGATTTGGGGATTAACCTTATCCGTGATGGAACGCCAGGGACAGACGGCACTTTCTCAGGTTTCCATGATCATTTTTGCAGTGATTTTATGGTTTGTGATTTGGCGTGGTCAGGGTGAAATCACAGTCAACTTTTTGGAAGAGTTATGGTCAGAAAATTTAGCCAATTTATTCGCTTCACCCTTACGTTTAGTCGAATGGGTTATTGCCCTTTGTATTGTTAGTTTAGGAAAATTAGTGATGACGATTAGTTTCACTGCAATGATCTCATTCTTTTTATATCAAGTGAACTTTTTGGAATTGGGACTGGCTTTGATCCCTTTTACAATCATTCTCGTAATTATGAGTTGGGTGTTTGGTTTCTTTACCGCAGGATTATTCCTTCGTCATGGAACCAATATCCAAACATTGGCGTGGGCAGGAGCTTTTATTTTAATGCCATTTTCTGCAGTCTTTTACCCAATGGAATATCTGCCACAGTGGGTACAATTCGTCGGACAGTTTTTACCATCAACATATGTATTTGAAGGTATGAGAAAAGTGGTTATCGGCGAAGGTATGCCGATGGATTATATTGTCAAAGCGATGGGGTTAAACGCAATTTATGTAGTATTTTCGTTATGGTTCTTCGTTCGATCATTCAAAGTCGCCCATGAAAAAGGCCTGGCGCATTTGAAGTAGCATTCTTTATTGCAGAGAAAGCTTTATTGTGTAACACTAAATGTTAGAATGAAAAAAGTTATTAAAACTTCTCAAAAAGTAAAAAAACCTCAAGCTAAAAATCTTCTTTTTTCAAATTTTCCTGTTATTCTCGCTCTCATTTTAGGTGTGGTAGGAATTTTTTCAGCATTATTTCTGACCCAAATGTCCCAAGACGTAAGAAATCAGGCCATAATGATTTACCCGCGAACTCCTGTGCCCCAATTACGAGGTTGTTCAGTGAGCGTAAATAACCACACCTATAGGGTTGAGGTAGATAAATGTGGGTGTGGTATTTCAGGCTATGAGGAGAAAAAATGTGATGGAAATAATACCTGGACTTCGCGTCCGAATATATGTAACGCTCAGTGTAATCCTCAAAATACTTTTCCACCTGGAACCTCATGTAGTGATACAAGACTAGATTATCCTGAACCACTTTGTGAAGGGATGAAAGTTGGAGATAAATGTGGCGCTCAACAGGGAGCGACTTGCACTGTTGTCACCTACAATAATTCCGAAAGATTTTGTGATTGTACCCTTACAAAATGAGTAATAGCTTTCGAAATTTTTTACTATAAAAGTAGTTAATATGTCTGAAATTCCACAGCCTGAAAAACAACAAAAAGGTATTTTTCAAAAATTATTAAACAAAGTTAGAAGACAAGACGGTGATAATCGATCAGTGCCAACTGAAAAAGTAATAGTCTCTAAATCTGGCATGAGTAGAAGAGAATTCTTAAAGAGAGCAGGTACGGTAAGTTTAGGTGCATTTATTGAAACACAAACTGGTGTGTTGGGAGATGTTTTCTTAGAAGGTTTGGACAAGTTTTTTCGTGATATAAACCTTACCAAAGAAGGAAATCCAATTCAATTTCTGGCAATTTTGGAGGATTTACTACGAGAGTATGCAAAAAATCCTTCGCAAGAAAACATGAATCTTATTGGAGCTTGGTTAAAGTTTAACGGAGCAATACATTATGGGGCTCGAGCAAATATGGAACTAGCCTCACAGTTCGTAACACATTTTTTATATGGAGAAGGTGACTTAGATGTCACTGAACAATTTAGTTATCAAGTTGGTAAGTCTTTAGAAGAATTAAGCGACGAGAAAAAAGTAAAGATTGGATTACCTGAAAATTTATCTAACGAGGATGCGACAGTTTTTTTATTACAAAATATACTCTCAAATGAGGCACTGCCACCTTTTGCTTTTCATCCTGATACAGAATCAGGTCCTTTTGCATTAGATCAAGACTCGGAAAAATTGACCTACTTATCCGGTCAACCAAGTGAAGAAATTGTTGGCAAGAGAATTAAAATTTTCGCTGTGGCCTACTCTGTTAATCCACGTCTCATGAATAGTATGGGGCAATTTACTGCAGTGAGTGAAGGACGTGTTATTTCTGTTGAGGAAAACGGAATTCAATTGGAAGATGTAACCTTGCAAATCAAAGATAAATATGACTGGAGCCAAGGGCAAGAATTTGGGGCTTCAACAAATGTAGCCTCATTAATTGAAGAAATGGGCATAGAGCAGCTCTTTGCACATGAAGCTTTTGATGATTTAAAGAGTCAAAAATTAGAAATAATGGACTGGGAAGGAAAGTTATTAGTGGACCGTGGCTTTTCTCACAACTTTGATATTATAGGAAGCTACGATGTACCTGGAGATATGGAACTAAAAATAAACAACTTACTTTCTCCTTCTGAAGAATACATTCAAAGTTCAGGCGCTAAAATAATTCAAATTAATTAATCACTTCAAGTCTGTTATCCCAACGACCTTAGTGCTTTGAGGCGTTCTTCAACAGGAGGATGTGTATTAAACAAACCTGCAAACCATCCGACTCCCCCGTGGACATTTTTCAACGGATTAGAGATGTATAAATGAGCTGTGGCTTTGTTGGCGGCTTCGAGAGGTTCTCGATCGTGAGAAATTTTTTCTAAAGCGTTGGCAAGTCCACCTGCATACTTAGTCATAGAAACACCAGTTGCATCTGCTAAGAATTCTCTGCGACGAGATATAGCAAGTTGGATGAGTTGGGCGATAATGGGAGACAGCAAAGCTAAGGCAAAGCCAATCACCATAAATATTATTTGTAATTGCCCACTGCTTTTACTGTCATCACTTTTTCGATTTCCACCCCAGAACGACATCCGAATCATTAAGTCTGCCAGCAATGCAATCATGCCAACTAATACAGTGACCAAACTCATTAAACGAATATCGTAATTTTTGACATGTGATAGTTCGTGAGCGACGACTCCTTCAATTTCACTTCGATCCAGTCGTGAAAGCAAGCCAGTTGTTGCACATATAACAGCATGTTTTGGATCTCTTCCGGTAGCAAAAGCGTTCATGGCTGTGTCATCAATGACGTAGAGTTTTGGCATTGGCATTTGTTGGCTCATGACTAAATTCTCTGTGACAGTATAGAAATCAAAGAATTCTTCCCGAGTTGCTGCACGAGCTCCTGAGATCGTTAATATGATTTTGTCAGAATAGAAATATGAGAAAAATGTGCCGATGATAGATCCTAAGAAAGCAAAGAAAACCAGATCAGGACCATAGCCAAATGCATACGACATGAAGTACACAGACGCGGTGATAAACGCAATAAAGAAGACCAATATCAAATTGGACTTCATTTTGTTCGACTCGACTTGAGAATAAAAGTTGGCCATTTTAAGTAGGTATTCTTACGTGATTGCTTAAAAAATCAATAGCGGCAATTGGGTTTTTTCCGACATTCTCGGCTCCTTCTAATTCATCAGTTCCAGAAAAACCAACCAATGGTAAATCTGGAACTGTTGTTTTTAGCCAAGCAATGACCCTTTTCCCATCACTTCCACCGCTTGAGTTTTCATAATTCGCATCTACAACAGCACCAATATATCTTTCAGGGTGAGCGAGGATTCTTTGATTCAGTGCTTGCTCCTCAATTAAATCTTTTGCAACATCAAGAAAAGCTCCTAGTTTTCTTTGAGCATTAATTCCGAGTAAAGGCAGGTTATCTGCTTGATCTTCGTATACCGCAATAAAACGTGATACTTCAACCATTCAGTCCTTTCTTAATGGTATTTAATTTACAAATTCACTTTGACATCTTTCATTTCTTCACCACTGACATTCACGTGCTCACCAGTAGTTGGAGTTTCCAAACCTTTTTCAGCGGTAAAGCCAAAGAGGTTTGCAAAGATATTTCCTGGAAAGGTAACAATCTTTTGATTGTATTGTTGTGTCAGGTCGATAAGAGTTCGGCGAGCATACATCATTTTGTCAGCAGTATCTGTGAGCTCTCGCATGAATTGTTGAACTGTTTCGTTGGACTTAATTTCTGGATTTGACTCAACTAAGATATTCAATCGACCGAGGACTTGTTGGAGATCAGCAACGGCTTTATCCACTTTCCCCATGTCTGTTCCACCTTCTGCGGCATCAACTGATTTACGAGCATCCGTTAACATTTTAAAAATGTCTTTTTCTTGTTTGAGATAGGCTTTGACTGAAGATTCAAGATTTGGAATCAAACTTGCTTGACGTTTCAGTTGATTACCAATTTCCTGAATACTTGCCACAATTCTCGTCTTCATGGTTTGAAGCGAGTTGTACATGGAAATAACGTAGGCAATGACTGCGATGAGGATGATGCCAAGAATGATCGGTAGGGAAAACATAAAAACTCCTTTTAATGATTAACGCTGACAGAATTATACTCTGGTTGTCAAGATTTTGGGAAAGAGGAGGAATATGGTGAGAAGAACAGAGTTTGAGCCTGCTTTCGCTAAAGCTACAGCGAGGCAAAGGCGGACCCGACCGGATTCGAACCGGCGATTTCCTCTGTGACAGAGAGGCGTGATAACCGCTACACTACGGGTCCCTTGTTCTCGACAGCTTGCTGTCGGAATTTGTTTCTGATCGCTTGATCAGATTATATATTGCTCTTCTCTTCTTCCATCCTTTAATTTGCTTCTCGCGATTATATGCGTCAGCTGCAAGCTCAAACTCTTCAAAATAAATAATCTTCTTGAAAGATTATTTGTTACTCCAACATAGAGAGTTCCAAAATTGATGCTTTCGAGAACATATAAATAAAACATTCTTTGACGATCCCGACACTAAAGTGTCGAGGACCAGTTCCGAGAATTATATATCAGCTCCTTTGTATTGAGTAGAGTTATTCTTGCGGTCTATTTTAATGAGCAAAACTAGAAGAATTGATTGATTATTCATGGTAATATTGATCCACTATGGTGGAAAAAGATCAGATCAAACAGATTCTCAAATTTATCAAATATCATGAAGAACAGATGAGCCTTCTTTTTGGAGTCTTTGTTGTAATCGTGGTGATTTTTGGATTGTCTTGGTATTTCCAGATTTTGCCAACTATGAATCAAAATACACCAAGGGTGGAAAGTCCAGATATCATGCTTCCACCTCAGGTGAGTTTGCCGCCTGATGCAATGAACCCACCATCACCTGAGAGTCCGGTGTCTCCCGCCTCAACTGCTACTCCACTTCCTTCGCCCACCCTTATTCAATCGAGCTCAAGTCCTGCTTCTACCCCAGAAGTTCGAACATATGTCGTTCGAGCAGGTGAAGGCTTATGGCAAATTGCTGAGAGATTTTATGGAGATGGGAATCAATACGTGAGAATCTACAATGCCAATCGGAATGTGATGGCAAATCCTGAAGACATTCGTGTGGGGATGAGGTTAAGAATTCCCTAAAGTTAGGTATAATAACCAGATTGCCGAAGTAGCTCAGTTGGTAGAGCGCTGGTATCGTAAACCATAGGTCGGGGGTTCGACTCCCCCCTTCGGCTCAGTTTTTTTTCAAAATCTTTTCAATATCAGCTTCTTTATAACTAGTTCCCTTTTTGGCTTTGCCTGTTTCAGTCACATCTTTACTCATATTGCTCTGATGAACCTCTTCAAAGATGGCATCAAATTTTTCTGTTAATCCGTATGTTTCGATTGTTCCGAGAACAGTATATAAAACATCAGCTGCTTCTTTTGCAAGGTGGCTGAGATTTTTCTCTTTCATCGCTTCTTCAAGTTCTTTCAGTTCTTCTCGCATAATTTGGATACGAAATTGTCTCAGCTCGTCTGGAATATCAGTAGTTGGAGTTTTATATACAATTGCAGAAAATTTTTTGTGAAAGTTATGAACTGCTTGAAGATATGAATTCATAGTTCAAGTATAGCAACCAAAGGCATGTGGTCAGATATATCAGCATTAGGCATGTAGTGATCAACTACTTTAAT
This sequence comes from uncultured Pseudomonadales bacterium, assembly GCA_964406075.1. Taxonomy (GTDB): domain Bacteria; phylum Patescibacteriota; class Microgenomatia; order UBA1400; family PJMF01; genus CAYOQI01. The sequence continues at coordinate 7,649 of CAYOQI010000001.1, forward strand.
ATTGGGGGACACAAACAGGTAATCGACCACGTATGTCGGATCGGCATGCTTCCAGCGTTTACCGTTAAAAGTTGTTCTCAATTCATTTTTAAAAACATTTACTAGCTTACTTTCCAATCCTTGCATGGTCTGAGTATCTGGCGTGGTATTAAAATCTCCTGAAACGATTACATATTCATCATTTTTTATTTCTTCTAAAATTTGATCTCGCATTTGCAGACGTCGAGGATTATCTTCTCCATCAAATCCCCAGACTCCATGAATATTTATCGACTTCACTTTTTTATCTCCAATGTGAAGTGTTGATGCCACAAAGCTAGCCGGAGCATCAGAAAAATCTTTTGGTTGTTTTGAACTGTAGTAATTATAGTCAAAGCCTTTGTGATCAGGCATATAAACCGAGTGAAAACTATCGATTGAAAATCGTGAAAAAGTGGCATTACCCATTGGTAAGTTGGTTTCTGGCGTAACTTGCCACTCGAATCCTTTTACAAATGCTGTGTAAGGATAGTTAAAATTATCTTGAATGAATTGAAAGCATGAATAATTGAGGTTATTTGGAAAGTGAATCCGCTGTTCATTACTAAATACTTCTTGGAGATGCAGAATGTCTCCGTTTTCTTTTTTCAAAAAATCCATCATGGGTTGAAAGATTTCTCCACCATGAAGTGTGTTGAGTTGGATGAGTTTGAAGTGCATGGTTATAGTAAATCGGTAATTTCTTCAATAAGTAAATTTGTTTCAGAGGGAGGTATACGATCAGCATTTTGAAAATCTAAACGTACACTTTCTTCAAAAAGTGGATATGCCTTTGAGAATCTTGTCCGAAGCGTATTATCAGTTGATAATTTATTTTTAAAATTAGTTACAGCTTCTTTTAAGTCAAAATAATAAATTACTGGAGAAAATCGAAAAATTGGTCGAACAATTCCACGATTATTAGTATTTAAATAAAATCCTAAATGTTCTTTCTCCTCAAGCTTTCTTTGCGGTTGATCAACTTCTAGCTGTTCGATTGTTGAGCCAGAAATATGCACTCCAGCAAGAAAGGAATTTTTTATTTCTTCAATTGGAACATTAACAATCTTTCTTAGTGTTCCAATATGAGCAAGAGGATTCCTATATGCATCCCATAAGAAGTATGCGATTTGAGCATATCTTGGGTTGGTAAAGAATTGTTGATAAAAATATTGGATGGCAGGTTTAGCTTCAATTTTATCAAATCTATTTGGAATGGCACCATTTTTGTAAGGATGTGCAAATTTAGCTAAGGACTCGGTTGCTATAAGACCCGCTCGAGCAATAACAAAGTTAGGCGAATTTCCTTGAGGATATTCAGCATTAATGAGTTTTTGATAGTCATCTAATGCCAAATCAGTCCAATGAAAAACGGTTTTTATATTTTCTTCCATATCTATTAATTACAAGAAATTTCCTAAACATTTCAGTTGTGAGCGGGTGAGGAGAATCGAACTCCCGTCTGCTCCTTGGGAAGGAGCCATGCTACCATTGAACCACACCCGCACTAATGAGTTTGATTGTACCAAAACTCTCACTTTTGTCTGCAGAGTCAGAATCACCAGATGCACATACCATAACTTTTTGGTACTATTAGGAAATGCGCGAGAAACTTCTTGAATTGAAACAAAATATTGTATCTTGGTGGGATTCACTGGATGCCCCGGTTGCAAGTCCTACACCAGTGAGAGTAAGAACCGCGGTAACAAGTACTGTCACGAAACCAGTTTTATCAACAACAGTCCCAATGACTATGGCATCACCTCAGGAATATCGGAGATTATTTACACAAAGTATGGTTTTTTTCGGAATCAGTGGTGTGGTGTGGTTACTCTTTTTGTTTGTCCTTATGCCACTGATGATTCGTTTCGCTGGCAATTTAAATAATCTGAGTTTTGAAGCGCAAGATGACAAAATGCCTCCACGTGTACCTTCTTTCTCTGTTCCACAAACTGCAACCAATAGTGCCCGAATTAAAATCGCAGGATATGGTGAAGCTCAGTCCACGGTTGTCTTAGTTCGAAATGGTCAACAAGAGGAAAAAGTAGTTGCTGATGATGAAGGAGAGTTTTCAGTCGAATTTAATTTGGAAGAAGGGAAAAACTCGATTGCTTTCTTTGCAATAGATCAGGCTAATAATGAAAGCACTTTGAGTCAGGTAACTGAAGTCACCTACGATAAAGATATTCCGGAATTAGCTTGGGATGAACCGAGTGATCAAAAAGTGGTGACGAACTTGCGTGAGCGAGAGATTAAAGTTTCAGGTCAGACACAAGAACAATCTCGTATTTTCCTCAATGACAAATTGGTCTTTGGTGACAGCAGTGGAAAATTTTCAGATACATTCTATTTAAATGATGGAGAGAATGTTCTGACTCTAAAAGTGGTTGATCCCGCTGGAAATGAAATTGAAGAGAAACGAACGGTTTTCTTTAGACCGTAAATCAAATTAAATTCCAGTATTCAAATTCCAAATTCCTACAAACACGTTTCAAATTTCAATGTTAGAGCTTACTTTGTTACGTCTTGGTTTATGACATTCGATGTTTAAATTCATTCTCGCTTGCATAAGTCCACAACAAACTCATCATTACGATTGCCCACGGATAGACCAGGGATAAATTGAACATGCTGTGCGCTCCCCACGCAATAAAACATGCAAGTAAGACTGGCTGAGTGATCAATCGTTTTACGATTTCCACTGATAATGGAATAAAGCTGAATACTCCGATAATCCCAAATGAAGTAAGGAGAAAGACAAAACTGTTGTCGGGTCCTTTGGCGTGTTGAGGAATTCCATTGTCACTCACTTCTTGATCTCGATACATACCTTGACCAAGTAGGAACGATAAAGGAGTTAATTGTTGTAAGGCAGTTTGATTACTTTCAATTCTCTGCTCAATACTCGCAGTGCGTTCCAACTTCACACCTTCTCCAGCTGGTCGTGGCAGAAAAGGAATGGCCAGTATGAAGATAGAAAACAGAATATAGAAGATAGAAGATTTTTTCGTTATCCCCAAGAAAAGTAGCCCAACCAGGAAAGCGAGGTATCCTGCTCGTGAATAGGTTAAAAGAATTGAAATGAGAAAGAACGGAACGATTAAAAACCTTTGATATTTTGATAAAAGATCCCTCGTCGTTCCCAGATAAAATAACGTCGTTAAAATTATGATGAGAGCTGTAAATCCTGGGTCAAACAGGGTTGAAATTAATCGATAGTAATGATCATCCCAACCAAAGTTATACAACCAGCGAGTGTCTGGCCAAATTAAGTATTGAACAATTCCAAGTGCTGCGATTCCTCCGCCGATCATCAAAATACTCCAATATATTTCCTTTTGTGAAAACCATTTTTTCTTTTTTCCATATAACAGACTGAAGAAAAATCCCAGATAGAGTGACCAGCGAGCTAGATATAAAAGAGGTAGCGTTTGAAAGTTAAAAATATTCCAACTCAATGTTTGAACAAGAATATACTCAAGTGGTAGTGCAACTGTTACTTGTAAACCTGGATTCCCGCCTACGCGGGAATGACCATGCCTTTTTTGTTGAAATATGTAATGCAAGCCAGAAAAAGTAATAAATATTCCCATCAAAATTTCATGGATATACACAGCAATACTTGGGGTAATTTGAATACGTTGCAGTTGCCCAAGCGTGAGAAGAATGACGATTGAACAGAATAAAAAGCGATATACAGTTGAAAAAGAAAATCTCATTTGACCATTCGATTTGTATTCTGCATTTCCCATAATTTTACCCTCATGAAAAAAGAGTGAAAAGACATAAGTAAAGCGTAGATTAATCCTCTCCAGCCATCTAAAAATCCAAGTTTAAGAAAGAAGTTTTGTAAAAATTTCCCAATAGGATAAGTAATCATTTCAAAAATCGAGGTGGTTTGGCCTTTTTCATTTTTTTCTTCAGCTAGAATTGATGTATAGGCATTTACCTTCCCGATAAACTCACCGATTGAATCATGGGGCTCATGATGAATGGCTGAGGATATATCACCTACTTCCCCGTCAAATGACCAGACCTCGTGCGCAGACCCTTTCCACATACCTTTATGTGTCTGACCTAATCGAATCAAAGAAATTGAGGCCGTTTCTCCATGGAGCATCTCTTTTCCAAGAAAGAAATCTGTCCGAGGAATGCGAAATGCTTCGACTGTACTCTTTGAAATTGCAGACAGAATTTCGTTTTTTAATTCTGATGTCACCCATTCATCGCTATCGAGAAAAAGTGTCCAAGTCGTATCAATGTGTCGCAAGGCTGAGTTTCGCATGACGGAAAAATGATTCACTTTCGTAGCGTGTTCGTAGATATCAATCTCTGAAAAAGTATTTTTGGCTTTCTCACGGAATTCTTTGAGGTCTTTTTTATTTTTTATTGCTGAAGTATCAATCACAAGAATAATTGGACACCAACTGACGCTTTCCATGGCTTTCCATAACTTTTGGTCAAGCTTGTGAGCAATAATGGCTGCGGTTAAATCTATGGATTGTTGAAGTTTTTTCATGGATTAAATTGAACTAAAATTGTATTTGGGAAATGAATGATTTTTGCTCCTGGGTATGATAATAATTCAGTATCCAATTGTTCAATTGCAATTGTTAATTCCCGCTCAGTGATTTGTTCATTTCTTCTGTGTGAATTCAGTATAAATCGATAGTGGTCTAAATAGGAAGGAAATTCGCTCCCAGGGCTTGTGGAGACCAAAGTAAACGGTTGTTGGTTGGATAAATATTCAATTGTCTGTGCTACCTCTTTAATCTCTCCATAGCTAGTTCCATAGGTAAATGCTGTTGGTGATGGTGATACGAAAAAATTATTCTGGAAAATTGAAATGGTGTTGATAGTAGCCCAGACACCAACAACAGCAAGCAGTCCAGACAGAAACTTTTTGGGAGCTTGCAAAATAAGGTATCCAATTATTATCGAGAAGAACACGATATATGGTGGGAAATACGCTTCAGAAGGTTTGCCATGAATCACATAGCTGACAGTGAGTAATACAAAGAGCATCCAGTTTATCCAGATTAATTCAGGAAGAGAGTGACGCTTTTTCCAAGCGAACATGGCACTCAGTAGTACAAAAATCATGAGCAGAATAAAAAGAATAGGTTGATCAACCGAAGCAATTCTTGTCCAGTACAGACTAAACTGCTCCCCGGTCGTCGCTATTCGGGAACTGTTCACTGTGTGTTTGCCATCGAAACCACTTAACGCTACAACTCGGTATCCCGCCCAAACCATAAAACCTCCGAGGTGTTCAAATCGATTTTGCAGGTCATACAGAATTTGTGGTAATAACCCCAGAATGAATCCAATTAAGCCTGGAAGCACGTTGTGAAAAGAGAATGAAAATTTATTTCTAATAAGAATGAGAGGAATGGCTACGATTAATAGGGCTAAAGAAAGCTCAAATTGAAATAAAATCCCCCAACACAGCACCGCTAAAAATAAACTACCTTTCTTTTTATGATGAAGTCGTAACAATGACCATAGATACAGCAGAGTAAAAAAAGGAATAGGTGAAATGTGATACGCCATTCGGCTATGAGCCACAGCTAATGGTGAGGTTGCCATCCAGAGTGATGCAACTTGAGCTACCTGAGTGGAGACGGTTTTTTCTACGAGCAAATATGTCAAAGCAACTGTCAGCACTCCGAGTAATGCTACAGCATATCCCAAAATGATGGGGTCATTTCCAAAAAAGAACATAATACTGGCCATGAACCAAATCATGAGTGGACCTTGTCGGAATCGAGGGACACTCGATGGAATCCCAAGTAATGGAATCTTTCCATCGGAAATCATGTAATCTGCAACAATTAAATCTCTTCCAATATCACCAAAGAAAATCATTTTTGAATCAAGTTGCCAAGTTCTTAAAACGGCAGCTAGAATGATAATGAACCAAAATGCTTTCTGGGTTGTAAAACTTGTGAAAACTTCTGAATTATTTTGTGAAAAAAAAGTGCGAAGATATTCAATTCCCTTATCAAAAGAATCAACAATTTGATCTTGGAGTGAAATAAATGAATTACTCATTTGAACTAGTCAAAGCTTTTTGAGCATAAAAAATAAAAATAGGAATGGTAATGATTCGAGAAAAAAGTACGCTCATTCCAGCACCTTTTAACCCATAGGTAAGTATCAAAGGATAGAGTGTGAGACCTAGTGCAAGACAGCTTGAGGCGATCAAAGCAAAGTGATGTGTGTATGCTTGTCGAGCTGTCAGTAAAGTACTCCCGATTGCCACAACTCCCTGAACATATCCAGCAAGTGCTAAGAATGGTAAGACCGTACTGGCCAAAACCCATTGATCTCCGAGGACAACTGAAATAACTTCATTTGGAAAAAAGACCATTAATAAGGTAGGAAATAAAAGTATCAGACTCGATCCTCCGACCACTTGGAAAAACGCTTTTTGCAATCGGGCAGGTTCATTTAGAAGTCTTTTGTAAACTGGGAAAGAAGAATAAATAACTGATGTTCCGAGCTCTGTCACACTGGCTTGGGGAAGGTTATATCCCAGGCGGTAAATTCCCAGCGAAGAAGTTCCTAACATTCGTCCGACGGTCAAATCATCCAATGTTTTTCTCAAGTATTCCAAAATTGAAAGCCCATTTAACCACTTCATCCCAGCCATGATTTCTTGAAAAACATCGCGTTTAAATTTCCAAGTAGGTCGAGGTGAGAAAAAGAAAAATGAGAACATGACTTCGACAATTGCGGAGAGCACCATGGGAAGTAGCAATGCTAATGGACCGGGAATAATAATCGCAAGCACAATTGTTGCCAACGTTTCGACCACGACTAAACTCAATCGAAACATCGTGTCATGGTGGAACTTCAAATCTTTATATACAGAGACGATAGCAGGATTTATAAAGCCTCGAACAAGAGGAACAAGACAAGCAATAAATATGAGTGGAGGGAGACTCGGTTCATGATAGAAACTGCTCAAAGGATACGCGAGAGCTAACATGAGCACACTGATGGCAATTCCGCGGAAAATAGAAATGATCCAAGCTGTATCAACAAAATGAGCAAGTTTTTTTTCAGACTGGACAATAATGGTGTTGATCCCAGTTTCGGTGAAGACCTCAAACAGTGAAATCGCGATCAGTGCCAAAGCAAAAACGCCAAAATCATTCGGGCTCAAAAGGCGTGAAATGACGGCTAGTTTTCCAACCGCGATGACTTTGGTGACGACCTTTAGACTGCCATTCCAACCAATCCCATGTAAAAATGTTGTCCGATATCCCATGCGATAAGTATCTTGTATCAAGTAGGAAGTATCAAGTATGAAGAGTGCTCACAATTTATCTATATTTATTTAAATGAATCAGCCATTTGTTAATGCCAGTAGCCTTTAGGACAATAAAAAAATCTTTCTCACTACTTGTTCATCTGCAAAATCCAAGCGATAATGATCCACATGGATATTCTTCGTTCGCTCGGGTCATTTTTCCTCGACATCATCGAAACAGTCGTAATAGCACTTTCAATTTTTCTGGTGATGTACCTATTTCTGGTGCAACCACATGAGGTCAACGGACAATCAATGGTGCCAAATTTTCAAAGTGGTGAATACCTTTTAACAGATAAAGTGAGTTATAAAATGGGTGAGCCGCAACGAGGAGATGTTGTCGTATTCCATGCTCCTGAAAAAGCTCAATGTGCGGAAGGTACTGGTTGCGATTTCATTAAACGAATTTTAGGTTTGCCAGGAGAAGCGGTAGAAGTACGAGATAATGCGGTGTGGATTAATGGAGTGAAGTTGGATGAGCCGTATATTCCAGCTGATTTTCAAATACTGCCTGGGAATGCTACCAAAGATAAAACTGTGCAATTAGGTCCCAACGAATATTTTGTATCGGGAGACAATCGTCCGTATTCCAGTGATTCTCGAGCTTGGGGTGCAATTACAATTGATGAGATTGTTGGGAGAGCCTTTTTCCGCTACTGGCCACCACAGGCTATGGGTAAATTACCTTCGGTCACCTATTCAATAGATCAATAGTTGAATTTCTCCCCTCACTGCCTGGATTACCAGGCTTCTCTCCCGAAGGAGAGAAGTAAATTTTTTTAACTTCCTGCCAATTTCAAAATCTTCTCCAGAGTTTGTTGGGTTCGGTATGGATCACCTTTGAGTGTGATATAGATCTTCGTTTGTCGTACTGAACGAGATAATTTGACTGAAGCATTTCGTCCCAAGGCTTTTTCCAATCGATCTCTCCAAGCATTTAACTCTTTCTCAAGTGTGGGTTTGATCTTAATATCGCCAGCTTTTAAGGTCGGTAATTGTTTTTCTTTATATAAACGAGCCAATTGCTCTGCTCTTCGAACTGATCCATTTTCTTTTAAAATGATCTTGTAGGCATCCACCATTTGTCGAACGTTCTCAATAGCAGCTAAAGCTCTTGCGTGTCCTTCAGTGATCAAACCACCTAACAAGCCATCTTTGATGGCATCTGGGAGGGTTAAAAGTCGAACGGTATTGCTGACGAATGGACCGGATTTTCCAATTCTTTTGGCAATTTCAGTATTGGTTAAACGAAATTCGGTAATCAGTCTTTGAAAAGCTTTCGCCCGTTCAAGTGCGGTGAGATCTGTTCTTTGGACGTTTTCAATTAAGGCCATTTCCAACATTCCACGAGGCGTGGTTTTTCGTATGACTACGGGAACTTCAGTTAAACCTGCAAGCTTGGCAGCGCGCCATCGACGTTCACCCGCAATGATCTGAAAGCCAGCCGGAGTCTGAGCAATAACCAAAGGCTCGATGATGCCGTGTTCAAGAATTGAGAGTTTTAACTCCTCTAAGCTATCTTTTGAAAAGTCAGAACGAGGTTGAAGTGGATTGGGCTGAATCTGGTTAATCGGTAAATGTTGTTGAGGTTGGAGTTGTGTCATAATAGCCCCACTGTATCAGATTTTTTCACGCATGAAAAGAATACGTTAGTACATTGTTTGTTAAACAAATGATTTACATTCCAAAAAAAATGAATCAATTATTCAAAAAAGTTTCAAAAAGACTTCGTCAATTTTCTCTCTTTGGTTATAGACCTTTGTTTGAGCTGTATGGTTTTATCCAAAGCTTGTTCAATCAACCCATTCCACTTCAGCCAGGATTCAAAATGTACGTCAACCCAGCGGATACAGTTGTATCGCCATATATTAAAAAAAATAAAAAATGGAGTGAGTACGAAACAAATTTAATAAAAAAATACCTACAACCAGGGCAAACATTCCTTGATGTGGGTGCCAATATTGGATATTTCTCATTGCTTGCGAGTCGAATCGTGGGAGAAAAAGGAAAAGTTTTTTCGTTTGAACCTGAGCCGAGAAATGTGCATTTTTTAACCAAAAATATAGAGTTAAATAATTTCACTCAAACGGTAATAATTCCTCAAGCAGTCGGAGAAAAACCAGGTCAATTAACGTTCTATTTAGAAGAGGAAAATAAAGGCGATCATCGGAGTTTTGATTCTGGAGATGGCAGACGCACAATTCAAGTTCCAATGACTTCAATCGACTCTTTCTTCAGGAAAAACACTTCTCCACTTCACTTTATGAAAGTAGATGTACAAGGCTTTGAGATACAAGTTATAAAAGGAATGAAAGAAACAATGAAAAAAAATCCAGAATGTTTACTCATGTTTGAGTATTGGCCGTATGGATTAGAAAAAGCTGGAGATAAACCAGAAGAATTGTTTGAACAATTACTCAAACAAGGGTATGAATTATTTGAAGTTGCAGAAGAACTGTGTTTACTCACCAAAACAGAGCTATACAAATTTTGTACAGATACTTCTTTTGAAAACGATATGAATGTGTTTGGGAAGAAAAAAATTACTTAACGTGAACGAGTGTACGACCGAGTCGTTTTGAAAATTCCACTACACCATTTGTCAACGCAAAGAGTGTGAAATCTCGACCAAGTCCAACATTTTTACCAGGATGATATTTTGTTCCAACCTGACGAATGATAATTTGGCCTGTAGTGATTGTTTCACCACCAAATTTTTTGACTCCGCGTCTTTTTCCTGCTCGTTGTTTGTGTTGGCGGACACTTCCACCTGATTTAACGTGTGACATAGGCTTAGTTTTTCGTTTGAAGTTTCAGTTTATATATTGCTCGCTGAACAATCGTCTGTTCTCTTCGATAGACCATCGGTCCAGATACAAGATTGTAGCCGAGTGATGGAAGATTGTCAATAAAACGAGCCAGTGAAAATGTCTTTTGTGGGGTCTCAACTAACGGTGTGACTAAGATGACTTCTCCACCGTCTTTCAAAATCTGTTTCCATTGTTTGAATGAACCAAGATATAACTTTTCCAATCCTTTAAAGATATTCGGAAGATCGTGAGTTTTTGGTTGAGGCTTTCCTAAAAAAGGTTCAGTCACAATTGCATCAATTTTCCCTGGAAGTTGTTTCAGATCAAGATGGGTAGCATCTGCAATAAAAAGTGCCTTTGGCTCTGGTTTTCCATATAATTGAGAGAACCAGTGCATATTCGTAGCTGTTCCGTGAACTGCATCGCCAGCCAAATCAGAACCACCAATATCCCAACCCAGCATGCTCGCTTCCATCAAGACTGTGCCAGTCCCACAAAATGGATCATAAAGCAGTTTATCTGTTCGTTTTTGAATATCAGGTGAGACGAAATTGACCATCATTCGAGCAAGTTTAGGTGGCAACATGCCTTTTTTTCGATCGCGATAGGGTTTACTTCGATCGCGAACTGTCCATTCATCAATGTTTTGCACCCAAATGGTTTGAGCAAGAAGAACATTTTCACCATCGACCACAGCATGTAAATCAATAGTGTTTTGGTGATGAAGGAAAAAAGCGGTTGAGGATTTTTCAATAAATCGAGAAGAAACGTTGAGTTTTTTCAACTCATTCTTAATTTCCTGAGGAGAAAGCTGAACCGAGTTGCCTTCCGTATTATGTGAGGTGAATGAAAAAGTAGGCTTTGGAAGATCTTTTAGGTATTCGACAATAAAAGGTAATAACTCATCTTTTTGAACAGTTTTAATCGCTTTAAATGCTCGAGAAATACCCCCAGAACGTTCTACTATTTCCAAAACTTTACTTTCGTCATCCACTTCGACAGCAAGAAATTTCTCGGCTAGAGGTTCCTGTGGATAGCCATCAAAAATCTGAGCTGCTTCATATACAGACAGTTCTTGTAGGCGACCAAGTTCAAGAAGATATTTCATACTAGTATCTTAACGATTTTCTCAAAAGAAATGAATTCCAGGAAAGAAGAAAAGATCCCTGTTTATGCAGAAATGGATTCGACTTTGATTGTCGTAAGTAGTTGCTTGTGGCCTTTCACTTTGCGTTGTCGAGCTTTAGCCTTATATGTAGCAACTCGAATTTTTGGAGCATGACCTTGTTTAATAACTTTGAGAGTGACTTTTGCTTTTTCAACTAATGGAGTTCCAATAGTCTTGGTATCACCATTTCCGACCATAAGGACGTCAGTTACCTCAAAAGTCTTGCCTTCTTCTTGAGAAACGACTTCCGCAGTGAACTCTCCGTTTTCTTCGACGAAGTACTGATGACCAGATAATTGAATGATTGCGTATTTCATAAAAAACTCCTGAAAGACTTGAGGTTGTATCTTATCATACTTTTTTAAATTGAGGAGTGAGAACTTGATAATTTATTAAACTCACCGGATTTGTCGAAAATGTTTGGCGTGTTGATTGATGACAATGTGCTGAATCAGGCCAAATAAGAAGGCAAAGCTCAAGAGTGAGCTTCCTCCGTAGGAGATAAAAGGCAAAGTAATTCCAGTAATCGGCATGATTCCACTGTTCATTCCAACATTAATAAAAATTTGAATAAAAAGTAACGAAGCTGCCCCTAGTAAAAAAAGTTGTTGAGGAGAACGGTATTTGTGTCGTTGGGCAACGAGAAAAATATAGATTAACAGGATGAAGTATAAACTTAACAACAAGCTGACACCGATAAAGCCAGTTTCCTCTGCTAATGATGCAAAAATAAAGTCCGTTTGTCTTTCGGGAAGAAATCGAAGCTGAGACTGCACACCGTGTCCAAGTCCTCTCCCCCAGACCTGACCAGAACCGACTGCAATTAAAGATTGGACGGCATTATAGTTATCCACTTGAGTTTCCTCGCTCGAAAAAAAGGTGGTAATACGTTGTTTCTGATACGGTTGCAATAATAATGTCCAGACAAGTCCACTTAAAACAATCATGATCCCGGAAAGAAATAAAATTCGAGAAAAAGGAATATCACTAAAAAAAATAATTGATGAAAGTGCGACGGAAAGCACAGCAAATGTTCCGAAGTCAGGCTCAATAAAAATAAGCAGTAAAGGAAGTCCAATCATAACGCTCGCAAGTACAAGGTTTTTCCATTCTTTCATGCTATGTTTGGTCAGAAAAAAACTCAGCAATAACAACGCAATGGGCTGAGAGAACTGAGATGGTTGAAGATTAAACGGACCAATCGGGATCCATCCCCTAGATCCTCGAGTGACGATCCCAAATGCAAGCGGAATGATCAAGAAAATAATCATCCCAACATATAATAATGGTGATAATCTTTTCCAAGTATTTAAAGGAATTGTGCTAGTGATCGTGAAGATTAATGCTCCAATAACAAAAAAAAGTGCTTGGTATTGAACTAGCACAGGTGCGATGCTTTGGATGATCGTCAGACTGATTGCCGCAAAGAAAAGATAGATCAATGGGAGAATAAGAAATCGCTTTTGCACGAACTCAGTGTATAGCTCAAAACTTAAATTTCAAAGTTCAAAACTAAACAATTTTATTTTCGCTGCCTTTTACTAATTTTTCCACTTTCGTTTTTTTCTTGATCTCTTCTTCCCAACTCTCAGGCCAATCTGTTAACTCTACGGATACAACGTCATTTTGTTGTTTGCCAGCTTTTTTTCTCAAGTTTTGAATCAAACGAATAACTTCTCTGGCTTGACCTTCAGCTTCGAGCTCAGGAGTTAGTTTGGTATCCAATGTCACTTCTAGCTCTGTCCCTTGTGTCCACACTACATTTTTGACATTTACTTCCTCTTTCAAAACTTCGATCAATTCCTGCATGGGTTCGGATTCTGATGAAATGACAGCAACCTGAGATAAAGGTTGTCTTACTTTTACTTTTGCTTCGAGTCGAGCTGAAAGAGTTTTTTCGACCACTTCTCTGAGTGCTTCCATGCTTTTTTCTAATTGCGTATCTTGAAGCTCTTTTTGGAAAACTGGCCAATCACTGTGATGAATACTTGATTTCTCATCGACCAGATTGTGATACATCAACTCAGAAAAGAATGGTGTAAATGGTGCAAACAGTTGAGAAACAGTTACCAATGCATAACCAAAAATATCGAGAGAATTATCTTGTTGGCCTTTGATTCGTTCTCGGCTTCTTCTCAAATACCAAGTCGAGAGTTCAGTGATGAACGTCATGAGTTCTCGAGTTGCTTTAACAACATTATATTCATCCATGTATTTACTGACAGTTTTTATTAAGGTCTGAAGCTTGCTCATCATCCAGCGATCCATAACATCTTTGGGCTGAGGTACTTTTGTCATGTCCACCATGCGATCACCGGCATACATACGGTAGAACGTGTAGGTATTCCACCAGATGACAAACACTTTTTTACGGATATCAGACACCTCTTGTTCACTAAAGTTCAGGTTCTCACCCTTCATAACTGTTGAACTCATTAAATACAGTCGTAATGCGTCGGCACCATATTTATCAATAACAATCAGTGGATCAGGATAGTTCTTTTTGGATTTGCTCATTTTAGAACCATCTTCAGCCAAAATTGTTCCGGTTGTTAAGACATTTTCAAATGAAGGTTTGCCAAAAATTCCCACAGACATGACATGCATGGTGTAAAACCAAGCTCGGGTTTGGGCGATATATTCACTGACAAATTGAGCAGGATAGTTGTGTTCAAATTGGTCTTTGTTTTCAAATGGATAATGAATCGCTGCAAATGGCATTGACCCAGATTCAATCCAACAATCAAAAACCTCAGGCATACGTCGACCTTTGACAGTTTTCGCATCATCAACCCAAACTTCGACATCATCTAAAAATTCACGATGAATGTCGGTTAATTTTTCAACAATTTCAGGTTTAACGGCCCATTGTTTCAATTCTTCAAGTGAACCTATGACTCTGAGTTTTTTACCATTTACCCAAATTGGCATAGGCGTTCCCCAATATCGGGATCGAGAAATATTCCAGTCAGGAGCATTTTCCAAACCTTTCATGAAACGTCCATGCTTGAGATGATCTGGAAACCAATTCACTTTTTCGTTTTCATCGATCAGTTGTTGGCGGAGTTGTTTGACATCAATAAACCAAGCAGGAACCGGCGCGTTATATAAACGGGTGCCACATCGATAACAGGTGGGCACACTGTGTTTGTATAACTCATCTTTGTAAATTAATCCGCGTGTATTGAGGTCTTCATTGACCAGTGGATTCACTTTATTGATATTCAAGCCAGCCCAAGGTGTTATTTCTGGTTTTAAGCGACCTTCCTCATTTACATGCTCAGCCAACTGTATGCCATATTCTTTCATGACTCGATAGTCGTCTTCCCCATACACAGCTAAAGTCACGATTCCAGTTCCTTCGTCAGCTGTCACAAATTCGTCAGCAATGACAACGCCGATTTTTTCATTTGGTTTTGGTTTGAAAAAAGAAAAATGAGGTTCAAAAGTAACTTCTTCTAAGTCCTTGCCAGTAAAACGTTCAACAACGTTATGTGTTTTCTCTTTGAGAGTTGTTAAAGTAGTTTCCGCAAGAATGAAATACTCTTCACCTTCCTTCACTTTCACATATGAAAGTTTGGGATTAACAGCAAGAGCTGGAGTGACTATTTTATTCCAAGGGGTGGTGGACCAGGCAAGAAGGTATGTATTGTCTTGGCCGACGACTTTGTACTTATATGTCGTGCCAAAGTCTTCGACTTCTTTATAACTATTATCCATGGCGATCTCAAAATTAGATAAGGGTGTGGCACAGCGAGGACAATAGAGAATGACTTTTTTCCCTTCATACACTAATCCTTTGTCATACATCTGCTTAAATCCCCACCAAACTGACTCCATGAAAGTCATATCCATGGTTTTATAATTGTTCTCAAAATCAACCCATCGGCCCAAACGTGCAATGATTTTCTCCCAATCTTTATCAAGCTGAAGTACTTCGCTTCGACATGCATCATTAAATTTATCAATTCCCATTGCTTCGATTCCTTTTTTTCCACCTTTGATTTCAAGTTTTTTCTCAATCATGTTTTCGATTGGTAATCCATGACAATCCCACCCCCAAACGCGTTCGACACGGTAACCTTTCATAGTCCAGTAGCGAGGAATCACATCTTTAGTGGTTGATGCGAGCAAGTGTCCATAGTGAGGTAAACCAGTAGCAAATGGTGGTCCATCATAAAAAACGTATGACTTTTTAGGGTCACGTTTTTCGACAGATTGCTCAAATGCTTGAGTGTCTTGCCAAAACTTGAGCACGTCTTGCTCGAGCTCTGGGAAGTTTGGAAGTGTGGTATGTGGTACTTTTGGCATAAATAATGATTGTGTACCCTCCTTCGTTCCAGATTTAAAATTTTCTGGGCTTATTCAGCCATATTTTAATCTGGCTACTTCGGCGGGTTGTTTGCGTTTAGCTTATTTAATAATTATTACAACTTTATATTATCCTGGGTTTTTTATATTGCTGACTTAGCAAACAAAAAACCCTCTTCTATCCACCACATATGATGAATAAAAGAGGGTCTTCAGTAAAGAAGGCGGTACCACCTCTGTTTGGTCTTATTACAGCAATTACGGGCGTACCCGGAAGGTTCTAGATTCTTAACGAATTTCTTCCTTCACCTTGTCCCGTGATGGCAGGACTCAAATGGCTTTGTTAAAAGTTATTATATGCCAGGAAACTGTTTATGAGAAGCTAATGCTTCAGCTAGAGCTTTTTCGCTACAAAGTTGCTCTGAATAGATGATTAAAGTACCATGCTGTTTGTGAGAAGACTTATCAAAGGTGTAGTAATATCGAACTGCTTTATCACAACACTTGACCTCGACCATGAGTTCAAGAAAATTTGGTTGTTTAGATCGTAAACCGTTTCTTACTTCAGCTGTTACGCTATACTGTTTAGTATCTCGGCTCTTTCTTACTGACACTTCAAAGGTTCCACTTAATTTACCACTTTGTAAAATCCATTCAGAGCCATCAATAACTTTTTTCTCTTGAATGTCACTTGCAGACGTATTTACAAGGTGTCGAGCAAGGCTATCAACAGCACGTAAGAATTGTATTCTCTCTGTTTTTGGGGATTCATTTTTTTTGTTTCTATCCAAATCTCTACCTGAAGCTGATGGTTCTAATACGCGATCAATAATTTTCTCAACTTTTTTGCCTTGACGAGTTTCTTTCATTTGTCTCATAATTTTCCTTTGTGGATTGGGATTGTAACAATATTCCAGCTTTTTGGAAACAAGGTTAAATTAAGGTAATATGATGACATGGCAAAGTATGAAGATTGGAGTGAGGTTCCTGAAGAATTACTTTTAGATGAAATAATAAAGTTATTAGAAATTCCGATTGAAAAGCAGTTAAAATCTTTTGAAGAGAGCAGTGAATTTCCAGTTCTACTTTATCTACTTCTTATCTTAGTTGTTTCCAGAGAACAAAGATCTTCGACAGAATTTACTCGAAAATGTTGTTTTGAAGTTTATGAGATCACTTTAAATTATTTGCGTCTGGGTGTTAACAGTTACCTAAATACTGAATTACTGCATATGGCATGGTTTCTCAGTTCTGGTGGAATAATCCGAGATCCTCAGGGAATTGCTTAGAGTTTAAATACTAAAAAAAAGCGAGGGGGTGCTCCCCTCGCTAGCTCACCTATTAAAGTAATTCATGATAATAGGGAGTGAAATATAAGAAAACCATGCTAATGCTATCATCAGAACTGCTATTAGTCCTGCGATTACCTCCCAACGCGGTTGTTGGAACATTTACACTTCTCCCTTTAAATACTTACTGTTTTACTGCTCGTGATTGTACTTCCAAAGCTTTTTCTGAAAATATACTCTCGATGTCTTCGTCTGATTGGTCAGTAAAAAAAGTAATAACTTGGGTAGTATCTATACTGGAGTGTCTTATTGGTTCAGGACGATTTCGATCCACAATTCTGACGTACATTCTTAATGCTGGTTGGCCTTCTTGAGGTTGAAGTATCACCAAAAAATGGAGGCCTCTATCATTGGCTTCACCTTTAGTTTCTGTGACTTTACGTACTGAAGATAGTGTCTTAACAACTTCACAGAGTCTCGTTTTATGTGTCTCTCCATTATCAGAAATTTCAGTAGTTTTAGATTGGTCAATAGCTTTTTGTAATTCCCAATATTCTGTATTCGTCTTTTTCCAACTTTCTGGTTTAGCTGCCATATTTTCCTTTCAATTTAAAAAAACTTCTTTAATAGTTTAAATTAAAAAAGTTGAATCATTCTACTTATTTTGTCTTAGAAAGGCAGGAATATCGAATTCGTCTTCAAAGTCTGAAGAAGTATCGTTTTGCTCCGGTTCAGGAGTTGATTGAATAGGTGCTTGCGATTGTTGAAGAGGTTGAGGTTGAAATGAGTGTTGTTGAGGTGGTGGTGAAAATGTAGACCGACCAGACATTTGTGGCTGGACATAGGAATTAGGAGCAACTTCGATTTTGGGTGGAGCTGGCGGTGCTTCGGGCTCTAATTTATCTTTTGAGGCTCGACTATATGCACCAAAGGTAGGACGCTTCAGGGCGTTGTAATTGGTTCTACCATCAAATCCAGTAGCGATGACACTGATACGAACTTCTTGGCCCATGGTCTCATCAATCGTTGCTCCAAAAATGATGTTGGCATCTGGATCAGAAGCTTGAGAAATGATTTGAGATGCATCAGCTACTTCACTCATGGCCAAGTCAGAGCCACCGATAATGTTGTAGAGCACACCTTTCGCGCCATCGATCGAAACTTCAAGTAGTGGTGAAGAGATAGCCATTCTGGCAGCATTGATCGCTCGATTTTCTCCACTTGCCGCACCGATTCCCATCAAAGCTGAACCTGATTCAGACATGATTGTTTTAACGTCTGCAAAGTCAACATTGATCAAACCAGGAACGGTGATCAGATCTGATATTCCTTTTACACCTTGACCAAGAACATTATCCGCTAAGCGAAAGGCATCAAGCAAAGTCATTTTTTTATCAACCACATCCATGAGTCGTTGATTTGGAATCACGATTAAGGTATCAACATTATCTTTCAGCAAATCAATGCCTTCCTCAGCGGCATTCATGCGGCGAATGCCTTCAAACAGGAATGGTTTCGTCACAACAGCGACCGTTAACGCTCCAGCTTCTTTGGCAAGTTCAGCCACGATTGGTGATGCACCTGTTCCGGTACCTCCACCCATACCAGCAGTAATAAAGACCATGTCTGTATCAAAAAGAACTTCTTGGATTTTTTCACGAGATTCTTCAGCTGCTTGGTGACCAACATCAGGATCTGCTCCACTCCCGAGCCCTTTGGTGTAATTATTTCCGATTTGGAGTTTGGTATCAGCTTTGGAAGTTAAAAGTGCTTGTGCGTCAGTATTGATGGTAATGAATTCGACTCCGGTAATTTTTCCGGACTCAATCATGGAGTTGATGGCATTTCCACCACCGCCACCTACACCAATCACCTTGATCTTCGCAAAGGAAGTGTTGCTGGGTTTGACGAATGCCATATAAATTGGTTTACTAATGAACTACTCAGATTAATTTTTGTTTGTAGTACCGAACTGGTTGCTTAGTCTACCATTTTTTTTGATTATTACTTCACACATTACATTTTACTACTGCTTCTTATTATTGATTTAATAAAAAGTGGAACAGTTTTCGAAAGACTTGGGGCAGGAATTGGCACTCAGTGTACCATGAAAGATGACATCTGAAAATATTATCCTTTATCGATCAATCATTACGGTAGAAGAGATTTTAATAATTCAGCAAATTTTCTTGGTAATTGGTCAACACCTCCGGAAAATGGGTTTGGAATGGACAAGCCAGACCGTTGAACCGTCTCTACCCCTTTACCTGCTCCATGCAAAAGCAAACCAAGACTGGTGGAGTATGCCGGCTTTTCAACTTCATCGATCAATCCCTGAAATCCATGAGGGATACCAACTCGAGTAGAAAGTTGTAAGGTGCGTTTACAGACATCATCGATATACGCAGTTTCGGCACCACCACCCGTTAACACTACTCCAGCGGGAATGGCATTAAATAGTTTTTGTTTTTCTAATTCTTTGCCAATCAATGTAAACATTTCTTGCATTCGAGGAATCACAATTCGTTCAAATAATACTTTTCTGGAGAGCGGTGGAATGTTTTCAGCAATACCTAACATTTTTATATCAATGGCATCTTCTTTTTTTCTTCTTTTTCTTGCGTCTTCTTTACTCTCACCGGTCAATGCCACAGGTGAATCAGGAATACTTCCGAGTTTGAGTTTAATAATTTCAGCTGATTGCAAGCTGACTTGGCAACCAAGTGCAATGTCTTGGGTAATATGTCGAGCTCCGACTGGAAGTACGGCGGAAAATTCAGGTGAACCTTCTACAAAGGCTGTTAAAGACGTTGTCCCGGCTCCGATGTCGACCAAGATCACACCCAGTTCTTTTTCAGTTTCCGTTAACACGGCTTGAGATGAAGCGAGACCAGAGAACACGAACTCTCGAACTGTTATTCCCATTTCATTAATACATTTTTCAATATTTTTCAGCACAACTGAGGAGGCAGTAATGATGTGTGCTTCGGCTTCTAAACGAATTCCACTCATACCAATCGGATCTCGAATGCCATCTTGGGAGTCGACTCGAAAGTTCTTGGGAATGATATGGATGATTTCTTTTCCGGTAGGAAGTGACACCGCTTTGGCCGCATCAATGACTCGAGCGACATCTTCGCCAGTAATCTCTTGATTTGGCTGGGCGACAGCAACAACACCTTTGGAGTTTTGAGATTGAATCGTAATCCCACCAACACTGACATAGGCTTGTTGGATATTCACTCCAGCCATACGTTCAGCAGCATCGACACTTTCCGTAATTGCCTCGACTGCACTGTGGAGATCAACGATTTGGCTTTTTCGCATGCCTTTCGACGCAACAGAAGAAACACCGAGGACTCGGATATTTTGTTTGCCTTCACTAACATCGGCAATCAAGGTGACGACTTTGTCAGTACCTATATCGAGAGCAGAAACAAGTTGTTGTCTGGGCATGTGTCAATCTCGCTTTTCCACTATAGAGCGGGACGAGTACCGCAATTGCGGGATAAATTTCAATTACAAACCGCTTTAATCAATAATAACATCACTTTTTTACCATTGGAGGATGAGATTGAAAATCAACCCAAAATCCATCATTTAGAATACGGAGTAAAACGAATAGTATGACTGTATAGAATTAATTGCGTCTTGGCAAGAGGAAGGGATAGGAGATATGAATGTTTAGCGGTTGAAAAGTTCGATAGTAAAAACACACATTCCACTATTGTTTTCAAAGTCTACCGTAAGATAGGTTTACTAAAACGAAGATCGGCTTCGGTCCAGGGTTGCTCCAGTGGATATGAAAGTATTGTATCAAGTTGTGATAATTGTGAGGAACATTCATTTTGGGTGAATATAATTTCTTTTTGATTATCTGTCGTTGCTCGTACTTCAGTTTCTGATATCAGACGAACATTTTTAATTGGTGATATCGTGTCTTTCAAACACGTTGCAATAGATAACAACTGTTGGTGTTCGTTTGCAGGAAGCACAGTCCCACCATCAATTTTTTGCCATACATCAGTGGAAACAAGAATTTCAGGGACAGGATCAGAAATTTCTGTATAAATGACGGAGCCAGCTTCAGTGATGATTTTTTGATCAGTATTGTGTTTGAGGACGTATCGAGGTGGACTGATCATGACTTTAAATTCAATTCTTGAAGGGAATTTTCTTTTGATAGTAAAAGTAAAATAGCTTGGGTTTGCCCGCTGAATATTTTTAATTTCATCTTCCCAACTCCCAAAGTACAGATGACGGCCTTTGCCTTGTTCAAGTTCCCCAAGTACTGCCTCCTCACAACTACTACTAAATTGAGTGGAACACGAAACATGTTGGACACGAAACCAAGGTGAGCCGGCCAAAAAAAATATACTGCTTAAAAACAAGATGAGGAACAAACAGGCGTGAAATAACTTGGAAAAATCAAATTTGCCCTGTAACTGTGACCAAGAACGATGTTGACGGCGTTTTTTTAAGGTTGATTCTAGTGGTCGGTGATTGAATGGAGATTGTGTTGGCACAATAACAAAATTGTAGACACTTCGTATTTAATTCCAATTGGGAGCTTATTTTTTCTCGACTGCACCTTTTTGTTCTTCGAGGACGACATCAATAAGATTCAGTAATCGTTTCGCACCATCCCAAATATATTCTTCTTTCAGTTTTTCAGCCGCTTGTTGCATGCTTCTATACCGACGAGAAACGTTGGACAATGCAGACAAGAAAGTCTGTGGTGTGAGATCTTTTTGTTCCAAAATAATTGCTCCTCCGGCTTTCTGAATTGCTTCAGCATTTTTGTGTTGTTCGTTATCACGAGAAAATGGCAAAGGAATCAGTACTGCAGGAACTCCATGATAAATGAGTTCATGAATTGTGTTGGCACCTGATCTGGAGACGGAGAGTCGGGCATTGTTGTACACCCAAGTCAGTTCTTTCTCATTCATCCACGTTTTAACCACATACTCTTTTTGAAGGTCTTCGGGGAGTGATTGAGCTTGTACCTGAAGTGTCTGTTCATAATTGGTATATGAATTCGGATTTCCACATTGATGAATGACAAACCACTTTGAAGTTAATTCTGTCAACGTTTCACCCACTACCCGATTCAATATTTCTGAGCCTTGATTACCGCCGGTAATATAGAGAATGGGTTTAGAAATATCTTTTGGTATCCATTTTGGATGAGTGGAAGCTGCTTGCATGACGCTAGTTCGGACGGGATTTCCAGTGACGACTGTTTTTCCATCGGGAAATTGCTCAATCGTGCTTTCATCAGATACCGCAACTTTGGCTGACAACACAGCAATTGCTTGATTAGCTAAACCGGCTGAGCTGGTTTGTTCGTGGGTAATTACTGGAACATGTCGAATTCGACAGACGAGAGCGATCGGAAAAGCCAAATATCCGCCAAATGACAAAAACAGGTGAGGTTTTTTTTCAGTCACAATTTTCCAAGCAATTTTTAAAGCTGGAGCCCACTTGCCTATTTCATTAAAATTATTCCACCAGAAGGTTTTGTAGAATTTCGGTGCGATTGTTGGGATGAATTCAATACCTCTCTTTTCAATTTCAGCGCGTTCATGAGAGAGTTGTTGAGTTGCGTCTTGAGAATATTCACGACCAAGGAAAATAAATTCCAGATCACGTTTGTCTTTTTTTGCCTGATCAATAACTGCTAAAGCTGGAGTGAGATGTCCTCCGCTAATGAGTATTTTTTTCATATTTTTAAAAAAAGAAATGAGAGTCGTTGTTGTTTCTCATTATAGAGTCACCGTTTTCCAACGGACGTTGATTATATCATTTGTGAGAATGCACGCTTGTTCTTGATAATGAAATAAGAATACCTGTCGCCATCATGATAGTTAACAGTGATGATCCTCCTCGAGAAATGAATGGTAAAGGAATGCCTGTGAGTGGCACCAAGGCGACCACTGCGGCCAGATTCATGATCATTTGTCCGGATACCCAGATAACTAAGCCAGTTGCAAATAAACGCTCAAATGAGTCCTCAGGGAGGTCTTTGACAATTTGAAATGCAGTTTGAATATAAAACAGAAAAATAAAAATCAAGGCCGTACTCCCCACAAATCCAACTTCTTCTGCAATCAATGCAAAAATAGAATCTGTGCTTGCTTCAGGAAGATACTGATACTTCTGTTTAGACTGTCCAATACCGAGCCCAAACATTCCACCATTCCCAAGTGCAATAGTGATTTGTCGAACGTGATATCCGGCTCCGAGTGGATCTGAGCTCGGACTCAGGTACGTTGTCAAACGTTCACGACGATAACTTGAAGTCAAAATTAACAGTAAAATGCCAACGATTCCCACTCCAAAAAGTATACCGATCTCTTTTAACTTTCCTCCAGCTACCACATACATACCGAAAGCAATTAAAAGCACAATTAATGTCGAGCCAAGATCTGGTTGGATCATAACCAATGCGGTAGGTATTAAAGAAAAAGTTAAAAAAGGTGCTATTCTTTGATGTTTTATTAGCCAAGTTGCAAAAAAAGCAGAGATGCCTAACTTGATAAGTTCAACTGGCTGAAACCGTTGGCCACCAAGATCAATCCATCTTCGAGCACCATTCACTTCCACACCAATACCAGGAATCAGCACCGCAATTAAAAGAATCACTCCGACAATGTATATCAGCGGACCAAGTTTCGACCAAAAAGTTGGTGGAATCATGGCAGAAACGATTAATACACCCAAACCAATTCCTAACCACTGAAGTTGTTGTCGGATAAAATAGTACGCATCATTAAATCGATGGAAGGCTTCGATATGTGAGGCTTCAAAAACTGCCAGTATGCCGATCAAACAGAGTACGACAACAAGTAAAAACAGTTTCCGACCATGATTGAAAGACGGCTTCAATTTCATGATTTAAGAATAACATAGACAGTAGAAATCGAAGCTGAGAGATTAAGAAATGAGGCAAAGGAGAAAGTGTCAAATGACAGCCAGCCAAACGCCAAAAAGCATGAGGATTAATGAAATGATCCATACACGCTGGACAATTTTAGGCTCTTCCCAACCCTTGAGTTGAAGCCATAGATGAAGCGGTGCGACTGGGAAAATTTTCTTTCCACGAATTCTCTTTGAGAGTAATTGAAGTAAAGAGCTCAATATTTCCACGACAAATACTCCACCAATAATTCCCACCGCTAAAGTTTTGCCAAGCAACAGTCCGACAACAGCGAGTGTTGCACCAAATGACAGTGCTCCCACATCCCCCATCCATATTCGGGCTGGGTAAATATTGAAGTACATGAAGGCAATTAAAGAACCAATCCACAATGCAATAAATAATGATAATGGTGTATCTAAAATTGCGTATGATAAAAACCAAAGGCCAAAGAGCGAAATCAATAAAACTCCAGATGCCAAGCCATCAAGCCCATCGGTGATATTGACTGCATTGGCGAAGGACACGATCACAAAAGCGGCGAAAGGAATGTACATCAGTCCGACATTGAATGTGCCAACAAATGGAATATAGAAAAATGAGATTCCAAGTTGGAAATACAGAATCAGCGCGATAATAATCGCTAACAAACATTGCACCAAAAATTTATGCTTCAATCTTAAGCCAAAGAAGCCCTCTTTTTGAAAGCCAAAGAATTTTTTAATGTCATCATATAAACCTAAGAGTCCGAAAGATAAAAAGGTGAAAAAGATTACATTCACTTCAGTTCTGATTGGATAGACATTTGTTATTTCAATTCCGAACAACTCTAGAAGTGGAAGCATCATGGCAAATAAAATAGAGACCACGAGCAACACTAATAATCCGCCCCCGACTGGAACGCCCACTTTTTGTTTGACATTATGAAAGGCATTGAAGACAGGCGTGGTTTTCCCAAAGGCATCGCGAGTGTTTTGTTTTCGACGTTGGAATTTTAGTGCGTAGAGAGTGTTGATGAACGGGACGATGCAAATCGCGGTCACAATAAATGAAAAAATGAGCAGGCCAAGCATCAGAGACATAGCGGTATTGTACAAGCTTAGATGTTAGGTGTCAGGTGTCAGGTTTTAGGAAAAGTTAAAGATTAGGATATCTCTTATTAACAAAGGAATTAACTCTATCAAACGCAGGCTGGACTCGTTGATCGATGGATGAATTTATAATAGAAGTCAATTCCTCAGGGTTAATTACAAGAGTTGGAACGGGGATTTGATAGTCATTACAAACAGCAAAAAGCATAGCGATGGCTATTTCACGATTTAAATGTGATGAGGGAGAGGTATTTTTTAATTGAGCACTTGTTTGTAAATCTAAAAGAAGCTGATTTAAATATTCATCACAAAGTACTTTTTCTAGCGGAGATTTTGCCTCCAAATCAATTTCTACCATCTTAATCTTTTCTTTCTATTTTTGCCCCCATGCTTTTGAGGCGTTCATCTAATTTTTCATATCCGCGATCGACGTGTTCAATCCCATGAATGGTGGAAGTGCCTTGGGCGATCATGGCAGCCAGAATTAATGTTGCACCGTGGCGTAAATCCTTCACATTGAACTCACCAGCTTTGAGTGGTGTAGGACCAGAAATTTTGATTGCATGCATATCTTCAGGTTTATCGTCGGCAATATTGAAGTTATATACTTTTTCCGGATGCGCAACTTCAGGTTGATAGCGCTCAATTTTTGCACCCATTTGGATCAGTTCATCAACATACTGAAAACGGCGTTGCATAATCGTCTCATGCAAGTGACTTTCGCCTGTGGCTTGAGTTGCTAAGGTTGCCCAGAGTGGTTGCCAATCAGTCATAAATCCTGGCTCAATTTCTGTGGTCACATCGGCAGAACGTAATCCATCTTTATAAAAGAATCGCATTCCATACTTCCCTACTTCGTGGCCGGCGCCCATTTCTTCCAGCTTAGTGATAAATGCTTTTAAATGTTCGGCTTTGGCATTTTCAATAATGACGTCACCTTTGGTAGCAATCGCGGCACACGCGTAGCTGACTGCTTCATTTCGATCGGGCATGAGTTTATGAATAGCGCCATGGAGTTCACTGACTCCTTCAATTTCAATCACCCGTTGAGCGCGACGACGAATACGGGCTCCCATGTCATTTAAAAATTCAATTAAATCATCAATTTCAGGTTCTTCAGCTGCATTTTCCAAAACGGTTGTTCCCTGGGCTTTAACAGCAGCCATGATCAATGTTTCAGTTCCGGTATGGGTATTTTTTTCAAATTTATACGTTGTTCCTTTTAACCCATTGGTTTTAGCAATAAACATGTTGCCTTCAGTCTTCATCTCAACTCCGAGTGCTTGCAAGCCATCAAAATGGCGTTCAAGAGGACGTTTCCCAATTTGATCACCACCAGGAGCAGGCACAGCAGCTTGGCCAAAACGAGCAAGCAGTGGACCAAGAAACATAGTGGAAAATCTCCCCTGTTCTCCTTTGGCCGGATCAAGAGTCCATTTATTCAACGTTTCTGGATTGATGAAAATGGCACGTTCACCGGCCTGATGAACACTTCCGCCTAATTCGGTAATGATTTCTCCCACGGTTTTGACATCACTAATGTGTGAAAAGTTGAGCAGACGTGACTCTGAATTTGCCAGCAAAGAGGCAATCATGAGTTTGAAGGAAGCGTTTTTGGCTCCTCCAATTCGAACTGAGCCATTAAGTGGTGTACCGCCGGTGACGAGAAAAGTGGACATAGCTGTGATTAAATTCCAAATTATTAATTTTTAAATTCCAAGCCTAAAAGTGATTGTATAGCAAAAAACTTAATATCCTCTACGACGTTTTCTTTTCAATAACATTGCAGAATGAAAGACCTCTGTTACCTTTTTTTTATTTTCTTTCTTAGCGATAATCAGAGTGAGCTTTTCTATTTGCTTTTTTTCATTTAATAATTTTTCTCTTTCTGATGTTAGTTCTGAAAGTCTTTTTTTTGAAAGATTTTTTTTATGTGTAAAAAGATGAAGGATAACTTGGAGCCTTTGATCAATAAATACTTCTCGATTTGCAGTTGACCAATTTGGCAAAGCAAGATAATTAGATGGTAGCTCTGTACTATTTACCATTGTCAAACCCTAAATAAAAAATTTCTGATTTGAGTTCGATGCCGGTTTTTTCTTTAGTTTCATTTACTAAAGTGTCGATCACGGCTTTGTACTCTTTGGCTGTAGCATTTCCAACGTTTTCAATAAACGCACAATGTTTTTCTGAAACCATTGCTCCGCCGATTTTAAAACCTTTTTTGTTTAACACATGCTCAATTAAGTATCCAATACTCGGTGTTGGAAGGTTGAGTTGTTTTTGCTGGTCAGCAGTTAAATTTTGAAAGACACACCCAAGTGAATTTTGAGGTTGAATACTTTTTCGTTTTGCCCATTCAACCACGACTTGTTTAGCTTTTTCCACGTCGCCTTTAAATAAAAGAAAAGTAGCCGAAACAATTACTTCTTCTGAGTGATGAAAGCGAGAAAAATCATATCCGAACTCAGCATCTTTGGTTGCGATTTTTTGTAGTTCGCCATCTTTATCAATCACTGTGATGAACTCAATCACTTCGCTGATGAAATGAGTGCCACCATGAATATTATTGTAAATGGCACCGCCAATACTCCCTGGAATTCGAGAAAACCATTGCAGGCCGGTAATACCTTGTTGCAGTAAAGTATTGATCACGACAGGCAAACCAACACCCGAAGAAATTTCTACTCGAATACGTGGTGAATCGTTTTCATTGTAATCAAGATCTTCAAATTCATATTTTTTATTTGAATTAGAGTCGTCTGATTGCCAGCGAGGAATTGTTGTCACTGTTTCAATCGGAGCGGTGACGTTTTCATTCACTATATCAATTTGATTTGAAGTGTTTTTAACAACCAATCCTTTGATCCCCTCGTCCGCAATCAATGTATTCGCACCCCAACCGAGGAGAGTTACAGGTATTTGATTTTTACGGGCAAGCGTTATTAATTCAACAAAATCTTTGGTGTTAGGAGTTTCGACGTACAGTTCAGCAGGTCCGCCAATTTTGACTGTCGTATGCGGAGCCAGCAAATGATTCGATTCGAATTTAAGATGCGGAAATTTGTTAGGTAGATCTGAAAGTGTCATGGTTATTGTTTGGGTCTATATAGGCCAAAAAGTGGTAGATATTTAACTTTATCGCCAGGTGCAAAAAGATCTTTTTCACTTCTCTCCCTGTTCGTGACACACGGCTGAACGGTTATTCCTAAACCTAATTTAATAGTCGCGTAAAAGTCACAACCAGAATTTCTTTGATTAAACTTAGGAAACACATCTTGAATAGTCACATCTTTACCACATCTTTGAACAAGTTCCTTTCCCAAATTCATTGGTTGCCTTTTTTAAATCTTATCATGGACTTTATAAATATCTCCGGCACCAAGTGTAATCATGACATCGTGTGGCTTGAGCTGAGTTAAACAGTATTCAGTCAGTTTTTCAATTGTTTTGAGATTCATGACATTGGCTTTGGGATTCATTTTCTTAATATCTGAAACGAGATCATCCGAACTGATTTCATCCGAAATTTTTTCTCTGGCTGAAGGAAAAATATCTAATATAACAACTTCTTCCGCGGTTGATAAAGCTTGAACAAATTCTTTTCTCAATGCGATGGTTCGCGAGAAGGTATGAGGTTGAAATGCGATCACGCAACGGTAGTCTGGATACCACTCTTTTATTGCTCGAATGACTGAAGTTATTTCATGTGGGTGGTGAGCATAGTCATCATAATACCAAACATTTTGTTTGTGACCTTTGAACTCAAATCGTCTTTGCGTAGACTGAAAAGTTGAAATACTTTGCACTGCGTTAAAAAGCGGAAAACCAAGTTTACTGACTGCCACAAGTGCGGCAGTAGCATTTTTCATATTAAATTCGCCCGGAAGAGAAAGATTCAGTTGTTGAATTTCATTTTCATATTTCAGTTGACCGTGAGATATTCCCGGGGAAAAATGAATCTGATCAATCACGTACATATTGGTTGGATTTTTTCCGAACGTCACTACTTTTATATCTTCCCGTTGTCTTTGAACTGCTTTACTAACTTCTACTAAGTTTTCATCATCACCATTGATTATTAAAATTCCACCGGCTTTCAGTTGAAGAAAAAATTGTAAAAAAGTCCGCTTTGTCATCTCAAAGTCGTCATAGACATCGGGATGATCAAAGTGAAGATTAGTGCAAACGATAATATTTGATTGTAAAAAAGAAAAGCGAGGTACAGGTGGTTTTTGTTGTGGATCGATGACGTACTCATCAGCTTCAGCCACAAAAAACTGAGAATTAGCATCCCATTTTCCTGTTTTATTTAAACCGATAATATTTCCAACTCCAATGCTATACGAAGGATACTGGTTCAATTGATGAAGCATCCACACAATCATGGCAGAGACAGTTGATTTCCCACCAACTCCACACACGGCAATTCCAGTTTTACTATTAAATAGTTGACTGAGCGCTTCAGCTTGTGAAAGTGTTGGAATATTTTGTTGCTTGGCCCACTGCACTTCAGGATTATTTGGGCCACCGTGTGCAGACGTATAAATAAGCAGATCAATTGGTGTTGAAAGTTGATAATTATTAGTTTGGAGTTTTTCAAATTCTGCTTGGCTGTTTATGAAAGGAAGGATCGGAATGTTCAGTTCACGAAGCATGTGTTGGGTAACAAAATCTTCTTCTAGATCAGAACCCGTCACCATTTTTTCCATATCTCTCAAACATTGAGAGATCGAAGTCATGGCAACGCCTTTGATGCCGGTTAAATGCACATGATGAGCTGAGAAAATATCCATACATTAATAAATTCCAAATGATTAAATATCAAATTCCAAAAATCTGAATAAAAAACTCCCCTTTGCCATGCTACGCTTGGCGTTTCCCCTCTACGAAGGGAAACAACTACTATTATTTATTTCTCCATACTGCTACTAAAAATCGTCCATCCTCATCTTTTTGTTCTTTTGATCGGCGATGAGAATAAAACGCTTCTTTTTCCATGTATGTATCTTTATCATAATCAAAAATATTCTCTGCCTTCATTTTGCATTGTACCAAGCTATTTTTAGCATAGGCAGACAGATCAACATGATACCCTTTTTTTGATTCAGTGATGAATTGATGCCACTCTGGAAAAAATGCTTGCACAGGTGCTTGAGTGGAAATATTTGACTGGGCATGTAATCCGGGACCTATCCAAGCAATGAGTTTTTCCGGATCACATTTATAGTGAAAATCCTTCAATTCTTTTACCGTTAACGGAATGATATTTTGAAGTAAAGATCTCCAACCTCCGTGAATCATTGTTAACACATGGCTTTTGGGTTCAATCATAATGATGGGAAAACAATCACCAACTACCATTGATAAACACAGTTCGGGATTATCCGTCACCACAGCATCACCTTTTTCTTCTGTGACATCTTTTTTCCAATGAACGCGTTGTGATCCATGTAGTAATCTCAAGAAACCGACTGGATGAGGGCAACCAGCTGCTTTAATTAATTGCTCAGCTTGTTCTTTGGTAGTAATACTCCCCTCGTTTCGAGTGGAAAGTAAAATTGTATAGTCAGGATGAAAAGGTAAGGTGATCATGAGTAAGTCATCAGTTAATTATTTTTCTGTTTTATTATTTCAGTAAATTCGGTGAGTGAGGTAATTGTTAATGTTGGGACAAAGTCACTGGTTTTTTCTAGCGGGTTTCTTTGAATCCAAACGGTTTTCGTGGCAACATGCAGCTGTGTCGCTAATTCAAGTAACTCGTGTTGGTTGTCCATGTACCATGATTCGTGGGGGTCAAATTTCTGCAGTAACTGAACGTACTCTTCCATCTTATTGTCATAAATAAAAGCATAGTTCACTAAGTTTGCGAGACCAGATTGCTGGACTTTCACTTGTTGAAATAAACCATCACCAGTTGAAAAAAGTGCGACAGTGCCTAACTCTTTGAGTTTTGGAAGTTCGATATGAACATCAGGATATAAGAATGTTGCAAAATCATGATCGAGAAAGGCGTGAAAAAAATCATCCCGTTTTTCCACGAGTCCTTTTTTTTCACAGAAGTTTTTTATAGTATTTTGGACATGAAAAGGCGTATTCCGGAGTGATCGATTGAGTTGCCAGAACTCATCCAACAATGTTGCATCGCCAAGTAGGCTCAGCAGTCGGTCAGAAATATCTTTTTTTAACCGTGCGGTATCGAAAAGTGTGTCATCAATGTCGAGCAGAAATAAGCGGTTTATCATACATTTGGTAGTCCAACCTTTTTAGGCAGAAATATCTAGGCTTTTCTGAATTCCTTCACTGTCGTTCCAGGGATACTCTATCGTACCATAGCACATGGTTTGCTCATGGCCTTTACCGAACACTGCAATAGTATCGCCTGATTTGGCTAAAGTGTTGATCGCAAAGTCGAGGGCTGTTTGTCGATCTGGAATTGAGTGAATATGATTGTGGCCTGTTGTGAGATTTTCTTTCATTTGGCGAATAATTGTCCACACGTTTTCTGTTCGTGGATCTTCAGCCGTAAATACACAGTAGTCGGCGAGTTCAGTCCCATACTGTCCCATGCGAGATCGTTTACTTGGATCACGTAAGCCAGCACACCCAAACACTGCAATCAGCTTTTTCCCTGCTATGGTCGTTTTCTTCAAAGAAAGTAAAGCTTCTTTCAATGCATTTGGAGTGTGGGCGAAATCCACGATGATTCGTAAGTTTCTATCATTTTTAATTTCTTCCATTCGACCAGGAATTCCTGAAAAGCTCGAAATACCTTCCACAATTTTTTCTTCATTTACTCCAAGTTGCATGGCTAAAACAGAAACCAAAGTTGCATTGTTGTGATTGTATGACTGAGTAAAACGTGTACGAATCGCAGTTTGGAGTTTTTCACTCAGATTTTTTAAAGAATATTCAATAAATTTTGTTTGATTAATAGATAAGATTTGAGTTACTGACTCAGTCGACTCGTCTTGTCTGGGAATGACTGCGAGCTCAGCTTCCGCGAGCATACTGGCTTTGGCCTTCACATATTCAGAATAACTGACGTGATAATCAAGATGTTCATTATTTGAAATATTCGTAAGTCCAGCAAAGTTCGGTGTTATTCCCCAATTTCGATATTGGTATATTCCGTGTGAAGTCGTTTCCAATACAACGTGGGTAAATCCTTTATCAACAATTTCTTTCAATATTTTTTGAAGTTGCCAGGGATTAGGGTTAGTGACATGAAAACCAGTATCAATTTGTTCATCGCCAATGTAGGCAGCGACCGTTGAAATTAAGGCAACTTTGTATCCGGCTGTATTTAAAACGTGGTACAGCATGGTAGATGACGTCGTTTTGCCATCGGTACCGGTGATCATGATAACGGTCAGTTTACTACTCGGGAAGTTATAGACCAGATTGGCCGGAAGAGCTTCATACAAAAAAGTTCGAAAGAAGTGGTACAGTTTTTTGGATTGATAAATAATGTGTTTATTCATTCACTTATTCCCTATCTGGCAAGATATTTAATAGTATAAACAATTCTTTGGAAATGTCATACCAGAGCGGTGCTGCTGTCTCTGAAGCCCATTGAGAAGATTGAGGTTCTCGCAGTTTTACCAACATCACAAATTCAGGATTAGAAGCTGGCGCAAAGCCGATAAAACTAGCAATAGTTTTATCTGCATCATAGTGACCAGCAACCGGGATTTGAGCCGTTCCGGTTTTCCCAGCAACGGAGTATTTTTGGCTGGCTGTCCATTTTGCTTCACCTTGGCTGGCAGCATGAACCATCATTTCTGTGACCGTAGCAGCGGTTTTGGCTGAAACGGGTTGCCCGAGCAGTTCAGGTTCGACTTTTACCTCTTCTCCATCAACCTTTACTGACTCAAGTATCTTTGGTCGCATCATATTTCCATTGTTTGCAATTGCTCCGACCGCTTTCACCATTTGCAATCCTGTCGTGGC
Source organism: uncultured Pseudomonadales bacterium (assembly GCA_964406075.1). GTDB lineage: Bacteria > Patescibacteriota > Microgenomatia > UBA1400 > PJMF01 > CAYOQI01. Next base: position 40,526 of record CAYOQI010000001.1, read on the forward strand.
AATACCTTGTCCAAATGATGTGGTCGCGAGATCGATCGGCGTCCAATTTTTTCGAATCTGTGTTCCACTATCCTCTTGGAGTTCCACACCTGAGGCTTTTCCAATTTGGAATTTTTCTAAATAGTCGGTGAATTTTTCCTGTCCGAGCTCTTCTGCCACGAAGATCATGGCGGTATTGTCGGATTTGGCCAATCCATCTCGAATGGTGATGTTGGGATTGTAGACCTCATTCCAAGTTTTCAAGGTATATCCAGCAATTTTGCGGGCGGTGGCACATCGTGTACAAATAGTTTCAGGTGAAATAATTCCGGCATCAATTCCAGCGGAAACGGTCAGCACTTTAAATGTCGAACCAGGTTCATAGCCTTCGGCAACGAGCGGATTTCTATACCACTCTTGAGGATACTGAGCATAGTGTTTGGGATCATAATTTGGAAAACTAGCCATCCCGAGAATATTTCCAGTTCTCGGATCCATTACCAGAACTTCGCCTGAGATTGCACCATATTTATTCATGCCTGCCAGGAGTTTTTTCTCCAACATGTATTGAACATCTCGTCGAATGGTGAGTTTTACATCGCGTCCATCTTCGTTATCGGGCAAGGAACTATCAGTCAACGACAGTGTTCGCCCTCGGGCGTCTGTTTTTCTTTTCACTTTCGCAACGTGTCCTTGAAGTTCGCGGTCGAGCTGGCCTTCGATTCCGAAGTATCCGATATCTGCTCCATTGGTATCTTTCCCAACAAAGCCGACGATTTGAGCAGCCAGTGAAGCTTCAGGATACTGACGAATGGTGTAGGCATCGAAACCTATTCCAGGCAAATCCAAGGCCTCAATGGCTTTCTTCTGATCTTCATTCACTTCTTGTTGGATTGCAATCCATTTTTTATCAGAGTCAGCAAGTTTATTTTTCAGTTCATCGAACGTTAAGGGAGTAATTTTTCCACTTGGACTAGCTGTGTCAGGTAGTGTTTTGAGTGAAGAAAAAAGTGCATCTGCAATTTCGACAGAACTTTTCTTGAAGTATTGTGGTTGAGCAAAGAGTGTATACACAGTTTGATTGCCGACGAGCAAGTGACCGTCAGCGGTATACATTTTCCCACGTTTCCCTTGCCAGTTTGATACAGAGGTATATTGAGATTCAGCCAAGGCTTGGAGTTCTTGACCTTTAAAAATTTGCCAATAAAAAAGGCGACCAATGATCACTAAAAAAGCAAAATAAATACATCCTTGGACGAGGCGAAGACGATCGAGAGTTTGAGGTGATTTTTGTCTGGAATGAAAGGTAGCTCTTTTTTGCATGTATATACACTTGATAATAGCAGAAATGAGATTACTCCCTCACTGCCTGGAATACCAGGCTTCTCTCCCCAGGGAGAGAAGTATTAAGTTTGTATGACTTTTGAGCTAGCGTAAGGCGACTGCTGAGTCTGCGGGAGTTTTGATAGCAATAGTTTGAGTAATTGGGACATAACCCAGTTCCAAGGCTTTTTCTTCTAAAGATTTGAGGGAAATGTGTTGACTCAGTTGTGAAGTCAGCATTTCTTTTTCTTCTTGAAGTTGTGCATATTTTTGTTCTTGAAGTTTAAGCTCAGTGGTTGCAGTGACAGTTCTTCCAGATAAGAAAATGTTCGCTACAGCTAAAGTGAGTATTAAAAGAAAACAACTGAAGTACAGTGATTTAATTTTTTTGTGGTTGGACTGTGTAGGTTTCATACTAATTTTTTTCATCCGCCTTCGCTAAAGCTATGGCAGGATTTCGTATTATTTTGTTATTTGAGCTCAAATATTCGTAATTTTGCGCTTCGAGCTCGAGGGTTTTCTCGTAACTCATCAGCATTGGCTTCTAATGGTCGTTTTGTAATTTGTTTTCCTTTTCCTTGCTCTTCCCACTTCTTCAATGTTTGTTTGGCAATTCGATCTTCACCTTCGTGAAAGCTGATCGTGACGACTCTTCCTCCAGATTGTAAAACTTCAACTGCCTGAGGCAGGACGTCTGAGATATTCTCAAGCTCACTATTTACTGCAACTCGCAGTGCTTGAAAAACTTTGGTTGCTGGGTGCAGGTGACCTCTGCTTTGTTTCATCCTTTCAATAATTCCTGTTAATTGTTTCGTGGTCGTAATCGGCTTTATTTGTCGTTCTCGAACAATGGCTTTTGCAATCGATTTTGATGATTCTTCGCCGCCGTACTCTTGAAAAAGCAAAGCCAATTGGTGTTCATCAATCAATGCGAGTAAATCTTTGGCTTTTACTCCCAATCGATCATCCATTCTCATATCGAGTTCACTATCAGAATCAAATGAAAAACCTCTTGTTGCGTCTTTGAGCTGATCAACCGTCGTACCAAAGTCAAACAAGATTCCGTAAATACTTTGTTTCACTTCGGTGCGAAGATTGTCCAACTGATTTTTTAAATCTCTGAAATTTGATCGAAGTAAAATTAAACTGCCAGCTTCGATTTCATTCTTAAATTTCTCTTGACCAAAATCGATTGCTTCCTGATCAAAGTCAAAAGCAATGACTTTTCCGCCTTTTTCTAAAATTGCCTGTGTATGACCGCCTCTTCCAAACGTTCCATCCACATACCATTTCCGTGTTTTTACCTGTAAACCTTCAATGGCTTCAACTGGCATAACTGATTGATGTAAAGGTGCTTGCATAAATTCCAATTATTTTTTTTCTTCAGGTTCGATGTGTTCAGCGATATCATTTGCTCGAGTCTCTAAGTTTTCTATGTATTGGTGATATCGTTCTACGTCCCAAATTTCAATTTTGTTATAACTTCCAACGATGACGACTTGTTTTTCTAAGTGAGCAAAAGTTCTCAAGTATTCAGGAATTAAGATTCTTCCTAAATGATCAACTTCTACTTCTGATGCGTCATTGGTCATGAGACGAACGACATCGCGATGATCTTTTTTTGTAAAGGTGCGAGTGGTGAGCGTTCCCACTTCGTTTGCCCAGGTCTCACTCGGAAATACGTAGAGTCCTCCATCAAATCCTCGAGTCAAAATAAACGTCTCTGTATTCGTTCCGCGAAACTTTTTGGGCAAAGAGACGCGTCCTTTGGCTTCTATCGTGTGATAATATCTACCGATATACATTTTATAAGTCTCTTTACCATTTCTTACCACTTTGTTAATAAATATTATTGTACTCTGGGAGAGTCGGGAGTAAAGGAGAAAATGACCCGAAAGAGCAAGCCATTTAAATAAAATATTTACGACCTTTGGAGTTTTTTATAACAGCTACTTTTTGAATCAATATTGTTTTTTAAAGAAATGATGAAAATATACCTATACGTCGCATACTCTTCTCAAGAAGATACTTTGGTCTTATAATATTTCCCTGTGTGCCTTAGATGACGAAGAACGCAGAAACGCGTTCTTTTTTTGTTCATCCAAGGTTCGCGCTTTAACAAGTTAACGGTTTCATGACGGTTTGTTCCGTCACAATATGAAAGGTATGAGAAATGAGCTATGAGTTTGAGGATCAAAATGGGCCAAAGGAAAAAAGTTTCCTGCGGCGTTTTACTACTTTCGGTATTATCGGCTTGCTTTTAACGGTGGGAGGTGCATGGTTCATCGAAACCGCAGTCTCCTATGGGATTCAACCATTGTTGGCGAATTTCATTCAGGCCATTATCTCTATTGTCTTAAATTTTGTGGGCAATGAGAGATTAACTTGGGGTGATCGGCAAGGGCTTACTCGGCGAGAAAAGGTAATCCGTTTTGCCAAGGTGAAAGCATTCACGTTATCGTTTAACCAAGTATTGTTTTTGATTGGGTTGTGGAGTTTCCCTGTTTTTGTGGTGGGGACACACTACATTCTCCCGGCAATTTTGCCGATCTATCGATTTTTTCCTGAAAATACGTTCGCCTATTGGTTTAGCACCAGTATTATTATGGTGTTCAACTACATTGCGGGTGACCGCTATGTGTACGCCAAAAAGTAGAAAGGTGAAGTGAGAAATGCAAGAGTGGCAGCCTTTTGTGTCATTCGTAGTCCCGCTGAGAAATCAGAAGCGGGAGAACATTCAATCGTTGCTGGGAAGTTTAACTGCTCAAGACTACCTCAATTTTGAAATCGTCTTAGTAGGGGGAAAAGATGACTCCACATGGGAGCACATTCCTGAAGAATTTCTCGAATGGGGAGGACTTTCTCTTCAGCAAATATGGTCTGATTATCTTGCCCCAAAATCGCTCTCTGGAAACGCTCATGCTGTACGTGCAAAATACGGCAATCGTTTAATCATAGTTGAAGTTGAGTTAGTGAAAGTTCGCCGGCGTGGAAAGATTGTCGATTGGATTGGTCGGGATACAAACGTGAAACGTAACGTTGGGTGCCGGTTAGCACGCGGCGATGTACTCTCCCTCACAGATGGGAAAAACACACATGAACGTGACTATATTCAAAATGCTTTGTCAGAAATGGTGGAGCATAACGTAGAAGCTCTCGCGGGGGAAATGTATGCACTTGAAGAAGAGCATCATGGACTACTAGAAAACATCCTGATTCTCTATCAAGAGAAAGGGTGGGTTCGACGCAATCCAACTTTTCGACAAGGCTATCGGTTAGATAGTAAGTCCATTCGAGGTGTGCGTACGCTTCCAATCACGGCCTCGTGGTGGATGACGCGCAATGCATACTCCGTTATGGGTGGGTTTGATGAGCGGATGACGATTTCCTATGAAGATTTCGCCTCCGCAATTCGTTATGTTCAAAATGGTGGAGCTTTTTGGGTCACACCAAATGTATTCGTCTATCACCGTCACCGTCGGACTTGGGCAGAAATGTCTAAAGAATGGAAGCGATCTGGTGGAGGTGCGGCGGACACGTTGCACTTCTATCGGGATTCTGCATTCGCCCAGAAGCGTTTTCGAGATGTGGTTTCGGTTTTAGGTTCGGTTCTTTTTGCGCTGTTTGTGGGGCTTGTTCTGATCGTGGCCCAGCAATGGGAAATTATCGGAGCAGGAAGTTTCGTGGTCGGATTGATGGGGATCGGTGCCGGTTTGGCGAATGCCCGAAGTGCGGGGCGCTGGTTTGGTTTCTTCTTCCCCTTCCTCACGGTACTGTTGATTCTCATCTTCAGTATAAGTTTCATGCGTCAATATCTCCTTCGAGATGGTGCTAAGCGACTACTTCAAACTGTGTGGTCACTAGTAATGAGGACAACGTCATGAGTAATAGGCGATTTGGTTTTTGTATCTTATCGGTGCTAGTGGTAACGTTGGTCATCCACTTAGCTTTTATTCCGCTAACACCAAGGGAATCGGACGAAAACGTGTACCTCAATATCACAACTGAAACGTTGTTTTTAGGGTATCCACATTTAAATCTCCATCAGTCAGGAGAACCAGAATGGTTTCCCTACCATCCGCCATTTCAGTTTTGGTTGTGGTCAATTTGGTCGAGGATTTTCGGACTGTCGATCTTATCACTCAGATGGTTTAGCAGCTTAGTTTCAGTTGCGATGGTTGGGATGACGATGTGGTTTACCCATCTCGTCGCTCAACACAAAGGCGCTACTCTGATGGCTGGAGCGATGTTGTCGGTAGCAGGGTGGTTCAGTTATACAACTCTGCTCGTTAAAATCGATTCGACCTCTGCCCTCACTGGGATTGGAGGGCTGATCGCTCTCTTGATTGCAACTCGTAATAAAACTCGTCGGTGGTGGATTCTTGCAGGAGCTCTGTTGGGGCTAGCAACAGCGTGGAAACACGTGGGGGGCTATGTCATCATTTCGGCAGCACTGTATGGGCTATTCACCCGAAAGGCTGAAATTCAAAGTCGGCGATATGTGATTGCTTTCTTTGTTGCGATTGCCGTGGTATTTGCGTACTTCTTGTTCATGATGGTAGTCGTTCAAGATGTGTATATCGATGCCACAGCGATTCAAATCCGTAGATCGCTAGGATTACAGCAGGCACGAGGTTTAGACTTTGGTCTTGGTGAACTGCTCAACGCACTAACTCAGACGTATTGGGCGTTCGGTGGCTCAGTGCTGACATTAGTTCTCGCTGGATTGTTAGCTGTTTGGTATAGCTGGCAACACGTCCAAGGAAAAGACCAATGGTTGGCACCACTAACAGTTGCTGTGATTGGTTCGGTTATCATGCTGACTGGCGTTCGTCTCAGGAATCCGCATTACCTCGTGTATGCGGAATGGTCAGCCCGAGCATTTCTTGCAGTTTTGTTTGTCCGACAAATTATCGACAAAAGGAGGTTTTGGAAACTAGCACGTGGCTTGTTGGTTGTGATCATCGTCTTGGATTTTGTAACGTTAGGAATTCGAGCATTGATCTTCTCAGAAAACGATGCGTTCGCACGACTGGAAGAATCCCTAGCTCAGCTTCCAGCGGAAGCAGTATTCCTGTCCGAAGAGTCTGTGTGCGCCATGGTAGAACAGCGATGCTACTCGTTCGATACAACGAGTATCGATGAGCTCGAAGCAGATCCTCCGTGGTATGTGGTTGTTCAAGACACGCTTGTATTGGATCCACCACAAACTGTGGAAGTACAAGAGCTTATCGATAGTTCAGTTGAGTTGAAAGAAATGATGGAGACGTATTGGAAGGGGGTGTTCCGAGTATATCGGACCCCCTATCACCGTTAACTTACCATGTTTAGATACATGGATTTTTAAAGACCCGCTTGCATAAAGTGGGTCTTTTTGTATATACTTCTTTTTTGGTTAAAAATTCAAAAAAATGAGCCACTTCCTCCCTTGCGGAAAGAAGCGGCTCGAGAAACTACGTTGTGATCGAAGTCGGGTTGTCATAGCGGTTTTTGCCTAAAAGTACTGCACCAGCAAATAGTGCAGAAGCAACCACCGCGACGGTAGCCAACAGATCTAAAGGTGAAAATGTGCGATTCGCTAGGGCGTTAAAAACACCCAGAACTGCTGCCATTTCACCTACAACGAAAAGGCTTACGCCTATAATTTTCGGCACTTTCTGGCGAAGCAGAATAGCAATTACAGCTCCGCCACCAAAAATTGCCGCTACTAAATAGTACAAATTCCATTCTGTCACGACAAATTCTCCTCTTAGCTTCACTTAACTCTCAATTATATCCCATAACATGGGTTTTGTGTATTGACAGCGTAAGCGTTTGGTTTTTTGAAAGATGGAGGAATGCTTAATACACTTTCTCAATTGGCGACGGGATTCTTCGATTCTGGTGAGTACACTAGAATTCTCTGAATGACACTATTTTCCTGAGGCAATCCAGTTGAACTCAATGTCAGTTTGAGTATCTTTATTTAGTTGAATGGTAAAACCTTTTGTAGTTTGTTTAGTAATGACGTACTGAATGTTTTGATCAAAAAATGCCTTGCGCGCTTCTTTACTCTCATCATCTCCATTATCATTTAGCATCACACTGGCTGTAACCACAGGCGTTTCTTCAAGCTCTTTTTCAAATGTGACTTCGATATGATCTTTGGTTTTTTCAACTTTTACTTTGCCGGAAGTTTGCGTATTTGATGAGGATTCTGCTTTCGATTCAGAGGAAGCGACGACACTTGGTTCTCCACCGATTCTTTTTTCCAATTCATTGATTCTCTGATTCAGTGCTTTGATTCCTACCAACGCTATACCAGCAGGATCTATCGTAGAAATAGAAGTATCATTTTCACCGACATTAAACGCTGCTTTGAAATCTTGGGCGACCGGTCCGATATGTTTGACCTCTTCCCCATCCTGTTTGTAATTCCATTGTTGGACAGGTAAATTCACAATTTTTTGCAAAACTTCTAGTGAATCAATATCCGTAAAATTTTCTTTTTGATTGCGGTCGGAAGAGTTCGTCCAATTGGCACCGTCGCTATACGCACCTCCGGAGAGTGTAACTAAGTGATCAACCGTCGCAGTCCCAATTCCTAGAAACCCACCTGAAGTTAAAGTCATAGCAGTTCCGCTTCCAAAAGAAGCATTATTCACATTAAATTTAATCCCTTTACTCGTCCCACCTTGAATTACTGCATTTGAGCCATCGTAACCCACCATGGTACGATTGCCGGCCATATTGGTATATGAAGAGACATTCGTTCCGTCACCGAGTCGCAGTCCTTCCGCATTATAATTAACATGTAGTTTTGTGCCTGGATCGACGGTTCCAATACCTACGCTTCCCGCAGTATCAATAGTCATTGCAGTACCAGCACCGAAGGAGGATGTGTTGACATTTAATTTTAATTTTTTATCCGTCCCTGATTGAAGCACTGCAGAAGAGCCATCATATCCGACCATAGTGCGATTACTTTGCATATTAATATACGACGAGGTATTTGTTCCGTCACCTGTTGTGATTCCTGCAGCATTGGCATTGGTATCAATCACCCCAGTACCGGCGTTCAGTACGATAGATTCGGTGGAAGTATTATCCCCGACATTGAGAACGAGCCGACGTTGACCAGATGTATTTGTTTCTCGAAATAATCGAAGTGTGGCATCTTTAGTATTACTCATTGTCTTAGGATCAAAGGTCATAACTGTGTTGTCTGATCCATCCAATTCCGTTGACCATTTTCCAATTTGATAACTGCCCGTGTCACCACTATCTCTCATTTGATGAACAAATGTTGTACGGTCACCGTAATCATTGTGGATCCCAACCGTATCTGTTTGACTAAAAATGATATCGGCAAGATCACGATCATAGTCGATTGCAAATCGAGTGAGCATGACAGCAGGAATTGATCCTAGTGCATCTGCAACGGTTTTGACTTCCCATCTTTTTTGTTCTGTTTCATCATTTATGTCGACACTGTGTATTCCAAACGCAGCGACATGTCGAGCGTTGTGATCAATACTACTGATCCAGGGGCGATCATATTGACTTGTTGCACGGAGTGAAATTAATCGAGTAATTGTGCCAGTTGTTGGTGTATTGGCAGTCAGAGAAATTCCTTGGTTTTCACCTATTGTCATAGCACCACTCGAGTTAAAAGAAGCGAGTGAATTACCTGAACTATTTTGAATATCGATTAATCGATTGGTTTGCCCACTTGCTCCTCTGACCACTAACGTTTTTTCGTCGGTATCACCCACAATACCTAGTTTTCCAATTGAACTTGTAGAGCCAATACTCACATTGGCAGATGTATCGCCGGCGGAAACAACTCCACTGCTGTTATTCCATCCATCAGAACTGCTGGAAGTTGCGGTATTGGTAATTTTAATTTTTCTATTATCCTTATCGGTTGATAAAGAAATTCCATCTCCGGATTCAAACGTTAAGGCATCATTGTTTGAAGTAGCAGAAATAGTATCTTGATCATGCACTTTAAACTCTTTAAAAATATTTTGAGCAGAACCTTTATCAGTGTTCACAATGGCACTTTTCAATATTTCAATTCCATTTCCTGCCACCAGCGACAACACCCCAGTATTTGATATCCGATTTCCTTTAATTGAGATTCCAGTTCCGGCCATAAATGGAGCAATTTGGAGAGAATATTCAGGAGAAATCGCTGAAGAAGTTGCGATGTCCTGGCTAGTGTCTATAGCTGCGGCAACTGTTGGTAATGGTGAAATTAATTCTTTTTCGTCATTGGCTTTTTTTTCTGCAGCCTGCTGACATGGTTTATTACGAATAACCCAAGAGATCACTGGCAAGTTCCAAACACAGAAGCCAGATGATTCTTCAGCAGCTACGGCCGTTTGAGGGATCGACAGAAAAACTATGAGTGATAGTAAGAATATCCGAAAAAATTTCATTGAAAGGTGATGTGATCGATCTTTTATTTCATCAACACTGTAGCTGGTTTTGAGAAGAATTTCTAGGAAGAAAAATCAATTTCTTCGCATATCTCGAGTAAGATAGGCATGGAAGATGTAAGAAAAAATAACAGTTTCAATATAAGGTATTTCAAATCTTTCGTTTTCATGCACATCAAAAAGCTCGACCTGGTTATTTAATTGAACCATACCATCAGCGTATTCTTCACTGCCAGGTTTTGATTGTAGTACAAGTTCAAAATTGCCGTCATTCAGACAAGAAAGATTACGAAGAAGTATTTGAATAAGCAGATTTTTCTCTAAGGTTTTCAACCTAAATTCATTAACGGTTTTTTTTAACGCCCGTTCATGTATATGAGCCATAATCTTCGTTTACTGAGCAATCACGATATACGCTTCCGCGAGCGGAACATCCGCAGTTGAAGTGTTGCCTGATGTGGTAGTTTCGGCTAATTGCCAATCGCTTCCATCCCAAGCGTAGATGGTTCCACTTCCTTGTTCTAACGTTTCGATCGAAACCGTTGCAGTTTTAGCAGAAGTTGAACCGGCGTATTGGAAGGTATAGAGATCAGACATGGCTGTGCCAGGTAACTCGGCTGGATAGCCAGGAGAGTTGTAAATAATGGCGTATTTTAATGAAGACAAGCCTGTTCCTTCAATTAAAAACTTTCCGTCTTGGGACTTGAGATCAGATGTTTTACTAGAGCTTTTGGCATTAACTCGATCATAGTATGACCAGTCTTGTTTGAGCCAATACTCATTTGGATTGGCAAATTTCAGTGTTAACGTCCCACCTTTGACATCTTCTTCATAACTAGTTTTTCCACCTGCACTGCGTGAGTATAGTGCAAATTGTTTAGTGGCTGGAAGACCTTGCTCGAGATCAAAAGAATTCTCATTTCCACCGAGAGATGTTTCATATTGATACTCGGCTAAAAATTCAAGTTCTGTCGCCTCTTTATTGATTTTCGTAATCGTCACATCGATCTCACGATTGAGAGTTGGTGTCATGAAAACGTATGGTCGTTCACTGACCGGAATTTCATTGACTGGTTTAGAGACTTTTTTCTTTTTGACTGGACTTTGAGAAGCTTCTGGATTATCTCCAGCTGATTTTTGACGTGTAGCAAAAATGACAGCTGGAATGGCAATCACAGCTATGATGACAACGGCGATGATGATCTTTGTGGGGGTCGGTTTGGGCATGTTCTTTTTCATTCCGTCATTATCCGAGAGATTGGTGCTTTTGGCAACCCTAGCGCTTTGTCATCCTGTTTATTCAGGATGACAGGGTAATTCTCAAAAATGTATTGAATCAGAATCCTATAAGAGTTATAATATCCGCTTCCGTAAAGCCTTAACAGTGCGTTGATGGCCAAGCGGAATTTCGCTAAGAAGTAATGCAAAGGATTAAGAGATGCATAAGTTGAAAGATGGGCAAAATCACCGAGCATTTAATCTTGGAGGAGACTATCGTTCGTTTGAAGTCCACCAAGATGACCGCATGACAGAGATGGGAAACGTTAGTCGCGTGTTCGTAATTAAAGAGGGTCCCAACAAAAGGAAAACCCTACTTATATCCGAACGCGAGATGGAGAAGTTTGAGGAGGTGCTCGAAGAAGAGCCACCTCTAACTTCAACTCAACAGTCCCCGCCCTCCCCGATATTTCTATAAAAAGAAATAGCGGGAAAAATCTTGAACCGTCATGCACAGTACTTGTGTGTGGCGGTTTTTCTAAGTTAACAAGTTTAGAATGGAATGAACTCACTCTTTAGTGGGTTTTTTGTTTTTTAAAAAAGATATGTCTGAACAATTTCAATTAATTGTAAAAGAAGATGAAGAGATGCTAAAGAATGCAGAGTATGTGTTGACCGAGGATATTTTTTATCCGCATTTTGCTGGAGATGTCTTGCGAGAAGGTACGATTCTTGTTCACAGTGGAAATTATAGAGATCGTCGTTTGTATAAAACAAAGATTAAAACACTGAAGGGCGAAGTAGACTTCACTGTATCAGTAGAAAGAAACGGAAGTCAAGATAAGCTCATTCATCAGCGATCTAATCAATAAGCACTACCGCTGTCATCCTGAGCGATCAGGTACTCCTGACGGTCGAAGGATCCCTGTCATCGGATAATCAATGGAACAATCACATAAGATGTTGAGCAAGCAATGCTTTTGAGGTTTTCAATTCATCAAGTCTGTCAGACTTTTAGATTTTTCAACTAAAAGGGATTCCTCGAATGTCTGGATTACCAGACTGCTCGGAATGACAAAAAGAGAAGATAAAATTAAGAGATTATTTCAAAAAGTTTTGATTTACTTCAGAAGTCTTAATTCTTTTTTGCTCAGTCGTTTCTCGATCGCGAAGAGTGACTGTGTCATCTTCTAATGTTTGATAATCGATTGTTAAACAATACGGGGTACCAACTTCATCCTGACTTAAGTATCGTTTTCCGATATTTCCACGATCATCCCAAACGACTCTGACACCTTTATCCAATAAATCGTTATAAATTTCCTCAGCTTTTTTCACCAATTCAGGTTTGTTTTTGACTAAAGGGAATACTGCAACTTGGACTGGAGCAGTATTTTGATTCAATGATAAAACGAGCCGATTTTTCGCTTCTTCACTTCGGTATGCATCACAAAGAATCATGAGAAAGAGTCGATTGATTCCAACTGCAGGCTCGATGACATGTGGAACGACTTTCTTGCCGGTTTGAGGATTGGTGTATTCGAGTTTTTGTCCTGAAAACTGAATGTGCTGTTTCAAGTCATAATCAGTTCGATAGGCAATTCCCCACAACTCTTTCCAACCAAATGGATATTTATACTCGAGATCGTAGGTATCTTTACTGTAGTGACTTCTCTCTTTATCGGTATGTTGTCGCCAACGGAGATTTTCTTCTTTAATTCCCAAAGTCTTGGTCACGAAATCCCACATGGCTTGCTTCCAACTTTCCATGAGCGGTTGCCACTCGGTTTCTTCAGGATCAAAGAAGTACTCAATCTCACCTTGTTCGAATTCCAAAGTTCGGAAGACAAACTGTCCTGTGGTGACTTCGTTGCGGAAACTTTTTCCAATTTGCCCAACTCCGAAAGGAAGTTGCACACGAGTGGAATCAAGAATCTGTTTGAAATTAGAAAAAATTCCTTGAGCGGTTTCTCCACGAAGATACACTTGAGATTTTTCTCCAGTTACAGCTCCAATAGAAGTTTCAAATAAAAGATTAAAAGATTTAGGTTCGCTTAATTCATTTCCGTCAGGACTTTTTACTTTATGCTCAGTTATAAATTTTCCCATGTCGAATAAGGACATGTTTTCAATGATGACTGGTTCACTTTGAGGATTTTTTTCCAACCAAGCCTCGATCAAATGATCAGCTCGGTAGCGTTTATGAGTGACTTTATCTTCGACTAACGGATCGGAAAAAGAACCCACATGTCCGGAAGCCACCCAAGTCTGAGGGTGAAGCATGATTTGGGAATCGATCCCCACCATATCTTTGCGTTTAGTAATCAGTACTCTCCACCACAAATTGCGAATATTGCGCATCAACTCTGCTCCGAGTGGACCGTAGTCATACGAATTGGCTAATCCACCATAAATTTCAGAAGTTTGATACGCAAAACCGCGACGCTTTGCGAGGGAAATGATGTCTTCGAGGGTGGGAGAGTTATTTGTCATTGTGAGGTTCTGGGGAAAGTATTATCTAAATTATTAAAATTCGTATCAAGTATTTCAAATTTATCTATTGTTTTTTTATTACTTTCATTCATCTCTTGGAGTGTAAGAAAGTATTCTTTTTCACCTTTTAATATGAGTCCACCTTTTATCACTCCACGATGCAAGTATAAGCGAGTGTTTATTTTTAACTCATCAATTGAGTGTTTTAACGTAATAGCAAAATCTTTATTTTTGAGGCTTATCACAATTTTCTGATAGCCATTGTCATCCTTTTCAATACTCTTTACGAGACCTGATGCTATGGTGAACTCAATTTCATAACCAAAAACACTTCTATTTGCGAATTTTTCTGTTTGAGTTGATAAAACCATGGATTATTATTTACCTTGATTTAACCGTTAAAAAGTTATAGCTTTGCATCGGTTTCTCAGCAACACTTGAGACGTATTCTATCACGTTTTTATAGGTCGTTTCTCGAGAGTCTTGGTAGCCCATTCTCATCAACATCTGATTCAAACGTTCTTGAATGATGTTGTACGCCTCAGGTCGTTTATCCAATTCGCCAATCATCTCGATCATGTAGTGATACTCTTCTTCGGAGGCTTCTTCGACAAATAACGTATCAATAATTTCTAAAATTTGAAAAAGTTTTTTCATGCCTTGAAGATGTGTTTTTATACTCGAAAAATTATTCACTAACCGACTTTGAGTTAACAGTGGAAGTGATTTAGTATGAATGAGATAGGCATCGATCACATTGCCAGGTTCGAGGTGACTACGTTGTGAAGAACCCATCTTTCGACAGCCTTTGGCCACAGCTGTAATCTTCCCAAAATCAGGGGTAAGCATCGTGACAATCCGGTCGGCTTCACCAGAGTTGGAACGCTTCAAAATCAAGGCAGGAACTAAAGTACTTTTTACTGACATATTAGACTTATAATGAAATAAAAATCTCGTTCGAAACGTGTCTATTTGGGCTTTTTCTTCACTTTTTTCTCCTTAAGTAGACACAGCTACTAGGCGTCGAAAAGAAGCTTGAAAAATCTCCAAAAATTCATCGTTTTGCTCCAATTTTTTATTTCATTACAAGTCTACCAAGTATACAGAGGAAAAAGGAGAATGACAAAGAGAAAGAAAAAATGCTAGGTCGTTTTTACTAGGAAAAGTTTTGAGGAGAAACTACGATTGAGTAAAGCTGAAATTCTTTTAAAATTCCTTATAACGATATACCCATACCCAAACCCAAGATCACCGATTAACGTCCGGGTGTAAAACGGTACAGCTAATGAATAACAGAGCATTAGCTCAGGCCAAGTATGGTCATACCAGTACCACCAGACTCCGAAGTTTGACATGATGAAAAAAAGAAAGGAGGCGACAGGTAAAGCCAGTAGCTGAGACTTTGTGTGATTCTTTGTTAATTGTCCGAGCAGTGGGTAAAAAGCAAAGCCAAGATAGGTAAAAAGTACTCCTGGATAAAACCCTTTCACCCCAATATCAAATGCGAGAATTGAAACGAAAAATAAAAGAGGGTTTCCGAAAAAACCAAAAGTACCTAAAGGACTGATATTTGCAGGGAGAACATCGAGTCTTGATCCAAAAACGAGAAACGAGGAAAGTACTTGATTACGATTGAGGTTCTTGAGTGACTGTAACTGCTTCATAAACGAATTTGATAGTATCACCTTTTTTCAAGATTGTCTGACTTGCACCTTTTTCGGCATATTCACCGTTGAGATAAAAAGCCCAGTAGTATGAGTTGTCCCCTGCTAAGCCATTAATACTTGTCACAAATTTGCCGGCATCACCATAATCAGTGGTTTCAACTTCGGCATTGGCCATGATTAAATCGAGTGCAACCTGATCATCTTCTGCTGCAACAAATTCATACTCAGCTTTTTTCTTGCCATCTACTTCAACTGGAGCACTTTCAATTAATGAGGTTTCACTTGGAGTTGAGGTTTGTAATCGACTACAGCCAGTGAAGAGCAATGAAGCAACGATTGCTATGAAAATGAATTGTATTTTTTTTGTATTCATAAACATTTTTAATTTTAATTCATGTCATTCAGAGTTAATCCGACCGCGTGTCGCCATTAGCTTTAGCGGTGGCACAAGAATCTGTACTTTTAACAATCTCCAGATCCCTCGTATACTCGGGATGACAACTGAACTTCGTTTTGGTTTCTAAAGTATTAGAACTCAACTTCAATGGTTTTGTCTTTATCCAAAATTACTTCTTCTTCGTGACCATTTATATCGATTAAGTAATTGGCAGGATCAGTTCCGGCTTGTTTGCGAAGTTGCAAACGATATGTCGTTGTATCAGTATATGGAACGGTGTATTCAAGCTGAACTGTGCTCTGACTGAGTGGCGCTAAGTTGAACTCACCTTCGATGATAGTAAAGCCATTTTCTGTGCTTTCTTTTCGACTGCCCTCTTTGATACCGGTGACATTGGTAACGGTGGCCCCTTCAGGGACATAGACTCTCATCCAATCTCTGAGTACGGCGTTCAAACAGAGTAAACCTGCTTCAAGATTACAGTTATCACCTTTTCGATTGTTTTTATATGTCAAAGTCAACGTATTTTTAATCTGACCATTTTCTGGAGCTGAGACGACGAGCTTTGCACTTTGCTCGACAAAGAGATTTGATTTCGCTCCACCTAAGTTGGCATCTACGACCGCGATGTAATCATGACCTTCTTTGACAGGATTCAAACGTCCTGCGGCATTGATTTTCTCAGCAGCGGCTTGGTGTTCTTCATTGAACATGTAGAACTGAACACTGCGTGCTTCGATTTTCTTCCATCCAATATCAAATAATTGGGGCCAGAGTTCGTTTGGTGCAGCATAGGCTTTTTGTAAAATTGCTTGCATCATCGGAGCGATAATTCCTTTTCGATCTTCTCGAATGTACGGAGTAGGTCGGTCAACGATTTCAGACAAGACATAAATGATTTGAGGACAATCACAGCGAGGATCGTTATCTGCAGTAAATGTGCCGTATCCTGGAACCTCAACGGGACCAAGAACTTTAACTAAATCTGAAAGAACGGTGGTATCAACAGCAATGATGCCATCAATATTGGCTGGTTCACCTGGAACTTCCTGGAAGTGTTCGTAAAAGGTATCCATTGAATTTTTGAAATCTGGATCAATATTCATGTCTCGCAGATTGAACCGAGTTTCACTGGTTAGGTATTTGCCCAAAATTGGAGGAATTGGGATATTTTTGCGAAACTTTTTATCTAACTCATAAATGTCATCACTTTTCTCTGGAGTGACAACACCTTTTTCGACAAACATGACGGCGTAAGCAGTCATGAATCCACCAGTGGGGCGAAGCTCATTATCGTTTTGGAAAATAACTAAGTATTTTTTTCGAGTATCAGATCCAGCGACTTCAGGAAGAATTTCAATAACTGGACGGAATTCTGTCACAGCTGAGACTGCGCCACTGCTAAACGCCTTGGCTTGGTCAATCATCGTACGGACCTCATATTCCTGATATTTTTCTGGGTAACGACTGGAATCAATTTGAGCGAGTTCAGTTTCAACGGTTTTCAGCTCAGTCGTAATGTCATCAATGACAGGAGTAACTTTATCCAGTGTTTCTAAGAGCAATTTAATTCTATTTTCAGCTGTGCCACCTTCAAAACTGCCTTCTCCGGAAAAACCAAGCACATCTGCATACGGCACGATAGCATCAACACTTTTCAAACCTGCTCTCATTCCGGCTTCACCAGCTGCAAAAGCATGGAGACCATCTTGATAATAGGTTTTAGCGACAGGAACATTTTGATAAAAAGCCAAGCGTTCATACTCAGTCTTCATTGTTTCAACTCGCTTTTGGAGATCGATCATTGTGGCTTCAGCTCCAGGAAGGTTTTGATTTTTTAGCTGATCTTTCAGACCCTGCCCGACAACCATGGCTTCCATCGCCTGTGTTTTCAAATTCGTCGCAATTTTATACGTATGTAAGCCAACGGCACCAACAGTTCCAACTACACTCAAAAAGAGTATGAGTACGACACTGGAGATCACTACAAATCTTCGAGAAAAATTGAATCGACGTTTCTTTTTGGTTAGAATTGGCGCTGGATCAGACTCAAGCTCTTCATTCATAGCTTCTTCTGGTTCATCGTCAGTGTGCTGAAAGAGACGCACCAAGGGTTTAGAAGTCTCGTCATCGAGAGGTGTTTCTGGTTCCACTTGGACTGTGGGAGTCAATGTCGGTTCGACTTCTTTTTGTTTGTTATCTGGTGTGATAACAGTATGTGTGTTTTTCGAGGTTGTTTGGGCATTTTGAGACATAAGGGATAGTATACATGATCATCACTGCACAGGACAACCTTTAGCACTTTTTCATCAATAAATGATAAAATGCGAGTTCTTAATTAACAGAAATATTACATATGTCAGAACGTTTTGTAAATTTGCCAGAAAAACTTTCAATTAAAGCGATTGAGGAAATATTAGGTTTAACTCCGGGCGTTATAGCAAGTTGGAAATCCCGTAAGTTAATTTCATATAATGAATCAGATTTAAGGGGTGAGAATGTGGCATTAACACGAGAGCAAATTGCTAGAATAATTGTTATTCAAGCAGTTCGAAATCAGGTAAGAAAAGAACGAGGAGACGGAAGTGACTATGCAAATGATGTGAAAATGACCTTCAGATACCCAGATTGGGTAGATGATTACTCAGAAATGATTAACGAAATGGGCTGGAATTTATTTAGTCCACGAGTAGATCAGTAACTTTTACCACTTCGAAATCATGGCCTGAGGAGTGTGAAAGAGAATCTTAATATCTTCGATAATACTTTTTTTGTTGGCATACTCAGCATCCATTTTTGCTCGAACTATGAATGGAACTTCGTTTCGGCCACTTGTTTGCCAAGGTCCAGTAATTCCTGGTTTCACCGTCATAATTTCATTTACTAAAGCTTGTGTTTCAGGATATTTTTTAGTTTGCTCTTCAAGTTCTTTTAGCACATAGGCACGAGGGCCAACCATGCTCATCTCTCCTTTTAAGACATTATAAAATTGTGGAAACTCATCAATAGTTAGTGATCGAAGGATTTTACCTAACTTGGTAATTCGGGGATCATTTTTCAGCTTCCAATCGCCTTTTTTAAATTCAGCTAACAATTTTGGATCTTGGCCACTATGGAGGTATTCATCGGCATCTTTTCTCATCGATCGAAATTTATACAACCGAAAAGGCGTTCCATTTTTCCCCACTCTTGTATGAGTAAAAATAATTGGGAACCCAGATTCCAAATAAATCAAAAAAGGAACAATAATCCAAATTGGTAGGAAGAGTAACATCAAAATCGAAGCAACCAAAAGATCAAGCAGGCGTTTTTGAATTTCGTAATTCATGAGATTGATTAGAGGAACTTATCCTGTTTTTCTTCTTTTAAGCGTTCCACCAATTTCTTTACATCTTGACTGCGTGATTTTGGAACGATCATCAAGATTTCTGGTGTATCAATAATGATCATATCATTTACACCAATTGTTGCCACTAATCGTCCATCAGCATGAATCATATTTTGTTGAGATTCAATCAGGAGTGTATTGAATTGTTGTTCGTCACTGACGATCACATTGCCAGCTAAATCTTTTTTGCTCAATTCATACACCACTCGCCAATCTCCGACATCGTCCCATCCAAAATCACCAGGAATCAAAACAAGGTTATCGGCTTTTTCAGAAATGGCGTAATCGATGGAAATAGCTTCAGCAGATTTATATACAGCTGGGAGTGCTTCGTGAAATTCTTGGTTTTTTAATGTAGTTAAATGCTTGGTTTCTTCAAATAATTTCGGCATGTATTTCTCAAATGCGTCTTGTAATACCTGGGCTGACCAGACATACATATTGGCATTCCAGAAGTACTTTCCGGTTGATATAAATGCTTGGGCAGTCGGTTGATTGGGTTTTTCGGTGAAACTATCCACTTTAAATACTGATAGGCCACCTTCAACTTTTTTCAAATCTTCCCCAATTTTGATGTATCCAAATGCGGTAGAAGGAAAGTTTGGAGTAATACCGACAGCTACTAAGTGCTTGCCTTCGCTGGCTATGGTAATGGCTGCTTTCATGACTCGGACAAATTCACGTTCATCGGTAATCACATGATCTGAGGCCTGATTGGCCACCACAGCTTCTGGGTCCAAAGATTTTGCATACAGTGCTCCAGTCAACATGGCTAGAGCCGTATCTCGTTTTTCAGGTTCAGCGATAATATTTTGTGCGGGAACTTCAGGTAACTGGACTTTTACTTCATCGACATACTTTTTATTCGTGACAACAATAATGTGATCCCAAGCCACGAGTTTAGTAGCTCGAAGGGTTGCGATTTGCATCATGGTATCTTTGCCAGTTAATTTAAGAAATTGTTTGGGTGAAGCATTACGAGATTTGGGCCAGAGACGTGTGCCACCACCACCAGCAAGAATGACGAAGTAGACGTGATCAAAAGATGTCATATGTCTTCCTTATGAATTGCAGATGTCTGCAATTACTCATTAAGTAGAAGTAATATTTTTTAAATGACTTTCCCAGAGATCTTCCAATATTTTCAGGAACTTCTTTTGGAAAGACGCCTTATTATACTCCATTACTGATTCTGCAATAGCTTTTTTTTGCCAATGTATCTGTTTACTCTGGTGTAAAGCTTGTTCGAGAGTTTCTACTGTGATCGATTTCAGAAGTAATCCTGTTTTATTTTGTGTTACTAACTCACCAACACCACTTTTTTCAGAGGTAATAAGAGGACATCCGGCACTGAGTGCTTCAAGTCCAGCGATACCAAAATCTTCTTCATTTGGTAAAACAAAAGCCTTAGCTTGAGAATAGAGATAGGCTAATTCTTGGGAAGAAACCCCTTCCAAAAAATGAATAAAATTTTCTCCATCTAAATCTTGAACTAATTGAACCAGCCGATCTTTTTCCGGACCCTTTCCTACAATTTTTAAATTCCATTTATTTTTGATACATACTTTGATAGCCAGATCAATATTTTTGTATGGAACTAGTCGGGAAACTATTAAAAAATACAACTCACTTGGTTTAGTTGGCAATTCATCAACTGTAGGCAAAGGAACAAAAGGAGGATAAACAACTGCATTGACTTCTCTTTTATAGTATTTCTTGGTTCTGTTTGCCGTGATGTTTGAAATAGAAATAAGATGATTTGGTCGTTGGGCAGCTTTAAAATCCCAAAATCTCAGTTGTGAAAAAATAAATGCTTTGAGTGGCTTCAGTATTCCTGTTTCGTATTCAAGATAGTGGCTCCATAAATATCGAGTCGGCGTTAGCAGATAACACACGTGAAGTTGGTTGGCATGAGTTAAAACGCCTTTGGCTTCGGCACTGCTAATTGAAAGTACGATGTCAAATTCTTTTAACTCAAGCGATTCGAAGGCTTTTGGCATGAGTGCAACAAATTGGCGATGATGAGATTTTGCAAAGGGAATATGTTGAAGAAATGATGGTCGAACACCAAAGACTTTCGCCCACTTGGCCTGATTGGAGTCATAAACTGAAGTAAACAAGGGAGCATTCGGAAAGAGTTCATGCAAAGCTACCAAAACCTGTTCCGCACCCCCAAACGGTGTATTTACTCGATCGTATACCAAAGCAATTTTATTTTTTCTCAAAGACATACCTGGTACGAATTTTATCCTATTTTGAAAGAAGAAGGGGTTTTCTTTTGGCGAATAAAAAAAGTAGAAAAGACTGAATCCAGGTTAAGAGAAGAACTGTGATGGCTGATGCAATCCAAAATTGTTCTGGGAAGAGTTGAATAATTAAACTTTCTTCTGGAAAGCCCCAGTTTCCTTGTGGAAAAAAAACCTGGTGAAAAAGAGTAAAAAAAGCATTCCAGAAAAAAATGACTGCAACTAGGCACACCAAAATTAAAATGTTTACTACCCAAAAAGTTGATGTAAATATATGTCTGAGTTGACTGAATTTCTTTTGTTGAATAAATATTCCGAGTAAAAAGAGAAAAATAATGAGTATGAAATTATGAAAAGAAAAAAATGTTTGACTGAGTTTTTTAACATCATTCATGTGAGATTGTTCTGACAAGGTGATGGTGATTAGATATCCATTAGGGTCAACCAGTTGAAAAACATCTTTTTTATCGAGCAAACTGTGAACGGAATTTTTTCTGAGGAGACTTTGTGTTTCTGTTGATAGTTGAGCAGACGGCCCAATTCCATCCGTTACATTCATATAAGTTGGCGTAAAAACCATTCTCACAGAATTCCCAACTAATATAAAAAGAAACAGAAACAATACAAACCAATGAAAGAATTTGCCCATATTTTAAAGAGTTTGATTTATTGCAAAATATTGAAGTAAGACTGTAGAGTTTCTTCAGCCATTTTTTTCCAACTATATTGTGAAACGACATGTTGAGACTTTTTACTTAACTCTGCTTTATTTGATTCAGAATTTTTCACTGCTTTTACAAATGAAAGTGAATCGTGTGGATTAAAATATATCGCACCATCTTGATAAATTTCTTTAAAAATTGGAATATCTGAACAAATTACAGTTCCTCCAGCAGACATGGCTTCTAAACCCGTTAAACCAAATCCTTCCGATAAAGAAGGTTGAATGAGCGCTTGAGCCTGTTGAATTAATTCGACAATATTCTCATCTGTTTGATATCCAAGGAAGGTGACTTGTTGTTCCAAGTTTTTCTTTTTAACTTCTTCTAAAGTTTTATCTGCAAACACATCGCGCGCACCAACTAAAATGAGCTGGTAATCAGGTAATTTTTGAAGAGCATCAAGCACGACCGTAATATTTTTATGCGGATAGAGTGAGCCAACATACAATAAAAATTTCGTATTGGTTTTTTTAGCATTCTTTTTAATATGAAATTGTGGGCTAACACCTTCTTTTGTAACGACAATCTTAGACTCAACTTCAGGATAATATTTAGTAACTATTTTTTTAATTGTTTCTGCTGGCACAAAAATTTGTTGAGCATTCTTCACAGCTTTTCCAGTTAACCATTTATAGGCGGAATGTTTAAATCGATATTGCCAAGATGGAAGCGTTGTGACATCTGATCCCTGGTACTCGTGCCAGAGCAGATCATGAATTGTCACAACAATTTTTCCTGAATAAAAGTAAGGAATATTGAAGTGTGGAATATGCAGAAGATCGAGATTTATTGATGAAAAAATTCCAGGCATGCTCAGTTGTTCACGAAGTGTGTAGTGACGTATTGGAGCATAGTGAACAGTTAAATCACTATCATTAAAACTGGCTCCCAATACTTCCTTTGCCTGCTGCTCATCAAAAAAGAAAAAGTGCCACTTAACAGAAGTGTTATCTAATTTAAGTAGTTCTAAGATTAAATTTTGAATGTATCGTCCAATTCCTCCATGTCTTACTCCACTTAACCGAGCATCTATTCCTATTTGGAAAGTTGGTTGATTAGTTGGATCGTTGGTCGGCTGGTCGGTGGATTCATTCATCAACTAAGTATAACTCAGTTTAGTTGCTTTCCCCTCTTTTAAAGAGGGGAAATACAAAGGGGAGTTGATATTAAAAGCGGGATTAACATAAAAAAAACTCCCCAGTCTGGGGAGTTTTTAATTTTTTTAAAGAAAAATTACTTTCGAGTAACTTTTTTAGCAGGTGCACGACGTGTTGTTCGAGCAACAGTTGTTTCACTTGCATCAGCCATCAAAGTTGATCGTGAAGCAGAAGTGTCATAACTTGAAGAACTGAGAGATGATCCTTCCATTTCTCTTTCAAGTTTGGCAATTTGACGCATTTTGCCAATGGATTTTAATGTTGCATATGCAAAAAATAAGACGGCAACGCCAAAAGAAGCAACTGGAATGTATTGCATAACAGGTGGTTCTGCGGTCAATTGTTGATCAGCGTACGCGTAGGTATACAGAATACTTGGCAAGAAAATAGTTACCATAACAGCTAAAATAAAGACAGCAATGGTCTCAATACCGAGAATCATTTTGTCCAATCGAAGTTGTTGGATTTTAAATTGTTGAGAGGAATACATAGAACCTTTCAATAGTGTGTAATGTACAAACGTAAGCTTGATGATAAATCAAAAGACTGAATCAATCAATCTCTGGATATAAGAATCCATTTTTCAATCAATTGAAAACGAATACTACTTTTTTTTCAATTTCTTTAAAACTTCAACTCCGGTATGAATCAGCTGTTTTTTAATTGGGGAATTATTTCCATAATGTTTTTGGTAATACTGCTTCATCGTTTCAAAGAAATGATGATTCGCGGTTGAAGATGTTTTTTTTGAAGTATTTTTTAATCCTGATTTATATTTATGATGTAACACAGTTGCTTGAGGAAAGTAGACAATTTTAAATCCCGCTTCTCGAACTCTTCGGCACCAATCCAAGTCTTCCGCATACATAAAAAATTGTTCATCGAGTCCACCAACTTGCTGAATAACAGATGCTCTCACAATCATAGCAGCGCCACTGCAGGCATCAATTTCATGTGTTTCGTCAAAATTTTTCCATGTCTGATGATACTTCCCAAACATTTTTGAATCGGGAAAAAATTGTTCAGCTTTGCCAAAATAAGTGATAGCTGCCCAAGGTGTTGGTTCACCTCGATGTGATGCCAGATCGAGTGAGCCATCCGGAAGTTCGAGCCTAGGTGTTAACATTCCGACAGCGTTATTCTCATCTAAGTACTCAATGATGCTTTTGAGATCTGTTTTTCCGGTAAACTCTGCGTCCGAGTTCAATAACATCACATAGCGACCTTGTGCGATTTTGATACCTAAGTTATTGCCTTTGGCAAAGCCACCATTTTCTTTTGAAACAATTAAATCCACCCACCGAAATTTTTTTCGAACCATTTCCACTGAATCATCAGAACTTGCGTTATCCACTACAATCACTTCTTTTTTAATTGATGACGAAGCAAAAGTGTCAATTGAATTCAATACATTTTCCAACCAGTCAGAAGTGTTGTAATTGAGAATGATGATGGAGAGGTCAAATTTAGATGACATTACTTTCCTTCAATTTTCAATTCCGAATAAGCTTTTAATCCAGTGAAACCTAAAGCTAAGATAGCCCATGGGAAAGTTTGAATTCGAACAATATTTTCTAAACTAATCTTAGCAGTCATTTTTGTTAGATCATTCATTCTACTTTCATCACTGCGCTGTTTCATTGAAGATCGTTGTAAAAGCACCCCTTCCCATGCAAGTTTGGTCGAGTGGTTCAACTTTCCTAACCTTACTTTATTTACAGCAAGAGCAGACAGCATTGCTGCTTCGTATTTATCTTCCGCTTGATAATCTACTATTTGAGGCAGTCTTCCAAAAATAGTTGCTATCTCTTGTTTCACTTTTTTTTTGCCAGTAGGCTTTTCTATTTTTCCGTTTCTTTGTGAACGAAGATCTAATAATCGAGCTTCTAAATCTTCAATTGCATCCGAATAGATAATGAGTGCTTCATCCGGTTTATCCATCCTCTCTAGAGTTATCCCCTTGTCTTGAGCAATTTCTCCACTCCAATCAATTGAGGCACCGTGGATAGTTTCTGGATAAGCGTTTTCTGGAGGAATCTTAGAATAAACTGTTGAATGAACATCATTAATGCAATCCAATACAATTTTTTTATCTGTAAAAACAAGTGAAGACTTTAGCTGAGTATTTAAATCAACAATCCTGATTCGAGCCAAACCTAACAAACCGATTGCTAGCCAACATAAAAATAATTGTTTTCTTTCTTCTCTTGAAGAAAAACTCTCTTCAATAACTTGTTGATTGTTATCAATTCTTCCTCCTGTTGTCCAGTGAGAATAGATACGTTCGACCTCTTCATGGTCACCATCACCCATTGCTTTACTTGCCGAGGTTACATCATTTTTTAAAGATCTAATTAAAGTGATTGGTGAAACTATTTTTTCAGTGTTCATCCTTTTCTTCCTAACGTTTGATAGATTCCATCTAGTTTTTGGCTAATGGTTTTCCAGTCATACCGTTCAGTTACAAACCGTTTCCCGTTTTTGGCAAGTTTTTTTTGTAATCCTGTATCATTCAGTAATTGAACTGTTAGTTCCGCCATTTCCTCAGCATTCTTTCCCACAAGTACCTCTTCCCCATTTTTCACCCCTAAACCTTCGACAGCAGTGGGTGTTGCAACGATTGGAGTTTCAGATGCCATGGCTTCTAAAATTTTGTATCGGGTACCTTTCCCACTAAAGACTGGAGCAAGCAAGACATGGGCACCGTTAAACGCATCTCGAATATCTGGAATTCCTCCAGTGACAGTAATGGCGGAATCTTTTTGATGAAAATTCATAATTTCAGGTGTTGGCGCATTTCCGACAATCCACAACTGAGCATTTTCAACTTTTTGTTTCACCTTAGGCCAGACTTCGTGGACAAGAAACTTTACAGCCTCAACATTTGGTAACCAGTTAAACGTTCCGACGAAAAGAATGGTTGGTTTATCAGGCAAATTTTTATTTTTTTCTTCAAACCATTTCACGTCTACCCCATTGGAAACAACTTCTATTTTTTGAACATTCCCAATTGCTTGACCAATAAATTCTCGATCTTCTTCACTCATTGCGATTAATTTCGTACAACTTCTCCAGTAAAATTCTTCCCAGCGTCGAATTTTGGCAATGTCGATATTTAACAACGGTTTTAAGAAAATTGAAGAAACTTTTTTGCCAAAACTTTCATAGCCAAGATATTCGATTGTTTGCTCCACTAAAATAATTGGAACCTCAGTGTCTGGAATATTCGGCATCATGTAAAACGTTTCAGCGTGAATGAGATCGTAGTGTGTTTGTGCGAGTTCTTTAAT
Organism: uncultured Pseudomonadales bacterium; assembly: GCA_964406075.1. Taxonomy (GTDB): domain Bacteria; phylum Patescibacteriota; class Microgenomatia; order UBA1400; family PJMF01; genus CAYOQI01. Next base: position 66,829 of record CAYOQI010000001.1, read on the forward strand.
GACAGCTTTTTTGGTTTCAGGAGTAAAGTTCCGAATCACTAAAAAGGGATAACTTGAAAGTGCTGTATTAATGATATTTCGAATGGTGAATGGTTTTTGGGAGCGTTTAAAAACCTCCACTTTATGACAGTACTTTTGAAGTTCAGGAATATATTGACGCTCACTCTCTTCTTTGATTAAAGCAAAAAGTGTGACCTCATGAGACTTGGCCAATTTCTTAAGTAAGTTATAGGTACGAATCTGCCCACCCGAAAGTAAAGGATACGGAAGATATGGGGTTAACATTAAAATACGCATGTCTTGATTGTATCGGATTTTTAACGAAAAAATCGTGATAATATTAATATTATGCTTGATCTAATTGAATATCGAGATCCCCAATATGAAGAATTACGCCCTGAAGAAGTGGTAGATGCGATTAAAAATAAAGGATTAATGTGTTTAATTATCTGTAAAAAAGGAATTAGTCGTAGTGGTGATTTTGCAAAAATATTAAATAAAAATGGCTTTCGCTCACTTAAACTTCAAGGTGGACTTGAAGGTTTAGGAAAAATGAGTGATGAGGAAATTATCAAATTTGGAGAGGATTTACGTTTGCTTCCAGGATTATTCATTTCAACCACTCGTTTTGAAGCCAATTTGGAAGAATACAAAAAAACGATTAAATTACTTGAACAAGGTTTAGGCAAACCTATTTTAATTGAATCTGATGCAGTTGTAGCTTGTGTCTTGATGAAAAAGGCAATGGAGCTAAAAGAAAAATCCAATTAAAGTCATCTTTTTTTTTCAGATTTCACTTTTTGAATTCGTTCAATTTCTGCTTGTGCTTTGTCATGAACTTTTTTAAATTCACTTTGTAACTCATCGAGTTCATTGTCAGATAAGTTCTCAATATCAACCATACTATTTCTCGCACCTTTGACAGCTTTAATCAGCTCATCCAGCTTAAGATGCACAGCACGACCATCTCTATTTTGTGTATTTTGAATAAGAAAAACCATTAAAAAAGTTGCAATAGTTGTTCCCGTGTTAATAAAAAGCTGCCAAGTATTTGAAAAGTTAAAAAGCGGTCCTGTTACCGCCCAAGTAATAATGACGATTAAAGCAAATATAAAAGCTATAGGTGATCCCATAGCATTTGAAACAATTGCAGCTAATTTTCTAAAGCCTTCTTGCATATTATTTTAAGTTTTGATTTATTTCTGCGACTCCACCACCATTCCATTTTGTTATGCTATTTCCCTCTGTATCAACTTGAACAAGCGTGTGTTGATATGTCACAGCATACTTGGTTTTAAGTTCTGTTTCAGAATCGTAATCAACCTTAAAAATCGTAACATTATTTGGAAGTTGTGAAATATTTGATATTAATTCTTTATCAAGTGCTTGGCAGGTTGGGCACCAGCTTGCATGGAAAAATAAAACTGCTTTGCCATTCAAGGCGGCATCTTTAACGAGTGAGGCATCATATGTCATGTAGTTTGCTGGAACTACTCTGGTAATTTCATTTGTGGAAACGGGTGTGGCATCGGTGATTGGTTCACCGGCTATCACTTGATCACCTTCAGAAACTGAAGGAATGTTGATTTGTTTTTGGCAAGCTACGAGGATGATACTTGAAACAAAGAGGATGGAGATTGAAATAAGTTTTTTCATTGACGTACTCTTTGATTCAGGTCTATGTGTAATGTCGTTGTCATAATAGCATTTGTTTTGTTTAAAAAAAAAGATCCAATCCTCAAGAGGAAATCTGACTTTTCGTAAGAACTGTTACTTGCAGACAGAACCGGTGATTATCTATACTGAGTGTTGAGTAATTTTTTTTGAAGATATACTATGGCGCGTTCTTTAGATGTGCTGATGATTGGTTGGGAGTATCCCCCACATAACAGCGGGGGTCTTGGTGTGGCTTGCGAAGGTCTCACAAAGGCTCTTGTCGGAAACAATACGCACATTTCATTCACACTTCCGTATAAACATGGGATGTCAATTGATCACATGGACGTTTTGACGTGCGTCAGTGGTGGTGCATTTCCATCAGGAGATCCCAATCAGGCACCTTTTTCTGCATACACCCACATGGCTACGAATAATAACGGAATTCCTTTGGCTTTTGATCCCAAAAACTTACGAAAAATGCCTCTCCAAGAGATGGAGTATCGTGTCGAACAGTATGCCAATTCTATTTGGTCAAAGGTTCAACAACGAGGAGATCCAGCAGATGTGATTCACGCTCATGACTGGATGACATATCCTGCAGCACGGCTTTTGAGGAAGAAACTCAAAAAGCCTTTTGTGGCTCATATCCACTCTACAGAATTTGATCGAGTTCCTCATGGTGAAGGCAATGGATACATTGCTCATCAAGAATATTTGGGATTGAAGGATGCCGATAGAGTGATTGCGGTGAGTGAATTAACGAAACAAGTGCTTATTCAAAAATACCAGATTGATCCGGAGAAAATCGATGTGGTTCACAATGGTATCAATGCTGCTCCAAAAATGGAAAGTCTCCGATTCGCAGATGATCGACCACTGATTGTCTTTATGGGACGCTTGACGATGCAAAAAGGCGCAGAGTACTTTTTACAACTTGCTCGGAGTGTTCTTCAGGAAATTCCAGAAGCACTTTTCATCGTAGCCGGACATGGCGATCAGTATCATATGTTGTTACTAGAAAATGCTAAATCTCAGTTATCATCCTCTGTTTTATTCGCTGGATTTCTTCGTGATCAACAAAAAGACTTTTTACTTGATAGAGCAAATGTTTTTGTTATGCCCTCGATTTCTGAACCATTTGGTTTGGTCGCTTTAGAGGCAGTTCAGCGTGATACACCCGTTATCATTTCTCAAACTTCAGGAGTAAAAGAAGTACTTCCAGGTGCCATTGTTGTTGATTTTTGGGATATAGACGCGATGACAAAACACATTCTTCGACTGATCCAAGATGAAACTTATCATAGTTCAATTCTTAACCAACAACTTCAAGACATTGCACATGTGACCTGGGAAAATTCAGCTGAAAAAGTGAAGTCTATTTATCGGAAAATACTGAATAACAAAAAGTAATGCCAACAGTTTGTCTGTATCTCCATCTCCATCAACCTTTTCGGCTTCGACGGTACAGTATTTTTGATGTGGGAAATAGTGATCAGTATTTTACTGACACTCAAGACCAGAATGCGCAAATTTTCAATAAAGTTGCAGATAAATCATACTTACCAATGTTGGGTTTACTAAAAAACTTATTGAATTGGCATCCGGATTTTCATTTTGCTCTATCATTAACCGGAGTTTTTTTAGAACAAGCAGAAGAATATCGACCAGAAATTATTTCATTACTGCAAGAATTAGTACAAACAAAACGAGTCGAGCTTCTAGCCGAAACCTATCATCATTCGCTGGCAAGTTTGTATGACCGAAAAGAATTCGAAGAACAAGTGACTCTACATCGGAAGAAGTTGTGGAAATTGTTCAAGTACAAACCCAAAGTTTTTCGGAATACCGAACTTATTTACTCTGATCAAATTGGACAAATGGTTGCAGAGATGGGCTATAAAGGGCTATTAACTGAAGCAGTTGATCGGTATTTAGAAGGACCTCGGACTCAACTCTATTCTTCGTATACCAAAGATCGAATTCCTTTATTACTAAAACATGCTCATCTCTCCGATGATATTGCCTTTCGATTTTCAGCCAATCACCATGCTGGTAATCCATTGACCTCAGAAACATATGTGCATTGGCTCAATGATTATAAAGAAGACGAGTTTGTCAACTTATTTATGGATTTTGAGACGTTTGGAGAGCATCAATGGGAAGACACTGGGATTTTTCAATTCTTCGAGCATATGGTGGCACAATTCCTCCGATTTCCTTGGAATAAATTTCAAAATCCTTCACAAATTTTTTCTAAAGAGGATGCAAAAAATTTACCATTTTATAAAGTTCCCGATCCGATTTCATGGGCGGATATCGATCGTGATCTGACTGCATGGAACGGAAATGATCTTCAAACTGATACTTTGCGAATTATTTATGCACTCAAAGAAAAAGTGTTGCGAACACATGATGATGAACTGATTGATCAATGGAGAAAATTGCAGGCCAGCGATCATTTCTATTACATGTGTGTGAAGTGGTCGGCGGATGGTGATGTGCATGCGTACTTCAGTCCTTACGACTCACCTTTTGATGCCTACAACAGATATACGACAGTTTTGGCTGATTTCAGGCAACGAGTGGGACAGTTTATTAATTAAAATTTAGGATTCCCTAATATGTCACGAGCACTTGTTTTAGCCAATGGTTCTATGATGGTTTGTCTCGATGAGTTTGGATTCGTTCGAGACTTATATTTTCCATATATTGGTTTGGAAAATCACGTATTGGGAAAGCACCATCGAATTGGTATTCGCATGAATGGCCAATTTTCCTGGATAGATGACGGAAGTTGGCAAATTAGTATAAGTTATAAACCTGAAACGATGGTAGGACTGCTGGTGTGTAAAAATGAAAAATTAAACGTCAGTGTGGTGATGGAAGATATTGTGTACAACGAAGACAATGTTTTTGTCAGAAACATCAATGTCTACAATCAATCTGCTCAACCTGCTGAAGTACAACTGTTCTTTGGTCAAGAATTCATGATTAGTGAAGGAAAAAAGCGGAACACTGGTTTTTATGATCCGACTCATAATTTGATTGTTCATTACAAAGGACGTCGAGTATTTATAGTCAATGGACGCACTCAGTTTGGGCATGGGATCGATGATTTTGCGGTGGGTGCGTTCGAGTTTGAAGGGAAACAAGGATCTTTTCGTGATGCAGAAGATGGTCAATTATCCAAAAATGCAGTAGAACATGGTTCAGTTGATTCTGTGGTGCGATTAAGCATGACCTGCGAAGGGAATGAAAAAGTATCAGCCTATTATTGGATTTGTGCCGGGAAAACCTTAGATGAAGCGTACGCTTTAAACTCCAGAGTTTTGGAAAAAACTCCAGATGGAATGCTTCACTCCACCACAGAATACTGGAAAGCTTGGATAAATAAACGAGAATTTCATACAGGTGTTTTAACTCCCTTGCAGAAAAAATTATTCGACAACTCACTTTTTGTTTTGCGAGCTCACACCGATAATCAAGGAAGTATTATCGCTTCAGCTGATTCTCAAATGATGGAGTATGGTAAAGATGATTACTCGTATATGTGGCCTCGAGATGCAGCCTATATCGTTGCTACATTAGATAAAGCTGGATATAGCGAAGTGACAAAGCCGTTTTTCCTTTTTTGTCAGGATGTATTGCATGAAGATGGGTACTTACATCACCGATTCCGTCCAGATAAAAGTTTAGGTTCTACGTGGCATTCCACAACTTCTCAGACTGAATGGTTAAAAGACAAAATTCTCCAACTTCCGATTCAAGAAGATGAAAGTGCGGCTGTTTTGTTTGCGTTATGGAATCACTATGAATGTACAAAAGACATTGAGTTTATTGAGAAACTTTTTAAACCTTTTATTGAAAAAATTGCCAACTTTTTAGTAATGTTCCGAGATGAAAAAACCAAGTTGCCACTTCCCTCCTATGATTTATGGGAAGAAAAAATTGGAATTTCGACCTACACCTGCTCGGCAGTCTACGGTGGGTTGATGGCAGCTGCTCGATTTGCTGAAATGCTGGGAAAACGAAATCACATGAGGATTTATACAGAAGCGGCTAAAGAAATTAAAAATGCCACTAAAGATCATCTTTTCAATACGGAATTAAATTCTTTTGTTCGAGTTGCTCAATTACAAAATGGAGTTATTCAACATGAAAAAATCGTTGATGCAAGCTCGTTATTTGGATTGTGGTATTTTGGCATGTTAGAACAAGACGATCCACAATTTTTAGCCACAGAAGAACAATTAAAAAAGAGATTAACCAGTCCGTCAGAAGTTGGTGGAATTATTCGATATGAGTATGATAATTACTTCCGCTCTACCGATAAATCAAATCCTTGGATCATCACTACACTTTGGGAAGCATTAAGAGTTTTACATCGTAACTTCACTTCTGACTCTGATCTTGAATTTGTCAAAAATACCTTGGACTGGGTCGGCCAACATATGTATCGATCTGGTGTTTTAGCCGAACAATTGAATCCGTATACAGCTGAGTCACTCTCAGCCACACCGCTAGTTTGGAGTCATGCGGTATATATCGAAACAGTATTGATGTATATTAAAAAGCTGGAAGCAATGGGCTTATGTCCACAATGTGGATCAGGAGTAAAGTTACATACTGAGTAATCATTTCATATGACAAATTCAAAACAAGAAGTACTACTCGCAGTAGATGGTGGTGGAACAAAAACAGTTGTTTGGGTGGCTGATTTAGAAGGTAAGATTTTGGGTAAAGGAAAAAGTGGGCCAATGAGTTTGGCTGCTACTTCCGCTGAGATTGCTATTCAGAATTTATTTGAAGCATTACACGAAGCACTTCCTGATCATTCTCAAATTTCAATCAAAAAAGCCGTAATTGGAGCCGCAGGTGTTGATACTGATGATGAGATCAAAGTAGCGACGAAAGTTTTTCATGATGCCCTGAAAAAAGAATATGACATCGAGGAACTAGTGCTGGTAAATGATATTCGAATTGCTTTAGAAAGTGGTGCAACATCACCAAATGCTATTGCATTAATATCTGGCACTGGCTCAAATTGTTTTGGAAAAAATGAGAAAGGTGAAACTGCGAAAGCTGGTGGAATGGATTTCCTTTTGTCTGATCAAGGGAGTGGATATGATATTGGACAAAAAGTGCTACGTGCTGTTATTAAAGCCTATGATGGACGTGGTCCTTCAACAGTAATGGAAGAACTTATTTGTCAGCATTTTCACATTTCAGATTTAGGTAAGTTAAAAGATCATGTCTATCATCCAATTTTAAATAAAACTCAAATTGGACAATTGGCAAAGATTTGTTTTGAAGCACTTGAAAGACAAGATACTGTGGCAAATGAAATAATTAATGGTGCAATCGAAGAGTTAGTACTCATGATTTCTGCCGTGGTTCGAAAACTAAATCTTATGCATACCCATGCCGATGTGGTGTTAGTGGGTGGAATTGCCACCGATCCATATATGAAAAAACAGTTGGAAAAAAGACTAAATTCACGTTTCTCAAAATTGAAGTTAATTGTTCCAGAAGAACCAGCTGTTTCAGGTGCATTAAAAATGGCGTTAAGTTGAATACTAGTTAGTTGTTAAGTCTCTTACTTACTCTTCTTGCTATACGCATAAACTCATCACTTAAGCTTGAATCAATGTAGTTATCTGCAGTTTGAATAGCAATTTGAAGTTGCTCAACAGAATCAAAAGTGATATTACGACTCCTCAATTCATCAAGAAACAATTGAGTAGTATCGGAGCCTGCTTCAATTAACAAAAGAATGAAAGCGAGATCACTTGTCTGAGCGTCTTCACTTCTGACACTTTTATTATTGATCTCTACTTGATCAGTGATTTGTTTAGTAAGTTCATCTGAAATAAATTCGCCCATATTTTCCTTTCAGTAATCAAATAACATTATAACAATGTCTGTTGCAGTTCTTTTTCTTCGTTAGTGTCTTCAGGAATCTTAAGATAATCAACCGCTGGTAATTCATTGCCCACTAAACCTTCCAAATCAGCCCGCATACCAATTGTGTTATCGACAATCCGTCGAATTTGCTTTTCTTGTTTTGCCCACTTTGCAGTAAACCAACGTTTTTCTGTTTCAATCGTATCTTGCATGCTAGCAAATGTTTCTACAATTGCTTCGATGCGATGTTTGAAGTCAGTACTGGTAATGTATTGGTATAAAATCTCGGCTTTGGAGGACTTATTGGTATTTGCAAGTTTTTCAAAATTAAGGCTGACCAAGTTATATCGAAGCGCCATGGCTAAAGGAATAGCGATATGTCTCTTCACCACCCAAACTCCATCTTTGTAGGTGTATGTTTCAGTTTCAGGTGTCTCGGTTACGACAAGCACTGCTATTTGAGATTTAGCTTGGCGTTGGTTTTCTTTGAGTGTAGGAATCCAACTGGATTGCCATTTTGCATTTTTTGATTCCCACAAAATGGTTCCACAATTGCGGCCATTTTTATCAATAACTTGCTGAACAACGTCTGCTCCACGAATACCTTTTTTTACTTCAGAAATAAGGTCAGAAGGAAATTCTTTTTTGAGTAAACCTTCTAATTCCAGCTCAAATACTTCACCCTGAGATTGTTGCGAGCCCTGTTGGAGTTTTCGTTGAAGATCAGAAATTTGTTTTTGGGCATCATCATTCTTCTTTTTTTCCTGTGCCAAGATAAGGGAGGTTTTATCTTCAGCTGCTTTCATGGCTTCAGTGCGGATTTTCTCGCGTTCTTCATCCAACTGACGTTGCTTTTCTATTTCAAACTTTCTTTTTGACTCTTCAAGCTCACGTTTTTCTTTTCGTATTTTTAATTCTTCTTCTTCCGCTTGCTCTGCCCTTTTTCTCAGCTTCAAAATTTGATCTTCTTTATCTTGAATCTCTTTAGAGATTTGTTCTTTTGTCTCAGTCCTAATTTTTTCCGAAATGAGTTGTTCAGCTTTTTTGATGTCTTCTATTCGTGATGCTTCAATTTTTTGTTTTTCGTTTTGGAGTTTTTGAATTTCCTCCTGATGTTTAACCTGTGTCTCTCGAATAAGTTTTTCTTCCAGTTCATGTTTAAAGGCATCTGTAGGTTCAAAAAGCTTGTGGCAATGTGGGCAAGTTATTTGTGAAGACATATGGAAATCATAGTAGCAAATAAAACACGAAACCGGAAGATATCAAATAGTAACAAACTATGACAGGTTTTGGTCAGTAAACAGATGTGATGGAACTTCCGAGAATATCTTCGCCGGACAAAGATGGATCGATGTGGATGACTGATTTATTTTTTTCAAAACTGACTTCTTTTTTTCACCAGAAGCAAAAACAACACGTTCATCCAAATTTTTTATACCGTTCATATTGAGTGTCATTCTCTCCTTAAAAGGATTTGGATAATTGGGATTCACTTGATTAAGATTGAAAAATGAATATACCTCGTTCGTTGCAGGTGAGAACAGTGAGTCAAAAGGGGTTGAATCGTCAAAAACGGGTAACATTCCCGCTGTATGTCCATCTTCCCCAATTCCAAAAAGACCCAGTTTCTTTGTTGGTTGAGTATAATTTGATGTAAAAAAGCTATTCATCCGATCAATTTCTTGTTCTATGGGTAATCCTGTTAAAACTGGAAACCACTGCCCACTTTTTTTTTCTACAAGATCAATAAGGCCATTTGTTCTTATTAACGTTTCATTACTATCGGCATGGCCAGGTTGGCCATATCTTTCGTCGATTAAGGACATTGTTAACCAAGATAAATCATCAAAGTTATTCAGCTTGGGTACTAATAATTCCGCAATTTTGGAAGCTGAACCACCTGACCAAAAGAGCAGAGTTGGTTGAGATGCGTTGTTTTTTAAAAAAGAAAAAATCGATTCGGCACAATTTTCTGTGGGAGATGAATTTGAAATTATCATAGAGTTTTATACAAGTTTTTATTACATTGCTTTCATATAATACTTACTATAAGTCATTATTCTGATATACTTCGTGTTGAAGATACTATTAATATCGTGGATACCACGATATTTTTTTTCTTCAAACTATGCACATACATTCTAATATATTTGCCCCTCTTGTGTCTTTGTGCATAAGACTGGCGGATTTGACTGAATGGATGGTGGAAGGCACTTTCTAAGTGTCTTGCTCCTTTACAAATGAAGAGACAAAAAAATTGATTGTGGCAGTGAGTCCCGCTAATGCGAGGTTCTCCGCCACAATCAAATCGATTGCTTGCCGTGTGGATGAAATAAGACGGATGCAAAATTTGCTCAAATCAAGGAGAGTATTTCGATGATTAAGAGGTTCGTGGTCTTTTTACCGGTGTTGGTGGCGTTAATTTTTGCTACCAGCGTTTTTGCCCAGGATGAGCTACCCTGGGAGGCTGAAGCAGGTGGCGACAGTGCCACTGCAACCTATCACACCTACGCAAACATGGTCATTTCCGATCCATGTTTGTTGCTTGAATTTACAATCGGTTCCGACGTGGGTTCCACACCAGATGAGATTCAGCCTTTTGTGAATAGAGGGAAACAACAGTGGGTGTATCCTGTCGAAGAGATTCTGCCCGGACAAGCGAATGGGATAACTTTCACTGTCTACGTGCCGTTTGACCGAATGAGGCTAAAGGTAGACGGGCATCTATCGGAAACAGAATATTTTGACCCTACCGCCGGTAAAGTTTCCGACGTTGGTCTTCACCTCTGGGACCCTGAGTTCGAAGCGAATTTAGTGTTGACCAGGTTCGAAGCGATGAGCGAAAGGTGTATCGAGATCCTCATCCCGGAGGGAGAGCCTGAAATAACTCCTGAGCCTGCACAGGAAGTAACGATCCAGCAGTGCGAAATGCAGGTGTATCCAATGCTCCTCACCAGCAGTTTAGGAAATGAGCACCTGTTAGAAGTTGTCACAATTCAAAATGCCAGCCTGAGGGTATTACAAGAAGAAATCGTCATTTCGTACAATGGCGAACCACTACCAGTTTCCTGGGTGGGCTTTTTTGTAGATCGAGAAGGGAAGCACATCAGCAGATGGCAGATACCAGTTTGGTTCCCATTTGAACACTTCGATTGGGAAAACTCAGCGCGGTGGAGCTTGGGAGTCACCTCTGGTGAATGCCCTAGCTAATTTTTGACTCTTTAAATCTTCAATTTGTATTGTGCAAGGCCGGGTAAGGAGACCCGGCCTTTTTGTACCTAATTACGAAGTTCATATTAAAAATAACCTGCTTGCAAGGCAGAATCAACTGTGTCAAGATTCGAGGATACAGCCTTCTTTCTAGTTGCTGTCATACATTATCCGAGGAATCCTATGCAAGTCGCTTACAATTCTTCTTTTCTTTTTCAAAAAAATGGAGTGAAACACGGAATTTCAGATCAAAGTCTGAATAAGTGGCAAACTCATATCGAGTCAGCTATTGCTCGTGTGGAAGAAAAAAAGAAAAACCAAGAGTATGGATTTATCAATATATTATTGAACACTGATCACCTTTCTGAAGTGAAAAAAGTCTTCAGTCAAATTCGGTGGGCAAAAACTTTAGTGGTGGTCGGAATTGGTGGATCAGATTTGGGTGCACGTGCAGTGTTGCAAGCAATTGAAGATGATGAACCACCGATGGTGGTGCTGTTTCATGGTGATTCGACTGATCCGGTCGCAATTACTCGGTTGATGCGAAGCATTGATTTAGGAGAAACAGTTTTTTGTATCATCTCTAAATCTGGAGAAACAATAGAAACAATTTCTCAATATGTTTTTTTCAAAAATATTCTGATGAAACAAGTGGAAAACTGGAATGATCACTTTGTGTTCATCACTGATTCAAAAAAAGGAATTCTTCGAGAAGAAGCAGATAAACACACAATACTATCGCTTTCAATTCCTGATGATGTTGGAGGACGTTTTTCTGTCCAAACGACTGTCGGACTCCTTCCTTCTCTAGCGATGGGTGTGGATATTGATCAAATGATTGAAGGTGTAAAAAATGCTGTTACAACACAGGCACAAGTCGCACAGGATATTGCTCGAACACAATTTCTTTTAACTCAAGAAAAAATCCACGTAAATATTCTGATGCCCTACTCCATTCAGCTAGAAGAATTTGCTCGATGGTATCGACAATTGTGGGCTGAATCACTTGGCAAAGAAGGCAAAGGCATTCTCCCGATTCAAGCACGAGGTCCGGCTGATCAGCATTCTCAAGTTCAGTTTTATACTGAAGGAACACTTCTTCATTCACTTTTATTTTTGAGAATCAATCAACGAGAAGATGATTACATTTTGGAAGATGTGGATGTCAAAGCAGTGAATTATTTGGAAGGACTACATTTTCATAATATTATTAATGCTGAGCAAGAAGCAACGGGATTAGCGTTAAAGAAATTAGGTCGTCCATCTGCAGTACTTTCCATCGATACATTAAATGCCTTCTCGCTTGGTCAATTATTTGGAATATTTGAATTAGCCGTTGTCTATTTAGCTGAGATGTTGGAGATTGATGCATTTAACCAACCAGGTGTCGAAGAAGGTAAGCAAATGATGTACGCTTTACTTGGTCGAAAAGGTTGGGAAGAAAAGAAAAAAGAAATTGAGGAATTGAAAGGACAAGCCTAGTCATGACAGAAACCCCAGCACATCATCCACTGAGTATTTTTCTTGTTGGCGTCACCGGTGATTTGTCCAAAAAGAAGATATTGAAAGCAATCTACAACTTATTCAGAGATAACCACCTTCAAGAACCATTTACATTGATTGGAAATGCTCGAACACCCATGTCTCATGATGAGTTCAGAGATTTTGTGCAAGGGATTGTACGACCGACTGATGACTACACCTGGGAAAGATTTTCCAAAGGGTTATTTTATGTAAGTGGAGATGCAACAGACTCAACCACATTTCAAAAAATGAGTGCTCTTCATACAACTTTAAAATCTGAGAGAACCTGTGGAAATCATTTATGGTATCTCGCAACGTTACCAAGTTTGTATTTGTCAGTCGTTCAGCAATTGAAATCATTACAGCTTTATCAAACAGAATGTGGATGGACGAAGATCATGATCGAAAAACCGTTTGGAATGGATCTGGCTTCGGCAAAAGAGTTGAATGAGGAACTGACCTCGGTATTTGAAGAAGATCAAATATATCGAATTGATCATTTCCTAGGAAAAGAAACAGTTCAAAATCTACTCGCCTTTCGATTTGGAAATGGTTTGTTTGAACATTTGTGGAATAAAAAATATGTTGATCATATCCAAGTGACTCTTTCAGAAACGTTAGGGGCTGAAGGACGCGAACAATTTTATGATGAAACTGGAGCAACTCGTGATGTTTTGCAAAATCATTTATTACAAATGATTGCAGTCACGATGATGGATGAACCCAAATCTTTGCATGCGAAGGATATTCGCGCCTCACGTTCTCAACTTTTAGCTTCGTTATCTTGTGCTCAAAAAGGTGGAATACAAAAAAATGTTCGGTTTGGCCAATATACATCTGGTGATGTGAATGGAAAAAAAGTAGCAGGCTATACTGAATTACATAAAATTCCGGATGATTCGAAAACTGAAACTGCTGTAGCGGCAAAATTGGAAGTTGATTCTGAGCGATGGAATGGCGTTCCAATTTATATTCGTACAGGTAAACGATTTGATCGAGATGTGTTAGAGATTTCAGTACAGTTTAAAGATCCACAAAATCCCATGTTCAAAGATGTCCCGTATGGGCCTGATCCAAATGTGTTGAGTTTTCGTTTTCAACCAAATGAAGGGATCATTCTAAAATTATTTGTGAAAAAACCTGGTCATGGAATTGAACTTGATCCGGTGAATATGGATTTCAGTTATCGTAATCAATATCAAATGAATTTTATCGAAGCGTATGAACGACTCATTTATGATGCCAGCCAAAGCGATTCAACTCTATTCCCAAGTGCTGATGGTATTGAAGCAACATGGAAAATTGTGGATGATATTTTGAAGTATAAAAACGAAGTGAAGCCAGATTTATATGAAGCCGGAACGTGGGGGCCAGAATCCTTTGAGGAATTCATTGAACAAGATGGACGAAAATGGATAGAACCAAATCCTGACGTGTGTAGGATTTAATTTAAAAATATGACACTTGGATACATTGGCCTAGGAAAAATGGGGAAAAACATGGTGCTTCGATTACTGGAGCAAGGCCATGAAGTTGTTGTATGGAACAGATCCAAAGAGCCAGTAATGGAAGTGGAATCCGAAGGAGCAATTCCGGCTCAATCAGTTTCGGAATTAATTAAAAAATTGCGCGAATTTGATCAAGAAAAAAAAGGAATTGTAGTGTGGCTAATGTTGCCCGCTGGTGAAGTCACTGAACGAATTCTGATAGATGAAGTACTTCCAAATTTGCAATCCAATGACATTGTTATTGATGGTGCAAATAGTAATTGGAATGATACTGTTCGACGCGCGGAACAATTAAACTCCAAAAATATTCATTTTATTGATGCCGGAATAAGCGGTGGCCCGAAAGGTGCTCGAAATGGAGCGTGTGTCATGATTGGAGGAGAAAAAGCAATTGTTGATTCCCTCACTTCACTTTGGGAAAGTATTGCTTTGCCTGAATCATTTGGATATTGTGGAAAAGTAGGAGCTGGTCATTTTGTCAAAATGGTACATAACGGTATCGAGTATGGAATGATGCAAGCGATTGGAGAAGGTTTTGAAGTGATGAAGAAAGCGCCATTTAATCTTCAACTTACTGAAATAGCTCGTTTGTACAATAAAGGAAGTGTAATTGAGTCAAGATTAATTGGCTGGTTAGAGGAAGGTTATCGTGAGGAAGGTGAAGAGCTAGCGGCAATTAGTGGATCGATTGCTCATAGTGGTGAAGGACAATGGACAATAGAGGCTGCCAATTCGTTGAATGTACCTGTTCCAATTATTAAAGCCTCTTTAGATTTTAGAATTAACTCTGCTCAAAAACCGAGCTATACCGGGAAAGTAGTGTCACTTCTCCGCTATATGTTTGGTGGACATGAGGTGAAAAGGTAAATATGTCAGCAAACTTCTATGAAGTTACAATAAGAGGCTATGAGCCGGGATCCTTCAATGTTGGTCCAAAACGTGTTGAAGCACCTACCCCAAAAGCTGCTATGTATATGATACTTGATTCAAACTTAGAATTATTCCCTGATGGATCAACCGTTGACGTGACAGTAAAAGATTTACAGTACAATGCTTTTAATATGAAGAATAAAAGAAAAATAGTCTAATACTCATTTTTCTTGATAAGTTTTAATAGTAAAAAATCTTTATTTTTTTCAACAACTTCATACTTCTGTTCTAATTCTCTCGCTTCATCATCATAGTTTACTGTGACATAGTAGTTAGCTCCGTTTGCTATCTTTTGGTCAATGTTACTACCGACAGGCCAACCAGTTCGGTTTGTTTGAAAAAGAAAAGTAGTATCACCTAATGCTGGTGCAATAATTTTAGCGTCAGAAGGTGTACTGTCATCAACAAATTTCCCCGCTTCCACATAGTCCCATCTATTCACATTAAAATATCCAGCAACCTGTCCCCAGCTTTGTTGGATCATTAACACATACAAAATTACCACTCCTATGACACTCATATTAATTGATAAAAGTTTTTTATTTTGAAAAAACTTTTCTAGAATTTTATGTGTATGTAGACTACCAATTCCAACTGACCAGCAAATCAGTGGTAAAAGAAGGTTTTGGTAGTAGTCGTGTTGGACATTTCCGGTAGCAATAATGACAAAGTATCCTAAGATACCAAGCCACCAAGAGATTAGAATAAAATATGAAGAAGTGATAAAGCGTTTAATAAGTTCTTTAATTTTAAAGTTTTTCACTTTACTCAATGAAAGTGGAATAAAACTAAGCATAAGAAAGATGAGTCCAAAATATCCAAGAAAGAGCTTGGTGATACGTTGATAGCCGAGCCAATAAAACCAGGAAGGACGAAATAGAATACCGTTACTATTGTATAACCAGTCTGAAGCTGGAATTCCACTTGGAAAAGCCTGAATCCATTTTCTCCAATAATAGAGTGGAATAATTGAGAATATTAAAAATAAACCTAGTGATAAAAGTTTTAATAAATTGAATTTAGTTTTTTGTAAAAACAAAGCCAAATACACAGGAAGAATAAACAAAACAAACGGTTTCAATAAGAGTGCGAGAGCAAATCCAGTTACAGAATATAAAAAGAAGACTTTGTTTCGAGATTGCAACCAACTATTAAATGCCCAAATTGAGAACATTGAGAAAAATAACATTCCAGGTTCCGGTAAAATTGCCCGAGAATAGTAGATGGAATATGGGAGCACCGCAAAAGTTAAAGCTGAAATGAAAGCCACATTTTTTCCACTGAGATCTTTTACAAATTTGTATAGGAAAAAGAGCGTTCCTATTGAAAATAATACTGAGACAAATCGACTTGTTGGAACTAAAGGTAGCTGAGGAAATATTCGAAGTATGACGGCAATCCCAGCATTGATAAATGGAAATTCGACCATTCTCCAGCCATCGACATTATCCGGTAAATCTGTAGGCGTTGGTTCAGTTTCTTCTGATTTTTGTTCTGATTGTGGTAAGAAAATATTGGTAACTGGAGAGGTTATAGTTTTCCGAATACCATTTATTTGATGATATGTGCGATGAAGTGTTGGATACTTTTCAAGACTGATTAAGAATGTTCGATAAAATCCAATATTTGTTCGTGAACCTGATTGAACATTTGACAGGTCATGATACTTTGGATGCAAGATATCAATGCCGTTTTTGACATATTCTCTGGTTACTGACGCTGTATCCACTTGACGAAATGAATGCCAATCCGCCAAAGGATAATTAATACGATACAGTCGAACAAAAAATGCTAAACAGATAAAAAAGAGAATGGCATACTTTTCATCAGTAATTTTTTTGAGAAATGAAAAGTGTTCACTTTCAACATGATTATATTTACGATGATTTTGTTTCATGATGTGAAAGTTCTGGAGAACGAGAAAGCTTATGCATAACAGCTAAAGTAATTCCTGTAATTGCCCAGTAAGAAAATGCAATTTTTGAAGCAGCATACACATCAATGAATACTGCGTTTAATAAAAGTCCAACGCTACCACTTAAAAATCCAATTCCTAGTATTTGAACCAACATGTCATTTTTATTTTTCATGACTTGTTTCAAGGTAGTAAACATCGCTAACGCAATCACTCCGTAGAAAGTGATAAATCCAAGCAAACCTGTTTCTCCTAATGTTCTCAAGAAATTGTTGTCAGTACTCTCAGCTTCAGTAAAATGATACCGAGTTTCTTTTGTTAAAGTGGCGTAACCCGTACCAAGCAATGGATTGGTATAAAAACCTTGCAATGCTCGAGGCCACAAAGTATCGAGGCGAATTGCTAAAGATAAGCCATGTGTCTGAGCCGTAGTAGAGAAAGTTCGAGGGACTTGTCGTGCCGTAACTGTCGCTACCCCACCTTCAACCGTTGCTTCCCAGATGATGTCCGGAATATCTTCATAGACATCAGAAGGACGTTGTTCATTTGGCATACCTGTTGTTGGTTGTTCATCTGAAGATACAAGAACATTACCGTCACTTAACTGTTGAGCAAGTTCATCGGTTGACATCGCATTTTGAGGTTTTTCAGGCTCAGGTAAGAAATTATATCTATCAAGATTTTGGACGATCGGAGTAATATTGTCTCGATAAAAGTGCTTTTTTTTATCATTTATTCCATGATATGCGTTGTGCAGTGCAGGATACGCTTGAAGTGTTTGCAAGAATCTTTCATAGATGGAATCTCCAAAATTCATCATCATGATTGTAAAAACGAATCCCATCAAGAATGAACGAGAAATAAACCACGTAACTTTCTGCTTAAGTGTTGGTTGAAAAAATGCAAATCCAGCAATCACCAAACTTATTCCAACTAAAAATGCTCCAAAGGAACTTCGAGAAGAACCAACAATCAGTAACCATAATCCTGATAAGAAGGAAAGCAGAATAGGAATTTTATACAACCATTTTTTTACACCATAGAAAAAAGCCAAGATCATCGGTAAAGCAATGACGAGATAGCCAGCCATATCGTAATGGCCACCAAAAGTTGATTGCACCCGAGCATGTTCAGTCAAATACAATCGCATGCCCTTGCTAAATTCTCGATTCATAGTTGAGTACACGGGCCAGTAGTAAAATTTTTGACCAAAGCCATACAAACTGATTGCAAAGACAGTGACCACCAAGATTCCCAATAAAAGATAGACATCACGTCGTTTTTGAATTGCCGAGTAGGCAATAAAGAGTAAAGAAAAATACTCGAGGTATCGGAAGTAATGCAGTGCTGTTTTTCCAATATGGAGTAATTCCGGAGGAACAGACTGAGTAATGACGACAGCGGAAATTGTGGAAAGAATTCCGACAATAGCATATGCGATCACGATCCAGCGAACAGGGACACTCCATTGAATTTTTTTACGTGCTATTTGTAAAAGAAAAATGCCAACTGTAAATGCAACAAATAGATCTTCCAATCTTAGTCGGACAATATAACCTGGAATCAAGTCAGCTAAAGGAATTTTTGGATAAAGCGGAATAAAAGCAAATAGAAATCCACATAAAATCAAAAGAATATTTTCATCAAGCCAATTGAACCAAGACTTTGAAGATTTAGTATTAGAGGAATATTGTTTTGATGTAGAAATTGACGAATTACTCGGCTTTTTCAAAGGTTGACTTGAAGATGCGTGAGTAGAGCGTTTGCTTTTTTTCATCTCCAGCAATTATACCAAATAGTAGCCATCGTAAGATAGCTCCCAATCGAAATACCCATATAATCAAAAGATACTGCAAATATGACCAATGTTTCGCCGTGACATAGAGTAAACTCTCGATTTCTCGAGCAAGTGACTCATTACTGGCACTACTGGCTGAACCTAAATGAGTGATTTTTGATTGTGGTGTGTAGACACAATCCCAGTGATGATTATTCGCTCGGATACACCATTCCACATCTTCAGCATACATAAATATATCTGTATCTAACATTCCAATCTCATCGATCATCTCTTTTCGCACTAATAATGCTGTACCTGCAAGCCAGCCCATTTTTGATTCTTTTTTAAAAAAAGAATGATCCTGAATGTGATATTGATTTTGAACTGGCAAAGGATCTGAACCCGGGAATGGCCATAACCACCACACCGATAAATTAAACAGTTTTGGCAACGCACCGCCTTGCGGTTGAATACTGCCGTCAGCATTTAATAATTGTCCCGATACCATCCCAACTCGATCAATTTCTTTGCCGGCTCCCTGAAGTTCAGCTGTGGAAATATTGTCAGGATATTTTTTGAAAACATTAAGCAGGTTTTTTAAAGCTGATTCATGAAGTTGGGCATCCGAATTTAAAAGAAGAAAAAATTTCCCTTTGGAAGTTTTCATCGCTTGATTATTAGCTTGAGCAAAGCCGATGTTTTTTTTATTCTCAATCAAAATTACTTTTTTTCCAAATTGTTTTTTAATTTCAGAAACTGAGTGATCGCTGGAATTATTATCTACTACGATAATTTCGCCATCTATCTTGTCAGATGTGTAATTTTCCAGGACTGAGAGAATGGCTTTTGTAGTAAGTTCAGCAGTGTTGTATGAGATGATGATTGTTGAAATAGTCATATCTTTTTTCGTCGGGATTCTTCATGTCTGGTGATTACACTAGAACATTCTGAATGACAAAAATTCATTTTATTGAAACCAACGCGCCCGACCCAATCGATAATTGAGTGATGATGCGTCGCGTTTCCCAATTTCTTTTGCTGGAGTTCCAGCCACAATGGAAAGCGGCTCAACATCTTTCGTGACAACCGCTCCGGCCGCGACAACCGCACCTTTTCCGATGGAAATACCAGGAAGAATAATTGCTCGGGGTCCAATAAACACGTAATCTTCAATCACCACCGGCTTCTCAATTGCTTTGAACTGTGGATCTCGAATATCATGCTGACTTGTCCAAATCATGACTTCAGAAGCGATATCGACGTGATTTCCAATTTGGATTCCACCTTTTGATCCAGATAATTGTCTTCGTCCATCTAATGTGAATTTTTCACCAATAATACTGTCTTCTCCAATTTCAATATATCGCGGGTCATAAATTCTTCCCATCATATGAAGTGTTGATCCGGAGCCAATACTCATACCAAACAATCGATAAAAAAACCGGCGAAGATGGTGAAAAGGAATGTATCCCACTCCCCACCATAAAAATCCAGTTACAAATTCTAATGCAATGGCTTGAAGGCGTCGAAAGATTTTATCTGTCATATGAGTATTGTAACCAATTACTCTGAAAAAATATGCAATGTCTCATTAGATTGAGGAATTGGTTGTCCTAAATGTCTATAGGCTTCATGTGTGACTATTCTCCCTCTGGGAGTTCGTTGCAAAAATCCGATTTGAAGAAGGTATGGTTCAAGCACTTCTTCGATAGTAACCATGTCTTCACTTAAGGTAGCTGCGATCGTGCTTAATCCGACCGGTCCACCTTTATGTTTGAGAATAAGTTGTTCTAATAGTTGTCGATCGGCGCTATCTAAACCTAAACGATCAATGGCATACATATCTAATGCTTTCACTACTTCGTCTAATGTGATGACTTCACCCTCATGTACCTGAACATAATCTCGGATACGTTTCAAAAGCTTTAAAGCAATTCGAGGTGTACCTCGTGCTCTTCTGCCAACTTCAACACTTGCCTCTGGTTCTATTTCAACATTTAATTTCTTTGCGGCTGATTGAATAATAATGCTTAAAGATTCTGGCTGATAATACTCAAGTCGGTGAATGACTCCAAACCGATCTCGAAAAGGACCAGTTAAATTCCCAAATCGGGTAGTTGCCCCGACTAAGGTGAACTGAGGTAAATCGAGTCGAATTGAGCGGGCTGAAGGGCCTTTTCCAATCATGATATCTAGAGCGTAGTCTTCCATGGCTGGATAC
This sequence comes from uncultured Pseudomonadales bacterium, assembly GCA_964406075.1. Classification (GTDB taxonomy): domain Bacteria; phylum Patescibacteriota; class Microgenomatia; order UBA1400; family PJMF01; genus CAYOQI01. The sequence continues at coordinate 87,480 of CAYOQI010000001.1, forward strand.
AGTGTTTCTTCAACTGCTTTTGGAATGCGATGAATTTCATCTATGAATAAAATATCTCCAGGCTGTAAATTTGTGAGTAACGCCGCTAAATCACCCACTTTTGTCAATGCAGTCCCCGAAGTAATTTTCAGCTGAGCTCCCATGGCTTTGGCAATTAGATGAGAGAGCGTTGTTTTTCCTAATCCCGGAGGTCCGTACAACAGTGTGTGATCCATTGATTCTTCACGTTGCCGTGCAGCTTGAATAGAAATTTGTAAAGCAGTTTTAACGTGTTCTTGTCCTAAAAAATCATCCCAGCTTTGTGCGCGTAAGCTGGTAAATAATTGTTCTTCTTCTGGATTAAGAATAGGTGATGTATCACTCATGTGCGTTGTCCTAATATTTGAAGGGTTTGTTTCATCGCTTTTTCTAATGAAAGTGCTTCAGCATCGATATCTTTCATCGCTCGAAGAATATGCTCTTCTGCAAACCCGAGTCCCATTAATGCTTGAACAACTTCTTGTTTAGCAGGCGACGGAGTTTGTAAATCAAGTTCTTGAAAACTACCAAGCTTCGATTTCAAATCAATAATGATTTTTTGTGCCAACTTTTTTCCTACTCTTGGAACTTGAGTTAAGATCGTAATATCAGCATTTTGAATCGCATGAATCAGCTGAGATGTTCCAATTCCTGTTAGACCAAGTGCCGAGCGTGGTCCAACTCCTGACACAGCTAGAAGTGCTTCGAACAAGCTTTTTTCTTCCGGCGTAAAAAAACCATACAGTTCTAAGGCATCTTCTTTGACATGGGTATAAATAAAAAGTTCAACTTTGTTTTTTAAAGCTAATCCTTCTAATGTAGTTGGGCTGACTTCGACCTGATAGCCAACACCATTGACCATTATCAAACATGCTTTTCCTATTACTCGAGGTGTTCCTTCAAGATAACCAATCATAGCTGTGAATTAAATAGCTTCTATTTAACAACCTTACCATAACCAGAAGATTTAGCGAAGAGGTTGAGGGATAAATTGTTTTATATTAATTTTGATTGGGAGCGAATGGAATGCGTGAGCAAGATGGCTAAGGCATCAATCGTGTCGTCAATAATTTTTTCTTTAGGATTTAAATTTAATTGAAGACGAACCATTTTATCGACAGCAACTTTATCAGCCCTTCCATGGCCAGCGGCAGCTTGCTTAATTTGAATTGGAGTATATTCGCTAATCTCAATATTTCTTTTTAGCAAGCAACCAGTAATAATTCCTCGAACTTCAGCCACTTTCATGGCGGTCTTTTGATTCGAGAAAAAAAATAAGGATTCTGTGGCAGCCTGTGTTGGTTCGTGCTCGATGAGGAGTTTTTCAACTTCATCAATAATGATTCGATATCGATGAAAAAGTGTATCTTCTTTTGAAGTCGTAATACAGCCAAAACTTTTGACTTTTAATTTGAGGTTTTGAGTTTCACCTACTGCCCATCCCAAACGATCATAGCCTGGATCAAACGCGATTATTTTCATGTTTTATATTCATTAATGCTGTTAAAATTTTCCCTGCTGATTTTTCCCAACTAAACTTTTTGAGTTGTTCTTTCGCAAGTTTATTCCAGTTTGTTGAATCTTTTTGATACATCTTAATTGCTTTTTTTAAGCCTTCAGTAATGCTTGGAACCGAATGTGGGTCTACTAGAATTCCAGTCTTTCCTACGACTTCAGGCAAACTGCTGTTATTACTGACCACAGATCTTTTTCCATATGCGAGTGCTTCAAGTGGAGGCATTCCAAAACCTTCATATAATCCGACTAAAACTGTCGCAAGTGTTTTTTGATACAGGACGGCTTTTTCTTCATCATTTACATAACCGAGCAAATGAATATTTGAAGCATATCGACTATTTTTTGCTTTTCGAACGATATCATCAGCAAGCCAGCCAATTTTTCCTGCAATTACTAGGTCAATCTCAAACTCGCCATTTTGTTTTTCCGAAAATTCATCGGCCAATCCTTCAAAGGCTTTTATTAATCGAGTGAGATTCTTTCGTGGTTGCAGTGTTCCCACATAGAGCAAAAATGGTTTTTTTAATCCAAACTTTTTTAAGACTTTTTTTTGATCAGGGACTGAGGTACTTCGATTCGGTAAAAGCGCCGGATAGGCAACGGTGATTTTGTTTTCAGGGATTCTGTAGGTATTAACAACATCTTTTTTAGTTGATTCACTGATGGCAATAATATGTTTGGCTTTACGAATTGAATAGGCGGTCCAATTTTTCAATTGATACAAATCTCGAAGTTTAAACTGAGTCGGGAATTTTAAATAAGCCAAATCCATCACGCTTGATACATACGGAATCGGACAGGCACGAGGTGCATAGTGTCCAGGTGTAAAAAAGACATCGAGTTTTTTTCGGTCTTTCCACAAACGAATTGGTAATCCCCATTGAGTAGCAAAAGCGGACGGTCGCACCAGGATATACTTCCAGCCTTTTCGTTTCGGGGGCATGTCTTTGACAGGTTCGGACGAAAGGTAGATCTGCCATTCAACATCAGAGTTATTTCGAGTTTGTTTTTCTAACTCATGTAAAATTTCAAACGCATACACATTACTCCCAACACGATTGGAAGTGTTTGCTTCATTTCCATCTACTCCGATGCGGTGAATTTGAGAATCGATTGGCATACTATTTTTTACTTTGATGAGCTTGTTGATACACTTTGTAAGTCGCTCGAGCTGTATTCGTCCAGTTAAAGATTTGTAATCGCTGCGTCATGAGTTGTTCACGTCTTTTTTTACCCGCTGAATTTTCATTTAAAATCGTTTCAATTCCTTTCGTCATGCTTTGAATGTCTTCGGGATCAATAAGTTCGGCTGCATTTCCAGCTATTTCTTTCATTGCAGAGCGATCTGAAGTGACAACAGGAACTTTATAATAAAAAGCTTCAAGTATTGGTAGACCAAATCCTTCATCTAGTGAAGGAAAGACAAAGGCTTTCGCTCCAGCGAAAAGTTTTGCCAATATTTGATCATCAACATATCCAAGAATTTTTGGAAGATACTTAAATTTTTTGGTCTCTGTTCCCCATCCTGCTGCCCCGACCAACACAAGATCCACTTCTTTGGCGAGACTTTGCCACGCTTCAATTAAGTTCTTTAAATTTTTTCGTGGCTCATGTGTCCCGACCCACAATAGGTACGGTCTTTCAAGTGAGTACTCTGCTTTGATTTGCTCAATATCTGTAGCTGACACAGTCACTTTTCTTTCCTCAGGCAGTGCTTCGTACACTAAATGCACTTTTTCGGGAGGAAATTCCAAAAGTTCGATTACATCCTTGCGAGTTGCTTGGCTGACCGCAATGATATGTGCATCGAGTGCTTTTAATCTTTTCCAAGCTTCTCGATGTCGATAGTGAGTTGCAGGATGAGCAATATCTGGATGTTTTAAAATGGCTAAATCATGGATTGTAGCGACCACGGGAATTTTTGAGCTTGGCGGAACTAATTCTTCCCAAGCATGAAAGACGTCAATCTTCGGAAGAAAGTAATTAATATCTGGCCAATTCAGTCGATACCACAGGACTGAAAGTGCTTTTGGTGGAATCGCATGGGCATTCAATGTCGATCCAAGACCAGCATTCTCTGCAAATGCTTTTAGTTCAGCTTTACGTCGTAATGAGTTTCCAAACAGTTGAAGATTGAGAGTATTAATTGAATTGAGTGAGCGGATGAGATTGGCAGTATATCGAGAAACACCTCTGCCGTATAAAACCGGAGAAATATCGATTCCGACTGAGAGATGGTGCTCAGAAGCCATAATTGTCTTTAGTCTACCACGAGATGATTCGAATTATTCGATAATTTGATATGCCACGTTTGCTTCTTTTCCTTTTTGGAAAACACGAATAAAACCGATATTTGGCCGTTCTAATAATCCAACATCTTGATATCCATATTCATTGAGCCACTGTTCTATACGTCGGTTTGGATCAGTCAGATCTCTTAAATAATCAAACACGATTACGTATTCATAATTCAAACTCGGTATCATTTTCTCTTCCATATCTGAGATTGTGGAAATTGTTTTTGTGCCGGTGGCGATAATTGGAAACGCATTGTGCTGATACCAATTCCAAGGAGCAAACGCTTCATCAAAACCAAACACGATTACACTTGAGCTGGGAGAAAACTGCTGATTTATCTCCGATATGACTCCTCTCCAATCCTCACGCTGTAGTTTTGGATCACTCCAGTATTGAAAGAGTGAAAAAAGGTTCAAAAAAAGAAAAATGCTGACGATGAGATACTTCCACTTTACAGAAATTTTGGCTTGATGAATAAAAAGACAGAGTAAAAGAATGAACGATGGAAGCAGAAATAAGACGCGTTTTGGCTGAATCAGTGGAGTCCAGAACGAAATAATCCAAGCAAACAACAACGGTATTACAAATTGAACAAGAAGTAACTGAACCTTTTTATTGGAAATGACAATTTTAAATTGTTGTATACGAATCAGTTGAATAAAAATGAAGGACAATATGAGCGTAAAACCAATATAAAAAATATTGACTTCTAGATCAGATACTCCAAATAGAAACTTTGCCATCACCATTGGAATCGATTTTGTTTGATCAAAACTCACCACATCTTCCCACCCTTGCGTGTTGGCACGTAACGCCTGACTAACTTGCAATTGCTCGAAGAGCTTAGGAAGCCACGGAGCAAAACCAGTCATAACGAAAAACCAAGAAACGACAAATTGTTTAAAAAATGATCGATAGAAGAAAATAACAGCAATAACTTGGGCGAGAAAAAGAAACGGATACAAATACATCGAGTAAAAACCACCAAGCGAAGCCAACGTATACATTAGGTAATCGATTCCACTCTTTCTGTCATTCTGAGGTACTCCGAAGAATCTGGATAAAGTAGACCTAAAAGGTAGTAATTGTTGCCAGATTCCTCGCTGAAGCTCGGAATGACGTGCTACTTTCCTACTCTCACCAACTATTCGTAACAAAAAATACCAACTCATCACTCCAAACATACAGGCCAAACTATATGATCTGAGTTCTTGAGAAAAATAAATATGTAAGGAGTTCGTCGCCATCAATGCTCCGGCCACGATCGACATTTTTTCAGATAAAAATTTCTTTCCCATCAGATAGGTAAAAGCGACAGAAACGACTCCAGCAGTCACCGAAGTCATACGTAACCACCACTCCATGGGTGAAACTTTCAGCATGAAATGAGTCAAAACGTGCAAAAGAGGAGGTTGAAAGTCATAGGGAATATTCAGTTGTTCAGACCAAGGCCGAGCACTTTGAAGGGCCTGGGCGGCTTCATCCAGCCAAAAAGACTGAGTTAGAAGTGGAAGCCGAAGAACAAATGCAAGTGAAATTAAAAAAAGTAGAGGAAGATATTGTGTCAGGGTTTTCATTTAAGATTATTGTACAGGTTTGAATAGAAAGTTTTTTAAGAAAGTTTAAAAATATAACTTTACATCGGAATCACGGGCTTTCTTTTTTTCTTTGTTTAAATATAATAATTGTTGACCTCCTCTAAGAAATAACTCTGCAGCTAGGAGGTCAAGGTCTCAGTCACGTCGTGGCTGGGAAAGTTATCTCATTTCTACAACCCCTTCCTGATCTTTTAGGAGGGGGTCTTTTTTTTCATCCTAGGCTTTTCCTTGTTGTACCAAATAGTATTTGTACTACACTACACGTTGAGTGAACCAAAAAAGCTGCTACGGCTTCCACGGTTCACACAGGGCCCTTCCCAGGGCAAATCGAATCAAGGGGTCTTCTTTTCCTGGAGACCCCGTTTCTTTCTCCTTCCCATTTTTTTATTTGCACTGCACAATACCTAGACATGCATCACTCTTTACTCCATCGAGCCATTTGGTATTACCCTGTTCACAAATTGATTCATCCATTGAGATCTTTCTCATTTCAAGGAGAAAAACTCTCCTATTTTATTCATCGATATAATGCGACCTGGAAAAATGAGCGAGCAGTAGAAATCCCGATTGTCTGGAATGAAGTTGAAAAAGCGTATGAAAAACAGCTAGCAGTTTTAGAAATTGGAAATGTTCTCAGTCATTACTTCAAAATTTCGCATCGAGTCATTGATAAGTATGAAGAAGCTGATCAGGTTGAAAATATTGACGTCACAGAAATTCCAAAAACCAAAAAATATGACCTCATTATCGCTATTTCTACACTAGAACATGTAGGCTGGGATGAAAAACAAAAGGACTCGAAAAAAATTGAAAAAGCTATACATCATTTACTAAGCCTATTAAACACAAATGGCAAGCTGATCATTACAGGGGCTTTTGGACAAAATCCTCACTTTGACTCCTTATTTTTATCTGATCAACAGAAGTGTAAAAAAACATTTCTCAAACGAATAAGTTACTGGAATTCGTGGAAAGAAGTGAATCAGTCCGTAATAGAAGATGCTAAGTACGGCCATCCGTTTTGGAACGGAAATGGTCTAGTGATAGCTATCTTCAAAAAATGATTCCATCTTGATGTTTTAAATAAATTGGTAAAAAATATAGCTATGAAACAACTTGTCCGCCCTAAAAACCAAAAGAAAATTGCCGGCGTCTGCGCTGGAATTGCTCGATATTTAAATATTGATGTGACCTTAGTACGTGTCATTTTCCTTTTGCTTGCTTTACCAGGTGGAGCTCCAGGCATTATCCCGTACTTTATTTTCTGGCTAGTTATGCCTGAAGAATAAGTTTTTACTCAGGCTTAATTGAAACTCTCCACAGATTGCATGCATTGTGACATCCCGTTCTTACTAATTCTAAGTTGAAGGTTTGTTGAATATTGGCAAAATCATTTTGTCTTGGTATTTCATTCCCTAAACCATAATTGGTCACATACACTTCATTCCCTTGTTCAATAAAACTTTTATACAGTTCGATTAAATTGCTGTAATCGTACTCTCCCCAAAGTTCCGTACGGTTGTTAATAAAGTCATGATTGTATGACAATGGAAGCAACTGAACTTCTCCAAAAGAATAAAAATCGTATAAATGCGGAGGTATGGCAGTAATTAGGATCGGTCTTTGAGTTCCTGAAGAAATTTCCGCAAGGTAGGTATCATTTTCCTTGATTGCGATGTACCACCAAGGAGTTTCAGCATGCTTCAAATTCAGTGAGATTTGATATTTAATCGGGCTAAGCCTCTGAGCAAAAGTAATTCCTATAAATAAAAGAAAGACAGTAAAAATGATCAGTTTTATCTGGCTTGGAATAGCTGAGTTTATCAACGATTGAATACTGACACCACCTAAAAGTATGAATAATGGAATGATGTAGAGAACATATCTAAAATTTGGAGCGTAAAAAAAACTTAAGGGAATGACAGGAATAAAGATCAAGGAGAATAAAGATAGCGTTAACAGGCGACTTTTTTTATTATTCAAGGAAAATACGGATAAAAATACGGATAAAAATACGGTAGCGATCAGTAAAAATCTTGGTAATAGTGGATCTGTTTTCCAAAGGACCGGGACACTTTCACCCAGAATTCCTCGAACATAAAAACTCAAATTTTTTGTAAAAAATTCTGGTGACAACCACCAACCGCTATCAGCAACCACAGCGTTTTCTTGTCCTGAACCAGGAATGATCCAACTTTGAACTATTGGAATGAGTGCTCTAAATATCTGAAAATTATCAGCAAGTAGAAATGTTACAGCTGAAATAGCAATGAACATTCCAATTATAGTGAGCTGCTTCTTTTTTTCTTTTTCTTGTGTAAATATTTTCCATATAAACAGCAGAGCCAAAGTGGCTGTAATTCCTAAAGCAGCATACTTTGTGGCATAAACACCTGTCGTTATTAAGGCTGCAAGCACAATTTGTTTTCGAGATAGTTTTTTCTGAATAAGCAAATACACTGCTGATAAAACTAACGGGATCAATAAGTTTTCAGCCATGGCTAACATCGGATACCAGTAAACTTGAAATGTGGTCACATAGACACCCAAAGCAATAAACTGTATCCATCGTGAAATCTGCAGCTGACGAAAAATTATGACAAGCAAGAAAAATGAAAAAAGCGAAAGCGAAATATTTAAAAAGTAAAAAACTCGGGGGTCATTTTCAATCAAGATAAATGGCAGTAAGAAAATGCTGTAGAACCCAGGAACCGACTGGGAAATACTTCTACCTTCTCGACAGATTGTCCAACCTTGTCCTTCTAATAAACAATGTATCGGAACGACGTAGTGGAATGTATCCGGAAATGGTTCAAAATTGGCAATTAAGTTTCTTTCTGAAAATGGGTTTCTTGCCAGTAATAAAAGAAACAAAAATAAAGGAAGAAGAAAATATAAATTGTGTGTGAAAAAATTTCGAAAGAAATAAACTTGTTTTTTAAACATATTTACTCAGTGCGTTTTTGGTATGTTTCAAGGATTTTTTTAAAGCGGTTTTTAAAGTTTTCTCTACTAAAGTACTTGCTTCGTTTTATTGCATTTTCTTGATATTCAGAAAGCAATTTGTCATCAGATATCAAATTTTGAGTATGGAGTAAAAGTTCTTCACGTGTTTCCCAAACGAAACCGCTTTTTTCTTTTACAATCTCAGGTTGCCCACCTTTATTGATTACTACAGGAACACAACCAGACGCCATGGCTTCCACTGTGGTAATACCAAAGTGTTCCATTTGAATTGGATTCTTTTGTTCATTCTCATCCAAACCGGTTGCATGCCAATATATTTTAGATGAGGCCATTATTTTCTTTAGAGTTGAAAAAGTTGCATTAGTATGTAAAAAGACTGGATAGTTCTCTGCTTCTTCTTTAATTTTTTCAACATACTGACTATGAACGTTTCCTTCGGCAATACCACCGATCAAATGAAACTCCCAGTCAGCGATTCCATCATCAACAAGTTGTTTGAAAGCTCGAACAAGTTCTAATTGTTTTTTTGAATGACCACCTACAAAAAATCTTCCGACATGCAAAATATAATTAGATTTTTTTGGAGCCGGTGTAAAGTCTGTGGTAGAAACAGGTGGATACAAAATGGTACTTTTCATTCCCCAATATTTTTTCACCCAAGTTTGAGTAAACGCCGAAATTGAAATAATTTGGTCATACGATTCAATATCTGAAAATTTTGTCGGTGAAGCGCCACCATGTAGTCGCATTTCCCAAACAGGAAAAATTGATTTAAAAATGTTGTATAAAACGTACCGAAGACTTGGAATGGAAAGTTGGACGAGTGAAACTTCATCAGAAAAATCAGTCTCTGGCAAATGAATCGTAAACGGTTTATGAATACTTTCCTCAGGGAAAGTAAAGAAATATTCTACTGTATTGGATTGAAAATGTATCACACGATCTTGCGGGTCGATACTTTTTCCGTCAAAAGAAAACTTCATTAGATCGACGGCTGAGAATGCTAAGTACTCAAAATAAAGTGTAATTTTAATAGTATGAATATTTTGATTAAAATAAATGGATGACTCTTTCCCCAACCATTTATGCATGTAACGATCTTGATAGGTGTCATATCGAAAACCTTCAAACAGTGAAGGATAAATAAAAAACCTTCTCAATGTTGGAACAATATGTGCCCGCTTTAAGTACTCATACCAATTGACAGTGATTTTTGATGGGAAAAAAATAGAGAGTAATCCAACAGTACTTCTATTTGGAATGTAGTCTAGAAAAGAATTGCAGATAAAGATGTTGTATTCTTCGGTGTACTGACTGAGTTGGTAATCTAAGAGATTTGGGATGTATCGAATTTGAATACCTTTTAAATTCACGTTCATCTTCTGTTCTGCCTGGGCAACATCAACTTTTTGATGAGTAAGTAGTGTTGTTTCAAATCCCAAATCTCGTAATGTTTCTGCGTATGCAAAAGCAACTTGCTCTCCTCCACCAAGAGTCGAAAGCCAACGATCATACACTGCAGCAGTTTTTAGTCGTGTTTTATTTTTCATTCAGAATTTAATTTTTTTCTACTCAACTTAATAGCATGATAAGTATATCTCCATCATCTTCACACGCTCCTTCTTACTTAATCTCATTCGTTCAAAATACATCCGAAAACCATCTTTTATTAACCAACGAATAATTTTTATTCGGACATCAGAGCGTTCTTTAAAATCTTCAAATGCAACCCAATTTTGCACAATCCTCCATCGAATCATTTTAATAATGCCGATGAGAAAAACTGCAAAAAACTCAAGCGTTTGCTGGATGACGACTGAGAGTGGAAAGTGTCTGAACACAAATGCAAGATGATTCCTTTCGACATGGAAAATGAAAAATGGCGACCACTCCACACTAGAACCAGCATGTATGTGATACACAAGAGATTTTGGTTCAAAAACCAATCGATAGCCCGCTCTTCTGAGCTTAACACTTAAGTCTGTATCTTCATAATACATAAAGAACGTTTCATCAAAGCCACCAAATTCTTGATACATTTTTTTTCTCAAAAGCACACTTACACCGCAAAATGCCAAGATATCAGAACTTTCTTGATAAAAAGCATTATCTATTTCATAGATCTGATTGTATTTTTTTACGACTGCGCCTCTGTCTCGGCTGTGCCCTGAGCGAAAGATGACGTTTCCTGCATTTTGAACTCTATACAAAAGATTTTTCTGAAAATCCTTGATCGGAAAACTGAAATGATATTGTTTAACTTCATATGAATCTAATACATCTTTTTTAATTTCCTGATTTCCCAGCAGTATTGATATATGCGTTTTTAAGTGCGAGGTCGATTTTTGTGCTCTGATTGTAATCAAAAATTCTAATTTTTTTTTGTTCGTATCGGCTGGGACTAAGATCACACCTTTACCTTTTGTCCACCGCATCGCAACTTCTCCTTTTTCAACATCATAAAAACCTTTTTGATAATGAATTTGCCTTTGTAATTGAGGATCGTCGATAATGAGGTCTTCGACTAAAACGCCAACTGATTGAAAATCTAAGGCATGAGTAAACTCAGAACGTGAATGAACATCTGAAGTAATTGTCAAAGGGATACAGGGGAAAGAAAGATGCGATTTTGAATTGACCGCAGCAATTTGTGGATCAGATTCAGCGCGAGTAACCAAAGCTTGTAACCAATTTTCATCTACCCAAGTGTCATTGTTTAACAACACCACGTATTCACCTTGAGCTTTCGATACGCCGAGATTATTTCCACCTGCAAATCCAAGGTTTTCCTTACTTTGAATTAATTGGACGTAGGGATAATTATTTTTTATAAATGTGACTGAGTTATCGTGAGAGTTATTGTCTACAATAATTATTTCAAACCTTGACTTGGGATAAGTAATTTTCTTAAGTGAAGTGAGACAACGCTCTAAATGGGTTTTTCCATTAAAGTTCACTATGATGATAGAGACAAATGGAAACTGATTTTCTTTCATAAATCTTTTTGATACACAATTGATCCCTCATCAGAAGAAACTGCTGTAAAGGAATGAAGTTCAGAGAAGAAAGCACGTAATCGGGCAGAATCACTGGCATCCTGAGCAACCACATTTAGTTTCAGCAATGAAACATTCTTTTTGTCCAATAGTTTTTCAAAACTTGCAGGTGAGTTTTTTTGAACTGCTTGTGTAATCGAAATCTCATATTCTTCAATTTCTCTAGGAGTAAATCCACTGTAGCCGTTCACAAGATAACATCCATGTTGCAAGGAAGCGAGCAGCATTTCACTTTTGTACGGTAAATAAAATTCGTTACCTGTGCTTTCAATTTGCCAATTCATAGGATACTCCAAAAGCACTTTTTGTTCAGCGGCACATGCTTGCTCGATTTCAAGATAACGACTTTGGAGATAATAACTTCTCGAACTAGCAGGAATTTGTAATGGAATTATTTCTAAAAAAAACACTACCGTCATCATTGCTATAACAACATTTCTCACCCTATTATCCTCAATTTTTTGTAAGGCTTTACCTGAAAAGTATGCTAAGCCTAAGTAGAATAAGAATGCCCATCGGTTCGTGGCGCGGACTGGTTCAACGAGTGGTAAAACTTTCATTACTAGATGGTAAGGTAAAGGAATATTGGTAAAAATCCCGTTCACATTCAATCGAGGGCCCAAAGAAAAAATGAAACCTGTTACAAGCAGGATGAAGAAAAACACATCAATCTGATTCAATCGAATTGAAATCTCTTGAACTTTTTTTCCAAATTTAAAACTAAACAGACCTGCAGTTGATAACAGTACCAAAGAAATTCCTGGCCAGCTCACCCATTCACCAATCGTATGTTGATTAAATTTATTCCATCCAGAAAAAACTGTGCCAGCGAGAAAACTTCGAAAAGGTCGAATTTGATGAAAAAAGTAATCTGTAATATGTGCAGCGTAGAACGCATACTCACCGTATGAACGATGAATTTGATATGCATGTTGTGTGTCAAAGTATTTCCATAAAAATGGAACGACTGTTACTAGGAAAGAACAGGCTGTAATTGCAGGATACAGCAAAGATGTAAGGATGTTTTGCTTTTGACTCAGTTTGAAAACAACTTCTACCCCATACCAAACAAGTATGATCCAGATAAAGAAGACTGCCAGATAGACGCTGATTAAAAACTGAAGAGTTAATAAGAGTCCTAAGATTACAGAATCGAATAATGAGGTCTTTTGGTGTTGCTTGAGAATTAAACCTACTCCGAACAAGAGCGGCCAGATATTGATCATTTGAAAATGACCAAGTTGTAAAAAAAGAAAAGGCGAAAACACAGTGGCAACTGAAAGAAAAAAAACAAACGCAGAATTGTTTGAAAATCTTTTCCATAAAAAAACGCTTGCCATACTATTTAAACCAAGAGTGATAAAAAAAAGTGTATTTAAAATAAGAATAAAATTCGTCGTAAATGTCAGTAGTACTGCTGCAATAACTGCCTGAGGTAGTAATAAATCGGAAAAAAACAATACACTTTGATGGGGATAAAAGATGTTGGCTTCACCGAGAGCAAAAAACTGAAATGACCGAAGATTCTGAGCTTGCTCAATAATCGTCCAAATATAATATGGATAGTCATTCCAATCGAGTAAATGTGTAGTGACATTAAAAAATACTGATCGGAAAATGAAAATGCCGAGACAAAGGAGAAGAACAGGGATGACGACATACATGTTCTGAATTTTGTTCATGAGACGATTCTAGCTGGTTTATCCTCACATTCAAACAATTACTCTCAGCTCTCAGACAGACTCCAAGTTCAATGTTAGAATCAAACTGATGAATAGAGCTTTTTGGATCACTTACTTCTTTTTTTCTTTTTCCTTTTTAACGTTGTTTGCTTCCGGAATTGTTGAATCACAAGATGGCCAACAATATTTAACGATCGCTCGGAGGATGTATTACGACCGTACATTTGAAATGCCACATGAAGAGTATCCATTGGAAAATATTCACATGAGTGTTGGCATAGCTTCAGATGGAAAAAGGTATAGCCCGACAGGATTAGGATTCTCACTCGCACTCATGCCAGCTGTTGTGATTGAAGATGTTTTTCTCCGGATCACGGGAGAAAATCCAATTCAAGCATTTCCTTTACAATCAGATTGGCCAGTTCAACTTTTTGCAAGTATGACGAATGCGTTTTTCGGAGCTGTACTTTGTACAGCACTTGGCATGTATCTTCACACATTTTCTATTTCAAAAAAGAAAGCTGCTTTACTGAGTTTTTGTTTAGTTATCTCGAACAATTTCTTTCCGTACACGAAACACGTCTTCGCTCACATGATGTTCTTGGCTTTTTTGACGACCACTTTTTACTTAATTCGGAAATTTTCCCTCACAAAAAAAAGAAAGTTTCTTTTTCTCGCTGGAGTGAGCTTTGGAATTGTTGTGATTTCGTATAACCCAATCTTTTTATTAACCTTACCGGCATTGGGAATTTATTACCTGCTTCTGATTCAGCGACCGTTTTATTTTTCATGGTTTAAAGAATTGGTCAAAGACCTTGTCGTTGGGTTAGCTGGTCTGCTTCCTTTTATCAAACTCTATACCTGGTTTAATACGGTTCGATTTGGAGGAGGAATTTCAACAGGGTATGGGTCAGGTGGGATTCCACACATTCCTTTCCCTCCGCTGTATGTCATTTTTGACGGAAGTTGGAATTTACTCTTTAGTGCTGGAAAAAGCATCTTTCTTTTCTCACCAACGCTTCTACTCCTCATATTATTTTGGCATAAAATTCCAGTTAAACGATTAAAAGCAGAGCTGATTGCCTTCTCAATTTTATTTGTCATTTTCTTTTGGTTTTTTGCAACTTTGCTGGGTGGAGTGGATTATCTGCTTTGGCATGGTGATTCGAGTTGGGGACCAAGATATATGTTGCCTATTCTTCCAGGATTTTTATTGATTGCAGGAGTATTGATAACACAAATGACAAAAAAGCAGAAAATATTTGTCGTTGTGCCACTTTTCTTGATTGGATTATTTGTTCAATTATGTTCGGTACTACTTCCCTATCAAATTCGGTTTGCTGGGTTACAATCGGATACCCAGTTCAATGGGAGAAATTTCAATGTCTACGAGTATGGGAATATTATCCCCCGATATTCTCCGGTACTTACAATGAGTAAAACGCTTGTGAAGCGTGTGCTTCGAGCCGACCGTCTGTTTGATCGAGGTCAATATAATCTGTATTTGAAAGATGGATTTGATCGGCCTTTCCGACCAAACAAAGATGAATCGTGGCGAGAAATTCATGCTCCATCACTCATGACTCTCCAATTTCCTGGTCATTCAGTTAATAACTTTGATTTGTTAATCAGTAATCATCCAATTATTCCGACAAGTTCGTATTCGGCTCAGGTTCGAATATTGAATGACGGGCAAGAATTAGTTACAGCAAGTATTAGTGCGAGTACTGAGCAACGTCTTCAATTCCAAGTAACACCAGATGATAAAGATGTTACACACATTATTTTTGAACCATCGTTTATTGGAACTAGCTCAGCCGAATTACCAAAACAACAATTGATATTTCTCAAAGATTTTAAAATTAATGGGCAAAAACAAAACCTAAATTTAATTGATTTTCCGTTTATTTCCCCTGTGTCACAAAAACTTCTAGATATCGAGTACAGTTATTATGGTAAAAATCAAACTGAT
Organism: uncultured Pseudomonadales bacterium; assembly: GCA_964406075.1. Taxonomy (GTDB): domain Bacteria; phylum Patescibacteriota; class Microgenomatia; order UBA1400; family PJMF01; genus CAYOQI01. The sequence continues at coordinate 102,589 of CAYOQI010000001.1, forward strand.
CCTTGGACGATCTGGCATATGCGTTCAACCGTTTTTGAGGAGACATTTGATTTATGGTGGCTAAGGCCTTTTCACTACTGGGATTTACCCAAGCCATTCTTTTTGACCTTGTTTACTAGTAACTTGCTTGGTCTGATAATTTCTTTGTTCATTTTGTTAAAAACAAAAGGAAAATAATGTTTAAAAAAAATCTGTACCGTGTGATTGAAAAATTTCCAATTCTTGTACGAATGCGGGCTGAATACTGGAGACGTAAACATCTGCTGTTTTGGAAAATCGGTCACTATCAATCACTCTCACGAAGAGAAAGTGATATTCAAACATACCTTGACCAACAGAAAGTTCGAAAGCTTCAAGTCGGATGTTGGCCGTATATGCGCGAAGGCTGGTTAAATACGGAACTATATGGAAGTAAAGAACTTGTTCCGCTCGACCTTTTAAAACCTTTCCCGCTTCCCACTTCATCTATTGATTATATTTTCTCTGAACATGTACACGAGCATTTTTCTTTCCAGCAAGGTCAAGTCATGCTGAAGGAATTTTATCGAGTTTTGAGAAAGAACGGGAAAATTCGATTGGCTACCCCAGATTTACAATTTCTGATCGATTTATATGGTAAAACACCTTCGCCCCTACAAAAAAAATATATTCAGTGGTCAAGCTCTGAATTTAAATTAGAAAATAATCAGGCCACCCATGTCATCAATAATTTTATGAGAGCTTGGGGGCATCAGTTTATTTATGATTTTAAAACACTAAAATGGGCATTAGAGCAGGTCGGATTTGTCGACGTTGTGCAATGTAAACCAGGGAAAAGCAGCGATCCACATCTGAAAAACCTTGAATCACATTGGAAATCAACTTCTCAGGAGTTTAATAATTTGGAGACTTTAGTCGTAGAAGCCCGTAAAAACGTACGGTAACTTTTTTATTCGAACTTTTACTTTCCTCCACTTTAACCACATTTTAAAGAAGAAAGAGTTCTTATATTCAGTTTCAATTGTAAATGTTTCGAGAAACAGTTTTTCATTTTTCATCGTAGGTTGGCCATGATTTAGCCAGTACTTTGCCACTTCTGCGAATCGATAAATATCCATGAGTTTGCTCATCACATATCCACCAAACCCATCTTTAAACCCTTCTTTGGCCACGAAGCCAAAGCGAAAACCATGTTGAAGATAATTCAGTACCGCGTCTGACTCAAACGCATGATCTTTCAAGTATTCAGAAAAAGATGAATCATGGGTGCTGTAATTATCTGTTTTTGCTAAGAGAAAATTTGGATCGACAGACACTGTGTGAATCAACGCATACTCAGGTTCTGCCGAGAGATAATAAATTTGTTTTTTGGTGACTGCACCTGCGTGAATAGTAGCTGGCCACTGAACTGTCCCTTTTTTGTATAGTCTAATCTGATAATTGGGCCAGTAATCATTGCCTTTCATCCACTGATTAAAGATGATATTTTTTCGAGGGATTGCAATCACCTCGTGATCAGCCGCTATCAATTTTGGGATTTCCTTTTTTAATTTTGGAGACAAACACTCATCTGCATCCAAAACCAGTACCCATTTTCCAGTCGTATATTTTTCACCAATTTTCCGAGCTGGTTCAACAAACCCAAAATTTCTCACTTGAAATATTTTGGCACCATGCTTCTGAGCGATTGAACACGTTGAGTCAGTGCTTCCCATGTCAGCAATCACAATCTCATCAACAATCCCTTCTGTGGAAGCAATACATGCATCGAGCACTTTTTCTTCATTTTTTGTATTGATGAGTAAGCTTAAACTAGTCGGCATAACGACCTTCATGTAAGTAGTGTAATATGTATTCTACTGCAGATAATTAAGAACAGACCACAGATCATTTTCTCCATGACACTTCTTCCTCATGAATTCAAGAGACATTTTAAGAATAAATCACTTATATTAGATTTTGCTGGAATTATCTTGATTTTCCTGATAAGTGTTTGGGTGCATCGAAGTCTTTTGGGTTCAATGTCCGATCATTTATTTGATTGGAATGACTATCCTTTAATGGTTTGGGTGACTGATCAACACATTGATCATTTTTCTCGATTTGATTTCAAGAATTTTTTTCACGGAAATATTTTCTACCCTGATTCTGAAAAGGCTCTTCTCTTTTCAGATTTGTTACTCCCTACTAGCGTGATTGGCTACTTCTTGTCTTTTTTTACACCAAACAGAATTTTGATCATGAACGTACTTTTTTTTATGACCTGGTTTCTGAATATCGTTGCAAGTTGGTGGTTATGGAAAAAATACGTTTCCGGATACTATCTTTGGTTATCAACCCTTGCAACTTCGATGCTGCCTTTTCTGTTTCTTAATACGGCTCACTTTCAAATTCTCAATATCTGGCCGTTATTACTTGGATTTCGGTGGTTGTTGGACAATAAAATTGAAACGAAAAAAGCAGTACTTTTAGGAATAACTTCAGCATTCTTATTTACCTCCAGTGTGTATCTCTCCATCTTTTTTCTTTGGTCCATCGGCACATGGATCATGTCATTATTGATGACACAAAAATTAAATAAAACATTTCTCTCTCGATTGTTTCTGTGGTGTATTTATTTTGGATTAACTTTTCTTTCACTTGCAGGAGTTTTTATTTATCAGTACATTCAGGTGAAAAACACACATCAGATTTCTCGTTCATATCAGGAATATATCCAGTACTCTTCTTCACTCAGTGATTATTTCTCCACCAAAAATTATCATAGTATTTTTTCTAAAAGTGACATAGGACAAGTATGGAATCAACAATTTACAATCAGTTCTTACTCGCTTTTTCCAACTTTTTCTCTGTTGGTTTTAGCCCTGTTTGGAATATGTAAGTTATATAAAAAGAAAGACGAAAATTTTTCAACAACAATATTCATGACCTTGATTATGCTTCAAGGTTTTATTTTTTCACTTGGACCAAGACTGAAATGGAATAACGAATATATCGGTTTCCCTTTGCCATATTCAGTTATATTAAAATTCATTCCGTTGGTAGAACCCATCCGAGGCTTGAGTCGCTGGTCATTACTTTTTTTCATTGGACTGCTCTATTTTGTAATCTTAGGAATTAAGTACATATCAGATTTGAAAATCAGTGAAAACAAAAAAAATCTGCTGATACTTTTTATAGGTGTTACATATTTGATTGAAATATTACCCATTAATCGTACTGCTGCTTCGGGAGAGATTATTAGCGATTCAAATATTTTCCTTCAAGAAAGTTGCGTGGAAAATCAACAAGTTCTTTTAGAGTACCCAATGACGTACAACCCTTTCGGAGATGTTCGAGGGATTGAAGTTCAGTTGCAGAATTGGTCTGACATGTTGATCTCTGCTTCAGGACATGACTGCGTCATGATAAATGGTTACAGTGGATTTTTTCCACCGTATTATCAACAATTTGAAAGAACGGTCGCTGAATCAGTCGCTTCAGAAAGTTGTACATCTTTACGAAATGCTCTTACAGCTGCAGAGGTGGATTTGGTACGACTGAAGTATGACAAACTCACTGAGGACGAAGTTCGGATACTTTCTCAATGTTTCAACACAGATGAAAAAAGGGAATTCGGGAATGAAGATCACTTGCAAGAAATTATTTTCTTAGAGCCTATCCGAGAAGTCCCTTTCGTAACGAAAGGTAAGAGGTTTGAGTAAAAAAGTGTTTCTCTCTCGACGCCTAGTAGCATTGCCTACTTCAGGAGAGAAGAAAGATCTTTTTTGCCAAACATATTGACTTGCAGTTGAATGCGAATTCTCGGATAGGCTCTTAGGTGAAAAACTCAGTGAGTGAAAAAGTAATGAACTTTCTTTTTCACTTTTGCAACGATTTTAGGGCCGTAGTTTTTATAAGCATTTTTAGGATCTTTATACATATACAGTAACTTCCAATACTTTGAGGACTTAATCTGATTTAACTCTGCTTCTAATTTTTTATTTTGAGTTCGATAAAAATGTAACTCAATATATGAATTTACTTTTGTATTTGCTTGATCTTTGGAATGTTGTCGATACTCCAAGATAGGTTCAGGCACGCGTTTCGCTTTCCAACCAGCTTTGAATATACGAAAAAACAGGTCATGATCTTCGGCTCGAGAGTTCTTTTCCTGGTACTCACCAACCTCATAAAAAACGTCTCTTCGAAACATAGATGACCCGTGAATAATATTTGCTTCTTTTTGTTTTGATAAATCTTGGGTCTCAAATTCAGGGAAATGTACAATAAAATAACTATTCCCTTTCATGCCACCTCGTCTGTCTTTCGGCATCAAATCATACATAGCACTAGCACGGGGACCAAAGAGTGCAAAGTCCGTATAGGCCACGGCAATCTCAGGATCTTTATCCAAAATTGCGGATGTTTTTTCAAGATAATCGCTTCGAAATCTATTATCTGCTCCTAAGAGCGTGATGTACGTAGTGTCAATATTTTTGATGGCTTTGTTGAAATTTTTAACAATACCAAGATTCTTTTTATTTGAAATAAATGAAATTTTTTCTGGGAATTTCTCAACATATGCTTCAGCAATTTGAGCAGTGTTGTCTGTCGAGGCATCATCGATAATCAAAATTTTATCGGCTGGTCTTGTTTGGCGTAGTGCAGACTCAATTGATTCAACCAAAAAGGTTCCGTAATTAAATGAAGGAATAATGACACCTATCGTGGCTAGAGCCACTGAAGTCGTATTCGTGGCCGTGATTCTATTCAGTGCGAAAATATCGGTATCACTTCCTTGATTACAAGAAATACCACCTTCAAAAAGTGATTTGGTCACTTGTAGTGTTAACTCATTAAACTCACCGTAAGGATACGCAAACCATCGAAAACCTTTTTTATCTAATTTTTTCAATTCTGCAGGAACGGTCAGCTCTTTTCTAATCGTATCCTCATCTTCAATTTTAGATAAATTTGGATGGGAGTGGGTATGCCATTGTAGACGTCCACCGAGTTTGACCAGCTCCTTTAGTTCATCAATGGTTGTAAATTCGGCATATGGTTCTACCGTATCAAACTCATTCCCTTTGCCAAGATAATCTCCACTAAGAAATAGTTCAAAAGGATAGTTAAACTTTTTCAATAATGGAGCTGCATAGGTTAAGACATTCTGATAAATTCCATCGAAAGTAATAACCGCATGCTTGGGATTTGTTGGATCGTAGTCATCTAAATACACAACTTCGTATCCTTGTAACTCACACAGTTGTCGATAAAAGTTGTCAACATCTACCCACCACATGGTTGGAGAATCAGGAGCGATTTTGTGGTACATCAGTATCATTTGATGTATACCTCCAAGCGATGTGAAAAATCACGATAATTGTAAAAATATTGTTGAAGCAGTAAAAAAGGAAATCTTGATGTATACCAGTCATCTATGTGTACGGAAACGAGTATGCCATTTTCCGCTAATAATTGATCTAACTTATGATAGACCAAGGTGTTACTTTTCCCGATGTACTGAGGATATAAAACTCCTGTTATTAAAATCAAATCAAATGGGCCAGACACAGTTTTTTCTAAACTGAATAAATCCCCAACTTTATATGTAATATGTTTTTTCTTGAATTTTTTAGCATCACTTTGAGCATGACGTACCGCTTTTTCTGAAATATCTATTCCAATAATTTCATCACCAGGTAAATCACGAGTCACAAAACCGTGACCACAGCCGATATCAAGCACTCTGTTGTACGTACGGTTTGGAATTTCCGTTAAAAGTATGTCTTTCCTTTTCTTATCATCAAAAGCGGTCTCATACTCCCAAGGATCATATTTGTCGTACCATTTTTCAATGTCTTGATGAGGTTGTAGTGGCATAGAAAACGTGGATGTACTCTAACTTTTTTCATTAAAGACGCTGTCTTTCAGCAAAGTATATCATCTTTAATAAAAGCCGGTGATAGAATCTTTCGTCTATATGTAAAAGTAAGTTACGTATATACTAACACTATGCTTCGTACTTTTTTTGAACCGTTTATCTCGTACAAATATCTGTTGTTTCAACTCACTCAACGAGAAGTGAAAGCTCGGTACAAACAGTCATTCGTGGGTTACGCTTGGGTACTTGTCAATCCACTCGCACAGTTATTCGTGTATTCGTTTGTGTTTTCACTGGTGTTTCGTTTTCCGACCGATAATATTCCGTATCCAGTTTTCTTATTTGCCACACTTCTGCCCTGGACGTTTTTTCAAACAGGATTGATGTCTGCAACTGTCTCTTTAGTAGAAAATGGATCTTTGCTCAAAAAAGTAAAATTTCCTCGAGAAATTATTCCTTACTCTGCAATTTTAGCGAAAATTATAGATTTCATCTTTTCATCATTGGTATTCTTACTCTTTGTCATCATGTATCAAGTTCCATTATCAGCATCGATCATATGGTTCCCAGTGCTCTTTGGTACTCAAATATTGTTTATGACCGGTATTAGTTTTTTTATGTCAGCACTTAATTTGTTTTACAGAGATATTCAGTATTTAACAAACTTACTCCTGATGTTGTGGATGTATATGACACCGATTGTATATCCACTTTCAATGGTGCCAGAAAAATACTTGGCGTTATATAAATTAAACCCAATGGTTGGAATTATGGAAGGTTATCGTTCAGCGATATTTGGATATCCTTTTGAGTGGGGTATTATCGGTTGGTCAATGCTTGTAAGCGTGATCTTTAGTGTCACTGGATACTTCTTTTTTAAACGAATAGAAAAAACATTTGCAGACGCTGTGTAACTAAGAGACTGTTTTAATAAGGAAAAGTATGTCACAACCAGCAATACAATTTAGAAATGTTACAAAGCATTTCTTTTTGCAACAAGATCGAACGATTAAAGATTTGATTCCCAGCCTGATCAAAGGTTTTGCTGTTGGTAAATCTCACAAAGTATTGTCAAAAGTTTCATTCGAAATTCAAGCGGGTGAAACGATTGCTATCGTTGGTAGAAATGGTGCAGGAAAATCAACAATCATGAAGTTGATTGCTGGGGTCACCTATCCAAATAAAGGGAAAGTAGTTGTCAATGGCAAAGTCGCCCCATTGATTGAAATTGGAGCTGGTTTTCATCATGAGTTAACCGGATACGAGAACATTTTTTTAAATGCTGCAATTTTAGGTTTACATAAAAAAGAAATCCAAGCAGAAATCGGAAAAATTATCGAATTTAGTGAATTGGGTGAGTATATTCATGAACCAGTCAAAAGATATTCTTCTGGAATGTATATGCGGTTAGCGTTTTCTGTTGCGATTCATACCAATGCGCCAATTTTATTAATTGATGAAGTTTTAGCAGTTGGTGACACTTCGTTTCAAGAAAAATGTTTGATGAGATTAAACGAGATCAAACGACAGAAAGATCGCACGATTGTATTTGTTAGCCACGATGAAGATGCGGTCACTTGGTTTTGTGAACGAGCGATCCTGCTTCACCAAGGAGATCTAGTTGCTGACGATACGCCTGATAAAGTCTTTAATGCTTACCATAAAATACTTGAGAATGAAAAATAATCCTTTACTTCAATACACATCAAATACCTACTCTCAGTTTGGTGAAGACGGCATTCTGACGGAAATCTTTCGGAGGATAAAACTTAATACGCCTTGGTGTGTCGAGTTTGGGGCTTGGGATGGGATAGCGTTCAGCAACACTCGGTCATTAATTGAACAAGGTTGGAACGCGGTGTTAATTGAACCTAATCCGCGGAAATTTAAAGTCTTAGTAAAAAATAATCAACAATTTCCTAAAACTCACTTACTGCAAAAATTCATTACTCTTACTGGCGAAACATCACTCGATAATTTGTTAGTAACGACGCCAATACCAAAACAATTTGATCTGCTCTCAATAGATATAGATGGAAATGATTATCACATTTGGAAAAGTATTGAAAAATATGATCCGAAAGTTGTCGTCATTGAATACAACCCCACGATTCCTCCGGATATCGAATTTATTCAGCCTGCAGATTTTTCAGTACAACAAGGAACATCATTAAAAGCTTTGTATGATTTAGCCAAAGAAAAGAAATATGAACTGATTGCCTGTACTGAAGCAAATGGTATTTTTGTCAAAAAAAAGTACTTTCCCTTATTCAACATTAAAGACAACTCACCTGAAGTAATGCAAGAGAATAAATACTTAACAAGGATATATCAATTATTTGATGGGACAATTAAAATTGAGGGGACAACAAAATTATTGTGGAGTGATATTTCATTCTCAGAAAATGATATTCAAATCTTACCGAAGTTTCTACGTCGATTTCCTGAAGGGATAAAAAATATCCTTTTTCTAAAAATGTTTCATTTTTGGAGAAATTCGTTTCGATCCTGATACAAGAAGCCACTTACTTTTTCGGAAGAATCTGGATGATGTCATCTTTAACTCTGAAGACATGATTACGGAATTTTTTCTCAACGAACTCTTTCATTTGCATTAAAGTGGGATAATCTTCATTTCCCACGAACAAACGTGCATCATCAATTAACACGACGTGTTTTTTGACTTTATGTTCTGCTATTGAGCGCAACTCTTGCATGATTGGTGTATTCAGATCAGCTATAGCTGTTTGCCCACCCGAATAATGTGCGTCAAGCCAAAATAAACATGGTGACTTAATCGTTTTGAGTAGTGTATTGATTTCTTTAGCACTATCTCCTTGGATACAGTGAATCTGTGGAAGTGAATGAAAAATCTTTTTCGCACGTATGAAATACTTTTCTGAAAGCTCAATCGTATAGAGCGTTGAAAATATTGACTTCACTTCACTGATCATATCTCCCATGTACGTACCGGTTTCGATAAAAGTAGTGATGTTATATTTTTGTTGAAATCTTTTAATCGTATTCACTTTCACTAAATGAGGCGGTGGCACAGGTTTTCCATTTTTTTCCCAGTTCGACATCTCAAATGATTGAAAATTTCTTTTGATAAATCGCAACAATGAATGCGGAAGTTTCTCTAAAAGAGATGTCGGGAAAAACTGAAGAAGTAATGAAATCATATGCTTGTGTGAAAATACTTCAATATATTTGAATAATTTTTTACCATTGAGACTGCTTGAGAGGCAACAACGGCTGGTTTTGAGTTAATTGGCAAATACCGATAAAGAAATGAAATAATTCTTGGATCAGCTGAGTGATTGATACTATGATACATAGTATCTTGAGCAAAATTCCCCAGTCTGTCATCAGGTAGTAAGTTTACTACACCACCAGCATGGGCTGAAGGTAGCAACATACTTGAACCATGGACACCAACAACGACTCGACTTTCCGAATAAATTTTGCATAACTTTTTTTCAGTATCAGGATTTGGTTTTTCAAACCTTTTATCTTCTATCCAATCAGGGAAACGAGTGGATTTCCCAATACCCGTAACAGTTAACTTCGCTTCAGGGAGACTTGCTTGGATTTTTTTCATGAACCAAATAACTTGCCAGTTCTGCCACCACAACAAAACTGAGAGAATACCGATTTTTCTAAAGATGTATGTGATCGGAAAAGAAAAAAACCAAGGTCGATCTTCTCTCCAAATAAAACTGATTCGAAACTTGTCAGACATCCAATCATGTGGCTTGATCCCTGTATACTCTTCAATTTTGAGTTGATTGGGGTGAGAATAGGCTTTGCTTACGTATAACTGATCAAACCTTTTTGATTCATTTTGAATTTGATCATCAAGACTCGGATAGAATTTTTTCATTTGTGAAAGAGATAACGAAACCACCCAAGTTTCACTGACAGCCTCAGGAACAGCCCAAACTAAAAATTCCGGGACAATCACAACGACTGGAAGTGAAGATTCTTTCAGATGCCGTTGGACGTTGAAGAGCTTTAAGAGACAATGTCCATAGAGATAATCAAGACAATTAACGATGACCGCTTCAGAAATTTTCTTCTTTTTAATTATAGTCATTTGAACTGTCTCAGGATTTGGTTGCTGAAGTGAGTGAAGAAATGGTAAGCCGAAAAAAACTCGGGATAAAGTTGCTGGACCAAATAACCGGTTGTTCTTTTTATCAAAAATGTAGGAGTCATACTGTGCATGACCTACTGGTAAATCTGTGATGATTTCTTCATCACAATTTTTGCAGACGGATTTTACCCCAACGTGAATACCTTGCCAAAAAATTTTTCCTTTTGGCAGTACTTCCAAACAGTACGGACATTTCCAGGAATAATCGATCTCAGGAGAAATTTTAATCATTTCTTTTTTCGTAAGTGGTAAAGTCCAGTACCAAATCCTTTTTGGGCATCATATGAATCAAAAAGTTCTTTCCCATAAATGTATTTTTCTTCTACCAAAGCCATTTTCGGAAAAAGTGACAAAAAATATTCTTTCGTAAAACTTCGATGTGCATTGAAATAGACCTTGTTTTCTCGATCAATCGGAACAGAAATATATAAATTACCATTTTTTTTGAGCACTCTTTGCAGTTCCTTTACTGCTTTTTCAGTGCCAAACGAATCAATAGGATCACCATATCTTCCTAATCCGATGTGTTCAACGACACACAGTGATGAAAGACTTTCAATTGAATTGTCTTGGAATGGTAGTTTTAAAATACTCCCTTCAATAAATGAAAGACTTTCTAGCTTAAGCTCAATCGGCCGAATATCAATCAAAGTAACTGGAATGCTTTGAGCAATGATTGCCATTGATTTTACATTCGAACCCACATCAAAATGCTTGGTTGGATTGGAGTGAAATATTTTTTTAGCTGCCCATGTATCTTGAAAAAAATAAGTAGGCTCAAGGTAGGTAGTCGTAGTTTTGTCTACTAAATATGGATACAAGGAAGAAAAACGAATTTGTGCATGTTTATTTTGTTGTAAATTTTTAAACTTGAAAATGTCAGAAAAGTACCAACTCAAAGATGCTAAATAACTAAAAATATTCATGTGATACTGATCCTTCAATGCAGACCAGAAGTAAAACATGGTTCTTAGCCAACCAACTTGCTGTAATCTTTTCATAAAAAAGTATTCTATAAACGAAATTGATGAGGAGATATGATTGCCTTCATTTCTAAAAATAAGTTCTTTCTTAAAACTGGATGGAAATAATCCATTACAAACGTCGAAATAAATAACGCAAAAAGACTTGATATAACAGCCCCTTGCCAACCCCAAATCGGAATCAAGAGTATATTTCCAGCCACATTCAGTATTGCTCCGATAACATTTGTAAATAAATCAAAGTAAAAAATACTACCATTTGTAACAACTAACGACCTCGCAATTCCAAAATTCGTGAAAAAAAGCCTCAGACTCAGTAACAAGATCATCCCCATCGCCACATTATATTGTGATCCATATATCAATGGAATTAGAGGAATCGAGATAAAGAAGCTCACCAAAACCATGATAATAAAGCCCAAGAACATCAATCGATAGATGTTCGTAATATGGTGCGAAAACAACTCTTTCTCAAACCTTCCAGCATGAAGTAAAGCTGGTGTGGCAGCTTTTAGTAGTAAGGACGGAAAAAGAGCCAGCACTTCAGTGATTCCTAACGCGACTGCGTACTGAGCAACAACATTTGATCCTAAATAATATTGTAAAAATAAAAAATCTGCCTTGGCATATACCATGACAGCAAACCCTGAAATCACGATCGGAAACGACATTTTTATTACCTTCTTTAGATACTCAAAATCAATGTGAATTGAAGTGATTTGCTTTGAGAAAAAGAAGTATCCATACATCAAAATCGTCGTCAAAATAATTTCTATAGCTGTCAAAGTGATGATCGCTTCAACTGATCTATTCAAGTAGAGCACTACAATTTTGCAGACGAGGAAAAACATCAGGAAAGTTGTCTTTAAAGGAATAAGTTTATGAAGTTCAAGCTTCGATTGAAACCAGCTTTCAACCAGCTCTCCGCTTTGCAAAGCAAGCGCGAACATCAAAACTCCAACGAGCAACTGACTGGTTGAATCTTGTGTTCGAATAAATACCATCGTTGATACAGCCAACAAAAAAGTAACTACTCCTACTACTATTTGGAGAAACAGCATTGTTCCAAAAATCTTCCCTTTTCCTGTTGTTGATTGAGAAAATTCACGAATTGCTAACGTTGGTAAACCTGCGCTCGCTAATGGAATAAAAATACTGACAAATGCAAAAATATAAGTGTAGTACCCGTACTGGGTAGGTCCTAATAACCGTGCTAAAAATACACTCATAATAAAAACTGACAGAAGTTTTGCAAATTGCTCGAGACTCAACCAGAGTAAATGTATCGCAGATTTTTTAAAGGTCGCTCTTTCTGCCAACACTTGAAAAAATGAAAAAGAGTATTGAGAAATATAGGTGTTGATTGTTTTATACATTTCTTGAAACCTGTGAAATAATACTGAGGTAATTGGCTTGATGGCTGAAAGGCATATATTTCGTCCTTCAATTATAACAACCTGATGAAAGACAGTGTCAGACAAAAGTCATACATCCTTAAAAAAAACACGCATGAAAAAACTCCACACCTCAAGATACTATTTCCTTGATATTGTCCGAATTATCGCCATGGGAATGATTGTTTGGTTTCATATTGCTTTGACTTTATTACTGCCTGGAAATGATGGCCTCGTCATTCCAAAATTTTATTACTTCAGTTTAGGTAATATTGGTGTATCTATTTTCATCATCCTATCTGGATTGGTCTTACAACTTCGATATGCAGGTGCTCCGCTTGAGCTTTTTTCTTTTTTCAAAAGTAGAATCGTAAAAATTTACCTTGTGTATTTTGTTTCATTTTTGTTTTTGCTCCTGATTCGAATATTCAAAAACATTTCATACTTTGAGACAGTATGGTATTCATGTCCTGAGTGTACGCTTGTACGTTCTGCTTGTAGTGTGGTTGGAATTTGTGCATTCTTTGGCGAATGGGGCGGCCCATTTGGAAGAACGAGTTGGTTTATTGGAGTGATCTTGAGTTTATACCTCTTATATCCAAAACTAAAACAATGGCTTGCTCACTCACCTACTCAAATACTTTTTTTAACGCTGATTGTCAGTGTCATATCAAGATTATTTATAACGAAACTCCCGTTTCTGATTGGCACACCGTTGGAATGGTTTCCACTCAACCGAATTTTTGAATTCACACTTGGTATGTACTTAGCGCCATATTTTCAAAAATCCTCGCTAGCCTCACTTTCATTCACAAAAGCTTCTGGAAATTTCATTACTCTTTTGAGTGCACTCACCTTTCCTGTTTTTTTACTCCATTACGAATTCGATTTTTTATTAATTCAAATGAGACTTGCAGGTTACAGTTATTTAAAAACAATTTCTTTGTATCTCATTATTTCACTGGTAGTTTCCTTTCTGTGTTTGTTCGTCGTGAATGTCTTTGAAAAGAAACAAAAAAAGAGATCAATTAATTAAGCTTTTAAAATTCGGTGTTTAAACGTACCGAGTCCAAGAAGCAGAAAATATTTCCACTTTGGAATAGCATACAGTTGCGATTGAACTATGTTGTCGATATCTTGATCAACAATCGTGCTTTTAGGATGTTTCAATGGGAACTCGAGCTCAACACTCTGTCGATACGCATGATCAATATGAGCAAGTTTTGTATGGGTAGACTCTTGATCAAAGCCAACATTCGTAACCAAGTTTTTGGTTGGTGTAATACAAATTCCATTAGATCTCAGTATTGCAAAAACCCACTGATAGTCCCAGGTATCAATTTTTCCGGCATGTGTTTTATCAAAGATTTTTGTCCAATACTCCTGAACTGTGGTGTTATTAAAATGTAACTCTAATTGTTTGTCTTTTTTGAACTGAGGCCAATCGCGCATATGCACGTCAAAATGTTTCCAAGCATGCTTCCATGTGGCCCAACCCCAACAGATGGGAGTTGATGAAAAATAATAACTTGATTCGACTGTGATATTCTTCACTAAACTTGATCCAGCAATGCTCATCACCTGAGGAGTTGATTTATATTTCTCTAGCATTTCAGCAGCAAACTTAAAAAAACTTTCATTGGGAATACAATCATCTTCGAGAATGATGCCACTCTCTACTTGATCAAAAAACCAAGTAATTGCGGAGGAGACTGCATTTTTACATCCCAAATTTTTCTTCATTCTATTCACCTGGACTTTACTCTGCCAATCAATTTTTTTAATGATGTTTAAAATTTCTTGCTGATTTGCCTCATCTCGGGAATTACCTTCCCGAGCACCATCAATACTAATAAACACTCGTTTGGGTTTGATCGCGCTTAAGGCTTGAATTACTTTTTTAATTTTATGCGGACGATTAAATGCGATGATAAGGACTGGAACAGAAGAATATTTCACGGGATTTTAGATATTAAACGTATCGATAAGTGTTTGTAATTCCTCAGTTGTTAATTCAGGATTATTCCCAAAATACAAACCTTGGGTATGTGTGAGCAACGCATTCTCAGTTGGGTATTTTTTTTGCGTAGAAAAGTATTTCTGATAAAAAGGTTGCTTACTCATGTCACCGCCAACAACTGGTCTGATTTCAACCTGGTTTTCACATCTTTTTACCAAGTTATTCCGAATTTCTTGATTTTTACAGATAAGAGGAATAGCAAAGTTGGAGACCGTTTGTATGTGATCGTATCTCAATGGATAGTAATTTGTGTTTTTATATAAAACCTTCGCAATTTTGAAAAAATTCTTCTGTCTCTTTTTAACAATTTCAGGTAAATACTCTAATTGCGAATTTCCAAGAAAACCGTTAATTTCTGTCGGACGTAAATTGTAACCCAAGTCATAAAATGTATACCGTGAATAAAAAGTTGAATTAACTTTGTGTTTTGTTCTGATGTCTTTCTGTTGATCAACATTCATATTTCTATCCCAGCCATGAGCTCTTACTAAGGACAACATATCTGCCAGTTCATCATCATCTGTACATATCACACCACCTTCAATCGTAGACATATGATGTCCCACATAAAATGAACACGTACTCGCAAGACCAAAATTTCCTAACAATTTATTCTGATAGATGGTTCCGAGTGATTCACAATTATCTTCAAGAAGGATAATTTTTTCTTTATCACAAATTTCTTTAATTTTTTCTAAATCATCACAAAAACCAAGTAAATTTGTTACAAAAATAGCATCTAACTTTTCAAGCTCAAGAACATTTTTTACTGTTCTTGAAGAGATATTTACTGTGTCCAGCTCAATATCAATTGGTATTGGTATTAATCCTAATTCAATAATTGGCATGACATTCGTCGACCAAGTAATTGCCGAAAACCCAACCTTGTCCCCTTTTTTTAATCGCCCTAAATTGAGTAACGCTTGAATTAAAGCGAGGTTTGCAGAACTACCACTATTCACAAAAACGGTATGCTTTCTTTTTTGATATTTTGAAAATGAAGACTCAAACTTTTTACATTCAGATGAAAAACTCAGCATTTCTGCATGTTGAATAAATTTCTGTAATTGTTTTTTGGTTCGTGCTTCTTTGTAGAAAGAAGATTTGATGAGTTTAATCATGGATAGTGTTCAGTATTGCATGGGCAACCTGTCTCCAATTGTATAGTTTTATGATTTTTTCTCTACCTCTGCTACCCATTTGCCTATTTTGTCTATAGTCTTTTAGACAAAGTAAGCCTTTATATGCAGATTCCTGAATATTATGTGGATCAATCAGATAGCCGGAAACACCATCTTCAACATCTTCATCAGTAATGTTTGATCGTAATACGGGTGTTCCGCATGATAACGCTTGTTTTACCGGCATATTACTTGAAGTAGTCCCCAACATTTCATCGGAAGATGTCGAAAGATATAGCCAACTATTTGAATATAGAATTGGTAATTCACTATATGAAAGTAGCCCTTTAAAAACAATTTTCTCTGATATCCCTAAATGTTTCACCAAATCAAGATAGCTTTTTTTTTCGGCAGAATCCGGCTGAGTTGAAGTGACAACTAACATTAAACTGGGATCTTTTTCCAACATTTTTGAAAATATTTCGATAGCTAAGTCAGTATTTTTCATTTTAGAGTAATCAGTTGAATGTGTGATGATTTTTTTATTTTTATATTCATCTTGGAACAAAGTACTTTTTTGCGGTGAAAAATGTTTTGAATCAACACCTACTTTGGTAATTACAGATGAAACACCATAGACATCATGAATCATTTTTTGAGTGGTTGAATTTAAAGTCAGCACTTGCTTTGCTTGCCGAGTTGCCCAAATATCTGTCCAACCATATAAAAAAGATAATACTTGTAACAGTTCCCTTTTTGGAAATGAAAAAGTATGTATGAATCGATCATTATGAAAAAAAGGAAAAGGTTCGTAGCAGTAGTAATAAAAGTTTTTATGTAACAACTTTGAACAGACAGCAACAATAAAATTTGAAGGGTAATGTGTTGCTAAGTGTATTCCATCTTTTGAACGGATCATTATTTTTAGACAACATACGATATCGTAGAGAATAAAAAAGGGAAAGAATATCCAATATAAAATTGAGTGTGTAGATAGAACAGAAGTGAGTATAACCTGATCACAGACTGCCTCAAACTTCTTAATTATTTTCTGTGATCCAGATTGGGCAACAAGTGTTGTTTTGTATTTCTGCTCTTTAAAATGTGTAATGACATCGAAAATAAATGATGTTCCCCCCATCCAAAATTGAAGGTGTGGATAGTACCAATAAATGTCAGTTTTCATTCTGTAGATTTCTTAAACCAGTCGTATGTTTTTTTGAGTCCTTTTTCAAATTCGATTTCAGATACAAAATCAAATTCTTTTTTTGCTCTTGATACATCTAATTTCCTTCGCGGCTGTCCGTCAGGCTTCGTAGTGTCAAACACGATTTTTCCTTTGTATCCTGTGACTTTCTTTACGACATTTGCTAAATCTTTAATACTAATTTCAAAATGTGAGCCCAAATTCACTGGTTCTGAACTGTTGTAATACTCTGTTGCGAGCAGAATCCCTCTTGCAGCATCATCAACGTATAAAAACTCACGGGTTGGTGTACCAGTTCCCCAGACAACAACCTTGGGAGCATTTTGGCGTTCAGCTTCGACAAACTTTTTGACTAATGCTGGAATTACGTGCGATGAGTCTGGGTTGAAATTATCACCAGGACCATAAAGATTTACTGGTAGTAAATAAATAGCATTAAACCCATATTGCTGTCTGTATGCCTGGGCTTGAACTAAGAGCATTTTTTTTGCCAAGCCATACGGAGCATTTGTTTCTTCAGGATATCCATCCCATAAACTTTCCTCTTTGAAAGGAACAGGAGTAAATTTTGGGTAGGCACAAATTGTACCGATGGCTACGAACTTAGATACTTTGGCTTTTCGAGCTTCTTCCATTAAATTCACACCCAGCATGAGATTGTCATAAAATAATTCACCTGGATGATGTAAGTTATATCCAATACCACCGACATTGGCAGCTAAGTGAATAATAATATCTTTGTTCTTGACTACTTCTTCACACACACTTTTTTGGCGAAGATCTTGGTCTTTTGATCGAGGAATATGTACTTCAGCAACAGGCAATTTTTTAAGCAATGCAGCAACGTGAGAACCTAAAAACCCATTTCCACCTGTGAGTAAAATTCGTTTGTTTTTCCAAAAATCCGGAGTGAGTTCTTTCATACATGATGACAGGATTATTTTATTAACCGATAAATAGTAACAATTAAAAATGAGTGCAATGTATGTAGTTGTAGTGCAACAAATGAAACACCTTGAGTCTTCGCAACTTCGAGTTCTTCACGAAACTGATTTTCAAATTGTATGCCACCTTTTGATTGTTTGTGAATACGAAAAGCTGCAATTGGCTCAGACAAAAAAAAGGGTTCACCGACGGTATTTAGCACTCTTAACCAATATTCATAATCCATTGTAAATCTTAATTTTTGATTAAAACTCCCAACTTTCTCAAGTGTTTCCCAGCGAATGAATGTCGCTGGTTGAGGTATAGGATTTAATATTGCTAAAATTTTTGCACCAAATATTTTTCTCAGCACTGATTTGTAGGATCGAATCAACGACTGTATTTGATTCCCGGCTTCATCAACTATCAAAGCGTCAGCAACCAGCCACGATGAATGTTCATTTTTTAAAAAATTATGCTTAACTTCTTCCAAACACTTTGGGTGAAGTAAGTAATCATCTGAATTCAGATAAGAAAAAATAACCTTATTGGAATCGATTTTCTCTTTTTTTATTAAGTTGCGAAAGTACTCGATCCCTTTATTTAATGCATCTACCTGACCATTATCTTTCTCTGAAAACCAAGTCATTTGCTTACTGAACTTTTGTAAAATATTTTTGGTGTCATCACTTGATCCACCATCCATAACTACATATTTGACTGTCACATTCTGCTGACTCAACACCGATTCAATTGTTTTCCCTACGAATTTATCTTGATTGAAAGACGGTGTAAGTATAAAAAAAATGAGATCTGATGAATGTACCATATCACTAAATGATCTACGCTTTTGTATCTAGGATCAATTTTTTAATCGCTGAATCTCGAACCGATCGTTCTAATTTTTTTTCCATCTTTCTAATCGATACTCGATTGAAATACGACATCAAAGTAAGAAACATAAAAGCGATGAGGGTGAGTGAGTCAAAAACTCTGGAAATCCGTAGTTGTTGAGTAATCGGTTGCAAGAGCTGAGGGAAAATGGCTAAAGTTATGAATCCACCCCAAATAACCAACCATAATTTAAACTCAAACTGCTCAAAATGACCTTTCTTAAAATGTACTCTCAATATGTAGATCATGAATAAACCAAAAAGTACGGAGAAAAATTGAAGTGGAATCATAGAGTTATCATCGTAAATAATTAGTTCACTTAAATACCAACACGCCACTTGAGTAGTTGAAACAGTACCTGAAGGGCATCCAAAACATTCATTCCTTTTTCCACATCATGATAAATCGTTTCAATTTCAACTGTAGTATACGGTAATTTTGATTTTGCTACATTCACTGCAATTTCCATTTCGACTTCATATCCCTGACTTTTCCATTTTACTTTGGAATACGCTTCCTTTGTGAGGGCTTTAAATCCAGATGGGATGTCAGGAATGTATCGATGAAATAATACAGAGACCAACGCAGAAGCAACTTTATTCCCTAAAAACCTTTGTAAAGGCATATCTTTCTCAGAAAATGTTCGTATACCGAAAACAACGGCGCTCCCTTGCTTTAACTCCTTAATAAAAGAGTGAATTTCTTCAGGGTTATGTTGATCATCTGCATCCATGAAAATAACGGCTTTTGCCTGACATTCACGGAAAGCGTACTCACAGCCAGTTTTCATGGCTGCACCTTTTCCAAGATTTACTTCGTGGACTAAAACATGAGGAATAATTTTTTTAGCGAGTACTGCTGTTTTATCTTGAGACCCGTCATCGACAAGAATAATATTTGAAGTCACCAACAATGTCTTTTTTAAGACAGTTTGGATATATTTCTCTTCGTTATGGCCAGGGATGATTACCCAAACACCTGATTTTCCTGGAAACAGCTGGTTTTTTCTCGATTCATTCACAGGATATAGTGTATAACAATTTCACTTGAAGGTAACCACCTGAGATAAAAATCACTGATGATTTTTCCAAAATTCTTGAAAATACTGAACAACCTGAGGAATTCCCTCTTCTAAACTGACTTCAGAAGCCCAGCCTAATTCATCGTGAGCTTTCTTTGCACTGGCAACCAGTACCAAAGGATCTCCTGGGCGAGGTGGAAAGTTTTTAATTTTTGCCTGCTTATTCATGGCTTTTTCAATCACATGAATGATATCTATTACAGCTGTTGGACGTTCTGTCGATAAATTAAAGTAATGATATTTTCCTGGCTCTCTTTGAGCTAACTCTAAGGCCTTAAGATGTGCTGACACGACATCATGAATAAAAATGTAATCGCGTTGATGTTCTCCGCTTCCCCAGACTGTGACTTCTTCATCGTTATGAATTTGTTTGATAAAACGAGGTATTGCGTGAGACTCTGGCTCATGATGTTCTTCAGGTCCGTATAAATTAAAGTATCGTAAAGCCACACCTGTCATTTGATGTGCCGCTGAATACGATGACACCAGCGCTTCCATCGCCAGCTTCGTCATACCGTACGGATTGATCGGCATTGTTCGATCATCTTCAAGAATGGGGACACGTTGAGGTTCACCATAGATTGCGGCGCTTGAAGAAAAGAGGAAATTATTCACTCCATTTTCCCGCATAGCTTCCAAAACTGAGACAGTTCCTGAAATATTAAAATCAACAAATTTTTGTGGAAACTTGACCGACTCTCCCGCTTCAATGAGTGAAGCAAGGTGAAACACAGCTAGTGAATCTTTAATCTCAATCTTCATTTTTTCCGCATCTTGCACATCTGCTATGACGGTAGGAAATTCTGGATTCTCTTTTAAATCAATCACTTTAATTTGATAACCAGCTTTGCTGATAGCTCGACATAAGTGTTTTCCAAGGAATCCTGCACCACCGGTAATAATGATCTGTTTTGAAGTTTGAGTTGTTTGTTCCATAGAAAGTAATAATAGCACGCCCTATAGGCGAATAGTTTTAGTATTTAGATTTTTTAAAAAGTATAAAACTGACAAACTATATATTCCTAAACCAAGTAAGCTTAATAAATTCCCGACTTTTCTCGGCAACGTATCTTCACTCCAAAAACTTTCAACTTGATATTTCCCTGGAGCTAAAATGTATGTCACCCGACCAGGTAAATCTTTTGAATCAATAATTTCTCTTTCCTCTCCGTTGATAATGACCTTCCATCCAGGAAAAATCATAGTTTTTTCAATCACTTCAATTTCTTGCGCTGTATCGATTTGATACACCTTCTTACTTCCAGTCCAAGCATTAATGTTTACTGTAACACCATTTAATTCAGATGAAAGTTGAGTTAGTAAATCGCTCGGTTTACGAAAGGTGATTTTTTCAGCATATTCATAATTTTTATGTTGGTCAAAAGACTTGGGCATGAACTCTTCCGAAGCGTCTGCAGTTTTCCCATACTCTCTCCAATCATGATCAGAGTTTGAGATATATGAAATAGGTTTTGCCCAAAATAATGAAACAGAAATAATCCAGATCCATGATAACAAAAAGAAAATGATAAATAGTATTGATCGTTTCGATGAAAAGTATTTACTATTTAAAGTTAGGAACAATGGCAAGCTGACGAGAATAACTTGTAATAATCGCCACGGGAACTGGATAAACTTCAAAAAAGGCAATGCATCCCAAATAAAACGTGAGTATTCAGTCATTAAAAACACACTAACCACTGTTGAGAATAATAAATACAGTTCTCTTTTCTGAAAAGTTTTTTTACTGAATATTTTTAAAGCAACAACAATAACAACAAGGAACAAAATTGGACCAATCATGTTGGTGAATTTTTCACTGGTATCTCCATTCATCCCACCATAGTTCCAGTTTGACCAAATTATTCTCTCGAAAGGGACAAACGCCCGTTGGAAATTTGTGACTGAAGCATCATCAGCCAAGCGGATCAGATTTTTTTCGAACGCTAATGGAAAATAGAAAAAAGATACGAATAAACAACTGAGGACAAATGCACCAATCAACGGTTTAATTAGTCTTCTCCCGCCATCTTTCGAAATTCCGTAGAAAAAAATAAATGGTAAAAAAAGGAGACTTAAAAATTGATGTGAAAGTAACATCACCGTGAGAATAGGGATGAACACCATCAACCATCTTTGATCTTTTGTTTTTATAAAAAGTTCTAATAAAAAAATTACCCAAGGTATTGCGGCAAAAAAAGTAACTTCACCCACAGCACCACGAACAAAAATATTGAGTAGAAAATACGGTGCAGTCAGCACTAAGCCAGTTAACGTTATTGCAAAAGCTTTCTGTCTTGAATGAAAAAAGATGAGTAAGTACCAACCAATTCCTGTTAGGAACACACTCGAAACAGTCACCAGATTTAAACTTTGTTCAACACTAAAAAATGTGGCGTAAAAAAATGTTGCGACTAGATATGGAAAATGATAGTTATACAAAAAAATTGGGTATCCAAATCCATAGTTGAGATTCGGAGCCCATCTTGGTGGAAACTGCCCTTGCTTGATAGCTAAATAATAATTTGCAAGTCTGGCTCCATGAAGCTCAGCATCATTTGTACGCGGAAGTTCAAGTGAAAATAATGTACGCGAGATCACCAGACACAACACAAGTAATACTAGCACCGGTAAAATGTGTAATTTGACAAGTGAATAAAAAGGAGAAAGTGAGTAATTTTTCATCAGGCGACCCAATATCCTTGCAGGAAAAGAATGGTGTTTAAAAGTAACAAAATACTAGAAAAAAGCAGCCAACCATAGAAGAAAATCCTTCTTTGTAACAAGTGAGTGAGGACAACAAAAAGCGGAATACACACTAAAACGTACCGTGGCATACTTGAAAATGTTCCAGTTAAGGTTGGAAGTAAATATGCCCCCCCACTGAAAAACAGCTCTCCCCAACTTATTTTGTATTGATGTCTTTTAACTGCACCTATTCCCCATAATGATAAAAATAAGAAGCTTACAGCCGTCTCTTGTGCATACGCGAAATACTTCCAATCATCTCTTTCTACCGTGTGTAAAATTTTTACTGCTCTCCAAAATACTTGAGGTAAGGTTATAAATTTTGTTTCTCTCCCCGCTCCGAATTCATCTTGGACATGAAAAAAGGCTAGTGGATCTTGGTATCTCATTTGCAAAAAGAACATATATCCTAGTAAACCGAATGATCCTAAAGAAATAATGATGATTTTCTTCCAATCTTTTTGTATAAAAAGTGAAAAACTTTTTACGAGTGGTTTAAAAGAGATGAAAAATCGGTGAGGTAGTTGTGCGTATTGCTCTACCCATAAATTGATGAGTACTGCAGGAATTAGCAAAATCCCTATGAGACGAGATGATGAAGCAAAAAGAATGGAAATAGCAACGCCAATCCAGTTTTTTTTTCGTGCAAAGTACCATGTCAGCATAAACCAAACGAGAAAAAAACTTTCAGAATATATTGCTGCAAAGAAAAATGATGTTGGAAATAAAAGTAATACCGCGACATTTTTCCAAGCAAATTTTTCATCATACTTTTTATTCATCTCAGAAAACCAAATGAATAAGAAAATTGTGAAGCTGATGAACGAAATAGTAACTCCACCAACAAGAGGTTTAAGTCCAAAGAGCAGAGAAAAATATCCCAAAAATAGTGGAAACAGTGGGAAGAAAGCTTGAACTAAGCCAATCCCCCAGTATCCAACACTAGTGATGGTGAGGTAATGTGTTCCATCAAAATTTGCCCAGCTATACAGCCATTTTGGCGTTTCTGAATTGAGAAGAACTTGCTCAACATAAGGGAACGAGGGATCATAAGGAAATACATAGTCTGAGTGCATTGAAACTAAAAATAATGCCTCTCGCCATGAAACCATCAGCAGAAATAAAACCAGTAGGTTTTTTTTCATAAAACTTCTTTATTTGACCACAACTTTTGGTAAGAAGTACTCATCGTCTATCCAGTATTCGGTCATCTCAAAATTGAAAACTATGAACATATTAATAATCAACAGTACACCAACTAATGCCAGAAGTGCTTTCTGTGCATACTTTAAATTATTCGGGAAAAGAATTGACAAACCCAACGGGATTCCTCCAACGAGAATAATTAATCGAATGAAAAGCGGACTTAGATCCAGTGGAACATGAGACTGAAGTATTTTTATTACAGGTAACACAAACAGCCAGAATAACCAAAAAGTGACAAATTTTTTCTGTTCAAACAACTCATGAAGCCACCAACTTAAAAAGATGGCAAAGAATGGGAAGAGTGAGTAAACATACCAACCATGAAAAGTCTTTTCACCAACTGATAAAGCAATAAAAAGTAGCTGGGATAAAGTAACAATTTTAGAGTAGAGCAAATTTTTAGAATTTCCTGAATGAACAGCAAAAATAGCGAATAGTGCAACGATCATCCACCCATCAACAAGTAACCTATTCACCACAGCTGGATGTAGAAAAAACCTATTTTGAAGTGTTGCTAAACCAATATCTCTGGCCGATTGCTCGGTAAAAATAGAAACGAAAATTCCCCAATCATATACGTATCCATAGAGCATGAATAAAATGACTCCAACACATGTGCCAATTGTTCCCGCGACTGCAAGCTTATATTTCCTTTGCATAAGAGCATATAAAATAATTGTGAATGGAAGCATGATTCCGGAGATTTTGGTGAGAATTGCGAGTGCTGATATAAGTGAAATGATAACTAACAAAACGCTTTGATTTTTAATGAACACTTTGTTTTTTCTTTGAAAGAGAGAAACGATTTTATTTATGAAACTCTTGTCTAAACCCTGATCGTATTGCATAAATTTGAGAATGCAGATTCCCACAATCAAAAACCACATCGTTAAAACGTTTTCAGATACAACTAATCTGCTGCCAAATACCCAGGTGGGAACAGTCGCAAATAATGCCAGCGCAAGCAATTTTTTAAATTTATTGTCGGAAAGAAGATGAAGATATACTGCAAGCAAAATAAAATTTACACCCGCTAAAACAATCATCGGAAAACGAATGACTTTTAGTGAGGCGGCTTCTTCCCAAGAATGCCCGGCTAAAGTATGTGTGAGCCCAGGAACTAGTGAGAATAGCGGTGGATGATCTAATGATGGTCTTACAATTGGGTAGTTCTGACCGGCCAAATCCATCTCTCTGAACGGTTTGTAACTTTTAAAATATGACCATGAAATTGGTTCACCTTCTTGAATCAAACTTGCTCCCAGCATTGTCCACGCATACTCATCCCGAGTTTCTCCACCAACAGGAAATTCTGCATAACGATGAAATCGAAGTACTAAACTTAGTACTAATAAAATTCCAACAATCAAAAAATAAGGAGTGAAAAGCTTTTTTACCATGTGAACTTTCGTTTGAGCATAAGGATAAATAAAATCAGAAGTCCGATAAAGCTAATACTATTCCCAAGTAATCTTGCTGGAGTTCGTTGGGTAAAAACAGTTTGAATGGTATGACTACCGGCTGGTAAAATATAACTAATTCTACCTTTGATATCTTCAGAATTTTCATAACTAACTTTTGATCGAACACCATCAGTGGAAACATGTGTTTCCCAACCCAAAAAGTTCATCGTTGGTTCAACGACAAGTACTTCAGTAGTGGCATTAATCGTATACTTTTTTACTGTACCGTTCCAAGTATTTACCGTTATCTCCCCTTCTCCGCGTAAAACTTGAGGTGAAGGTTTCCAATCACTAATGTCTGAATAGGTAAATGTTTTTGCTACATTTTCATTTTGGGTAGAGCTACTTTGACCTGTTTTGTCGTAAAAACTTTTATCATTGTGGAAATATCCGATTGGTTTTTGACGAAAAAGAATTAAACACTGAATCAGAATAATGATACTCAAAAAAATTCGTAAAGAATTTGAGGTGTTTTTCCAGACAAATGCACCTATACATGAAATAAAAAGCGTTGAAAAAATATGTAATCGCCATGGAAACTGCAAAATTTTGAGGAAAGTAAATGTTTCCCAAAAGATAGAAGAAATGACAACTGTTCCAAAAAGAGTAGCAAAGATGATGATCAAAAAAGAAAACTCCATTTTTTGAGATGTGATCAATCTTTTTTCTTTTATAAAAAGTATTACTCCAAATAAGAAAATCATGATCAGTGGTAATCCAATTTGTAATGAAAGTGAATCGATAAATCCTGGAAACGAAAAACCAAAAGTGAGTGGACTAAAAAGTAACTGCCCGAAGTTTAAAAAGTGTTGAGAGAATTGACTAACCAGTGAAGCATTGCTTACAACAACCTGAGACTGTTCAAAGATTGCTGGAATCCAAAACCACGTCACTAATGTTGTTGATACGACTATGTTTTTTAACAGTGTTATCCAGTGAGCTTTCTCTTTGCCAAATAATATCACTCCAAATAGCAAAAAGATTGGAATACTGAATACTACTGTCAGGTTATGTGATAAAGCAAAAAGTGTTAAAAATACAATAAAAGAGAGTGAAATTCCTTGATAATTTTTCAATCTTACTAATGACCAAAGCACCCATGGCATCAAAGCAATTGCCATCAGTTCACCAATATTCCCACGATACACAATCGTAGAAAATAGGAATGGAGAGGTTGCAAAAAGAGAAAGCGCAAACAGCGAAGATATGTAGTCATACTTCATTACTCGAGCCAATGAGTAGACTCCAATCATGCCTGTGACTGTGAAAAAGCCAAAAAGTATTTTCAAAGTTAACTCAGGATGAAGTTTTAAAATACTGAAAGGAACTGAGAGAATGTTGGTTAAAGGATAGTTGTAGTTAAAAACAGGGTACCCATAACCATTTAGTAAATTCGGTGCAAAACGTGGTGGGATTTGCCCTTCTTTTAAGGCTATACGGTAATTTGCAATTCGAAATAAATGATTCTGCGCATCATGAGTGACGGGGAAATCAGTACCAATGAATGGATATAAATGAAGCAGTGAAAGCAAACTCACCAAAATAATAAGAAATACTTTCTTCATGATAAATTTAGTACTTTTTTATAAACCGTCATTGTTTTTTCAGCAGTTTTTTGCCAGGAAAACTGTTTTGACCATAGATGCGCTTTTTCAGTTAGCTGCTTTTTTTCAGTTTGTGAAAGTTTCAATACTTTTTGTACACCTTCAGCAATTGATTCAGCAGTAGTATCTACATATTTCACACAACTCCCTCCGACTTCAATCAAGGAAGAATTTTGTGCACTTACTACGAGCGTTTTAGTTTGCATTGCCTCTAATACAGGTAACCCAAATCCTTCTGCAAGTGAAGGCTGAACGTATGCAGTCGCTCCAGAATAAATAGCAGATAAATCCGAAGTCGCATCAGATCCTAAATCAGTAATGAATGTAGTTCTTCCTAGTACAGTTTGTACCATTGATTCAATTGCATGCCATTCTGGAATATCTTGAGGTTTAAAGTTTTTCCCTACACACACGAGTGAAAGTTCTTCGGGTAAAAACTTCAGTGCTGAAATAAGTTCTGGCACATTTTTATTAAAGTTAATATCTCCCACGTAAAGAATATATTTTTGAGGTAATCCATATTTCGTTTTCACTTCTTGTTGTTTTGCAGTACTTACTTCAGTAATTTTCGGATTTCCGGCTAAGTACACCACATGGATCTTTTCTGAACTAATACCTAAATACTTTTCTATATCACGCTTAGATGCTTCAGAATCAGTAATAACTGCATCAATAAATCTCAATGCAGATTTTTGTCTAAAATGATTAAGAGTACCTTTTAATCCAGGTTTGTAGTGATCAGGAAATAACAGTGGGATTACATCATGTATTGTGACAACACGTTTAAATGGTGATGACAATAAAATTGGTAAGGTAGGAAAAAATAAATCAAAATATGGGTAATGAATGAGATCAGGATTATCAGAAGCATTACTGACTAAATGAATATCAGAGAAGTTTTTTTGAGCGAACTGCTCTGTCAAAAATTTTGTATAGACACCGACTCCACGAATAGCATTCTCATTTTTTAATGGTGAAGTATCTATCAGCACTTTCATATAGTAAAGTTATTTCTTTTGAATTATTTCCCAATACTTTAAATAGGCAACCGCAAAGTGAAATCCGCTCATGAGAGCAAAAATAAAACCTGATACACCATCAACATACCCTCTATGTCGAATAAATAGTGACGAAAATGTATACACAGGCTTAAAAAATAGAAAACGTAATGTTTCAGTAAAATTAATTTGCAATTTTTGTGCTTTAAACTCCTCAGTCCGAAAAGAGGTGTATGTATTCCACTTGCGAACATAATCGTTAAATGTTGGATTACTGTAGTGAAGCAGATGTCCTTCTGCCCATGATATGTTTCCTTGAACAACCATTTGTTCATGAACATCTTTCTGTGGCAGTTTCGCTTGACCATAGAGATACATACGAATCACTGGATCAGGATATTGACCACCTTTGGTTAAAAATTTTCCGAGAAAACAATTCTTTCTTTGTATCCACCAAGCACTTGGCAAGTATACTTTTGAAGGATTTTCAATCCGTTTTGAAGCTGATAACCCAACTGTTTTCTTTACTTCTAAAACCCAGCTGTGAGTTTTGATAATAAATTTTTTCAACTCTTCATCTACCACTTCATCTGCGTCTAACTGCAAAATCAAATCACCCTTGGCCTTATCCATGGCTAACTGTTTATTGATATGAAAATTACTTTTATTGGTAGTAGAGATAACTTCAGCAGAAAAATGCTTTGCAATTTTTACAGTATCATCCGTTGATTCACCGTCCACAATCACTATTTGATCAGCGAAATCCTTAACTGATGATAAACACATTTTCAGATTTTTTTCTTCATTGTGTGTGGCGAGGACGACTGAAATCATATATGAATTTTATTATAGACTTTTTACATCCCAA
This sequence comes from uncultured Pseudomonadales bacterium, assembly GCA_964406075.1. Taxonomy (GTDB): domain Bacteria; phylum Patescibacteriota; class Microgenomatia; order UBA1400; family PJMF01; genus CAYOQI01. The sequence goes on from CAYOQI010000001.1 coordinate 131,101, forward strand.
GTCTCATTGTCAATTTGAAATATCACCATACTCTCATCAAGAACGTCTTCTTCCTGTTTGTAAAAAGTATAGTTATTTACACTGAAACCATAGGTTAATCCTGCTTGATCTGGAAGATGTCTCAGAATCGAATTAAAAAACAATGATGCAGGTATTTTTTTGTACCATGCAACAGTCGTGTATAAATATCCTTCTGGGTCTATAACAGCTATCTTTTCTTCAGATAATGCCTGAGGTGATTTCAAAATCGCAGGTAACCCAACCATGAATTCTCTCGGATACGATTTAGCCCAAGTAACTTGTAAATCGTAGAAGTACTTAACTTGATACAGAGTAATCACACTGAAAAATAGAATAAGAAATTTAGAGAAGTTTAATTTAGGAATTATTTTTTCTAAAAAAGAAAGTGTACAGAAAAACCCATATACGGCTAAAAGTAGAATCATACATAAAAACAGTAAACTTCTTGTAGCATGAGGTGAATCAACTGTAATGATCGATGGTATTGGTGAGAGTAATGCAAACAGTAGTACGACGACTTTCCATCTCAAGACATCTGAATCATTCATAACATTTTTCTTTAGCAATACATATTTCCATGTATAAGTTATTACTTCTTTAAGCAGCACAAGTACTCCTACATATCCCAGAGCTAAAACTGGTAAATATAGATGCCCATGATTTGGGACTGTATGCCAAGGATGAGACCCTCCAGAGAAAGCTAGAAATGGTGGAAGCCAAATGACAACATAATTTTTTACAATGAGTGAAGCTACAAAAACATGCTTACTTCCAAACAATGGCACAAGAAAACTTGGCAATGACGATCGAAAAATAGGATATGCTGCAGTTGTTGTAGGATCAGAAAAAAGTGTGATGTTTCCTTTTTGGGTTGCAATTGAAAGTTGAGCATACATTCCGATTACAAAAATAAAAGTGAGTAATCCCAAGCCAAAGATAGTAAATTTCTTTATGGGCCAATGAAAGATTAAGAAACAGAACATCAGTACCGGAAATAAAAGAAGTGGCGTATTATAGGTGAAACTAGCAATAAAATATAGAAATGCGCCAGCAACAAGATGTAAGATATTCGTCTTTTTTTGAAAAAGAAAACAGATTGCACCGAGAAAAAATGCGAGTGAGAGATTGGCTTCCCAAGCCATTCTTGAGTAAAAGATTGCAAAGGGAGCAGTCGCAATGAACAACAACGAGAAAATGAAGTACTTCTTTTTTTCATCATCAGTTGTGGCAAATCTTTTTCCCAGGATTCCAAAAATTGCGACGATAAGTACACCGGCGATTGCACTCGGTAATCGAACACTAAAATCATTTTGACCGAAAACTCTAAAAAAAGGTAACAAGGTATACACGTATCCAGGAAGTTTGTAATCTCCAAATGAGCGAAATTGAATTGGCCAACTTTCTCCCCATTCATCTTTTCCAGCTTCGAGTAATAACTTTGCATTGTAGGCTAAAGCTGCTTCATCCCGATTTAAAATAGGTGGTACGTGAGTGATGTTGAAAAAACGAAGAAAAATTGCCAAAAGTACAACACCTACTAAGCCGAATTGGAAATATGTGGAACTCGAAGTGTTCTTTTTATTGACCATATTCACCTACCTCAAATTGCACTTTACCTAGTGAATCATAAATTTCGGTTTTATTTATCCACTCTGGATCTAACTTGCCTGGTCGTTCTACGACTAAAATCTTATGATCAAGCGTACCTAAATCATTCCAGTTGAAGGCTGAAAATTGAATGTTTTCTATCATCTTTAATTTGTAATCTGAATACTGTTGTTGCTGGATTTCAGCACCACTCATTTTACTAAAAGCTAAGTACCATAAGTAAAATCGATCATCACCAGAATTTACCCAGATGGTTCTTACGTTTGTTCGATTTTCATCCAGATACTGGGCGAGCTCAGTGTACCCAGTTTGCCATTCTTCAGCACTTCGTGAAGGATAATGCCCAAAATAATCATGAAAGAAAAAGACCGAGTTCAGAAAAATCAAAAACATTGCAGTCACAGAAATATTTTTTAGTAATTTTGATGTTTTATTCGTAAAGATATTTTGGATGAGGAGAAAGACACCATAACTCGTGAGTATGATGAGTGGGAAAAGCGAATTCAACGAACGTAAGGCGTGTGGGGTGTTCAGTGGTACAGCTGCTGGCAAAATCCCAATCAGAATCCAAATTGATAAAAAGAACAGTACTCTTTTGTTCTGTTTAAACAAATGATACAGCGATAAGAAGAAAGGAATGACAAAAGAAAACAGCAACAATCCGGAATTACCTGTTCCGTGTCGAAGATTTATGTCGCCATTTAGAAAAAGAAATGAAGGGCTGATGTGTTCTGTATAATTCTTAAGTAATTGTTTCCCTCTGAGGACCGTACGATGATACATTACTCGCGAAAGTACTCCATTTCCAGCATCCTGTCTCAAAATATTAGACGTAATAACAAATTCATCATCATTCAGTATTGATGGTGTACTCAATCGAAAATTTTGACTGGCTTGATAATGCGTTGACCATAATAGTGGGAACAAAAGCACGGACCATAATCCAATTGTTAAAATCGGCAAAAACATTTTTTTAAACTCAGTGAAATATTTTTCTTTCTCTTTAAAAAAGTGAAAATCTGAAATCATTAGAGCCATCATTACCACCGGCCAAACAAATCGAACACTGTAGTAGCTATACACTCCGATTGCACCAAACATTGCTACAAGGGGCCACAACCATTTTCTGTCTTTTGCATACAACGCAATGAGTAGTGACACACTTACGAAAAATTGACCTAAAAAACCTTCAAAACCAACACCTGAAAAATGGAAAAACCAGGGAGTGAGTACAGCTGTGATTACAGTGCTCAACTGTATTAGTTTGGTTTGAAATTCAGAATTGAGATGAAATAACTTTTTAACGAAAAGCGTAAAAACAATTAACTGCAGAAAACCGATACAAACACTCACTAACCGAAAACTCGATACAGAAACACCGAAAAACTGAACCGCTAAAGTTGCGAACCAAATGTATATCGGAAGCTTGTAGTCGCCATAGGAAACGAACATCGGTTGTAACCATGTCGTCCCGAACATATCTTTTCCCGTTTCAGCAACACTTTTCGCATCAACCAACATCGCCACTTCATCCCAATACAGTGAAACAGGCACCGAACCTAATTGCCAAAACTTCAGCACGAGATAGAACAAAAATATTCCAATGAAAGTAAAGTGCCAGCAGTATTTTTTTATAAACAAAATCATATTATCTACGATAAATTACCCAAACTGTTTTCCCCGCTAAATCTTTCACCTCACTCACCTTTTCTCCACCAACTTCTTCATATTTTTGCAAAGTGCTAGCGAACAAGCCTGTTTCAAAACTTGATATAACATCAACAAAACGTATATTCTGAAATGCCAAATACTCACCTTGATCCTGAGCAACTAACTGGTCTTCTGCTTGAACTAACCGAGGATCAGCTTGTGTGTAGAACCAATAATACATTGCGGGTCGACCATATTCTCTAGTGATAAATACTGGTTCACCGACGCGTTTGGTTTGATTGAGTTGCGTAATCATTTCTTCATAGCCATACTGCCACTCTGAAGAATACTGAACTGGGTACACTCTTAAGTAATGAAAAAGAAACAGAAAAGCTTCGAGCGTTACAAATATCATAAAAACTCCGACCAGCCAACGAAACTTAGAAGGAAGATTGTAGTAACCAGCAGCTACCCCAATTCCAATTACGATAAAAAATAATGGTGATACAGCTAAAATACGTAAGGAATGTGGCACAACAGTTGTTAATGATGCTGGCAAAATTGCAGCTATCGTCCAACCAATTAAAAGCAAGATAATTCGTTTTTTTCTTTGCTTAAATAAAATATAGATACCATATATCAATGGGAAAAAACTCAGATGCAATAAATGGCCAAAGTACTGAGTTGAGTGTCTTGGATTCACATCACCATGTAGAAATAAAAATCCCAAATCAAAATGGCTGACGGCATTATTCATGATTTGCTGTAAGAACAACAAATATCGATGGTGAATAATTCGCGCTACGATTCCTCCTCCATCTTCTTGAATCCTCTGATTACTTTCTTCAATTACTGAAATGTCAGAAAAAATACTCGTTTCATTGAATCGTTGAGACAATTCATTTGAGCCTAAAGCGAACAGAAAAGGTGAAAGTAAGATCAAACCGATGAATAATAAAATAAGAATTTGTTTCAAATTCTTTTTCCACTTTATTAAGTAAGGAAAAACAAAAAGCACACCGAGCAACGGAGCTGTTAACCTACTTCCATGATAGGCATACATCGAAAGACAGAAGAATACCGTTGCAAAGACGAATACTCGAAATGAGACTGAAGTAAATTGCAGTTTAAATTCATTCCCTGTCGAAAGCCTCCAACTTTTAAAACCTAACCATACTCCTGTTAGAACTAAAACTGTTGCTAGATTTGACTCCCAGCCACCTCGAGAAAATATAATACCCCATGGTGATACTGCTGCAAAAAACATGACAACGCATTGAAGAAGTAATAATTGTTTCTTTTTCCAATCTGGAAATAATTCTTCTGCGAAAGCGTGCGCTAATTTTCCACTGATCCACACAATGAGCGTACCAAATATGACTGAGGGTAAACGCACCGCTAAAACATTTAACCCAAATAGTGCTATGAACGGGACAATTGAATAGAAATACAAACTCGGTTTAAAGTCACCAAACGACTCAAAGGCAATCAGCGGAAGAAAATTTCCATGATGATCTCTACCTGTTTGTAAAATTGAATATGCGTCATATCCTAGCGCTACTTCTTCCCAGTATGGCGAGGGTGGAACAGAAGTGATCCACACAAATCGAATCAAAAACGCTACAGCAATAATTACTAAGGGGATAATTTTAGAATTACTTAATAACGTTGACTTTAAATTACTCATCTGTACTCCATGATTAAATATGAAGTGAGAGAATTTGGACGAGAAATTTCTTGTACTACTTTGTATCGGGGATTATCAAATTTATCTCCAGGTACTTCTTTTGGTTGAACTACTAATAAAACAGGTTCTTGAGCCTTTTCTATATCTGACCATACAATTCTTCCAAAATGGGTTTTCCCCAATTGTTGGACATGTTCAAATCCTTCTTCAGTCGGTGGATAATGAATAAATTCCTCACCATCTTTAATAATTCTATCGGGCGAAAAGAATAAAAAGTATACATACGGAGAGCTACTTTCTCCTTGCATCAGCACTTTGGGAAATGCCTCAGATCTATTGTAGACAGCCTGAACTAAATCGTCACTAAACCATGGCCATCGATCAGCATTCAATGCAGGAAACAGAATGAAGTATGCGACAAATAAATGGAAAATACTAAAAATGAAAACAAGAATTAAAAAAGGCTGAACTTTTTTCAAGTACGATCCAATGAGCCCAATTCCATATGAACTCATGATTTCTAATCCAAGAATTGCTGGAAAAAACCGAATACTGTGATTCGGTTCAATCGTCAGCAACGGTGCTACAGATGCGAGCACAATCCAACCTAATATCCATCGTTGCCAGATTCTCTTTTTCTTTAGGAAATAGAGCAAACTGATCGCTAATGTCAAAACTGCATACCAATGCATGTTTCCCACGCCAGGAATATTATGCGATCCATGGCTTCCTCCTCGTAAAAAGAGAAAGTCAGGATTCATCATTGAAAACATACCTCGAATAAATGTTTGGGATAACAACACCGGTCGACTACTGTAAAAAGGTTGCAAAAAACTCAAACCTTTTGGAGACAGGACTCCATTTACTTCAGCTTGTTGTGATTGAAGCCGTTCTTCGGAAAAAATTGAAATACCTGAGTACTTTGTTTGATTATTTTCTATTGCCTTGTCAACAAAAAGAAAAAGTATTGGGAGTAAGAAGACGATGACTGAAAATGCGGAAATCAGCCTGTATTTTCCAATGAACGACTTCACTTCAGTTCTGAGTATCCAAGCCGTCCAAGCTATGATGAGAGGCGTAAATAGCTGAAATGCATGATACCCAATCATCGTCAGTCCGAAACACACTCCTGATAAAATCACGAGCCAAGGTTTTTTATTTACTGTTGAGGCGAGCCAAAAAGTGACACCTGCCATACAAAAAGCCATCGCAACGTTTGCTTCATATGCTATTCGTGACAAATGAACCGACCAAGGTGAGATTGCTAAAGAAAATGCCACGAGTAGTGGTAACCAATACGGCGCATCCCATTTTTTAACAAGTAATCGAGTGAGGAAATAACCAATGATGGTAATTAAAACACCAGCCAGAGCAGATAAGATTCTAATCGAAAAAGGATTTAGGCCGAAAACTGAAATAAATGGAATACTTAAATAGACATATAAGGGTAATTTCCAGTCACCAAAAGACTTGATGTTTACTGGCCACTTTTGTCCATATTCATCCGCTCCAGTTTGGAGCAGTGAGTAGGCTGTATACCCGAGCGATGCTTCATCTCTATTTATTCCATCAGGTATCTCTCCAAGTTTCCAAAAACGCAAAAAGATAGCGATCACAATAATTCCTACAAAAAAAAGAGTTTGATACGAACGCAATACTTTATTCAATGAAATATTCATACAGAAGTTATTCAGTAGTTTTCTTTAACACAAATCTGACTGATCCATCAGGGGCGAGAATTAAGGAATCTCCCAAAGCTGGATCAATTTGATCTGGATCAGCAACAATAATTGTATTTTTTCTCAGCAAATCACCTGAGTTTATTTTATCAGTAAACTCATACTTAATTAATGAGCCTCCTTGATACCAAATTGGATTCGTTTGTCGAAAGAAAAGTGCATAGATGTATGGCTGGCCGTACTTGCTAGTAAAAAGAATTTTCTCAACTGAATCTTCTTGAGGGATAACATATTTAAAAGCCTCTTCATAACCATACTGAAAAGAATCAGCGGATGTCACGGCATACACTGTTCTATAGTCTTTCCAATAACTCAAAAACACAAACACATGAATCAAAAAGAGCGTACCAACAAATGATTTAAGAATCAGCAGTTTATCGGTATCCTTAATATTCTGGCGTCCAACCCATGAAGAAAAAACAATATTTTTAAGAATCAAACTCCAGATATGGAGAATGAAAAATATTCCAAGCGAAGAGAGAATAATAAAACCTGGATATGAGAGTAATGCTCGATTTGAATGAGGTATCTCCAAACCAATCGCAGCCGGAACCAAGCCACTCACAATCCAACCAAGTCCAAATAAAAAGACCCGAACGACTTCTTTTATCTGTTTGCTGTGAATTGATTTTCGACATAAATAAAGTAATCCCAAGCCCATGGCAATAATCAAAATCCACTCTGAAACAAACAGGACTCCCCATTTTCCATCCCCGTGTCTCAATGTGGTTGTTTGACCAAGTAAAAGAAATTTAATTGATGAATGGGCAAGTAAGTTTTCAGCAATGACAAACGGCAGTAAAACTGGCGGGTATTCTGAAAACAGCGAGGTTTGATTAAAACGCTCTGCACCTTTTGCATAGATCATGTCTTGAATCAATGGAAAACTGACGAGAACAAATGAAGCACATAAAATGACGAAAGCGATGATTCTCTTCCTCAGTCGTACTCTACTGGTTAAAAACATCACGCCATAGAGCAAAGGCACAGCTATTTTCGCACTGTGATAGGTATACGCGGCAAATGATCCACTCATTCCAGCAAGAATCAACAATCCAATTGAAAATATCGGCTTTTCTCGAATTTCTTTTCGTTGCGAAACAAACCAGGCGTACACAGAAAATACAGTAAATGCTAAAGCCATGCCTGATTCAAATCCAGCTCGAGAAAAATGAATATGCCAAGGTGAAGTAGCAATCATTACGCCTGCCATCAAAGCAATAACTTCGGCGATTGTAAACTTCTTGATTTCAGGAATCTCAATTCTGTGAGGAATTTTTCGGAATACTTCATATACCACGAGCATGACAACCATGACTGTAAAAATTCCAGCCAACGCAAAAGGTAATCTCACCACCCACACATGCATCCCTAATACAGCTGTGAAAACTCCATTTATGTATATCGCTAGAGGTGCTTTAAAATCTCCAAACGATTTAAAAGATACAGGTAATCGAATCAACCACTCATCCCTGCGAGTTTCCCAAATCGCTGACCCATTGTACCCAATCGCAGCTTCATCCCATGAGAATCCTGCTGGGATTTCACCTAATTTATATAATCGGAATAAAGCAGCGAAAACGATAACGAGAACGAACAAAAGGTAAAAGGTTTGTTTTTGCCAAAAAATTGTACGCCAGTGAGAGAAGTAATCTCGCATCAATTTATGATATCACTGATATAGTCCAAGATGTATCTATTGCCACCGACTCCGCAAGTAACTAAACATTCCTTTAATAAAAAGACCATTCGATCGATAATTCGTCAGTGTTAAATGATACGGCAACCAAAAAACAAATAAGGCTTTTTGAAGTACTGAGGAGTTTTTTTTGACAAAGACAAAACTATTTTTTATTGACATTACTTTCATGGCTTGGTCACCAAAAGCATTTTTGTGCGTTGTTTCATGATGATGAAACACCTTCGCGTCTGCATCGTATAAAATGGCCCATCCTTTTTTTCTAGCCCGAGCACTTAAATCAATATCTTCCCAATACGCCGGGTAATACTCTTTATCAAATCCATTTAACTCTTTCCATTTATCTCGATGAATAAGTGCTGATCCACCACTGAGCCAGGCTGTTTGTCCAGTACTCATTCGTTTTGCTTTTGAATGAATGAATAATCCCCGTTCAAACCAAAGCTCATTTTTCCCGGCTACTATTTTTCCATCATGCATTTCAGCTGGTGAAACACCAAAAACTTGGTCTGGGGATGGATATAGCGAACGCTTTTTCCCAGCTCTATTTGGATGAGCCGTAAAATATGACAGCAAATAATCTAATACATCTTTTTGTGGAGAAACATCATTATTCAATAGAAAAATTAAATCATGATGTGCATGCAAAACACCTTTATTCGATGACATCCCAAATCGCAGATTCTTTTTATTGATAATCAACTTTACGATCAGTTTTTTCCTCGCCTTTATTTTTTCACCGATATACATATCATCATCAAATGCCGCTCGATCTGTTACTTCTTTTAATCCATACTCACTTTTTAGCCACGAAAACGTTTCATCGGAACTTGCATCATCAACAATCACAATCTCATCTTGATCTCGTAAACATGCCTCAACTGCTGGTAAATGTTTTTTCAGTAACTCGAGTCCGTTGTAGGTGGGGATGACTGCTGACACTCCACTAGGCTGGATAGAAATGGCATGTGGTTCAGGTAGATGAAAAAGTGTAAAAACTTCAGACACAAAATGGACTTGATCAAAATGCTCCGCTCTTTCTCGAGCGTGAATTGAAAGTTCAACGGTATCAATTTCTTCGGTAATAATAGCCAGTGTTTTTTCAGTCAACGCCTCCATGGTATTCCAAAGAAAACCATTCAACCCATGTTCCACAATTTCTTTTTGTCCGCCTTTATTGATAACCACTGGAATACAACCCGCCGCCATCGCTTCCACAGTGGAGATGCCAAAGTGTTCTACTTTTTCAGGTTCAATGTACTCATCGACTTCATACCCAGTTGCATGCCAAAAAATTTTTGACTTTCGTAAATATTTATGTACTTCATCGTATGTGGCATCATGTAAAAACTCGATGGCATAGCCTTGAGCTTGTTCTTTTAACACCGAAACATATTCACTATCCTCATCTTTTCCAATTAAAACCAGTTTCCACCCTTTCATTTCATTGGGATTACTTTTCACTAAATTTTTGAATGCTTGAATGAGGACGTCCTGTCTTTTGGTGTGAAGTTGCTTAAAAAATCTACCAATACTGAGAATAACTTTTTCTTTCTTTCCCGGTTGAATTTCATGTAGATCTACACAAGGATATAACACTGTTTCTACTCTCTTTTGCCATTTTCGCTCTATAACTTGTTTCGTGAAAATTGAATTAGCGTTGATGCTCCAACCCGAGAGTTTCAAACGATTGAATATGCTCGACTGGGTATTCGTAAATGGAATTTGAACATGCAAAATATTTTGATGAGCCAGAGAAAAGAAAAGACTGCCATCAGTAACAGCGAACAGTGTGTGAAATTGCTTCGTCCAAAGAACTTTTTTGAAAAAAGAAGCGTCAGTACCTAAAGGAGTATGTTGAAAATCAACCCAGGAAAGATCGAGATTAAAGTGTTCTGAATATGATTCTCGAATCGTATTGATGGCTTCTTCATCAAGCTCCTCTTTTCCGGAAATCGCTATAACCACCCGATAAAAGCGAGACAGGATGGATGCAATCGTGAGAATATGACGTTCACCACCGCCAAAATGTTTTGGAATATAGGGTGAATAAAAACAGATACTAATACTTTGCGAAGAGTTTTTCATCAGACTTCATAGTAACTCAAAAAGTTATTTGTTTTAAGATAAAGAAGACGTTTGCTCGAAGTTCAGAAGCGACTATGAATGTGTTACGACTTGATGTTTGGTAGTCCGAACATGCTCAGTTTTTCCCCACTGCTCGATGATTGCTTTATCAATTTTTTGATATGTTTCCTGAAGACTAGGCTGTCTTTGAAGTTCCCATAGTCTTTCGTACACAATAAATCTGTTCATGGCTTGAGTAAACGCTTCAATCCATCCTTCAATTCCGTCTTTTCGGCCTCTTTTGAAGAAGGCTCTCCGCAAAAATTCCATGACCGTCTTTCGAAGTAATGTCCTTGGTTTGACCGGAGGATGTTTGGAGTTAAAAAGTAATTCCGCTTCTTTTCCGGTCCAATCAATGGTTTTTAATAAACCATCAACCATATTTCGGTGAGTAAGGTGAACCAATGATTCCTTCATGTCACCCATTTGTTGGGAAGAAGTTTGCGGTGATTCATGTATTTGACCAGTCCACCGTTGAAGCACATCTTTTAAGAAAAGACGTTCTACCCAATCATTTTCCCATCCGCCATGCTCCATCCATTTCCCATACTGAATATTATTTCTTCGAAAACGAAAAGAGGTGAATTGATTTTTGATAATAGCCGATTGAATTTCTCGGGCTAGTTTTGGGGTGACTCGCTCATCTGCATCGATATACAATACCCATTTCCCTTGTGCTCTAGATAAACCGAGATTTCTTTTTTCAGCAAAAGATTCTGTCTCACTTTTAATCACTATTGCTCCAAACCGTCGAGCTAAATCTGGAGTCGAGTCTTGAGAATTGTCATCAACCACAATAACTTCATCGCACCACTGCAAAGTCTCTAAGCAGTTTGCAATCATCAATTCTTCATTCTTTGTTATGACAATAGCGGTAATTAATATTTCAGACATTAACGTAATTGTAACACTCTCTTGGTCAAATACTCTTTAAGAACAGCCCGTTTTGTTCGTAATGGAGCGTACCTCATCGCGAACTGCAAACGATTGCGTTCCTGATACTTTGTATGCAGGTCTGATCCGGATCCACCACTAGATCCCGCATTTTTATGCCAAATTTTTGAATCAGGACAAAAATACAATTCATATCCAGCCTGTTTGATCCGATAACTGAGCTCGACATCTTCCCAATACAAAAAGTATGAATCGTTAAACATTCCGACTTCTTGAATTACCCGAGCAGGAATCAACATGCAACAACCGGTCGCAAAATCCATGGTTTCGTAATTAATATTTGGTAACTCATTTTTACTTTTTAAATTTTTTGTTTTAATTTTAAACTGTCCTCGATCCACTTCATCAACGCCTCGATGAAAAGCATACATATTTTTCCAGTCGATACTTCCCCCAGCAAACCAGACAACATTCCCTTTTTCTTTTTCTGAATACTCTTTCGAGTGAAATTCATATCCTGATGCAAAATAGATCATTGGACAAATCACACCAACATCTTTTTTCTTTTGAGCAAAAACAACTAAATTCTGAAGAAATTCAGGATCCACCAGCGTGTCATTATTTAATAATAAAAAATAATCAGGGCTGAAGGTTTCGGTAGCATGCCGAATCCCAAAGTTATTTGCACCGGTAAATCCAAGATTTTTTGATGAGTGAAGATTTTCAATGTGAAATTTTTCAGAGGTGTAATTCTGTTTTTGTTCAGATCCGGTACTTACTACCACAATTTGAAGATTCTCCTTAGAAAATTTCAATTTTTCTAATGAACGCAAAAGCTCCTGAGTGTGGTCAGGTGTTCTATATTCAACGGTGATGAGTGAAATTTTTGACATCTGATTGAATTATCCAATTGGCATCACTCGCCACTTTATAATCGTACCAACAGCACCAACTCCATCCTTCCACGATATTTTCTTACCTTCTGAAAAATCTCTTCCGACATATGAGATTGGAACTTCATAAATTCGAATCCCTTTTCTCAATATTTTACAAGTAATTTCTGGCTCAATATCAAAAGCATTTGCTTGTAAGCCCAACTCTTTCATAATCTGAGTCGGTATAAGTTTATAACATGTCTCCATATCTGAAATCGTCGTATCGTACAAAATATTCACTAGAAAATTTAAAAATTTGTTTCCCACCAAGTGCCAATACAATAAGTTGGAATGTCCCCCAATAAATCTAGAACCATACACCACTTGAACTCCTCTGTTTTCTATCGGATCAATCAATAATTGAATATCTTCTGGATGGTATTCTAAGTCGGCATCTTGTACCAAGATGTAATCACCTGTGACTTTTTCAAGTCCTAGTCGTAATGCGCTACCTTTTCCACCATTTTCTTTATGAAAAACACGGATTTTTTTATTCTTTAGATTTTTCAAAATTGCAGTGGTGCCATCAGTTGAACCATCATCAATGATGATAATCTCATGTGCTACTTTTGCTTTTAACAATAATTCAACCACACGACCGATTGTTTTCTCTTCATTGTAAACAGGGATGAGGACGGAAAGTTTCATATGCTACTGAGATTCTCTTTTGTATTGTTGTTCTTCCAACCATTTTTTATAGCGATACGATTGTGAATCTCTATCACTTCCAGGTTTAGAAATTTCAGGCTCTACCGGATGTCGAGCGCCAGTTTCATAATTTAATCTCTTAGCAAGTTCCACACTAGGAACAGGCGTCAAGCTGAAATCAGGGGTATACGGAAGTTCAGAAGAATTCATTTTGTTATATCTTTAATTTTCGTCGGACTTTCCAAACGAATTTGGAAATTCCAGAACTATTTTTTACATGCCAATCCGCAAGCCAGTACTTCATATTCTTTTGAATAACATGAAGCGAATCAACCACTTCACTTTCTGACTGCTTGTTTTCTTTAAAATCTTGTTGCTCCCAAACTTTTAAATCTTTGATCAGCTCTGACATACTTTGCATCATACTTAGTGCTAAGCCATGTGTACCATCTTTTATTCCATTCCATTGAAAAGTTCGGCGGAAAAATTCATCAAAGAATACCTCGACCACTTTTGTTTGTGAAAGTGTGGTGCTCTTGCTTGCTTCTTTGGCTTGAATTGAACTGTATCGATCCAAGCGAGAGATAAAGTCAGAAACGGATGTGTAGTTATGATGCAAAATTGCCAAGCTTGGATCAGCAGGAAGATTTTTTACTTCACCAGAAACTTTCGGCTCTGAATGTATTTCATCTTTCCATTCCACTTTTCCTTTCACAAACAATCGCAATTGATGATCAGGCCACCAGCCAGTATGTTCCATCCACTTTCCCCAAATGATATTTTTTCGAGCAATTTTATACGCAACAGGCTCACCAATTTTCCAGTTATCTAAACTTAACTGAGAAATTAATTCTTGAAGTTTGGGAGCCATTTCTTCATCTGCATCAAGAATGAAAACCCAATCTCCTTTTGCCTTCGAAATGGCTTCATTTCTGGCTGGCTCAACATATCCAACATCTTTGGTGGTAAAAAACCGCACGTCGTATTTCTTGGCAACTTTCAGCGTTTCATCACTGCTTTTCATATCCATGATGATGATTTCATCAGCAAAAAGAACAGACTCTAAACATTTTTTTAATGTTTTCGCCGAGTTTTTAGTATGGATGATGACCGAGAGCATAATTTATTTATTTCTCAATGAGCCTATCTCAACGACTAACTTTTTCCAACCTACTAACAATAACGTCAAACCGTAACTACAAGATACAAGAATCATACCAAAAATTAGAGAAGAAAATGAGCTCTGCCAGAGATTCATTCCAAATAACCCGACACCTGCCATTACTCCGGCGGCGAGCAACTGTCTCCAGATTTGCTCAAGAAAACGAATCTCAATTTCTTTTTTCATATAATAGAGTGGTACCAAGGAAGAAATTGCAATCACGAATGCTGCAATCGCAACTCCATCATATCCATATCTCCAAATCGCTAGAGGAGTTAAAGTCCAAGTTAATCCTGTCCACATTAACATCAACTTCAGTGTTGTGTTAATTTTCCCAAGCGCGGTTAATGCATTGGTCAACGGTGAAGAAATGGCACTCCAACCAATGCTCAGTGTAAATAGAATAAAACTCACAAGTGCCGGTTGCCACTTTTCACTCAGACCGACCAAAAATAGAACTGGTTGAATAAAAATGGACATCCCAATCAAAATTGGAAAAATTGCAATTGTGATAAAAAACAGTGATTTCTCAATCGCTCTTTGTAGTGCCTTGTCATTGTGTTGCAATCTGGAAAAGGTGGGGAAAGTAATCGCCATCACATTTTGAACTGTCAAATTATATGGATACATCGACCAACTTTTCGCCCAGTTAATATATCCAAATTCCCGAAGGGGTAAGTACTTTCCTAAAATCAGGAAAAAAAGTTGATCCTTAATTCTGGCAATAAAATCGATCAGCTGAAATTTCGAACCAAATGCTAAGAGCTTTTTGAATTGTGTTGTGTCAAAAGTAAAAGCCGGTATCCATGGATGCAATATAAACATGACTAAAACGCCGATCACCGACCGGGCAATGATCGCATAACTATATGCCATCACGCCCACACCTTGAACCGCAAAGTAAATTAAAATCGCATGAAAAACGATTTGCTCAACGATTTGTGGAACGACTAATTTTGAAAAATTCAATTTCCGTTCTAACTGAATAGAAGGAATTGTTTTTAAACTTGCGAGTGGAAAAGAAATTGCTAATGCCAGTAAAACCCATGTCCCAGCTTCACCGAGTTCTCCAGAAACAAATCCTGAAAAACTCACAAACAACGCCACCCCAAAAATAAACCAAGCTAGAACTTGTTGAACAGTAAAAACTGTTCGGTACTCCACTTCAGTTGGTTCATCTTTCTGTTGAATGAGCGCCCCAGCAAATCCGATATCCGAAAAGAAGACTAACAAACCAATAATTTGTGTGACATATCCATAGACACCAAAGTCTTCCGGTTCAAAGTATTGCGTCAAAATTGCAGCGCTTAATAAGCCAATACCTTGCAAAAACAGTGTTCGAACGAAGTAGGAAAGTGCACCGGATACTGATTTTTTTTTAATATCTCGGACCAGTCGCTCATCTTGGGTAAGCGCTTCTTCTAATTCATCGGTAGTATCAATCGCAGTATGAGTCATGAGGGTTTTTTTAATTTTTCTTTTCTTAATTCAACGATCATATACAGTGTCACAATAGCAGACAGGAGTGCAATCAAATCGGACCACATCCGAACTGGTGTTGATCTCAATTGTAATCCGACAAGATGATCTCCTGGCGGAACTTTTACTTCAATTGTTCCCACTGCCATCCTCTCGTGTGGCACATCTTTTCCATCGAGTGAGACTGTCCATCCCGGATAATCTGCTACGTTAAATCGTAACACTCGTTCACCTGAAAAAATCATTCTGACTAATATTTCATGTGTTCGATCGACCAATACTTCACGTTGTCGACGTTCCTCTTCTAAACCTACAACTTCAACACGTAACTCAGCAGGTTGTATATTCTCGGCTAAATATATCGGCATGTAATCAGGTAATGTTTCACTCATCTCGTTCTGAATTCTGGTTGCATCCGAGTAATACAGAGCTTCCGAATTATCCAGAAAAAATTCTGGTTGAAAATAGGTCACACCTTTGAAAAATGTATATCCTATGATCAAAACTGCCAGAGAATATCGATACATGTCTTTTTTAATTATCCAAAAACTTATGCCCGAAGCACATGCAATAAAGAATGATGACAACGCTAAAAATCTCCACGGGAATTGAGCAACTTGAAGTGTGGGAATATTCCAAATTAACTGAGATTTTTGAGTGCTTAATAACAATGAAGCCAGTAAAGAAAAAGCTAAAAACCCAAAAAGGACAAGTTTATTTAAAACAACTTTTTTCTTCGATTGAATGAAATAAATAAAAATGACAACAAGTGAGAGTGCGAACAAAACCAACTGAGGGTAGCCTAAAAAGAAACTAATATCGTCGTTTGGTCCCCACTGTGAACCACCATACTTCCAGTTTTCTTGAAAAAACTGTCGAATATATAAAAAATGTTGAGAGTAATGAAAGTAACCACTCAGTATTCTTGAACTCACTTGAGTGTAATCTTTTTCCAAAAGTGCCGGAAAAATATAAAAAGCGGAAGTACCAATACTTAAAACAAAAGCCCGCACAATATCTTTTAGTACTCTAACTTTTTTGCCCTTCGTTCTCACAAAAGCAAGGCCAGCATACGCAAGCACAACCGGAGTGAAAAACAACGTCATTAAATTGTGACTCAAAAACAAACCGACATTTGCTAAAAATAGTGTTATCCATGGTTTCTTTTGGTTTTGTGCTGTAATTTTGTCTACACCATAGAGTATCCACGGGAAAAAGCTCATAGCCCACACTTCAGACAATGCACCACGTACATAAAGATTTACTGCTCGATATGGTGCGAGAGTAAAAAGGACGGCAGCAACTAATCCAGCTAATCGGCCATAGTGACGAGAAACATATTTGTAAGTTCCGATGAAACCAACAACTGATGGAATCAACCATAGAAACTTGGAAGCAAAAAGCAAATTGTTTGTGAGCCAATAAAAAAATGCTCCGACATAAAAAGGTAACGGAGCATAGAACTCGAATAACGGCATGCCGTAGCCGTATCCTAAATTTTGACTCCAACGAACCGGAAAATGACCATCTCGTAACGCGTCCAACATCTCAGAAATACGCACTCCATGAACAAAATCATGGGTTCTGAATATTTCAGGATTGAGTAAGGCCCGCGAGGAAATAAAAATCGTGATACAAAAAATAATAAGCACACCAAATTTTTGTACCCGTGGGTTTTTTAATAATATCAACCAGTGATCAATTTGATTTTTTTTCATTACTGTTTTTCAGGAATCTCTGTTTCCTCTGTTGGAACCGCGTGCTGATATTCATAGACATCTAAACTCGAAGATTGGCCCGGACGTGGAAACTTATACACCAATTTAATTCTTGGATCATTGAGCACCAGCATCCGGTGTGTATTGACCAATAAGTAAGCTGTTTCCGCTTGCTCGGCTTTTTGTAACCATTCCTCAGGCAAAACTACAATCGGCTGACCAACTCCAAATATCTCAATATTTTCTACATTTTTATTATGAAAGTACATCAGTAACCCATCAGGAAGTGTCCCAAAATATCCTTCAGTACCGACAACCACTCTTCCTTGCTTGGCTTTTTCTTCAATAATACTCACCATTTCGTAATTTCCTTGACCTGCTGACCATTCTTCCAGATACTGTTCCCGATCAATCGGGACGAACGGCAAAGAATTCACATCAAACAACATGGAATAAAAAAATCTCAAACAGACTAAAGCCGGGACGAATAAAAACAGCCCAATGCCAAGTCGAATTTTTTTCAATTCTAAAAAGAGTTCTTCATAAAAAAGACTGATTGATACAGTGCTGAAAATCACCATAGGCAAAACATAACGAGGAGCAAAAACTCGTGCAAAAACTAAAAATGGCAGAATAAATACGAGCATTGCTAAAAAAAGCACCCAATGGTTTTTTTTATGTTTAGAGAAAAATAAAGAAAGAAACCACAGAATGGTTAATGTGAATGAAAAGTACGTACCATGCCAAAATATCACCCGTCGAACATTATTGATGCTCGATCTCCATTCACCACCAATTAATTCTTGAGTAGTAAACGTAAAGTCTTGACCACGACTAAAAAGTTGTCCAAAAGCCGGATGGAGTTTTAAAGATGCAAAAAGTCCTAGTCCAATCAATGCGACAAAACCCGACATTATCAACATTTTCCATGCCGTTTTGGTAAATGGGTTCAATTTCTCTGCATATAACTGTGAAAATAATGGAAAAGCCAGAAGGAAGAAAATTGCTGGCAATTTAGTAAGTAAAGCCAATCCGTAGGATACACCAGTAAAAATAATCCAAAAAATTTGAGACTTGCTTCCCTTTTCAGTTTTTTTCAACAATGCTAGTTCTGTAAAACCAAGCGTCACCAACGATAAGAAAAATGTCAGTAAACCATCGATCAACGCCATCCGATGATGAAAAACCCAAAACGGCATCAGAGTAACTAAGAACATACTCAGTAACTGGGCAATCTCTTTTCCACCGAGATTTTTCACAATTTTTTTGATCACAAATAACTGAATCAAGCCGACTATTACAGATAGAAACCTCCCTGCCATTAATGGGTCATCTGAAAGTTGGAGAAATGGAATCATTAACCACATATGAAGTGGTGTTTTACCGTCATTCAGGGGAAACAAAAGATACTGTCGCCAGTCATCAATAATGAGCTGTGACCAACGGATATAAATGGCTTCATCAGCAAAAACAGGTAAAAGAGTTAAAGAAAAAATGTGAGTGGCGAGATACAAAACAACAATCCCAGCAATGCCAAATGAAAATGCTCTGCGATCAATTTTCATACTCATCTTCCTATCTTAGTCGGAGAATGAGTTCTTCGCCAGCCCAACCACATCAGCACACCTAAAAGTCCAATCACCCAAGTAATCATTCTTTGCTGAAAATGAATGTCAGAGGTGTACTCAAAAGCTCCATTCCACATCCAAGGGATGTACCGTAACATCGAGGAGAATGACAAAGAAATTAATAAAGCTTGTAACCATTTCCACTTAATGAATGGAAGAAACGTTAACGACCAAATCAAGTACCAAGGGTGAAACCACTGAGAGCGAGAAGTCAGAAGCGGTAACAACAATAAGATTGATGAATACTCCATTACATTTTTAGTGACAACATCAATGAATTTTTGAGCGTTTCCTTGCAGATGCTTTTTAAAATCATATTCTTGTTGAGAAAAAACCAGCACCATCCAAACTGGGAGTAAAACCACCGTTACATACTTCATTGAAATTGAGATCAACAGAAAAGTAAAAGATATGAACATTAAAGGAATACTTTGTTTGTATTTTTTATTCATTAATACATACAAACCGCCGAGTGCGAAGGTCATCATCCACGCGTCATTATGCCCTACCATTATTGTTTCAATAATGACCAACGGATTGAGCGCAAACATCAACCAATTTTTTATCCTTGTTTTTTTATCTTGGGTAAATATTTCCAGAAACTTCCACTGAATATATACCAGTGCCGTTAACCCCAGCAAACTCCATGCTTTGAATAAAAGCCATGTTGACAAAAATTTTCCAAAACCAAACACGTACGGAATTAAAGAAAGTGCCGTCCAGCCATAAAAATATGGCGCTGGTGTATGAACATTGTGCATAAACCGTATCCACGGATCAGAGACAAAATCGAGTGCGGTTTGAATATGCGGATTTGCACTATACTGAATAACCATTTTGGCATTAAATATGTAATTGAAAATATCGTGAGATAAAGCGTTATAGGCAAATACAGAAATTCCAAAAATGAGACAAACTAAAATCCACGGTTGTGAAGCTTCTTTATCTTTTCGAGATTGATGAAGTATCAAAAAATACGTGGAAAAAAGTAAAAGAATCAGGGCTGAATACGCAGTTGTTACGGTAGTCACTGGTATTGACCACATCACATTTTGAAATTGAAGATACGGTGACCACTGAAACAAGACCAAATTTCGATCAGTCAGTGAGTATGTCCAAATGCTAAAAACGAAAATCAGAAAAGTGTAGATAAATAGTGAAGTATTTTTCATTCAAAATAATGCTTTTAATTAAGCATACTGTCCGGTTAACCAAGCAATTCTAATTCGAATAATATCTCTGAACATTCGTAACGAATCTTTTATCGGTGACACACGATCAGACTCAAAGTGTGCCCATTGCACTGGCATTTCAGTCACTTTTAATCCTTTTTTTCGAGCCAAAAATAGCAACTCTACATCAAATGCGCCAGTATATGCATCACTCCTTTGTTGGTCTTGACCATAAATGACTAAAGAAGGGAAAAGCATTTCTGTCGCTCGTTGGGAAAAAAGTTTAAATCCGCATTGAGTATCTAAAATCCCTGGCACTGCTAGTAGTTGCACCATTAGATTAAACCCTCTTCCCATTAAGTGGCGATGAAACGGTTCTTTGGCCCGTAATGCACCTCGAACTTCTCGGGAACCAATCACAATGTCAGATTCATCAGATCGAAGGCAATCAAGTGCCCGAACCACTTCAGACAGTGGAGTTGATTGATCAAAGTCCGTGAATAAACGATACTTGCCCGTAGCCGCAAGCATTCCTTTAGTCACTGTTGGACCTTTACCAGCATGTGCATTTTTTAAAATTGCTATGTTTTCTTTTCCTCGTGCAAATTTTTCTAATAATTCAATCGTCCCGTCAGAAGAACCATCATCGCTCAAAACTAATTCCCAGGAGTAGGGTTGTTTTTGCAAGTAAGCATACACATCATCTAATACATTTCGATGAAAATTTTTTGCTTCATTATACGAAGGCAAAATGATAGATAAGAAGGGTTGCGATGGCATGAGTAAAATTGTACCTTTCTTTCATCTTCTGAGGAAGAGAATGTCAGGTCCACCTGGGATTTTGATAATCTCGGTCGGTGTTTTGGTCGGGAAAACAACTATTTCGTAAATGGCTGAGTTGGCAATGTCAGCACCTGTTTTTTCTTCATCAATGACAACTAAAGTATCGATATTTCCCCACTCTTCAATTGGGCTAGGTGGTTTGTTTCCAATCGCAGTTAAAAAGTATCGATAATTCATTCCTTCTATATCTCCATGCGGTGCTAAAAGCACCACGTTATATTTTTCTCCAGGTTGAATAAAACCTTGAATCACCTCACTCGTTGCCTGCATTTCGTTGATCGTCCAAGATAAATCTCGATACACATATTTTTGAATATTTACCATAATAAATAACACCGTACCCACGGCGACACACATTTTCCCCACCTTATTTTGAGCAATATACGAAAGCACTAAAC
Source organism: uncultured Pseudomonadales bacterium (assembly GCA_964406075.1). Classification (GTDB taxonomy): domain Bacteria; phylum Patescibacteriota; class Microgenomatia; order UBA1400; family PJMF01; genus CAYOQI01. The sequence goes on from CAYOQI010000001.1 coordinate 152,509, forward strand.
CAAGCAGCAAAGCAGTAACAGGGAATAAGTAGCCAATATAGTGATTAAAAATGGTACTTCGATAAAAAGCAGCACCGAGAATACCAATTCCCATCCAAACAACTAAAACGAGGATTCCTCTTCGAAACGGTCTGAAATAATTTGATCTCAAACTCAAAATAATTCCAACAATCACCGCGACAACTAAAAGCGTGTTCAACCAACGCACCTCACCTAAGGTAATTTCAAAAAAAGCTTGCAGTGAACGTCCATGTGTTTCCATCAGAATATCACTCAGTTTCCGGACTGAGCCCAAATGTTCATCTTCTCCAAAAAGAAGATCTTGGAAAGCTCGCCAATTCAGATAATCATGTCGTAAATCGAAGAGAATCAGTGGAATCAATGAGGAAATAAAAACTGCCACCGCAGCAAAAGTCGCTCCAAAAAACTTCTTCGTTGATTTTTTGACAACGGGTTTAAATAAAGTGAATAACCAAATGAGACCAGCAGCTCCACCAGTTAACAATGTTAAATAATGGAGTTGAATAAGTAAGCTGAAACACAAACCAACAATGATCCAGTACATCGGAGATTTTATCCATGCCCGATGAATCGCCCAAATCATAATTAGTGAGATAAGTGGAGCTGGATTGGGATTCCAACTAAATCGTGTTAATTCGATAAACGTCCAAGTAAAGGCATATAAAATACTAGCAATCAATGCTCCTCTTTTTCCAATTAATTCTTTGCCAAGTAAATAAATTAAAGGAACAGTTAAACTTCCAAGTAAAGCTACCGCATAGACTGGTCCCATCGGACTCGGGTATGTCAGTGCGTAAAAAGGCAACATGAAGTAGTAATAGCCTGGCCCGAGGTACATGTTACCTACACTGGTGACCGGACCAATAAAGACTAGATTTTTCTCAACTAACATTTTGTAGGTAATTAAGGCATCTCTACCCTGATCACCGAGAAATTGAAGCGTTCCATCCAAGTTATAGAATCGTAAAAAAGTGGCGATGAGGGTTACAACACCAAGTATCCATAGATGAGTAGAAATTCTATGGAATTTAGAGGTAAAAATTGATTTCATTCTGCTGTGATTCGAAGTCTTTTTTTGACTTCATTTCTAAACGCTGTTATTTCTACAACTTCATATACCCATTGATCATACTTGGGAACAGGAGGATGTGTAATAACGCCCTCCGAAATTGGAGTCTTAATAGGAATTGTAGAGGGAGTAAACTCCAATGTATACAATTTGTTTCCCATCAATTTGGCCAGACTAATTCCATGGGTCATCGGGAAAAAAGAATTGAGATCTTGGTTGTAAATCGAGAAAAGTTTTCCGAGTGTCTGAGGCTGTTTCACTAATTCAGGATCTTTGATTTTTTGTATTAAGGCTGAAATAATTTCTTGCTGTCGTTGATTACGCGCATCATCCGTTCCAACTTCTAAATCCTGACTTTTACGACTTCGCATATACTTCAAAGCTCGTTCTCCCGTCATCTTTTCGATTCCTTTCTTGAACTCGACCGTTTCATAGAGTTTTGCGGGATCAGTTTCCGTTCGGATATCTACATCAGTCCGAGGAAATCTTTCATCTGTAAATTCTTTTTGAATAAAAATATCAAGACCGCCAACTGCGTCAATAACTTCAGCCACCGTATCTAAGGATAAGACAATGGAATAATGAATCGGAACATCCATTAATTCTGAAAGCACTTGTGTAGTAAAAAGTTCCGGGGAGTCAGGTGTCCTCTCATTTCCATACCAATACAAGGAATTCACTTTGGTTTGATACTCAGGAATCCAAAGATCTCGTGGCAAACTCAAGGCCGAAAGTTCGCCACTTTGAGTATTTAAAGACAACACCATTAATGTGTCGGTGAAAATAGGATCACCCGTTCGGTTCGCCAATTCATCTGTTCCAAGCAAAAGAATATTTACTCTTCCATCATCCATTTTTGCTTGAGTATTCCAACCTTCACGTGCCAGTGATATCAGTTCCTGATTGGAAACATGTGCTTCAGCGGTAAAAGCTTGAAGATAATTTCCAACTTTTATCCCGAAGTATCCAACAACTGTAGCGATGGATAAGATGAAAACCAGTCCAATAATCAGTAACCAGAAAATGAGCGGACGTGCTGGATGAGCAGGAGTAATAAGGACAGGTGTTTTATCAATACCCTTACCTGTCTCTTTCTTTTTTGGCATAAAAAACATTATATAGCGTTAAAAGCCTAAATTGCTGAATTGTTCAGATCTGATAAAATGATTCCATGTCAAACGATTGCATTTTTTGTCAAATAGTCGCAGGGAAAATACCTTCTTATCAAGTTTGGGAAGATGAAAAACATCTGGCTTTTCTCACTATTTTTCCTAACACAGATGGAGTGACAGTTGTGATTCCGAAAGAACATAAAAATAGTTATCTTTTTGCAAATGAAGATGTGGTCATTCAAGATCTACTCAAAGCAGCAAAAGTCGTTGCTCAAAAAATTGATACCGCCTTTGATGATGTCGGAAGGACTGGATTGATTTTTGAGGGCTTTGGAGTAGATCATCTGCATGCCAAGCTTTACCCTATGCACGGGACTAAACACACAATTGATCATTGGGAGAACATTGCAAATTCGAAACCAACCGAATTTTTTGACCGCTATCCTGGATACCTCTCCTCACATGACTGTGACAAAGAGGATGACGCGAAACTCAAACAAATAGCGGAGAGAATAAAAAAAGCCTGATCATTTCATTATCCACAAACTAAGTGTCATCCTGAATTCGACTGACGATAGGAAGATCGAGTGAAGGATCTGTTAACAGCAAAACTAAATTTAACCTCTTCACAGATTCCTCGGAGTACCTCGGAATGACAATTCAATTAACTATTCCATTCGACATATAAATCTTTCAACCTTGGATTCTCCTCCTTAATTAGCTCTAACTTTTTGTTTCTATTCCAACCTTTTAACTCCTTTTCTCTTTCGATTGCTTGATTAATTGATGAATATTCTTCAATATAGACAAGTTTACTAATGTTGTACTTGGCAGTAAAACTATTTGGATAAATTTTCTCTTTGTGCTCCCAAATTCTCCCTTCTAAATCGCCTGTCACTCCAATGTAAGTTTTATTTGAAATACTCATCATGATGTAAATGAAATATTTTTTCACTGAAAAAAACTATATCAAAAAGTATGTCATCCTGAGGAGGTACGACGAAGAATCTGTTAACAGTAAAACTGATTTTTGCCTTAATACAGATTCCTCAGATTACCTCGGAATGGCATATAATACGTGAATGGTTAAAACCACCTCAGAATTCGAACGAGCTTATTCCAGACTAAATAAGGAACAAAGTACAGCTGTCGATCAAATCGATGGTCCGGTGATGGTTATTGCTGGACCAGGAACTGGAAAAACCCAAGTGCTCGCAACTCGTATCGCCAATATTTTGATTAAAACTGATACCAATCCCTACGCGATTTTAGCAATGACATTTTCGGAATCTGGGGCTCAAGCCATGAAGAAACGTCTGATTTCTTTGATTGGTCAAACCGCGTATTCGGTTCGAATTCAAACTTTTCACAGTTTTTGTACTGACGTGATTAAAGAAAATCCTGAGTATTTTACCCATTTAGATAACAGGGAAATTTTGGCTGAGTTCGAACGGTTCCAAATTTTCCAACAGATTTTGAGAAAAGGAAGATTTGAATGGATCAAACCTGCAGGCAAGCCGGAGATGTACATCAGAACACTGAATCAAAAAATTCAAGAACTGAAACGTGAAGGTGTCATCCCTGATGCATTTGAGCGTATTCTCCAAGAAGAAGAGGCTTGGATGGAAATAAATGAATCAGAAATGAAAAAAACTGAGCTGGCTCAAAGAAAAAAGAACCTCGGAAAATTGAAAGAGTTATTGGAAGTATATCGTGCCTACGAACAACAATTGGTTGAACTTGGTCGATACGATTTTGAAGACATGATTATTCAAACGATTAAAGCGTTTAAAGAACATGAACTTTTATTGAGAACATATCAGGAGCGTTTTCAGTATTTTTTGATCGACGAATATCAGGACACCAATTCGGCTCAAAATCAGATTTTGGATTTACTTGCTGAATATTGGGGAGATCAGGCGAATGTCTTTGTAGTCGGTGATCCACATCAATCAATTTATCGGTTTCAAGGTGCATCACTAGAAAACACCTATGGATTTTTCCAACGCTATCCACAGGCAACAGTGATTACTCTAAGGGAAAACTATCGTAGTTCACAATCTATTTTGGACTCAGCCCAGTCACTAATTTCAAATAACCCTCCTCCACCAAAGTCACTTCCAGTAGAACTCCAGCACAATTTACATTCACAGTATGGAACTGGCATAAAAATTGAGTTGTACAAACCACCATCACAAACTGTCGAACATCTTTTTATCGCCCATACAATTCAAGATTTAATAAAAAATGGAACCAAACCATCGGAAATCGCCGTTCTTTTCCGAGACAATGCGGAAGCTCAACCGATCGCCCACGTGCTGAGTCAGCGAGATGTTCCCTATCACGTGGAAGCCGGCCAGAATATTCTGCAAGAACCAGTGATTCAGCAACTGCTTAATCTCTTCCTTATTCTTCGCGACATTACTGGTCAACACGATGATCAACTACTTTTTACTGTCTTTAACTACAACTGGATCGGATTAGATGCCAAAGTTCTTTTTAAACTCTCCCGTTTTGCCTACGAACATAAAACCACTATTTTTGATTCAATTAATAAGCAAGAACTACGAAATGAGTTTCTTTTAACATTAGAAGAAACGTCGAAACTTGAGTTTGAAAAATTTCCTCAATTCATAGAAAAAATGATTTTGTGGCATCGACTCGATGCACAAACCCCACTTCCACTTTGGTTCGAATCAGTGATCAATGAATCCGGTTATCTTCAGTACATCATTACGGGCGAAGATATTGTCAATAAATTAACTCGTTTGAATACTTTATTTTCAGAAATAAAACGACAAGTGTTTGGAAATCATCAATTAAGGCTTGCTGATTTTTTGATCAACATTGAAACCATGATGGCACACAAACTTTCTTTAACAGTGGAAGAAATTACACAGCAACGTGAAGCCGTAAAACTTATAACTGCACATAAATCAAAAGGTTTGGAATGGACATATGTATTTGTGACTGGATTAATCGATGGAAAATGGGGAAATAAAAAAAGTAAAGATATGATTCCGCTCCCTGAGCGAATACTTCATCATACGAAAGTGGCTGATATTGATCCCAATGAAGACGATCGTCGATTGCTCTATGTCGCTGTGACACGTGCGAAAAAACAACTCTATTTAACTTCTCCATTAACTACTCAAAACGCTGAACAAATTTCTCGAGAAAAACTCCCCACCTTATTTATGTCGGAATTTCCAGAAGAAAAAATGCATGAAAACTCCTCGTTTTTATCTGAGGAACAAGTCCAACATCAGCTCACCCAAGTCTTTATTCCTCTTTCAAATACTTCCGATCAAGATGATGATCCTGAATTTTTAAACAATTTAATTGAACGTTTTGCGCTTTCTTCAACCTCTCTGAACACCTATCTCGAATGTGCCTATAAATTTAAATTACTCCAACTCTACCGTGTTCCTCGTTCCAAAGCTCCTCATTTGTCCTATGGAACCGCCATCCATAAAGCACTAGAAAAATTTGTAATTGAGTATCGAAAAAAGAATGAAGTTCCAACGTTGGATTATGTCTTAAATGAATTTCAAGATTGCTTACGAAAAGAACTGATCAATGAAGAAGACGTCATTACTTGGTTGGCAAAAGGTCAAAAGACCTTAACAAAGTTTTATGAAGAACAACTTATAAACATGCCTATTCCATTTGCCGTTGAAAAATCCTTTGGAAATGGAGTTTCCCAACCGATGCTGGATGACATTCGACTCAAAGGAAAAATGGATAAATTAGAGTGGATTGATAAAGTTAAAAAAACAGTCCGAGTAGTGGATTACAAAACTGGTCAACCAAAAAGTCGAAATGCAATCGAAGGAAAAACTCAGGAAGCAGATGGTTCTTATAAACGCCAGATTTTATTTTATAAATTACTCGCCGATCTCGATCCGAGTTTTTCGGCATTTCTTGAAGAAGCAGAGTTTGTATTTGTCGAAACAAGTCCCAGTGGAAAGTATGTCTCACACCGATTTAATTTTATCGAAAATGAAGTCAATGATTTAAAACAAGAAATTACAGACACCATGGCCAAAATTCGTGATCATCAATTTGCTCGAACCACCAACTACTCAATCTGTGCAGATTGCGAGCTAAACAAACATTGTTGGCCAGAAGGGATTCCGGAGAAACCTGTTGCATTAATTGAAAAACACGTCGACTAATCATCAAACGGAAGTGGACTATCTGCAATCATATTTTTATTTCTCAACCTAGTGTGTTGTTTCTTGGCAAAACGATGAGCTTCATCACGAATTTGTTGAAGCAGGCGTAAAGTCGGGTGATCTTCTTGAAATAAAACGAAGTGATATTTGAGATTTTCTAAACTTTGCTCAGTCGGATTTTCAAATACAGGAATGACTAACCGATCAGGATTTTTTACTAAAGACACGACGGGAACTTGCCAATTCCAAACTGATAATGCTGATCTCAGCTGGCCTCGTCCGCCATCAATAACAATTAAACTCGGCATCCCCCACTCAGGATGTTTTTGACGACGCATGATCGCCTCCTTCATCATGTGATAATCGTTTGGAGTGTTCAAAGTACGAATATTAAATAATCGATAATTTTCTTTGTCCGGTTTTCCTTCCGTAAAGGTCACCATCGACACTGTCGCATTTTTCCCTTGAATATTACTGACATCAAATCCTTCAATTCGGTGAAGTGGGTAATCTTTTGAAAGTGAATAGAATTGTCGAATTTCTTTTCGTAAATGAAGCAAGCCCTCTTGGCCTAAGGTTTCATTGAGCTTAGGAAGTTGTAAATCAGGTTTGAGTTGGAACGTCGGCTTCATGAATGTTTCGATTAAATGAATTGCATCTCTATATTCTGCTGCTCGTTCATAATCCATTTCTTCCGATGCAACTTTCATCGCAACTTTGAATTCTGATAACACTTCATGTGTTTTCCCTTTGAGAAATTTCTTCAGTCGTTCAATCGAAGATTGATAATCCTCAACTGAAATCTTCGCAATACAAGCGCCAGAACATCGATCAATATGATGATAAAAACATGGTTTCAAAACGCCTTGTTGAAAATTTAACGGTCGATCACACCACTTAAAAATAGGTCGTACAATTTTCAAAATTTGCTTCGTTCGATAGGCACTTTGAAAAGGTCCGAAAATTTGAGAAGACGGAATTTTATTAACCGTAGTGAGGCGTTTGATTTCTTTTTTTCGAATTGATTTAACAAGAGGATACTCATCATTTGTTAAATAAATATACAGAGGCGTTTTATCATCTTTCAGTAAAACGTTGTACGGAGGCTGGTGAAGTTTAATCAACTCCGCTTCGACCAACAATGCAGTTAATTCATTAATCTGAGGTTCATACTTCAATCGTTTGGCTTCCAAAACCATCCGTTTGGTTTTGCCAAAAACTTGATTCAGTTGAGTGTAGGAAGCCAGACGATTTTTTAAATCTTTTGCTTTTCCGACATACAACACTTTCCCATCTTCACCCATAAACCAATACACCCCGGGAAGGTGTGGAGAGTTCTGATAGAATTCCAGCCATTTCAAGGCTTTTTCCTTATCGGTCATAGACTAAGTGTATCGTATTTTATGGAAGATTTCGCGAAGATTACATTTCTTTCTTCAAAAACTGACCAGTGTAGGAATCAGGATGTTGAGCTACCACTTCAGGTGGTCCATCCACAACTAACTGTCCTCCGGCATCACCACCTTCGGGACCCAAATCAATAATCCAGTCGGAGTTTTTTATCACATCTAAATTGTGCTCAATCATGATGACGGTATTGTTTTGTTCCACAAGTCGATGCAATACATTCATCAATTTTTGAATATCGGCAAAGTGTAAACCAGTCGTCGGTTCATCGAGCAAGTAGATAGTATGTTCGGCTGATCTTATTGCTAATTCTTTAGCTAATTTAACACGTTGTGCTTCTCCACCGGAAAGAGTCGGAGCTGGCTGACCTAAACTAATATACCCGAGTCCAACTTCTTGCAATGTAGTTAATTTGTAACGAACTTGGGAGTGAGAATCAAAAAACTTAACCGCATCATCAACACTTAATGCCAATACATCCGCAATCGATTTATCTTTGTACGTGACTTCAAGCGTTTCAGCGTTGTAGCGTTTGCCATGACAAACATCACAAGTGACATAGACGTCAGCTAAAAATTGCATCTCAATTTTGATTTGGCCTTCTCCGCTACAGGCTTCACAGCGTCCACCTTTGACATTGAAACTAAATCTGCCTAATTTGTAACCACGAACTTTGGCTTCCGCAGTATTCGCAAAAATTTGTCGAATGTAATCAAAAACTTTGGTATATGTGGCGGGATTTGAACGAGGTGTTCGGCCAATCGGACTTTGATCAATTAATGACACCCGTTTCACTTTATCAGGAATGGTCATCCCAGTAATTTTTCCAGGCACACTATCAATTGAATATCCTAAGTACTGAGCCAAGTTTTCATATAACGTATCATGAAGTAAGGTTGATTTCCCCGATCCTGAAAGGCCAGTAATACAGACTAAACGATTGAGAGGGAAACCAACTTCAATATCTTTCAAATTGTGAGTTGCAGCTCCTCGCATCGTCAAAATATCTTCAGGACGTGCAATGATTCGTTTACGAGTAACTTTTTTGGCACCGGTGAGATATTTTCCAGTTGGAGAATCTTCGGACTGTTCTAAATCCAAAGGCTTTCCTTCCGCAACAACTCGACCGCCATTTTTTCCCGCTTTGGGACCAAAGTCAAATACATAGTCAGCATTCATGATCACGTCGCGATCATGCTCGACAACAACCACCGAGTTCCCTTTATCTCGTAAATTTTTCAATGTCTCAATCAATAAATGATTATCTCGTTGATGCAATCCAATTGTCGGTTCGTCTAATACATAGAGAACGCCAGTTAAACCAGTACCAATCTGTGAAGCCAAACGAATACGTTGTGCTTCTCCACCGGCTAAGGTTCCTGACTCACGATCGAGTGACAAATAATTTAAACCAACTGAGTTCAAAAATTCCAAGCGGGCTTGAATTTCTCTTAGAATTCCTTCAGCAATAAATTTTTCTTTTTGACTGAGCTTTGGAGGTAAAAGCTTGATCCATTCCCAAGTTTGGTTAATGGCCAATGAACAAATTTGAGCGATATGAAATCCATCTACCCACACACCAAGTGCTTCAGGTTTCAAACGAGTGCCTTTGCAATCCTGGCAAACTTCTTTATGCATGAACCGTTCAATCTCTTTTCGCATGTACTCAGATTCGGTCTCAGTGTAGCGTCGCTCAAGATTTTTAATAAAACCTTCAAACGCCTCATGAATTTTGGTCATACTACCTTCACGATTGGTGCCTTCGACTTCGTACACTTTGCTCGATCCATAAAATAAAATATTTTGAGTCTCTTCATTGAATTCTTCCCAGGCTGTTTTTCTAAAATCATATCCTTGCTCTTCGACCACTTTTTTAACTAAGCGTGACCACCAAGTATCATTTTCCATCATTCGAGCAAACGGAATAATCGCGCCTTCACTTAAACTCAACGCCGGAGCCACAATGCGATGTTTATCAATTTTGAGTAATTTTCCCAAACCATGACATGTCTCACAGGCGCCTTGAGGTGAGTTGAACGAGAATAACCGAGGCTCAATCTCTGGCAAACTAATTCCACAATAACTACAAGCAAAGTGTTCACTAAATAAGAAATCTTTCATCTCTTTCGGTTTGTCTGGGAAATCCATACCAGTATCATTCACAAAACTGATCACCACGAATCCATCAGACTGACGTAAAGCGTCTTCCATGGCTTGAACTACTCGGGTTCGTAATTCTTTGTGATATTCTTCGTCCTTAAAAACACTAGCTGTGGTCACAAATCGATCAACAATTAAATCAATGGTATGTTTGTTGGTCTTAATTAAACTGATGTCATCGTCTAACTTGAACACTTCTCCATCGATTCGTACTCGCTGATACCCTTTTTTCTTGAGTGATTCAAAAAGTGAGGTAAACTCACCTTTACGTTGACGAATAACCGGAGACATGACCATGAAGCGAACTGGCTGACCTGAAATACGTTCCTGAATATGCTTGAACACTTGTTCAGTAATTTGATCAATCGATTGAGATGAAATTTCGCGTCCGCAATTCGGACAGTGTGGATGTCCAACACGAGCAAAAAGTAAACGGAAGTAGTCGTAAATTTCGGTGATCGTTCCCACAGTTGAACGAGGATTATGGGAAGTTGTTTTTTGGTCAATAGAAATGGCCGGAGACAGTCCTTCGATATGATCAACATCTGGTTTTTCCATCATGCCCAGAAATTGGCGCGCATACGAACTCAGACTTTCCACATATCGTCGCTGACCTTCCGCATACAAGGTATCAAAAGCCAAAGAGCTTTTTCCACTCCCTGACATTCCGGTCAGTACCACCAGCTGGTGCTTCGGAATTTTAACGGTAATATTTTTGAGATTATGCTGACGGGCACCAGTAATTGTGATGTATTCGGTCATATTGGTCGATTCAGGTGTTCTTATCTAGAAAATTTCAATTTAGATGTAATAAAATTACCAAACATTTAGCGAAAGAATACTCAATATACATTGAAGCACTTCAGTCTAAAAGAGCTAAAATATTTTCCATTTAATATTAATGCGTAAATCCCGCAATACCTTTTATAGGAAACTTACTGTCTACACTTTTTTCATCTCTTATTGATTCAATGCGTATTTAGGTAAATGCGGGGCTAAATTTGATGTGTAAGTATAGCAGAGAAACACGGGACTTTGCTAGAGGTTTGGTGATAGAGAAAGAACAGGGAAAAGTAATGATCACGTAAAAGAGGCTGAAAAACAACTGAAATCGTGCAAATTCTAATTATTATATCCCTCTGGTTTTCAAAAATAAAGACTTGGAATATTTTGTTATAGGGTTAATATATAGCCTTCCGGAAGCGACTCGATAAAGAGAAAGAGAAGGAGATTTTTAAAGTGTACAACGAAAATTCAATTGACAGGATCTGGCGAGAATATCAACTGATGCAGGACGCATTACGCGACCCGAAAAAAGTTGTTTCTTCGCCCTTGGCATTCACAATTCAACCCCGACCTCAACTGGTCCAAAGGTTGCCCAGCGGCGAATGCTAGAATCCGGCTTACGCCGAATTCATAAACCCCTTGATCAACATCGGTCGGGGGTTTTTTTCAGCTTTTTTCCCTACCGAACTAGATCCTATTTCTAATACTGTTCTGTAATTTCTATACCGTTTTTAAATATTCTTGGTTGAGCATTATGTCCATAACGAACAAAGAATTTTGCTTGTTCAGAATTTTCTAAATAAATATCTCCCAGCGAAGAAGTTTTATCTGGACCAATCACTGTGGCACCAAGTTTTGAAATTTTTAAGGCAATTCCACCTTCTTTTCCTGCAGCCGTCGAACATGAGCTTAAAATAATTGTTGGATTATCAATAAATAATTCAGACAATTGCCGTACACGACCTTTAATCTGATCTGTATAGCTACGTGCAACTTTATCCCAATGAAGAATATCTGACGGAAATATTGCTCCACCTCGTCTTTTGTTACCTAACTGGATACTGCTCTCACTTCCATGCCCTCCTAGTAGTACAAAACTTATTTCTCCATATTCCTGATACGCTTTGTGTAACGCTTGCCCTAGCTCAAGCTTGCTTCCACACTCATACACTCGTAAATTGTATTTACCTTCAATCTGCTCACGAAGATCCATAAGAGGGAAAATCTTGTCATGAAAAGCACCATTCCAGTCTGCTCTTGGAAAAATTATGACTCCATGTGGTGACTTGTTATCATCACGTTTTTCATACTGATCCTCTAACATTTTTTCTGGCCATCGTCCAAAATTTACAATTCCAAATCTCTCATACAGCTCTTTACTGGCTCCCGGAAATTTCTCTTCCAATTTCTCTATTCCTCGAATATTTCCATGAAGATTGTGTCTTCTACTATCTTTATTATTTCCAGATGTTTCCAACCATTCATAAATAAACCTAATTCCATCAAGACCATAACGTTCTTGTAAAATTTGACTCACAATTTCTTCACTCGCAACACGTTGACGAAGTGTTCCTGAAGATAGTAAGTCAGACATAAATGCTGCTTGATACAACAGGTCACCCTCCATTAACCCTTTAGTTACCATTTGAACTGCCTCATCTTGTAAATCACTTGGGCTTTCCAGCATTATTCTAGTAGCCGTTTCATATGAGCTTCTCTCATCAGAATTACTTATACCTTTTTGAATAATTTGCTTATTTCTAAATAAGGTTGGGTTAACAAGACCTCTGACGGAATCATCCATGCTCTTTTTAAGATGTATGATCATTTCTATAATTTTCCCAGAGTGTCCTACATCCTCTTCAGTCAAATGCAATTCTAAAGTTGGTAGATACTTGGCAATAGCTTTAAGAGCATATTCCTCAATTTCTGTATGTGATTCATTTTTTCCTTTACCATAGTAATACACAAAATCCAAAATCTTTCTCAGTGTTTGGAATGCTTCGTCAAAGGTATCATCAGATTCCAACCCTGAAGCTAATTGTTCAATTGTTTCTTCGTATTCCCACACTTCTTCTAAATCAAGTTCTCTTTTTATATTTTTAAACTTTTTACCAAAATATTCTTCTCTCGGACGCATAGACTCAAACAATTCAGAAATTTTTTGGTAAGACTGAACAAATTGTTCATTTCGAATATCTTTTTCTTGATCAACAGAGTTGTTATGGAAGGAAGATTCTTCTTGTGACATATGTGAAAACTATTTAATAAATACCCACTTTTAGTAACATGAGTATACTAAATATATAGAATATGAAGGAATACAGGAAATACTATTAACTTGATTCTTCCGACTTCTTTATCTCATCTCGAATCAGAGCAGCAGTTTCAAAATCCATTTGGTCGGCAGCTTTTCGCATGGCACGATTGAGTTTGGCACGAATGTTGTCTTTTTCTGGGGGTAAGTAGGCGTCCCAGTCGAGCTTGGCTAAATCGATCGACTGATGAGCAGAAATTTGAATAATTTTTTGTTTAAACTTGGGCTCTTCTGGCTGATTCTTTTTTTGAAATGAAAGCAATTCTTTCTTCTTCCCTTTTCGTCCATCAGTGGAGTACGTTCCATCTTCTTCTTTGACTCGATGCACTAATTGCTCGCGAATTGGTTTCTGAATTGTTTCAGGGGTAATACTATTTTTCTCGTTGAACGCGATTTGCTTTTCTCGACGACGTTCTACCTCTTCAATCGCTTCTTTCATCGCCTTTGAAATGACATCGGCATAGAGAATGACGTGTCCTTCACTATGACGAGCTGCTCGCCCCATGGTCTGAATCAAAGCAGTTCGGGATCGCAGAAAACCTGCTTTGTCTGCATCCAGAATTGCAACGAGTGTAACTTCGGGTAAATCTAAACCTTCTCGAAGCAAGTTAATTCCAACTAACACATCGTACGTACCACGTCTTAAATCGTCTAAAATATCTGATCGATCAAGTGTTTCAACATCTGAGTGAAGATACGCAACTTGAATTTCTGGTGGTGGATCAGTTGGAAAGGTATCGATATCTCGATTTACTTTGAATAACTTCTCTGCATTTTTATTATCATTTAAATACTCAGTTAAAACCTCAGACATACGTTTGGTTAAGGTCGTTACTAAGACACGCTGGCCTTTTTTCTTTCGTTTAATAATTTCTTTGTATAAATCAGGAATTTGAGACTCCGTCGGACGAATTTCAATATCAGGGTCAATCAAGCCAGTCGGACGGATCAACTGTTCTGCTATTCGCCCCTCTGAGTGCTCGACTTCCCATTTCTCAGGTGTCGCGGACACATGTAGGAGTTGAGTCGTATTGGCCAAGAATTCAGGGAACTGAAGCGGTCGATTATCAAGTGCAGAGGGTAAACGAAATCCATACTTAATCAAGGTTTCTTTACGTGACCGATCACCAGCATACATTCCTCGAATTTGAGGTAAGGTCATGTGACTCTCATCAACAATCGTTAAATACGATCCATCACCAAACTCTTTGGCATTGTGCTTCATGTAATCAAGCAAAGTGAATGGGGCACTTCCTTCTGCTCGTCCATCAAAGTAACGAGAGTAATTTTCAATTCCATTCACAAAACCGAGTTCACGAATCATATCAATGTCATACTTCACTTTTTGTTCCAACCGATACGCCTCAACAATTTTTCCTTCCCCTCGCATTTGAGCTAATCTCTCAGCTAAATCTCGTTCAATATGTTGAAGTGACTCTTCTTGTGTCAGAGGATTTGTTTGATAGTGTTTGGCTGGATAAATGATGATGCGTTTGGCTTTATTTTTAATTCTTTCATCAGAAAAACTGGGTTCAGATCTATCAGGCAAAATCTCACCGGTCATGGGATCAATCCAATCAATTTTATCCAATTTATTCTCAAAACTTACTAGACGTAACGCACGATCTTCATATGCCGGCCAAATATTGATAATCTCACCTCGGACTCGAAAACTTCCACGTTTGAAATCTACATCCGATCTTTCATATTGAAGGTTAATTAATTGTTTCAACAATGTTTCGCGGGAAATAATTTCACCTTCCACTAATTGGAGCACATACTTTCCGTATTCAACTGGTGAACCAAGGTTATAAATACAGGACACTGAGGCCACGATAATACAGTCAGGGCGGGTCAAAAGATTGGTGGTAGAAGCTAAACGCAATTTATCAATTTCATCATTGATGGTGGCTTCTTTTTCGATATAGGTATCGGTCGTGGGAATATAGGCTTCAGGCTGGTAATAGTCGTAATACGAAACGAAGTAACTGACGGCATTATTCGGGAAAAAGTCACGAAATTCTTGATAGAGTTGGGCTGCTAAGGTTTTGTTATGGGAAATGATGAGAGTGGGCTTCTGAACATTCTGAATCACATTGGCCATAGTAAATGTTTTACCCGAACCTGTGACTCCAAGTAAGGTTTGATGCGGTTGGCCTTCTTTGACCCACTTTGATAACGCCTCAATTGCTTGCGGTTGGTCACCTGTCGGCTGGAATCTTGAAACTAATTTAAAGCTCATATAAAAAAGTATTTCTTCCGCCAAAGGCGGATCAGCCTCTGGCTGAGAATAGCATCAGGTTGACCTGCCTGCCGGCAGGCAGGTCTCCAGTAGGTTTGAATCGAGATTGAAGGTTAAATGGCACAGTTGATTATTGTAACACTTTTCTTGTCATCCTGAGCGATCAGGTAATCCTGACAGTCGAAGGATCCCTGTCACGGGAGAGTATTAAGATTCCAAGTTATACTTAAATCTTGCCACTGTGGGTTTAGGCTATTAATGAGTTTCTCTTTCTTTTTCCTTGACCATCCTTTGAGTTGCTTTTCTCGGTTTATTGCATCCATAATTTGATTGAAGTCTTCGGCATACACTAAAGTATGACACTGGTACTTTTTGGTAAATCCTTCAATCAAATCCTGTTTATGTTCGTAAACTCTTCGTTCTAAATCATTCGTTACTCCTATATAGAGAGTTCCTGAAACACTACTCATGAAATATACATGGTACTGATGTGATGACACTTACGTATTATCAATCAAGAAAAGTAACTCCTTCAATAACCAATGATGCTGACAGCGATTCCTCGAATGTCTGGAATACCAGACGCCTCGGAATGACAAAAGAATAAGATATATTATTTTCTAATTGTTAGCTTCGCTTCCTTCAACTGTTCCTCACTCACCACACTTGGAGCATCCATGACTGAGGTTCGACCAGTTGAAGTCATTGGGAAAGCCACACTTTCTTTCATTGAAGTTTCACCCGATAACACCATCACCAAACGATCGAGTCCTAACGCAATTCCACCGTGTGGAGGAGTTCCCAACTCAAAGGCTTCGAGCATGTGACCTATACTGTCTTGGATTTCTTGATCAGAATATCCCATGATTTTGAAGGTGTTTTTTAACACTTCAGGATCATGAGCTCGGATACTTCCACCGCCGACTTCAAAACCATTACATACCAAGTCATATTGTGCTGTGATAATTTGATCTAAGTTTTCTTGATTTTTGTGCCAGTCTTTATGTTCAGGCATTGGCGCACTGAAAGGATTATGAGTGAATGTCCAACCACTTTTGCCATCACGTACCTCAGCGGCATCACCTTTATCCACTTTTTTGAAAAATGGAAAATCGACTACCCAAGCAAATGCCAAAGTCCCGTCTTTTTTCTCTTCTTCCGAACGAATATCGAATCGATCGGCTCCATACTTCTCCATCGCATCTTTATAGGAAATAACTGGGAATTGTTGATGTTGCAACTTTCCACCCACGGCTTTGACTGCTTCTTTTACGACATCTTCGATCGTGTTTATGACTTCATCACGTTCGACAAAACTCATTTCGACGTCGACTTGAGTTAATTCAAACCCTCGATCTGCACGTAAATCTTCATCTCGGAAACATCGAGCAATTTGAAAATATCGTTCAAATCCAGCCGTCATTAAAAGTTGCTTATATTGCTGAGGACTTTGTGGAAGTGCATAAAATTTGCCGGCTTGGAAACGAGATGGCACGATAAAGTCGCGAGCACCTTCTTTGGTAGATTTGGTTAAGATTGGTGTTTCAATTTCTACAAATTCTCGTTGATAAAAAGCATCGGAAATTGCGCGAGTGAAAGCTGAACGTAATCGAATATTTTTCTGCAAACGTGCCCGACGTAAATCCAGATATCGATATCTCAACCGAGATTCTTCATTGATTTCATACCCCTCACTGTTTAAAGAGATCGGCAACTCTACTGCTTTGTTTAAGACTGTGTAGGATTGAACATCAACTTCGATTGTTCCAGTTTCAAGTTCGGCATTGACCATTTTTGGTGGACGTTCTTTGACCAAACCAACAATCTCAATCACTGATTCAGTAGTCAGCTCTCCCATTTTTTGAAAACCCACACATTGAACGGTGCCTGATCGGTCTCGTAAATCGATAAAGGTCAGTTTGCCATGATCACGTTTGGTTTCTACCCAACCTTTGAGCACAATTTCTTGTCCAATTTTTTGAAGACTTTCTTTGATTAAAGTACGTTCCATATGTTCTTTCTCTCCACTAGAGGGTGATTGAATCACTATTGTATCATCTTCGTGAAACGAAAAAAGTGAACTCGCCAAGTACTTTCAGGTTTCTGTGTTGACAACAAGCCCAAGGGGAGTAAAATTGACAACATCTTTATGACAGTATCTCGTATTATTATCGTCAATCATTTTAATCTTCTTTGGAAGGTTGGGGTTGATGTGAGGTAATACAAGTTACCAAATGAGAAAAGTCATCAACCCCACCAACAAAGGTGGGGTTTTTGTTTTCTCAAAGAGAATTGCTTAATGATTGATCACCAATAAGCGAATCTCAAAAAATTAAAAACTATTTGCTTTCAGAGAAAGCAAAAATTATAAAAGGAGCCTATATGGCACAAGCAAATGAAAGTGAAAAGTCAGTGTATAAAGGCGGAACAGGAAGTTCAAGAGTTTCAACTCAAGAGTTCGAAGCTCAGGTAAAAGCTGCAGAAGAAGCATTTGATACAAAAAGGATGCAAAGAACTCCTGAAGAAAAAGGTATGGTAGCAGTTTATGCAGGAGGAGCACAGCCCACTTGGAAAAATAGAGATTCTGTCTAAATAATTTTTTGTTTTTTTCACTCACCTAATTGAAAAATTGGGTGAGGAGTAAAGAATAAAATATAAATTTTTATTACATACAAATTTTGAAAACATTGATTAAATAAATGATCGATGCTTTCAGGATTTGTTCCCACTAAAATGGGAGATGCCTGGTATTTTATTCTCCTTTCGACACGAAAGGAGGAATGGAATAGTCTTTGTTCATTTTTGAAGTTAAATTAATGATCAGGATAAATAAGATGGCAAAAGTGAAGTGCATTATGTGTGTGAGCGGTGTTGTGGATCAAAACGATCCTGATGCAAAATGGACACAGATGTGCCCTCGATGTTTGGCAAAGCTAAAAAAACAAGCTGAAACCTACACGAGTCCAAAAATTGAAGTTCGTGAGCCAGCAAAAACTGGTAAATGAACGTCACATAGGCCGGGGTTCACAAACCCCGGCTTTTCTTTTTTAAATTAAATATTTTCAGATATTTTTGCATCCTTCAGGATCATCTGCATCGACGTATTTCCATGCCAAACATTCAGACCTAAGGTTCCAGCAACATCAACAGTCATTCCGGTAAGCAATTGATCTTGACGTTCTCCCCAACCAAAAGCCAAGCAATCTAAAGGTTTCGTTTCACCATCTAGATCATTCGCGGATCGAAGAAGCAATTTCACATGCTTTCCTTCACGACCAATTACTTTACTCTGAAGAATTTTCATATTTCTGAGAGCAAAAACTGGCTCGACATTGCCATTGCCAAACGGTGCCATTTTTTCTAAAAATTGAATAAATTCTAATGTGACTAATATCGGATTCAATTCCACTTCTACAGTCAAACTTGGAGTGAGCATCTCTGCACTGATCTCAGATTTCGCTAGTGCAAATAGTTTTTGTTGCACAATTTCTACTTTTTCAGGAAGCAAACCAAATCCTGCCGCCATTGGATGTCCACCGACTTCAAGTAAATCATCACGAACGGTCCGAATAAATTCCACAATATTCACCCCGGCCACACTTCGGGCGGAAGCTTTGACAAAGGTCTCACCAATGCTCATGACAATTGCCGGTTTGTAGTACTCCTCGACCATTTTTCCCGCGATCAACCCAATCACACCCTCGTGATAATCTGGTGAAGCAAGGATAACTACATGTTCATTTTCCCAAGTCTTGGCTTGAAGTCGAGCATTATCAACCATTTCCCAAGTCAAACCTTGGCGTTCGGTATTGGTGGTATGAAGCAAGGAAGCTAGTCGTTGAATTTCGCTTGGATCATCACTAACTAACG
This sequence comes from uncultured Pseudomonadales bacterium, assembly GCA_964406075.1. Lineage (GTDB taxonomy): Bacteria > Patescibacteriota > Microgenomatia > UBA1400 > PJMF01 > CAYOQI01. Next base: position 171,671 of record CAYOQI010000001.1, read on the forward strand.
CATGAAAAGCATCGGTGGCAGAACTTAAACGCCCCATGGCGTTAATGCGCGGTCCGATCACAAAATTAATACTTTTTTCATTGATTTCACCTTGGTGAATATTCGCAAGTTGGCAAAGCTCAACTAATGCTGGTCGCTTGGTGGTCTGTAATGCTTTTATTCCGAAAGATGCAAAACTGCGATTGGCGTGCAGTAACGGCATTTGATCCGAGATGGTAGCGATTCCGCATAAATCTAGCGTTCGTTCAGTTGATTTCGATTTCAATGCTCTGGCTAAAAACCATGCCACGGTTGTCCCACAAAGCTGAGTGGTGTGAACGAAAGCATGTGCATTTGGAAATAAAAATTCTCCTGGGTGTTCCACATCTAATTCAGGCGAATGATGATCAGTGATAATTACATCTATACCCTGCTTAACTATTTTGTTCACCGCCTCATGAGCGACAATGCCGTTGTCTACAGTGATGATCAAATCAGGTTTTGAGTTTTCCAATAATGAACCAAGCGAGCGATCTGACATGCCATAGCCATGTTTAGCTCGATCTGGGATGAAAACACGTGCTTCTAAACCAAGATCCTTTAAGGCTTCCCACAACACCGCTGTGGCACACACACCGTCTGCATCGTAATCACCAAAAATCACCACGTCTTCTTTCTTTTCAATCGCTTTTTCAATTCGAGAAACCGCTTTTTGAAGTTTTTTTTCATCAATGCCCACATCAGATGGAAGGAGATCTAAAGGCGAAGGAGTAGCAAAAAACTCTTTGGTTTCTTCGGCTGAGATATGACGATTATTGAGTAAAACCCGAATGACTTCTTTATGGGTTTGATAGTTTTCTTCAGATAAAATTTCCCAGAGCATAAGCCATAGTATAACGCATAGTTTAGGGACTAGGTTCTAGGGGATAGATATTAAGGTTGTCATTTCCCACCTTGGGAGAAAACATCTGGTGATAACCAGATAAATGAGGGGAAGCAGAGAAGTACTCCCTCACGGCCTGGATTACCATGCTTCTCTCCCCAAGGAGAGAGGATTACATGCTCGGGGATGACAAAAAAAGGATGACAAATGCCTTGATTTTTTACTACTATAGGATATAATCAACACACTGATTAAGAGGAGATAAAAATGAAAGTGCCAGAAAAAGTCGGTCGAGTATTTGCAGTCCAGCTTTTAGCTGGAACTGTCTTCATCCTGGGGGCACTTGTTGCCATCATTAACAATGAAGACAGCGCAACGTTTATTGTAGTGGGTTTGGCCCTAATGGCCATAGCCCCACTGTTAAAGTACTTACCTGATTAATCATTTGGTTCGTGCACCCGCCGCCCTCCCAAAGGGCGGTTTTTTTTTGCTTAATTAAGGATATTGTCTTTAACTTATACCCCTCTATTAATCTCTCCCCAAAGGGAGAGAAATTTTTTGTGTTAACATAATGCCATGCAACTCACTGTTCCAATCGACGTTTTACACCTTCTTCACCATTTAAAAGAACATGGTTTTCAAGCCTATATCGTGGGAGGTTCAGTTCGAGATTTGCTCATGGGAAATGAAAAACCGAACGATTGGGATTTCACCACCAATGCAAAGCCAGAAGAAATTCAAAAACTTTTCCCGGAAAGTTTTTACGAAAATGAATTTGGGACAGTGGCGATAACCAGAAAACATATCGCAGAGCAGTTTGGACTACCACAACTTACTCAAGCAAATATGATGAAGCGAGAATCAGAGGTTAGAGATCAGGGACTAGGGGCTAGAACTATTGATTTGGAAAGTGCCACCAAAATCCATACTTCTTTATCAGAACCATCCTTAGAGACAGATGCTTTTCAGGATGAAAGCGATGTTGACGATTTATTTGAAATTACTACTTTCCGATCAGATGGAATTTACACAGATCACAGAAGACCTGAGGAAGTGACATGGGGGAAAACTCTCGAAGAAGATTTAGCCCGCAGAGATTTTACGATTAATGCGATGGCTATAGAGATAAATTCCAATGTTCAAATTCCAAATGCCAAAGATAGCTCAACGTTTGCTGAAACCTTTAACCTTGAACCAAGTGCCTATACTCTCATTGATCCGTACAACGGTGTTCAAGATTTAGAGGATAAAATCATTCGGACCGTCGGAGATCCACATGTGCGATTTCAAGAAGATGCACTCCGTATGATTCGAGCCATTCGACTTTCAACTCAATTACTTTTCGAAATTGAGTCACAAACGTTAGAAGCAATTTCACAACACGCATCAACACTTGTACATATCAGTGCCGAACGCATTCGAGATGAGTTCCTAAAAATGCTGGCTAGTGATTCTCCAGTGGAAGCCATACTTCAGTTGGAGAAAGTGAATCTTTTACAAATTTTACTTCCTGAATTACTCGAAGCAAAAAATATTGAACAAGGTGGACATCACACCACGAATGTCTGGGAACACTCCCTCGCCTCACTCGAAAACTGCCCGTCACCTGATCCAATCGTTCGATTTGCAACATTGATTCATGACATTGCAAAACCTCGAACTCAAGGCCGAAATGGCAATACAATCACTTTTTATAATCATGAAATTGTCGGCGCTCGCATCGCCAAAGATATTGCGTACAGGTTTAAACTCTCCAAAAAAGATATCAACCGTATGTACATTCTGGTTCGATACCACATGTTCTACTATCAGCCAGAAAACACTGATGCATCCATTCGACGGTTCATGAGAAAAGTCGGATTAGAAAATATAAACGACATTATTGATTTGAGAATTGGTGATCGACTTGGAAGTGGCGCACGAGAAACAAGTTGGCGATTGGAAGAAATGAAAAAAAGGATGCAAGAACAACTGAATCAGCCGTTTGATGTCAATGATTTGGCTATTGATGGAAATGATTTGATGAAAGAATTCAACTTGAAACCCGGACCTCAAATCGGAAAAATCCTCCATACGTTGTTTGAAGAAGTGTTGGAAAAACCTGAATTGAATACGAGGGAAATATTGTTGGAGAAGGCAGACAAACTAATTAATCGATCCTCTTGAAGTACAACGAATCGTTAACGTTTTCCCTACTTTTGATAAAGAAAAATCTTTCTCTGAATTTTCTCCATTCACACTAATGAGGAAGTTAACCATTAGGAACCAATAGGAAAAATTTGCTCCTGGAATAACTAAACTTTCTCCAATTTTCATGATACGAACTTGACCTTGTGCTTCAGATAAATCCATATATTTTTTTACAAATTATTTAGTTTTCTTCTTCAACTTCGTTTGAATATCTTCCCAAAGCAACATCAATGGAACTGCCGTAAAGGTCGAAGAATACGTTCCAGTAATTGAACCAATGAGGAGTGCCACCGCAAACCATCGTAATGTTTCACCTCCCAATAATACTAAGGAAGTTAACATCAAGATAATGGTCAAAGAATTATTAATCGAACGATTGACTGTCTGCAAAGCTGCCGTACTCGCGAGTTCGGAGAGTTTTACATTTGGATGTTTATGTCCAAGTTCTCGAATTCGATCAAAAACCACAATCGTATCGTGAACAGAGAATGACAGTGTCGTCAAAATAGCAGTAACGAAAAGAACGTCTACTTCCACCCCTTTCCACCACCCCAACAAACTAAATGCACTCAATAAAATAAGCGTGTCATGAAACATCGCCAAAACTGCTGCTAAACCATACTTTAGTTCACTAAACTGTCGCATCAAAAAGATCATGATGATAATTGCGACAATCAGAATTCCGATAACCGTTTTGACCAACAACTCTCGTCCTAATACCGGCCCAACTGATTCGAATCTTTGTTCGTCAAACATTGGATATTTCCGTTCCAAGACAGCTTGAATTTCTTGTTTTTTTTCACTATTTATTTCTGCTGACCGAATCACAAAAGTTTCTTGATTTGTTTTTTGTACAGAAGTTACAGGTATAAATTGCTCAATATCCGCTTTCACTTCCTCTGGAAGTAGCTCAGTTTGATCCGCTTTAATCATGCCTATTTCCCATAAAGATCCACCAGTGAAATCAATCGATGGTTTTACTTTGTATCGAGCTAAACTGTAGACACCAGGGATCAAAATAACTAAAGAAAATAGTAAAAAAAGCCAGTAGTGTTTAAAAATTGAAAATTTTTGCATTTTTATTCTGATTTCAAACTGTACTCTTTTAGAAATAACCTCATGAATGTACGGGTGACAATCACACCTGTAAACAAACTAACTAAAACACCAAGTAATAATGTCACACCAAATCCCCGAACAAGACCACTACTGTTTAAAAATTGAAAGTTCAAAGGATTTATTAAAATCAAAGCGGTGAGTATCGTCGTAATATTGGCATCTTTAATACTATCCCAGGCTCGTCCAAATCCCAGCTGTAACGCAGTCTCAAATGGTTTTCCAACTCTCAATTCTTCTTTAATGCGTTCAAAAATTAAAATGTTGGCATCAACTGCCATACCTACTGATAACAGTAAACCCGCGATTCCTGGAAGTGTGACAGTAATCGATAATAACTTATACAATGCAACAGTAATGATGGCATAGATAATCAGAGCAATATCTGCAATTACCCCCTTCCAACCATAAACCAAAATCATAAAAAGCATGACCAACCCAATTCCAACAAGACCGGCTCGAACACTTTGTTGAACGGATTCTTGACCAAGGCTCGCTCCAACTGCTCTTACTTCAATCGGAACAATCGGCACAGGAAGTGCTCCAGCATTTAACTGGATACTTAATTGTTTGGCATCCTCAACTGAAAATTGTCCCGTAATACTTGCTTGCCCGGTTAAAATTGGATCATTAATAGTCGGAGTCATAACAGGGTAACCGTCGAGAAAAATTCCTAAAGCTTTTCCTCTATTCCCTTGAGTTATTTCTGCAAATTTTTTCGTGCCTTCTTCATTAAATTCCATACCGACTTGTGGTTGGCCTGTTTGCGGATCAAATTGAACTGATGAGCGCTTGAGGTCAGCACCGGTTAAACCAGTTTCTTGAAATGAAGACAAAAATCCCATAGCCGATAACGTTGCTTCCGGGGTCATTTCACCTTGCAAACGAAAATCGAGTTCAGCTGTGGTTCCGATGAGTTGAAGGGCTTGTTGTGGATCATCAACACCGGCTAGTTCGACAATAATTCGATAGTCGTACGCTGATTTGGAGGTTTGAACCACTGGCTCACTCACACCGAATAAGTCGACCCGACGGAGAATCACTTCTCGTGCTGAAGCAAGTGCTACATCTCGATCCTCTTCTGGAAGTTGAGTCATGTCTGCTTGCAAGACGATCTGTGTTCCACCTTGAATATCTAAACCTTGTTTCAGCTCGAAGTCTTTTTGAAATTGTTTGCCAAAGAGGTTGAAGTTTATATTTGGACGAACCAAAGAAATCGTTTGATCTCTTCCCAAACGATTGAGAGGGATTTCCATTTTTTTTGGCAGAACAATAAATCCAGCAAGAATGGTAATGATTACTATGAATATGAATCGTCGCCAGTATTTCATAAACTCAATTTTTAAATTCCCAAAAAAAAATAAAAAAAACCACTACTGGAATTTTAAACTTAAAATTTGGAATTTAAGTTAGTTGTGCTTTTCGATCAATGAGCTCTTCTTCATCACCAATGATCATGACACGGGAACCCGACAGAATTTCGATTAAAAATGGATCTCTTCGTTGCTTTCGAAATTCAAATTCTTGATCTGAAAGAATAGTGAAATTGATTTCACGTCCTCTCTTCCGCTCTTCTTCTTTCACCAGTTCGGCGACTTCTGCTTGAACCGCATCCCCAACAATTAAAATATCGACATCGTCATGTGCTCGGGCTAAATGCTTGGCAAATTTTCCACTGAAAACAACATACTTCAGTTTACCCAACTTTGCTTTATATTTGTTAAATTTACGTCCTATTCCGACACTTTTAGCGACCATGCACAATAGTTCTTGATAGTAGTAATACTGACTGTTGAGAGAGTAATACAAACGGTTGCCTCGTTGCTCTTTGCGGATAATTCCATTATCGATCATTCGATCAAGTTCTCGACGCACAGCATTGATTTCTTCCTCAACTTCTCGAGTAATTTCACGCACATAGTACATCTCAGATGGATGAGCAAAAAACAGCTCAATAAGCTGTACTCGCACTCTCGACATCATGAAATCTTTGAGACTGGACATAGGTAAAAATCAAAAAGTAAGATGAAAAAATTGAAGAGCTGAGTCTACTTTAAATACTAACTTCAATCAATCATTAATTAGAAATATAACACAAAATGTGTTCAAAGCAAGAAAGGATTAAGGCAAAATACGGTAAGTATTATGAAAAAAATTAGTTCTGAGGTCGAAGACATTTCGGAAGCGGAGCAGTCGACCAAGCAAGGTCATTAGCCTCACTCAAATTGTCTCTTTTCTGTACTTCAGAGTTGGCTGAGAACGTTAATTTTTGTTCTTCTGAGTTAAGAATAGGAATAGCAAGTGGTGCATCAGGCCATGCAAAAACATCAGATTCTCTTTGAGTAGACATACATTTTTTTATTAATACGTAACTTCTGTTCCCACATTCACGACACTGATCCAAATCTTGCCACGTACGAACGAAAATGGTTGACCTTTTTTGGTAGTGAAAGCCAACGGTGATTCACGTTTGGGTTTTGACCAGTTGACCTCAACTGCTTCTCCATTTTGGAAAACAATCGCTGTACCTGTGCCAGTTGTGGTATAGAGCATGTGCTTGAGCTCATCGATCGGACCTTTTTCTTTACTAAAGAGCACGACAGCATTGTGGACGCTCAACTGTTGATCTGTTTCTAAATCTTTATGTGCTTCACCGGCCATCACACGTTTGTACGTATTAGTCGCACCATCGTATTCCCATTTCACACCATAGGTATCAAAGCCATCCCAGAAGGTGAAACTTGCTGATGCTACTGAACCTTTTTTAGCTTCTCCGTCTGCAAAAGTCCATGGCGTAAATCCAGTTGACCACTCAATTCCTTTTGGATCAACATTGGTGAATTTTCTTTTTTCACCGACTGCCCATAACTTCTCAGTCGAACTCACCATAGTATGTTCGGTAGCGACTTCTTTACCTTCTAATCGGTCATAATCACGGACAAAAGTTGGATATCCAATTGAGAACTGATTTAAATCATTTGCTCCGGTCCATCCATAGTCAGATAATTGACCGAGGGCATTTGCTGGACCTGGGGTATTTGCTCCACCCACATGAACATAGAGTGGTTTATTGAACCCTGATGCCCAGTCGATAAAATACGTTCTGGCACTACGAACTGGAGCTAAGTTCACATCTTGTTTTTGAGCATCACAATAGTACATGGCCATAAAACGAGTCACACCACCTTCAGCTAACGCTTCAAAAGTTACATCAGCCTTAATTAATCCAGATTGAGGACGAGAGTCAGGAGAATTTTCAATCATAACCGCAAGGGGACGTCTTTTTTCCCAAGCATCCATTTCGGTTTTGGTAAACATTTGGCCATTCAGCGGACAAACCTGATCTTTTGGTTCACCTGGGTCAATCGCAAGAAGCATTTCTTCATCGCTTCCTTCTACAACTTCTGTGTCAGTCTCGTTATTTACCGTAGAACTACCCGGAGAATCTGAACCTGACATGCTCATAACGCCATAGGTCATGGCACTAGACGCTATATATACGACAAGGGCAATTATCAAAACTTTTTTCATACGAGCAGGTCCTTTCAACGAAAATTTGTTCGACTGTGTCCTCCAAAGCTTCCAGCGAAGGAGGATTGAAGATCAGTAAAAATCCATTATACTTGCTCACAAATTAAGTAGGAAGTATTAAGTGTTAGAATATAGAAACTAGAATGTAGAATATAGTAGTAATTCAATGAAAAGTGTTATCGCACTTAATCACAGTTGTTCAAAGAAATAATTTCTTTGACCTATATTCAATATTCCATATTCTACTTTCTATCAACTATGGCACAACACCGCACCAAACAAGAAAAAATCACTGCAAGTATCCGAAGAGAACAACAATACTCTTTGCAAGATTTGGCATTGGATGAAACACCTCTTCATCTCCAACCCAAAAGAAAAGCGCTTTCATCAGAAAATCTGATTCCCTATTCCACCAAATTTATTACGAGCGATCTGGTGAGAACATTTCTTTCGGCTGCCTTCGTGTTTGGAGCGTTAATTGGAGTGTGGATGTATTTTAATTAATAGGAATAACCCCACCCCTCTGAACTCTCACAAAATTCGTTCAGAGTTCCTCCCCAGTAAATGGGGAGGTAATTATTGGGTTAACTTTTTCAAAAAATCTTTTGCTTTTTCCATCGCCCGACTACGGTGACTGATAGTATTTTTCACTTCATTTCCTAATTCTGCAAAGGTCTGTGTATATCCTTCTGGGATAAAAATCGGATCATACCCGAAACCTTTTGATCCCTTGGGTTCTCCAATCATTCCTGCAATATCTCCAGTAAAACACTCATCAATTCCATTCCCATAGACGCAGATGACACAAACAAATTTTGCCTTCCGATTGGAGATATTTTTTAGTTCAGCGAGAAGTTTTTGAATTCTGTCAGCATCATTTTCACCATATCGTTTTGAGTACACACCAGGTCGACCATCTAGTGCATCAACAACTAAACCAGAATCATCGGCTATCGCTACCATACCTTGAAATTTTTCAGCCACCGCTTTGGCCTTGATTCGAGCATTTTCCTCAAACGTCGTGCCTGTCTCTTCAATATCTTCCATTTCTCCCGGAAGAATCAATTCACCTTCGATATCTTTAAGTAAAGCTTGAAATTCACGTATTTTCCCAGGGTTTTGAGTAGCAATCACGAAACGTTCTGGCATAAAATTTCCTTTTTATTCAATAACTAAAATGACTATAACCTATTATAAAGAAAAAAAAGAATCAGCTAGACGAAAAATATCTTTCTGTCACAATAAGCGATATTAAAATCAATCATATTTCATGTACTGACATTTTTATATTTTTAAGGATTTTTTTATGAGTTCTTATACACCTTCTCCCGAAATTTTAGAAAAATATGCCCAAGTTTTAGTCAACTATGCACTGAACTCTGGTGAAGGCGTCAAACCTGAAGAAGTCGTTATGTGCGGTGTACCCGACGTCGCCCTACCACTTGGCTTACACCTTCAAAACGTGATTTTGAAAGCCGGTGCATATCCAATCATTCACATCATCCCAAGTGGTTTTGATAAAGACTTTTATCGATTTGCAAATGAGAAACAACTGACTTTTTTTCCTGAAGATTATTTGAAAGCACGCGCAGAGTTAATCGATCACCAAATAAGCATTATCGCTGATGTTGATCCATCTGAACTAAGTGAGGTCGATCCTCAGAAGATTATGACCGCACGTAATTCGAAAAAAACCTATCGCGACTGGCTGAATGAGAAAGAAACTCACGGAAAATACACCTGGACGGCCGCGTTGTGGGGAGTCGAAGCAAAAGCCGAAGAAGTGGGCTTATCAATGGATGAGTACTGGGATCAAATTATCAAAGCTTGTTTCCTTGATACTGAAGACCCTATTAAGCACTGGCGCGAGCTCGGAAAAATGCAAATCGATATTTTAAAAAATTTAAATAAAATGGAAATTGAGTACTTAGAAGTCAAAGGTCCAGATGTAGATTTGACTATCAAACTTGGGGCCGATCGAATTTGGCAAGGAGGGAGTGGTCGCAACATCCCGAGCTTTGAATTTTTTACTTCACCTGATTGGCGAGGAACAAATGGATGGATTACCTTTAACCAACCACTCTATCGCTATGGCTCAATCGTCAAAAATGTTCGACTCGAATTCAAAGATGGTCTCATTGTAAAAGCCTCAGCCGAACAAGGTGACAAGCTGGTCCAAGAAATGCTGAAAACCAAAAATGCCAATAAAATTGGGGAGTATTCCTTGACTGATAAACGTATGTCCCGTATCACTCATGTCATGGCTGAAACGTTATTTGACGAAAATATCGGTGGCCCATTTGGAAACACTCATTTAGCAATCGGAAAGTCCTACAAGGATTGTTATCGGGGAGACGCACGGAAACTTACGCCTGAAGATTGGGAAGCTATAGGGTTCAATGATTCAGCTGAACACACCGATATTATTTCCACCACTGATCGTACTGTCACTGCCACTTTGGTCGATGGAACTAAAAAAGTGATTTATAAAGATGGAATGTTTGTGATTTAAATATGACTGAAAAAATGAGATTGCCGATAATTCCAACGGTAGTCGTTAAAACCCGTCAAGGAAAAGTGATCGGAGGAGAAATTCGCGGATTATCCGAACACCCTCGTTTCTCAAATAAAATTCATAGCATCATAGAAACATTCCATGGTTTTGAAAGTCATGGAACAATTCCAGAAAAACTCACTTCAGAATTAGAAAATAAAGGTTGGTATGAATGGAGTACGTCAACTAAAAATGAAACCACCTTTCACTACTTTAGTCGAATAAAGCCTCTACGAAGTAATACCTAACTCAACTTCTTAACTTTTTTATTGCTAAATAAGCAGTGCTTGAACTGCCACTAGTACATCTTCCATACCCTCATTTGATGAGTGTGTATCAATCACACTGTCCAAACTTGCAAGTAGGCTTTTTCTAAAACCATTATTACTTCGTGCTACAAAAATTGCTTTGCTTAAATAACTCATACGCTGAGCAGCCTCAATTTGTTTTTCAGGGGCGATTTTTTCATCTAACTCAAAACTGGTGAGTAATTGAGTAATTTTTTCTTGATCGTACAAACCCTCATTCTCAGTTTTTTTAAAATGATCAAAAAAATCTTGATTTGTTATCAATGAAAGCACTTCAGTAACTTTTGCTAACTGGGCTGGCGTCAAATTTTCAAAAGCAGGAAAAAGACGTTCTGTGGTACGAACTTCCAATTTATGAACCTGTTCCTTCACCTTGGTTGAAATTTCTTTCCTATTTTTCCACGTTTTCTTGGCTTTTCGTTTGGTCCAGCGTGCAACTAAAATAGAGGATAATCCTATGATTGTTGTGATGAAAAATAAGACCAGCCTATCAAAATTCTGGGCTTTCGGATTCAAACCGTAAATGACTTCTTGGATCTCATCAATGAGAGCATGTAATTCTTCCGGGGTTGCTTGCTCTGTAGTTTCAAAAAAACTCGTCACTTCTAAAGTTGGAAAAGCTTTATCGCTTGCTAAGATTCTTAGTTGTGCATGATTCGGAGAACCACTAAATGCTTGATCATTGTCAATATCAGCTTCTGAAAGAATAAATTGAGGACGTATCTTGTTTGTGACTGTTTCAGAGGCATTTGCAATAAAGTTCGTGATAAATGACAGACCATCACAATCAAGTCCGACATGTTTTCCGACCAGAAAATATGTTCTTACATCATCTGGTGTAAGAAATTTATTCACGCTTGTATCGTTAGAATAACGAAATCCAAGTTCTACCATCTGCCGAAGTATTTCATTATATAGTTCACTCTCAACATTTCTTGCTCGCTCTTTGAATTCTCCCAGAGTTTCATTTGAAGCGGGTAGGTCACCTCCAGGTAACATGACCTCTTCAACTTTCTGTTGCATTTTGTTCAGATCAAATCCTTGTTCAACTAAGAAATCCCTGACAACTTGTGATGCTTCCTCTTCATACTTATCTTGATCTATACCAAACAGTTTTAGTCTCTCTAGATCTCTATTCATAGAAGTAAGTTCACCAACAGGTATAGTATTTTGTTGAGAAAAATTAAACTTAACTGGAATGTAATCTAAATTAAACTGATTCACGATCTCTTGATCTTCGGCTTCAATATTTTCGTATCTCACATCAATCAACAACTCACTATTTGGATGTGGAAATGACCCTATTCCTGGTATGAATAAAAACGTACTGTCATTTTCTCCGAGGACAAACTTTATTTTAGAAGAATCTCCCCAAAAAAATCTGAAAGTATGGTGTCCATAAAGATGTATATCCACATCTCTATCTGTATCAAAATCAATAGGGATAAGCACACCTGGAGATTGAAGTAAAGACATATCAACTCTTATCACCATCGAAGATTCACCATCAGGACGATCAGAAATGTTTTCAATATCAAGAACGTACTCTTCAACCACCTGGAGTTTCTCTTGAACAAACTCAACCTGAAAAGGATTCTCCTCACTAAAATGATATGACATTGTCACGCTTGGAATTGCCCAAGGTTGTCCTTCGGGAGTTTCAACAGTAAAAACAGGCGTTTGTTCTTCATTCTTCAATTCTGCTAAGCTATTATTTTCAGGTGAGTAGGTAAAGAAATTTTCCACATACTCAATAGTTTTCACATCAATTTGACGTGATGTTGTTGCTTCCTGGTTGTGACTTTCATCAGAAACAACTTCAGTCCCATCAGGTGATGTAAGGGAATCAATAAAATTTGTTCCATGCAACTGAACAAGTGCCACTAATCTCCCAACTGAATCTTGTATATCTCTTCCCCACTGAAACTGAGGACCTTGCTCTTCCAAAAGGCCCACGAGCAAAAGGAGAGTGGCTGCCGTCACACCGCCAAAAAATGGATAATTTGGACGGCGAACTACTTCCTTTCCGCGGACACTCCCTAGAAACGTTTTTTTCTTCTCATTTTTATCAAATTTTTTCTCTTCGAGAATTTCTTTTTGAACAAATTCTTTCAAAGTCTTTAAAATATGAACCCGTTCTTTTTCATCAATTTGAACTTCTTGTCCTTCATACACATCTTCAGCATATTGATTGATACCCGTAACTTTCGGTTGAACAACCAAAGTTTTTCTTAAAATACTAATAAATGTTTTAATATTTTTTTTATCATATTGCCACGTTTCTACTGAAATACCTTTTATCATTTGATCAAAAATCGGTTGAAGTGATTCTAAATAAATGAAAACTTGACCACCATCCAAGTTTACTTTTGAAAAATTGAGGAAGTACTCATTGACGAGTAACGATTTCTCTTCTGAATCAATAAAAAATATTAACTCCGGGTTTGGTTGTTGTGATATTTCAACAATCATTCTCATTATTCCTTGAAAATCTTTAACAAGACTTTGCTTTTCTCGATGTTCAGTTCGGAAGTATGCATTCCCTTTTTCTGCATTCCTTCTCATTGCATCAGCAAACGAAAGTGCAATTGTTGTCTCCGGAGAATAATTATCTTCATGTCTTGAAGAAAGTAGTCGTTGCTCTCTCTTTGAAGATCGATTTGCATAATATTGTCCTGCTTCTCCAAATACTTCCAAATCTGCAGGGAGTCGTGATTCCAAATGTGCAAGCTCAGCAATATATCGTGGATCGTCAAGTGTGCGTATACGAGAAACTTCTGAACTTCCGGGCGCAAATACAGCTAATCTCTGAGCATATTTATATTCATATGCTAAGGTTTTGTGTGGAAAATTCTCGCCTGGGTTTGCTTTATTTGATTCATGTAGAAATCCCAGATACAGAGCCGAAGTGTGAACAAGTTCGGCAGGAAGTACACCTTGATAACGGCTAGCATACATGACAATTAACGTACTCCAATAAATAAGAAAATTGAAATCTGCCTCATCTAGCTTAGTCAGAAATGTCTCTCTGCTTAAATTCGTTCCCAACATTTTTATGAATACGATGAAATTGTCTTCATTCAAGAATTCCTGATTCCATAAATAATGAGCATTTTCCATCTCACCATCCACAATAGGATGTCTAACATACGGTAATCCATCATCGATCTGCGATCGCCCATGGAGCACAAAATTGTCTGGCCGAGTCACAACCCAGTTTGGCTCGTATGAATGTACAAAATCATGAAGAAACTGAATTCTCATTTCATCATCAAGAAGATCTAATTTATCTAGAAAAACTTTTCGTTGCTCTGGAGAATATTCATGAGGACGACGAGCAAAACCTTCGACAACAAGATGCACACCATCCTCAACTGTAAGACGTTTATCCATAGTATGGATCTAGTGTACGAGGCCAATAAGAAAAAGTCCAAGCTAGAAACAGTTCTGCTCAACTTCTTTAGTATTTATCATTCTCCAGGTATAATTGGAAAATTCAAAGGATGAGTCGTCCCTATAACCTCATCCGACATGAACATTATTATTAATAATAGAATGTTCATGCCACCTTCTCCTAGGTAGGAGAAGGATATTTGAAAAGTAATCTATAGGGCCCCATCGTCTAGAGGCCTAGGACACCAGGTTCTCATCCTGGGAACCCCGATTCGAATTCGGGTGGGGTCACAATCAAGAAAAATTCACTTCATATACAAAGGATGAATCCAAAAAGTCTACAGAAGAGCACTTTCAATATTTTTTTATAATTCGTATGCAAATACAATTGTTCTTATTATAGGCTGATATCTGGTATAATGCTTACGTTTTAGTTCGTTGCGACTTTTTAACTGAGTCTGAGACAGACTAATACCTTTAACATTTGTTCGCCTAAAAAAAGGATCGTCTCGATGCACTGGACAATGTGGATCATATTTCCTGCTTGGATTCTCGAGTCGTCACGTGGCATTGCGAATGCAAAAAATATTATCTGGTTGCAAACAATTCTGAACCAGAAAGTATTTACTCATTTAGGTAATGTCGATAATGCGTGGTTTATCACGATCATCCCACTAATAGTGATCTCTACGCTACATTTACGCAATCGCAAAATTGTGCGAATATTGATCATATTGGGTATCATCCTGAGTATTTACGCAGTTCTCGATGAAGAATTGCTCATCTTACCCCTCCTAAATCAGGGTACTCCTGATCTTTTGGACATTCCTGGTGGAGTGGTAGGTTGGATATGCGGAGTTTTGAACTGTCGGTACTGGTTACGGCGAAAGCATTTGTTATAGCAACATTGAAGAAGCCCGCTGTAGTGTATTGACCAATAAAGTCAGTATGCTCGGCGGGTATTTTTTTAGGAGTTTAATACTCCTTGGATAATCTTCGTTTAAATTCGAACCAAATACTTCTTTCAAATACAATTTTTCTTTGATTTAAAAAGCTTTTTTCACCATTTTGTTATAATAGCCTTAATGAAATGTTCTGTGAGTGCCAATACTATGCGGTGCTCTATCAGAGCATTGCACATTAACCCAGCACAACAGACTAGAAAAAGGATTGAGAAAATGTTGAAGTGGTTTGCCAAAAGACCAATGTTTACGTTGGTTAGTATCGTCGTTCTGTTTGCAGGTACAGTAACGGCGGGAGCTTTGTACCTTCGCGAAAATCACCCTCTCCCCTCATTCCACGCATGTTACGTTCGAGGATTTAATGACCAATGGGCGATCTTTAAACCCCACTGGGAATATGGTGAAAAGTTATTTGCCCTGAACTTAGTCGAGGCAGATGCTCAACCGTTCTTAGTCACCGAGGGAGAAGTAAGCGGACAAACTGAACGTTTATCGCTCGATAACTCCTATGTGGTAGTTGCACAATTTCTTGATTCTGGTCGAGGAAAAGTAAAACTCTTCGATTTAAGGATCAATCGACTTCTGTTTGAAGCAGATACATTCGCTGCATCAGTGATTGGCGTCATCAACTCTCATGAATTGAGTTATTCAGTGTACGGAGGCGAATACTTCGAGCGATGGACTCTCGATCTTTCTAATTGGAAACTTGAAGAGAAAGCTCCCAATTCGCTGATCCTTCCTGGCCAACGCCTTGATGTTCCCGAAAACATTATGATAATCATCGAAGAAAAAATGCCTCGATGTGAATCATGGCCGGGGTATGCGGACTAGTTCTGATGTGCTATCTAGACAGTTTATTGAGAGTAAACTGTCTTTTCCAGAGTTCATTATGAAAATAGTGAATTGCGGAAAAGCTTTAAGATCTCAGAGCAAAGAATACTGTGTAATGGTTCAACTCCCTGAACGCAATTAATAAACCCAGTTGTTTCATGTCAGGTAAGCAGGTGTTGAACAGAACAATCAGATTGGAAATTATTTGGTTCGCCTGCCTGTCATGCCTATCGGCAGATAAACCGGCAGGCAAGAATGCGGAAGGGCTAGGATCACAGTTTTTAATTTTGATAAAAGTACGTTTAAAGTAAATCCTATAGCTTTACATTTCGGCCTTCATATTTTAAAATAATGCATATATAAAATTAGGAAAGCACCATTAGACCGGTGTTTTTTTGATTCATATGCACATTAACAGTGCAGAAAAGAGGAATAGAGGTAAAAAGACATTTGGTAATTCAGCAGATTTTGGTAATTGAAACTAATATTTGGAGAAGAGTGAATGGACCTTAAGTCAATGGATGACGCAGCGTTTCACAGACTGGTTACTTTGATCCGCGTCATGAGGGACAATAACCCACAGCTCGAGATTTTTGTTCCCACTTGGTTCACAATCGGGATGGCACGAACCAGCTTTTTGTCACAATTGACAGAAGCCGATGTGGTAAATCTCACTGAACTCGAAACGCTGGTCATCGAATCCGCGCGCCTTCATGAGGCTCAGGCAAATGTTCATGAGGACGTACTGGGAATGCTACATGCCGATTTGAACCGCGTATTAAACGGTCAAATGCCTGCCACATCGTCAGTACGTTACCTCACTCTGTTACGGCTCGATGGAAGAAATGCTGATGGCTTATCTTTGGCATTACGAATTCTTCCCAGCACAGTCTTTGGGGAAATGAGAAGACTCCATGATGTCATTGATCTAATCGGTCAACTCATGGCTCAATATCGAAACCAGAGAACTCCCGCCGTGGAGGCAATGGTAAAGATTCTCACTGATCTGGGAAATGCTCAGCTAGAGCGAGAGGGTAATATCTGCCCTATGGCTAAAGGATGGGCAACCCAACTCAATGATATCAACCCCACACTTTTGTCGGAAAAGGCACGTCGAGCCTTCGCTGAATAGACTTTTTTCTGCCTGTATGGGGTGACATGTCTAGCCAATAGACATGTCACCCTTTCAAGGTAAATTTTTTACTAGCGGTTGCAACCCGCTTCATACAGTAATAAAACCCACTTTTTTCCTGCCCTTTTATTCATCCCATATTGCTGAATCAAATCTTTTCCGATATTATCGGCTTCTTATTCAGTTCTTCAGTTGAAAGGTACATATGGCTTCTCCCGATAAAAAACCCGATTTACTTGCTCAAATGGATGTACCCAATCAAAAAAAATCTGCAATTGATTTTCAAATAGGCGAAGATGCTCACCCTGATGATAAAAATCTTTTAGCCGTTCTTCGCAGTTTGCAGTATCTACTTTCTCATTTTCCTGGTGGTGATTCCGATGAAGGGTCAGAACAGTATCAAATCACTGCACTTCAGGTAAGATTTCATAACATGAGTTATGATTTAAATCCTCGCAAAAGAATTGCCTTTGATCATCAAGCGTTAGGACCGAAAGTTCAGACCTTATGGGAAGACGTAAAATCAAGCAGAATAGAGTTTGCATTTCAAAATCCTGATCCTAATCTAGAAACAGAGGAAGAACAACATTGGGGAGTCGCTGTAAAACAAGACGAATCTTTACCTATCGCAACGGTTTATTTACCTGACAATATTCATCATGATTTCGAGGAAATTCCTCAGGGACTGATAGCGTACATAGCAGGCGTTTCACATATTATTCATATGATTGAAGAAGCAAAAGCCGGAAGATGGTCAGAAAAAATAAATGAAGTAGATATTCAAGAAATTGAAGAAGAGATGTTTGAAAGTTTAAAATTAAATTTAACAGCAATTACGGCACTCTTTGATTCAATGGGAAGCCGCAAAGTAGGAATTTTTTCCTTCTATGAGTTTTTGAAAAGACTGGAGAAATTTAATCAGCTTCAAAATTGATACATTCTATGAAAACCATAAACAATGAAGAAGTTTTTGATTTTAGAACAGCTTCTGCTTGGGAAAAGTGGCTGGAAAGTCATCATCAGAAATCAGGTGGTGTGTGGCTGAGAATTGCGAAGAAAAATTCAGGCGAAACATCAGTCACCATCACAGAAGCACTTGACCTCGCATTGTGTTATGGCTGGATTGATAGCCAACGAAAAGGCTTGGATGAAAAATATTATTTGCAACGATATTCGCCTCGTCGCTCAAAAAGCCCCTGGTCACAAATTAATATTGAAAAAACGAAGATATTGATAAAAGAAGATCGCATGCAACCTGCGGGGTTTCAAGAAATTGAAAAAGCTAAAAAAGACGGTCGGTGGAATCCGTAAATTATTTAATGTAACTTTGTACAATCTTCGTCGTATATTTCCCTGCCTCTTCAGCAGCTTTCCAATCTTGTTTAAAGGCATTGTAGGCAATCGAGCCTAAACCAATATGAAGGTAGTAACAGGCTAGTCTTTCCTTGATGTGTGAAACACTTTGGGCATTTGACTCGAAATTTGACAAAAGTTTTTCACGGAGGTTAACTTCTTTAAACTGTGGATACCATGCTGAATAGTACAAAAACCATGCAATGTCGTATAAAGAATCACCGTATAACGAACATTGCCAATCAATAACGGCACTTATCTTTGTTTGTGAAATCATGACGTTGCAATTGATTAGATCTGCATGAATGAGTTCTCGGGACTCTGGACATTTTTCAACCAATGTTTCAAATTGAGCATAGAGCTGATCAAACATCTTTGTACCGAAAGAGGAACTGGTTAAATTGGCAGACCATCCATGGGTAATACTTTGCTCGGAATCTTTTTTTACATCAAGTAAATATTCTTGCCAACTCGCATGACTTCCCTTTCCATTTTTATCCCATGCTCCATAGCCAGTTGTTTGGGAAAGATCTGCAGTTCGTAACGCATCCAACATTTTTAATACCGCTGGAAGGGTTTGATCGAGTTCATCAGCAGACAATTTTTCTAAAAAACTTCCTTGTACAAATTCAGAAATTGCAAAATGTGTATCAAAATGTTTTCCAGAATCAATAACTTTTGGAACTGGTAAATCTTGAGTGTTGAAAGTGCCGGCAAATGCATCCTTTTCAAAA
This sequence comes from uncultured Pseudomonadales bacterium, assembly GCA_964406075.1. GTDB lineage: Bacteria > Patescibacteriota > Microgenomatia > UBA1400 > PJMF01 > CAYOQI01. Next base: position 190,637 of record CAYOQI010000001.1, read on the forward strand.
GATTCAGACGAATGACACCATCTCAACACGTATTTTTTACCATCATGAATAAAAGAATACGCCTGAGACCATTCACCACCACTTAATAAGGTGAGAGCAGAAATTTCTGTATTCAATTTTTCTTGAAGAAATTGAGTTGTGTCTTGTGATGAGATGTTCGGTTTTTGAGGCATAGCAATAAAAAGATTATACCTTGTAAATTTGAAGTGGAATTGGTGGGGGTAAGATTACTCTCGCCCCCACCAAGCCCGTTACCAATTGCGTTGATATCCGTCGTTTTCTAGATATAGAAGTTCTCGAAGTGCGATGGTCAGCATGATCACACTTTGAAGGGTCAGCGCCAACACCCAGAAGTGCTGGACGAACACCGAACCCAACACACAGATGGCCACAACAACGATCAGGATCAATGCCATATAGAGATAGCCACAGTTCTTCCCCGAGCATTCAGGCAGATCTAAGTTAGAACTCGTGCTTCCTGTTGTTGTCGAGCTGTTAAAAATGTAGATGGTCGAAGCCCGCGTTCGACTCCAATCGTAGGTGTCTTCCCGGAGGTTATCAATCCGGGTCGGCGCACCAAATTCGACTGGCTCAGCATAGTATGTGCCAGCTAGTCCCGATAAAACAAAACCGATTAGCGGAATTGCAAACACCCACCAAGGCGTGCGATCAATCCGCCACTGGAACCAACCGCTCCTAAACGCGATAAAAATGGCAATCATTGATACAATCAAACTGAGGCCAATCACGTTTATCCCGCCGAACCAAACTGCAAACCACTTGTGATAGTAGAGGAGCAAATGCACTTCTATCCCAATCATGATGATACTAATCACTAACATCATGATACCCCGGGTGACGCGCATCCGACGCAATTCTCCCAGGTCATCCGAAATTAGTTCGCGCCAGTTCTCCACCTCATCTGTAAGATCCAGCTTAGTTTCCAGAACATCTGTGAAGATGAGCAAGAAACCAATTAAGATTAACACTGCTGGAATAGGTGTCAGTGACATAGGAACATCAGCCTGGCGCGCCCCGAAATACACCGCCATTCCAGCAATCAGAAGAAGTGCTAAAACAATTGATCCTAACCCCAGTCGAACTCCACGATTCTTCACTTTCCGATCCATCAGACAATCTCCCTTTTATAGGTTAACTAAAAAACTCCCTCATTTATTGGTAACGGGGAGTACATTTGACCTCCATATCTTCAGGACTGTTATAGTCCTTTGACATTAAAGCCAAATCTCTCCCCGAAAAAGTTGTTAACGAGCTGAGCTCATTACTACTTCTACCTTGTGATAAGAAAGTGTAGTTGGAAAGCTCTATAGTTCCTCAAGTGACTTGAGGAACTATGTTTGCCTCCAATAAATACAAAAAAACCGCCCATTGACTGGCCGGTCGTAAATATTCTTCTTGCGAAGAATCAAGGCGATGTTGTCTTCAATTCAGTATTATATATAATTTTTCTTTTTCTGCAAGAGATTCTTAGAAGGACCCTTCGTCATTTTACCTATTTACCCAAAATTTCCATTTTCAATGAAGTGATACTCATTAGAGTTTTTTTTAAAAAAAATATCCTGCAATTTTCTTATATTTTCTACACTTATATTTTGACGTACCAACTCAACCTATAATAGTTTTTAATCGAGAAAAATGTTAGAATGCAAACGTTATGTCAGCATAGTAGTACGCTACTCTGAGTGAACATAACAAAAGAGTTCGACTGACCAATAAATAAGAGGAGATGGCTAGTGGATAAAGTTGAATTTAATAGACGGAAAACTGCGGCTCTCGAGGATCTGTACAAACAGCTCCAGCACACACCTCAGCCAAGCCCATATAGCGTGGAGGCTGGAGGAAGTGACTACCAGATTGGTATCGAAAGAGTCCGGAAGGACAATGGTCGGAAACAGCGGGATGATGATAACCACAATCGGATTGTGTATAACATCAGGGATCGCACAGAGGCATGTGCAGACACTGATGCGCTGTGGAAGTTCATCGCAGACGAGTTGAAAAGCTTCCCAATTAAGACGAACTTTTTTCGTACAAAAGAAGAGGGTGGTGGCGTCGATTGGAACAAAGTCCATGACGGCATCCAGGAGATTGCTGTCAATTTTAGCATCCGTCACGTATATCAAAAAAGGGCAACCTGTTTACGTTTGGTATATAGCAAGTTCTGGAAGTAACAATGTTCGTGGCGTGCTCGAGGACTCCTTGAGCGCGCCGCATCTTTTTTATTTTTCGTTCAATACTTTTATTTTACATCCCTCTTCCAATCGCTAAAGTAAACACAGGAAGCTCAGTATACTTTTCATCATACCGAGAGGATAAGTTCGCTGTGTATTTCTTCCCCCAGAACAATTCACCTTTCGGAATATTAATTCCGAAGCGTGAGTCTTGATTTGCTGAAGTGCTAAATCTTTTTTCACAATTCATGACACAGTTTTGCTCGGTTAATTTTAATTCAACTTGAGCACTTCCCCATGCAATTCCGTAAAAAATTGGATCAACAGATGAAAGTGTATATGTATCTTTCATCCCGACTAAATTATATGAAGAAATCAAGGGATTCCCTAAACCTGAAATATTCAGAACGGCTAAGGGAAACTCATTATCTATTTTCCCAACATTTGAATTGATGATGATATCTCGGCCACCGGTTTCTTGGGCATGTCCAACTCGATCAATTGCCACTACTTTCCATTGATAACTCCCTTGCAAAGCAGTGGTTTTTGAACGTACAGCTACGCTTGAGGATTCATTGGCAAAGGTCGCGACAAATGATTGCGTCTCGTACACTCCATTATTCGTTGACAAGCTTTCCCAAATATTTTTCTGGAGATTTTCTTGATTGCCTTTGGCACTCTGAAAATCGACTGGAATGTTATCAATCAGCACTTCCCATGGTGACTCACTTTTCGCATCACCTTTTCTCACCTGAATTTGATATTTGACCAGATTGTCTCTTAATAATTCTCTTTGTTTATTTACATGAAAAGTAAATTCAGGATAAGCAGTTTGTACTTTGGCTTCGGTATCAGGAGCCGTTTGATCAAACGGAGCGAAGTAGAAAAGATTATCAGTCACGTCAGCATTATCATTGATTGCTTTTAATTGAAGTGTGTACCCATCAAGTTTGGTGTTATTCGAATCTTTGACATGATTCAGCACTGGATCAATTTCAAAAGAAAATTCATCTTCTCTAGAATCAAAGCGTCCATCGGTTGCGGTGGCGTTTTCAAAACTGCCTCGATTCAGTAAAAATTGGACAGACCGTAACGAATTTGGCGAATCAACAGTCGCCTTACCGGTAAAACGAAGAATATTTCCAGTCACGCCAGTTGGGTTATTGTTTAAAGAAAGTCCGGGTTTTTTTTCGATATTATTAAAAATTAATACCCGATTATTAGTCTGATCACTAATCACCATTTGAGTATCATTGGCAAAAATACCCTTTGCATTATGAACTGAATTGGCAGTCACTCCCCCATTATTTGCAGTGGTTGCTGAAAAATTCGGTTGACCAATCACAATATCGGCTGCCGTATTATTTGAGGTTGGGATGGAGTTCCAAATCAGATAACGACTCGCATTCCTATCTGATACGTACAATCGACCTTTCCCATCCACTGACATAAAAAATGGATGTACAGTCGATGCGGTCGAAGGTGGTGAAGTCGTTGCAGTAGTAAAAGTTGATTGGCCCAATACCACATCAGCATTGGCTCCATTCGAACTTGGGATGGAATTCCAAATGGTAATTCTAAAATTTCCCCGTTCACCCACAATTAATTTTCCATTGTAGGTTGCAATACCTCTTGGATTACTAATTTTTGATTGGGTAGTTCCAGCTGATACAGTACTAAAATCAGGTTGTCCAACCACGACGTCGGCAGATTGTCCATTCGTTGTCGGCATTGTATTAAAAACCAAAATTCTATTATTACCTGAATCACTAATAAAGAGTCTTCTTCCATCCGAAGCCACATCCGTGATCGCAGTCAAACTTCTTGCACTCACTCCACCAGCATTCAAAGTACAGGTTTCAAAATCTGTCTGACCAATGACCAAATCAGCACTAGCACCATTACTTGTTGGGATGCTGTTGTATACCAAAACTCTGTTGTGACCTGAATCTGCAATAAAAAGCTTACCATTTACGTACAATAACCCACTATCTGCCAAGCTTAAATTTTGACCTCCTTGAACACATGGGCCTGATGTACCGGTGCTCATTGATGTCTGACCGATAACCACATCTGCCGGTACACCATTAGTGGTAGGAACTGTATTCCATATGAGTACTCTATTATTCGTATCTTCGACCACCAGTAGTTTCCCGTCTGCAATGATTGCTTGACGCGGTGAGTCTAGACCACCAGCATGTATTGAGCCTCCATTATTCACAGAAGAACCGCTGAAGTTGGATTGTCCTACGACCACAGAAGCATCCATGTAATTAAAATATGCTTGAATTTGATTTGGTGTAAAAAGGAATAAAAGGACAAAGAAGAAACAAAAAACAAACAATCTTGAATTGAAGTGAATATAAAATGACACACCTCAGTGTAGCTTTTTCGAAGGGAGTTGCCAATTGAGAAGTTAATACATACAGAGTAATAAAAAAAATCTCCACTTGTCTCAATCGTGAAATATTCACAACTCAGACAAATGGACTGGGAGCTTAGCTCCCAGTCCAGATGCACTACTTTTTTTGTATTACTTTTTCTCCTTTTTGAATAATCTGACAGTTCCAAACAGCGCGAATGTCCAGATGGCAATTGATAGCGCCATCCAGATAAATGCCATATGTCCTGGATGCATCCATGGCGCGTATATCTCGGTGAACATCACCACATCATTGTGGTGACCTGGCATCGCATTGTCGGCGAGGTACTGGAGAGACAGAATCCCTCCTAGGCCGATGTACATAGCGACTGTGTTCACGATGAACATCCAGACTGGCGTTGACAAACTAATATGTCGATTTGTTCGCGGAATTGGTATGTTCGGATGGATACCGATATAAATCAGAACCACAGCCGAAATGTAACCAGCAATTATGGTTGTGTTGTTCCCATTTTCGTCTGGCATTCCGTGACGCCATGTAAGGTATACAATAAACAAACCAAGAAGGAAAGGAATAACCTCTCCCCAACGAGTTCTGTTATTGACGTAAAACATCACGGCTGTCAGCAAGGTTGTTGCGAAATACCCAGCAGGGAGCGATAGAAAAGACCACCCGCCTGCAATCATCGCATAACCCGACCCATCAGGCCGAACGACAAATTCTAAGACAGAGCCACCGGTCAACAATGTTAGGTACGAGTGCCCACTTTCGTGTATCACTGTACCTAATAAGTTGAAAGTACGAAGATACGGGTCGAGCTGAACGGCATATTGCCGTGCTGCCCAAATCACTATCAAAGCTGGGATTAACGCCAATGGAACCAAATACCGAAATTTCAATCGCTTCTGAGCAATTACTGTAGAGGACATTTTATTTTTCTCCTTATTTGAACATAACCGCTAAGGAATCCACCCTTTTTTACCAAAAGATGAATTATTTAGCGGTTAACGCTCAGGAGATAAAGTAGTGCATGTTAAAGAACAATACAGCCATTTTTTGCTTCGTCTTGAAGAAAAAATGAATTGTAAGTGGTCGATTGTATCAAGAAAACAGTAAAATATCAATACTATAGGACTTAATATCTCTTGGAGAAAAAAGTAGGCAGTTTTATGTCATGCCCAGGACTTTATAACTAAAACGGAAAGTTTCGAAGGCCATTCCGCCAACAGTAGAAAAGTAAATGACAAAGTCCAGCCAGAACTGCGCTGGCTACAACGATGTGCAAATCTGGCTTTATGTAGGTTGCCGCTATGGCACCTCCGAAAAACAGAATCCCAAATTCTTTCCAGTTATATCTCATTTCTTATCCCTTTTATTTACTCTTCGAACTGTGGAGGTATTTTACAACAAATTTAATTTGTTTCTTCAAACTCACTAAACATTCTCTCTTTTTCAATTTGTTCCAAAGCAAAGCGAATATATGGAATTGTATTGTCAGGCAAATTTTTTAATTCATACCATTCGATCCCCGAACATTTTTCTGGTTCAGTATTTTGAAGCTCACCTGACCATTTTTTAATCACAAAAAAATAATCAATTCGATCTTCGTCACTTTTTGCTCGTCGCATGACGTGAATCGGTTCATGTTCGTGGTCAATGGTAACTCCAACTTCTTCTTGAATTTCACGCTTCATGGCTGACCAAATACTTTCACCTTTTTCTACATGTCCAGCAGGTACGGAGAAAAACCCATCCATATAGCCAGTATTGGCACGTTCAGACAGCAACACTTTTTCATCTATGATAAAAAAAGCGTGGACTGCAACCAGGAAATAATCGCGATGTTTCATGAGGATATTTTAACAGGAAAAGAGATCCCGGATTCCCTGCCTACCGGCAGGCAGGTCTGCCCAAGGGGAGAGAAAACATACAGAATGACAAAAGTCATACTGTATGTAAAAAACTACTGGGATTTAAGACATAGCCCCGGGATCACTCCTGGGGCCGTCTAGTTGCACGTCATTTTGCCAACGCAGGGTAAATAGAGCAAACGTGAAAGAGTGTATTTCCGTCCTCGGTGGCGAGTTTGTAGCATGCGATATAAACTCGCTTATGCTCCTTTGTCCAGCTGAAATCACTGAAAGGGTCGGTCTTTTCTCCATTCCTTAGTTGGTGTGTCTCAAGGCTTGGGTTCAGATAGACTGTCCCAATAAAACGTAACTCTCCACCAACTCTTTGTACTTGTTGGATATCAAAAACGAATTTCTGCTTTCTTTCGTGAACGACTTCGACAACTTGTCCAATTAGTTGACTTAAGTCGGTAACGAAAAACAAATTGTTTTTCGTATCCAGTAAGAACGGTTGTCCATGTATCCACGCTTCGTGAGTGAAATCAGGCTGATGCCGGATCACATGGGGAGAAACAAAGATGTCTTCTTCCTTGGAACTAAGATATTCTTCGACTTGGCTCAAAAGAACCGGCATGTTTCCTATTATCCACTGAGTTCTATGAGGAAAAACGACTTGGTATGCCAATCTTGACAGTCTTGAGGCAGCAATAATTGCATCATGCAACTTACCTGTTGCACGAGCATGCCTTACCCAACAAATTACGTCATCTAACAAAAGAGCAAAATCCCGATTATCAATCTCTGCCATTTTCTCATACCTCTTACATTTGAATATTTGAACGAGCGAACCAGACGTGGGGATTATACCATTTCAAGTTATGATGGTATTTGAAGTACTACACAACTCTCTTCCTCTGGACTTCTTTGCTTCACCACGAAAGCTACACGTGGTCATACGTCTATAGGTTCTCTTCAAGCAGAGAATCATTTTGTGATTTTCAATGATAAAAACTCGATACCTCGACGAGTTTCACCCCACCTTCACCGGTGGGGTTTTTCTTTTAAGATCTGAGGCAAGCTAAATTTTTTGTAATTTTCTGCAATAATTCTCTTCATTTTTTTCACAAGTTGCATACACATAAACCGCGCTTCTGGATGCGACAAATCTTTAATCGTTTCAGTGAGGGTGTCCAAAGCCTTTTCCATCTTTTCCGTTTGTCTGAGAAAATAAAAATGAATGAAACGATTATTTACTACTTCTTCGTAGGAAGATTCTGTCGTCAAACGGGCACTTTTCAAAACTTCTGCTGGAATGTTTTTTATATTCCGAGGCCAATCGATATGCAAATCCCGGATACTGTAGAGTTGTCCTTGTGCGTAACACAGTGCTTGTAAACGTTCCAAAATAGGTTCTCCATTTTCCTCAAACTTCAGCTCGTCAGGAACAAGAAATTTCTGTTGGCCTAATCCATAACATAAAATGTTGACTGAATCTTTGAAAGCATTGTAGAAATAACGATCCAAGTCTGTTTTACTCAAAGCAGGCTGAACGTCCTCAAGACTTGATCTATCAAAATCGTATTGAATATAGACTATGGCCTGTGAAAAGAGTGTGATGACTACTTCATCATCAACCCCTTTTTCTGAAAAAAGACTAATAATTTCATCATAAAGAGGAGTTACAGAAACAGCTTGTTGATCATAAGGATTTGAGACATATCCAAGAATATTTATTAATTCCTTCTTCTGATCCTCTCGTTTTGTAAAATCTGGATGATCTCCATCTCCCACATCATCTGCATACCGAAGCAATAAATAGGAATACTTCGCCAATAATCGTTCTGTTTCTTCCACACCTCGCAACCGCATCAATACTTCATAGTATCCAAAGTATTGAAGAAACTTTGTGAATTTTAAATCCAAAAGTCGCTTCATCTCTTTTCGAGCAAATTCTTCAGCGGAAAATTCTTTTTCTGGCATAACTCCACTCTATGAGAAATCAAAATGGAATTCAAGTTCGATGAGAAGGAGATTACTTTTTTTCAATTTCAGCCACGATAGCCATGTGGTCACTCACACCACTGACAACGCGAACATCGTGTGCAGAATATTGGGGTGTGGTAAAAAGATGATCAACAACCAAAGGGCGAAGAGTGTCACCGACGCGATGTAAATCATTATCAATCGTTGTTTGAACATCTTGAGGAATATTGTCCGTAAACTTTTCAGCAAGCAATGAAAAAATTTCTCCTCCGCGTGGAGAGTTGAAATCTCCAGTTAAAATTAATTCGAAATGCGAGTCTAAGACTGAGAATAAGGTGTGAATATCTTTTTGCTGATCTTCATTTGTCCCACCATCATCTGCCCAAGTAAAATGTGTCATTGCTAAGTGATAAACCTGACCGTCTTTTTCTACGTCTGCAAACAGTACATATCGGTTGACCGAGTTGGGTTCACCAATTACGAAGTCCGGAACTGTATTCGGCTCTCCTTTGTATAGAACTGCAGAAGTTGTGACAGGAAGTTTTGTAAACAAGGCGATGCCCCAATTCCCTTTTTGGGCCAGTCGGTACGGATTGGGCTGAGTAATACTAGCCATGGAAATATGTGTTCCTTTCATTCCTAACTTTTCTTCAAACATCGGAATATCCACTTCCCACATTTCTTGGAGGCAAATCACATCAGGATTTTCTTTTTTAAAAAATGGGAAAATTTTGTCGTAGTGGTTGTCACCTTCGATGTTAAGGGAGATGAGTTTTAGCATGAATGTCGACATTATATACTTCAAATAGATTAACTATCTTTTTCCTCTTTAATTTTGTAGGCTGTAGACATGATGAGACTCATTCTGTTTGTGTTATTTCTGTTTTTAATTTTGTTGTTCTTTTTTGCCTTCATTTCCTATCGCCATATCAAAACCCAACAATCTGTTGCTCAGTCTGAATACTTGAATGGAAAAGTTCCTGCTCCACTTCCTGATGGACTCATGAAAGGTTCGATCGATGGACCCAAAGTGTCTTGGCAAGGGAAAAAGTTCGATCAAAAAACTACAACTGGAATTAACTTGTTTAAACAAAAAGACGGAACAGTGAAAGAACTCTATCCATTTAAAACATATGTGGGAAAAGGTGCAGTCGATACTCAGCTCGATACATTGAAGATTGATTACGACATTCCAGAAAATCCACTCTGGCTGAGATTTATTTTGGATGAAATCGTTGAAGTTGAGCCAGGAAAGTACCTTGGCAAAGTCTTTTTACGACTGAGTCCAAATGTTTCTTTCGCGTTGGGATACTTCAGGTTGGAAAATTAATTTACTTTTCTTCGGGTGAAAATGATACTGTTTCCAATACACGATGGCCAAAAAAATTCGGCACGATGGTGATCCAAAATAATAGTCGTTAATTCATTGGCTACATTCGAAACACTGCCAGAATCAACAGTTACCGTGATACTTTTATCTTTAGATTGAGTCACTTGATCCCAAACTATTCGAGCCTCAGGTGATAATTCGGTCTGACTCACTGCCATACATTCCTTTTCTCCTCAACAAAAAAAACAACTCTAAATACATTGCTGTATTTCAATCGATTTTTCGCGTCGGTTGGGTTTGGTGCTCAATCAAGTGTCGGTAATAGGTCTGGACTTGATTGAACGAAATTATTTTGATTCTCAATATTGAGAAGAGTGAAGTATACACCCAGATTACAGAATCCTGTCAAGATCCTTGATAGAACCTCACATATATGTTGTTCTTGTACAAGTTATATAAGAAAACATCACTTCCTTATTCTTTTTTAGGTTGCTAGAATGTTCGATGGTTAGTGTGCGATAGAGTAGAAAACGACTTGCTACATCTTTTTAAATCTTTTACCGCTTTGTCTTCTGTCACCAGAAGATATCAGGAGCAGTTCTTCCAACTAAAAACTGCTCGTCCATTTTTTTTCTTCAAAAATAAACTGTTAATTTGTTACTCATTTTTTTATTTATAAACTAAAGGAAAACCTATGAACGTTTTTCGCGCCAAGACGTATGCTTTTTGTGGTGGAGCATTTGGAGATGAAGGCAAAGGACGGATCGTCGATATGATCGCGCATGATCTGTCGATACATGGTCCCGTTGTGGTCTATCGGGACAATGGAGGTGCGAATGCGGGACATACCGTGGAGTTTTCTAATGGCCAACGGGTAGCACTTCATCAACTTCCGTCTGGTGTCTTTATCAAACGGACCACAGTAGTCTTGGGAAAGGAAATGGTCCTGCATCCTGGTGATTTAATTACTGAACTTGATCAAGTCATGAATGTCTCAGTCGTGACCGATCGCGCTACAATTTTGATCGACGAACTAGCCCTGCTCTCCCTCGATACACATCGAGCCTACGAAAGTGTGCTCAAACAATGGCAGTCTGGAGGAAAAGGCTCAACTGGTCGTGGAGTGTCACCAGCGTATGCCGACGTCTTGTTGAGACATCCACTCAGAATGCGAGATCTCATTTCATTTGATGAGAAAAAAATCACTCAACATTATGAAATGTACACAGCGCTCATAAAAGGTCTGGGAGAAAACATGGAAAAATTAACTGTGGCTACTTTAGCTGGAGAAAGTATCGTTGTTGGGAATTTACCAACCTTTTTAAAACGGTTGAAGAAACAAGCCGATCAACTCAGAACGTATGTAGACAATGTTCAGGAATTTTTGCAAAAAAAATGGAAGGATAAAAAAGTCGGCTTTGTCTTTGAAAAAGCCCAAGCCATCGGGCTCGATTTTCGGTGGGGTGTCTATCCTGACATTACAGCTTCAGACACTACTTTTGACGGAATCTTTTCTGCTACTCAAGGTGTGATTGATCCTGATCTGATCAAAATGAAGGCTGGCGTCATCAAAGCTACCTATATGTCCAGTGTTGGAACACGCAAATTACCGACTGAAATAAAAGGAAAACTGGCAGAACGCATTCGTGAGGATGCACACGAGTATGGAGCGACAACAAAAAGACCGCGTGATATCGCCTATCTTGATTTGCCAGCTCTGAAATTTTTCAGCAAAGTTGGACGTCTCAATAGTTTGGTTTTAACTCACATGGATGTCTGCTATCCTGATCAGCCCATCCAAGTCTGTATCAAGTATCAAGTAAAAGGGAAAACAGTGGAGTATCAACCCGACCAACTCTTTTTGAATTCAGTCAAACCAGTGTATAAAAAGTTTGCCCCATGGAATGTTGAAAAGTTAAGAAAGGCTCGCAATTTTGACGAACTCCCAAGTCAGGCAAAAAAGTTCCTTCAATTTTTATCCATCCAATTTGAAATGCCAATTACCTGGATCACGACAGGACCACAGCGAGAACAAGGAATAAAAATAGAGCTTTAAGATTCTCTACAAATCGTCTTCATGTCCTATAGTGTTGATATTTCTTCTTTTTTTGCTATAATTCGCTGTTCGTTCAAATAGTTCATGAGGTTGAAACTGTGAACCCGCTTCTTAAGAAGTATCTGAAGGCAGTAGTAAAGAATTTGCTTGTTGCAGCAATAGTAGCTCTGATTGCCAGAGTTCTGTTTCATGCCAATGAGTGGGGTATCTTCCTCCTATGGGGGATAGTCGCAGTCACAATTAACACAGTTGGATTAGTGATAACGCATTTCACGATCAAGAGCTTAGAGGAGCAATTGGAAATGCCTTATCTGCACTTATATGAGGCGTATGTTGTGCACAAAATCCATAGGCAAATACCTATGGAACAATGGACACAGCCCATCGTCTACTATTATTTGACTTTATATCGGACGACGGGTGGGAAACCACTCCTGTAGGCGATGAAAGCCATGAATCGAACGAAGCGCTTCTAACTAGGAGCGCTTTTTTTTGCGTTTAGAAACTGATATCTACTGCTCCGTCATCCCTGAAAACCTTTTCTTCATTTTAACTTTTCTTTACTCCTAGCTTGATGAATGAGATGATATTTTTCACATGTTTATTATTCTCCTCCTCGCTTTTGGAATTTCAGCCTATTTTCTCTATTCTCAAAAAAGACCACTGAAACAATTACTCTTGCTTCCTGTCGCACCTCTCTATTTCGCAGTGCTTAATCTTCGTCATCACATGGAACAAACAGCCTTGATGTCGGCCGGATTAACTATCCTTACTCTTATTTTTCTTTTTTCTCCAAATCTCTTTCTTCAACTGATACTTTTTGCACTTTATTTTGGCTGGAGCTCTGTACTGATTTACTTTGGTGGTGTTCCAAACACTGGTGCCCGCTCCGCAATACCATATAAAAAAGCTTTTCCACCAATTGTTTTGAATACTCCAAAAAAAGGTTTAGAGTTACTCGTTTTTCAAACTGGGAAAATTGAAACTGGAAGTTGGGGTGTGTATGAAGGTCCATCTAAACCCATCGTAATGGATGAAGCTGCTTTTGTGATCAAACATCCCACTCATGGCTACATTATGTATGAAACTGGAATTCATCCGGAAGTTTCATCTGATCCAGTCGGATATGTCGGACCACTGCTCTACTTTGGCGGATTTTTAAAAATGGAACAAGAAAAGCATCAAGATATTCTCAGCCAACTCAAAAAAAATCGGATTACATTAAATGACATTAAAACTATTTTTGTCTCTCACCTCCATCCTGAACATGGCGGCGCCATCACTTCTTTTCCTGATACGCCAATTGCGGTGGATAAAAAAGAGTACGACTATGCATTCAACAAACCAAAATACAATTATTTTGAAAAAGAATATAAAACGGTAGAAAAATGGAAGCTCCTCGATTTTGAGCAGAAAAATGACTTCGAACCGTTTGAGGGAGCTATTGACTGGTTCAAGGATGGTTCAGTCTTTGTCATTTCAACCCCAGGCCATACTCCCGGTCATATTTCTCTGCTACTGAATCTTCCTCAAGGACCTGTCTTTCTGGTTGGTGACATCATTTGGAAACAAGAAAATTTGAGTACCCAAACAATTGGTATGCCTTTTGTGAGTGTGGATGGTGAAGCCCATCGAAAAGCCCTCGGGCAGCTGACAAAATTCGTTGAAGTAAATCCTGAAGTCCTCATCGTCCCGAGTCATGATTTGAGGAATGTGAAAAATACCAGCAGAGGTGATATCAAAATTGTTAACTAAATGTTATCCAATATAACTTTTAAGTTAAATAACTCTCAATACACGATCGCCACATTTCATCTAGTCTTGTTCAATTTCAATTTCGGGGCCGAATAGGAAACAATTTTCTTTCAAATTCACTCGTCTTAATGCTAAATGTAAACTCTTGTGAGAGTAAATACTGTCTCTGTCGATCGTAGTCTTCCAAAGCTTCTTCACGACTTTCATACCAGTTTGGAACGCTCCCAATTCCAGCTCCATCAAGAACTGAGGAAGTGACAAATTCTGTAGTTTCTTCGCCAACATACGTAATAAGGGCATACGAAAACTGCCCATAACCATGAAAATAGATAACTTCTTGATCTATGTCTACACTTTCTGTGACCTTCGGGGTCATTTTTGACTTATGATTTTGTAAGCTATTTTGTTCCAGCAGTACAGCAACCATATTTCTCCTATCTCCCCAATAACAACAGGAACCAAGTAAATGCCAATCGATTCCATTCAAAGGGAAAAAAGGGATTGTAGTCCAAAGCAAAACTGAATGCAACACTCCCTTCATACTCACGTTATAATTCCGGAATGCATTCGACGGATATTCGGACAGTTCAACAACTTGAAAGTTTTTTGCACTCAAAAAAGCTCACATGGAAAGAGTGTGGACTTCCTGACCCTACACTTTTTGACGAAACATTTCCCGTTCGAATTCCGCTTTTCTATGCGAATTTAATTGATTGGAAAAATCCTAATGATCCATTACGGTTAATGGTGATTCCAGATCAAAATGAAAAAGATATTAAAGAATATGAACTGCTCGACCCTATTGGGGATACTTCACACGAACCCGTACCCGGACTCATTCACCGATACCCTGATCGCTGTCTCTTCCTCTTCACGACACATTGTGCGGTGCATTGTCGATTTTGTTTTCGACGCGATGTGATCGGACAACCACGTCCCGCGGAAATTTTGAATGCGATTGAGTATATTAAAAATCATACGGAGATTCGAGAAGTTATCTTTACCGGTGGAGATCCTGGAATATTCCCGGCTGGATTTTTAGAAAATATTTTTCAAAAATTATCACCACTTTCCCATGTGAAAGCGATTCGATTTCATACTCGGGCGCTTGTTAGCAACCCAGTAGGGATAACGCCAACGTGGATTACATCATTTGATCTATTATCCCAACAAAAAGTAGTTGTGCTTCACATCAATCATGTTCGGGAGATTTCAGAAGAATTAAAAACTCTGGTTCAAAATTTACTTAAAAATAATTTCAAAATGTATTCACAAAGTGTGTTACTCAAAGGTGTAAATAACAGTTCCGAAGATTTGAAACAACTGTTCTTAGGAATTGTCGATGCTGGTATCACTCCTTATTATCTTCATCATCTCGATTATGCCCGCGGGACACATCATTTCAGAATATCAGTGGAAGAAGGAAAAAAGCTTTTTTCAAGTTTACGTGGAAAAATTGCAGGTTATGCTCTGCCGGAATATGTGATTGATTTACCCGGAGGCGATGGAAAGTATCCCGTTTTGTGGATGAAAAAATTAGAGGGAAATATGTATGAGGCAAAAAGTTGGAATGGCGAAAAAGTTATATACCGAGATCAAGCATAGTTTTTTTTAATACTTCAATATCTTTGCGAGTCACCACAGACAATGGTAACTTTTCTGCTTCATCAAGTGTGAACCACCCAATCTCATCGGTTTTTCCAGGTTCCATGATGGAAGGAGTCCCTTCAACAATCTCACAAATATAACTCGGTGCCACCCAATGTTGTTTTTCGTCTGGAAGAATGTGATCGGTAAGATGAAGTAATTTTTTGACTTTTATTTTTATTCCAAATTCTTCAAAGGTTTCGCGGATGATTGCTTGCTCGAAGGTCTCACCAAATTCAAGCGCACCACCCGGAATTTCCCACTTCCCTCGTTCGTTTTTGGCCAGAGGTCCACGTTTTGACAAAAAAACTTTCCCATCTGAATTGACAAGAATTGCACCTACTCCCACACCAATGAAATCAAGACCTGGTTTCATACATTAAAAAATCCTACGGATTTTTGCCCAAATACGAAGGAATTTCCAACGAATATTCTCTGCAAAACGATAGAAAGAATAAATCGGCGGATTTAGTACAAGATCGTATGTTCCGAGAAACTCATAGAGCTGAGGTCCATAGCCTTCTTTGAAACGATGAAAGCCATACCACGGATCTTTTTCATTCGGATTTGGCCCTAATGCTCCCCACATATCAAACTTTTTTAATCCCATACTTTTTCCAAATTTAATAATTTCCCACATCATCAGATTACTCGCCATCACATCTCTATGTTCAGAACTTGAAGCTCCGTATGGATAATAAAGAGTATCGCCAAAAATAAACACAATCCAACTTACCAGGGGCTTCCCTTCGTAATGTGCCTCAAAAATACGCATCTGACCGGACTCACCCATTTGATCCCACATTTTTCTAAAATAGGTTTGATTGTGAGCGTAAAAACCTTGGCGTTTGGTCGTCTCAGCTAAGATATTGAGATGAGTCTCAACTCCTTCTTTGGTCGAGTTTTCAAAAATCTCAACACCCTTTTTTTCAGCTAAATTGACGTTGTACCGAGTCTTTGATTTCATGAGCTCCATCAATTTTTGTTCAGACTGGGTCAGATCTAAAATAAAGGTATAGCGAGTGAAAAGCGCCTTACCTGGCTGACAACCATGCTCAGTCAAAAAATCTGAAATAGCTTGATGTCCAGATGGATGTCCTATTTCTTGAGCAATATTAGGTTCCAATTTGATTGCAATTGCATTGTGACGTTTTCCTAATTGTTGAAGACCCGTGAGCTGCTCCTCATCCGGCATATAGCCTTTTGGAAAATAGCCCATCGTAAAAGAGGTGTTCGGAATTTTATGAAAAAAGACCTGAATCACTCTTTTCATTTTTCCATTGTCAAAATATCCCACCCGCTCAACGTCGGTCGTATCATTTTTTTTGAACTCTCCCCATTGCCATGACTGCAGAGGATGACCGGCTAAGTCATTGTGAAGCTTTTGATCTTCGAGAGTGAGGACGCGCAAAATCATAGTGATATGGTAGCATGCCAAAACCAGAGGAGGAAGTGTTTACTTCAGAAAACTTCTTCAGCTTTTTTTCAACACATCTATTACACTAGTTAGTAGATTAACAATTCACATTTTTGTACATGAAAAAAATTCTTCCACTTCTTCTCGTTATTCTTTTCTTAGCTATTGGTGGAGTGATCCTGACTCGATCAAATCTTCTCAAAAATGCTGGGTTCGAAACCGATAACTTGAATGACAGTCTTGATAGTTTGGTTGAACAACCGATTCAAGAAGTCATCGAACAACTTCATCCCTTATCAATTGAGAATTTAAGACAAACTGAAACCCCTGGCAGTGAGTTTGTGATCGAAGAAACACTCACTCCTGGATCAAACTACAATCGATACCGAGTATCGTATCAATCTGATGGCTATAAAATTTATGCACTCTTAACAATTCCCAAAGGCACGAAACCTGAAACTGGTTGGCCGGTCGTAATTTTTAATCATGGCTATATCCCTCCCGCTGAGTATCGAACCACTGAAAGATATATCGCTTATACCGATGCTTTTTCTCGAAATGGATATATATTGCTTCGATCAGACTATCGTGGTCATGGCAGTTCGGAGGGACCAGCAACCGGTGGGTATGGATCAAATGGGTATACCGTCGATGTCCTGAATGCGGTGGCATCAATCAAAAAACACCAGGATGTCGATGTCAATCGAATCGGGATGTGGGGACACTCAATGGGTGGATATATCACGCTTCGGATCATGGTCGTGAATAAAGATATCAAAGCAGGTGTGATTTGGGCCGGAGTGGTGGCCTCGTATCCAGATTTAATCAATAATTGGCGACGACCAAATCGCTCCCCTTCACCAAATGTGACACCTAACGCGAGAAGTTGGAGAAACCAATTGACCTCTCAATATGGTTCACCAGAATCAAATCCTGAGTTTTGGAATTCATTGTCGGCTAATTCTTATTTAAGTGATATTTCTGGACCAGTTCAACTTCATCACGGAACCGCAGACACTTCTGTCCCGGTAGAATTTTCTCAGACACTCGAAACTCAAATGGAAGCCGTGAGTAAACCAGTCGAACTCTTCATTTATCAGGGTGACGATCACAATCTGTCAAACTCATTCAGTGCTGCCATGAATCGATCTGTGCAGTTTTTTGATGAACATGTAAAAGGAGAATAATAAACTCAAATAATTTTTGTCATCACAAAATATGGTTTATACTATAACTATATGAAAAAAATACTTCTCGTTCTTCCACTACTTTTCTTGACTGCCTGCCAACCTAAAACTCCCACCGCTCAAATTGACCAAACTGAATCAGAGACTATTAATGAAGCACAACAAATGGGTAAATTAGTTGCTGAAGGTAAACCAGTTGCATGTGTGGTGACAGACAAGAAAACTAACGCCAGCTACACATATAAAATGATTGGTAAAAAAGTTCGAATGAGTGGGATAACTACCACAGGACAAACGGGCAAGAGCTCCATGCTCCTTGATGAACAAAATATGTATATGTGGGACGAGGAGAAAAAAACCGGAACAAAATGGGCCATCCCCACTGAAGACGACGCTAAAAAAACTGCTGAACAACAAGGGCGAAATATTCCAGATCTTTCCACCGAAGAATCTCGTGAGGAATACATCAATCAAGGATATGCCGTTGATTGCGAGGAAACAGTCGTCACAGATTCAGACTTTATTCCACCAGCAGATGTAACCTTCAGTGATCTGTCCAGCATGATGGATTCTGCCAATCAAATGATGCAAAATCCAACAGCCACATTGACACCTGCTCAGCAAGAGATGCTTCAAAAGCAATCTGAAGAGATGATGATGCAGTACCAACAATAGGTTCAAGGTATTAGGTACAAGGTGCAAGATTACGTCAATCTATGAATGAATCTAAGCAGATTACTTCATTTAAAGATTTACTTGTATGGCAACGAGCAGTCATATTTGTTACAAAAATCTATACTTTAACTAATACTTTCCCTAAAACAGAAACATTCAGTTTGATTGATCAGCTCAGAAGAGCTGCAGTTTCCATTGCCTCTAACATTGCAGAAGGGAAACAAAGACAAACTAAAAAAGAGTATATCCAATTTCTTCATATTGCCTACGGATCATGTGCTGAGGTATATACACAATTAATTATTTCAAAAAATCTCGGTTACTTTAATGAAAAATCTTTGAACAATTTCTTGGATGAACTTCTTGTTATAGAAAAAATGCTTTCTTCTTTAATCAAAAAATTGAAATCTTTACCTTGAACCTTACATCCTGCACCACAAACCTTTCCTTTTCAGGTTCCCTTCAGCTCATATCGTATAATTGAGCCTAGAGAAGAGTGTGTCAATTTCTCCCCTCTTCCATTTTTTAGATAAAAAAGGTCCAATTATGCGAATACTTGTCATCGAGGATGAACATCGAATTGCCAACACAATTAAAAAAGGGTTGGAGCAAGAAAAGTATGCGGTCGATGTCACGTATGATGGTGAGACTGGATTGACGATGGCATTTGGTGAAGAGTACGACATCATCCTGCTCGATCGCATGTTACCCGGAATCAATGGGGTGCAAGTAGCCAAAGAACTTCGAGATAAAAAACTTCATACGCCTATTTTGATGTTAACCGCCAAAGGTGAAGTTTCGGATAAAGTCGAAGGTCTCGATTCTGGAGCCGATGACTATCTCACTAAACCTTTTTCGTTTGATGAATTATTAGCGCGAATTCGAGCACTCACTCGCCGCCCTTCTAACGTTTTAGAAACAGTTTTAAAGATTCAAGATCTTTCTCTGAATACCACTACCTTTGAAGTATCACGAGCCGATCAACATATTCAGCTGTCCACTAAAGAATTTTCTTTACTGGAATACTTACTCCGTCACGCTGAAACCACAGTTACGAAAGATCAAATTATCCAACATGTTTGGGATTATGATGCTGATGTTTTACCAAATACAGTAGAAGTGAATATTAAAAATTTACGCAATAAAATTGATAACCCGTTTAAAGATAAACCAAATTTAATTCAGACTGTTAGAGGCTTTGGATATAAATTAGGATAGGTTGTATGTTCGAAAGCGCCCGACTGAAGCTCACCTTGTGGTATTTGCTCATCATCATGTTGATTAGTTTGTGTTTTAGCATGGTGATTTATGGTTTACTTTCTCGCGAAGTCGAACGATTTGCCTCACTTCAACGGGTGAGACTCGAAAAACGATTTCAAGATGTCTACGTCTTTCAGCCAGGTGCTCAACAACCGAATCCTGTCCTGGTAACCATTTCCGAAGAGGATCTTGTTCAAGATCTCAAACAAAGACTGATTAATATCTTGATTGTGGTGAACAGCACCATTTTCATTGTTTCTGGTGGCATTTCGTATTTGTTCGCTGGAAAAACACTTCGCCCTATTAAAGATATGGTGAATGAACAACATCGCTTTATCAGTGATGCATCGCATGAATTTCGTACTCCATTAACCTCACTTCGTAGTGCCTTTGAAGTCTACCTTCGTGGAAAACAATCGCTGATTGAGGCGAAAGTTGTGATAACCGAAAGTTTGGACGAGGTAAAAAAACTTCAACAACTCTCAGACTCACTTCTCCAGCTCGCTCAATATCATAAACCAAATGGTCACACTCTTTTTGAAAAAATTTCTCTTGATTCCACTATTTCAACAGCACTTCGCCGAATGAAACCGATTGCGGTTCAGAAAGATATTCAACTTCAGTATGAGAAACAGGAGTTTTCCGTCATTGGAGATAAAGATAGTTTGACCAATTTATGGGTGATTTTGATTGATAACGCCATTAAATATAGTCCTGAAAAATCAATCATAAAATTTTCTACGGTGAAAAAAGATGGATATGTTTTGACCACAATTCAGGATCAAGGCATCGGCATTGATGAAAAAGCTTTACCTCATATTTTTGATCGCTTCTATCGGGCAAATTTAGCCCGCAGTAGAAATGGCGCTGGTGGTTATGGACTGGGATTATCAATCGCAAAAAAAATTGTTGACCAGCATAAAGGGAGTATCATTGCCAAAAGCAAACCGAATGAAGGCACAACCTTTACTATTAAACTTCCCGTAAAGTAACAGATCACTTTTCAGCGATTCTTCAGACTGTTTTCTTACACTACTCAGTTATGTCATTGATTTCTTCTTCAAGAAGCATTGTTTCAAATACGTGGAAACGTATTCGAATGGCTTCTTTACTCACCAAAATTATTTTCATCCTCTTAATTGGAGGCGTCGGTTGGTATGGATATACCAAACTAAAAACTCCCACAACAGATACCCCTGTGCTCGTCACCGAAGAAGTCAAACGCGGAAATTTAACCATCAGCGTATCTGCTTCCGGAAAAGTTGCGAGTACCAATGCCAGTACTATTACTACTCAAGCTTCCGGTGTCGTCTCAAAAATTTTAGTCAAAGAAGGAGCACAAGTAACTGCTGGGCAGGCCATTGCTCAGGTCGATCTTGATTTAATCGGACGACAAAAATCAGCCCAAGCCTATGCCTCGTATCAATCTGCAAAAAATTCGTTAGCAAGTGCTCAAGCCTCTCAACATTCTTTGCAAAGTCAGTTATTCAAAGCCAATCAAACATTTATCAATGGAGCCGTGGCTGATAATTTATCCTCCAGTGATCCAAACTTTATTCAACAAAATGCGGACTGGCTCGCTTCCGAAGCGAGTTATAAAAATCAGGCGACAGTCATAGCCCAAGCTCAAACTTCTCTGAGTAGTGCGTGGCTCAGTTACCAACAATCGTCAGCCACTATTTATGCTCCACTGTCCGGAAAAATTACCGGTCTGTCTATTCAACCCGGCACCATTTTAAACAGCAGTAATAGTACAGAAAGTACCGCCACCGAGATAGGGTATGTCACGACTCAAGCCAATCCGACAATTCAAATTTCGTTGACGGAAATTGATGTGCCAAAAGTAAAAATTGGAAATACGGTCGAAGTCACCATCGATGCACTTCCCAATCAAACCTTTCCTGGAAAAGTCGTCAGTATTGATACAGTCGGAAGTAGTACTTCTGATGTGTCCAGCTACCCGATCACGATCCAGCTTGATACAGCCGACTCTCAAATTTTTTCAAACATGACTGCCAATGCAACTATTACAACCGATTCAAAAGGAAATGTCTTGATCGTACCGTCTTCTGCTGTCCAAAATCGGAATGACACTTCATTCGTGCGAGTGATGAAAGACGGAAAAACTGAGATGGCCAAAGTCGAAACCGGTTTGAGTTCAGATACGGAAACGGAGATCATCTCCGGCCTTTCTGAAGGCGATATCATCATTACATCTTCTCCTACTGTCATCACTGGCTCGTCTACCGACTCACCGTTTGGCATGACTAGCTTTGGTGGTCGAAGTGGAGGGACTGGCGGAGGTGCCGTCAGAATTGCGAGATAAATTTCATGATTAGCGTTTCTCACATTTCCAAGATTTATCATACTGAAGCGGGCGAAACCGTCGCTCTCAAAGATGTGTCTTTTGAGATCAAAAAAGGTGAGTTCGTGGCGATCATGGGACCATCCGGATCTGGAAAATCAACTTTAATGCATATTCTCGGAGCCTTAGATTTACCGACGGAAGGTCAATATATTTTGGATGGAAAAAATGTTTCAAAACTCAGTGATGATGATCTGGCCGATATTCGCAATCAAAAAATCGGATTCATTTTTCAATCCTTTAATCTTCTCCCTCGTACTACGTCTCTCCGAAATGTGATGCTTCCGATGATGTACGCAGGGATTCCCAAAGCGGAGCGAAAACGGAAAGCCGAAAAATACTTGGAAATGGTTGGTCTCGGGCATCGCCTCTATCACACTTCGAATCAACTCTCCGGCGGCCAACAACAGCGCGTTGCCATCGCCCGTGGCTTGGCGATGAATCCTGCAATCTTGTTGGCCGATGAACCGACAGGGAATATCGCCTCTGCTCAAGCTGAAGAGATTATGGATATTTTTAAAAAATTACACAAAGACGGCCATACCATTGTCATGATCACGCATGAACCCGATGTGGCTATGCATGCCAAACGCATCATCACGATCAAAGATGGTGAAATTGCGAGTGATAAGAAAAATTAAACCTATGGATTACATCGAATTAATCACGGAAGCAGTCAGTACGCTCACCCTCAATAAAATGCGGACAGGGTTAGCGGTGCTGGGCATCATCATCGGAATTGGCAGTGTAATTGCGTTGGTCTCGATCGGCCAAGCCAGTCAAAAATCAGTCGAAAATCAAATTCAATCACTCGGATCAAATCTACTCACCATCTCACCCGGTGGCCAAAGTAGTGGCGGTGTTCGTGGTGCGGCTGGCAGTGCGACGACCTTAACGCTGGAGGATGCGAAAGCGATCGAAACCCAATTATCTGGTTCAACAGTCAAAAGTGTCTCACCTGAATACTCATCTCGCAGTCAGGTGGTGGCGGGAAAAAATAACACCAATACCTCGATCACTGGTGTGTACGAACAATATGCTGACATCCGAAAAATCGATATGGAAATGGGAAGTTTCATTACTGAGGCCGATGTCATCGGCATCAAAAAAGTCGCTGTGCTCGGACCAACGGTGGTAGAAAACTTATTTGGCGAAGGAGTGAATCCCATTGGTCAATCGATTCGGATTGAAGGTCAAACCTTTCAAGTCATTGGGGTGACAAAATCAAAAGGTGGCACTGGATTTAATAATGCTGATGACGCGATTTACGTTCCGCTGTCCACTGCGCAAAAACAATTGTTTGGTGGAAAAAGTGTCACTAGTATTGCCGTCGAAGCGCAGAATCAAGAGGTGATGACCCAAGCTCAAACTGAAATCGGATACTTACTCCTCGAACGTCACAAGCTCGATACGCCCGAAGAAGCGGACTTTATGATCTTTTCACAAAATGACATTCTCGATACTGCTTCCCAAATCACGACCATTTTTACCACGTTGCTGGGTGGCATCGCTGCTATCTCGCTGGTCGTAGGTGGAATTGGAATCATGAATATCATGTTGGTGACGGTGACCGAACGAACTAGAGAAATTGGTCTGCGAAAAGCCCTCGGTGCGAAGAAAAAAGTGATAACGATGCAGTTTTTGATCGAATCGATCATGCTAACCGTGACTGGTGGATTGATCGGGATGGCAGTGGGAATCGCCGTCTCGTTTGGTATTTCGAAAGTGATGAGTCTTCCCTTCACCATCTCACCGATGTCCATCCTGCTCGCCCTCGGCGTCTCCGGCGCCATCGGTATCATCTTCGGCCTCTACCCTGCTCAAAAAGCCGCCAACCTCCAACCAATTGAAGCGTTGAGGTATGAGTAAGATTATTAATTGAACTAAAGATCTTTTCAAATCTTTTTTTCGTTTCTTTCTATTATTATCTCCAGATTGGGTATTGACTACATATCGGAATTATTGTAAATTTTCGATATATGACATCTAGAATACCTTTTGATCCGCTACGTCCTTATAACTTACCTTTATTACCTCCTACATTTGACTACAAGGATAGTAAATTTACAGAATTACGTGTAAAAGCTCGTGTTGAACTCGCAGAGCTCAAAGCATATAGCACAGATATGCCTAATCAATTATTACTACTTTCTCCAACAATCTTAAAGGAATCAATTGCAAGTTCTGGTGTTGAAAATATAAATACAACAATGATGAACGTTTTGGAGAATCAACTTTTTTCAGAACAAGAACAAAGACCACAAGATAAAGAAGTTTTAAGATATAAAGATGCTGTTATTGAAGGTTTTAAAAGTCTTGATAAGTATTCTCTAGCTACCAGAACTATTATTAATATTCACAAGAATCTACTCACAGATTCTCCAGGAAAATATAGGAGTCATGCAGTACAGATTCAAAATAATATAACAAAAGAAATAGTTTATACACCGCCAGAAGCTAGAAGAATTCATGAATTATTAAATAATCTTGAAAATTTTCTTCACCAAAATGATGATATCGATCCTTTGATAAAAGCGTCAATTATTCATTACCAATTTGAAGCAATTCATCCTTTCAGTGACGGGAATGGACGAACAGGGAGAATTTTAATGGTTTTATATCTTCTTAGAAAAGATTTATTACATTTTCCAACATTGTATATTAGTGGATATATTTTAAAAAATAGAAATGATTACTATCGTTTATTACTAAATGTTACAGAAAAACAAGATTGGTCAGAGTATATTGAATTTATGTTAAATGGCTTTTACCTTCAAGCTAAAGAAACAAAAGAGCTTTTATTCAAAATTAAAAATGAATACGCAAGTTTTAAAGAAATACTTAAAACAAAATATAAAAATATTTATAATGCTGTAGATCTGGTAGATACGCTCTTTGCTTTTCCTGTAATTACAGCAACTAAGCTAGCAGAAAATGTCGGTTGTACATGGGAAACAGCAAGTACATATTTGAAAACTTTGAAAAAGGCAGGATTAATGTCGGATAAAAAAATGGGAAAATATCATATCTATGTTAATAATAAATTGATTAAAATTCTTCATTCTTAAATTGCTTTTTCCGCTATTATTTATTGCAATCTTTTTAAGATTCATCTTTTCAGCCTCTTTTCAGTCCGCCTTTTTATACTCGTGAATACGAAAGGAGGGACACATGAATAAAACAAAACTACTTGTTCCCGCACTGGCAGTGTTTATCACCGGAGGAGCTCTACTCGGAGCAACGGGAGCGTACGCTCAGGGGAATGGAACGGCCACATACCGCCCAATTGCCCAGAAGATCGCTGACAAATTCGGACTCAAAGTAGAAGACGTCCAATCCGTCTTTGACGAAGAGAGAGCTTCGCATCAAGCTGAATTCAAACAAAAATATGAGGATCGACTCACGACCGCAGTGACGGAGGGCAAGATCACCGAAGCCCAAAAGCAACTCATCATCCAGAAACATACAGAGATGCAAACAAAGATGAAAGAGAACTTGGAAGCTTGGAAAAATTTATCATCTGAAGAAAGGAAAACCAAAATGGAAACCGAACGTCAAGAACTCGAAACTTGGGCAGAACAAAACGGCATTGACATGAAATATGTTATGCCAAGAATGTTTAAGTTTGAGAAACATGGCGGATTCAGGGGTGAAAGAGGAGATAAAGAGGAGATGATGTGGAATAAAAAAATAGCTGAATAATCCCGACACATTCGTGTCGAAGGATGAACCCCACCTCTCGTGTCTGCCAAAGGCAGACTCGAGTTCCTCCCCAGTAAATGGGGAGGGATTCCGGCTGAGTTCGGGACAAGAGACCTAGAGACAAGTACTGGACACTTTCATATATTGAAGTGTCCGGTTTTGTATCAGGAGGACGATCAATTGAAAAATCACAGAAATATCCTATAATATCGGCAGTGTTCGATTTTCACCCGGAATACCCGGGAAGGAAAAACAGATGAATGACTTTGAAAGAAATGAAGAAGCCGAAGAACAGGAAGATGAGGATGATGGCCTCGGTATAGCTGTCACACTCGCCATCATTTTTGGCGGAGCCGCCATCGGTGTGATTTTCCTCATTTTCATGTGGTTTATAACCAATGGAGGAATTATTCCTTACTAACACCACTACGCCGTATTCATGGCCCGTCGAACACAATCGGCGGGCTTTTTTTTAACTCCAGCTCGATTTTATTCACAGGCAACCCAATCGCATTGTCTAGATCCCCTTCGATATGATCGATCAGAAAAGAACCTTTTTCCTGAAATGCATATGCTCCCGCTTTGTCCAACGGCTCACCGGTCGTCACGTAGTCGATTAATTCCTGCTCACTAACTTGTTTGAAAAATATTTTTGTTTCTTCAGCAAATGAAATAATTTTAAAAGGAGATGGAAAAATAATGGTCACACCCGTAATGATGGAGTGCTCAGTCCCGTTCAACTCCTTCAACATTTCTAGCGCTTTGTCAGCAGTATGGGGTTTGCCGTAGATTTTTTTATCAAAAACAACAACCGTATCTGCTCCTATTACAACAGATTCCGGAAAGTTATTTACCACAGCTTGTGCTTTGCCATAGGACAATTTTTTGACCAACTCAAACGGATCACTATCCTGAGTAATCACTTCTTCAAAATCACTGGGTTCGACAGTAAACGGAATGTTTAATTTTCGAAGTAATTCTTTGCGACGCGGTGAGGTAGAGGCGAGGATGAGGTTCATAGTAGTTTTTCCAGTAATGTGTTGATTGTAATGCATCTTATTCAAATTGGGCTAATTCTTGAGAATTTATCACTATAGGACTATAATGACCCCTTCGTTCGCTAATCCTTAGAAGGAGAAGCAAGATGAAACGAGTTAATTTTTGGATTTTTGTAATCATTGTGGTGGGAAGCTTGTTGCTTACTGCCCCACAATGGTTACCAGGGCTTCTGCCGTAGCTCGCCCAATAACCACCTGCTCACCTGACGCATTCCGTCAGGTGGGCACCTTTTTTACCTGACAGATAAAAAAAATAGGTGTACACTAAGGTACACATGTCTATCGTCGCCTTGATTGATGACAATACAGATTCTCAAGATATTTATTCTTCTCTACTCAAAGAGGAAGGCTTCACCGTTCTTCAGGCCTTTGATGGCAAAACCGGTTTTCAACTGATCAAAGACAAAAATCCTGACCTCGTCATTCTCGACATTATGCTTCCTGGCAAAATGAATGGTTTTGATTTCATGGAGATGATGAAGCAAGATGCGAAGCTCAAAAACACTCCGGTGATTGTGTTAACTAACCTTGATACTGAAGAACAAGTTGCAAAAAACATCGGTGCCAAAGAGTATTTGATCAAATCAAATATGAAGATGGAAGATTTTCTCGAATTGGTCAAAAAACACGCCAAGAAAAAAGGCTTGTTTGGGTAGAGTGTTATTTACTCTTTATCATACGGCCAGTATTCTTCAAAAAACTGTTGAATCTCTCGTGATGAAGTACCGACAGCTTCTCGAAATAACTCAATATCTTCTGGTGCTATCTTATGGATTCGGTCATCATAAATTTTTTGGAACTCCTTTTGACGATTGAGGATGTATCGTCTGCCCCCTGTATGAAACGACAATAATGCATTGGGTTCATCTTGATACTCAAGTTTTGGTTCTCTATCTAAATAGATCGAATGATTCGTCTCGAAAAAAGGCTCAAAATTACCATGAAAAGATTCTTCACGACGAAAAGGAAAAAATCCCTTTAACTGAACTGGATAATTGATTTCTAACCTACTCTCATAAGATTGCTTATTTTCATCATTAAAGGATTCCTCAATTTCATCTCCATTTTCTTGTTGTTCTTTCCTTAATCTCACTTCGGTTCCTCGTATGACCGCTGTGAGCAGCAAGTCATACATTCTGGCTTGAATTCCCGGAATGACAGTCGCATTCGGATTTGATTCACTCTTAATTAGAGTACCGATAGCAAAATACCCTGGATACACTCTGTCTCTTCCAGAAGCATCTATAGTTGACTGAACTTCTCCATCATAATCAACTGCCGGTACCCCTAAGTATTCATCGATTACCTGCATTCCCATACCACGAAGCACATCGGGATCCTGACCATATCCGATCAAGGTGAATAGCTTATGATTTTCAAAAGAAAACTGTCCGTTTGTTTCTGTAGCAACCTCAAGTGTTTTATCTTCAAGAACTGCGCATTCTTTTACTGAAGAAATAATATTTCCCGCATTCAGAGCATCAAAATATGCTTCCCTAATTTCAGGTAAGTCTCCTGCCCATTTTGTTAAGTTGGGACGTGAGATATCGCGAAATACTCGATACGACCTACCCTCTATTTCAATGGTCCTGTCCGGATTTTCAAGTGCAAGATTTGGTATATGGGTCAGCACTTTATACGAAACATCTATTCCTTGTTCTCTAAGCTTTTTTAGCTGAACCAACATTTCTGCTGTACTGTTTCCTAGCCCAATAAATACTAATGTCGTACCTGCTTCTACAAATTTTCTGGCTTCATCTTCGGAAATTTGTTGTTGCCATCGTTCACCTGCCTCAGACTTGGTCATATTCATTTGAATGTATCCTTCTCGATTGAGAGGGAGTGGACGACTATTACCAATTGCATTAATGATAATATTCGCCTCGATTGTTTTTTCTTTACCACCCTCTTTGTAGCGAATTATGTGATGAAGGTCTCCTGGAATAACTTCAATAACTGAAGCACGTGTTGGTATGGGTAGATGAGCGCGGGTAAAGAAGTAATTTCGAACTGTAACACGTTGTAAAAAATCAGCGATTGTGAAGCCTGGACCCGGGGCAGCCTCAGCTCTAATACCTTCAAAATCAATTGGAAAAGGATTATTTTTCGACCCATCCGCTACATTTGCTTGATTCCAAATTCCACCATATTTTCCGTTTTTATCTAAAACCTGAATGTTTCCTGGTTGAAAACCTAACTCAATCAATCCTCTAGTTGTCATCAGTCCTGCTGCACCACCACCAATCACGACAACTTTGACATCTCTCAAAAAAGGGGATTGCTCTTCTCGTCGAACGTCACCAATTCTAAAGAAAGGTGTTGCTCCTACTCCACTTTTCTGTCTTCGAGGATCTTTTTTAGAAGTGCTTGTTTTAATCGCTTCATCAATTAAAACATTTTCTTCTGGAGAACCTGTATATGAAGGTAAAACTTTCCCTGCCTGCAAAATTTGAATTGCTTCTTCCAAAGCATCATCGACTGCTACCATTGAGTCTTGGTCTTGACGTAAAGCTAAGTTTGAAAAGAGCTTATGAAGTCCTCCTGACTCTAAAAGCAGTTGCAAAGCCAAAGGGTCATAACCCTTATCAACAAAAGTCCGTGCAATTTCATTAATAATAGCTTGTCGTGTTTCCTTAATAATAAATGAGGATTCTAATACCGCAGGAGCATCTCGTTTTACTGTTGCAATAGCGGGACCTGATCGTCTTTCAGTTTCTTTAGAGGGTAATTTTTCTTTTGGTGCCATATAACCGGATAATTTAAACAGGCAGTATATCATGTTTCGATTTATCGGGTTATTTAAAAAAAGTTATGAAGGTAAAACAACGTCAGTTGATATAAAATATTTGATATGAAAGTTACAGCTGTTCTTGTCATTACGCTTATTGCAGGATTTATTTTTCTCCAACGCATGAAAACGTTTGATCAGCGGTATAACACTGATGAAATCGCTCAAGACACTCCTACACCAACAACAATTCCCTGCGTCCCTACCTTTGTCGACGGGGGAGGTCCGTACTATTTGCCCGATGCTCCTTTTCGTTCCACACTCAATCCCGAAAACCATCAAGGCCAAGTCCTAAAAGTATCAGGAAAAGTTTTGCTCAATGATTGCGTCACACCGGCGCCAGAAACAACAATCGATATCTGGCATGCTGATGAAACAGGTGAGTATGTCAACGACTGGTACCGTGGTCAAATTATCACGGATGAACAGGGGAATTATTCTTTTGAAACAGTCATTCCGAAAGGCTACGGCGAGGGTACCGCCTATCGTCCTCCACATATTCACTTTAAAATTTTTCGCGCAAAACGAGAGGTTATCACATCACAAATGTTCTTTCCTGACGTGACCGGACGAGAAGGTTTCGACGATGCCTATATCATGAAAACGGAAGAAAAAACTGAAGGTGAAGAGAAAGTCGTCTACGCAAGTCACAACATCATTCTTCCTTAACTCAACGTCGTTGGAACTACAGTATTTGAGTTGATCACAGCAGAAGCTATTTTTTTCTTAGGAAAAAAAGTAATCGCTATTTGCAGAATAATTCTTAATACAATCACCGCAATCGCAAACACCGTGAGAACCAACCGAGGCGGTGGAACAGTTTCCATGGTTGAGAACCACACCTGCCAAATTTCACCTTCAATCATCACTGCTCGAATAATCAATAAAATAAAGGCGATATATCCCATCCGTAAAAGAATTCTCCAAAATGTCGCACCTAAAATATGAACCGCTTGTGGATGCGAAATAATGGCCATCATCGTCAAAATCGCCATCGCTCCGAAACCGAGTAGAACTTCCCCATCCAAGATGTGTGAGGTTAAACCATTCCCATATTTTTCCGGAAAACGAAACACAAGAGTCAGTGAATACACTAACGCGAAGTAATATCCAACTAGTCCAAGTTGTTTCCGGTAATGCAATTTGCTGTCTAAAAAATTAAAAAAATAACTCATTCCACTGAGTGCAAATGAAAAACCCAGAAGAAATCCTGCAGTTGCAGCCAAAGACTCACTCAAAATCGCTAAATTGATTTGAAACGTTTGAGCATACAAAAGATTGTAAAGAATCATCACAGCAAAAATAATGTCGGCGAGAATACTGACTTTTAACCAGTGTGGAAGTGTGGCAGAACTAATAAACATCTGAGGAGATTGTAATATGAAATCGAGTGAAGAAGAAAGGAAGGAAAAAATTAAGTCTGAAGTAATTTTTCCTGCTCCAAATATGCCAGGATGCCATCCGCAATTCCTTGCGCAGAAACATGTGGCTTTTGAACAATGATGGTTCGATCAGAAGCATTGGTCAAAAATCCGGTCTCGACAATCACCGAGGTCGTCATCGGATGCACTGAGTGCTCATACCGCCAAAACGCAAAGGCGTAGTACCCTCTCATGTTCCGAGAAATGTTCGGATCTTTTCCAAAATTTGTGGCTTGCTGATACGTGGTTTCAATATGGGCAGTCAAATCATCAGCCTTGCCTGTCAAATCTCTCCATGGTGGAGCCACTTTGAATCCTCGGGCACTTCGATCTTCGCTCCCATCAGCGTGAATGGCGATAAAAGCATCTGCCACATAATCTGGTGGAACTGTGGACGGCAAGATATCGACGATCACCCCTTCCGCCCGCAGAATCTCTGCGGTCGCTTCCGCAATAGCATGATTGACTTCCCATTCCCACTTGCCTCCACCCGACGCACCTGTGTTTCCGATCAGCTTTTTCAACTCTTCCGGCAACTCATCATTTTTCCAATGTCCAACTTGCAAACCCACCCGAGCCGGACCTTCCGGTCGTTTCCAATCCTTAATCCAGGCATAAGGATTCAAATCTGGCACCTGGTTTTCAGGCTCACCATACGGAGGAGCTCCAGAAATTTCAGGAGTGGGAGCAAAAAACAAGCGTTTGGCTGCAAAAACAGAAGTGATACCAACCAATAAAAAACTCAGTAGAATGAATCGACGTCTGTGCATAAACTTTGAAATGCATGTTCTCAAAAATTTCTGAAGATTTTCTGAAAATATAAAGAAGAGGACTGTTACTTCTTTTTGTTCCCCCATCGCCATTCTGGTTTTTCACCAGTCAAATAGGCAATCCGAATAAATGCGATCGTGAGCAAAATCATTGGGAGAAAAAAAGTAAACGCTACTTCATTGGGAGGCGATGATTCGTCGATGGTCGACGCAAATAGCATAATCAGAACAACGTACCCAATGGTAATCGCCCATCCTTGCCAAGCAGCGGGATACCAACCATATCCATAACTTTTGGCTTTGAACCAAAGCTGTTTTTGCGCTTTCATACTCTAAGTATAAACTTCCTTTTCTAAAAAACTACTGATTTCCGTTTTCAACATCTCCACTAACTCCGGATCCATGTACTGATACTCATCCGGAATATTTAGATTCACTATTTTTTTATTTTTTAATACTTCTCTAAATTTTTCTTGTATAAATGCTTGATGTTTTTTTTCCATCACAAAAATCACGTCAGCCCAACCAATATCAGTTGAATTCACCGTGTGTCGCGCATTGCTGGCAGTTCCGGCAGACCGAACGGAGATGCCAGGAGTTTTTTTGAAAATATGTTCAGCGGTCGGACTCCGCCATTGATTGAGCGTGCAAATAAACAGGAGGTTCATAAGACGGATACAATTTTCTTTCTCCCCACATGCCAGCAGACAAAAATGATAAAAACATAGGTAGCTCCAATTGTTTGGAAATACTTCAGATAGGTCAGATTTGCCAACGGAACGACAGTAAAAAGATCCAGGAATACATTCAATGTAGTTGCAAACAGACCCGACAAGATAACTGATTGAAGAGAGATTGGTGGATATTTTTGAAAAAATAATTGAAACGACACAAACGACGTAATCAGTAAACTCATGATCATCACAAACTTGAACGAAGAATAGGACACCAGCAACTGACTATTTTGATCATAAAAAAGAAAGCTCAACGCAAATGGGACCAACCAAATGATAAATGCGGTGACCAACAATGGTAAAAACTTCATGAAAATAAGTGTAACAGAAAAGTGTGAACAGGTAGAAAAAGGGCGACGCAGAGCGTCGCCCAATGGTTCAGAGTTATTCAATAATATCTGAATTTGCAGTTTCGAGTGCATCTGCGACTCGTTCCACATCAACAGATATGTTTTCGTATGCAGTAGCTATGCGTTCTTGAGCATTCGCCAATTTTTCAAGCGATATGATAAAGCGCTCAACCCATGATACGACGATAACTGCAACCACAGCAATACATAGAAAAACGATCAACAAGACTATTAAGTCATTGTTATCCCACATGATATTTATTTTCTCCTTCTCTTAAATAGAGAAGAATTGTACTATTTTTTTTGAGAAAAATCAACACTATAGGACTCAATTAGCAAAAAGGCACTCTCGGGTAGAGTGCCTAATAAAAACAACACGCTTTGTCTCACGATTCTGGAGTGACTTCCAGCGTGAAACAAGTGGGTTGTGGGGTTGTTTCAGGCTTGCCTGCCACTGCCCAACAAAGTTTCCCTGTATCCGCATCCAAGACGATACTGACACTCATTATCACTGGATCATCCGATACAACATCGTCAGAACTTTCCCCCCTCAAACCGTATCCAGTAGACCCAGCGATGAGTGCAGTCAGAACAATTATGCACAGAATGACAATCGTTATGTCCCTAAATTCTCTACGTCGCCCCTTTTTCTCTTCGTCAGTCATTTCTTAGTCCTCAACTCTTGAGCCGATTTTAGGATCTTATCACCGGACGAATTACCAGTCAAAGAAATTAGGAAAATAAAATTATGAGGATAACTGATTGTCTACTTCTTCAACACATACAAATCATTTGAACCGTAAATCGTGTAGTATTCTCCATCTTTGCGGGCTCGGACTTTCACCGTTTTGCCCACATCATCCGCCCCGACATCACTCTGCCCGACTTCTTCAGGAGCTGGTCGTAATCCTGCCCCGACAATAATGTTGTAGCCCTTCACATTGGCGATACACAACGCATCAAAAGCACAATCTGATACAAATCCATCCATCACCCCTTCAAATTCGATGATGTCCGATTGAGGTGAGGATTCAGTCGTGGGAATTGGGGAAGGAGGAACTTCCATATTTTTGACATTTTTACTCAGTATCCAAGTCAGCAGAATAACGGAACTCAGCAGTATGATGGCAAGAAAAAGAAGTTTTTTTTTTGAAAGCATAGAGTCCTTTTTATTTTTTTAAATTTAATATTGTTTATTCCGAAACGACTGAATGAGTAGCGCTTCATCAATTGACTCGGACAAACGAACACTATCAGGTGATATCGATGTTCGAACCAGAAAACTGTTTGGCTTATAGTGATCTTGCTCTATTGTAGTGGAAAAAAACCCAACCTGAATAAGATCAGGAACACGAAGGCGATTCCGTAGTGAACGTGCATTCGTTTTAAGAATCGAACCTTTCACGGTTTCTACACCCATGTCAATTAAATATTGAAAAAGATATGCCAATGCAAGAGTGATGATTCCTTTTTTTTGAAAAGTTGGATCGTCCTCATCTTCGTACCTTTTTCCCAGTTTTATCGCAGTCCGATTTTCAGCAGTGAGATGTGCGATCACCGCAGCCACCTCATTTTCTTCACTCGTCACAATCACTTGAATCTGATCATTAGGAACAAATTTTGCTGTGAAGGTAACTTCCGTATTTTCAATTCGTACATGCAATCCTTCCTTCAAGGATACAATTAATTCATCTCGCTTTTTTACTTGATCGTCTTTTTCTATTTTTTCAGGATTCAAAACGGTAATGATATGTGGAACTTCGTTCATATGAGAAAACTTTTGTATGTCGAAATTATAACAATAAAAGCACCTGGCGTTCGTTTCCCTGTTAAAATGAACAGATCGTGAATACACGTCTTTTCCAAAAACTCCAAAAACTTTTCTTCTTTTCGCTCAGTTCATATGGTACTTTTTTCCTCTTTCTGGAAGTTTGTCTTGGAATTTTTCTCTGCCTTTCTTCACTCATCCTTTTTATAGAAATTGGTGAGGAAGTCTTGGAGCAAGAAACACTTTTTCTCGATACAGTCATTTCGCATGCCATTTATTCTCTACGCCAGCCGTGGCTGACTCAGATCATGCGATTATTCAGTTTTTTGGGAGGGGAATTTACCACTTTTGCCTCACTCTGTATTGCACTTTTTTTTCTAAAAAAGAAACATATCCAGGAAGCCTTACTTTTTTCTATCACGGTCTTTGGTGGAAATCTGCTCAACGTGGGACTCAAAATGGTATTTCGTGTTCCGCGTCCTGCCATTGATCCAATTTATATTGAAAAGTATTACAGTTTTCCATCCGGTCACGCGATGGGATCATTTATTTTTTACGCTAGTTTTGCCTACTTTTTTTATCACTTCACCCGCAAACGCAAGTATAGTTTGATCGTCAGTGCCTTTTCGGCGGTCATGATTTTTCTAGTTGGCTTTAGTCGCGTCTACTTAGGAGTGCACTATCCGAGTGACATTCTCGCTGGCTTCATTGTCGGCTTTTGGTGGGTGGTCACTGCGGTGCTGATTGATAAAACAGTCTACTTTTATCGACTGTATCGGAAACAACATCCGAGAGCGTAAAATGATTCACCGTCGACGGATTAATTCGACGGTCTCCAGGCACAATCAACGGATAGCGACGGTACCGTTGACAGTGATCGACGGTAACCGTCAACGGTTGAGCTTCTACATGATTTTTTCTGTAAAATTGATATAGTGAATGTACATGTCCACTCCTTCCCAGTCAGACTGGCACCAAGTTCGAAGTACAATTGCACAAAAGGAAAAACGCTCTAGCGATGGTAAATTCACAAAAGAAGATCCTCCAATCGTGGCGTTTGAGGTAAATAATCCGGTGAATCATCTCAGAAATTGGTGGCAAAAAGTCATCGGTAAAGAAGGCATCGATATTCGGTTCAAAATTCATCCTTTGACTGCGATTATTCTGGTTTCAATCATTGCCGGAACCAGTTTTAGTCTCGGACAAATTTCAATTCTCAAATCAGTACCGCTCATTAACCAACTTCCGATATTTCCTGAAGCTTCCCCACTTCCTACGCCAATCCCAGCCAGAAGAACGGCCTTCCGTGGACTTTTTTTCCAATCCACTCAGGGTCAAATCTACTTACTCACTGATGAAAGTGAAGCCATCATTCTCTACGATCTTCCGAGCACTGCCATGGATGAGGCGGGTGGTCAACGAGTCGTAGTCGAAGGCATGTTTGATCAAACCACTCACAGCCTGGCTGTCATGAGTTGGACCGTCCGAGAGTAGTTTTTATCCCATAATACTTCTTTTTAGTCTTCATCTGTTATAATGTTGGTTCAGTTTTTTTGTTGTTTAGGAGTAAAAGCGATGAGAATGCTACTTTTGGTTGGTGACGAAAACCAACCGCAGGAAGATCACACTGAGGTCACCTTTGATAGCACCTCCTCAGAAAACTCGATTCCGCACCGCTTCGCGTGGTATTGGAGTCGAGAGATACGGCTTCGTCCTGAAATTCTGGCACCAGGAGTGGTGCACAAGATAGAGGGATTGCGTGTCAAAGTGTTAAGCGTCGAGGAACCCATCGGTAAAAGGTCCCGTCGAAATTCTACCTTGAAGAAGAGGACCTCCTGAGATATTTAATTAGGCCTGGCCTGCAACTCGCAGACTTTAGCTATTAAATACACTCACATTTTTTTCATAGGCCACTTTCATGAGGTGGCCTATTTTGCATCTACTGGTGAATGGAGTAGCTTTTCTTTTTCTTTTCTCGTTAACTTTTTGAGTTGAATTTCTCTCCGAAGCGCATCTCCGATCGTTTCAAATGTTTCGGAATACACCAACGTCACTGGCCGGCGAGTTTTGGTATATCGAGCTCCAGATTTCAAATTGTTATGAGAATGCAAACGTTTTTCCAAGTTATTGGTGGAGCCAATATAGTAGGTGGAGTCTGCACACTGGAGGATGTAGATGAAGTACATACGACCATATTATACGATTGATAAGTTAGTATCGAAGTCTTTTTAACTTTGCTTCAAATTTAGGCATCTCTGTTTCTGAAGCCAGTTCCGTATTTCTTTCATATAGTCTTTTTCTATTCAAATCTCCTACCAACTCATCAGTATTTATCCCATTCACCGCTTGAAACAAATAATATGGTGCCCTTGATAAAACTTTCTGTCTATTCTGATCACCTCTCGCTCCAGGAAAATCAGAAACATCTCTCTCAGATAATGGTTTTCCATAAAAATACACAGGATTAAAGAGACCTTCAATTGTCTGAATGACCTCTTCTTGAAGTTTCATTACTTCTGAAAGTTCTCCAGTGTGAATGTCTGAAAGGCCACCTTTTATTCCTTTTTGTTCAAAAAGTGACCGAACAAGTACCCACCCTTCCGGGGTAAATAACTTCGCGCGCACCACAACTTTCACTTCAACCATAAACTTATCGTAGTCTTTGTTTTGTGGAAAATCAGGCAAAATAATGACTTGAGTCATTCCTGCCCTACCTTCAGATGCTCTTACAATAAATTGCAAATAACTCTCCGCAACAGCTTCAATTGATTTCTTGGCTAACGGTTTCAAATCAAAAAAAGATTCGATTTCAACCTGGGAAGTCAGAGTATCCCACTGAACAATACCATTCTCATTTCGGTATTGTTGTAATAACTTCGCTAAAGGCGGACAAATTCCTCTGCCTACAATTTCTGTTTCAATCCACTTTTGAATAGCAAGAACTTCTTTGGGAATAGGACGTTTTTTTATTTTTTCTGACATAAAAAATATTCATGTATAAAGAAAGTGGGATTATAGCGGAAAAAAGGAGAATGTTAGAACTTGGTTTACTTTGCCGGCTCAAACAACTCAATCGGATTTCCTGATGGATCTTCAATAAGAATTTGCTTGCCACCAGGTCCGGTAAGTATATCGT
Source organism: uncultured Pseudomonadales bacterium (assembly GCA_964406075.1). Taxonomy (GTDB): domain Bacteria; phylum Patescibacteriota; class Microgenomatia; order UBA1400; family PJMF01; genus CAYOQI01. The sequence goes on from CAYOQI010000001.1 coordinate 228,465, forward strand.
TGCGAAAAGTAAGTGATTCAGTTTTGAGCTTCTGCACCATCTCAACTATATTTTCTACTTCAATGACAAATCTACTCCAACCTCCAGGCACAGGCATGTCACCGTTGGACATTGGACGTGCTGCTGAGCTTTGGGGGCCACTCAACCATAAAACCAAATCGCCTTTGGAAACTTTGGCAAAAGCAGGCGCCATGCTCTCATCTAAATGAAAACCAAGATGAGTTGTGTAGAAATAGATTGATTCCTCAACGTCTTTGACCAAATAGCGAACTGTAATCATAGTTGTCTTTCTTTTAAGAAAATGAAAACAGAGATAACCACATTCTATCAAAACTTGAATAACAAAAGTACGTTAGTGCCAATTGCTGCCGGACTAGGGGTCGAACCTAGATGAATGGATTCAGAGTCCACTATCCTGCCATTAGATGATCCGGCAAATTCTCCTACTCATTTTAACAGAAAAAGCTATAATTCGGCACGATATGCCGATCAATCTAGAAACTATCTATTTTGGAAAAAAAAGCTTGAGAACTGTTTCCGAATTAACACCCGGAACGAGTGTTTACCTCACCACTCCAAAAATACCAAAAAATCAAACTCTTCCATCTCAGTTTGTCGTTAAAGTGATTAACCGTGAAACAATTCGACTCACAGTACAAACAAGTGACATCCTCAAAGTGCTTCAAGAATTTCCCTTATTTAATGAAGTGTTACCAGCAACCAGAACAGAGGGTGCAATACTACTCGAAGGAGAAATCATAAATCGTATGAATTTGGAATCATTGCCTGATTGTTTGCAAAGAACATATCGAATCCACTATCGATCAACACAATAATTTTCCTAACTCTTCAACTTTTCCTTATACAAATCTTCCAACTTGTGAACTTTGGGAGCGATCACAATCTGACAGTACGGTGCGTTTTTGTGCGTTTCAAAATAATTTTTGTGATAATCTTCAGCTTCGTAAAATTTAGTTAACGGTTCTAGTGTTGTCACAATCGGGTCTTTAAATTCTTTGGACTCATGTAATTTTTTAATAAAATTTTCAGCCTGCTTTTTCTGTTCATCACTGGAATAGAACACAGCCGACCGATATTGAGTTCCTTCATCTGCACCTTGTTTGTTTAAAGTAGTTGGATCATGTGTGTGAAAAAAGATGTCTAACAATTCTTCATAACTTAGAACTTCAGAATCAAACTCAATTTTGACCACTTCTGCATGATTGGTATTTCCCATTGAGACTTGGTCATAACTAGGATCTTCAACAGTTCCACCAGCATAACCAGGAACAGCTGAGATCACACCGTTTAATCTTAAAAAGATGGCTTCTGTACACCAGAAACATCCACCGCCAAAAACTGCAGTTTCTTTTGTCATATGTTTGTTTCCTTTTTTACAAACTTCATCGAAATGGAGTTCACACAGTGTCGAGTATTTTTCTCCGTAAACCCTTCCCCTTCAAACACATGCCCGAGATGTGCTCCACAGGTCGCACACTCAATCTCAATTCTCTGTCCGTCGGGATCAGGTAATTTCTTCACTGCTCCCGGAATTTCTTGATCAAAACTTGGCCATCCACAACCTGAATGAAATTTTGCATTGGAAACGTACAAAGGAGTTTCGCAACGTCGACAAATATATGAGCCCTCTTCCCAAAACTCATCATACTCGCCGGTGAACGGCATTTCCGTCCCTTTATTGACGATCACTCGTTCTTCTTCTGGAGTTAATGTGTTCATTTTTGCCATAAATTTCTTCTCTCACTGTCATTCTGAATACTCAAGTGTATTCACGTGAGATGAAGAATCCCGTCGTTAAAGAAGTGCTAAAAAAAGCAACCTCAATCTTTCCACCGGATCCTTCGCTTCTCGCGATTACGCAAGAACACTCAGGATGACAATCGTTTACTATTTATTTTAAATTGCAAACATCCCCATTCCACCAGCCTTTTCAGCTTCCTTAATCAATTCTTTTAGTACATCTAAATTAATATCGGACAGTTTTTTAAACCGAATACAACTCTTTCCCACGCTTACTTTTCCCAATCGATCTTTATTTGTCTCGGCAATATACTTTCCATCTTTTACTGCACAGACATAAACAGAAATGTAATTTTTTCGATTTGATAAAAGAATCAACGACCAATCACCTTCTCGACCACTTTTGGTTTTGTAATGATACTTGCCGTACCCAATCATGCCACTAATTATTTGAGGTTTTAGGTCAGGAACAGTTTTTTGAATGAGTTGATGCAAGGTGTTCATATCTTCTTTTCGCTCATCATCAATATGAGCAAGATATTCGTTCGGAGTCGTGTATTGGCTTGGTTGAAACATGTTCATATATTAAAATTATACCCTACCTTAGCTGAACCTCTCACCTCTGAGTTATAATACTCCCATGTCACCAAAAACTGCTATTTCTCTCAATAATTTGAAAACAGAACTTCAACGCACAGCTAACTCTGACAAAATTCCTGGACTTCAACGTTACTTTAAAACTGGTCCCGGTGAGTATGCCGAAGGCGACGTCTTTATTGGGTTAACAGTGCCACAACAACGCACGTTAGCCAAAAAATATCGAACACTTTCATTAGATGAAGTGGAGAAATTAATTCAAAGTAAAATTCATGAAGAGCGTTTAACAGCACTCCTGATTTTGGAACTGCAGTTTCAGAAGGCGAAAACCAAACGTAAAATTTTAATAGAATTTTATTTAAAAAATAAAAAACATATTAATAATTGGGACTTGGTAGATACATCTGCCGAAATGCTGGGTGAGTATTTAGACGAACAAAATGACTTTTCGATTCTGGAAAAACTGTTAACTTCCGAGTCAGTTTGGGATCGTCGCATTGCTATCATTGCTACATTTTTTTTGATTAAAAAAAAGAGACCAGAACTTACACTTCAGTTTGCAAAAGTGGTGCTCGAAGATCAAAATCATTTAATTCAAAAATCTACAGGATGGATGTTGCGTGAAATCGGAAAACGTTGTGGAGAAAAAGTTTTAACAAACTTTCTCGATCAATACGTTATTCAAATGCCTACCATTATGTTCTCCTATGCGACGGAACGCCTTACAATAGCAAAAAAGAGTTACTATCAACAAATACGCCGTGATCACAGAAAAACTCTTGTGATCTCACACTTAAACGAAAAACTCAATTAAAAAATATGAAAACAACAATATACGGCTCAGATCAACTGGAACAAGGACTTTCCTTAGCTGTAGAGAAACTTCGCCATGATGAAGTGGTGGCTTTTCCAACTGAAACTGTCTATGGTTTGGGTGCTCGAATTTTTTCTCCGTCAGCAATTCAAAAAATTTACCAAGCCAAAGGTCGCCCAAGTGATAATCCTTTAATTGCTCACATCAGTAATATGGATCAAGTCAAAATGATTGCCAAAGATCTTCCTAAAACTTTTGAAATTTTAAGTGCAGCGTTTTTTCCTGGACCCTTAACTCTTATCGTTCCCAAACATCCAAATGTTCCAGATGAAGCCTCAGCTGATTTACCAACAATTGGAGTTCGGATGCCCAATCATCCCTTAGCACTCGCACTGATTGAACACACTGGTGAACCCATCGTCGCCCCTTCTGCGAATTTATCTGGAAAACCAAGTCCAACTCAGGCCAAACATGTGCTGAAAGATTTAGATGGAAAAATCGAAATCATTTTAGATGGAGGTCCATGTCAGATTGGAATTGAATCCACAATCTTAGATCTCACCACACCAACTCCCACAATTCTTCGTCCTGGAGCAATTACCAAAAATGAAATTGAAGAAGTCCTCGGAAGCGAGATTCACCAATCAACTCACGTTGATGATAATGCCACACCAAAAGCGCCCGGTATGAAGTATCGCCACTATGCGCCGGTTGCCAAAGTTGTAATTATGGAAAACTGGTCAGACGCTAATATTCAAGAAGTTATTGAATTAAAAGATACTTCAGTAGTACTCAGTGATAGCGAACTTCCGGAGAAACTTAAAAATGTGGCAAGAGTCTGGTCACTCACGACTGCATCACTCTATAGCGCTTTTCGCCAGGCTGACGAAGATCAACTCACTCATATTTTTCTTGCCCTGTCATCAAATCTTCAACAAAACACAGGTCTCTTTGATCGTATTCTCAAAGCATCCCAGGAATAATCCTGGTGAACCAATGAACCTGCACCTGACAGCTGGAACCTATTCCGTTATACTTTTTGAACTATGAACATCACATTTCTTGGTGCTGCCGGCACAGTTACAGGCTCAAGCTATTTGTTAACAACTGACAATGGTGAAAAAATCCTCATCGATATGGGGATGTTCCAAGGCAACGAAGAAATCATGTCGATCAACAATGAACCCTTGCAATTTGATCCGAAATCAATTGATGCAGTCATCCTCACCCATGCTCACATTGATCACAATGGTCGACTCCCGATGTTAGCAAAGCATGGGTACAAAGGCCCAATTTACATGACTGAGGCCACTCAGTTATTAAGTGAACTCACACTTTTGGATTCTGCCAAAATTGCTGCTGAGAACGCCACTGTCGATCCTCTCTACAGCGATCAAGACGTCTATGCCACGCTGAATTTAGCTCGTATTGTTCGATATGGTGAACAAATTAATATTGGCTCACTCAAATGCATTTTTCGTGATGCAGGTCACATTCTCGGTTCTGCCAGTATTGAATTGATCAACAATGAAAAAAAACGTATTATTTTCAGTGGTGATCTCGGGAATTCACCGGAAGATTTAGTCAGACCAACAGAATTAATTCCTGAAGGTGATGTCGTCATCATGGAATCCACCTATGGCGATCATGCGCACTCAACCGAAGATCCAAATGCAATTCTCCAGCAAGAAATTAATCGGGTTGAAAAAAATGGTGGTGCCTTATTAATTCCTGCTTTTTCGTTAGAACGATCTCAAATCTTACTGTATAAAATTGATAAGTTAAAACGTGATGGTTTAGTAAAAATGGAAACACCAGTCTTTTTAGACAGTCCTATGGCGGTGAGAGCCACTCGTATTTATAAAGATTTTAAAGAATTACACAATGTGACATATTTAGCTCAAGAACAATTTGATGACCCACTCGATTTTCCTGGTTTAGAAATGATCGAAGATGTTCACAAAAGTCGTGAGATCAAACGTCGAGAAGGTGCCAAAGTCATCATTGCGGGAAGTGGCATGATGTCAGGTGGTCGAATCCTTGGTCACTCAATCGAATTTCTTCCTCTCGAAACCACTCGTCTTCTGATCGTAGGTTTCCAAGGTGAAGGCACACTTGGTCGACAAATTGAAGAGGGTGCAAAAGTAGTGACAATTTTTGATACTGAAGTTGCAATAAATGCGACAGTGCGTAAACTGTCTTCGATCAGTGCTCATGCCGATCAACCAAAATTGATGAGTTGGCTGAGTTACATCCAAGGGGTAAAACAAGTTTTCCTCACTCACGGTGAAGATGACAGTCGAAATATTTTATCGGAAAAAATTAAAGCCGATTTAGATATTAAAAATGTGATACTTCCAAAACGTGGTGAACAAATAGATATTCAGTTGTAATTTTTCTTAACTCTAACTACTTAGCTACATACTGTTTTTTTGTGCAAATTTTGTCAAAAATATTCATTTCAATAAACTTAAAGCAAATACTAAAACCTGATACCTTGCCCCTAATCCCTAGCAAACCTATCCCGCACCACCTCCACCACCGCCTCCTCCTCCGCCACCACCACCGGATGAACCGCCGGAAGAGCTAACACCTGATGCTCCGTAACCGGATGAAACTGAAGTGGATAATGAAGAAAAGGCATCTGAAATTCCAGAAAAAGCTGACGAAAAATTCGCTGATCCCATACCACTAGAACCTGAGTTCACTCCACTCCAATGTGCCATGACCAAAGCTTGATCAGCTTGAGAAAATTTGACTGGAAACTCCGACAATGCTTTCGCAGAAATTCCAAGCAGAGTTCCGTACACCAAATACTTTTCCCACAGAATGACAGAATCAATTGGGTACTCTTTTGTCTTTGCATACTCTTTCATATGTTTTTTAAACGCTTCCCATTTTGAAGCTTCTGTCGCACCTTCGACTGTTTTTTTATGACTACTTGCTAAGAAAATAATTTCGATAATAAAATAAAGTGCATTCAATGCGATGGCGATTACAGCCAAGACAATCACCCAAGCTTGAGTGGAATTAATAATCCAAGTGAAAAGTACCCACCACAAAATCACTTCAATAATGCCAAAGATAAATATCCACTGCACTCCAGCTGCCGCTTTTTGTGCAGCAATATCAAACAATTTTTGATCACCATTCATCTTCATGGCTTGCTTTTCAAATGACTTGAAAAATGCATACGTGCTTGTTTTATGAGCTTTGCAGTATTTCACAATATCGTCTAGCTCAATTCCTTGAACTGATCCTTCTACCGAAGCAAATTCTTTTTTCCCAACTGAATGAAGAAAATTTTGAATTTTCTCATCGATAGAGTTTAACTTTTCATGCTTGTCCCACGAAGCTTCAGCGAAGTGGGAACCATGTTTTCCTTCAACTAAAGCATAAGCATATTTTCGAGATAAAAATCCTTTTTTATCCTGGCTTCGAACCAATCGGAATACTTTTTTTTGAACCAAACGCAGTACTCCCGCCGTAAATGACTTTGCAGTTAGCGTTTCACTACTATTTAGGAGCTGTTCCACTTGCATCGGATGCAGATCACTTGGTGGTTCCCACAATCGACCTGACAGGTTAACAGCCGGGACAACAGGATCCTTGCCATATTTCATGAAGTTTCTGTACCGCTTGATAAATACCCAGGTAGAAAAGGCAATTGCCGCACCAACCAATATTCCAAAAAAAGTTTGCTGGTTTTTGGTGGAAGCAATAAATTTGTTTTCCTGATTAATAATATCTTGGCGTGAATGTGTGCCGGCTACCCCTGAATCAACAAGCTCTTTCGCAAAAATGATTCGTCCTTCCAGGAACTTTCCACTCGATAGTCGTGGAGATGTAAAGGTCACTGTTTGAGCATCAGGGATGGCCACAACACCATTCAGCGGTCCATGCATCCAGGCTTGGATATCATCATTCTGAACAGGTTGAGGTAATGAAACTTGAACACGAATGTTTTGCTGCTCAGTTTCCCATCGATCACCGATAAATTTCCAATACAGTTCGGCCACATCTTGATGTTGAGTGACTGCATTCTCAATAGTATAGGAAAGATCAAACGTACGTTGCTCGTTGTACACGTCATAAAACCACTTGATGTAGTACGAGTCATGTTGCTCATCTACATAAAATGATCCAGCTCTCTCTTCTATTCCAAGATTATCTGCCGATTGATCAGTTAATCGGTAGCACTCATCTTCATCCTTGCCCCTCGTAGCTTTAGCGAAGTGGGGACAAATCTTAAAGTTCGATAACTCATACTGTTCAGTTCGACCTGAGCCATATGTTTCATTCGCATTTTTTAAAATTTCTAAATAGGCAAAGGAAAAACTTCCTTCAAAAGCATAGGTTCTTGACTCAGTTACATCCATTGATCCATCAGGATTTATTTTTGCATCAATCGTAACCTGAGGAATTGAAAAGGACTTATCCGCCAAAACTCGTTTAGGCAAAAAAGAAGCGAGTAAAAAGAAAACGAAGGTAGCAAAAAATGCTTTTTTGAACATATCTATACTTTCTAACTGTTAACTGTCCGCCCAAGGCGGATCCGCCTTGGGCGGAACTAACTGATAACTATGTTTAGTATATTCCTCTTTCTGCCGTTCTCAACTTCCTCCAACACCTTTCCCCTCTTAGAGGGGAAATACAAAGGGGAGTTTAAAATAGAATGAACAATTTAACAATTTAATTTTTATCTACTGTTTCTTCCCTCTTCACTCTTGCATCGGTTATGATTAATGCATGAACAACACTGACTTTCTTGCAGTTTTCAAAAATCCATTATTTCTTCTTCTCGCTTGTTTAACTCTCTGTACTGTTTTCATCGCCGGAGTCGTCGTAGGAGGGAAACAATTTGAAACAGATAAAGTTGTCCCGCCAACTTATGAATACATGGATGATACTCTTCCTCCAGATGCCTATCCGGATAAATCACCACAACCTCCGTATCCTCCTCAAGAATCAATGGTGCCTTCCAGTAATAATGGCTGCGTTCCGGCAGGCTGTAGTGGAGAAATTTGTGCTGATGAAAATAGTAGTAATACAGTTATTTCAACTTGTGAATTACAGCCTGAATATGTTTGCTACCAACAATATGGAAAATGTGAACGAAATAAATACGGCGATTGCGCTTGGACAACCAATACTGAATTTGAACAATGCTACCAGAAAGAAACTGGAAGAATTTATTTAGAGAATCCTCAAGCTTTGTATTAACTTCTTAAATTGGAAATTACCTCGGCACAACTCGAAATATTTTATCGTCGCCTGGATTCACATCACCTCGACTATCTCGATTACTGGTGGAAAAGTAAATTGATCCATCCGGTCCTTCAGTAATTTCTCGAACTCGGCCGACATCGATTCCTGCCATTTTTTCATACTGCACAACTTCTCCACTTTCGACATGAAGGATAAAAATGCCTTCGCCTTTTAATCCCCCAAAGAAAAAATGATTGGTCCATTGAGGAAAGGTTGAACTTTTGTAAAACATTCCTGAAGCGGGAGCGACGGCTGGAGTATATACAATCAAGGGATCAACCAAACCGTCTTTGGATTTTTCGTGAGACACAATCGGCCAGCCATAATTTTTTCCAGCTTCAATTAAATTCACTTCATCTCCACCAGCAGGCCCATCAAATAGCGAGGGGCCGTGTTCGGTCTCAAACAACTGACCGGTCAAAGGATGCCAATCGATTCCTTGCGGATTTCGATGACCGAGTGAATAAACAGGGGAGTTAGGAAAAGGATTGTCAGAAGGAATCGAGCCATCTGCGTTTAATCGCAGAACTTTGCCCCCTAAACTATTCATGTCTTGAGCAATATTTTTATCTGTCGCATCACCGGTCGTAACGTACAGCTTGCCGTCAGGTCCAAACTTCACTCGACATCCCGCATGATATTGTGCGGCTGGAATGTTATCTAGAATCACCGTTTCATCGGTTAACGAACTTCCCTGATCTGTTAGACGAACCACTCTTGCATTCATCTCATTCCCTTGTTGCCCGGCATAACAAAAATAGAGATACTTATTTTTTTGATACTCAGGATCCATCGCCATTCCCATCAAACCTTCTTCAGATTGTTGCGACACGTTCGCGAATGTATGAAGGGGCTGAGCTTGCAATGAACCATTTTCAATAATACGAACTTTTCCATTTCGCTCTGTTACTAACATACGATCTGAAGTAGAAAAAACAATGCTCCACGGCACAAAAAGTCCAGAAGCGACCTCTTCCACTTTCGTTTCCACTGGAACAGTAGAGCTCGAAGAGTTCCCGATATCTTCAAGGGAATTATCAATTCTTTTAACCAGTTCTTGCGAAGTCGGTATTGATTGAAAAAGGGCAAAGTACGTAATCGCCCATCTCCCTACAAAAAGGAGAATGATGAATAAGAAAAGCCCAACCAAAATTTTTTTATTCATATTTAAATCCTCGCTTCTTCATTAATTCCCACCTCTTCTTCCACTTCTTCATCCGCAATTTCTTCCACTAATTTCTTCAATGGGTCAAGATAAAACGAACGCCATCCTTCTTCGATTGAGATTAGCTCTGTGTCCGGAATTCCTTCGTGTATCAGTTCCAACTCGGTCTTTCCAGCTACAGATTTTAAATTAAACGTTACAGTTGAAAAAGGAACTTCTCCCCACTTTTTCTCTTTCCATTCTTGAACCAATTTATGTCGAGGATCGACCTGAGTGTTTTTTCCAAAAATATCTCCACCCCAAAGTGAAAAAGCATCTTCAGGCATGGCTGACATTTTTGCGGGTCCACCACCCCATTCCTCAATCATGGCTGGATCTGTCAACGCTTGCCAAACCAAATTCACCGGTGCATCAATCATGTAAGACTGTCGTAAATTTTTCATATACCATTCATTGTAAAGCGGTAAGAAAAAACTTGAAAGGTTCTGTCTTCCTTTATTCTGTATTCTATCTTCTGTATACTATTACCATGCTTCTTCTGATTCCTTTTGCTTTTCTTGCTGGAATTGTCACTATTCTTTCTCCGTGTATTCTTCCCATTCTGCCAATTATTTTGTCCGGTGCAGTCGGTGAAAACAAACGCAAACCCCTTGGAATCGTTCTTGGCTTCGTTGCCAGTTTTACTTTTTTCACTTTATTTCTCACTACTCTCGTCAAACTCAGTGGTGTGTCACCAGATTTAATTCGCCAACTTTCCATCGTCATCATTTTCTTATTCGGAATAACTTTGATCGTCCCACAAGCCCAACTCTGGATAGAACGCATGTTCAGTGCAATTTCGTCTAAATTTCAAATCAATCAAAATAATAAATCAGGCATTGGTGGCGGAATAATAATTGGAGCGAGTTTAGGTCTGCTGTGGACACCGTGTGTCGGACCGATTCTCGCAACAGTTATTTCTTTAGCATTAACCGAAACAGTAACCGCTAGCGCCGTATTCATCACGCTTGCGTATGCACTTGGAACCGCAATTCCCATGTTTGTGATTATGCGTGGCGGGCAAAGTGTTTTGCAAAAAAATCGATGGCTTCTCACACGTGGTGCATTGATCCAACAAATTTTTGGCGTGATCATGATTGCTACCGCAGTCGTGCTCAATTTCAATATTGACCGAAAATTTCAGACCTATATTCTCCAAACTTTTCCAAACTACGGAACAGGTCTTACTACATTTGAACAAAATGATTGGGTGAACTCTGCACTCCAAAGTATTCGTGGAACATCAGGAACTCCGGATAAATACAAAAAATCTGGCATCATGCTTCAAAACTACGGGTCAGCTCCAGAATTAGTAGCTGGTGGTGAATGGCTCAATACTGATCCATTAACACTTGCTGGGTTGAAAGGGAAAGTGGTGCTCATCGATTTCTGGACATACACCTGTATAAACTGCATCCGCACACTCCCGTATTTAAGAACGTGGGACGAAAAATATCGTGACAAAGGTTTAACCATTATTGGTGTTCACGCTCCCGAATTTGAATTTGAAAAAAATGTTGAGAATGTTAAAAAAGCTGCCTCTGACTTTGAATTACAGTATCCCATCATGCAAGATAATAATTTTGAAACGTGGAAAGCCTTTGAAAATCGATATTGGCCAGCTAAGTATTTGATTGATAAAGACGGCAATATTCGCTATGTTCACTTTGGAGAAGGAGAATATGATGAGACCGAACAAGCCATTCAACAGCTACTAAACGAATCAGGCCAAGAGGTGACGGAGGAAATTAATAATCCCCAATATCAGTTGAGTAGAACAACTCCTGAACTCTACCTTGGCTATGCACGCATGGAGTATGACTACTCACCAGAAATTGCTGTTCAGCCAGATAAATTAACCACTTACCCCGAAAAAGATTCTTCCAAAATTCCATTGAATAATTTTAGTTTCGTTGGTAATTGGACCGTGAATAATGAATCATCATTATCTGAAGTGAACTCAAAATTTATCTTAAAATTCCGCGCCAAAGAAGTATTTTTAGTTATGAATCCAAATGATGATACGTCAGTAACTGTGGAAGTTTTGCTGGACGGTCAGCCTGTTTCTGCTGACATAGCTGGAGAAGACGTAATCGATGGAAAAGTGTTAATTGATGCCGACCACTTGTATAAATTGATTAAATTACCAGAATCCGGAGATCACACCTTGGAGATTCGTTTCCCGGAAGGAAATGTCGAAGTCTTCGCATTTACATTTGGGTAAAATCAGGAAGATATTTCTTCGTTCTTCTCATTATCATCATGTTTTGATCTTTCATTTTTCCCATGGATTGCAAATTGTTCTGCATCAGACTTCATAACTACTAAACCTGACACAGCTGTACTGATAAACATAACAAAAAGACAGTTATTTAAAAAAAAGATTGGATCCAGGTCTACTTGCTCAGGAAATCGTAACACCTGACTAGAAACTTCACCGGCAAAACCAAGAATCATTCCACCAATAATTATCACAGAAGAACTTGCGGAAAAGTTCATAACATCAACTGCTGTTTTCAGCGTTGCATCAAATGTTAAAGTTCCTTGTAAATAATCAATTAAATGTCGTAATTCGTGTTGAAGCGTTTTCTTCTTTTTAAAAGGGAGATAGAGTAGTATTTTTTCAGAATTAGTTTCAGGATCTTGAATGAAATTTATCATTCCTGTATTTGATAAAATCCGTAAAGCTAAACCCAATCGAAGCACAGGATTAAAATCTTTCTTCATCATCTCTTGAACTTTAGAAACATACTGAAAAGGTGTCGCAACAACTTCTATTGTTGAAACAAGAGTCTTTTTTTCCTCAAGTAATCCTTCAACTTTCATCTCCTGAGCGAGCAAATATAACTCTTCCATTACTTCTTTTTTTGAAAAACCCCAATCTCTTCTTGAAGATTCATTATTTTGCTCAATCATGTAAATATCTTATCTTATTTTCTATTTCTACGCAGCTTTTTTCTTTGTATGTGATTTTTTAAAATAATCCTGTAATTTTTCAACAATCATATTCCAATCTTTTTCTACTTCTTCTCTTTCAGTTTTAGGAATATTTTTTACTTCAATTTCCAACTCTGTTTCATCATTTACTTCATACATCTCTAATTCAACTTCCGCGAATACACCTTCATCCCATTGTTCTCTCTTCCATTCAAAAATTATTTTTTTAAAAGGACGAACGAGTCGAATAATTTTTCCGTCCATTCTTCGGCCGGCAACATTCCAATTAAATGGATGACCAATTGTGGCACTCATTTGAGAAGAGCCCGAGCCGAGCCATTTTTCAATATTACTTTCAAGCAGAAAAGCCTCCCAAATTTGTTCAGGTGTTCCGTCTAAACGATATTCTTTGCGAAATGGTCTATCCATAGTGAGTATTATCTTAATAAAACTACCCAACTCTTTTGTAAGAATTGGGTAGGAAATTGTACAGTGTAAAACGATGAACCGGAATTAAACACTTCTCATCATTCTTCGAGCAATGATCACAATCACGACTCCAGCCAATAATATCGGACTGTACACGACTGCCCAAATTGCTAGGTTTGCAATGCCTCGCACATGCATCATGAGAGATCGGACAGCGGTCTTGAAGACAACTTGAGGTCTCCATGGTTCACCTGGCGCATATGGTAATGATAATTCATCCGTTGATAAGTACAGCGTTACTAAGCTGGATTTACTGGTATTTTCAAGGTATTTTAATTGACCAGTCAAACTATCAATTTGATCTTGGACATTAAAAATTGATTGTTGGACTCGTAAAATTTCATCCACATCTGTCGCCCGTCCTAACATATCTTGATAGATCTGCTTGGTTCGATTCAAAGTTTCCAGTCTCGCTTGAACATCCGTGAATTGATCAGTGACGTCAGTTCCCATCACATTTTCAGAAACGACTCGAACTGATGCTCCACGTACTTTTTCCAAGTACTCATCAAGTCGGTCACTGGGAACACGCACAGTCAGATTTCCATTTCCACCTTCTTCAGGTCGATTAATACTTGAATTGACCATGAATCCACCGGCTGTTTCTGCGTCACCCTTGAGCTGGCGAATACTCGCTGCAACATCTTTAACTAACAATGAGAAATTTGTATCAGTCACCACTTTTCGGTCAGCTGCATTTAAATCTGTGCTATTTCCACCAAACGGAGGCATGATTGAGCTGGTTCTCATCCCATAATCCATAGCAGGAGCGCCCATTGCAGTCATTCCAACACTTTCCGCTTTTTCATACGAGTCATACCCTTGATAGCTTGGAGAAATTGAGGGTGCAGCCATTCTCATCACATTGATACCAAACAGTCCTCCAAAAATACTCCACCCTACATACAAAACGACTAAACCAATAACTGTTAAAAATTTGTGAGTTTGCACCCAAACTATGAGATTTTTCATAACTCAAGTATACTCCCTGCTTTTTTACTCTTACAAGACTATAATATAGATGCTGTCATCCTCGACGCGATTCTTTTTTAATTATATTAAAAAAGAAATCGAGCATCGGGGATCCAGAAAATTAAAGTAACTAAACAACCATGCCCTTTCATTCACGAAAACCAACATCAGCTCGCTCTCGCTCTTCCACATCTTGGCAACCAGTAACGAAGTGGTACGACAAACTTGTCGGTGACCAAGGTCAGGAATACCACGAACGACTCATTTTGCCTGAACTCTTTAAGCATCTTCAGTTAAGTGAAGACGATGCTTTGCTCGATGTGGGCTGTGGACAAGGTATCCTCGCTCGTCATATTTCCAGTACTACCAAGTATGTGGGTGTCGATGCATCCGCAGGGCTCATTTCAGCCGCTAAAAAAAGAGATGAAAATCGACTGCATACCTATGTATTAGCAGATGCCACCAAACCACTGAAAGTAAAAGATAATTTTTCTCATGCTATCTTCATGCTCAGTTTGCAAAACATGGAAAATGCTGATCAAGCAATTAAAAATGTGGCCGGAAAATTACGAAGAAATGGAAAACTCATTCTGGTTCTGAATCACCCTGCTTTTCGAATTCCACGTCAGTCCAGTTGGGGAGTTGATGAAAAAAATAAAACTCAGTACAGAAGAATTGATCGGTATCGTGGATTTTTAAAAATTCCCATCACAGCCCATCCGGGAAAAAAAAGTAGTCCTGTCACCTGGTCATATCATTACTCGCTTGAACAATTGAGCACTTTCCTTCATGAAAGTGGCTTTGTGATCGAACACTTGAAAGAGCTGTACTCAGGACGAGTCAGTGAAGGCAAAGCCGCCAAAATGGAAAACCGTGCGCGAGGTGAATTTCCATTATTCTTAATGATCATCGCCACCAAAAAGTAATTCACTTGTCTTGTTTGTCATCCAGAGTACTCTGGTGTAATCACCAGAAACGAAGGATCCCGTCGATCATTGGAATAAAATGTTTACTTCGCATCTCAATAGCAACTACCGGATCCTTCACTTCTCGCGAGTACGCTAGAATGTTCTGGATGACAGCAACCAATCAACAGATAAATTTCCCTTCCCCTTTCATTTCCTTACCAAATTTTGTACAATGTGCATACTGTATTGCGTTTTATCGAACATTAAGTAAAACAATTGAAGTTATGGAGAATATTTTTTCAAACTACTCGAGAAACACCAGCCTTATTTCCCTGAAATTGATACGGGACACTGTTGTCGACCGACTAACTGACTTTTCTCCACTTCTGAGATAAATTTCTCACACCTCGATAAACGCTTCCAGGTCTTAATTGCCACTGTTTTTTTGGTGATCAAGAATTTTTACAACCTTGTAACAATGCAAACAATGTAACCCGAGAAAAAGTCATGGGTGAAAACCATCCAATGAATCATTATCTCGGCTTGCAAGAAAGACCCGTATGTCATTTTTTGGAAAATTATCCGGCGTATTTGGACCAAATAGAAAATCTGGACCATCCCGTCCATCTTTAAAACCTGTAGGAAGTGCACCAGTGCGTCCAACCCCTCGGGTTCAACCTACTCGTCCACTCACCCCTCTCACCCAAAAAGTCTCACCTCAACCCCAGCCAAGGGCTGGTCAGCCTTTGGCTGAAACCACAAGAGTTCAACCTCAACCTCAAGTAAATCAGGTGAATTTGGCTCAACAGCAACAACAGGCTGATCACATGATTCGTGAAGCGCAGGCCAAAGCTCGAGAAGTGATTGTCGAGGCCAAAAGTGAAGTTCTTCGCATGCGTGAAGAAGCTGAACAAGAAGTGCGTAAAATTCGTCAAAGTCTCGATGATCAGCAACGATCACTCGATCAAAATTTGAACAGTTTAGAAAAACGTTTGAATATTCTTGATCAAAAAGAAGAGCATTTAGAAAAATTCAAACAAGATTTGGAACAGACCACCATTGATTTGAGAACGAAACGTGAAAAAGTCATGTCCAAATTGGAAGAAGTTTCCAAGATGACCACTGATGAAGCTCGCGCGCTCATCTTAGAAACCATGGAAAAGAAGTTGAGCAAAGAAACATCGCTCATGGTTCGTCAAAAAGAAGAAGAAGCCAAGAATCAAGCTGATGAGATCGCCAAAGAAATCATCGTGGAAGCCATGAGACATGGTGCGACTGATTATGTTCCCGAGTACACCCTTTCCGTGGTGAAAATCCCAGATGAAGAAGTCAAAGGTCGGATCATTGGAAAAGCCGGAAGAAACATTCACGCCTTTGAGCACATCACCGGCGTCGATGTCGATCTCGATGGCGATCCAAACGAAGTTCGATTGTCCTGTTTCGATCCAGTACGCCGTGAGATTGCTCGACAATCTTTGGAGCAATTGATCAAAGATGGCCGAATCCAACCTTCTCGTATTGAAGAAATTGTGGCCAAAGTTACTCGTGATCTTGAAAAGATCATGTTCGAAGAAGGCAAGAAACTCTGTCATGCTGTCGGCGTCTACAATTTACCAGCGGAATTAGTTGCCTACTTAGGTCGATTCAAGTATCGCTTCTCGTATGGTCAAAACTTAATAGCTCATACTCTTGAAGAAACAAAGATCGGTATCAAGTTGGCTCATGAAGTGGGAGCCAATGTCGATGTCGTCAAACTAGGATGTTTGTTGCATGACATTGGAAAAGTCGTGAATGATGAAAATGGTAGTCACGTCGAACTCGGTGTGAAATTATTGAAAAAATATAAAATGCCGAAAGCAGTCATCGACTGTGTGGCTCAACATCACGAAGATGAACCATTCAGTGGAGTCGAACAAGTGCTCGTCTACATCGCTGACGCCATCTCAGGTGCCCGACCAGGAGCCCGATACGAAAACTACGATGAGTACGTGGCTCGTTTGAGCAAACTGGAAGAAATTGCAGTTTCCTACGATGGAGTCGATCACGCATACGCTATTCAAGCTGGACGTGAAGTCCGAGTGATCTTGAATCCAGGGCAATCTCGCGATGACGATGTTGTCGCTTTATCACATACCATTAAGGATCGTATTCAAAACGAAATGACCTATCCTGGAACGGTCACTGTCACCGTCATTCGTGAATCACGAGCCATGGATGTTGCGAAATAAACGTTAAACTATATTCTGCCCAAAGGAGTTCATATGTCTCGTGGTATTGAAGAAAGAGGCTACAAGCCTAGTGAAAGAAGAGATGCCAATGTAAAAATTGGAAAAAAAATTGATGCTGAACTGCTTATGGAGGCAAAAAATACTTTCTTTTGGAGATCAACTTATCCTGGAGAGAAGGAGAAAGATCCTACTTTAACTGCAGAAGCTTTTTATATTAAATATCAAGGTGACCTAGAACGTGCAATGGGTGTATAGATATGCCAGAAGAAAAAAGTTCTGCCTTTCGTCGACCAGCTGATGCTAATTCAGTTTTACTTGCGAAAACTCGCGATACAGCAATTAAAAACCAAAACCTGGATGAAATTAATAGTATTGATTACGAAGCAGAATCTCACTTTACTCCTCGTTGGCTATGTCCTTGTGGCAGAGATAATGAATGTGCCGTAAGTACGTGTAATCAATGTAGCAACACTCGCCCCCCCATTCTTCATGGTGACCCCAATCAAGGTGACCCGTATTTGGGATTAGCCCGTATGGTCGCAAGAAACATTTTACATCACGGTATACCTGTAGAATATCAGGTGAAGTCCACACAATGGCAATCATTTCCTAGTAGATATACTATAGATCAATATAAATTTGATTCAGAACAAAAAGGGAAAGGTCGTTGGATGGGTTGGCAAGATTATGTAGATTTTATTCAAAATGGCGGAAAAGTTTAAATTTCGACTGTATTATTTTTCACTATCATCGCTTGAACTTAGCACCTAAAACCTAGCCCTTCAACGGTTTCCACCAGCCCTCATTATTTTTATACCATTCAGTGGTACGAGTTAAACCTTCTTCAAGCGTTACTGAAGGCGACCAACCAAGTTCTTGATGGATTTTTGACCAATCCACCGCATATCGTCGATCATGACCTTTTCGATCCTCGACAAACTCAATCTGAGTTTCATCTTTACCCATAATTTGAAGAATCATTTTCACCACTTCCAGATTACTCACATCTTTCGATAATCCACCAATCAAATACGTATCTTGGTTTTTGCCTTTGGTTAAGACTTCAGCGATGGCTCGACAGTGATCTTCAACGAACAACCAATCGCGAACATTGAGCCCATCCCCATAGACTGGAACTTTTTCACCTTCAATTAAATTAGTAATAGCTAATGGAAATAACTTTTCGGGGAAATGGTACGGCCCGTAATTATTTGAACAATTGGTCATCGTGTACGGCAAACCATATGTCTCGCCGTAGGCTCGAACTAAGTGGTCTGAACCCGCTTTACTTGCAGAATACGGGCTACGCGGATCATACTTCGTATCTTCGTTAAATTTCTCTGAACTTCCTAACTCTAACGACCCAAATACTTCATCTGTCGAAATATGATGAAAACGCTCAACTCCGGCTTTCAATGCACAATCCAGAAGAACTTGCGTTCCAATCACATTCGTTTGGACAAATATTTGCGGACCAGTAATAGATCGATCGACATGTGTCTCAGCTGCAAAGTGAACGACATGTGTCACGCCGTGCATAGCTTGAGTAACAGCCTGGGAATCAGTAATGTCAGCTTTGATAAAAGAATATCGGGAATCGTTTTCAATATCTTTGAGACTTTCCAAGTTACCAGCGTATGTGAGCAAATCAAGATTCACCACTTCAGAATCAAAATTCTTCAACCAGTAATGGATAAAATTGGAGCCGATAAACCCAGCTCCTCCGGTAACTAAAAGCTTCATAATTAGTTTTCTTGCAACTCTAAATAGCGAATATTCAATCGATTATATCTTTTTTCAAGCTCTTGAAACTTGGTCAGGTAGTATCCAGCAAACAGTGAAAGTATAAAAATAATCACAACAAGAAATCGAATTATCCACAAAAAATGTATCGGCTGTGTATTTTTTTCCATGTGTTTTCTCTCCTCGAGGAGAGATCCTCAAGACGACCGAAAGAAGTCATGAGGAAGAGAGGTGTATATTCAGCAATTTAATAATTTAGCAATGTTACAAATACTATCTAACAAATGACCTTTTCCCTTGCACCTTTAACCTCGAACCTGTCCTTATTTTTTCTTTCTCCAAATGATTTTTGAATATGCAAAAAAGTTCCAAAACATTCCAGCCAAAATACCAACCACAGCGTAGAAGAAGCCCGTATCAAACTCGATACCGATAATTGGAAGTGTGATTAAAGTAAAAAGTCCAATAAATTTTTCTCCCCCAGTGCTAATCAAGAACTGAATGAGTAACGAACCAAGTGAAGTTAAATTGAACTGTAAAAATTTGGCTGGAACTTGGACAGCTGTTAACTTTCGATCAGCAAATGTCCATAAATTACTAAAGATAAAATTGGAAATAATCGCCGTTTCAATACTCAGTAACGTCGCCTCTTGAAAAGCCGACAGAAAGGATACATGATTCACCGGAATTAAATAACGAAAAAGATGAAGAGAACTCAATTGTATTGCTGCACCAAGCCCACCAACCATGACAAATTTGAATGCTCTCTTCTTCATGAGTTCTTGAATTCGCACTTTGAGAATGTACATAAGTGTATTTTTGATATATTCAGTACCTAGTTTTGATTCACCAAAGGTTCGATCCACAAATTTGAACGGCACCTCTGCTATTTTGAAACCTCGGCGTACTGCTTTATGTAAAAATCCGATTTGGAAAGTATACCCTGAAAATTGATCTGTGTTCATCTCACTTTTCACGGCTTCATATACTTCTTTCTTAATCGCTCGATACCCACTTGTCCAATCATGAATTGAAAAATCGGTCAGCACCACGGTAATAATGATATTACCAACTACGCTCAAAAACTTTCGATGCGCTCCCCAATCATCCGGAATTCCACCACCTTCAATATACCGCGATCCGAGTACAAAATCATATCCCTGATCAATTTTTTCTAAAAATTGAGGGATTTTGCGCGGGTCATGGGATAAATCAGCATCAAACTCGAAGATAACATCAGCATCCATATTGTTAAATGCTTCAGCCATTCCCTTTAAATATGCTCCACCTAATCCAGATTTTTTTGGATTAATGAGTAAAGAAACATACGGGAGTTTTTTTGAAATTTTTCTGACCACATCTGCGGTTCCATCAGGCGAAGTATCGTCAACGATCAAGACTTCCAGTTTCCAGTCTTTTGATAAAGTGGAACGCACAGTATCCACAGCCAGGAGAGTCTGCTCGATATTCTCAGCTTCGTTGTACGTAGGGATGATTATGACGGCTTTGGACATGTATTTTTTTTATCTAAAACATTCACTCTTGTGCTTGTGTGACATACGGACAGGAAAGCCCAATAAACGAGGGGAGATAGAATATACTATCTCTTACATGTGTAAGTATTTCTCAGTAAATTCGTAAGAAAATTCTTACACATCCCGATTGATTTGAAAATTACACCCGCTCATTTTCCAATTCTGCCTCAACCATCAACGTCACTAATTCCGCAAAACCAACAGTTGGCTTCCAACCCAGTTTTTGTTGAGCCTTCGAAGCATCACCAACCAATAAATCTACTTCAGCTGGGCGATCATACTTCGGATTGTGTTTATAAATTGATTTCCAATCATCGATACCGACAGCTTTACACGCTAACTCTAAATACTCTTGAACCGAGTGCGTTTCACCAGTAGCGATGACAAAATCTTCGGGTGTATCTTGCTGAAGCATTAGCCACATCGCTTCCACATAATCCTTGGCATATCCCCAGTCTCGTTTAGCGTCAAGATTTCCAAGCTCTACCACATCCTGCTTCCCAAGTTTTATTCTGGCGACAGCATTTGCGATTTTTCTAGTGACAAACTCTAAACCTCGACGTGGGGATTCATGATTAAAAAGAATGCCGGACACAGCAAACATGTCAAATGACTCACGATAATTTACCGTAATCCAATGTCCATACACTTTTGCAACACCATATGGAGAGCGAGGATAAAAAGGTGTGGTTTCTTTTTGTGGTGTTTCTTGGACTTTTCCAAACATTTCTGAACTCGAAGCTTGATAAAATTTTGCCTTTGGATGCGCGTGTTTGACTGCTTCCAACATCCGTGTCACTCCTATCGCAGTAAACTCACCGGTCAAGACCGGTTGTTCCCAACTTGCCTGAACAAAAGATTGTGCGGCTAAGTTGTAGACTTCATCAGGTTTGATTTTTTGAATGGCATTCGTAATGGAATGTTGATCGATCAAATCGCCTGAGATGAGCTCAATTTCATGAATAATATGTTCAATACGGGCAAAGTTTTGTGTACTCGTCCGACGAGTCAAACCATAGACTTTGTATCCTTTTTGGAGAAGTAATTCCGCCAAATATGATCCATCTTGGCCGGTAATACCGGCAATAAATGCTGATTTAGACATTGTTTTCCTCTTTTTTAGATTAATGTTGTATATTTTTTAGTTTAAAAACTGTAACTTGTTAAGCCTTCCCTCGCCACTCTTCTAGCACTAACTTTAAACTTTCCTCGAGCGGTATTTCTGGTTTCCATCCTAACTTTTTTATCTTGTCACTGTTTGAAACCAGTGGAGAAGTATCGGGTCTCAATCGCGATTCATCCGTCTTTACATCGATACTCACCTTCGCATGAGCAATCATCTTATCAAGCAATGATCGCATTGTGTAGCCTTGCCCACTGCCCACGTTATAGACTTCACCTCGAACCCCTTTTTCCATCAAGAGCACATACGCTTTGACCACATCTCTCACATCACTCAAATCTCTAATTGGTTCCAAATTCCCGACTTTAACTTCCTTTTGTTCTCCTCGCTCCACCGCAACAATTTGACTTGCAAACGCTGGAATTGCAAAGTCAGCCGTTTGTCCCAACCCAATGTGGTTAAAAGGTCGCACTCGAACAATATCCAACCCATATGAATTTGCATATGCGAGACCCAACAAATCTTGAGTAACTTTGGAAACTGCATACGGCGAAAGTGGTTGCAATGGATCTTCTTCCGAAAAAGCTATTCCTTCTGACTGGCTCGCCGTTTTTATTCCATATTCGGTTCCACTTCCTATAACTAAGACTCGAGCTTGTGGTGAGTGTTCTCGAACAGCTTCAAGCACATTCAGTTGAAGAGTAAGGTTATTGTGAAAAACTTCAG
Source organism: uncultured Pseudomonadales bacterium (assembly GCA_964406075.1). GTDB lineage: Bacteria > Patescibacteriota > Microgenomatia > UBA1400 > PJMF01 > CAYOQI01. Next base: position 250,770 of record CAYOQI010000001.1, read on the forward strand.
CCGCCCGTTCAAAACTCGCACCAACTATTGAGATCGCCGCCAGATGAAATATCCAATTCGGTTGAATAGCTTTAATCAGCTCAAACACCGCCGAATGATTTGTCAGATCAAGACTCATGTATCGAACTTTTTCAGAAAAAGAAATGTTTTTAGGAGCTGTATGTGAAAAACCCGTCGCCACAATTTGACAATCAAATGTTTTATCAAGCAACTCGATTAAATGACGACCAGCAAATCCAGTTCCCCCGGTCACTAAAATTGTTTTTGGCTGTGAAGCATCCATAAAAGTATGGCTTCTCTCCTTTGGGAGAGAAGCCTGGTAATCCAGGCAGTGAGGGGAGAATGATCTCCGCACTTATTGCCATTGTTTCAACTGTCTCTAACCTCTAATCTCAATTCTCTTACTTGATGATAAAATCTTACCATGCGTATAACCATTTTGACACTTTTTCCTGAGATGTTCACTGGAGCTTTTTCACACTCCATGCTCAAACGTGCCCAGGATAAAAAATTGCATGATACTCCTCCACTTGAAATAGGAATCATTAATATTCGAGATTTTGCTACAGATAAACATCAAACGACGGATGACCGTCCATACGGTGGTGGAGCCGGCATGGTAATGAAAGTCGAACCAATCGATCTTGCACTCCAGTATGTTCTCTCCCCCTCTAGGGGGAGAACTCAGGCGAGTTATCTGAAAGAAACTCGCCTGATAAGAGAGGGGGAAAGCTCCAAAAGTCAAATAACTGCCTCGAAATCCTCAACCAAAATAATCCTCACCTCCGCCAAAGGGAAACTCTTTGGGCAACAAACAGCACAAGTGTATAGTCAGCTTGATCACTTAGTGATTATCTGTGGTCATTACGAAGGAGTCGATCAACGAGTTGCTGATCATTTAGTTGATGAAGAAGTTCGAATTGGAGATTATGTTTTAACAGGTGGTGAACCTGCCGCAGCAGTGATAACGGATGCCGTGGCTCGTTTACTTCCAGGAGTTTTAGGAAATGACGTCAGCGCGACTCACGAATCTCACTCTGAACCAGGATATTTAGAACATCCTCAATACACTCGTCCCGAAAAATATAACGATTGGGAAGTGCCTAAAGTCCTTTTACAAGGGAATCACAAAGAGATTGATGACTGGAGAAGTAAAAAATAAAGCGTAATTTATACAATTACTTTCTTCAATTTTTCTACATTCAACGCAGTATTTTTTTGGTATGGTCGCTTCGCAGTTCTCAAATATTCTTTGAGACTTCCTGGGCGTACTTCTCCCGCTAATCCAAATTGTTCTTTTACTTTGAGTGCAAATTGATAATCAGTCGTCACTGGATCTGTGGACGCATGATATAAACCAGTGATTTTTTCTTTGATAACAAAATTAAAAGTATCGGCCAGTTTTTCTATCTGAGTTGGAGTAAAACTGTGATCAATAAACATGGGTTGGAGTTTATCTTCTTCCAAAAGTTTCTTTATCCGATGCATGACATCCATTTTGGGAAAATCATCTTGACGATAGGGAAATGCGATCCGAAGAATCGTGTACTCTGCACCTGACTTCTCCACTTCTTCTTCTGCCCAAGCTTTTGTCTGCCCATACCACTCAATAGGATTCACAGAATCTTCCTCCGTGTACAATCCTTTTTTCTCTCCATCAAATACAAAATCAGTCGAAATATGAATAAGATGTTTGCCAAAATCTTTGGCAGCTTGAGCCATGTTACGTGTTCCCAGGACATTTACGGCATACGCAATCCCAGATTTGTCTCCAGTCTCGGCAAAGGCTGCATTTACATCTGTGAACGCTGCAAGGTGGATGATTGTGTTGGCTGTACTTTTTTCAATTATTTTTTTGATTTGTTTTTCATCAGTAATATCAATACCCGTCGCTCGATCTAGATTGGTAAACTCATACGTATCTGTATACAGATCAACAAACTTTGAACCAACTAAACCAGATAAACCCGTCCCAATAATTTCCACTTTTTTATTTTTTGTCATACCTATTTAATACCTCCCCATTTATTAGGGAGGACCTCGAATCGAATGATAATGAGATTCAGAGAGGTGGGGTTACTCGTTTTTTTCTCACCACTCTTCCCCGTCCACCGGCAGGAAACCTCTAACCTCTCGCAACGAAGTATAGTAATTTTATAAACAAAACAAAAGGGGAAAGATCGATCCATTTATCGGATTAAAACGTCAGGAGGAAAATTATTGTCCCTGCGAGTAGTGCTGCAAAAAGATACTCTTTTACAATGGCCGTGGTGAGGTGACTTGACTTGACGTGAGTTAAAATTCCCCAGAAAAAATACATGGCTGATAATGATCCCGCCACAATTCTCATTCCCGGTCTCGACGGCCACAAGGACAGAAATGCAATCACATGTCCAACCAGTAACACAATCAGAATGGCATATGCAAATTTATGTCGAGATATTTCATTAAACATGAGTTCCTTTTACTTAAGGCTTATTTCAACAAATTAGTTCACTACTTCACTACGCTCCCACTACTCCACCTTTAAAGAAAATAATGAGAAACAGGATCGTGATAAAAAGAGCAATGTGAGCAAAATTTTTCCCTACAAACCGAATCGTATTCAATTTTTCGATCACCATCGTATCGTAAATCAAGACGGCAATGACCAACAGCACGAGTGCCAAAAAGACCGCTTTTGAAAGGTGGAGAGGTGAAAAAAGTGGTGGACGTTCGATGTTTTGAATATACTCGACACTTTCTCTAAAAAGTTCTGGCGTGGCCAATACTTCAGGCTGTGCTTCCTCACTATTTTCTGTCATCACGGGCGGTTCCTGATCTTGACCGACAACTTCGTCGACTTGATTGATCACATCTTCTACTGCTTGCTCAGGATTTACCATTTCCCCAGTGACTTCATCAATAGCAGCTAAGGCTTGGGAATTTGCAACTGGAGCAGTCGTAGCTACAGGTTGAGGTGTTTTTTGCGGAGTGATCGCTCCCGTTCTACGAGTCGCGGCTGTACTTCCAAACATTTGAACTACCAACGTAGTCTCTGTTCCATTGAGCACTCCATCGACCACCGCAATTCCAATTTCTTTATATCGAGTGTTCACAATATTTTCTTTATGGGTTGGCGAATTCATCCATGCTCTCATCATGTCTTCCGATTCCATAAAATCACGCGCCAGGTTTTCACCTGCAATAGTGTAACGATAGCCTGCCGTCTTCATGAACTGCCAAGGCGTTTTCCCTTTCGGCGAATAGTGTGCCCAGTATTGATCAGCAAACATATCTCTGGCTTTGGCCAGTGCGGCATCACTCAGTTGTTTGTTGACGACTAATTCTCCCGTTCCAGCTTTGACCCGTTCTTTATTGGTCAGCTCTACCACTTGAGTAGGAGTAATCGATGAAGAGTAGCCTAAAATTGTTCCTTGTTCAGACGACACACCACGAAGAATTCCGACTCCAGATCGAAAAATAACGACCAACAATAACAGAACTAGAAAACCTTCTGGATGCAAAATCCTCGGCCGATGATTATTCGAATGCCGAGGATGGAAAAGATGGGCAAATGTTTCAAAAACTTGCATGAATATATCCATTATGCTGAATTTTTTATCTGAAAACAAGGTATTTTTACAGTGTAATGTCATCCCGACCGAAGTGGAGGGATCCCTGTCACGAGGTACACACAGACATTAGAAAACATTGAAGCAAAATAATCTGAAGATTTTATTTAATTAATGCGAAATCTACGAACTAACCCACGCCCCAACCAGCTCCCAATTCCTACTCCTCCAGCCAATAACCAATACCACTGACATAACCAGTGTAACCATGAGCCTGGTTCACAATCACAGCTACTTAACGTATAGAAAAAGTAAATGGAAGTCAGAATGAAAATAAAATCGGCACCAAGATGGAATGAATGTATTTTTTTTCGGAGTAATACATGATTTGCACCGTGACCAATTGCTTGTAGTAATAAAATAATGAGCGCCAGCCACATTCCATCCTGAGCACACTCCATCACTTCAGTCGCACTTGTTCCTAAAATAAACGGAATAACTCCTGACAGAAATGGTTCTGGAGTGGGTGAGGGTTCGATTACATCTCCTAGTACTTCCCCATCGCTAAATCCAAGTGGAGCAGTAAAGGCACCTGCAATAGCCGGTTGTCCTGTGGTCGCAACTTCATTCGATCGAGGTCCCGGTGCACATCCATTTATACCGAGTACTTGAAAGTAGTATTGAGTATTTGGAGTTAAGCCTGAAACTGTATAACTGGTCACATTGCCAACACTATTATTTCCAAATAAATAAACACCTGGTTGGACGCCAAAATTAATAGCATATGTCGTGACTGGTGAAACTGCTGACCATGCCAACGTCACTTGTCCATTCGCATTCACAATTCCCGGCACAAAAAGTTGAGGGGCAGAACTGGGTAGTTGATCGGTACACGGTAGAGCAAAAGCATCCGTTGTCGTTCCGGCTACTGAGTTGAATGAGGTCGATGAAGTGGTTGAAATAGGCGTAGGTGTTGGAGGAGTCGGAAATGGTGTTAATTGAACTGCTACTTCAACATCAAATACGGTCTGTTTACCTTGAAATTGATTTCCCGAACTTGGATCAAATGTCGCAATGAACGCATATGTTTGAGTTTGTTGAGCAAGCAGGGGAGAGTAGGAGAGTAAGCTGGAAGAATTTAGTAAACTTTCCAAACTCTGAGAACTCATCACCACTTCCCCACTTTCTGTGTCTTTTCGAATTTCTATAAAAATTGCTGATGCCAAAGATTGATCGGTGACACCACTTGAACCCATCGCTTGCCAAGCCGGATACAAGGTCTCATTGGTCATATTCGTAATAGCGAGGTGTTGAACAAATCTATCACCAGGTAATGTGTTCGTTTCTGAGAAAAGTTGGGCATTTGATGGAGTGATCACACAATCATCAATTTCATTTGAACCAAAACAGATGACAGACAAATCTTGGCTTTGTGAGGATGCAAAAATCGGCTTGGTGAATCCAATGTAAAAAATAAAAAGGAAAATGAAGAAGGAAAAAAATTTAGGCATGGATCATCTCTCCTTTGGGAGAGAACTCAAGCCCGATAGGGCCTGAGAGTGAGGGGCGTTAATATTTTATATCTTGAATCTTAGATCTCAGTTTTGCCAATCAAGTGGAAACGTCAGAGTATCTGTAATTTCTTGATTGTTCAGTAATTCCAACGTGACGGTCAAGCCAGCGACTTCCAGGTGAGGATTGCAACTCTGTTCATCTTCGGTGCACGTCCCGACATAGACATCTGGCATTTCAAACTCACCAAACGCATCTCGTTCTATCTGATTGGTTACAACTTCCTCCACTGTTTCTCCATCTTTGACATGAGTATAGGTAAAGGTTTGCTTGATCGAGGTAACCTCATCATTCATCAACACTTGAGAAAGTAAGAACTCTCCGAGCTGAGTAACTTTGACTCCTTTTTCATTCATCAATACTTTTTCGTATATTTCAGTTGCTCCAGCTTCTGTCTGTGCCCCTTCAAGAATTTGTGAATAGGTTGCTGGTTTTTCACCGGTGATCATAGCGACATCTTGAAATCCACCTAAGACTTCACCTTGCCAAGCCTCAGCCATAATTTTCACTTCACATGCATGTGTATTGTCAGGATAAATTAATTGGTACCACCACTGCGTTTCTTCTTCAGACAGTAAAGAAAATGCTTGTCCTTGCTCTTCAGCCAGAGAGAGTGCAGTCAGTTTTCCAGAAAAAAGTGGAGTATCATCCGAACTGTTTTTCCATACCTCGATGTTAATACCTTCACAATTCACATCAGGATCGGGAGTCACTTCCCCCACAATCCGATACACAAAAGGTCGAGATCCAATATTTTTCACCATAAAACTTGAACGTTCGTTTTGAGGGGAATCTGTTACTGCTAATCTTGAAAGGTTGGAAGTCAAAGAGGTAACTTCTATATCCAGTGAACCTGTTCCCCACTGACTCACTTCTCCAACTTCCCGATCATGTGAGTACGACAATGTAGTTGGGATGAGTATGCTCATGACCAACGCCAACATGCCAGTAATTCGAACAATATGTTTTTTCATTTCTTATCTGTCATCCTGAACATTCTTGAGTAATTTCAAGAAGTGAAGGATCCCGTCGGGAACTGAAATACTTTGAAAACTCGGCTAAATTATCAATCTACTAAATACCAACTACTAATTACTAATTACTAATTACTACTTTCTTTTCTCCACCATCAATATGAAGAACGTGATTCATTTTTTGTTTCGCAAGTGTCTTCATGCTCAAAACAGGTGCCGGATTCAGTCGATGCGATTCGAGAGGTATGAACGTAATCGGTTTTCTCGGTCGTCGAATTGAAACATCAGTTTCCGCAATGCTCCCAGCTTTTTTTGCTTCAACATGTTTTTTAACAACATGATGAACGGCTACAGGCGTTTTAATTTTCGGTGTTTCGCCTACCTGTTTTCGACCTTGGGTGATGATCACCATTTGTTTGCCTTCAGCTTTCCATCCACTTTTGGGTTCCCGTTTTATCATTTTCACTACTTCACCTTTTATGGCGATCAATTCTGAATACAGCAAAATTGTTGCAGGCACCACGATCATGATGATGAATCCCATTTGTGTTTGAGCAAACGAAATAATGCGTCCGACATACGGAAGGTGAACAAACACTTTCCCCACCACTCTATTGGCTGGGATGACTTCCCGATCTATTTCTTCATTAGCATCACCTTTGAGCGTGTATTGAGGAGCACTTCCTTCTGTTTTTGAAACGATTCGATGCGTGACTGTTTCTGTCGGATCTTTCGCTCCTTGTACCGTGATCACATCATTCACGGCATATGTTGACTGTGGCATCACAATCACCAAGCTTCCCATTGAGATGGCCGGCTCCATTGAGCCTGACAGCACCGCAAAAAGTTTTAGTTTAAAAGGGGTATTAATTGTTGAAAGAACAATCACTGCAGCCACCAAAACCATCAGCAAAATAAAGAGATTGTAGGAAATTCCTACAGCTCCTTTCACTACATTCGCCGGTGTCACTTTTCTGCCTGTTTTCATCCTATATTCTTAAAATCTCGCTTCCTGTTTCTTTAATCTCTCATCTTAATTTTAACTGACCGTTACTAACTCCCCGTTAAATCAGGATTACACACAAAGTCAGGGTTGTTTCTAGATTGTTCCGCATAGAAAGACACGTTTCCTTCCATACTATCTGTCTGTGACACATTCGTCACCAATATTCCTTCACACTCTAAGCCAGTCGTATTTCGGATCATCGGCCCTTCTGTTGTGAGATTATCTTGAGTTACTACTGGATCAAGTGGCGCAAGTTCACCATAACACCATGCTTGTCCGATAAAGTACTCTTCCTCACCGGTCACTGGACCGGTAAAGTCATCCCCTGGTCCCGCCGTGCTTGCTTTCCAAATATTCAATGTTGTATCTGCGAGTGGGAAACGAATCCCGCCATTGTCATCACCTTGCAAAAATTCGGAAGCTTTTCCTGCAATCAAGAAACCGTCAGCTTCATTTTCTTCCAAAACGTTATCTCCATCATCTGCCCAGAACATATAGCTCAACTCGTCATCAAGTTCGCCATCCCAATTGCCATTGGCAAGATCATCACCGTCGTTCGTTTCAGGAGTGGTTGCGACATTTTCCGCAGCACCCGTGAGCTCGATATCCATACACAAGTATGAATCGTTGTCATCCACTCGTAAACTAATAGTATCCTCGGTCATGTCTCCGGGTTTGAAATCTTCAAGGTTAAAAAAAAGTTCATCTTCTAAATCCGTCAGGGACCAAGTACTTGCCGAAATCGAAGACACCAGTCCATCTCGGATCAGATAACTCGCATTACCAACTTTTAGATCAATTGATCCTGCCACAAATGTATTATTGGAAGAAGTCTCTGTATCAGAGAAAAACGCTTGTGTGCCAAAGATGAGGGCACTGATCGCACCGACAATCAACACTCCACTTAAAAGTATTCTTCGCATAAAAAATTCCTTTCACCGTAAAATGTAATCTAAAACAACATCTCTAAATAAAGAAAAAAATCGCCTACTCCACTTCGTTTTATATCCTAATTTCGCAAGAAGTCAAATTGCGACCTAATTTTGTCATCCTCGACCTGAATCAATTTAAATTTATTAAAATTGAATTCAAGATCGGGGATCCAGGTCAACAGTAAATTATTCTTAAGTCTTAAATCTTACTTATGCTGAATTACTATAATTAGGGTGCTACCTCAAATAACTCATCATTGCAGACAAATTGATTATTATTTCGATTTTGCTCAGCATAAAAAGTTAAATCGCCGACTAATCGATCCGTTTGACTCAAATTACTTACCGGTGTTCCATCACATCCGTAACCTGGACCATTGATATCATTGTTGACTGAGAACTCTCCGTAGCAGAATGCTTTTCCGATTTTATAGACTTGTCCAGCATCGAGATCATCACCGGTACTATTTGTGAAAATGTTTTGCGTTGTATCTGCCAAAGCATACGTCGCTCCATCTAAAATATCACTGGCTGTGCCGGCTAAAAATGGTACTTCATCAGGATCTTGTTTATTGTTGTTGTGTAATTCCACCCAGAATCGAAATTGCAGATTTTCTGCTAAATCTCCATCGGGTGTGCCATCGGCATTATCAAGAAGGCTATCCATCATGTCTTCTGGCTCAGTAAAAGTGCTGTCAGAATTTTCGGTAAATTTTACATTCGCACATGCCCAAGCTGGATTGGTATCGACTTTGATACTAATGGTGTCATTTCCCCAGTCACCCGGTTTGAGATCAGTAAAATTGAAGAACTTCTCTACTCCAGTCAAGTCTTTGAGTTCCCAACTCGTTGCGACTGAAGGATTTCCAAGATAGACGCTTTCATTTCCGATTTGTAAATCAATTGCACCAGTTTCAAATACATTCTCTTCGGAAGTTTCTGTATCAGAGAAAAACGATCTTGTTTGACTGACCAGTGCTCCTCCGATGATTGTGATAAGAAGCAAGCTGGTAAGTATTTTTTTCATAGTACGTTGGGTGACGTAAATTTTATAAATTTGTAATGTGAAGTGTCTCGACTTGTGACTGCGGGCGCCCTTGGCGCCCGCAATCTTTTTCCAAATTTCTACTTAATTTTCAAAATCAAAAACGGTGTTGTTACCTAACACACCAAGGGTGAACTTATCAATGTTTCCAGTGAAACCATCAGCATATGGTTCTCCTGCTCGGAAACCCCAGTGAGAGTCAGTCACTCGAACACGAACACTTGGATAGTCAGTTAAGATCTGTGTCCAGGTCTTAGGAGTTGTTCCAGGTTGTGCATTTGGAGCTGGCCAATTTGCACCTGAATATAACCATTGGGAACTTCCAAGAGCATCCCATTCTTGCCAAGTATCTTCTGAAACACTACCGTTGGCACTTGGAACATAAACTAGACGACTCTGCCAAGTATCACTCAAGTTAAAATCAACGTTGAAGTTCAGATAGATTGCTCTTGTAGAAGCACCTGGATTTGAACTAGGTTGATATGTATTGAACTTCAGTGTGGTGATGTTCGCTAAAGGTGTTCCGGAAAACTGATATGTCGCTAAATTACGACGTTGAGTTCCAGAAACACTCATTTGAACACTGCCTGTTCCTGCTGGAGGAGTTCCAGGTCCTGCCACAAAGCTACCTAAAGTGGTATCCACTGTATCAGTTTCATCATTATAAAAAACCCAATTGCTTGCACTTGGAGTTGCATCAACCGAAGTCACTTCCACGATTGTGTCCGGACTTGCACTCGGTGACGGACTCGGGCTTCCACTTGGTGATGGGAATAATGAATCCTCACATTGAAACTCTTCATTGTTTCGAGTTTGCACTGCGTAGAAAGACAAGTTTCCAACTAAGCGGTCTGATTGAGCAATGTTGGTTGCTTCAGATCCATCACAAGTGTATCCAGGATTTGTAACAACATCACCTGAACCTGGTGCAACTGCGCCTAATGTTAAAGCTCCAAAACACCATGCTTTCCCAATGTAGAATGACTGTTCGGCAGGAATACCTGCTGGGACAACTCCACCTACATTATTTTCATCTGAATCAGCAAGGGCGAGAGTTCCACCAGTTAAAACACCAGAAGCGGGTCCTTCTACAATAAGTGTTTCACCTGTCTCATAGACATTGTCGCCATCATCGTTCCAGAAAGCGAAATTGAGTTCATCAGCTAACTCACCAGTTGGCTCTGTATCAGCTAAGTCAACTTCTGGCTCCATTAAGCCATTTTCACTGTTTTCTGTAACTTGAACGTTTGCACAGACATATGCTGGGTTTGAACCGACTTGAACTTCAATTACATCTTGTCCAAGATCACCTGGCTTAACATCTAAAAAGTTAAAAAACTTTTCAATGGTTAAATCACGAAGTGTCCAAGAAGTTTCAGTTGATGCGACACCATTGTAATAACTCACATTCCCAATTTTTAAATCTATAGTGCCTGCTGCAAAGACGTTGCCCACAGAAGACTCAGAGTCACTGAAGAACGAACGTGTTCCCAAAGCGACAGCCCCTGCAGCACCGACCACAAGCAGTGCGCTAGTAAGTAATCGTCTCATACGTAATCTCCTTTTCCCGTCTGTTCCTATTTGGGCAGAATTTCAGGAATTAATATTTTTATAAATGTAA
>CAYOQI010000002.1:0-95032 GCA_964406075.1 uncultured Pseudomonadales bacterium
AGATCGCACCGTCCATTTGAGCGGCACCAGTGATCATGTTTTTGATGTAGTCAGCGTGACCTGGAGCATCGATGTGTGCATAGTGACGAGCTTCAGTTTCATACTCAATGTGTGAAATGTTGATCGTAACACCACGAGCTGCTTCTTCTGGAGCATTATCAATATCGAGGTAACTCTTGGCAACGTTGATATCGCCAGGAACTCTTTTTGCTAAAGTGGTTGCAATTGCTGCAGTCAAAGTGGTCTTTCCGTGGTCAACGTGACCGATAGTACCAATATTGACGTGCGGCTTGTTTCGTTTAAAAACTGCCATATATTTTTCTCCTTAAGTTTTTAAATTCAAAAAATGAATTAAATTAAATGTTTGTTAAATAATAACGGATTACTGAATAAAAAATCAATCTGCGAGAAAGTGTAGTGTACCTAAAGACTCAAGAAATTTCAAGAAATGGAAAACTTACTCACTTTGTCTTTCTTTTTTTAAATGATTCGGCTTGTCTCCTCTCCAAACTTGGAGAGGACGCCTGGTTTACCAGGCAGGTGAGGTTGTTTGTTTCTTTCCTCAACGATATTTAATAGGTATTCAATCACACCTTCTAAATTTTTGTGAATCTCATCATTCCAAAATCGAACTACTTTAATCCCATATCTTTCCAGGAATTCTGTTCTCTTTTTATCATATTCTAACTTCTCATCATCAGCGTGTTGACTTCCATCCAACTCAATCACTAGTTTTAGTTTGTCACAATAAAAATCAATAATATATGGATCAAGCACAAACTGTCTCCGAAATTTGAATGGAAAAAGTTCCCGATTTCGTAAGTAGCTCCACAATATTTTTTCTTCAACAGTAGAGTTTTTTCTTAGCTCTCTAGCCTTTAAAGTATTTAGGTGGACTTTCCGAACAGAGTGCATCGTTCGATCAACCTCTCTTATCGTGTAAAATTTTGATTACAAAATTTTTCTCGATTTTCTCTCCAAGGCTGGAGAGAGGTTTCTACCCCTTAATTCCCTTTTCCACGTTCTTCGATAATCTTTTGAGTAATACTATTTGGAACTTCATCATAATGACTTGGCAACATGACTGAAGAAGCTCGACCTTGGGTCATTCCTCTCAAGATTGTGACATATCCTTGCATTTCAGCTAAAGGAACTAGGGCGGTGATAATCACCACATTTCCACGATTGGTTGTGCCTTGGATTTGAGCTCGACGTGAACTTAAATCACCAATCACATCTCCCATGAATTGTTCTGGAGTTGTAACTTCGGTCTTCATGATGGGTTCAAGGAGAACGAGATCAGCGGCTTTAACACCAATTTGCAGAGCAAACGATCCAGCCATCTTGAACGCAATTTCACTTGAGTCGACTTCATGGTAACTTCCGTCGAATACGGCCACACTCATATCAACCAATGGGTAACCAGCTAAGACACCACGTTCCATTGCTTCGACCACACCTTTTTCAATTGCAGGAATGTATTCTCGAGGAACAACTCCACCTTTGATTTCATTCAGGAATTCATAGCCTGTTCCACGATCTTTTGGCGTAACTCGAAGCCAGCAGTGTCCGTATTGTCCACGTCCTCCAGATTGCTTAATGTATTTTCCTTCAGCTTCTTCTGCATGTTTGATGGTTTCTCGATAAGCAACTTGAGGTTTACCGACATTGGCTTCGACTTTAAACTCACGTTTCATACGATCAACGATGATTTCAAGGTGAAGTTCACCCATACCACCGATAATTGTTTGACCGGTTTCAGAGTTCACTTTGATTTTGAAAGTTGGGTCTTCTTCTGCCAATTTGGACAGCGCTAATCCCATTTTTTCCTGGTCATTCTTGGTCTTTGGCTCAATCGCTAAAGAAATAACTGGATCAGCGAAAGTGATACCTTCCAGTACGATTGGTGCGGTGTCATCACAGACAGTGTCACCCGTCTTCGTACTCTTTAGTCCTACGACAGCCACGATCTCACCAGCTTGTGCTTCGGTAATTTCTTCACGTTTGTTGGCATGCATGAGGAGTAAACGTCCTACGCGTTCTTTTTCGTTTCGAACTGAGTTGTAGGTATAACTTCCAGATGTTAATTTTCCAGAGTAAATACGAACGTAAGTCAATTTTCCAACGTGGGGATCGGTTTGAATTTTAAATGCCAATCCTGAGAACTTTTCTTCAGGAACGAGCTTGCGTTCTACTTCTTCTTTGGTTTTTGGATTGGTTCCGACAATGTGATCAATATCCATTGGAGATGGTAAGTACTCGACCACCGCGTCTAACAATGGTTGAACTCCTGTATTTTTTAAAGAAGATCCAGCGAAAATTGGAACGAGTTTGTAACCAATAACTGCTTTTCGTAAAGCGGTTTTGAGTTCAGCAACTGAAATTTCTTCTTCAGTCAGGAACTTTTCCATTAAGGCATCATCAGTCTCAGCAATTCTTTCAACTAATTGTGCTCGAGCTGCTTTGACTGCATCCATAAGCTCTTCTGGAATTTCTTTGACTTCAGGTTCAGTGTCGGCTTCGTTATCTTTCCAGAACAATGCTTGCATAGTTAGGAGGTCAACCACACCTTTGAAAAAGTTTTCGGCACCCATTGGATACACCATTGGAGCAGGGGTGACACCAAACTTGACTCGGATGTCTTCGACGGTTGCATTGAAATCTGCACCCAATTTGTCCATCTTGTTGATGAAACAAATACGAGGCACATTGTATTTATCAGCTTGTCGCCAAACAGTTTCAGATTGGGATTGCACGCCTTCTGAAGCATCAAGAACGGTAATACCTCCATCAAGCACACGCAGTGAACGCTCTACTTCAGCAGTAAAGTCGACGTGTCCTGGGGTATCAATGATGTTAAAGCGATACATTTCTTTTGGTAAATTAGATTCGAAGTATGGGGTCCAGAAACAAGTGGTTGCAGCAGAAACGATAGTAATACCACGTTCCTTCTCTTGTTCCATCCAGTCCATGGTGGCTGCACCTTCGTGCACTTCACCGATTTTGTAGTTTTTTCCAGTGTAAAAAAGAATACGCTCAGTCGTGGTGGTTTTTCCAGCATCGATATGAGCAATGATTCCGATATTTCGGATTCGGGATAATGGGATTTTATTTGCGTCGTCGTGTGATGTGGACATAAAATTGTATTTAGTAATTAGATATTAGTTATTAGTTATTGATGTATTCCTCTCCACCCTTGGAGAGGAGGCCTAGTTTCGATCATTATCGAAACAAGGCAGGTGAGGTAGTTTTTTCTTTACAAATCTCAAGTAAGTACTCAATCACTTCCTCCAAATTATTATTTATTTCTTCATTCCAAAATCGGATTACTTGTATGCCATTTCTTGCTAAAAACTCGGTTCTCTTTTTATCATATTCTAACTTCAGATCTTCTGCATGTTGGCTTCCATCCAGCTCAATTGCCAATTTTAACTTGTCACAATAAAAATCAACAATATAGGGTTCAATAACAAACTGTCTCCGAAATTTAAAAGGAAAAAGTTCTTGATTTCGTAGATATCCCCAAAGCACTTTTTCTTCAAGCGTGGAACTCTTTCTCAATACTCTCGCCTTCTGCGTATTTGGGTGAACTTTCCGAACAATGTGCATCGTTCGATCAACCTCTCTTATCTGGAAAAGTGTTGATTACAACATTTTTTCCAGATGTTCTCTCCAAAGATGGAGAGAAGTCACAACTACATATTTTACCAACGGAAATGTGCGAATGCTCGGTTAGCTTCTGCCATCTTGTGTGCATTATCACGTTTGGAAATTGCTCCACCTTCATTCTTCAAGATATCAGTCATTTCTGCAACCAGTTTATCAGCATAGGTGTGATATGAGGAATTAGAACGTGCTCGAGCAGCATCAACTATCCATCGGACAGCTAAGGAAAATCCTCGGCGACCTTTGACCGGCATAGGAACTTGATATGCAGCTCCACCAACTCGGCGTGAACGGACTTCCATTTGAGGGGAAACTCGTCGAATCACTTCTTCGAAAATATCGAGAGCTTTTTGATTCATTTGTTTTTCGAGTCGTTCAAGTGCACGATACACTTGTTTTTGAGCCACACTCTTTTTTCCGTCTCGCATGGAGCGGTTGATGAGTTTGGCAACACGAGTAGAGTGATATCTCACATCTGGCTCGTTGACTTTGATTTTAGCTGTTTTTGATCGCATATGAATAACCTTTCAATTATTCCCTCCCCATTTATTGGGGAGGACGTCGTCCACCGATAGGTGGACAGACAGGTGGGGTTCGCTTGACTTAAGAACCCGTCAGGATCTCATCCTTAATTATTTTTTAAATTTTTATTAAATTTCTTTTCTTGCTCGAGCAAAGCGGTAAAGATGTACTGCTGACCGAGCTACTATTAAATCTATATCCGTTATCTGTGTCTTAAAAAAGATTGCTTCTTCGTCTGGTTTATCCCCTATCTCTTCATCCATCCTTTGAGATATTACTTCAACCTTATCTCGATTAAGACCTAAAAATCCTAATACCCACTGTGCATACGCATCTATGATGCTACTGGTTTCTAAGTGTAACTGAGTTGCTAAATACTCTCTTTTCCATTGTTCAAATACTTCTTGTGGTATTTCAATGGTTGCTGGCATTTTTTATGCCTTCTTTACTCCATATTTACTTCGACTGGTTTTTCGATTTACGACACCAGCACAGTCAAATTTTCCACGAATGATGTGATACTTCACACCTGGTAAGTCTTTTACACGACCACCACGAATCATGACCACAGAATGCTCTGCTAAGTTGTGACCTTCACCTTGGATATAGGCGGTAACTTCCATTTTATTTGAAAGTCGGACACGAGCAATTTTACGCAAGGCTGAGTTTGGTTTCTTTGGAGTCATGGTTTTGACAATAGTACAGACACCACGCTTTTGAGGATTGGTGGTTTTGACAAATTTTCGTTCCAACGTGTTGTAACTGTAGCGAAGAGCTGCAGCTTTGACTCGTTTTTTAGAACTTGATCGACCTTTGCGGATCAATTGATTGATTGTTGGCATTAGAATGGCCTTTCCTTACTTATCTTCCTGTTTATCAGGATCATTGGTATTCGAAATACAAAAAAACGCCACAAAAGGCGTTGTTGCACCTTTTGTGTTACTCCTTTTTATTTTAAAAAAGGTGATTCCAATAAATTGGAATAACTTTCACACAAAGTTGAGTCTGGATTGTAACACAGAAAATTAGAAACTCAAAGATGGTCGCAGATTTAATCTGACTCCCAACCATTCTTCAAGTTAGAGGCTATTTTATATGAATAAAAATCAGTAATTTTAAAATTTTCTCAAAACCATAACAGCACAATAGGTGTCAAATTGAGTTGACGAACAGATTCTAAATTCCCATGATCCTGTCAAAGATAGGATCGAGTTTTGAGTTAATTGTTCCTTTCATAGCGACTCGCTTGGCTACCTCAATACAAAAAGGGTTGTAACCGAGATTCTTGGATGCAATGTGGCGTCCATAAAATACTTCAAGAATAGGTTTGCCGCGGAAATGTTCTAACTCGGTTCTGTTCGAAAGAATTTCATCCACAGTTTTTGTGGTTTCTGCAACAAGGTTCTCGAGTACTATGTCATTGGGTAACATATTATTGATCCTGGTCATTATTTCTGCATGCTTTGCTTTCACTTGCTCTATGGTGGCACCTCCTATACGTACCATTTGAGGTTTGAGCTTGCGTCGTAAACGCAAATCAATCTCTTTTTCTCGCTGGTTTCTAGCAATGTTTCGCAGTTCTGCCTCTACAGCTGATACATCTGTAAAAATGGTTATGCCAATAGAACAAAGATGCTCAAATATACTTTCTGGATCCAAAAGTAAGTTCTCAATCATACAAACAGGCAATACTTCAAGACCTGTTACTGCTTCTGCAGACTGGTCTGCATCTACTATACCTCTAACACGAATACGATAAGTCTCTTCTGGTACATGTTCACGCAATCTTTGCACAGTAGTTATGACTGTACTCCTACCTTTGGTTGGGACCAGTGTTACTGCAGCAGCGCGAGGGTACAACAGCCCCAGCAAACGTGCGTCAGTAGGCTTTTCCGGATCTACATCAGGCTCACCCTCAATGCATACAAGCACTCGACCTGTAGTGAGAAAATACGCACTTCCTGCAAGTTGTTTTAATGCTTCCAAACGCTCTGCACTTGTAGCTACTTTACGAAGTTGGTTCTCGGTCGTTCCTTTAACCTGCTCACTCATGACAAATAGTTCGTTATCAAATGCCTGATCAAGAATTGTAGGTGAGTGAGTAGTTATGACAAACTGACTAGAAGTTTCTTGAGTAGTTGTACGCATGTAGTTCAGTATCTTTGCTTGCAAATCTGGATGTAAATGCAACTCTGGTTCGTCAATAAGAACTACTAGGCTTTTTTGATTTTCTTCGATAACAGAGGTCTTTCTAGAACTTCCTATTTCTGAAAGAGACTGCAATTTTGCCTCAATCTGATCCTCTAATAGTGGCAGAAACAGAACAATTACTGCCTTTTCACCTGAGCTTAAATCATCAATATCTACCTCCACTTTTATCCCCGCCTGTGTGCGATTGAAAAGACATTTAATATTCTCTTCATTTGAAAAATCCACACGTTCAAAGCGAAGATGCGGTAATAAAAACTCAGTGAGTTTCTTTAGGGGTTCGTATATATCAGGAAGTGTATTGAGTGCTAGTGTTTGGTTACCTGATGCCTTTAGTCGTTGAACCGCAGATGTAATGGCATTCTGATGACGGTTCTCAATTTTCCCAAGCGTATGCTTTATGGTACTGCCTGCTTCATCCACGTTGCCCGGAGAACGTGATGTATCACCAAAGTTCAACCCTTCATACCCTGAGACATCAGAGCCACTTAACAGTTCTTGCATGCTCCTAAAAGCTCCACCAAGCCAGCTACGACGAACGTTTGTTTTTCGTAGCACTCGGTGTGGACCTTGATAAAGAACTTTTGTATTTTGATCAAAAATTCCTGACCCATTTTTAATGGCATATAATATGGTTGATTTTCCAACACCATTTGGTCCAGCAATAACCATTACAGAAGGTACTGTTGTTACCTCTGCAAGTTTCACAGAACGCTGTTCCTCAACACGAAAACTTAGTAATGACATGTCGGTAGGATACTCGCCAAGTGGTGATATTGCAAATCTCTATTAACAAATATCTTTTAGAAAGATCGTTCAACAACAATCCATAGTCATTACACTTATCTTTATTAAAAAGGACCCCTTTCGGAGTCCTTTTCTTTTTTTACTATATTTCTTTCAATCTTTACTCAATACTTGCACGCTCAGAATTGGTTGGGATTAAGCAACCAATGATGACGTTCTTATATCGCAAGTGATGCAATATAATCCAAAAGGGAGTCTAAATCATAGAAAACTGGATTAGATTTATTTGAACCTGTATCTCTTTTTTTCTCAAATTCTATTCCTAAACCAGAATTAGCATCAACTCCATCATACATTGCTCTCGAGCCATAATGATACGTAGACTGCATAGTTATTTTTCGTTTCGTAGGATGGTTTCTCCATGCAATTTCAACATAGATAAATTCAGGATACGTATCACGATCAATAGCTGATTCAGCTGGATCAGCCATGTAGACAGAAATTCGAAATTTTCCCAGTGGGAAAATATCATTATTAATATCAGTGTGATCTATTCTAATCGGTCCATCTACTCTGCTAAATTTCTTTTTATATAATTCCAAGGCTTCTAAAAGCATTGGTGAATACGCGATGTATCTCATCGCTCTATAACGTTCATCATTTTCCAATTCTTGCTTTCTCTCAGCCTTCGTTACTTCTTCTTGCTGTGTTTGCTTTTGTTGTTCTGCTAGACGTTGCTGTTCTTGAAGTGCTTGTTGTTGTCTCATTTTTTCAATTCTTGCTTCCATATTTCTCCTTTTGTACAAAAAAAACTGCTATAAGGGCAGTTTGTAAAAGTAATTGTAACACCTATTTTTCTTTCAAAAAGGACTCCTTTCGGAGTCCTTTTCTTTTTTAATATTTTCTTTCTATCTTTACTCAATACTTGCTCGCTCAGAATTGGTTGGGATTAAGCGACCAATAATGACGTTTTCTTTCAAACCAGCCAGTGGATCGATAGCTCCACTTGATGCGGCATCGGTCAGGACTGATGTCGTGTGTTGGAATGAAGCGGCTGAGAACCAAGAGTCAGTGTATAAAGCGACTCGAGAAATTCCACCGATCATTACTTGAGCGGTTGCCGGCTCTCCACCTTCGACCAAGATATTCTCATTGATCTCTCGGAAGCGACTGCGGTCAATAATCTCACCGACGAGGAGATGAGTATCTCCAGTGGTTTCAACTTTGACTTTATCACTCATACGTCGAATGATGATCTCGAAATGCTTGTCATTGATGGAAATACCTTGAGACTCGTAGACTTTTTGAATCTCACTGAGTAAGTACTCTTGAGTTGCGAGGAGACCTCGAACTGCTAAGACTTCTTTAATATCCAAAGCACCATCAATCAATTGAGTACCTGGATGGACCAAGTCACCGTCATTGACGAGTAATTGTGCTCCCATTGGGACAAAGTACTCGCGCTCTTCTCCAGATTTGGAGGTAGAACGAACGATGATGTTGTGACCAGCACTGGTTTCTTCGATCTCGACTTTTCCAGCAATCTCGGCCATAGGAGCCAAAGCTTTTGGAATACGAGCTTCGAATAGTTCTTCAACACGTGGCAAACCTTGAGTAACGTCGAGTCCGACGATACCTCCAGAGTGCTTCACACGCATGGTCAGCTGAGTTCCTGGTTCACCGATTGATTGAGCTGCGATCACACCTGCAGGCATACCAATGTCGACCAATTTCTTGGTAGAGAAGTCCCATCCATAACAAGTGGCACAGAGTCCATATGGAGCTTCACAAGCAAGTGGTGAACGGATAAAGACGGCAGATACTTCTGCATCTACAATCTTTTTGACATCTTCTTCTTCAATCAATCCTCCTCGAGGAATTAATACTTCCTGAGTTTTTTCGTTGATGACGTCTCGTTGTGCAACTCGACCAGTGATACGAGCTCCGAATGACTTTTCTCGGGTTCCAGCTCGGACAATTTGTAAACCTTCTTCAGTTCCACAATCAATCAAACGAATGATCATGTCATGAGACACGTCTACTAAACGTCGAGTTAAGTAACCGGCGTCGGCTGTTTTCAAAGCAGAGTCAGTCAATCCTTTACGAGATCCACGAGCGGAAGTCACGTATTCGAAGATTGATAAACCTTCACGGAAGTTGGACTTTGTTGGCATTTCCACGATTTTTCCAAGTGGGTCAACGACGAGTCCACGCATAGCGGCCAACTGTTTGACCTGATCTTTGGAAGCACGAGTACCTCCAGAATTGATCATGATTTTGACGGCATTGTGATCGGAGTAACTGTCCCAAGTCTTTTCGGCTACTTCATCAGTAGTCTTCATCCAGATATCGAACGTCAAACGACGTTTTTCATCTTGAGTGATCAAACCTTGGTTGTAGTTATCTTGAACAACTTCTGCGCGTTTGTTGGCACCCTCGATAATGACTTCTTTTTCCACAATCATCTTACAGTCGGTGACGGCTACAGATAATCCGGACAACGTTGCTGCTTCAAATCCCATATTCTTGATAGCGTCAATTAAATCAGCTGTCTCTTGAGGAGTTTGAAGTTTGATGGAATCTTTGACAATTTCTTTAATCTTTCCTGCAGTCACGGCTTCATTGATGAAACGCATGAATTCTGGAAGGATTTCGTTGAAAAGGATTCGACCAACGGTGGTCTCGATAATTTGAACTTTGCCTTTAATCTCCAATCGAACTGCAATTAACTGACGTTGTTGAATTCGTTCCGTTTGGAAAGCATGAATTGCTTCATCTTTGTTAGAAAAAATGGTTGGCACTTTTTCCAAGCGCTCATCAATTGAGGTTTGGTAAAAAGCTCCCATGGCCATTTCTTTATTTGGAACGGTAATTGGTGATCCATCCGCAGGTTTCAAGAAGTTGTGCATAGGCATCATCAACTGTCGAACCTCTTCTTGAGATTCTTCGGTCAATGGAACGTGCACAGCCATCTGGTCACCGTCAAAGTCAGCGTTGTATCCAGAACACACACATGGGTGCAATCGGATAGCACTTCCTTCGATCAGGATTGGGTAAAACGCTTGAATACCAAGTTTGTGCAAAGTAGGAGCACGGTTCAGTAATACTGGGTGATGCTCAATCACTTTATCCAAAATGTCGTAGACTTCTGGACTTCGTCGTTCAAGAGCGTGTTTGGCACTCTTCACGTTTGGAGCCAAACCTTGCATGATCAGTTCACGCAAGACGTATGGTTTGAACATTTCCAACGCCATATCTTTTGGTAAACCACATTGATTCAAGTTGAGTTCTGGTCCAACAACGATAACTGAACGACCGGAATAGTCGACACGTTTTCCCAGTAAGTTCTGTCGGAAACGTCCTTGCTTTCCTCGTAACATTTCAGAAAGTGAACGAAGTTGTCGTTGAGTACTGACTCGTCGTGTTCTTCGAGCACGAGTACTATCGATCAATGAGTCCACAGCTTCTTGCAACATACGTTTTTCATTTCGCAAGATAATTTCTGGTGCACCAAGATCGATCAAGTGCTTCAAACGATTGTTTCGGTTGATCACACGTCGGTATAAGTCGTTCAAGTCAGAAGTTGCAAAACGTCCACCTGACAGCTGAACCATCGGACGTAAGTCTGGTGGAAGCACAGGTAAAACACTCAGGAACATCCAATCAGGACTGATACTTGCGCGTCGGAAACCTTCAATCACACGTAATCGCTTACGGAGTTTGACGGCTCGAGGACCAGTCACATCTTTGACATCTTCTTTAATTTTTTCAGACATCTCTTCCAAATTCATTTCTTTGACTAATTTGAGCAAACTTTCTGCTCCCATTCCAACTTCAAGATGATCGACTGCTCCATACTCATCGAGCTTAATGTATTCATCTTCACTGATGATCGTACTTTTCTTGATTCGTTTGACCATTTCTCGAACTGTTTTGTACACTTCAGCAGTTTGAGAAAGTTGGGTATCAAGATTATCTTTTACACCAGCAATTTGTTGTTTCACTTTCAATCGAAGTTCTTCGGCTTTGATTTCACGAATTTCTTTTGATTTGACTTTTTCAACCAATTGTTCAATGTGTTCAGATAAATCAACTTTCAATTTTTCAATATGATCTTTGGCTTCTTCTTTGAGTTGTTCTTGAGTCAATTCGCCTTCTTCGATCAATCGATTCAGCACTTCAGTTCGGACATTTTCATCTACTTTCAATACGATGTATTGAGAGAAGTACATGATGGAACTGAGATTTCGAGGACTGATATCCAAAAGAAGTGACAACTTACTTGGAGCACCTTTGAAAAACCAAACGTGAGCGACTGGAGCAGCGAGTTTAATGTGTCCCATGCGTTCACGACGAACTCGAGATTGGGTGACTTCAACACCACATTTATCACATTTAATACCTTTGTAACGAATGCGTTTGTACTTTCCGCAATAACATTCCCAGTCTTTGGTCGGACCAAAAATGCGTTCACAAAACAAACCATCTTTTTCTGGTTTTAAGGTACGGTAATTGATAGTCTCAGGCTTTTTAATTTCGCCGTGTGACCATTCGAGAATTCTATCTGGTGAAGCGATTTGAATCTTGACCGCTCCAAAATCGATGACTTGTTTCATATAACTCCAATTCGATACAACTTCTTAATTATTTTATTCTTTATTTTCCGCTTTAAGCTCTTCTTCAATCGCTTCGAAATCTACTTCTTCCTCAGGATTTTCCTCATCTGATACGTCATCTGCCGTATCATCGGTTGGATCAGTCGCTGGGGTACCAGTAGTATCGCCTGGTTGAGCAGGTGTGTCATCAACCACTGGGAATTCACCGGCAGTAATTGAAACATCTTCTTCTTCCTCTTTAACTTCGGTTTCGATCGCTTCTTCAAGCGTAATATCCAAACCTAAGGCATTGAGTTCTCGAACTAACACATTGAATGACTCAGGAACTGAAGGAGCTGGGATCGGCTGACCTCGAACAATTGCTTCGAAGGCTTTGGCACGTCCGACCACATCGTCAGATTTCAGTGTCAACATTTCTTGCAATGTATGAGCAGCACGATGAGCTTCGAGTGTCCAGACTTCCATTTCTCCAAGACGCTGTCCTCCCATTTGAGCTTTTCCACCCAAAGGTTGTTGTGTGACTAAGGAGTATGGTCCTGTAGAACGAGCATGAGTCTTATCCTCAACCATGTGGACGAGTTTCAAAATGTATCCAACTCCCACCACGGTATCTTCACTGAAGCGTTCACCGGTGCGTCCATCGACTAAACGAACTTTTCCAGTGACTGGAAGACCAGCTCGCTTGAGCTCGTCCCAAATCTTACTTTCTTCAGCTTCTTCGAATACTGGCAATGCGACTGTGTATCCAAGTTCTCGAGCTGCCCAGCCCAAATGAGCTTCAAGCAACTGACCAAGATTCATACGAGCCAACACTGACAATGGTGAAATGATGATGTCAACGAGTGTTCCATCTTCCAAATGAGGCATGTCTGCTTCTGGAACGATCTTTGAGATAACACCTTTGTTTCCATGGCGTCCGGCGAGTTTGTCACCGACAGTCACTTTACGAAGTTGTGCCACTTGAACCATGACTTTTTTGTTGGTTCCTGGATCGAGTTCATCACCTTTATCTTTGTCTAAGACTTTGACGTTGATGACCACACCTTTTTCACCGTGAGGTAAACGTAAGGATGTATCACGAACTTCTCGAGCTTTTTCTCCGAAAATGGCGCGTAACAATCTCTCTTCAGGGGTCAACTCTGTTTCACCTTTTGGAGCGATTTTTCCAACCAAGATATCACCTGGTTTGACTTCTGCACCGACGACGATGATTCCGTCTTCACCCAAATTCTTCAATTCGGTTTCAGATACGTTTGGAATATCATTGGTTAAAAGCTCAGGCCCAAGTTTGGTATCCATGACTTGTGCTTCGTATTCATCAATGTGAATAGAAGTCAGCAAATCTTGACGAACTAATCGGTCTGAAACAACGATAGCGTCTTCATAGCCTAATCCTTCGAATGAAGCGTAAGCAATAGTTAAGTTGGTTCCGAGTGAAAGCTCACCTTTATCTGCAGCTGGACCATCGATGATCAAGTCACCTTTTTTGATAGTCTGGCCTTTCTTGACCATAACTCGTTGGGTGTATGCAGTGCTTTGTGCGGATCGAATGAATTTTTGAGTTGCGTAGACTTCAGTGTTTCCTAAGATACTGATATGTTCTTCTTCGTCAGTTTCTTTGAGTTTCTTGGCGTGATCAATTTCTTTTTTATCTAAAGCAATCACAATTTTATCTGCATCTACATACTCAACTGTTCCACCATGTCTAGCACGAACGACGTGTCCCATGGCTTCAGCTACAATGCCTTCCATACCTGTTCCCACAATTGGAGCTTGAGGTCGCACGAGTGGAACTGCCTGACATTGCATGTGAGTTCCCATCAACGCACGATTGGCTTCGTCATGTGAGATAAATGGAATCAAAGAAGCAGATGTTCCGACCACTTGGCGAGGAACGATGTCCATGAATTGGACTTGTTCTACCGGACCTTCGATAAAGTTGTTGGCAAATCGCATCGGGATCCACTCATTTTCAATAAATCCTTCTGGGGTCATCTCAATTTCGGCGTGAGTAATTGCGTAATCTTCTTCGTCGTCTGCTGACAGGTAAACAATTTCATCTGTAACTTTCATTCGAGTTTTTCCACCTTTGGTGACTTTTTCCATTTTTCGATATGGAGCTTCCAAAAATCCGAACTCATTTACTCGAGAGTAAAGAGCTAAGTAGGTGACTAAACCAATATTTGGTCCTTCAGGTGAACGGACCGGGTCGATACGAGAGTATTGTGAAGCATTGATGTCACGCATAGAGAAAGAAGCTCTTTCTCGAGTGACTCCACCAGTACCCATCACGGATAAACGGCGTAAATTATCAACTTCAGACAATGGGTTGGTTTGATCCAAAATTGTGGACAAACGATTTCGTCGGAAAAATTCAGAAATTGTTGCTACTAAAGGACGAGCATTGACTAACGAAGATGGAGTTAAGACTTCATCAGTCTTGGTCAAAGACATTTTTTCTCGGATAGATCTCTCTAAACGAAGAAGTCCAACACGGAAGGCTGAAGCAGCCACGAGCTCACCTACTCGGCGAACACGTCGGTTACTTAAGTGGTCAATATCGTCAATCTTTCCTTTTCCATTTTGAAGATCAATCAAGTATCGAAGTGCAGCCACAATATCATCTTTTGTCAAAACGGTTACATCTTCATCACCGGTTTTCTTCAAACGTTTGTTCAATTTGTAACGTCCAACTTTACCTAAGTCATATCGTCGTCCATCAAAGAATAACCCATTGAGTAAGGCTTCAGCATTTTCTAAGACTGCTGGCTCACCAGGTCGCATTTTTTGATACATTTCAATTAATGCTTCTGCTCGAGTTTTGGTGAAATCTTTGAGCAAAGTAGAGGCCATGTATTGATGCTCTTGATCGGTATCAATATCTTTGACAAGTTCCATCAATTCAGCATCTGATTCAAAACCGACAGCTCTGAGAAGTACGGAAACTGGAAGTTTTCGGTGTCGATCAATTTTGACTGAGATCACATCACGTTTTCCAACGTTTAACTCTAACCATGAACCTCGAAGTGGACGAAGCTCGGCGTTGTAGAGCACTCGACCAGTTCGGACATCGACTTCATTGGAGAAGAAAATACCAGGTGAGCGAACCAATTGGTTCACCACTGCACGTTCCACACCATTGATCACGAATGTTCCACGAGGACTCATTTTTGGAATGTTTCCCAAAAATACTTCCTGTTTGAGGACTTCACCTGTTTGTTGATTTGTCAGAGATGCTTGAACACGTAAAGGCATTTCGTAGGTCATTGCCTTTTCTTTGGAGAGTGCGAATGTGTATTTTGGTTTACCGAAGTGAAAATCACCGAATTCGAGTTGCCAGTTTTTTCCACCAGTGAAATCTTTGATCGGTGAAACAGAAATGAGGGCATCTTTAATGCCGGTTTTCAAAAACCATTCATAACTATCACGTTGGATCTTGGTGAGATCTAATTCTGGAAGGGTAATATCTTGTTTACCCCAATATTGGCGAATAGTATTCGGCATGACGTCTCCTTAATTAGTCTCAAATGTAGCGGATTATTGGGTCTCTTTCATCACTTTTCTATCTAGACAACAAAAAAGAACCAGGCAATTTGCCGATTCTTGTGTCTTGGCTTGATAGTTAATGACTGAATGAAATTTCCAACTGTATCCTGAAAAAAGAACAAAAAGTATGGTGTCTTGGCAACACCGGTTTTAAGCGTAACAGGTATTCTAAGAGATAAGGGGCAAATGGTCAACACTCAAAGTGTTGTGAGCTTAAAATAAAGCACGTTACAAAAATGTAAGAAAAGTAAAACGACGACTCCCTAACGAAGGTATTTCTGCACATTCGCTAAATGCTCATCATAGGTAACAGCATAATGCATGTTTCCTGAGTTATCAGAAATGTAGTAAAAATACTCTGAATCGGTTGGCTCTGTGGCTGCAATCAACGCATTTATGCCTGGATTACAAATAGGATTTGGAGGCAAACCAGCATTTTTATAGGTGTTGTAGGGTGAATCTAATTCTTTATCTACAGCCAGAGGCGTTGGCCACCAATTTGTACCTCGAGCATTTGTAGCTTTGACATACTGCAACGTTGCATCGACTTGCAACGGCATTCCTATATCCAATCGATTGCGTAATATCCCTGCTACCATCTTCATATCTTCCGGATGACGAGCTTCACGCTCTACTAGCGATGCTAAAGTGACAATTTCTTTTACTTTCTCTTCAGTTGGATTAATAGTGGGGAGAACTTCCGTATTCATTTTTTCATCGAAAGTACTGCGCAAAACGTTATAAACTGTTTCGGTTGTCGCCAATCGAGGGAATAAATAGGTATCCGGAAAAAGGTACCCTTCGTCTTTTTTCGCCAACATGATGAATTCTTCTTTATCAAAAGCTGAAAAGTCACCAAAAAGCTCCGCAATCTCTTCCACACGCTTACCTTCTGGAATTGTCACCCACTCGTCTTCTGTCCCTTTGGTCATGGCTAAAGCTATTTGTTCAATTGACATGCTGGGGGATAAATCAAAAGATCCTGCCTGAATATCTGAAGCAAGATCTTCTTTCCAAACGACATACCGAAACGCCCACTCATTTTTAATCAATTTTTCTTCTACCAATCTGCTGGCAATAATGGAGAGTGCCTGTCCTTTTGGAATGACAAAAGCTTGAGGTGTTTGGCCTGAAGGACCAATTGGAGTAAGTTGTTGAGAAAACCAAAATGCACCTATTCCTGATACAAGAACAACAAGGAATATAAAAACGAGTGCCAATTTGAGTAGCATTTTTGATTTCATAAATTAAAATTTTTTGTCATTCCGAGGTACTCCGAGGAATCTGTGATGAGGTTAACATTCATTTTCAATACCAGATTCTTCTCTCGATCCTTCAAAAGTCGGATCAGGATCAGAATGACGGTAATTATGGTTATATTAATTCTGGACTTCACTCTGAAGTGCTCGACGCCATTGTCCGTTTTTCTCTTTTAAATAGCCTCGTCCACACTTACAAATCACAAGCTCACCCAAACGATGGTTCTTTTTTGTGCCCTTCACTAAAGGCATCCCACAACCGACACATTGCCCTCTCTTCATCAACCACTGCTGAACTGGTGTCAAAATGCCTCGCAACATCTTTCCTCCTCAGGTAATGTAAATGTAAAACTCTTATTCTTTTAAAGAACACCGTGATTATTATACGTGATGAGAAAAATTCAGCTACCCTTAAGTAGACTACGAAGTATGAGTATCAAGATACTCTTGAAGAATATAAGTGGCTGCAAAGTGATCGATTGGTTCTTGGCGTTTTTTTTGCTTCATGCCACTCTCTCGAATTAATTGATGTACCTGATGGGAGCTATAACTTTCATCTATAAAATGGATAGGAAGATCAAGTTTAGTTTTTAAAAGATCAACAAATTCTTGAGTCTTTTTCGCCATTTCTCGATCTGACAAACCGACAACTATTTCTTCCACTTTTTGTTCTACACATAAAAAAAGTAATGATGGCAACAACGTATCAGAGTTTTCAATGATTCCCAACGGCTCGGCCAACGGACCAAATGATATGGCTAATCCAACTCTTTTCGTTCCATAATCAATTCCAAGTATTTTCATAATGTTTTGAGAGAAATTTCTTTCTGTTGTCATCCTGAGCAATCTGGTAATCCAGAAGGCCGAAGGATCCCTGTTGGCAGAATAATTCGCAAGTCATATATATAAAATCCGTACTGAAAAACTCTTTTCTGTACTGCAATGAATTTGAACTCTCAAACAATCTCCAGAGAAAGAGATCCTTCGACTTCGTTCCTCATTCTTCGTCACTCCGCTCAGGATGACAGAATGTTCTGCTCCTACTCCTAATTCTCCACATCCTCCACTGATTCCAGCTTCGCAGTGACAATACCTCGCCTGAGGTATGTCCCTTCTGGTACACAGGTGACAAGCTTAAGCTCTCTTTTATCATGATATTGTTCCAAAATATAGGTATCCTCTGGGGAAACCTCCGTTTTGAGAATCACACTGTAAGTATATTTTTTTCCTTTATAGGTAATAAATATCTCTTCTCCTGGTTTAAGCAACATGATCTTACTAAAGATAGATTTGTATCGACGAGGATTATTGATGCTGGGATTATAAAATTGACGCAGTACTGAGTGACCGAAAATAACAGGTGCTCCAAGCTCTCCTGGTTCTGCCGTATCTGGATATTGAATCAAGTGATCATTCAGATCTGTACCACCTACTTGAATGACGGCTTTTTCAATATTTAACGAGGGAATATCAATCAAATATCCTTCTGTTTCATTTTCAGGCAAAGCAATTTCTGTTCCAGTATCAAACCAGTTCGCCAAGTTGGTGTAATCCAACTCTTCTTTAATCACTAATGGTTTTGGAAGCGGGCTCGTTGCTGCTGCAGCCATTGGCACGATATTTTGATTTATCGAAACTGCGGTCGATTGCAAAACATCTTTTGCAGGAATTGGAGCGAATAATCGATTTTCGTGTAACTGGGGAGAAACAAACAGCGTATAGGAAATGAGTGGCCAGGTGGCATTCGCCATCATCATGCTACCCAACGTCACAAATACCAACGGTAAAATTTTTCTTTTCCGTTGTTGGGTTTTAATTTTTTGAACAGTATCTTGTCTTTTTACTTGATACTCATCAAGTAATTCGCTCAGTGAACCAATTTGGCTTTGCACTTTTTCTAAAGGAACACCAGCCACGATAGCCTCACGATACAGTTGGAGGATCTCTTTCTTGGTCAACTTGTTCGCATGATTTCTAATCGTTTTCATTTGACTTCTTTAATGAGGTTTATTCGACTTTCATCCTTGGGCATATTCCCAATCAAGGTTTTTGCAATTCCAGGCTTGAAGATAATTTCCACGGAAGAAATCTCAGGTTTTCCTTCTAATAAACGTTGTGCCTGTTCAAGTGTCCGCCCAGCAATTTCTTTGATCCATTGTTCTGAATTTGTTGGCGGAGTGTATTGGGCAGAAATTTGGGCATCTAAAATTACTCGGGCTGAACTCGATGCGGTCTGACTTTGCTTCGATAAAATGTTGATCGTATCTTCCAGCAGTGCTCCACCATCTGGGATTAACTCGACCAGCGTGTTTTGGGCGAGAGGTTTCAAATCTTGAGCTTGATAAATATACGCTTCGGCTTCTACGGTTGCGGTCAATTTGAGGTTTTGTGTTTCATCTCCAACTTTGGCGCTGTACTCTTCTTTCGTCACGGTAGACTTTCCAGAAACGACGATGTACTCACCATCTTTTTTGCTCTCGTTCAACTCTTTTTCAATTTGCTTTGTCAATTCTTCTTTCAATGAACTCATTAATTTCGTTGGGTCTTCTTTCGCGACAGCTTGTGATTCCCGGCTTGTTCCGCCTGCAATATCTTTTTCATTGCGTGCCATGTATGTTTCTTTACTAAAGTTGGCAATCACAAACTCTGTCTCTTTGCTTTGGTTGTAATCTGCACCAATATCAGCGGCCACAATTTTTGCATCCTTTTTTCCTGATTCCAACGTTTTATTGAGATTGTTGTCAATTTTGGCGGTAGCGGAAGCGACCACAACTTCTTCATCTAAAAGAAACTTCTTATTATTTGCTTGAAATTCAGTTCCTTTGGCAAAGGTTTTGGTGTTTTCGGTGCCATTGTAAATTGTGACGGTGCCTTTTGCTTTTTCACCGATCAACTTTGAACCTGTCGTGCTCGTTTCTTGAGAACCGCTTGCTTCTTTTTTAACAATTTCTGCTTTCAATACGCTTTGATTTTCAGAATTAGAGGAAGCGTTGGGATCGAGCGCAATTTGCACATCTTTTTGAACAGTTTCTGTTTTTAATACTATTTTCACATCTGCTCTTACCTGAGATCGTAAAGTCAAATATCCACCAAGTGCTCCAACGATCAAGATGACACCGAGTACTGGGAGAAGCAATTTACGCGGACTTGCCGCTTGAACTCTCCGAGGAGCGACGGCCACCACTGCTGAATCAACCGGTTTCTTTTTGAAAAAAGGAAGAGCGAAAGAAAAGCCTCTTTTTTTAACTGGAGGTAAAACCTCATTTGCGTCTTGATCCACTTCTTTTAATTCAGGGATAGGTGCTCTCACAGGTTTGGCTGGAACTGCTGACACCGCCACGGGTAAACCAAATGACGTAACATTTGAGTCCTCTTTCGCCGCGTCAACAGCTTCAAATCCAAAGTCTGTCTCTGCTGGCACTGGTTTTTCCACACTCTTTTTTTCAGGTGAAATTGCGGGAGCGGGTGTTGGAACAGCAACGGGAGCTGATGCACTTTTTTGTGCTTTCAAAATTTCTTGGCCACCGACTTCAGAAATTGCTTGCACCACAATCGTTTTCTTCAAGACTTCGACTTCCGGAATCCGAGTGAAATGCCCTTTGGCCACCCAATCAAAATGTAAGAATTCATTTTTGATTTCATTGAGTTGTTCATCGGTAAGGATGGAAGAAAAAAAGAAAACCTGAGGTGGGAAAAGGTCCTTATTAATCCGAGCAATCGCTTCCTGAAAATCCTCAATCAACAATTCACTTCTTCCCACGGTTTCATGTTGAGTACTTTGTCCATTTTCAATTAAAGATAAAACAATTTCACCAGGTGAAACTTCAAAAAATAGTGATGAATTTGCTGCCCCACTTTTGACCGACAAATACTTCCACAGTGCTTCATGTGACAAAACAAAACCTACTGGAGTTAAATGGGTTTGTTTCGAAATATTCTTAAGCAATGTTTTTTTCTGAGGCAAGATATCATCATCTTTCACCCACTCTTCTGGCAGGCCTAGAAGCACTTCTCCTATCCCTTTAGCTTTTTCTTTCAGTTCAGTCACTCCAAATTCTATTGCATCAGCCAGCTGACTTTCTTCTTGCCATTCTTTTGGTGTACCCACCGAAAGCACTTGAACTGCTCCAGCATTCACTTCCCAAACCGCCAAAGTCACCGATGTATCAGTAATATAACAAGTGAGGACTTTTTTTTCTTGAGTTGGTTGGTTGCGGTTCAGAGATGGTAATTGCATAACATTGAGCATCTTCAGATTAACACCCGAATTGCGAAATCCCGCCAATTTAATAAAACCAATTTCTAAATAACTCTTGAATATCTTGACAACTACTAACTATTCCTCAGCATAATCAACGGCGGGAGAAATTACTCTCGTGAAAGAGCTGTGTTCCATTTAAGCAAAAATTTAACAAAGAGGATAGAGGCTAGAGGTTTGTACTTGGCGTTTTTCTCCTCTTCTAGAGGAGAACATCTGGTTTTTAATAAAAACCAGATAAGAGGCGTCAAATATTCGACAATTTAACTATTATAGGATATAATATCCTCAAGTGAAGAACTCAATAAGGAGCTAGAATGAACATATTAGACGCTGTAGGTCATTTGGTTCTATTTTTTTCGACTTTGCTTGTGATGTGTGTATTATACTCAAACATCATGGATAAGTTGAGAACTATTGAGGCAAAACTGGACGAGCTTCTTAAAAAATAAGGAGTGAATCCACTTCCTCCCCCTGGGAAGTAAAACACAGGGGGATTTTTTTTTAGTAATCTAACTCCTTCTTGTCAAATTTTCTGCAAAACAATATTTGGTTTTCGATGAAAAACTCTCATTCTTGGGACAGAGTAATTATTATAAATTGCCCACAGACTCCCTGAGTATAAAAATTGTCCCGTGTTACTATTTGTTGTTTCTGGTGAATCATTGTTCATACTTGTAATGAAGGAAGCATGTGTCATTTCATATTCAATATTTGAAGCATCTAATATTTTTGTCATTCCAATCTCTGAAGCATCCAAATTCTCAAAAAGGATAATATCTTCTTCATCTATTAGACCTTTTTCCACAAGACCATTAAAAAATAAATGTGAATTTTTAATCTCCTGATACTCAAAGGTTATGTGATTTTGTGAATTTTGAATAGCACGATGATCTTCTAGACCATATTTATCCCATATCGGTATATTTAGCACATCAATCATCACTTTTTGATCAAGAAAAAGATTGAATATTTTTTCTACATCGTCTCCCCAAATTGCTCCTTCAGCCAACTCAGATGATAATTCAGGGAGCGCTTGCCTTAGTGCATAGGTATAGCACTGATTTCCACCAGTTTCATAACTGTAAATATCTATATCATCATATCGATCCTCAGGAGTGCCATTTTCCTCAAGCGTTTTTTCAACATTCTCAGATAATTTTTCTGCTGGACCATCTTTAGATTTTAAAAAATGAACTGTAAGAGCTTCTTCTTTTTTTTCATTGTAAAACGTAAGCAAAAAGACTTCATAATGACTATCTAATTCTAGATTTTCTTCAGTTGATGGAGAAAGAGAATAATAAATAATTGAAGAAGAAAGTTCTGGTCGTCTTGACAAATATTTTGAAGTGTCGGGAAGTAAAGTAGTAGCACCAAAGCCTAGCATCCCCTCAAGAAATTTTCGTCGTGATATTCCTTTTGTCTTATCCATATAAGGATGACTATATCAGTTATGCAAAGGAAATATAAATCCGTCTCACCCCTGCACTCACAGCTTGTTCTTTATCAATTTTCAATTTCCCAATTTGACCTGTACGTTCAACGTGAGGACCACCACACAGTTCTTTTGATATCCAATCTTTTTCAGCGTCATTTCCAACTGTGTAGACAGAAACTTCATCCGGATATTTTTCGATAAAAAAGGCAATCGCTCCAGAATCCAAAGCGTCCTGTTTTTTCATCATCTGCTTGGTCACAGGAAAATCTTCTGCAATCCACGTATTGATTTGACCTTCGACTTTTTGTTTTTCTTCTGCGGTTAACGCTCGATCAAAAGAAAAATCAAATCGCAATCGTTCAGCTGTGATATTTGACCCTTTTTGTTGAACTGATGTGCCTAATAATTTTCTGAGTGAAGCGTGAAGGAGGTGAGTGGCAGTATGAAATTTCACCGTCTCCTGTGACTGATCAGCGAGTCCACCTTTGAACATACCTGATGATGCTGAGCGACTTAATTGTTTGTGTTTTTCAAATTCTTGCTTAAATTGATCAGGATCAACCATTTGTCCTCGTTCTTGAGCTATTTCTTGAGTCAGTTCCAGTGGGAAACCATATGTCTCATACATTTTGAACGCAATTTGACCATCCAATTTTTCTACCTTTTCAATTTCCTTCATGCCTTTTGCCAAGGTTTTTCTAAATTTTTCTTCTTCAATTGAAAACTGTTCGCTTATCTTAGATATCTGATTTTTTACTTCTGGATAAGCTTCTTCATATAATTTTGCAACAACTGGAACCAAATCTGATAAAAATGGTTTTTCAACTCCCATCAAATGGGCAAACCGAATTGATCGACGTAACAGACGGCGAGAAAAATATCCTTGTTGTTTATTCGAAGGAAACACTCCATCCGAGGCTAACATCACTGCCGCTCGTATATGATCACCAATTACTCGAAAACTTCGAGTTACTTTTTCATCTGATCCGTACGATTCATTTGTAATCTCTTCTAATTGCGAAATAACTGCTTGAAACGCATCCGTCTTAAACACATCCGGATCATTATTTTTTGCTGCCAAAATCCGTTCTAATCCTCCACCGAAATCAACATTTTTTTGAGGAAGTTCTTTAAATGAACCATCATCTTGTTTTTGGTACTGCATGAAAACTGAGTTTCCAATTTCCATAAACCGTCCACAATCACAATTTACATGACAAAGTTCATCTTTCCATTGAGAATGTTCATGAAGTTGTAATTCGTCCCCAAAATCATAAAAGACTTCACTGTCGGGACCACCAGGTTCACCTACCGGCATATTTGCTGGAACTCCTGATCGTGACCACCAATTTTTCTTTTCGTTAAAATAAAAAATTCTGCCACTTTGCATACCTTTTTCTTCAGCGTTCTCAACATCTATGGCTTCAATTCCTACTTCTTTAAAAATATTTTTCCAAATCTCTACAGATTCTGTGTCACGAGGAACTTGATCATTTCCAGCAAAGACCGTTACATACAATCGTTGCGGATCAAGTCCCACTTCTTTTGTTAAAAATTCAAAAAACCATGGAAGTTGCTCTTTTTTAAAGTATTCTCCCAGCGACCAATTTCCTAACATTTCGAAAAAAGTCGTATGACGATTGTCACCAACTTCTTCAATATCTTGAGAACGAAATGATTTTTGAGAATCGACTAATTTTTTTCCTGAAGGGTGCGGCTGACCAAGTAAATATGGAACCAGTGGTTGCATACCTGAACTGGTGAACAAAGTGGTTGGATCATTTTCTGGAACCAACGGTGAAGATGGAATAATGGCATGACCGCGCTCTGCAAAGAATTGCAAGTATTTTTCACGAAGCTTATTGAGAGTAAGAGTGGAAGACATGAGGTGGATTATACATGATGTGTCATTCAGAGTAATCTGATGTAATCATCAGAAACGAAGAATCCCGTCGTTTATAGAAATGGAAAATTAATCAGAAAAATAAATTACTTCAATGAGCAACGGGATCCTTCGATCCATGTGCGATGCACTTGGATTCTCAGGATGACATACCCTCTATTCTACAATCACTTTTCTCTGAATCGTCGTTGAGCGTTTATTTCTATCTTCCGCCACGACAGTAATCGTCTGTTCACCTTGGGAAGAAAACTCCATTCCATACTCAAAACTACCATCTTTTTCTATGGCCACAGGTTCAGAATTGATCGTAAGCACGGCATCAATTTGAGTTTTACCAGATACAAGAACAGGAGAAATAACTGTTTGGGCATCTTCGGGAGAAGTGACTTGAAGCATAGGTGGTTTTCGTAAACGATACCACTGCATTCCTGCAAAAATCACAATTCCTGTCACAAAAATTCCGCCGATAAACATTGTGAATAATCGTGGTGTCAAAAAAGTCCGTCGTCGATGAATCGTTTTCAAATATTCACGTGGAATAATTTTCCCTCGCTCACCTACTTTGAAGTCGCGACGAAACAACGCGAGCACTGTAGCTTCATCGATATTCAAATAACGTGAGTAACTCTGCAAGAAGCCTCGAACGAAGGTGCTCGGAGGCAAAGATCGAAAATCATTCCGTTCTATGGCGTCCAAAAATTCGACTCGAATTTTGGTACGTTCAGAAATTTCAGCTAACTGTTTTCGCTGACGAACTCGTTCTTCATGTAAAACTTCACCAACTTTTTTCATAACAATAAATACCAGTTTGAAAAACAATTAACTGCAAAAATGTTAAGTAATCAATTACTTAACTAACACTTTCACCATCCCTGACACT
Organism: uncultured Pseudomonadales bacterium; assembly: GCA_964406075.1. GTDB lineage: Bacteria > Patescibacteriota > Microgenomatia > UBA1400 > PJMF01 > CAYOQI01. Next base: position 25,044 of record CAYOQI010000002.1, read on the forward strand.
CTTGATCCATCAGCTTGACCTTTTACTTTAGCCATGACTTCTCTCATGATCAAACCAAATTCTTTCCCTTGATTGGAATCTACTACTTCTTGAACAATTTTTTGAAGTTCTTCATCACTCATTTCAGCAGGTAAAAATTCTTGAATGATTGCCAACTTCCCAGTTTCTTCATCAACTAAATCTTGTCTGCCTCCAGCTAAGAATTGATCCATAGCTTCTTTTCTATTTTTCACTTCTTTTTTGAGCAATGAAATAATTTCTTCATCAGTCATCTCTCTTTTTAAATCAATTTCTACGTTTTTAATTTGAGAAAGCATAAATCGAACCGTATCCAGTCGAACTTGATCGCGAGCACGCATCGCATTTTTCATCATCTCAGTCAGTTGTGAACGTAAAGTAGCCATAGAACTCCATGTAAAAAAGTATTAGGAATGAGGAGTATTGTACCTTGATCAAGTCGGCTGGGCAAATTACCTTCGAAACAAGTGTGCCAGTTGATTTAAGCTTATTGAAATCTGCGTTGGTCGCCCATGCGGACACGTCAAAGACTCTGTTCCTGCGGCTAACAAATCTTTTACCAACTTCTGCATTTGAGCTTGATTTAAAGTTTGTCCAGCTCGAATAGCTTGATGACAAGCCAATACAGCTTTTTCTGCATCGATATCTGGATGAAACGAGTGAAAATACTCATCATCATCAAAATCTGCTCTCGTCTCTTCATCAATATGAGATCGGAGTTTTTGTGCCACTTTTTCGTCTTTGAGTAAACGGTTGTACCACAGCTTCTCGTCTGCAGCATGTTGATCAATCAGTAAAAATCCGTGATTGGTTGGTACGAGTAAATACAGATTATGAATCTGAGTGATTTCACCGGTAACTTCGGTAGCAGTTGTTTCTCGAACTCCGACATCAGGAAAAATGTGTTGTCCAACATATCTCAACTCATTGGTAGGGGTTTCTTGAAAGGCTTCGCTTATTGTCGTTTGGAGATAAGAAAAAATTTCTTGTTCGTGCAAAAACTTCACTTTCTTTTTCTGAGGATGAAGATTGATATCAACCAATTCGGCGGGTATCTGAAGGCTGATATGAAATTGAGGAAAAAGCCCTCGATGTGAAAATGTTTTTAATCCTGAAGCAATACTTGGGAAAATAATTTGAGGATCCACAATTCGGTGATTGATAAAACAAAACATGTGCTTTCGGTGATTCACGAAATATTGAGGAGTACTAATCCAACCACTGATTTCGGTATATGGGTATGTAGAATTTAAATTTTTTCCGTGATCATTTCGCATTTTCCATGTTTGATATAAACGATCCGCATAGGTCTCGTTCGAAAAGCTCGTCCAAATAATTTTTCCTTGATGGGTAAGTTGAAACGCAATCGCCGGAAATTCCAAACTATATCCTTCAATCAGTTGCAAAATATCTCGAACTTCTTTTCTCGGTTGAATGGTTTTTTTTCTAACCGGCATATTTCCGAATAAATCAGACACCATCACTGTTGTTCCTTTTTGATGACCTTTAGGCAGAATTGGTTGCACTTTTCCACGGATACTTTGAATCTCATTTCCAACTTTTTCCTTTGCAGTTCGACTTAACACAGTAACTTCAGCCACAGATGAAATTGCGAATAAAGCTTCACCTCGAAAACCTAAAGTATGAATATGAAGCAAATCATCCGCCTCACTGAGTTTGCTCGTCGCATATCGCTCAAAAACTAGCCCCAGATCTTCAGCATTCATTCCTTGACCGTTATCAATCACCTTGATGAGATCTAATCCCGCGCCATCGAGCTGAATTTCAATCTGAGTTGCTCCTGAATCCAAAGCATTTTCCAATAATTCCTTGACTACGGAATATGGTCGATCAATCACTTCACCAGCAGCAATCTGTCGGATCAAATGGTGGGGTAATTTTTTAATCGGCATATTCTTATTTTTCTTCTTTAATTTGCTCCTGCCACTTGTACAACAAATCCAGAGCGGCTTTTGGCGAAAGTTCTACCAACTCCATTTTTTTTAAAGAATCACTCACCGTATCAGTAGTATAAGAAACTTCCAACTCTCCAACTTTTGTCGGTGTAAAACGTGCAAAATCTTTTCTCAATTTTCGAGCACGAGTCAGTACGACAGGAGGTAAACCAGCTTGCTCAGCTACTTCTATTCCAAAACTTTGTTGTGAACTTCCTTTTTCCAACGTATGGAGAAAAATTAATTTCCCACGATGCAGTTTGACTAAAAACACACAATTCACAATTTCTGGAATGTGCCCAGAAAGTTCAGCCAATTCATGATAATGCGTGGCAAAAAATACAAACGGATGTTCTGGAATTTGTACAGAATACTCAGCAATTGCTTGAGCTAAACTCATGCCATCCCCCATTCCAGTTCCTCGTCCTATTTCATCAAAAATGATTAAAGAGCGTGCAGTCACTTGATGCAATATCTTGGCAGTTTCCGTCATCTCAACCATGAAGGTAGATAATCCTTTGTGAAGTGCGTCTGAAGCTCCAATTCGAGAAAAAATTCGATCAGTCAATGGAATAACAGCTGACTCGGCCGGTACAAAACAACCCATATGTGCCAGTAATACGATCAATGCAACTTGCCGGATGTAAGTCGATTTTCCGGCCATATTTGGCCCGGTTAATAAGAAAAATCTCTCTTTATCTGACATGTGTGTGGAGTTAGGCACAAAATCACTCCCGATAACTTGGGCCACAACTGGATGTCTCCCTTGCTCAATAGTCAGTATTCGCTCTGAAGTCATCGTGGGACGAACATATTTCTGCTCCAAACTGACTTGAGCAAATGAAGAAATACAATCTATCTGAGCAATGGCTTTTGCCATGTTTTGAATGACAGAACTTTTTTTAACGATTTCTGCTGTTACCTGTTCAAATAATTCCAACTCCAATGCATCAATTCTTTCTTTGGCTGATAAAATTTTTTCCTCTTTGATTTTCAATTCATACGTAATGTACCGTTCAGCGTTCACCAAAGTCTGTTTACGTTGGTATTTAAATTCTTCTTTCACAAAACCTGATTGTGCTTTGCTAATTTCAATATAAAAACCGAATACGGAATTGAACCCTACTTTTAGATTGGAGATGCCTGTTCGTTCTCGCTCACTTTTTTCAAAAATTGTTAACCAGCTTGAAACACCATCATGCACTTCTCTCAGCGCATCTAACTCAACATGTTTTCCTAACTTGATCATTCCACCAATTTTGGTAATTCCAGGAGGATCATCAATAATCCACTCAGAAATGTACTCTTGTAGACTTTGGGTAGAACCAGAAAGTGCCGTAAGCGAAGAGAAAAAAGGCACATCTTTTATCACTGTTAAACAGAGTTCAGCTTTCAATAAATTTTCTTTGAGCCCTACTAAATCTCGAGCCGTACCTAACCCAACCGCTAATTTACTGACTTGTCGCTCAATATCCGTAATTTCTTCCAGCAACTTTCGTAACTCTTTCAATTGACTTGGATGTGTCACACACCACTCAACTTGATCCAACCGATCTCGAATGGGAGATACAAACGCTAAAGGCCGTGCCAACCATTCCTTCAGCAATCGTGCGCCTAAAGGAGTCAATGTTTTATCAATGATCGATAACAAACTTCCTTGATACGATTTGTCCATGGTGGAAGTAAAAAGTTCCAAGCTATCAGAGGTGATCGCATCAATATGCAAATACTGAGTGTCAGTAATGACTTGAACTGACTGCAAGTGAGGAATGTCACCTCGTTGGGTATACATCAGATATCCAAGCAGGACACTTGCAGCTTGCTGAAGCAGTGGATCTTCTAAATCATAGCCCCTAAGTGATTGAACTGATAAATGTTGTCGAAGAAATTTTTCGGCATGTTGGGACCACCGATCCCATTCTGGAAAAGTTGAAATATTGCTAAAAAGATGTGAGGAAAACCGACCCAGTTTTTCTGGTGAATTATATTCTTGTGGAGAAAGTAAAATTTCTTTCGGTCGAATCGCTGATAACTCATCAATCAAATTTTCATCGCTACATGGTTTAAGAAAAAACTGACCTGTGGCTAAGTCTGCATACCCAATTACACAATTTTTCCGTTGATGGACGACAATCGCGACATATGAGGATTCTCGCTCATTCACTACTTTTCCCTCAATCATCGTGCCAGCTGTCACAATACGAACAACCTTTCGTTCCACTAAATGTGGAGTGCTTTGCCCTTTCGTAATCCCAACTTGTCGGGACGAAGGAGGGCCTTGCCCTTCCGTAGCCTTGTGCGAAGGAGGGTCTTTGGGAGGAGTCACTTGCTCTGCAATCGCGACTCTATAACCGGCCTGCACCAACTTTGGTAAATACGTATCAACCGCATGATATGGCACTCCACACATCGGAATTGCACCATCTTTGCCGCGAGATCTGCGAGTCAAAGTAATTCCTAAAATGTGTGAACCTAATTTTGCATCATCTAAAAATAATTCGTAAAAATCACCCAGTCGAAAAAAAAGGATGCAGTCGGGATATTGTTTTTTTAACTCAATGTACTGTTGCATCATCGGAGTTTGAAACTCCGGACGACTTTGATCCGCAGGAAGAAATACTTCTTTCTTATCTGGATCAATCGTCTTTTTCTGCTTCACCTTCATAGGATACACAGCGTATCAGGAAGCAGAGATAAGGTAAAGATAAATGAGTAAAAATAAAAGACGCGGAGTTTCCTCCGCGTCTTTACCAAGTTTGGCTCTTTTTTCATTCAGGTTTATGAACGAGCGAGTTGACGTCCCATCCAAATGAGTAAGATTGCACCAATGGTGGAAACAATCAAACTATATAAATTGAGACCGGTAACACCGCTCTCACCAAGGAGATTCATCAAGAAGCCTCCTCCAATTGCACCTACAATTCCAAGGAGTACATCTGTAACAAAACCTTGTTGTGAATTAGTTTTCATAACGATTGAAGCAATCCATCCCGCTAAGAAACCAAGGATGATCCAAGCTAAAATTCCCATGGTATCCCCTTTCTGTTGAGTTAAGTATTAATATGTGAAGTATGACCTGAGTGAGAGTGAATAAAACGAAGGATATGTAAGAAGTACGTAAACGTTGAAGTATAATGAATGAGATATATGAATAACTCACTTAATCCAGCCGACAAACCAATTGACCTGGAGCATGATATAAAAAATCATTTAACAGTCATTCTGTCTTATGCCAACTTACTTGAAATGTGGAAAAAAAGTCCCGCACAAGATCCGGAAAAATTTGAAAAATATATAGGAATCATTAAACAACGAGTGGAAACACTAACTGCTTTAAGTGAACAAATCCCTGATTAAATTGTGGTGAATCTTCACCAATTACTCTGTTTTTAAAACATATCCAAATCCTCGAATGGAATGAATAAGTTTCGCTTGAGCGTTGGCTTCCAATTTTTTTCGCAGATATCCAATATACACATCAACAACTCTTGACTCCACATCGGGACTATATGACCACACATTGCTGAGAATCATCTCACGAGTGATGACTCGTCCCTGATTGAGAAGTAAGTAGTGAAGCAAAGTGTACTCCGTATGAGTCAGAGGGATTTTCTTACCTGCTCGACTCACTTCAAACGTTTGAGTGTTCATCTCTAAATCACCGATACTTAATACAGCATTATTTTCTGGAGAACGAAGACGAGTTTGAACACGAGCAATTAATTCTTCCGCATGAAATGGTTTTGTGATGTAGTCATCAGCCCCATTCTGCAATCCTGCTACTATGTCTTCCGTTTTATTTTTTGCCGTCAACATAATAATTGGAATGTGGGGGTACTTACTTTTTATATGTTGGCAGACCGTTTCCCCATCTATATCAGGAAGAGTCAGATCAAGAACAACTAAGCTTGGACGAATCTCATCGACCAACTTCAACGCTTTGCTTCCTTGATGTGCGGCATGCACTGTATAACGCTGAGAAGTTAATACTTCTTGTATATAGGTCGAGAGATCTTTATCATCTTCGACTATTAAGATTGTTGGAAATACACTCATAGATACCTCAATTCATTTTTTTTACTATACCACCTTACAAATAAAATCCTATAGTTTTTTCCTGATTCTGACTCTTGTTTTACCTTTTTCTTACAAAACTTCGTAAAATCACTGCAAACATCTGGATTCACTCTTCTTTCCTTCTTCTCACACAACTCCGAATAGTTCTTGATAACTACCAACTACTATCTAAACAATTAATATATGGTCTATCCCACCAAAGAAAGGAAGCATGCCTACAACAAATGCAAAATCATCCCACAATCAAACAGTAATGGCTGGAATAACAGGGGCAGCCATCGGAGCAGCAGTCGCAACAACAGCAGCCATTTTGAGCAATGATGAAAAAAGACAGCAAATGAAAAGTGCTGTAAAAGCGGTAACAAATAAATTAAATGAACTTGCTGACAAAGCTCAACCAGTTATTCAAAACATGAAAGATCAAACGCAAGACGCCGCGAAGAAAGTTGCTAAACCAGTAAAAAAGAACCTTCCTGAAATAAAAGAAAAAGCCGAAAAAGCAAAACAAGAAGTCAAAAAGAACACGAAAGTGTAACTTAATTGAAGAATCGAAAAAAAACGAGTAAGAAAACTGTAAGAATTCGTGACAAAACTTCATCTTCACTAGACAATGTAAAGTGCGGTTGATCAATATACAGACAAAATTTCTTTTATACGAAGTTTTCGCTACAGATGCCCCGCTTTTTTCGGGGCATTTGTGTTGAAGCATTATGCAGTTTGATACCACAGACCATCTAGAAAGTTTCTTCCTCCTCTCCCCTGTAGGGTTTGCTGTTGTTGATGAGAAATTTCGATTTCTTTGGGTAAACAACGCCTTCGCAGAAATGAATGCCCAACAGATCTCAGCGCATGAAGGGAAATCTGTCGAAGAAATTTTAGGTAAAACGGTATGGCAAACATTGAAACCCTTTTACCAAAAAGCGTATAAAGGTGAAACATTCAGAGACATTTCCATTAGTAGTAAAGTACTTAAAAAAACTCAAAAATCGCGACATTTTCTCGTTACCCTTTATCCCTTAAAAGAAAAAAATACCATCTCCAAAGTCGGTTGCTTAATTCAAGATGTGACTGAACAGAAACGCTCGGAAGAAGATCTCCATTCAATCAAAGACCGACTAGAATTTGCCCAAGAATCAGCAGCAATTGGTAGCTTTGAGTGGGATTTTCAAACTGGAAACATTTGGTGGTCTCCTGAAGAAGCCAAACTACTTGGTTATCCTGAGGAAACATCCCAATCTCACATTTCTGAGTTGGAAAAAATTATTCATCCGGATGATGTTGATCAAGTAATGAATCAGATGAATACAATTAAAAAAAACCTTTCATATTTTGAATCTGAATTTAGGATCATTCGTCCTGACAAAGCCATTCGGTGGATTAAAGGCAAAGCAAAGGTGTATCGAAATACTAAAAATGAAATTGTCAAAATCATTGGAGTAAATTACGACATTACGAATAGAAAGAGAAATGAGGAAATACTTCAATTCAAAGCGGAGATGAGTCAAATTCTTTCTCGCTCGCTTGACTACGATACGATTGTTAACTCACTTTCAAAAATTGCTGTGAAGTACGTCGCCGATTGGTGTGCAATTGATATACTTTCTCCTCAAAATACATTAGAACTAGTCGCAGTCGCACACAAAGATCCAAAAAAGGTGAAGTGGGCAAAAAAATTACGAGTCGAATTTCCACCTGATCTCACTGAACCACATGGTGTCGCTCAAGTTATTCGAACTGGAATTCCTGAATTTTATCCTGAAATCACGAAGGAAGTGATACTTGCAGCGGCCAAAAGCCAGCGTGAACTCGATATCATTGAGAAAGTCGGTTTTACTTCCGTCATCATTGTGCCACTGATTATAAAAGGAAAACCAATTGGTGCAATTTCTTTGATAACAGCTGAATCAAAACGAAGATATGACAACTCAGATTTTGAGATGGCCAAAGAGTTGTCTTATCATGCATCGTTTGCCATTGAAAATGTCACTCTGTACAACGAAGTCAAAAGAGAACAAGGAAGATTAGAAAATCTTCTTAAAAATGTTCCCGGTGTAGTGTGGGAGGCGTATGGTGTTCCAGATCATTCAGAGCAGGAAATCAATTTTGTGAGTGAATATGTGGAACACATGCTCGGTTACACCGTCAATGAGTGGCTATCTACTCCAAATTTCTGGCTCCACATTGTTCATCCTGATGATAGAAAACGTGCAGGTGATGAATCAGTCGCAATTTTTAACAGCGGTGAAAGAGGTGTCAGTCGGTTTAGATGGATCAAAAAAGACGGCAAAGCATTGTGGATAGAGTCACATTCATACGTCATTACGAATAGTAATGGAGAGCCAATTGGAATGCGTGGCGTCAGCATGGATATTTCTGATCGAGTAGAAATCGAAAGAAGAAAAGATGAGTTTATTTCAATTGCCAGTCATGAATTGAAAACACCAGTCACAAGTATCAAAGTTTTTACCCAAGTACTTCAGTCCATGTATGAAAAAGGCAAATACGACCAAACTGGGAAGTACTTGCAAAAAATGGACAACCAAATACAAAAACTTACCAATCTAATTGCAGACTTATTAAATGTTTCAAAAATTCAAGCTGGGAAAATTGAATTCAGAAAAGATTGGTTTGATTTAACTCACCTTATCAAAGATACCGTAGAGACTTTACAAGCGATCACCGGTCAAAAGATTAAATTTCAACAAAAAGAGTCATTAAAAGTTTGGGGTGACGAGGATCGAATTGGACAGGTCTTGGTAAATCTTATTTCAAATGCAATTAAGTATTCACCCGATGAAAGCACCGTGGTAATTAGCACCGAAAAAAATGGCTCACAAACTATCGTCCATATTCAAGACTTTGGCATGGGAATTGCCTCAGAACATCAGGATAAAATATTTGATCGGTTTTACAGAGTATTCGACGCGACAGATCGAACGTTTCCTGGATTAGGTATGGGACTATATATTAGCTATTACATTATTTCTCATCATGATGGAAAAATTTGGGTGAAAAGCGAAGTAGGAGAGGGCTCAGTCTTTTCCTTTAGCCTTCCAAACTCACCTGATAAAACAAGTAAAATGAGAAAAAGAATGAAGCGAATAACATAAAGGAAACTATGAATAAAAAAATATTAATCATTGATGACGATGAAGCAATTGTTGACGCCATTACGGCAGCGTTAGAGTTGAAGGAATATCAAGTCATTGGACTTGGAGATGCCAAAGAAGCAGTCACTGTTGCACAAAATGTGCGACCAGATCTCATTTTGCTTGACTTTCTTCTGTCTGGAACAGATGGGAAAACGGTCGCTCTTGAAATAAAAAAACATGCCGAGTTAAAAGATATCCCTATCATTATGTTATCTGCCCATCCAAACGCAAATGATTATGCACGTGAAGCTCAAGCGAATGACTTTCTTCCGAAACCTTTTGATCTTAATCAATTGTGGAATGCCGTGGAAAAACAACTTTCAAAATAATTCTTACTATCTTCTTTCGTATTCCGCATAACTTCATCATTTATTTTAATTAATATTATGCATAAGTGAAAAAGATACGATTAGTAGTTCTACACACATATTGAAAGAGACAAAATAAAATGGCCAGAATAACCAACAATCCAACCCAAAAACCTGTGCCTCTTCCTCCTCCAGTCATAGAAACGCCTGAAGATCAAAGTCGGAAATTGGATCAATTAGCAGAAGTAGATAATAAAGCACTTTTTACCTGTTCCACCGTATTTCCATTTTCGATTTTCCCAACCACACTCATAGTCGATCGAAATAAAGTGACTGTCAGAGAATACTTTTTCTTTGGATCTCGCCAACTTCAAACGTTTCTTATACAAGATGTGATGAATATTTTAGTTGCCGAATCTTTGCTTTTTGCATCAATCCAACTCGTGCATAGCCGTTTCCCTGATGAAAAAATTGATATTCATAATTTAACAAAAGCCGATGCTCGAAAATTTCGTTTGATTGTCCAAGGACTCATGGTTGCTGATAAACAAGGGCTAAATTTAACTACCATTCCGTACGATGAACTTGTTCCCAAAATCGAACAAGTTGGAAAAACTGCATCTTCACATTCTCCCGCATAGTTCATTCCTTACGAACTGTTTACTAATCTCAACTCATTCTTTCATTTTTAATTGAAATACTTAGACTAATATTTTTATATCAACAAGGGACATATGAAAAATTCACTGTACCTTAAACTGGAAAAAAAAGTGTTTATATCCTTAGGAAAATTAATTTCTTCACTCATACTGTAAATTTACAGTCACATCCTTGGTATAAACATTTCTCCCCTTTTTCGTCTTAACTTTTCACCTTCTGTAGTTGTTCTTAATGAATTGCACTCAGTGTATAACTATATGATAATTACCCGATCAGTCAGAAAAAGGATAAAGGCTATTTATGATAGTTGCCATTTGGAAACCTAGTGGGCCGACTTCATTCCAAATTATTTATCAGCTTCGAGAAATTACTGGTGAAAAAAGAATTGGTCATGCAGGAACTTTAGATCCCTTAGCCTCTGGCGTATTAATTATTGGAATTGGGCGTGAGAGTACTAAACAATTAGATACCTTCATGCACCAAGACAAAGCCTATACCGCAACGCTTGTGTTGGGAAAAACAAGTTCTACAGATGATTCTGAAGGTGAGATTAAAGATTTTAATCTTGATATTCATCCAACTGTTCAACAAGTTCAGGCGGTTATCTCTGACTTCATCGGAGATATTCAACAAATCCCACCTATTTTTAGTGCGATAAAAATCAAAGGCAAAAATTCGTATGAGTTAGCAAGAAAAGGGAAAGCCGTAGAATTAAAATCTCGACAAGTTTCGATTTACTCAATTAAAATAATCACGTACAACTACCCTTCGCTTCAAATATCCGTGGAATGTGGCAAAGGCACATATATTCGGTCATTGGCGAGAGATATTGGAGATAAATTAAAAACTGGAGCACACATAACTCAATTAACTCGCACAAAAGTCGGTAACTATTCCGAACAAAATTCTTTAACGCTAGAACAATTCAAACAGTTTTGGATCAAACAACAATAAACTAAGCTATTCCTTCTACTCTCTTGTACAATCAAAGAACTTGCACAGTTTGGGAAAGTTTTATGAAAAAAAAGAACATTATTGTGATTGGCTCCGGATTCGGTGGGCTTGCATCAGCAGCCTTGCTGGCAAAAGAAGGTCATAACGTAACTGTTTTAGAAAAAAATGAGCAGCCTGGTGGGAGAGCCAGTACCTTGCACAAGGATGGATTTCGTTTTGAAATGGGTCCTTCCTGGTACATGATGCCAGATGTGTTTGAAAAGTACTTTGCAGAGTTTGGTAAAAAAGTTTCAGATTTCTATGCACTCACTCGCTTATCTCCAAAATATAAAGTTTTTTTTGAAGATAAATCTTCGGTTGTACTTTCAGATGATCTCCAGAAAACTATTGAACTCTTTGAGTCTTGGGAAAAAGGTGCCGGAGAAAAATTCAAACAGTACTTAGCCATCAGTCAGAAGAAATATGAAATTGCGATGGAACATGTTATGTATCGTAATATCGATTCTTTTTTTGATTTTGCTCGACCACCTCTCATGATCAACGGTCTTCAGTTGGGAATTGTGGAGTCAATGCATCATCACATTGCACACTTTTTCAAACATCCAAAAATTCAACAAATTCTCGAATATAACTTAGTTTTTTTAGGATGCTCACCGAAAAAAGCCCCCGCATTATTTAGTCTCATGACCCATGTCGATTTCAATTTGGGTGTGTGGTATCCCGAAGGTGGAATCACGGCAGTTGTTCAAGCACTAGAAAAACTTGGAAAAGAACAGGGCGTTAAATATGTTTATAACGAGCCTGTTATTCAACTTGAGACATCTGCCGAAAAAATTCGCACCGTAGTTACATCAAAACAGAAATATAAATCTGATATCGTAATTTCAAATGCAGATTATGTTTTTACCGAGCAACTACTTCCTCCTGACCTGAGAATGTACTCTGATGCACATTGGAAAAAGAAAGTTTGGGCTCCATCCGCGTTTTTACTGTACTTAGGAGTTAAAGGCAAACTTCCTGATATTGCTCATCACACTCTCTATTTTGGAAATGACTGGGCTAAACATTTCGCTGACATTTTTGATCATCATCGGTGGCCGGTTGATCCTTCCATTTATATCAATAAACCTTCAGAAACCGATCCTACTGTGGCACCGAAAGGTCATGAAACATTGATGGTACTCGTACCCATCGCACCAGGACTAGAAGAAAATCACACATGGAAAAAAATGTATGCTGAATATGTGATTTCATTTATTGAAGAGAAAATTGGAATCTCGTTAAAAAAGAATATAGTGACTCAGGAAATTTTTTCCGTTTCAGACTTTGAATCTCGTTATAATAGTTACCAAGGAAATGCACTAGGTGGGTTAGCACACACGCTTTTTCAAAGCTCTTTGTGGCGACCAAATAATTTTAGTGACAAAGTTAAAAATCTTTTCTACGCTGGTGCAAATACTGTTCCTGGAATCGGCGTTCCACCAGCAATTATTTCTGCCCACTTAGTCAGAGATCGGATCAGAGAAACTTTGTAATTGACATAATTTTTTCTTTTAACTTTTTAATTTTTACTCTTCAATATGATCTCAAAAAAACTTGACACTATATTCAAAAAAGGAAGCACAACCTATTACTATAGTAGTTTGTTTTTTCCTCCAGATGTAAAAAAAGACGTCTTTATACTATATAGCTTCGTTCGAACTGCAGATGATTTTGTTGATGGTATTCCTGCAAAAAAAAAGGATTTCACTCAATTTGTTCAGGACTATTATGCAGGTATTAATAAAGGGGGGAGTGAAAATACGATCATCCAAGACTTTATTTTGCTCCAAAGGAGAAAGGGATTTAAACAGGAATGGATCGATGCTTTTCTAGATGTGATGAAACAGGATTTGACCAAAAAAAAGTATTCGAACGAAAGGGAACTTGAAGAGTACATGTATGGCTCAGCAGGAGTTGTGGGATTGATGATGGCCAAGATACTAAATTTACCAGCAAAGAGTATGCAATCGGCTCAATTATTAGGAAAAGCAATGCAGTACATTAACTTTATTCGGGACGTTCAAGAGGATTTATCTTTGGGAAGAATGTACTTTCCCCAAAATATTTTAAAGAAGTATGGCCTAAAAACACTTCAGTACGATGAAGTTCAAAAAAACGAACAAGTTTTCCGAACTTTTATTTTTGATGAAATTTCACGTTACCAAACATGGATAAATGAAGCACAACTTGGTTTCAAACACATTCCAAAACGTTATCTCATCCCAATTAAAACTGCGAGCAATATGTACGACTGGACTGCCCAAAGTATTTTAAAAAACCCAATGATTATTTATGAAAAAAAAGTAAAACCAAAACCGATGAGGGTTATTTTAGAAGTTATTAAAAATTCCCTGATCACATAAATATCGTGAATCAAACAACACTTGCCTTTTTCATTCAGCTTTCACGTCCTCGTTTTTGGAGTTACTTAGCAGGTCCATTTAGTATTGGTTTTCTGGCTTCAATTGAATCATTCAGTCAACTTTCTTCATTCACATTTTGGGGTTGGCTGTTCTTCTTTTTATTTCCGGCCAATCTACTTTTATACGGAATCAATGATATTAGTGATGAAGATACCGATGCATTTAATCAAAAAAAAGGCACAAAAGAGATTCGGATCACTTTCGTAAATAAAACTGTGGTTTCTCGATTAATGCAGATATTATTACTGGTGTTTTTTCTTTTCGGTCTGCTGTGTACTCAAACGTTACTAGAGAAAAGTGTTTTTTTTCTTTTTCTTTTTTTAACATATAGCTACAGCATGCAGCCCTTCCGATTCAAAGCCCGACCGTTCATTGATTCTGCTTCAAATGTGCTTTATCTTCTCCCTGGAATTTTTGCATTTGTTATCAATACAAACCAACTTCCGCCACTGTGGGTAATAATCGCTGGAAGTTGTTGGACCTTTTCCATGCATCTTTTTTCAGCAGTACCAGACATTTCTGCAGATAAAAAAGCCGGTTTGCAAACCACGGCGATCTTCTTCGGACAAAAGCGTTCACTCCTCCTTTGTAGTATTTTGTGGGGAATTACATCGGTAGTGTTTATTGCAAACTACTCTCATCCCTTTTCATACTTGTCACTGCTCTATGTACTGCTTCCAGTCTACACACTACATTTTCCCAAACGAATTGAAAAAGTATATTGGTGGTTTCCATATGTGAACACTGGATTTGGTGCGACATTATTTTTTCTTGTTTTATTAAAAAAATATTTATACTAAGTAATATCTTTTTTGAAAAATGCTTTTACCGAGAAAAAAATAACACGAAATATGAATGTATTAAAAGTATTCACCCTCGTCATTATTTTCATTGGAAGTTTTTTTGCTGCCACTCAGGAACTTCCACCACAATTTGAATTTATTCCTCTCCTTTCCGTTATCCTGCTCGCTCTCCCTTCATATGTCGGTCTGATTCAACAAACAAAAATCTGGAACGGAATTATCATACTTGCGGTTCTCAGTCTTTTTGCGTTTGGAATTGAAAACATCGCAATTATGACAGGGATGCCGTACGGTGAGTTTTATTATTTCAATCAATTGGGTTTTAAAATCGGTGAAGTTCCATGGACCGTCGCATTCGCATGGACGCCACTCCTGTTAGGCTCAGCAGGGTTCTCGATGTTCATGTTAAAACGATTAAACGCTTTGACTTTTTTCACTTTCGTTCTGCTAACAACACTCTTAATGGTGATGACTGATCTCGTCCTCGACCCCGGTGCAGTTTCGCTTCGATATTGGGAATGGAGAAATCCAGGCATCTATTATGGAGTACCAGTTATCAATTACTTTGGATGGATTGTTTCAAGTGTAATCGGATCAACAATCTTGTATGTTTTAACTCAAAAACTTGCCGTCATTCGACAAGAAAAATCATTGCTTTTATCATGGCAATATTCACTCGTATTTTGGACCGGGATAGTTCTGTGGAAACAGCTTTGGATAGCTTTCATTTTGGGAATCATTTTTCTCATTTTCATGTATCAACAACAGTTAAAACCTCGTAAATCATAATTCTTTCAACTTCCACAAACAAACTCGATGAAACGAAAAAGTCCCGACATGATCGGGACTTTTTTTTCAAACAAAAGAAAAAGCTATTTCTTTTTGGCTTTCTTTTTTGTAGCTGTTTTCTTTTTTGGAGCAGCTTTTTTAGCAACTTTCTTTTTGACAGTTTTCTTTACTGTCTTCTTGGCCGCTGCTTTTTTCTTCTTTGCAACTGGCATATGGTCCTCCTCGTAACAAAAAAGATTCTTAATTATGGTGAATCTTTTCCGTTTTAAAATAATAGTTTGGATAGTGGGCAGGCAGAAAGGACATTGTTTTTTATACCAACTCTTGAGATGAATTGAGTACAAATTTTTTGTATATATCCATTACAAATCAATACAAAAAAATGTCAAGCAGGAGAATATCAATTCCTCTACCGTTTCCCTCTAGTAGGAGCAAAAATATTTGTCAAAAAAAGAATGAGAAAGATTATTGAAAAAAAAGATGAAATTTATTACTTACAACCAACGTTTTTTGTAGAAAATGGAACCGATACATCCACAGCTTATTATGACAACTAACAACACAAACCAAAAAGCAAATCGATGATCTTGAAACGGTAAAATTACATTCATCCCGAACAGTCCAGCAATAATGTTTGGGATGGTAATCAGAATAGTAAATGAAGTCAAAAACTTCATAGTATTATTTAAATTGTTTGTAAAAATAATTTGGTAGGAATCACGTAAACCCGTCATACTTCGTAATGTCACCTGACTGAGCTGAACTGATTGATTGATACCGATCACCACATCTTCAAACAACTCTTTATCACTCTCATGAAAAACAACTTTTTTACTGTTGGATAAAATCTCGAAAATATTTTGCATCGGAACTAAGGAGGCGATGTATTGATTCAGTACTTCTTCGTTTTCTAATAATCGAGCAATCACGGTACTATTTATTTTTTTCAGAGTTTTTTTCTGTGCCATGACTTCATCTGCAACTTGCTTCACTTTCATGGTGTACATGCGTGCAATCAAACTCAGAATTTTTAACAACATTTTGGGCCGTTGTGTCGTAACTATTTTTTGATCAGACAAAAGTAGTTGTGCAATCGGGTTCTGATTTCCACCAATCAGATAGACGGAACTATCTGTGTAAATAATCGTTAACAATTCTGTATATAAGCCATCATGATGCTCTCTAGGATGACGAAGATGAATGATTAATCCCTCATCATGTCGTTCAAAACGTGGTACTTCATAGATATCAAACACATCAATCAAATCTGCTTTTTCTAAACCAGTCAAATCAGCAATTTCTTCCAATTCAGTTTTGGTCACATCTTCCGCGATCACCAAAGAACCTGATCGAGGTGAATCGATTGATTTAACTGTTTTCATTTGAATAGTTTTGAAAAAGAAACGAGTCATGGGAGCTCCTTGAATACAAACTGAAGTATTTTTCAAGTAAACGGTGTTTCCGTTGAAGCCCAGAGTAAGGACGAAGATGAAAATACAACAAACAATTAACGCTGGCTATTGTATACCTGATTTAAAATAAAAAGGGAAAGAATTGGTGCTTCGGCGTGCTTAACACACGCCGAAGCTGTGAAGGTTAGCAGATCTGACGACCCTCAACATACATACAGCGACCCGGAGTGCGGAATTCATTCCACACTTCGATTAATTTTTCTGGCCCAAAACTAAAGACCAGAAAAAAAATAGCCGCTAGTACAATGAGAACAATTATCAGGACAATTTTGCCCAAATACTTGTCCCGAAAAAACCGGAGTTTAAACTTGAATTTTCTCCACCACACTTACTCATCTCCTTTACACTTAGATTAGACCTATAACTATTTTAGCATGACTTACTCGAGTTGTCATTTTTTATGTATTCCCTTACCCAAGAAAAAAGGGTCGCGCATAGCTAACGCGCGACCCTCATGCGTCACTGTCCCCATGGGGTACACCCCACGTTGTTGTCGACGCAAAACTTACTATCAAACAGTGTTTCCAAGGAGAATCCCGAACTCAGGATTACCAGAAGTACAAGTATGATAATAAGAAAAACTAATGCAAACCACCTTTTTCTGCTCATTTTTTTGCCTTTTTCTCTTACCTTGATTGGGATTGTATCAGAAGAACTTTAATTCTGAGTATTTGAAGAACAAAGTAATTCCAGGCTTTTTTCACTTGTCAGTTTTTCTCTATAGTCATCAATATCCACAGCTTTGACCTGTGGATGAACTTCTGCAAAATCTTTAATCACTACTTTTGAGTCTTCGATTTTGAATTCCTGATCATTAGTGAAATACAAAACTTTTGTTGAGTTTATATCACAGACAAACGAATCAATGTTTTTATTTCCAAACTCATACTTTCCCAATTGAACTGGGTGAGAAAAACCAAACGAGTCAGGTTGTGGTCGCACCACATTCTGCTGATACCACGCTGGATCTATTTGTTGATAAAAAGCGACAAACATATGGGCATCAGAAAAAAAGGAATCTGAAAAATAAAGTGTTGTGTAATTTTTCTCTTCTTGTTGAATCACTTCTAGTAACTCATTCGGAAAAGGTGAAAAAGCCGTTTCATATTGTTGAGCGTACACGGCATGGTAATGCGTGAAGTATTGAAAAGTACCTAAGAGTGAGAGTATTGCAATTAAAATAATGGGGAAATTTCTCAGTAATTTTTTATTGAATGATTCTGATATTTTTACTAATCCTAATCCAATGATTACGGTCAAAAAAAACATCACTAGACTCCCGCGTACTATCTGAGGTCCAGCTACTAAAGCCGACGGAATGGGTGCAATCAGTAGGATCCATTGCCACAAACGACTTTGACCGTCGGAACGAGAAAAGAAATACCACAGTCCAACGACGTAAAAGGGAAGAAAAAGTAAAATAAATTCACCATATCCAGGTGGATTCAAATATTCGACTTCATCACCTTCCCAAAATAAAAAGTGTGGCGAAAAGAAGCTGAAATAATTTTGAGTGAACTGTGATGTGATAAATGTATATTTGTTAAAAAAGACCCGACATATTTTCGGTAAAACGGTCCGAAAAGTTAAGAAACAATAATTCTGTTGCTCAATCACTTTTGCCTCAATGCCTTTATCAAAAAAGATTGAAACTTGAGAAAATCGTGCCGTTCCTCCACTCCCCAGTAGCTGAGAAGTTAATGGTGAGATGACAATTACAAAAAAAATCAGTAATGGCAAGAAAAATTTTCTGTTCTGTTTTTGTAAATAAAAGTAAGTAGCAACGCCAATGAAAAAAAGAATCACAATTAATCGATACGCAATGTATGTATAAAACGTTAATCCAAATAAAATTCCAGAAATAACTGTCCACTTTTTTTTACTTGTTTTCAAAGATTGCTGAAGTGAAAGTAATCCGCCAACAAATAATGTTAATGCTAAATTTGATTCAAAACCCATCCGTGATAAATGAACGGCCCAAGGACTGACGGCAATTAAAAAAGAAGTAATGAGTGCAGTTCGCATTCCCATTTTTTCTTTGACCAAAAAATAACTCAGAACAATTAACATCGTGCCGGCAATCACTGAAGGAAGGCGGACACTAACGTCATTGAGCCCAAACAAGAAAATAAACGGCACAGTGGCGTAGACATACAAAGGTTGCTTAAAGTCGCCAAATGCTTCAAATATGAGTGGAAGTGTTCTTCCCCACTCATCATTACCAGTTTTTAAAATTGAAAAAGCATTGTAACCAAAACTCATTTCGTCGACGGTTAAACGCGATGGTGCTTGATCCAATCGAAAGAGACGAAGGAAAAGTCCTAAGAAAAGGATTCCAATCAAAAGTACAGATTGAAAACTGAATAACTTTTTTTTCATGAAGATTTAACTTAATCTAAATGTACTACCAGGTTTTACTGAACCATCGATAAGTGCTTTGGCTAAAACGTCTACGACCTGATCGTTAATTATTCTTTCTAAATAGCGTGCTCCAAATTGAGGATTGTATCCTTGTTGAGCAATTTTCTGGATGTACGCATCATCAAATTCCAACAAAACTCCGTGTTCAGCTCGTACTTTTTCTTTCAGTTGTGCAAGCTTAATCGAGGCAATTTGACTCACTTCTGTTTGAGAAAGTGGGGTGAAAAACACAACTCCATCAAATCGATTTAAAAATTCAGGAAGAAAAATTCTTTCTTGAATTAAATGATTTAATACTTGTTGTGAAAGTTCTGATTGTGGAACTCCTTGCTCGTAAAGTGAACGAATGAGTTCACTTGCTGCATTAGAAGTCGCAATCACAATGGTGTGGTGAAAAGAAATTTGTTCACCTCGTGCATCTGTTAAATAACCTTCATCAAAAATAGTAAAAAGTGCATTCAAAATTTTCGGATGTGCCTTTTCCATTTCATCAAAGAGCACGACACATGATGGTTTCGATCGAACTGCTTCAGTCAGCTGACCACCTTGAGCAAGTCTTCCACCTTCATTTGGAGTTCCTATCAAATTTACTAAATATCGTTCTTCAGTATATTCGCCAAAATCAACTCGAATCAGAGCATCTCGATTTTGAAAATAAATATCCGCAACAGATTTCGCCATCTCAGTTTTTCCCACACCGGTAGTACCGAGGAAAAGTAATGCTCCGATGGTTTTATGCCCACTTCCCAACCGAACTTGAGCTGTACGAATTGACTCTGCAACTGTTTTTACCGCTTCATCCTGACCAATAATCCGCTCATGCAATTTTTCTTCTAAATGAGATAAGAGATCTTTTTGTTGATCAGTCCAAATTCCAATTTGGACACCCGTTTTTTGAGAAATTACTTTATCAACTGTTTCCTTCGTTAAATGTGGAAGCTGTTGTTGTTGGGAAACAGCCAGAGCTTCATCCAAAATAATGAGTGCTTTTTCTGGAAAAGGAATATTCGTCATGACATGTTGCGACTGCGATACAATTTCTTTCAGTGCGGGAAAGTGAATCTGAACATGTCGAGCTTTCTCATAATCCGAACTCACTTCAAAAAGCAGATGAATCGTTTCATCAGTGGAAGTTGGTTTCAAAGGCATCACTTCGAATAACTCAAAAATCACCGCATTCGGAGTAATTTGATCTCTCATCCCTTGCTCGGTAGTTAACGCTAGTAATTTAAACGGAAATTGTTGTCCAACTTGATGGAAAATTCCACTAAAATCGTGAAGGTCTTGACCTTGACCGACATACCGATCAAATTGATCGATGACTAAAATCACATTCCCTGCTTGTCCAGACTCTGTCAAAATTTCTCGCAGTAATTGCTCGGGATTTTTATCTTTATTCCCTTCACCTAAAACTTTTTCCATGTTCAAAAGTAAAACTCGATGATCAGATAAAGATGGAGTTGTGTGACCTTCTGAAATTTTCTTCGCCAAAAAATGACAGACCGTTTTTTTACCCACTCCAGGTTGACCAACAAGCAGTACTTGGGTTTTCGTTTGTTTTGAAAAAAATTCTTCTAATTTCTCAACTTCATCATTACGTGGGTTAAAAATAAATTCTCGATGCAAATCATCACTCATGTCATCTGTGAACTTATCAATTAAAGGGGTAAAACCATATCCCCAATCTTTTCCAATTGAGGGTGTTTTTTGCAAAGATGCCTTTGTCCAAAACTGAGCTGACTTTTTTTCTTCTATTTTCCATAGTAAATACCATGTCACCACTTCTTGAGCATCTTCAACTAGAATTCCTTTTTGGCGAAACCATTCATTAACCGATTGATTATCAGAAAGCAACCATTTGAACATTGTTAATAAATGTATATCAATATCTTTGGATTGTTCTAAATCCTTAAGCAAAGACTCACTCAGTTCAATTGGCTGGGTGCTTAACCATGTAAAAAACTCTGCAGTAATGTCTGCTTGTCCAAACCGTTGCAAAAGGTAAGTAGTATCAGCGCTTTTTTTTAATACTTGAGCAAAATCAGCTCCAGAATGAATGCTCCGAAAAGCATCAACTGAAGATTGTTTTGATTTCCAAATCAGAAAAAACAGAAAGGAAAATGGCACAAAGATAAAAAAGACTGCAGTAACTATCACCCAAAAAATAACATTAAGAAACAGCGTCAACAAGCCAAGCACAATCACGACTACACGCAGGATGAAACCAATAACTCGACTAATAATATTGAAGGAAATAATCTCAACTGTTTCGTGAAGATCGAAACCTGGTTTTTGACGAACCTGGTATATTCTTTTCCAAGGGAGAAGTAACTGTCGACCATGCCGAGAAATGGCAAAAAGATTCCAAAAATGCCAGGTGTAATTTTTAAACAGCATCGACAGAAAGCGTGGAGCTTTTACCAAATACCACTGAAAAAAATGTTCCTGATGCATATCTTGATCATACAGTAGGCAGACAAATCTTCCAATGTATTTATTGGAAAATATTGATGTTACTTTTAGATAACTGATATAGAATATACTGAAGCATTCCAAAAATGGATTTAAGCAATTGGAATGTTTTTTTTGTTTATTTAATTAATCTCAAAAAATTGACAGATATATGAAGGCAAAATCATCTTTAACTATTTTGGGCCTTATTATGCTAGTGAACGCATTGAGTTACGGCACGATTATTCCATTGCTTTATCCTTATTCGGCAAAATTTGGAATTGATGCAACAGGATTAAGTTTTTTGTTTGCTTCTTTCTCAATTGCTCAATTTTTAGCAACACCAATTTTAGGTAGACTGTCTGATAGATTTGGACGAAAACCCTTACTTTTGTTGTCTTTGTTTGGAACAAGTTTATCATTGGCTTTATTTGCGTCCGCACAAAACGTCACAATGTTATTTATTGCTCGGATCTTAGATGGAATTACAGGTGGAAATATTTCTGTTGCACAAGCTGCAATAGCAGATAGTACTGAAGGTGAAGAACGTGCAAAGGCGTTCGGCTTACTTGGTGCTGCTTTCGGTTTTGGTTTTCTATTTGGCCCAGCAATGGGAGGATTACTAAGTCAAATTTCAATTACAGCCCCATTTTGGTTCGCTGCCTCACTCGCTCTTGTCGGAACTATTTTAGGATATTTCTTTTTATCTGAAACACTACCAAAAGAAAAAAGACAAACAGCGAAACAACCGTTATTTAATTTTTCCCAAATGATTCAAGCACTGTTGTCTCCAACAGTTGGTATCGTTTTACTACTTTCCTTCCTTACAGCCTGCGCATTAAACGCCTGGATTATTGGTTTTCAATCTTTCACTGTTGATATATTAAAACTGTCTGCACGAGATGTTGGATTATTTTTCTCAACATTTGGTCTAATCAGTATTATCATGCAAGCGGTAGGAATTGGATTAATTATTAAGAAAGTTCCAAATAAAAGTCTGATTTTGTGCGGATCGCTTTTATTAACTAGTTTGTCACTCATAAGTATTCTGCCTGCAACAACGTTTGTTCCGTTTTTCATTGTTGTAGCAATTTACGGAATTGTAAATTCTCCACAGATGCCAATGATTACCGCAATTATTTCCGAAAGAACAAAAGCTGAAGACCAAGGTGGGATTTTAGGAGTGAACCAAAGTTACGTTTCATTAGGGCAAATAGTTGGACCTTTACTTGCGGGTGCTGTTGCTACCTATTCTGTCCGATCAGTTTTTGGATTAGCACTATTTATCACTTTAACTGCACTCATTGCTTCTCGATGGCTATTCATTCCTGCTCGGAAAAAAGTTGACTTATAATCACTTTTTGGTTTCAACCATGGTGTACCCTAACTTTTTAATGGTTGTCACGATATCTTCAATCGAAATTTTTTCTGGATCATAACGGACGGTACTCACTGCTCGTGCGAAATTAGAATTTGCCTCAAAAACACCTGGCGTGTCTTCCAACTCTCCATCAATATTTATCGAACAACTGGAACAATGCATCCCTTCAATTTTGAAAGTGACAACTTGTCCAGGTTTTTCTTTTTGTTTAAAAAAATGAAACATAAAATTTATCCTTACTTCTAATAACTCCTGAATCTTGCATCATTTGACTTCGCAATGGTTTAACAGTAAACAGATCCTTGGTCGTACCTCCTCAGGATGACAAAACAATGAACTCATACCTGATACCTGATACCTAACTTATATAACTTTCAGCGTCCCGGTATACATTCCCATTGAGCACGCAAAAGTATACTCACCTTTTTTTTCAGGTGTAAAACTAAATGTTTTCTGATCAATCGGGCCAAGCTGGGCTTTGATATCAAAGGCCTTCATCACAAATGAAGTTGCACAACTGTACACATTGTTCGTATGCAAAGTTAACTCCACCGGCACTCCAGCTTTTACTTCAATATTTCTCGGCGAGTAGCCACTATTTTGGATTTCAATTGTTACCTTTTGTTTTCCATCTTCAGTTTTAACTAAAGAATTTTTTTCCGCAAATCTTTGATTCGAAAAGAAATAGGTAATTGGTTGAGTCATTTTTTGAAAAGTAACAGGAGCATCTAACACGACTAAAATTCCATTCAAACTACTCATACCCAAAAACAGCAATGAAATCGCTGCGATTCGTAAAAATGAAGTTCTAAATCGATCTGACAATTGAGCCGTTGCCACACCTACCACTGTAAATATTGGTGATGTTCCTAAAACAAATACGCCCATAATCAACGCACCAAGAACTGGACTCGCCGAACTAATCGCTAATACTTCCATTGATTGAGTGACACCACATGGCACAAAAACAGTGAATAATCCAAGCAAAGCTGGAGCAAACAATGAATCATCTTTCCCAATCGATCGGAGTCTTTTTTGAATAAACTTCGGAGGTTGAAATACAACAAACCGGAAAATCGGATGCAGTTCTAATAAATTTGCCGCAGCAGCTAACATAAAAAAGGCTGCAATTCCTTGAAAAAGTAATGTCACAGTTAAACTCAGTTGAAGTTTTGATCCTAACCAACCTAACAAAAAACCTAGAATGACATGAGAGATGAGTTTGGCTATTAGAAAGCTGGCGACCGGTAACCAATCATTCTTATCAATATGTAAAGCATGTTGACGAATTTGTTTCTCACTTGAATTATCAAGAAACTTTTTCTTATGGTTTGAAATGACACTCGTCAACAAGCCACCTTGCATGGCAACACAAGTGAGTCCACCCGTAGTCAAGCCAGTGATAAATATTGCCCACAAATTCATGTCTGCCTCCAAATTATATTTAAATGTAAAATCCTACTGTTTTTTAACTTTTTCTTGCTGTTATTTCTAACGATGGCCAGATTTTTTTCTACTACTTAGTGTAGTTTATATTTGTGTGAAATTAAAGAGTTATCTTTTTTAAGCGTAAGGCATTCCCAACAACCGATACACTTGAAAAAGCCATCGCCATGCCTGCCCAAATTGGGCTTAACAAAATTCCCACAAATGGATAAAACACACCAGCTGCTATTGGAATTCCAATCACATTATAGAAAAATGCCCAAAACAGGTTTTGTTTCACAATTTTCATTGTGACCTTTGAAAGTTTGACAGCTTGAACTACTTTTTCTATATCACCGTGTAGTAAGGTCACATGAGCTGTAGAAATTGCAACATCAGTTCCAGTACTCATGGCAATTCCAACATCAGCGGTGGCTAATGCTGGGGCATCATTGACACCATCCCCAACCATCGCAACGTTTTTTCCGCTCTTTTTTAATTCTTGAATGAAATGAGCTTTCTGATCAGGCAGAACTCCGGCGATTACCTTGTGAATACCTACTTGCTTGGCAATAAACTCCGCTGTTTTTTGATCATCACCGGACAACATGACCACTTCTACTCCCATATCATGGAGTGCTTGAACGGTTTGCGGGGCATTGGATTTAATCGTATCGGCCACAAACACCATTCCCAAGAGTTGCTTCTTCTTTGCTAAAAAGATTGGCGTTTTCCCTACTTTAGTATACTGAATTACTTCTTCATCATTAATTGTAATACCTAACTCAGTCATAAAGTTTTTATTCCCTGCATATAACCATTCATCTTGAATTTTTCCTTGGACACCTTTTCCTTCAACAATTGAGAAATCTTCAATCTTTCGTAACCGAATCTTTTCAACTTCAGCTCTTTCAACAATTGCTGATGCTAATGGATGCTCAGAATTTTTCTCTAAACTCGCCAGTATGCTTAAAACTTTTTCGGCTGTTTCACCTTTAGATGGAAAAATATCAGTCACGGTTGGTTTTCCTTGAGTCAGCGTTCCTGTTTTATCCATCACAATTGTATTTACGCTGTGAAGTTTTTCCAAACTTTCTGCATTTTTTATTAAAATTCCTAGTGATGCTCCTCGTCCAACCGCAGTAATTAAAGCCGTCGGAGTAGCTAGTCCTAGAGCACATGGACAGGCGATAACTAAAACACCAACAAATGCTTTGATCGCTAAGGGTAAAGCAATACCAAAATTGTCTGTCAAAACTCCATATGTAAGCCAACTCAACAAAGTGAAGGCCGCAATCACAATGACAATGGGAACAAAAACTGCTGAGACTTGATCAGCAAGTCGTTCAATTGGGGCCTTTGACATTTGAGCATCACTCACCATTTGTACAATTTGTGAAAGTAAGGTTTCTTGTCCAATTTTTTTCGCTTCAACAATCAGCACACCTTGTTTATTCATCGTGGCTCCAATAACACTGTCACCAACTTTTTTCTCAATCGGTAATGACTCACCCGTAATCATAGATTCATCGACAGATGAACTTCCTTCAACGACTTTTCCATCTACAGGAATCTTTGTGCCTGGTTTTATAATCACGAGATCACCAACTTGAACTTCATCAATTGAAATTTCCATTTCTTTTCCACTTCGCCGTACTAAAGCAGTCTTTGCTTGTAATCCAATCAGTTTTTCTAATGCTTCACCTGTTTTCTTTTTTGATCGAGCTTCTAAATATTTCCCAAAAAGAATAAATCCAATCACAACAATAGTGACATCAAAATAGGTATCACGTGGAAATCCCCAACGCTCAAAGGTAATTGGGAAAAAGACAATCAAGGACGAGTAAATAAATGCAGTTAAGGTTCCAATTCCCACTAAACTATCCATATTCGCAACTCGCAACTTTACAAATCGAATCACTGCATCAATAAATTGTTTCCCGGAAGTAATTAAAGTGAAGAGCGATAAGAAAAACAAGATTAATGGCCAAAATCTCATTGGTAATGGAAGCATTGGCACCAAGGGAAATGTTTGGGAAGCTATTTCCCACATCATGACAAAAAATACAAAAACTGCTAAAGGAAAAATTAACTCAACTTTTTTTCTTTCTTCATCAATGTCATTTTCACTTGGAGGGGCTGCATGAGCACTATGATCTTCCATTTGATGACCATGGTCATGAGAAATTTTTCCCTGAGATGGCATACTCACTTCGCTTTGAGCATGCTGTGATTCACCATCTTTCATTAAGTGATATCCATACTGTTCTAGTTCTGAATTCATTTGAGAAATATCCACTTTGTCTGGATTGTAGGTAATTGCAGCTTTTTCACTCGCAACATTAACGGTGCAGCTTTCAACACCTTGTATTTTTTTTAATGTACGTTGAATGATTGAGCCACAGCTCGCACAGTGCATGCCGTGAACTTTATAGTGTTGTGTTGTTGTGGAATCTTTTTGCATTGAAAGGCTGTAACTCCTGAATTAATGTCTACTAATACTTAACTTATTTAATATTAAAAACACTGACTACACTCCATACCATTCTTTTCTCCAAGCCTTGAGTTGTTCAAGATTTGGGGAAAGAATTGATAATACTTCATCTGCAATATTAAGTACCTCGGTGCGTTGGGATTTTGTCTTGACTTCTTGCGCCATAGCAATTGCTTGTTCATGATGAGTCATCATTGAATTGAGAAATCGTAAATCAAATTTTTCATCTGGCTCACCCAGATATACTTTCTGAAACTGTTTAATCTCACGGGTATTATCAAACCACTCTTTTTTATATTGGTACAACTGTTCAATCCCTTTGCTATCCAACTCAATAATTGTTTCTCCTAAAGACCGGATTTCAAGTCGTTTTGAATGAAGTAACGCTTGTTCTGACATATCTATCGCACTTAAGTGATGTGCAATTAATCCATCTACATATCGTAAATCTAAATATCGATCAGCATTCCCCAACTCCATCATTTCCTCTTTTTCTTCATCTTTCATAACAACATACTCAGGTGTAAATGCAAACCCAACCATAGTTCCGATCAAAAAAGCTATGATCAATAAAGAAATTGTTAATTCAGGAGAAAAGTTTTTTTTCATACTTACCTTTATTTAGTGTTACTAAAGACTTTCATCACTTCTTCAATTGCTTTTTTTGACTGCCCTTTTTTGACATGATCCACAACACAGTGTGAGAGATGTTCTTCCAAAAGGACTTCATCAATTTTTTGAAGTGAACTTTTTATCGCTTTGGTTTGTGTTAAGACGTCAATGCAGTACACATCTTGTTCGACCATCTCGATCACTTTTTCTAGATGTCCTCGAACAATTTTGAGTCGATGAAGTGCATTGTCTTTCGTCGTTTTAGTATGAAACATAGTAATAGTTCCTATCTCCCTCTGGGAGAGACCCCTTGCGAGTAAGCCAGGGAGTGAGGGAATAATCTAAAAATGGTTTTTGTGACTAATTTTTTGTAATGAACGTTTATCAATCTTAGTCCCCCACATAGGGACTAGAAATAAGTATAAAAATAAGCCGCGAATATGTCAATGAGGAAAAACATTCTCGCTAATACTGCATTGTCGATAGTGAAGGTATTTGAGGAGGGGAAACTTTATCCAAAATTCTTGGAGTTAAAATACTCGTTCCGACAATTAAAGCCACAAATGCCATAACCAGCACAGCTCCGGCAGCAATATCTCGTGCTCTTTTCGTCGCAACATATGACAACTTTAATTCATCTCGAAGTAAATTTGCTAATTCTTCCACAGCAGTATTCACCATTTCAGCGGAAATAACTAACCCAATCAAGATAATCAATGTAAACCATTCAGTTCGCGAAATACCTGCCCAAACACTCAGTGGAATGACAATTGCTGTTGCAAGTAAATGGACTCGCATGTTTCGTTCCAAAGAACTACTGACGATACCTTCTCCGGCAAAGCCAAAACTTCTGACTACTTTTTTCCAAAAAATTATCATAACTTTCCCGTATTTATTGAGCTGAAGTCAAGAGTACAGCCATCCAAGCATCTGCTTGTTGAAAAGCTGTTGCTTGATCATTAAAAAATCGATCAATTCGAAGTGATGGGGTAACAATTTTTCCACCGTGATCTGAAATAAATTTTTCCAGATGTTCGACTGCTCCACAAAAAATGTGATATGTTTTGTCACCTAATCCAAACACTGCAATTTTTGTTGGTGCTAGATCTAGTGAAGCATTTCGATTCATGAAATCAGCAAAATCAGGATGAGGCTGGCCTTCTAAACCATCAGCATCCCAACTTGGTGATCCCAATAAAACAAGCTGATACTCTGAGAAAGAAGATGGCTGAGTCGAGCTTATTTCTTGCACCACTACTTCATGTCCTTGCGTTTGAGCAGCTGTTTGTAGATGTTGAGCAACTAAAAAAGTGGATCCTGAATTGGTTGCGTAGGTGATCAGAATTTTCATATGAACTCCATTATAGAAATATATTTAAACCGAATACAACTCAAGAAATAACTGATGAGCTCCTTCCGATTGTATCGCATTCCTGAATTTAGAAAATCCACAGTCCAGTTTGAGAAATTTAAGCAACTGCTCGAAGTTGAAAGACACTTTGACCACTTACTGGATTTGTTGGACCCATTTGCCAAAGACTATCAATTTTGGTGGTGTTGCCTCTAGATAGAATCTGAAAGGAAGGAAGGAACGAAACTTCAGATTTAGTTTGATTCGAAATTTTAGGAGAGTGTGAGGTCTGGGAATAATTAATACGCTTATCCGAAATTGCTGATAGTGGCTGTCCACGTTTATAAGAACAATGAGTGCATCTATTCGAATTTGTAGACAGATGCTGACAATTTGGACAAACCTGACATGTATCTATCCCTAGACCAGGATGTAATCCTCCAAATCCATTGGCTCCGTTTTTTACTAAGCCACCTCCTGCAGATAATGCTCCACAGATTCCCCACCCACCCACTCGAGTGAAAATCGTCGGAATGACATTTGCAAGCGAACCCAGAAATGCGACTCTATCACCAGTTTTAACTAAGACTTCATCAAATTTTTTCACCACTTCTTCACCAGGAACATTTTTATTGAGCAACAAAGGATTTGCCAGAGCTTCAAAAAAGATCTTCAAATTCGTATCTTGTGTAATACTTGGGGCATGTGTAAATTCACGTTGGAAAATTTCTAAAATGGCATGTATGGATGAGTCAATTGATTTTGCTTGTTGGTCCTGGCGCTTCCGAGCTCGACGAATCCTTCGAGGAAGCAACCAATCTCCTGCTTGTACTCCTAACTTAACTAATAACTCCTCAGGCCCTAGATTATTTTTGTCTTCGGACAACTGAATGATCCTCATCATTGTTGCTTCTTCATCAAATTGATCCAAATGAAACGTATCAACTTGGTCAATGTTTAATAATTTGTGAGCTTGTGCTCTCCAGCCTATGCGATGGTAATACCCTTGTGACTCCACTACATACTTCACCTCATCTGAATTTGATTGAGGAAAAGCGACTAACCGATAGACATTAAAGTACGAACCTCCTCCCGCATGTGCTTCACTTCTCGGCATGGCCAATGCATACCAAGGGCTGGTAAATCCTTCTTGAAGATTTCCTTTTCTATCAGAAATTTGAACGGATTCAGCTGATGTCGCCAATTTTTGAAGTAAAGGCAGAGATAACAAAGGATCTTGAGCTAAATGTTCATTGACTAATTTTTGAGTTTGCAAAAATTCTAATAAATAGCGTTGAACAAAAACTTCGGCGTACCGTGCTCCACTCTGCTCCCCATGCTTTCCTTTTCCCGCAGCGAACAGCCAACCTTCTTTTGCTCTCTCCACAATATCTGGTTGAGAAGGATAATCAGGATCTAAAACTTGTATTCCACCTTCTTCTTTTTGCTCGACCTCGTACAAAAAACGCGGTGACAACGGCAAGATCACTTGTTCTTGGATGAGGGTGAGTAACTGTTTTCGTAAAAGTGGGACGAATTTTTCGATCGCTTTTTCTTTTCCAAGCAAGTCTACCGCTTTTTTGAAATCTTCCAGCAGATGTGACAAATTAAATACCTGAGGAATTTCAGATTCTTTTATTTCTTTTCCCTGAACAATGAAGGTCCGTTCTCGCTCTCTTCCCATAAAAAAAGCTCTCTAGAGCCTGTTTGAGAAGTCCCTTTCAATTCGAAAGGCAGTCAGGTTCGAGAAAAAAAGTGTGCAGAACGACGAAGTAGTAGCTCGGTCTACTTCAAGGAGTGATAAGCACTTTTTTACCGAATCCTGCTGACTTGCAGAAGAATGCGACTTTTCAAATAGGCTCTGTGGAGCATGCGGAGACGACAAAAGTCGACAAAAAAAATCCGATGCTCGTCGAAATTCCGGTGAACACCGGAACGCGTTTGAAGATCGGACTTTGCGCGATCCCGACAAACTTTGTCGTGGATCGGCATCACCGTTGCGGCACAGTTCTGGATTTCTCACCTAAGTCAGGCGAGGCACCAGATTCCAGCAAACGCTAAGTATTGTTTACTTGTAACAAAAAACTGAACACGACACAACCAACAACTTCTTTACATCATGGTCATCAGATAGGTCAGCACGAATACACCTGTAACAATCAAGAAAATCATAATTAAGTTTCTAGCATTCGGATGTTGATCGTAGAACTCCACTTGTTCATTGTGAAGACGTGGTTTCGTCCAGTGAGAATGAGTTTTAGCTGGAGATGAAGCTACTTTTCTTACAGCTTTTTTAGCTGAAACTTTTTTCTTTGGTGCTGCTTTTTTAGCAGAAGTCGTTCGGGCAGGTTTCTTTTTCATACGACATCCTTATGTGGAGTATTTAATAACTCCATCCATCATACACTGAGGAAAAAAAAGGAATCAAGGATATAAAATGGACAAAAATATTTACGAGTTATTTCTCGCTCCAAGCGGCTTGTGTGGAATAAGAGGGATTTTTGGTCTCTGTTTTTGTCTTTCAACTTCTAGTGCTGCAACAATCTCTAACGGAGACGGCGGAGCCTCGCGAGTAAATTCATAAATAACTACTAGTTCAGCATTATTAGGATCGTAATGACTTTCTAAAACTCTTTCACGTTGACCTGGAAGTGATGACATTCTCCTCCTTTAGGATGAAAAATAATGTTTGGGCCAAAAAAAATCACCAAATTCCTTGATCTTTCATAAAACATTTTGTGGTCACTTGTAAACCAAGTTGCTTTGCTTTTTCCACAACTTCCAAAGATTCTGAACCTGGTTGCATCCAGATATTTTTTATACCTAAGTTATGACATTCATCGACAATTTGAGATGTAACGCTATGAGGAACAACGGTAATTACAAGTTCAGGAAGAGTAGGAAGATCTGACAAGGAGGAGAAAATTGGTTGATTTAAAACTGATTCAGCTTTGGGATTGATGCCAATTACTTGATAACCATTGTCCAATAAATCAGCAAAAATTCTATGACCATACTTTTCAGGTTTGGCGGAAACACCTACCAAAGCTATTTTCGTTTGACGATTAAACATCAAATTAAAAGGTGAACACGTAATAATAAACGCCTAATTTTCTCTATTCTCTTCTCTCAATCGTAATAGTGCACTCTGTAACAAGAGCAGCCAAAGCACCAAGTGCTGCCCAAACGGGCGCCAGGACCAAGCCAGCAACACCAATACTCAGTGGCAGTACGATTAATGACTTTCCATTTTTATCTTTAATCGTGATGCGTCGAATATTTCCTTCTTTGATGAGGTTTTTTACTTTAGCGATTAAATCTTCCCCATTTACTTTGAAACTTTCTTGCTTTGGAGATTCAGTTTTTTTGGTCTTGGGTTCTTCAGCTTGCGCTGTGGTTTTTTTGGTTGGCATATTTTTTTAAAATTAAAAAGTAAGGTAACAATGCGAATTTAATCCTTTTTTGCTCTCTGCTTTAAAAGATCGTTTATTGCCTGAGAAGTTTCAGAATCAATTCTTCTGTCGACAGATCCATCTAGATGAATAATGCGCTTAGCTAATAGCTCGGTGTAGAGAGCCTCTGAAAGCACTTCTGGAGGATGAGCACGTAATAGATCATTAATGGCTCTGTTTTGTTCTTCTGTTAGATTTCTTGACATATCCCTATTATACTCCTTTTTTACAGCAACTCACTCGTGTGCTCTTCCGCCTTTTGTTCAAAAGGCAGGATATACATATCTGTTCGATACTCATTTGTTCCGACAAATTCACCCTCATTTTTCAATACTCTCTCAAGTGGTCGACATGCAAAACACCCATCCTCTCCTGCTGAACATTTGAATAGTTGAAGCTGACGAGCCAGCTTGACTTGTTTGGCCAGTTTGAGCACTTGTTCATGTGCAGTATCTAAATCCGGTAATGCTTTTTCGACTAACTCATCACTCCATTCGAGATACCAGTAACTGGCTTTCTCTACTTTACGATGCTGACAATGATGAACGAGTAAATGGTAAATCGGAAGCTGCATGGAATTTCCATCTTCTTCCGCTTTGCTTGTTTTGAAATCAATAATATGGACACTATCGTTTGAAGGCAGGTATTCTAGCCAATCAATTTTTCCACATAAAATAATATTGTCGGCGTCTGATAACCAAAAGTAGGGTAAAGATTGTTTGATTTTGACAGCCATGTTCACCAACGGGCCAGGAGTACGCATGATTCGTCGCAACATCTCCTCACCTCTTTTTTTATACTTTTCTTCTTGTTCAATTGAAGAAAATCCACCTTTTTTACCACTGACCTTTTTCCACGCATTTTCAAATTTAACCAGCAAAGATTCTGAAAATCTGTTTTGAGTAGGCAAAACCGACAGAGACTCTACCACCTCATGCACCGCTTGACCCAACGCTAACGGTGGACTCATGACTTGAATCTTATGTTTTGTGGCTGGATCTTTGTATACATTTTTTAAATAGTATGCACGCGGACACTTCACAAAATCGCTCAATGACGTATGTGATACCCAGACAGCTGAAAATTTATCTTGAACCATATAGTGGTAAGTATAACAAATTTAAAAAAAACCGATTTATAAAAATCCCAGTAATAATACGCACAGCCCACAATAAAGTAAGGGGAAAATCCCCCACCAAAAAGCTAAATACCACCACTTAGAAAACCAGGCTCTCCAAGTTTTAAAAGTGGAAAACAAACCGACAACAATAAATGTCGAGGCAACCAACCAGAATGTCATCTCATCATCAGAGGTAATATTTTCTTTTTCATACATGAAAATTAATTGAGCTAAACCAATCACCGTCATAATCATCGACCAAGAAAAGGCGATCAATAAAAGCAAACACACTGCCGAAACAAAATAAATAATTGACCAAAATATTTTTTTGGTCAATTGTTTGGAGGAAGATTCAGTTAAAAAGTGAGAAGTATTGCTCGAATGAACTGGTTTTACTCTAGAACGACGGCTTTTCTTTACTGGTGTGACTGGACTTGCTTTCTTCATATAATATTCACATCTGCTTTTAACTCTTAATTTTTTGGTTCTGATACAATACAGCTATGCTTGAAAATGTTTACTATGTGCTCGCTAGTATTTTTATCGTATTACTCATTTTCGTACTAGTAGCAACTATTGTGATTGGTGCTTTGTTTCTCTTTGGTATACGAAAATTCTCAAGGGACATGAATTCTCGAGGAAATCGATTATTAACAGCTTTAACGGAACCTCGTCCTGGGAAAATCAATCTGGTAACCTTCGCACCCCTTTTACCTCTTTTGCCCTATATTCTCAGAATGATGAGTAATTTCAAGAAGAAAAAAATCTAAGCTTGTCTGTTTCCCTTAAACTTTACGAATTCGGACGTACTTGGATAACATCAAAATGTGCATCAGGAGCTAATCCCATTCCTGTAAATAGTTCGTGCAATCTAACAGTAATTTTCCCATCAGTAGGATTATGATGTTTTGTTTCTCCCTCAATTATTTTAGCAACTTTAGAAGTAACGACTCTTCTTGAATTACCTACTTTTAAAATGTATGTTCCTTCTCTGTCGGCATTTGGTTTTAACTGAAATTCAACTAATCCACTCATATCGATCTCCTATTCAATTTATATGGATATCACCATAACTTTTTTACTGTGAGTAAAACAGTCTCACCTTTTAGTACATTTCTGTATATACTAGAAATTCTTCAAAAAAAATTGATATTGCAAACTATTTTCTGTTATTGACGTAGCCTTGAGGTTATCCCAGTAATATAACAGACAAAGCTTTCACTTCCTTCGCAAACGATAAAAAGTTCACCAGTTTTTAAATTTGCTTGCACGACCCCTTTTGGATGATCAAATGACACACGAACTTCTTGATCGGTCATATAAATCTGATGACCTTTTATTGGAGAAATTGAAGTAAGGACAGCACGAAAACGAGAGTTTATCTTGACGTAAGAATACTTGTTCTCATACAGAATTTTAACTCTTGCTCCAGGTTTTATTGTATATATCGCTCGATGCAATTCCTTGGCTCGCACAATGCCTTTTGCTTTTTCTGCTAATTCAGTTTTTGGTTTTTTTCTTCTTCTAGTTTCGACCATTCAAATAATATTAACAGTAGTTAGAAAAAAAATTTGTAATAAAAAAAGGGCCTTTCAGCCCTTTTTTCTTACAAATAAATTTTAAATTTATTCCACAATCATTTTTCCAATCATACCCATCTCTCTGTGTTTCATGTAACTACAGTAATACTCAAACGTCTTTCCGGCCGCATCTGCTGGAACAGTGAACGTAATTGTTTCTTCACCTTCACCTGTAATTTGTGAGGTTTTTGCACCTTCAATTTCATCAATTACAAAATCATGAGTGCCCTCTACATTGACCAATTTAACAGTGACTGTTTGACCAGCTTTCACTTTCATTTCAGGTACAGAAAATTTAAAGTTACTACTCTCCACGGTAAAATCTGCATCTTGTGCCTGCATATTTGTTGTTTCGGTCGTTTCCATCACAGCTGGAATTGAATCTGTTTCAGTAGCAGTATCTGTAGAAGTGGTGGCTTGTTGAGAACATCCAGCTAAAACAACTGCGGCGACAGGAATAAAAAGTAACGTTCGTATTGATTTCATTGGGCCTCCTCGATTGACCTTTGGACTTTTATAAGTAAAGTACAGAATACTGAAGATTTCAGAATAATACAAGTTGTAGTAGGTGACTATTTACACTTATTTAATCAATTCGTACACGGCTTTTACAATGGCCGCTGCCGAAATGTTTTCATACTCTAAGAGTTCCTGAGGAGTGCCACTGTGAGGTATTTTTCTGACAGCTAAGGAAACGATCGGAATATTTGTGGGAGTAAGT
This sequence comes from uncultured Pseudomonadales bacterium, assembly GCA_964406075.1. Lineage (GTDB taxonomy): Bacteria > Patescibacteriota > Microgenomatia > UBA1400 > PJMF01 > CAYOQI01. The sequence continues at coordinate 60,705 of CAYOQI010000002.1, forward strand.
GCACTTTTAATTGTCTCAGCAATACCCCCCTCCGGATAATGATCTTCGACGATAATCATCGCTTGAGTTTCTTGCAACGCTTTCATAAGCGTTTGGGTATCAAGTGGTTTTATGGAATAGAGATCAATAATTCGAAGTGAAACACCAACCTTTTGAAGCTCATCAAACGCCTTGAGTGCTTCATGTACAGTGATGCCGGCTGCTACAACAGTAACTTGATCTTTCTCAGAAGATCGCACAGTTTTACTTCCTCCAATACGAAACTCTTCATCTTCAGAATATAAAATGGGAGTTGGCTCGCGTGTGGTTCGGATGTAAACACTACCTTTTTGAGCAATCGCTAATTCCGCCAACTTATCAGCAGAAGTCGCATCAGATGGATATAAAACGGTACTTCCAAATACAGACCGAAACAGAGCAATGTCTTCCAATCCCATTTGTGATCCACCATCTTTTCCGATAGAAACACCAGCATATGAGCCGAGATAAATAATGTGTTCTTGTGCTTGCCCTGCCATGCGAATTTGATCAAAGGCTCGGGTAAAAAAAGCCGCAAAGGTAGAAACAATTGGCAACTTTCCACGCGTCGCCAATCCAAGTGCCGTTCCCACCATGTTTTGCTCAGCCACAAACATTTCCAAAAAATGATCTGAATATGTTTTTTTAATATCTTCCATGTGAGTGGAATTACTGACTTCAGCATCCAGAGCAATAATTTCGGGATGAGCAGCAATGGATTTCAATATACCTTGAGCCACGGCTTTTTTTGTCGCGATTAATTCTGAAGACGAAAAAGGTGGCAAATCGACAGGAGAAGGTAACGACTGTTGAGGTTGCTTCTTTTCAGGTGAAGAGATTTTCCCGAGGATATTTTTATCAAATGTCCCGAGTTCTTGAAGTGCTGGCGATACTTGTTCTGATGATAAAGTTTTGCTGTGCCAACCTTCTTTGTTTTCCCAAATCGAAAATCCTTTGCCTTTCATTGTCTTGGCAATAATCATGAAAGGAGTGTCGGGATCTTTTCCTGATTCAAGATACGCTTGGTGAATTTGATCCAATGAATGTCCATCAACTAAGTATGTTCTCCACCCAAACGCTTGAACTTTTTTTTCATAACTCAAAAGATCATGTCCATGAAGAGTTTCTCCTCGTTGACCTAATCGATTGACGTCGAGAATTCCAATTAGGTTCCCTAGTTTATAACGAGCCGCAATTTCCAAGGCTTCCCAATTTGATCCTTCAGCGAATTCACTATCCCCTAACAACACAAACGTTTTATATGAAAGCTCATCAATTTTTCCAGCTAATGCAATTCCTACACCCGCGGACAAACCTTGCCCAAGTGATCCTGTAGGTACTTCAGTAAATGGAAATTCATTGGTGGGATGACCTTCTAATCGTGAAGTGAGCTGACGAAGAGAGAGCAGTTCCTCAGGGGAAACTTGTCCCGCAGTTGCCCACAAAGCATAAAATAACGGCGAGGCATGACCTTTGGAAAAAATTAACCGATCATTATTTGGTTCATTTGGATTTGAGACGTCGAATCGAAAGTGTCCACCAAACATTAAAGCCACCATTAATTCAACCGCAGACAGCGACGAAGTGGCATGACCTGATCCAGCCGCAGTTGTCGAAACCAAAATATCGTGACGAACACGTTTGGCTAATTCTAGTAAATTGTTTACTTGTTCGGACATAGTATTTTATAAAATAATTCGAGCGTCTAAAACTTTTATTCCTTCACCTTCATTTAAAACTAAGACTGGATTGAGATCAATTTCTGAAATCTGAGGAAAATCCGTCACGAGCTGAGAAACACGTAATACACACTCAAGCAATTTTGTTGCATCTTTTCCAACTTGCCCACGGACACCGGTTAACAACGGATAGGACTGCAATGACTCAATCATCGTTTGTGCGGTCTGCCGGGTAAGAGGGGCGAAACCCATTTGCACATCTTTAAACACTTCCACATAAATCCCTCCTAAACCTACTACAACAACTGTACCTAAATCAGGAATTTTTCGAACACCCACAATCATTTCAGTGCCATTCATCTCCGCCATTTCCATAATCTGCACTCCATCAATTTTTGCCTCTGGTCGATTACTAGAAACGGTGGAAAGTAGATTGGTATACGAACTTTCAATATTGTCGGCTGAAATGTTTAGCAATACTCCGCCCGCATCACTTTTATGTTCGATGTCAGGAGACACTATTTTCATGACCACGTTTTTCCCCAGTGACTGAGCAAATTGCTTCGCTTCTTCTGGACTGTGTACGACTTGCGATCGAAGGGTGTTAATTCCATATACTTGTAATACATCGGAAACTTTTTCAGCTGGAACTTTGGGTTGCCCACTCACTTCACTCATCAAAGTGTCAACATTTTCTTTATGAATATCTGTAAACAACTCAACATTCCCTACCAGTTTTTGTGAGGTCGAGACAAACTTTCCTAACACTGCTAAACATCGCGCAGCTAACTCAGGAAAAGCTGTCGTGTTGACTTTGGCGGCTTCCATTTTTAATATTCCTGGAAAAACCGTGTGCTGTCCCATAAAGGAAGCAACAATAGGTTTGTGCGAACGTTGTTTAAAATCTGCAATGACTTGGGCTGTAGCTTCAATCTCAGTCATACTTTGCGGTGTCAGCACCGCTAAGATTGCATCGGTTTCTGGATCTTTTTCTAAAATTTCTAAAGTTTGTTGGTAATCTTGAGCTGAAGCGGCTCCCAGCATATCAACGGGATTATGAGTATTACTGGCAGGAGGAAGAAATGATTTAAGAGCATTCATAGTCTCTTCACTCAGTTGAGCTAATTCAAGACCATGCTTTGTAGCTTCATCGGTAGCGAGAACACCTGGTCCACCAGCGTTCGTCACAACAGCAATTTTCTCCACCGGAACAAGCGTGTTACGAGCAAACATATCCGCGTATTCAAACAACTCACGTACTGTCTGAGCTCGAACTACACCCGCCTGCGAAAATAACGCATCATAGACTCGATCCTCGGTACTTAGTGCACCGGTGTGGGAAGCAATAGCTTGTGCACCAGCAGTGGTTCGACCTGCTTTCAAAATGACAATTGGTTTTGGAGTAGTTGAATGGATAAGCGCTCCCGCATTTTTTATGAAACGCTGAGCATCTTTCAATTGTTCAACATATAAAGCAATTACTTTTGTTTCAGGATCATCTAATAAAAATTCGAATAAATCATTTTCATCAATCACTGCTTTATTTCCTGTGCTTAAAAATTTTGAAAACCCCATTCGAAACTCCACAGCATAATCTAAAGCCGAGGTACACAACGCCCCACTTTGAGAAATGAATGCAATATTTCCTTGATCGGGCATCGCTGGAGCAAATGAGGCATTCATTTTGATAAACGGATTGATAACGCCTAAACAATTCGGACCAATGACCGCCATATCGTACTTCCGCGCGATTTGCGCAAGCTGCTCTTCAAGCTCGGTATTTCCAACTTCTTTAAAACCTGCCGATAAAATAATTGCTCCGGGAATCTTTTTTTGACCAGCTTGTTCTAAAACTTGAGGAACGATTTGGGCGGGAACAGCCACCACCATCAAATCAATTGGCTCAGTAATTTCAGTGAGATCATGAAAAACTTTTAAGTCATACAAAGAATCAATTTTCGGATTGACTGGAAAAATTTTTCCTTGATAACCTTGTTGAACGAGATTTTTGACCACATCATTACCAACCGACTTTTCTTGGCTGGATGCGCCGACAATTGCAATAGACTTGGGTGAAAAAATTGAGTGAAGATTCATAGTTAATAATTATAGTATAGAGGGTAAAAACAGCTTGATCTACAAACACTTTATTTATATTAATGTCATTCAGAACATTCTTGTGTACTCACAAGAAGTGAAGAATCCCGTAGTTTACGGAAAAAATTTAAATCAAATAAATAAACAACTTCAGTAAGCGACGGGATTCTTCGGATTACCTCAGAATGACAGATTTAATAAAACGCTAGCTCAAAATAGGATGTTGTGGGTTTCCCATATTTTCCGGAAATGTCATCTGCATTGGTGTGGTTGAGTATTTCAACTTTTTTTCCTAAAGAATTCATAACTTCCAGAATAATCATCAAACTTTGAGGTGAATCGAGATAATCTGAGTTCAACGTAGAAATCAACTCAAAGTTATTTGTCAAAAAGGCCTGTTTAGTTACTTCATCTTTTTCGAGTGATTCTGCCACAGTCAGATAATGGGAAAAATCAATCGAAGCGACTACAACAGTGTTTTCATCTATCTCTTTTTTTAGAAAATCTGTAAACGCTTTCCTTTCATCATTCGATAGGTTTTTACGGAAAATAAAAGGTGTCACTTGGACTTCCGGTAAAAAATGTTTGATAAATGGAAGAATGCCACCAACACCATGTTCTTTTTGCATGATTGTGTCATTTACAGAAATAAATGAGTATTCAAGCGATTTTTCTATTAAAATAGTGTCACTTCTAACAACTCCTAATTTTGTTTCCCAATCTGCAATTGATGTCAGGACTGGAGTACTCCCCACTTCATAATGATTAGGACTGAGCAAAATTATTTTTTCTACCGGCTGATCTTTCATTCGATGAAAAAAATCCGCAATCAGCGGACTTGCTAATAAATGATGTGGAATCACTCCACCATAGATTTTTCTGGAATCTTCAATTTGAGAAAGTTGATTGAGACTTTGATAAAAAGAATGTTCTTCAAAAAATAAAACTGGCAAGGTGAAACGTGACTCTTCTTCTTCACGAACGGTGCCTAAAATATCCGAAGTTTTGGCCTGAGGATCGGTCGTAGCTAATTCAGAGAATTCGTTTCCAGAATACTTGTATTGAAAACCAAAAATAATGAAAATACTGAAGACAGCTATTCCCAGGAGGATTTTAGGAATAATGTTCATGTTATGTCTGTAAATCTGGCGGTTTTGATTCAGGAATTTCTGAAATACTGCCAACAGAAGAATGTAAGGCTTTTAATCTGCGTCGACGACGAATCACAACCGCAATTCCTGCTAACAGTAATCCAATGGCAAGAATACCAAGTAAAACAAATGGGGAAGAAATTAGTGATCTGAGGAAGTTCCAGATTCGATCAGACCATCGTTCGAGAGCAAGAGCGGCAGCTTTACTCAAAATAATTTTGGGAGTTCCGGTCACGGTAATGGTATCTGACTGTGAATATGCATAAATTTCTGGAGCGTACATCAGCTCAGCATGAGCGGGTGGAACGGCAAATGTACCAGCGGAAACAACCCGAGCTTTGTAGGTAAAGGTGTGAACCCCAGGTCGCAGTTCATACAACGAAATAATAACTCCATCTTCAGTAAATTCACGTTTATCAACACGATACTCATAACTTGGATTCATTTCATTCGCCTGTTCGTTGTTGAATACGGTATTGATCGGGATGAGTCCAGCCGGTAAATGGTCATGAATCAGCGCATAGTTTTGATCGGTTTCAGTTCCATAAATTTTTAATTTAACCGTTACCGTATCTCCCACTGACAAGGAATACTGTGCTCCTCGATCGGACTCATATTCTCGAGTAATTAGAATGCCATTTCCAAAAGGTTTGGTTAGATGAGCAGTACGAAACTCTTCTTGCACAAAAGTTGAATAGAGTTGACCTTGTCCATTTTGTTGAAGGGAAATCGTGGAACCGGATTCTTGTATCTTATCTAAAGGAATAGGAACTGACGGACTCCAAGCTGTTGAAGCATCGACAGAACCTTGAGAAATTTGTTCACCATCTAAAGAAACAAGGTACGAGTAATTTGGAGCAGATTCATTGCCAGTTTGAGCAAACTCACTCAATGACTTCATGACTTGAGCAGTAGCAAAAGTATTGGACCAATACACATTTTGTTGATTACGAAGTAGGAATCTGACCGCTTGACTTGCGAGTGTTCGATCACCATTTCCTGCCAGAATCGCTCGCACTGCTAATGCAGTTGAGGTATTTGTTGAGCCAAATCGACGTTGCGTCCCACCTTCCCAGAATACTCGATCCCCTTCCGTTTTTCGTTTATCCAACAAAATCTGTAATCCATTCGTTTGTGAATTACTGTCACCTCGCTTCACATTCGTTAAGACTGCATATGCCACCACATCAGCGGGTAATTGGTTTAAATCTGTAAGGCTCGTAACACTGCTAACACCTTGACCTAGTACCGTTAATGCATAATTTTTCATGATAAATTCTTCAGCCGAATCTCTCACTTCATTGCCTCTCACATAACTTGATGACGAAGTGAGGTAGTTCGTTGCCCTGTTTATCATTTCTTCAGGCACTTGATACCCTAACTCTTTTGCCGTAACTAATGATTCGATCACGTAGGCAGTCACAAATGCATCCGCAGTTTGATCATGCCCCCACCAATTCCATCCACCATTGCTCAATTGATGCTCACCAAGTTTACTGATTCCTTTTTTGACCATCTCATCCATCTCCTCGGACTGAAGAGCCGCAAAATACTTCGGATATTTTTTTGCAATTAATACTGGCACCAAACGACTAGTTGTCTGCTCTACACAGCCATACGGGTAATCTACTAAGTACTTCATGGCATCAGGGAGCGAACCGACCAGGGTGGATGAGAGCAAAAGCTTCGCAGAAGATTTTTGCGGATCAGAATCGGAGTTGAAACGAACCTCATACTCTGTACTACCATCACCGACCTGGGCACTACGTTGATAGTATCCAAATTTTCGCACCGGGATCTGAACGATGATTGAGTCAGCACGATCTGTCTGAGTTGTACTCTTGGCGGAAATCGTTACTTCAGCTTTTTCTTCTTCTTTGGTGGCCAAAACATCCCAGAAAAGTTGTTGACTGGCTTGACCAGCAATTTCAACTTGTCGTTGAGCATCTTCTTGAATCTCACCACCTGTAAATCCGAAATCAACGTCAAAAGTCTGTGCTTCATCAGTAAAATTATGGATAACTGCGGAAAGTTCTATTTCATCTCCAACTCGAATGATATTTGGGAGGATCGGTCGAACGACAATATCTTTTTGAACTGTTAACTCTGCTGTCGATTGTCCGACTTTTGTATCTGTCGTAGCCGCAACTCCAGCTACTACCCAAGTTGTTAAATTATCAGGCAGTGTAAATCGAATTTGAGCATATCCATTTGCATCAGTCCGAACAACCGGATTCCAATAGGCGACATCTTCAAACTGTTTGCGAACATCACTTTTCTGATTATGTACCCACACACCATCTGCAAAAAATGTTTGATATTTTTCAACACTTAAGTTGTAAACAGTCACTGGTTTACGCAACCATTCAATAGAATCAACTGTTACTTCCTGATCATTTGAACTACGTAATTGATCACCAATTTGAATCTGATCAGCGGTTTGCCATGCCCCATTGACCCACAAAATATGATTGGGAGTAATTTCTAAATTGCCATTAATAGATAAGTAGCCATCTTCCTGTTCTTCATGTGTATCAGTAACTTTGGCTTTGATTAACTCTGAACTATATTCATTTGCTCGGGTTAAAATCCAGTCGCCTTTTTTAACATCTTCAATACTCTTTGTTTTTCCATTCACCATCAAAATTTGAGTGTCAGCGGTAAAACACCCACCTCCACCTTCTGCATTAAATACATTTATCCCCTCCAAAGAATGAGCTTCTTCGGTATTTTCCCATCGTTCTATCCAAAACGTTTCAAAAATATTTTGAAGCTGGCTATCTGCCAACTCAAACAAGGCTTTATCCACACTCCAAACAGCCACTTCTGCTCCACCCACTGGATTACCTGCCTGATCTTTTGTATACACATCAATCACTGCTGTTTCTCCAGGACCGTAGGTTTTCTTTTCAGATTGAATGCCAACTTGAATCTTTTTTTGCTGAGCACTGACAGGTAAACGTACTGAAACTGAGTCAAAACCTCCATCTGAAAATCCACTAACACGAGCAAATATATTCGGCATGTCGTCAGCATCGAGGGGAATATTTACCTCTGCATTTTTCCCCGAAAAAGATACCACTTGATACCGATCTACCCTTCCTCGTTGAATCGCTAATAACACATCAATATCTGGAATAGTTGAGGTCAAAGTTAATCTCGCACTTTCACCAGGTTGATACATTTCTTTGTCAGGATTTATGGAAAGGTACGAGGATTGACCGTCATTGTAGTACGGCACATCAAACTCACTTATCCATGCACCAAATTCTTTTACCACAGGATTCCCTGTAGGATCTTTTACTTCGACTGAAAAACGATAGTAGCCAGTCTTATCCGGAGTAAAGGAAACCGACGCTTGACCACTCTGATTGGTAGTGATTTTTTGTGACGGATAATCCGCTGTTTCTTGTCGATATTGAGGATACTTTTGGTTCGGATCAATATACGACACCCAAGTTTCTCGCTTGATCTTCACTTCTACTTCAATATTCGCCACTGATTCTTGTTTTCGAGATCTCAACTCAAGTGGTAGGGTATAGAGTTCATTTATTTTTCCTTGATAACTTCCCGTTGGTTGTCGATAGATCGCTACTTTTCCGGCATACACAATAAAATTCTTTCGTGCCAAAACAGGATTTTGAGAGGCATCCAAGAATGAAGCTTCCACTGTAATCACTTTTGATTTGCCATTCATTTCAAATTTTGATGTATCAAGTACTATTTCAGCTTCACCTTGTGTGTTGAGTGAAACGAAATCTTCTTTGAGTTTGTTCCCTCTTCCCCAATTTCCATAACGGTATTTATCATCTGGAAGCCACTGGTAGTCAGAGAAGTAATCATATTCATAAAAATCTGATGAATCGACGGTGTACTTCACTTCTTGACTCGACAATGGTTGACCAGAGAAAAATGCTCCTGATAGGTTCAACTTCATTTGATCACCACGATGATACTCAAAACCCTCACCCTCTAATTCAAGAAAGTATTCTGGTTTTCTAAAATACTCGACTTGAAAACTTGCAGATCCATAGAAATTCGAGTAATCCCGATTTGCTTCAACTTGATCTGACAAAGCATCAATAATGACAGTGTAGTAACCAGGATTAATATCTGAAGGAAGTTGGAATTCACCATGCACTGATCCTTGATCAGAAATAGGAAGGTTTTGATCAAAAACCGGATGTTGAAAATCCCAATCTTTAATAATACGAGTTCTGACTAATCCAGTAGGAATCGTATAGCGAGCGTCATCATCATCACGCAATACTGATTTGAAATAGAGTGTGTCACCAGGTTGATAGAGAGGGCGATCAGTGAATGTAAAGTACTTTACCTCCCGTTCTTTCGGACGAAAAATTCGATACGACACCGAGCCACTATTTAAGTATTTTAAATTAATTGGAATGACAGCGATGTGTCCACCACTTCTTAAGAGCGCAATATCTACATCCTTATTGATAGGCAATGTACCAATTCCTCGATCATCAAGCACTGTTGATCCAAGATCGGTGCGCTGATTTTTCAGTCCATACAGTGACACGGTACCGGAAGTTAATTTTCTTTTGGTTCTAAAATCCTGCCCCCAAAGGATAAATTGGTTATCTCCTTCTTTACTGAGTAATCCAATTGGTGACCGAATAATCATCACATCTCGGACCAGATCCCCGGTACGAATTGTGAGATACCAAATACCAGATTCACTTAAAGGTAAGGAGATTTTCGATGCAGAATCATATCCGGATCCAAGAAATTGTTGAAAAGAAGTAACTTGAGTTAATACTGAGGTATCAATTTGACCACCACTTTGTTTCCCTTCATCATTATATTGGAGGTATTTAAGCAGAGTTTCTTCAGATGCTTGGAATAACGTAAATGTGGCATCTCCAGATACTTCCCAACTTCCTACTTCTATAGTCGGATCCGCAGTCGAAGCCAAAGTAATAAGACCACCTCGGTTTTCTTGCTTCTGTATCATCATGCGAGGGGTACCACGAATGATTTGCTTCCATCCATAACTAAGACCAGCTTGAATACTTTGAGAAGAAAAAATCAATCCACCAATGACTAGGATGAAAAAACTAAGGGTGAAAAAAAGAAGTCGAGGTATTTTGACTTGGGGTAAAGCAAATAATTTTTTCTTTACTTTTCGAGCGTTACTCATTGGGAGCCACACCATAGATAACAATGGTTGTGCCTGGGTTAGATTCTGATGCAGCGATACTCTTTTTGCCTTCAGGAACGACCGGATGTGCCCAGTCATAGAGAAGAGCTACTTCTTCAGTTTTCATATTGATACAACCATGCGACATGGGATGACCAAAATTGTCATGCCAATACGTACCATGAATACCAAATCCACGTGTTTTAGGAATTTCCTCATTGTAGAAAAACATCGTGTACGGAACATTTGGAAGATAGTAATAGGTGCGATTGGCTTTCGACCCACCTTCCATCTTGGTATATCTCAGTTTTGTCCAAATTTTAAAAGTACCGGTCGGTGTTCTTCCCCACTTTCCTGATGAAATCAGGAAACTATAGATGAGTTGATCCCCTTCAAAGGCGTATATTCTTTGTGCTCCCAAATCTACTTCAATGCGTTTATCAGCTCGAGGATCAATCGGTTCGGTCGTATCACCCAGAACCTGCGTAGAAGATTGATATTGTTCTGCAGGCACATCTACAAGTTTGCCCATGAACTCACCAGCTGTTTCTGTTCTATATTCACTTTGCAGACCATTTTCAAAAATAGGATAAATAGGGAATCGAGAACGATTTTGAAGAGAGACAGAACTAAAAGCCAATGCTGAGGCTACCGCAAGAAAAATAGTCTGAATAATGTACTCACGTCTACGCATGTTTTTCCTTAAATTTGATTCACTCATCCATGTAATATCTCAATTTATCAACTCTGTTTCACTCTTTCGCAGAAAAACTGCTCGAAAGCAGTCTCCATCAACACGATTCAAATATGTGTATCTTTCAGTATAGATCTACTTTAGGGTGGTTGTGAATAGGAACACATCCGGAAGGAATTGTAAGAAATAATTCTTCAACTCTACAAAGTTTTCCTCAAGTAAGTAAATCCCATAGTATTTGCTATTTCAGCTTAATACTGTTATACTGAGCAGGTAGGTTTTCTCGATTACCGAGAAAAATTTGCTCTTTTACATAAAGTAAAGACGCATCCCTGTCAATTACTGAGCATCGATCTCCATCGGTCTTGAGTAATTGGCAGGGATTTTGCTTTCTGCAGATCTCATCCAAGAAACTATTCGAATTCAAAAAAAAGGAAACGAGAAATGCTGCGTAATATCGCGTTAATACTGTTATTGGTCGTTACATTCATAGGAATGGCGATTACTCAGAACATACCCACCCCCCAGCCATCAAACACGGCTACCCTTGACTGGCTGTCGGATATTTCAGTCTCTGAATATATGGCTACTGATGTTCCTGTTAACTTTTCTCCTTCATCAGTAATACTCATTGATATAATGAATATTCCTGACCCTGAAAAAGCAAGTATTTTATTGCTTGTTTGGGGATTAGAATTAGATCCCGGAGAAAATGGGATCATTGATGAAATTATTTATGGAGAGAAAATTGTGGGTACAGATGAACTCCCACTACAAATTTTTTCCAATCACCAAATGACGAGGGTTATCATTGCCTGTCTTTATTTCCCTCGAGAATTGGCAAATAACCCAACGACTTTCGATCAATTCGTTATAGGAGGTGAATGGGGCACACTAAATAAAGCCCATCCTCTTTTAACCAATGCTGTTCAAACTCTGGAAAGAGTTGATCATAATTTACCAACTTGGGATTTAACCCAACGACATAGCGAAGAACTCGCTGATTCGTAAGAAGCAATCTAAAATTTAAAATTGAGCCCAAGCAGGAGCGACTACACGTCGCCAAACTGCCAAGCTCAAAAATCGAAAAAGAGAAACCCGCTACACATGCGGGTTTTTTGTATCGACTTTAGTGCAAATTAACTTTTCTTCTCTTCTTTTTTGTCTGAAGATTTAGGAGCTGGAACCTCAGCTGGCTTGACTTTTTTCTTATCTAATCTTTCCAAACCAATAAGTTTTACCCCAAAGTACACGACAGCCGCAATAATCATGAAATCGATCATGCTATTGAGGAAATTTCCCCACATGATCTTGGCTCCGCCCACTTGCAGATACATCTGCTTCAAATCACCGGCTTTGCCTAAAATAATTCCTAACACTGGGTTGATTAAATCAGTGACTAACGACGTCACAACCTTACTAATTGATCCACCCATGATAAATCCAACCGCTAAACCAACCACACCTTGTTCGCGAATAAAGTTGATGAATTCTTTCATGATAGGTCCTCGTTGTTGTGGTGCTTCCATACTACCTCCGTTTTCTATAATCGAATAGTGAATTAAAGAGAGTGTATTTTACCAGATTGGAGAAGAAGAACGAATGATTTCCGTTGTTTTTGTGAACTTTTTCTATGTTTTCATTTTTTCTCGGATGGTTTGGAGTTCCAAGAGGAGTTTTTGTTCTTCATTTTCTTGGTCTGAACTTTTTGTTTCTGTATCTAATGTTTCAATTTTTTTCAGGAGTTCTTGTTCTTTTTCTTTAAAAAATAATTGTTTTAATTTTTGAATATTTCCTTGTAATCCATGAGCATCAGATTCTTGTTTTTCAACAGAGTCTAAATAGACTTCGGCAAAAAGTGAGTGTAATTCTGGCGCCAACTGAGCGGAAAACTTTTTCATATTAAATAAACGGGAGTTTTTTTTCAATTGATCGAATAACTGACGAAACCCCGGATGACTGATCCAATCCGATTCAATTTGATGCACATAAATTTGAATATCTGTCGGCTCAACTTTCAATAATTCTCCCATCACACTTATTTCTAATTTTTCTCTGGGAGTCCAAGATTGTTGTTCTTTGGATTCAACAGTTGTATTGGTTTCTTTTTTAACATGATAATTTTGTAAATCTTTTCGTAACATGTCTCCCGAGACATTCAGTTTTTTTGCTAATTCTTCAATGTAATGTGATTGTTCAATCAAATGTGGAATCCGCAGGAGCACTCCAACTAATTCAGCCACCACCGCTTGTTTCCCTTCTCCGGTCGTGATGTCGTTTTGAGTCACTGCTGCATCAATCAAAAACTGATAAGCAGAGATGGCTTTTTTGACATGCTCGCGCCATGCTTTGGGATTTTCACGCGCGATTTCATCAGGATCTTTTCCTGCCAAATCAACGGTAGAAAGGACTTTAATTCGAAGATCAAACCCCCGAGCCACATCAATCGCCCGTTTTGTGGCTGCAACTCCAGCCTTGTCGGCATCTAATGATAAAACAATCGTATTCACCACTCGTTGCAAACGTTCTAAATGCTCTTTGGTCAAAGCACTGCCTTTGATCGCTACAATATTTCGAACATGTGCCTGAGCTGAAGATAAAACATCAAATTCTCCTTCGGCAATAATGGCCGACTGTGCTTCACGCAGAGCTCGATAGTGCTGAGAAAAACCAAATAACAACTCACTTTTGTGATACAAACTTGTTTCCGGAGAATTGATGTACTTGGCAGTCTTTTCTTCAGGATTTAAGACTCGTCCAGAAAACCCGACAACTCTGCCTCGATGATCGGTCAAGGGAAAGATGATCCGACTGCGAAACCGATCATAGTAATCTCGAGCGGTGGTGGAGTTATTGGGCGCACCATTCCGAAGGATGATTAAACCGGCATCAGACATGTCCGCCAGGGAATACTTTTTCTTTCCATGCACGTAGCGAATCAATCCATCCCAACTTTCAGGCGCAAAGCCAATTTGAAATTCTTTTATAATTTCATTATTTATTCCACGATCCTTGAGATACTTCTTTCCTATCTCTCCAACTTTGTGGTCAGTGAGTAAAAAATGAAAATACGATTTCGATAAATCTAAAATTTCGAGCAATCGCTCACGTTGCGTATCTTCAGGAGTAAAGTGTTGGGCTTCGAGTTTAATACCAGCTTTATCGGCCAGCATTTTCAAACTTTCACCAAATGTTAATCCTTCATATTTTTGTAAAAAGGTAAAGACATCTCCGCGTTCACCACAACCAAAACATCGAAAGACCTGTAAATCAGGAGTAACAAAAAAAGATGGAGATTTTTCACTGTGAAATGGACAAAGTGCTCGGAGATTTCTGCCGGCACGTTGCAACTGAATGCGTTCACCGATGACTTGTGCAATATCGGACGCGTCTTTCACTTCCCGTATTTGATTCGACATACCCAGATTATATAGCAACAATTTCCAAAGTGGATTTTCTCAGCTGTGTGAAAATTACAATGCTGGAGCAGGATCGCTCACAGGGGCTTCTAGTTCTTCGCCTGAAGGCACATACCAGTCTCCTGGATCGATATTGTTGAGCGTCGCTCCACCTTGTACAGCTACTTCAATACGTTTGTGTGAAGGACAACTTGCAAGCAATCCACAGGTGACGAACTCGGAATAGTAGGCTTTTACTTGAGGACTTGACTCTACATAGGCATAGACTTCATATGATCCAGCGGGAACTTCAAGCTGATATGTCGTTGGCTGATCTGGGGTGATAATATGATCGTTTGTACAGAAATTTTGAGAAGTATCCTTTCTTTGGGCACAGATCACCATGTCAATTGGAACACCTTCACTTGGATAACTCAGCTTCCCTTGAATTTTTCCAAAAGCAGATGGTTCGACTGTCGACATCACTTCATCAGGAGTTAGAACTTCAGTATTCGTAGATGGTTGAGCAGTATCGTCAGTTGTCTGTTGTCGACGACATCCAGCTAAAATAAGGGAGAAAACACAAAGGAAAAGGACGAGTGAAAGTTTTTTCATATACTCATGCTACCACAACCATAAGGCATGACAACCTCTTTTACTTTTTCATAACATTGCTCTTACAACTTGAATGCGAAAAATTTATTTAAATATGGGGATAGCTTGAATGATCAAGCGTTGTCGATCGAAGATACCACTGCATGTATATAGGGTTAGAATTTCGGTTTCGGTGGGTTGAACCCAGGTGGTTTGAGAAGCATCAACTTCCGTAATCAAATGAATTTGATACTTCCACTCATACCCGTTTTTTGTGACTAAAGTAATGACTTGGCCTTCTTTTGCATGTTTCAGTTCACCAAATAAATCCGGCCAGTTATGAGCATAAATAACAATATTTCCATTTCCTCCAGGATAGGCAGAGTTTTCTAAAAAGACTGCTTTGTTTTCACTCAGTGGCCATTTGCCACCTTCCAATCGGGCAGATTTAACATCTACAGCCATCAATTGACTTAAAGTCAGATGAACAGGGGTAATGTCTTCTTTACTCAAGGAAACTAAATCTTCTTGATCTGATGAAAATGAGTACACCGTCCGTTGGGAACGAAAATGTTCACTGACAATAACAATGAAAAAGAAAGCAATAAGAATAAGGATTGATCGCATACATTCTCGAGATAGAATGTGGCCGATTATATCAGAAATATCTTCTTTTTATTACTATGGGTTATGCAATTGCTTCAATCTGTGAAAGTTCTTGTTGGGGGAGACGAATTTTTCGTTTGACGGTCAATAATAAAAACAGACTTAAGAAAGTGAGCACAATTCCCCAGACTCGAAAAACACTGTGTGTGCCGAAGACTTCTGCTAAAACTCCATTCAGCAAGGGACCTAAAACGTACCCGATACTTCCACAAATTGAGGTCAGACCAATCAGATCATTCGTATAGTGAGTTGATCTGCCTAAATAATCTTGCATGGTTGCTGATATTGCGGTGTATAAAATTCCTAGTCCAATCGAAGCAAAAAAAGTCAGTCCTAAAATGGACCACATTTGAGTGGTCATACTCATCGAAATTAATCCTATTCCAGACAGAATTCCACATATAAAAGCTAGACGTTTTTTGCCAAAAGGTTTAGACAGTTTTCCCATGAACATACCGGTCAATAATCCTGGCAAACTATAAATACTGACAAATGCTCCACCAAATGGATGGAAGCTTTGTAACTCTTCTGCAAAGAGTGGTCCGATGGAATAAAACGCCGAGTCAATCAAGAAAAAGACAATCGTTAATAAGGACAGTGGCCAGAGTGCTTTTTCAAATATTGTCCAAATTTTGAGTTCTTTCAAAAACGAACGCGTGGGAATAACTGTGAAGTGTCTGTGAATTATTTTTTTTCTTTTTTCCGACCATCGCACACCTATATACCAGTATGTCCCGACCAGAAAGGCACAGATGGCTCCGATATAGGGAAATTTCTCATCTTGATCAAACAACATACTTGCCAATAACGGACCAATCACCAGTCCCAAATTCTGCACTACCGACAAGATTCCCCAGGCCCAAGCGTGTTCTTCATGATGAACTCTTTCTTGAATCAGGTGATACTTTGAAAACAGCATCGACTCAAAGTAAATTCCCCATACGGCCATACCCAGTAAAAAACCAACTGTGGTCGGAAATAAGAGAAACGCAATCGGAAAGAAAAATACCGATCCGAACAGCAAAGCATTGAAAAAACGTGAATCTTTATTGGTAAATAACCGCGGAAAAGTAAAATCACAAATAATTCCAATGGCCGAAGAAAAAGCTAAGACTACTCCCATCAGAGCCGGACTATTCATGTATTTTGCAATACTGACTGGTGCGATGTAACTCATCATGGAGTCACCGATATGAAAAAAAAAGAACGCGACAGCGAACAATAAAAACGCGGTATGTGGTTGGGCAGAAGATTTCCAAACTTCAGTGCGAAGCATAGATGTACTAAGGATGCCTGAAAAAGGAAATGCCTGTCAATCAGAGCTTGTTTGAATGTCAGGCTTTGCTATGCACTCCGATCCAATTTCCTTCTGTATCAGTAAAGGCTCCCATATACCCAAACATCTCAGAAATTTGAGTACAAGGGACGACAATTTTTCCTCCAGCACTTTCAACTCTATCTAATACGTCCTGCATCTTTCCTTCGACTCTCAAATAAATTTTTGTTCCATCCACACTTGGAACATATCCTTTCCCATGTGCAATTGCTCCACCAATGCCATCAGTATCAACTGGAAACAATCCTAGCTTCGGACCGACCACCATTTCCTGCAAAGTGATTTGAAAAATATGCTCGTAAAATTTCTTGGCTCGATCAAAATCACTGACCGGAATTTCAAACCAATCAATTGCATGTTTCATATGTGCTCCTTAAGAAAATATCTCCATAATTTATCAGTTGCTTTGCGAATACCAACCCGCGGTGACGACTGGATTTGAGTATATCGTTTTCCTCGGTCTTCAATAAATAAGGATGATGAAGTGGTGAGATCAATTCCTGAATCTGTTAACGTAATATTCATCGCTCGACAAATTTTTCCTGGACCATTTGTCACATTATTTATTTTCACGTTATTTAATCTCCTATTTTTCACCATCTGGTTTACTCCATCTGTTGGAATAATTGATCGGATAAGTACAGCTCCGGGAACTTCCGCTCGCTCTGTCACCACATTGAAACAGTGATACATCCCATAAATAAAGTATACATACGAAAAACCTGCTTCTCCAAACATGACTCCGTTCCGCTTTGTCATTCCTACGAAAGCATGACTGGCCGGATCATCAGTACCTGTATAGGCTTCCACTTCTACAATTTCTCCACTCATCAATCCTGCTTCAGTTTTCCGAACCAAAAAATTGCCCAATAAATCTTGAGCAACTTCGACTGTTGGACGAGCGTAGAATGAACGGGGAAGTGTCATATAAATGAATTACAGGGTAGAATACTTGATTACGCTTGAATTTTAACACCTATGACCACTGAACCTCCTCAACGCATTCCTTTCACTGCTGAAGCCTATCAAAAACTCAAAGATGAATTGGCTCGACTCACTCCCCTTCGTGAAGAGGTCATCATTCGCTTGCAAGCTGCTCGCGAACAAGGTGATCTATCTGAAAATGGGGCATATAAATATGCCAAAATGGAGCTGGGAAATATCAGTAAAGAACAACGCCGACTTAAGTACTTAATCACTTTTGGAAAAGTTCAGGCCATTCAAGCCAATACCGGTACTGCTACTTTTGGGAGCACCATTACTATCAAGAATGGTGAGAAGGAACTGACCTTCATGCTCGTCAGTGAACATGAATCTGATCCTACTCAAAACAAACTCAGTTTAAAGAGTCCAATAGGCAAAGCGGTACATGGAAAAAAAATTGGGGATATCGTCAAAGTCCAGCTACCGATCGGTGAAGTCACCTGGACGATTACGAATGTGAGCTAGTAAAACTGCATACACTCCACTGACCACCCCCACTGCGAGTAATCCTCCCCCTACGACATCACTCACCCAATGTTTCCCTAAAATCACCATACCTGTCATGGTTAGGAGTGCAAGTAATATGCTTGCTATAACTACTACTGTTTTTCTTTTTTGACGATTCACTTGAATCAACCATTGGGCACTCAATAACGAAGCGAGGAAAACTGTTCGATATGTATGTCCTGACGGATACGACGACTGAACTTGGACATGAAGTGAAGGAAAAGATAAACCAGCATTTCCACGGTGGAACATGTATGGTGGTGCGGGATGGGCCAGATATGTTTTCCCAACTAATATCATTCCTAATCCCACACAATAGCTTGTGAAAATAAGAATTTTCACTCTTTTTTTCACTGGTAGCAACCAGACGGCGATCAAAAGAATAAATCCTTGAATCTCCATACTCCCTAAATCCACAATTGTGGCCAATGGATTATCCACAAAGTGAGGAGTCCTATCCTGAAGTCGAACCAAGACATTAAAATCCATACTCCGAATCACATCGGTATAAACAAGCCACGTCAAACCAAGAAAAGATATGCACGACAACAATGTTAGGAAAATGAAAAATTTTGAAAGACTAGTAGATGAAAAATGAAAGTTGGGCAGAAGTTGTAGTATACAAGATTGTTCACAACAAAAAATCGGTTTTACTCATCTTCATCTTCCAAATAAGCAAGTAAATCTCCCCTTCAGTAATTTATTGCCTTAAACCAGTCGTCGCCAGTGAGTCTCATAGGAAATTGAGAGAAGGTATTTCTATTTTTTGCTAAGGAATCTCTACTGTTAATCGACCCTTGCCATTCGGATCATCATATTCCAATGTAACTTCATCAATCCATTCTGGGTTAAACAATTTTGCCACAGCTGTTGCAATCTGTTGTTCAGTTTTAGTTTTAAGGTCATAGACCGTTAGAGTAACTGTTTTCCCACTTTCGTAAAATTCATTTGCGCTATCAACATCGAACAGTGGCGGATGATTACTCGAGGCAACTTTTTCACTGACAACGTTAAGATCAGCATCTGGTCCTACAGATGTTGGTAATTCATATTGTAATAATTCAGAATTTTCAATGTTAATTTTAACGAGTTTTCGGTAACTCGGTCCAAAACTGTCACTAAACCAAAAGTATGGCTCATGCCATTCCATTAACGCTGGCTGCTCAATTTGTAGTTCCTTGGGAAGAATGGTGTGTACAGTATTGCCTATACCAGTTATGAAAGTTAACTTTTCATCTGTAATACTATTGGTTTCAGTTCCAAGTATAGCTATATACTTGCCATCACCTGATACTCGAAAACTTAAACCTCTACTAGAAAATAGTTTGATTCCTTGTTTTTCCGATCCATACTTCCATAGCTCCTCTGTCCAGTCATCATCACGATACCCATCATAACCAATTCTTTTAATGACATAGATATAGCCATTTACAAGCTTAATTTGGTAGTAACGCCCTTGTTCAACATTTTCCAATGTGAGAAATAAGGTTTCATGTTGTGACTGAATATCTTTCAAATAAATGTCTGCAGAAGATTCGTCTGTAGGATTTTCTTTGACCACTACTTCAAAATCCCCTACTATTTTGCTTTCTTCTGGAACTGAGGGTGAAACAGTCGCAACTTGTTGTGATTGCTCTACCAAGCTAGATTGGGAATTTTTTTTATTTTTAAAGTTAACTGCAACACCAATTACTACACCCACAATAACTACTGCCAATACAACTGTTCCAATAGTGAAGACTGAACTGCCGCTTCGCTGAGGGATACTAATTTCATTGGTGGAGATTTGAGGTGTGGGTTGAGGAGTAAGAGGTGAAGTTTCCTCTGTATTTTTAGTCGGATCTACATCAAGATTTTTTTTATTCATATCTAAATTATGTAATGAAAAAAGATCAGACGCTAGAGGGATGAGAACTAGTAGTCACTAACTGTCCATGGAATTGTTTTAAGTGATTCATCCAGAAACGCATACAGTGTCAACAGCACATTGAATTCACTGCAATTTTTTGTACACAAAACTTGCCAATCCACCACCGACAACTGGTGCGATCAGATACAACAGGATCATAGGGAGATGTGCTCCCCAGTTTTGAAAGTCGAAAAGTAACGGACCGACACCGACAGCTGGATTGAATGCTCCGCCCGAAATTGGACCGCCAGCAAAAGCTCCAACCATCAAGGCCAATCCAATCGCTAAACCGAAATACTGATTATTCTTGGTTTTATCTGTGGCCGCTGTGTGCAATACCACCGATGCCAGTAAAAAAGTAAATACAATTTCTACTACACCCGCCGTAGCGAATGTTGCACTTCGAGCTATGGTAGGAGTAAATCTCTCTCCTGTCATAAACAAATACGTGGCAGATGCCACGATACCAGCGATAAGTTGAGTGAGAATATAGGCTTTCGCATCTTCATTGGAAATTTTTTTATTGATCAACAACGCAATCGTCACCGCAGGATTGTAGTGCGCTCCTGAAATATACCCTCCCATGTAGACTAGGGCAATTAATACTCCTCCAATTGCTAGCGGATCTCCTGTTAATGCAACCGTCAGGACTAAGAAGAAAGTGCCGATAAATTCGACTAGAAGTTTTTTGTTCATATCTAAATTATGTAATGAAAAACGATCAGGCGCTAGAGGAACAAGAAATAGTACCCACTATACGTGGATTGAATTGTTTTGATTGATTCATTCAGAATCGTATACAGTGTCAACAGCACGATGATCCACAGTCCCATAAATTACTTAGCGATAGTAAAGACTGCTGTAGATAAACAGCTATTCAGTAATTAAAATATATTTTCTATTCCGATTAGCACCAGCTTTTACAACAATTTTTAATTTAGCCAACTATCTTATAGGGGTATGACCATGAGGGTTTTCTTAACTTAAGACTGGATACCCTAATATTTTTTCCTGGAAATCTAAAGCAAAATCAGTTTCACCTCGTTTATCTGAATTGTAAAACTTCAAACCCAAACATTTTATTTCTTTATAGCCATGATTACTGGCTTCTTTCAAGAATTGCTTATAGTTTTGTGAATCTTCATCATCAACCTCAAATACCACTTCACTCTTATCCGATAGACTCTTCAGGGCTTCTTCTTTCCAAGCGTCATGCTCGAGCAAATGGCCACCTTTAGGTTCTATCAATACTTGATAGTACATTTTGCCATTTGCAACATCATTAATAATCATAATGTAGTCAGGGCTGAATTTACGCCCGTCTTGTGGGCTGAAAAGCCAATAGTCAAGCTCATTACGTATCAGATAAATCTCTGCATCAGTATACTTTGCTTGCAAGTAGTTGATCTGACTAGCTACGTACTTCACAAACTTTTTTTCTTCGCTTGTTCCGTAATTCTCATCATATGCATACCAATTTGCAGACTGTACGTCATATCGCAATTCTGGATTTTCGTGATCTGACTGAGCTTTAGCACGCTCATCATTACTCCTAAATACTTTTTCGCCAGTAATTTTGTGTTCCGTTGGGAATGACATCAGATAGATGTTCTTTTCCTTACCAAACACTGCCGACAATAAAAGTGGGCGGAACTTTTTGCTGCCAGTGATACGAGGCATATTTACGTCAATAGCCTTTCGCACTTCAGGTAAAATTACACCAACTAGCAACTGTAGTTTTTCGGTCGGACTGATTTGGTAAATACTTTTCCCTTCTTCGTAGGTATATTTTATCTCGTATTGGGGCAAATATTTTTCTATCAGTTCATCAAGGGTCTTGATACCAACAATCTGCTTGTAAAGATTGTTAAAACGAAAGAAATTGCTCTCTGCCGACACCAACGCTTTTCGGATTATAGGCAAAGAAAAATACTCCTTAGTTATACGAATCACATCAGTTTTTTGACCAGCAACAATTTGGTTCTGTTCAACATCTGATAAACCAGTTGAACGTAGATTATAGGCACGAGCAATAATTCTTTTATTGAAAGTAGCGTCAATTTCTTTGCTTAGTGTTTTAGTACGCTTTTCAGTTTTGTTTACTAACACAAAACCTTTCTTATAAGTTTCACTTGCAAGAAACTTTTCCTTCATCGTAATAGTCTTCTTCTCAACGCCCTCACTAATAATTCCTTCGCCTAGTAAATCAACTTGAAGCTTTTCAAGAAATGTGCCGGTCTTCACGAAGTGATACACAAATGTTTCAAGAACACGACCTGTATCAAACGGTTCGTTGTCAAACTTTCGTTTGTACTTATCAAACTCAAGATTGCGACCAGGAAATAAGCTCTGCACACTCTCCTCTTCATCTCGCTTGTACTTCTTTGGTAGCTCAAATGGACAATACCTGGCCCCACGTCCGATCAATTGGATATCTTGTAATGAAACTTTTTTAGCTTCTGATATGTCAAAGTGAACGATGTCATACAGACTCAGTACATCCCATCCTTCGTTCAGAGCATTGACTGAAAAAATAGCACGAATAGTGTTGCGTGGACTATCAAGTAACGGCAGCAGTTCTGCTTTTTCTTTCTTTTGACTGTTGTATATGAGCGTATTATCGTGGGCAAAACTTGCACGTATTTCGGCTGTAAAAGCCTTAAGGCCATCCCAGTCGCCTTGAGAAATCAACCCAGCATCTTTGGAGGTAAGCCAGGTGAACATATCACTCAAAATCTCGTGTTCACGATTTTTATTTTCACGGCTAAGTTCTTTTAGCCTATTCAAGTCATCTGGTCTTAAAGAGCCAATCACACTATCAAAGAATTTGCGATCATCTTCACTTTTGGCAATCTTCACTGACTTTATGAGCACAATTGGACTGATAAACACTCCCATTTCTCTCTCAGCTAACAGCCTGCGATACTCGCTCAATGCAACAGCATTGATAATCAATAGTCGTTTTTGGTCCTCTGTATGAACCTCCTGGTTGTATAGAAATTTCACATCTTTACTAAAGCCATCTTTATTAAATTCCAGGAAGTCATAGCGAAATACAATCTTATCTGTATATTTTTCGTGAATTAATTGATTTGCTAAGTCGACGGTGGCTGTGTACTCAAGGAGTATATTGCCTTCTCTAGCTTTTAGAGCCGACATTACAGCAGTTTCCCAGTTGAGTATTTCTTCAACATCTTTCTTTATCTTGCTTCTAGTGTCGACATTCAAGCGGTGTGCCTCATCAGCAATGACGACTACGTCATTGTTCACAAAATCTTCATTAGTAAGAACATTCTCACGAGGTTCTTTTAGGCGGTTGTATAACAATGAAGTGCTCAAAAACAAAAAATTTATTGCATTACGTCTAGAATCAGTTATATTATCAACCGTCTTAACATCAACTTTCTGACCATTAATTTTTATACCTTTTGGATTGAAAAGGTATTTCTCGAACTTGAAATCAGTGAAATTTTTTACCGCCTGATCTTTGATTTGAACTTGATGAACTAAGAATAAAAAATTGCGATAACCTTTTTCGTATAAATACAGAACAATACTTGCCATTACGAGCGTTTTTCCTGTGCCAGTAGCCATGTTGAACAGCACATACTTAGCTTTAGCTCGATCATGTTCATACAGCCAGATAAAATGCTTCAATGCTCGTTCTTGGTAGTCGCGAAGTTTTTTTGTGGGATGTAAATTGTCGGTAATGTAGGCAGGTATTTGATATGCATTAGCCCACAGCTGATAATCAGGATTACTGGCTATTTTATTGAATAGAAAATCTTGAAGCGTTTGACTGATTTTAGTTTTCTGTCGTGCCATAGAACCTGTCCGTTAGTGCTTTTTCATCTGCGGATACTTGATGTCGAGAATCATGCATATCTGCATAATTAAGGTATAGCTGGTTTTCATCTAAAATTGAAATTAAAGCATCTTTGCGTTTATCAAGTAATTCTTGAAATTCTTTACCTTTTTTACCTGAAATACGATCTCTAAAGTCTGTCTCTTTTTCAAAATCTTCTTTATCGAAGAAGAACTTCAAAAATGCATTTTGCTGCATCTCTTCATAAATCGTTTCAAGTTCAGGAAGGCTTACAGCTACTAATATACGATCGACATACTCTTGGTTATACTTTTTTAATTCAAAAAAGATAAACGCGCCGCCACCACTCCAATCAAAGGATTTACTGACTCCACCTTGTTCTCCATTAACAACCTTTTTAAGACGTTCTTTAGCTACATTTTCAATATAATCCATCTGCTCAACACCTATCCAGCGGCGGTTCATCTTATGTGCTACTGATGCTGTAGTGCCAGAACCTAGACAAAAATCTAATATCAGATCCCCTTCAGTTGTAGTCATTGCCAAGAACTTCTGGATTAGCGATTCAGGCTTAGGAGTCGAAAAAACTTTTTCTCCAAATAATTGCTGTATCTCAGTCGTCGCGTGTGTATTTAATATCCCACTGATTAGGTTTTTATGAGGTGATGATTTTTTGATAGGGTTCCCCTCATTATCTACATTTAAGTAGATCTTGTATTTTGCTTTCCACTCACCGGTAGGTGACTTCATCACTTCGATAAAACCATTTTCGATTCCCCAATCTAATTTTTTCTTACTCCACTTCCAACGCCAACCATCATTAAACTGTTCTTTTCGACCATTAGGGAATATTACATTCCCATCAGGAGTCGAAATACCATAGTCGAGTTGTATGTGGTAGCCTAAAGTACCTCTATCCAGGTTGTCATAATAGAAAGGCCCGCGTTCCTCAAAATACTTATCTTTAAATCGATATCTATTGATGTCAAAAGATTCAGTATTTTTTGAAAAAACTACTGTGTCAGTATCCTTGCAAAATACAAGTGCATATTCAGTTATTGTTGCTATATGTCTCGAATCAGATGCTCCTGTTTTCTTTTCCCAGATCAATGTTGAGACGAAGTTCTCACATCTAAAGATTTCGTCCATTAATACCTTCAAGTATGCTTGTTCATTATCGTCACATTGAACTATAATAACACCATCGTCTGACAGTAAATCTCGTGCAACTTCTAATCTGTTCTTCATAAATGTTAACCAAGCAGAATGGTTAAACTTATCATTATATTTGAACCCATCACCTCCTGTATTGTAAGGTGGATCAATATAAATCAGTTTTACTTTACCTGCCAACTTTTCCCGAAGAGTGTACAACGCTAAAAGGTTATTACCCTTGATGAGCAAATTCTGCTTTAGAGATCCGTCTTCATCAAAAAACTCAATGTTACTGTCCGCTGTAACAGGCTTTTCCCCATCTTTATCTATGTATTTGAAATTGGTTAGAACCTTAGGTTCTTCCAATGTATCAATATCTTTACTATCAAGCTCTATATGTAGGAAGCGCTCTTCGCGCCCAACATCTTCTTTGCTCATGCCAGCTTCGAGAACTGTATCTTTGAAAGGAAAATTAAGAACAACTTCTGTATCGTTTTTAATAAAACTCCCCTTGGTGTTGCTGTATAAGCCAATCTTATTGCTGTACTTGGTATATCTACCCTTTTTGAGTGAGTTATCTGACATAATTTTTGTATTAATTTTTGTAATTCTTTTCAAGAGTCATGATTGAAATAACGTCTTGAATTGTATTCTATCACTCAAACCATCCTATAAATAAAGCCGAAGTAAGAAAAAACATTCAGTTATTTAAGATTCTTTTTCTCTCCTAGCTTCTTCACCATCTTCTCAAAATCTGACTCGATTTTTTGTGTTTTGTTGAACTCTCGATACTCTTCAATCGCTTTCTTCTCCGCTTGAGATTTGGATAATCTGCCTTTTCCATCCAAGATCTTGTATTCATTGAACGAAAGGAACTTATCAACTCCTTCTGCAAACTGCTCCATCGTAAAGGTATTTTCCCGCTCAATCAAACCTTCAATATAATCAAAGAACCCAGACACTGTTCGCTCCAATTGTTTGATTTCTTTTTCACTCAAATAATTTTTGGCAACGAGAACATCAGATTGCACAATTCGACCACTCGGTGAGTTTTTCCATGTTGTTAAACCCATATGTGGCTTCTGTTTGTCAGCATGAGTGTGAATAATTTCTGCAGCGGTTTGACCTGTAATCGCAAAGTGAAATTTATTTTGAACCATAGCATAGAAGTCTTTGGTCACAGGAGAATGACGATCGTAATCGATACTACATTCAGCAAAGATGTCCGTAATCTGAAGATATATTCGTCGTTCACTCGCTCGGATCGAACGAATACGTTCAAGTAATTCTTTGAAATAATCTTTTCCAAAAACTGACTTTCCCTGTTTTAATCTTTCATCATCCAAAGTAAATCCTTTGATAATGAACTCTTTCAACACCTGTGTTGCCCAGATACGAAAATGGGTAGCTCGGACTGAATTTACTCGATAACCAACCGCGATAATGGCATCAAGATTGTAGAACTGAGTTTGATAAATTTTCCCATCTTCAGCAGTATGTGCAAAAATTGCACTAACTGATTTATCTTCTAATTCTCTTTCCTCAAAAATATTTCCTAAATGTTTAGTAATCACTGACCTATCAACATCAAACAACTCCGCCATCATTTTCTGAGTTAACCAAAGCGTTTCTTCTTGAATAAAAACTTCTAGGCGAACTTCACCATTTGGAGTGGAATATAGGAGAAAATCTTGAGGAGATTGAGTGAATAAAGAAGCAGGTAATTCAGGCATAACAATTCGTTAGAAGTTTTTTAACAGAATCACTATATCCCAAACTTAGCCCGAACTCTAGAAGAGAATTTGGTAATGAATTTTATAAAATATACTACTTATTCCGTTCATTCCTCACGAACAGGAAAAGCCTAATTGTCACCTTGAAGTAATATATAAATTACATTCGTATTTACTTTTCACTTACCCTTCCCAATGCGTCCGAATATACTCATTGGCTTCACGGATACTCAGTGGTTGAGAAGATGCTGAAGCCCGAATGTAAAATTCTTCTTTGCCAGATGACTGAAGAAAAACAGGCATGGCACTATTGATGACATCCACCACGGCAATTTGTTTACCAGCAATGGTCACTATTTTTACACCCACATACTGATTGAATTCCTTACCAATATATTGATTGATCACTTGGGTTAACTGAAGTAAGAACCCATCTTTGTTCTGATTTTTCAAGGTCACACAATCTTTTTCTATACCAAGTACTTCACCTGCATCATTGATACCAATGAACAATTTCCCACCTTCAGAATTCATGAATGCTGCTAAGGTTTTAGCAATCACATACTCCATCAATTTGTTGACATTGCCTTGTTCATAATCCCAACGCAATGATGATTTGAATTCTACATAATCATTTTCACCATCTTGAATAATGGTGTCATAATCGATCACTTCTTCTGTAGTCTGACCTTTCAGATCTTCCAAGAATGAATTAATTGCATCTGCCAACATTTTTCGTCGAGCGATTAAGAACTCATTGTACTTCCCCACTTGCCACAAGGATGATTCTGTTGGAATCATTTGTTGGCGTAACGCTTCAGGATATTTGGAATGCACATCTGTAAGATAAGTCGCTGGATCAGCATCCGAGATATCAAAATTGGTATCCCTGGTTATAAATGCTCTATTCGCAATTTCATTGACTCGCTGTTTATCAACGTGATTTTCTGCATCAAATCCATTTCGGTATAACATCGCTTGCGGAAAGATATGATGACTCTGAATCGAGTAATAATCTCCAATGGTGTCTTGTAAAGATCCACCATTCGCCCAGTCAATGGCTTTTTTATATTTAGTTAATACATACAACATGCGATGCAACGGATGACCTGCTCCCCGTCCTTCTAAATCGGATGGTTTAATTTCAGTACGACCTCTTTGGTCTTCAATCTCATTGATGAGATCTGTTACTGGCTGGTGACTATTCAAAGCTAAATAAACATCCTTGTCTAACTTTTGATCAGTTTGACCACTGTATCTTGCCCAGATTAAGGCCAAGAACATCCAATGCAAAAATTGATTTTTAACCTGAGCTTCAAAGTAGCCACCATTCCCAGACAAATACGCAATCAAAGGAACAAGAACATTAATCGTATTAATATCTTTACTGCCACTAATATAGGCTGACTGTTTCAATATCGGCAATAAGTAATCCAAAATTTTGACTAATTGTGCCCAAATTTGCTGATAATCGGTGGCTGATGTTACCTCATATACTTCCTCAGTCATTTTTTTGTACAAGGCAGATTTGGTTCGCAAAACGACTAAACATCTCGTTAAGAAATCTAAATCAAAAAAGAATCCCAATTTTTGATATTCTTCGATCTTCTGTTTCATGATTCTGCGCGCCTGTGGCCACTTACCTGAAATGTGAGTGAGAACAAGTTCGGCATCTGTGAGCTTTGTTCCCATTGAGTTGACTCGATCAAAAACATCGATTGCTTTATCGATATCCAATCCTTGAGGGACTGACTGGACAAAGTAATCTAAATCAACGATGGCTCGCAATCGAACCAAATTTTTGTTAACGATACTTCCTACTTGGAGTTTTTGATTTGCATCTTCAAGATGCAATCCTTCTACTAAAGTGAATGCATCAAACTTGTCATTGAAACAACTAATGACAGATTTCCAAAATGGATTTTCTTCCATTCTCTGTCGTTGATAATAGCTAAATTCTGCAGTTTGAAGGTTGAAGTACAGGTGACGCGGATCGTGAGTGATATCTTCTTCTTTATAATACGGAGGGACTTCTCCTTTTAATAAAAGGTAGAGTGTGGTCAGTCGTTGTTGTCCGTCAAGCAAGACGCTTATCCATCCCATTTTATCTTTATTTACAGCATCATTTTTAATTTCAGGTGGGGTATTTGTTTCCCAAACCAAAATACTACCAGTTGGATACTCGAGGAATAGAGAGGCGATTAACTCTTTTGCTTGATCTAAGCTCCATACATACTCTCTCTGGAATTCAGGAACTACGATCTCTTGATCTTTAATTGCTTCCAACAGTTTTATTATTTTTGCCATATATTTTCACTTTCTTCAGGGGCTGAATATCTGCTTGTTATTCTACCATTCAATCACCTCAAGAGAAGACTTAATTGTAAGAAGTGAAAAACATTTAAAATGATTGTGAAAAATTTACTTATTCCGCTCATTCCTCACGAACAGGAACGTACCAATGGTCATGAAGATGAAGCCAACGACCACTATCACTGATAGATTCAGGAAAGGAGAAAACAAGACGGTTTCCGTATACTCCGGTTGACCGAAGTAATAGATACTTCGGAGCAGATCAACCGCATAGGTCATCGGAGAAATCCTGGAAGCAATCAAAATCGGTAATGGTAATTCTTTAATTGGATTAAAGACTCCCGCTAAGAAAAACTGTGGAAATAGGAGAAATGGAAAAATTTGATTGGCGAGACGTTGATCCGAAATATTGGACATGATCAATACTCCAAATGCTCCTCCGTACAGTGAGATGAAGAAGACAAATGGAATCAACCGGAGTAATCCTTCAAGATCTAACGGTACTCCAATTAAAAACGCTAATGGTAAGACTCCAGCAATTTGCACCAGTGAAACAAGTGTTTCTCCGAGAATTTTTCCACAAATAATGGCATAGCGAGAAATGGGAGCGATGAACATTTCCTGGGCAAAATCATTTTGACGATCTTCGACTAAGGAAATGATCCCAGCTGCGGTCGATTGAAATAAGGTTTGAGCTAGGACACCGATGAACACGAATTCCAAAAAATTGTACCCTAAATTATTCCCTAAGTTTTGTTGCAAGCTGGTACCTAACACACCGATAAAAATGGCCGGGAAAATCAAACTCGCCATCATTCGTGGTCGATCACGAAGTAACTTGATGACGTCTCGAAAAGCGATAGTAAGGATGGCGTTAAGCGTCTGCATGATTTTTCTTGATAATTTCGACATAGACATCTTCGAGACTCGGGTTGTGAATATCTAAAAGAGTCAAAGGTGTTTTGATGGCGTGAATAATTTCTTGGGTTGAGCGTTTGCCGATATGGACTTGGAAAGGGCCTGAGCCGGTAAATTCGAGTTTGTGTCGATGAAATTCTTTTTGTAAATCATCTCGATTTTTTGCATCCATCAACACATATTCTTGAATCAATTGTTTTTTCATTTCAGCCGGCGTACCTTTGGCCACAATTTTTCCATCATCAATAACACAAATGTAATCTGATCCTTCAGCTTCTTCGAGGTAATGAGTCGTTAAGAAAATAGTAATATCCTCCGACTTCCGAATATCTTGGAGGTACTTCCACAAATTTTGACGACTAACAGGGTCCAGTCCCGTCGTAGGCTCATCCAAAAATAAAACTTTCGGCTTGTGCATTAAACTTCGAATGATTTCCAATTTCCTTTTCATGCCTCCTGAAAGCGTTTTCACTGGTTTATGCATGTCGTGTTCCATACCCAAAACTTCGGCCAATTGTTGAACTTTCTTTTTATATGCAGAGGGCATAAGTCCATAACTCAAAGCATAGGGATAAACATTGTAGAGATTGGCATGAAATCGAATATTTTCTTCAGCAGTTAAATTCAAATCGAGACTTGGGTTTTGAAAAATCACTCCGATTTGTTGACGCACATCGCCAGGTTGGTTAATCACATCCTTACCGGCAATAGTGATTTGACCGCTAGTTGGAAGTAATAAGGTAGTTAGGATAGAAATTGTTGTGGTCTTGCCTGCCCCATTTGGACCCAATAAAGAAAAGAAAGAGCCCTCTTCGACATAGAACGACACATCATCAACTGCATTGATTTTGGCTTTATTGTATTTTTTGACTAAATTAGAAACTTCGATCACAGACATGTGACCATTTTACCAGGAAGAACTTTAAGTCATGCGAGCAAACCCCACTTGAACAAAAGTGTTTTTTGGATTTAATTTTCCATTTTTAAACCCAATTACTATATTTAGTTCTGGGACGTTTCGACGATTACTTCGTATTTTTTGTAATGATTTAATAGCATATTTTTGAAAATCTTCGTTTTCGATAACCCGTTTAACTACTTCGAGAAACTGTGAAGAAATAGAGTGATCACTTACTGAACCCTCATATTTAAGAAGAAATTGATTACTTCCACTATCATAGTTGACACTGAAGTCTAATTCTTGACTCCCTCCTCCTATAAATTCCGACTGACTACCTAATTCATAAGATAAAATACTTGATAAAAACAAAGCAGTATTTTCAACGTTATTAGGAATACCCAACTTTGTAGGATCAATATCCGGAGAAACAGGAATTTTTGTTATTTCTTCATCTTTACTAAGGGATCCATTAACTTCAACTGTATGTAACTTTTCTTGAGTTGCCAATGAAACATCACTTAGGTCAATATTTCTTTTATTCAGCCAAATATTTAAAGCAGCCTGTGTATCGGGAGCTCGAAACCCAATAGCAACGGCATTCTCAACCCCATTTCTTAATAGAGCATTTCTGGCCTCTCTGGGTAATTGCGCAAGTTTTTCCAAACTAAATCTGGGCTGTGATGCGGTTTCCACGAACAAAATATTTGGATCATCGATCAATTGATCTGCAACTGCCACCTTCCCGTTTGTGGGAAGACTCAATGCTTCGGTTGGATTATCTCCTCCAGGTCTAAAACTTTGCCCTGGCTTTAGATATGACTTGAAGACTTTATCTAAGCTCGGTTGAAAACCGGTAGCAGCGATTCCTGAATCACCACGAACAGCTTTACCTTGACTATCAACTATTTCTTTTCCAGTGGGATCAAAGAATGCTAACTCTCTGTCTTGAGGTTCACCTTCCGTGGTTGCAAAATCTGTATCAGCTACTCGAGCATTAATAAATTCAATTAAATTTCCTCTGCCGTTTCGTGGCTTAATATCATTGAGAAGTGCGTATCGTGGTCGTTTACTTAAATCACCATCTGCTATGACATATATTTTGGTCACATCTCGGACTAAAGGATTTTCACTCTGAAATAGTGCCCCAATATTTTCTATAAGGGTATCTGCCGAATTACCTTTTCCCCAGATAACAATTGTCTTTCCGGGTGATTTCTTTTCTTTGGTTCGGTCAGCTAGAGCTCGGAATGCATCTAAAGTCGTAGAAATTTTAGGAAAAGCATCTTGATCTTTTGTTTGATCCACCACTCTTTGGGCCTTACTTCCTTCAAACTGAAATCCATATCCCGCTTCACCTAACCCACTTGCCACAATAGCCCCATCAAAACGAATACGAACTCTCTTCATTACTCCACCGTTATTGTCACGAATTACTAAAGTTGCAATCTTATCTCCTTTTTCACCTTCGGTATTTGGTTCCACCGATTCTAGTTCAGTCCGTAAAGCGATTTTTTTTACTAAAAGAGCAGCCTGTTGTTCGAGAATAAATTGTAACTGCTCATTTGTAGGATAACGTTTAGCAGATAATTCATCTGGTGCAATCAAATAATCGACTGAAGTATTAATACTACCTTTTCGTATGTCATTTCCTCTTGCTCTTTCTCCAGGATACCAACGTGCTACCGGACTACCATATGCTCGTACTGTTTCTAATCCATTCTCTTGAGGATCAGGAAGTGAATACCCACCCTCTCCCCTTCGATTGGCGCTATTCAATTCCCAAGCCGGTCCTTTAGGAACAGCGAAAGGTCCACCAATTCTTTCTCCTTGATCAATCACCAGTGTTTTTGACGCAAGTGAAGGGTTATTACGAGCTAATTCACCCAAAGCGGTTAATCCTCCTGGACCAGTTCCAATGATCAAAAACGGAACATACTTACCATCTTGCAATTCATCTACAGTTTCTCGTGACAGTCGTTCAAAGTGGTGACGTAAAAATTCACTGGTGACCCCAAAGTCAGCTTCTGCAGCACTTATTAGATACGGGTTAAATCCACTCAAAGCCGTAACCGAATCTAAATATTCCTTCTCTCTTTTAGATAATTCTCTTTGCTTTTCCAATTCACTTGGAATTTGTTTGTATTTTTTTCGAGGATTATCAATTTGCTCTCCATCAACTTGTACTGTCAAAATTCTCTCTGCAACAGCTTCGGTTTGTGGATCTTTTCGAAGATTCTCAATTAAAGGAAAAAGCGATTCCCGAAACCTATCTCGTACATAGCGAAGTGCATCAGCATTTCGACCTAACTCAGGTGAAACAAATTGTTGTTCAAGATTAGAAATAATACGTTGTTTCAATTCATCTGCAAAGATTTTATCAAAATCGTTTGGTCGACTAGCAGCTACATATTTTTTATATAAATCAAAAAGTTCTAACTGAAGAATGCCATCCTCAACTGTTTCAACAGAAAACATTTCTATCAACTGGAGAATGACTTTTGAATCCGCTTTTTCAAACATTCGACGAATCCTACATGCCCGATCAAGCTGTCTAAACTTCCTGACCTCTGAGGTAATACTCTCACCAGTATTTTTTAATTCTATTAATGTATCTACATAATCAATGTCGTCTACAGTTGGCCGAATTGGTATGGATGAGATCAGGTCTTCTATTTTTATATTTTCATCTGCATCGAACGCAAATTGTTGAGCTACTTTCACCTTCAATCCTGATAGCTCCAACTTATAAACAAGTTTTGCTAAAACTCTTCTAACCTCAGCATCTTTTTCACCTTCAGTAAGCTGACGTAACAAATTCAAAGCTAAATCAATATTATTTTCATCTTTTAAGATATTTAAAAATTCTCGAGTGACTTGAATTCTTCTTCTGTCAAAAGCAATTTCTCTTAACTTAACCAACTCATCTAAATCATTCTTTTCTTTTGATTCATATACAGTTAGAAGTTCTAACGCCACCGGAAATCCTTGTGCTGGATTAACCAAAGCTTTAAAAAATTCTTGCTGTAGATTATTTAGACGAATAAAGCTTTCATATTTGTTGATAACATCAAGAATATTGTCACGTTGAGTTGAATTTGCTTCTGTATCAAGAAGTAGTTTAAGTCGCTCGAAAGCAGTCTCGTCTTCTGATTCAAGATATTTTCTGATCAATAACCTTTGTTCGTTTGGAATTGTTTCAGATCTTAGTATTGAAAATAGATCCCTTAGTAATTCTCTTCGTTGTGGATCGTCCACTTTTTGATCCGCTATGTCTCCTCTGAAAAA
>CAYOQI010000002.1:95132-241354 GCA_964406075.1 uncultured Pseudomonadales bacterium
AGCATCCCCATTTTTCTTTCTCACTATATTCCCATTATCACCTTGCAAATAACCACTACCCCCTGGTTGTGAAAATTTATTTTGCACGAATATCGCTTCCAATATTTCGATACTCTGGATATCTCCAGATAAGATCTGCCCAAGATTTTTCTTAACAGCAATTTGTTCTTTAAAGCTTTTATCTCGTTTAATTAAAAAATTCGTTTTATCTTTTAATTGATCTAACAGCAGTTGTTGCTGTTCCGAATCACTTACTTTTTGGTCCGCTATGTCTCCTCTGAAAAAAGCATCCCCATTTTTCTTTCTCACTATATTCCCATTATCACCTTGCAAATAACCATTATCTCCTGGTTGTGAAAATTTACGTTGCGAAAATAGTGCTTCCAATACTTCGATACTCTGGATATCTCCAGATAAGATCTGCTCAAGATTTTTCTCCAAAGCAACCCTCATACTCATTGAACTTCTTACTTCTATTAAAGAAGACCTTCGTTCTGTGAATATACGAAGCAATAACTGCTGCTGCTCAGGATCACTTACTTTTTGGTCCGCTATGTCTCCTCTGAAAAAAGCATCCGCATTTTTCTTTCTCAATACATTCCCATTATCACCTTGCAAATAACCATTTTCTCCTGGTTGTGAAAACTTGCGTTGCACGAATATCGCTTCCAATATTTCTTGATTCCCAATATCCCCTGAAAAAATTCCCTTAATGTTTTTGCTTATCGCTTTTACTTTTTGCTCGTCAACTCGTAACTCCGCAAGAATTTTTTGTTCTGAAGTACTTTGTTGTTGTTCTCGTTGTTTTAATTGGAAGATATTTTTTGATTCAGTCATGAGTAGATGAAAGTCAAATTTATTTTTAGGAAACTACTTGTATCTTACAATAATAGAATACACACTTGTATTGTTACATAGTAAACAATAGGATCAGTACCCCACAACGAAGTAATTGAGGAACTATGCCAAAAAAAATACCTATCATTCTTATCACCGGCTTCCTCGGTTCCGGTAAAACAACCTTTATCAACTGGTTACTCGAAAAACACGCTGATAAAAAAATCTCAGTTGTGTTGAATGAGTTTGGAAATATCAAACTTGAAAGTCAGTTTGTCAAACAACATACCGAAGACATTATTGAACTTGCCAACGGCTGTATGTGTTGTGTGGCAAAGAGTGACGTACCCAGAGTTCTTCTCTATATTCTCGAACATAGCCCCCAAACTGAATACATCATTATCGAAGCCTCAGGACTGTCCGATCCGGATCCTGTTCGGGAAGCCTTACAAACAGCTCCAGTCAATGAACATACCACACTCGAAGCTACCATCTGTGTCGTCGATGCAGTGAACTTTGAACAAACTCGAAATGAACATGCCGTTATGATGTCACAAATTGGGGATGCTGATTTACTGGTCTTATCAAAAATTGAAGAAGCTGGAACAGATAAAACTACGCAAATTCAATCTCAACTTGAACACCTAACTCCAGATGTACGAGTACTTCAGTTTACAAAAGTGTTGTCGCCAGATATTTTCCTGAGTACTTCCTTTGCTACTTCTCGTCCTGCGGATGAAACGGGTGAACATCATCACGTTCATGAAGACTATCAAATGTATTGGTATGAGTCAGAACAACCACATGATGTAAATAAAGTGATTCAAGTCATTCGAAACACTCCCAAAGAAATTGTTCGAATTAAAGGAGTAGTTTTTTCTTCAGATAGTACCAACTCAAAAGTACTCATCCAACGTGTTGGATCACGCACCACAACAGACTCAAGTGAGTGGGGAAGTGATGAGAAAAAACAAACAACTATTCTCTTCATCGGAAAATCATTTGATGAGGATGAGCTAAAAAAACAGCTTGATACTACAAAAAGTACGATTTAATTTCTAAAAATTTTAGTACCTGTATTGATCCGCTTTAAATGGTCCTTTATTTGGAACACCTAAATATTCAGATTGATCCTTCGAGAGTTTCGTTAATTTTGCTCCCACGTGTTCTAAATGCAAAGCTGCTACTTTTTCATCAAGATGTTTTGGTAAAACATAGACACCGACAATATACGGTTTGGTATACAGTTCAATTTGAGCAAGAACTTGATTGGTAAAAGAATTTGACATCACGAATGATGGATGACCCATCGCACATCCTAAATTAACTAATCGCCCTTCAGCTAAGAGAATAATTCGATGTTTGTCAGGCCTGCCCGCCGTGGCGGGGAAAGTATAGACATCGACCTGTGGTTTTAAGGTTTTCTTTTTAATTCCTTTAAACGCATTCAACTCAGCAACTTGGATCTCCACATCAAAATGGCCAATGTTACAAACAATCGCCGTGTCTTTCATTTTTTCCATGTGTTCAATGCGAATGACATCTTTGCATCCGGTCGCGGTCACAAAAATATCGACTTCTTTGATCACGTCTTCAATTCGTTTGACTTCATATCCTTCCATCGCGGCTTGCAACGCACAAATCGGATCGACTTCTGAAACAATCACTCGCGCTCCGTTATTTCGTAAAGACTGAGCACTTCCCTTACCGACATCTCCAAACCCAGCCACAAAAGCTACTTTTCCAGCCAACATCACATCAGTCGCTCGCCGAATGGCATCAACTAATGACTCACGACAGCCGTATAAATTGTCAAACTTTGATTTCGTCACAGAATCGTTCACATTGATGGCTGGAATTTTTAATTTCCCGGTTTTCATCATTTTGTGAAGGTGATGCACTCCCGTAGTGGTTTCTTCTGATACGCCTTTGATTTGATCAAGCAATTCAGGATGTTTTTCATGCACCAAACTTGTCAGATCTCCCCCATCATCTAATAACATATTTGGACCGATCATTTCACCCTTTTTATCAGTGAAAAGTAGCGTTTGTTCCGTACACCACCAGTACTCCTCTTCTGTTTCGCCTTTCCACGCAAAGACTGGAATTCCTGCTTTCGCAATTGCAGCAGCCGCATGATCTTGAGTCGAAAAAATATTGCAGGAGGCCCATCTGACTTCAGCTCCCAGCTGAACCAAAGTTTCAATCAACACTGCGGTTTGAATGGTCATGTGAAGTGAACCGGCGATTCGAGCACCTTTGAGCGGTTTGGATGAAGCGTATTCTTTCCGAATGGCCATCAGTCCTGGCATCTCATTTTCTGCTAGTTCAATTTCTTGGCGTCCCCATTCTGCCAGTGAAATATCTTTTACCTTGTATGAGTCTGTTTTTTTCATATGTTCCTTATAGTGAGATATCTTGATGATACTGCTTTTTATAACGATCAGTAATTTGAGATTTTGTTAAAACATGTTCTTGAGTGCCGTGAATTTCTACCACAAAAGCAGCTAAGGTTGAACCAAGCTGGGCTGAAGTTTTCAAATCCCAGCCTCGGGTATAACCATATAGAAATCCTGCTCGATAGGCGTCACCAGCTCCAGTCGGATCAACCACCTTTTTCACTTTGACGGCTTGAATCGATTGTTTTTCCCACTTATTTTGTTTTGAATAAATTTCTGAACCTCTTTCACCTAAAGTAATGATACAGACTTCGACTGACTGGATAATTTCTTCCGGTGTTAACTCTGTTCGTTCGGACAACATACCCATTTCATAATCATTGAGGATTAAAACTTCGGCAGCATGAATGCCTTTTCGTAAAGTTTCTTTTGATAACGCAATGACTTGCTGTCCTATATCAAAGTACATTCTTTTTTTTAATTCTAAACACTCATCAATTTGGACAGCCATTTGTTCTGGATCATGAGCCGAGAGAACAATCAGCACATCTTCGTCAGCAAATTTTTGAATTGTTAAAGACTTCGCATCACCCATTGCACCAGGATAAAATCCGCCAACTTGGCAATTATTACTATCGGTAATTACGCTAAAAGTAGCCGTTGGTAGGGAAGAGTAATGCACATGATCAATGTTCACACCAAGTTTTTCTAACTCTTTCATATACACTCGTTGATCATCACCAATTGAAGAATATAACAGGGGAGTGTCGCCCAGCAAAGCTAGGGAATAAGCAATATTGCCCGCAATCCCGCCTCGACTTCGGATCAATTTTTGAATTAAAACAGAAATAGAAAGTACTCGAAGTTTATCTGGCTGGATCATGTCCGCGAATAACCCATCGAAGTTCATGATCTGATCTACCGCCAGTGAGCCAATCAGCACAATTTGCATATTTGTGTCCCCTATATATTGAAAACCTATTCACGAGTAAAGCGTATAAAATATACACCATGACTCAGTCCTCCGCTCTAGCAATTTTGAAAACCGGTGCCAATGTTTTTTTAACTGGGAAACCCGGCAGTGGCAAAACCCATACGGTGAACCTCTACCGCGATTATCTGCGTGAACATGGAATCGAAACTGCTGTTACGGCTTCGACTGGGATCGCTGCTACACATTTAGGTGGTCAAACGATTCATTCATGGAGTGGGATAGGTATTCGAAAAGATCTCACTTCATATGATTTCAATTTGATGCGAGAAAAAAAATATCTACTTCCCCGACTTCAATCAACCAAAGTGTTAATTATCGATGAGATTTCCATGCTGGATGCTCAGACGCTGGATCAAGTCGATCAAACCCTCCAAGCATTGCGAGAAAGTGATCGACCATTTGGTGGACTTCAAATTGTATTTGTGGGAGATTTTTTCCAGTTACCACCAGTAGAGAAATTATCGAAATTTGCGTTCGAATCTTCAGCTTGGCAAGAAGCTCAACCCGTCATTTGTTATTTATCAGAACAACACCGCCAGGAAGATACACATTTTTTGAGTGTGTTAGATTCGATTCGTACTGGAGAAAATATTTCTCAAGTTGAGAATGCGTTATCGATGAGAATTATTGAGTCTGATATCGAGACCACTGTCACCCGGCTCTATTCTCACAATGTCGATGTGGATCGAGTGAATGCTGAATGGTTGGAACAACTGTCCGGCGAGGAATCTATATTTCAAATGAAATCAAAAGGACAGAAAAATCAGATTGCTTCGCTGATCAAAGGCTGTCTTTCTCCTGAAACATTGATATTAAAAAAAGGTGCTCGAGTCATGTTTACCAAAAACAATATTGATGAAGGCTTTGTAAATGGCACGATTGGAGAAGTCGTCAGCTTCACAAAAGAAAACTTTCCTTTGGTGCGAACAACTGAAGGAAGCATGATCGAAGTTCAACCAATGGAGTGGGTGATTGAGGAAAATGAAAAAAAAATAGCCAGTATTTCTCAACTTCCCTTACGTTTGGCTTGGGCGATCACAGTGCACAAAAGCCAAGGGATGACGATTGATTCGGCACTGATTGATCTGTCTCGAACTTTTGAATATGGCCAAGGATATGTTGCCATTTCACGAGTCCGGACATTATCAGGACTGTATTTAATTGGCTTTAATGAAATGGCATTAAAGGTCCATCCAAAAATTCAAGAAGTTGATACTCAGTTTAAAACGAAATCTCAAAACGCAGAAAAAAGACTCAGTCAGTATTCTGACAGCGACATCGCCACCAAGCACAAAAATTTCATCATTGCTTCGGAAGGAAGTCTCAAAAAAATTGAAGTGAAAAAACCAAAACCAAAAACTGAATACGATGGTAGTACCTATGAAGCCACTCTCGCATTGTTTAAACAAGGAAAGGTACTCACTGAGATTGCCATAACCCGCGATTTAACCTTAGGAACTATCTTAGGACATATTGAAAAATTGCACCAAAATGCTCAAATTGAAAAAAAAGAACTCCAATCACATGTTCCTGATTATCTCCGTAAAGACTTGCCTAAAATTCGCAAAGTATTTAAAAAACTCGGTTCCGAAAAACTTTCACCAGTATTTGAGTCATTCAAAGGAAAGTATTCGTACGAAGAATTAAAATTGGCAAGAATTATGATGTGAGCAAATTGCGGAAGGGGTGGGATTTGAACCCACGAGGCCCGTAAGAGCCGCGGTTTTCGAAACCGGTCCGATAGACCACTCCGGCACCCTTCCAAGAGCGTTATTGTATCATTTTTCTTGTCTGAAGAATTAAATTAACTGGGATTGTTTAAACGAGAACTGCTTTTGTTTGGCCAGAATGACATGATCAAGCAGTTCAACTCCCAGAATGTTTCCAGCTTGTTGAATCGTATCTGTAAACTTTTTATCATCACTTGATGGCGTTGGATCGCCAGAAGGGTGATTGTGAGCAATAATAAGGTATAGAATAGGATGAGTTTTAATCGGACGAAAAACTTCCCGAGGAGTTAAGATCGATTGATTCAATCCTCCGATTGCTAGAGTTTCCCGATGGATTAGTTTCATTCTGGCGTTAAGGTAAAGACCGACAATGGTTTCTTTTTCTGTAAACCGTAAAAAATCGAGGTGTGACAACACTTTATCGAGTGAATCCAGTGCCGACTCAGAATCACGAGGTCGTAGTCGTTCAACTAATTCTAAGCTGGCTAAAATCTGAGACGCTTTGGCTAATCCCACACCAGGGATATTGGTTAAATCTGTTAATCCAACTTTGGGTTGAGAATGAAA
Source organism: uncultured Pseudomonadales bacterium (assembly GCA_964406075.1). GTDB lineage: Bacteria > Patescibacteriota > Microgenomatia > UBA1400 > PJMF01 > CAYOQI01. Next base: position 101,660 of record CAYOQI010000002.1, read on the forward strand.
TAATTTATCAATTTTTTTAGCAAGTTGAGTAACGGGTGTTTGTTTTGACCCACTGCCGAGTAATATCATGAAGAGTTCAGTCGTACTGAGACTTTCCGCACCAAACTGAGCCAAGCGTTCTCGGGGACGCTCAGACTTTGGCGTATTTTTGACAGATTGCATGCTAAGTTTTTATTGTAGCGGATTTTTTGTGAAATTTTGAGGAAATTAATGGTAAGATATGATCCTGTCGCAAGGAGGTGTCGCCTAGTGGTCTATGGCAATCGCCTGGAAAGCGATGACCCTAAAGGTCTCGTGGGTTCGAATCCCTCCACCTCCGCAAAATAAAACATTTAAATGTTCATTTAAAAAGAAACAAAATGTCATTTCAAGCTTATTTAGACAACATTGAAGAAAAAACTGGGAAAACACCAAATGATTTCATTGCTATAGCAAAAGAAAAAGGTTACGGAAGTGCTACTAAGGCTGGTGAAATTATAAATTGGCTTAAAGAAGATTATGAATTAGGACGAGGTCATGCAATGGCAATCGTCCATATCATTAAGAACGGTGATCAAATTAAAGATAAACATGTTCAAAGTGATGGAGTGCACAGTGATCCTTCCACAACCTTGAATCTCGCGGGGAAAAAGAAATAAGTGGAAACTTATTTAACACTTCAACATTCCCGCCAATAAATATGTCTGAAACCCAAGAATATAAAGTGCTCAAATACTTTCAGTGGGGTCAGCTGAAGTTAGAACCCAGCCAAATCATTGTTGTTGATTTTAATGCATTCCCAGATGCGAACGATACGCGCATTTTGGTGTACCTCAAACACTATCGTCATATTGCCGAAAAAACACAACCAATTGGAAGTATGCCACTCGATTCATTTATAAAAGCTGGGTACATTGAAAAAAAATAATTTATCCTCTTTACCAATTTCAATTCAAACAGCCTTACATTCCTAATTAACTTCAGAAAACTATATCCCCTTTAACACCCTTCAGCACTCTCCAGACAAACCTGCTATACTGAATACAGATTATTGTGATTAGACAAGAAAAACAGAATGGCTGGATGACATGACACGACTCAATCGATTTGGCTACTCAGGCAAACCTCTTTACCAAAAACTTGGGATTAACCACGCTTCATTAGTGACTTTAATGAATGAACCCGAAGAATATTTTGATTTGCTGCAACTTTCCCCTTCAGATTTAAATAAACCGAGTGATGGTCAAAAACCAAACATCGTGCATATTTTTGTAAAAACTCAAAAAGAATTAGAAAAAAAACTTCCTACCCTGAAAACATCGATTGATCCTGCTGGAATGATCTGGGTCTCCTGGCCGAAGAAAAGCTCGACCAAAGCCGGTGATATCACCGAAGACACGATTCGAACTTTTGCCTTGAAAACTGGATTGGTTGATGTCAAAGTCTGTTCTTTGAGTGACATGTGGTCAGGGCTGAAACTCGTCATTCGAGTCAAAGATCGCTAAAGCAAGCATTCCTGTACACAACACATTCTTCTATACTTGAAACGTGCTTCCATACAAAAAACTTCATCTCCAGCCAAAAAAAGTGACATTTATTGTCACTGCATTTTTACTCATCACAGTTGTTACGGTGTTTGCTTCCTATGTGATGATCAAAAACAAAACCAACTTAGATAGCTATGCCCAACAAGTGACTACTCTTCAATCAAATTCGACTCAGTTGCAAGATGAACTCACTCAACTTCAAACCAATATTGCCAGCACAGAGGCTGAACTTCAGCAGGTCTTAGCGGAGGATCAACGAGTACGGAATGATGAACTCGAAAAAGAAATTGCTGACATCCAAAAGACGTATAAAGAAACGGTCAAAATGTATGACCAACTGTTAGATGTCAAAGAAGCCACTACCAAAACTCAAGAACTTGACGCCACATTTGCAAAAATTCTTACACTTTTAGGTAATCGGAATTACGCCAGTGCCTCTGCCAGTTTAACCACACTCAGAACAGACATTCAGAAAAAACAAGCTGAACTCGCAACTTTAACCGCCACAATCACAGCTCCAGTCAATAATTCCGCTCCCTCATCTGGTTCTAGTCGCCAAACAGTAGAAAGTGATGCAGGCGCATTTGTCGTGGATCTGATAGCCGCTGACTTGAATTCAACTCGTGTACTCGCGGTGACTGCATCAGACGGTAATTGCGGTGATAATTGCCCCGTCAGTTCCCTTGCCGACTTTGTCGGAAAAGGTGGTGGATACGCTGGAATCAACGGCCCCTACTTTTGTCCAGCTGAGTATCCAAGCTGTGCTGGAAAAACCAACTCGTTTGACACTTTACTCATGAATAATAAAAAAACCTATTTCAATTCAGATAACAATGTCTATAGCACTGTCCCTGCCGTAATTTTTTCTGGTAACTCTGCTCGCTTCGTTGGACAGTCACTTGAATGGGGAAGAGATACAGGAGTTGACTCAGTCATTGCGAGCCAACCACTTTTGCTTTCAAATGGGGAAGTGCGATTTGGCGGAGATGGTGATCCTAAAAAAGGCAGTCGCGGTTCTCGCAGTTTTATTGGTACGAAAGGGAATACTGTATATATCGGTGTTGTGAGAAATGCGACAGTGGCCGAAGTTGCCCGTGTACTGAAAGCGCTTGGTCTCGATCATGCTCTGAATTTAGACAGTGGCGGCTCTACTGCCCTGATGTTGAATGGAAAATACCTGGCCGGACCAGGTAGAAATACACCATTTGGAATTGTGTTGGCAAGAAAGTAGTCTCATGTCATTCAGAACATTCTGGTGTATTCACCAGAAGTGAAGAATCCCGTTGTGATCATCAATGCTTCTCAAAAGACCTCCAAACATTTAACCTGATCCGCTATTTCTCTTTTCAACATGTGTATTACACTGCCTACTGACTTATATCACCTTAATACGCTACAATTCCCACAGTTATTTCTCATTTTTCCATTTATGACCACTTCTCCTCTTTCCCTTTTGCCAGAATATAGTGAAAAAGCCTACCGTCAAGATTATTCAAGTCAACCTGAGATTGAGGGTGTAAAACACCTCGACATTCGAAATTTTTTAAATGAAGAAGGCGATTTTTCTGAACTTTTCCGCTTCGATGAATCTGGACATTTGGAAATCATGCCCGACTTCCAACTTCGTCAAGTCAATCGAACAACAATTTTTCCTCAAGCAATCAAAGCTTGGCATTTTCACCATAAACAAGATGAAATCTGGTACGTTCCCCCATGTTATCAACTCACCCTTGGTTTATGGGATTTGCGTGAAGATTCTCCAACTAAAAATATGAAGAAAAAAATCCAACTCGGTGGAGGTGCTTCCAAAGCAGTCTTTATCCCACGTGGTGTTGGTCATGGTGTGGCAAATTTTTCCGCTCACAACGGTCAGCTGTTTTACTTCGTCAGTCAACAGTTCAATGCGAACGAACCTGATGAGATGAGGCTTCACTGGAACGAGGCTGGAGCTGAGTTCTGGACTCCTGAGCGTGACTGATCTCATTTTTTCCGGGTCAATATGAACAAATCCGCCATCAATTCATTTATTCAGAACATGAAAAAAGCTGGAAGTATTACCAAAGCTTCTGAGTGGATGATCGAGGGTCGAGGTGACAAAAAAGCTGAGATTAAGTATGTCGGTGTCCTACTGGGAAATGAATGGGAAGAAATTTTTTCTCGAAAAAATAACCTGCTTTTTCAATTTACGTTAATTGATAAGATTGCCTACCTCGATATTTTACTGGCCAATACTCCCCCTTTTACTAAACTTACTTCTCAAAAATTAACTGAGAGTGACAAATGGGAAACCATCCTTGGTCAGCTCAGAAATACACTGAAAAAGGATAAACAGGACTTCCTTCATCATCGGGACGCGATCGGGAATCTATATAGCAAAATTACAAAACTCCTAAAATAGCATCTTCCTGCCATAAAGATCTTTTTTTTACACAGGAAATAGGTATACTGAGTACATGTCAGATACTCCTCCAACTCCAGTTAAAAAGGAAACGAAAAAAGATGAGCGTATTTCTTGGGATCAGATTGAAGAAGACCGCATGAAGACCGAGGAGACGTTATACGAATGGGAAGCTCCCAACCGACCCTTTAAGAAGAGGGATCGAGAATTCTATTCCACGATTGCGGTAATTGTTTTCCTCGTGAGTTTAATTCTACTTTTTGCAGGCCAATTTTTATTGATTGCTGTCGTTGTTTCTTTAGCATTCGTCAGCTATGTCCTTGCTTCCGTCCCGCCAGAACAGGTGAAACACAGCATTACTACCCACGGATTACATACGGGTAATCAATTTTATTTTTGGGAAGAAATGGGACGCTTTTGGTTCACGACCAAATTCAAGCACGACCTACTTCAGATCGAGGTTGCTAAGTTTCCCGGACGAATTATTCTCCTTGTTGAGCCGGATGAAAAAATGAAAGTGCGAACAATTTTGACCAAATACCTGGTTCAACAAACTCCACTTCCCACTTTCTTGGATAAATCAGCCGACTGGCTACAAGAAAAAGTCCCCTTAGAGAAAATGATCGAGAAGAAACAATAACTTTCCAATTTTCATGTCAACTTCTGAAAAATTAAGTTGCTCTAATCCTGTTGAGAGATTGAATAAAACAAAAACTGCCTTTATTTTTTGGTGCCCCATTTTGAATATACGATTGGATTACTTAACTAAAAAACACTGTTCAGCTGAAGAACAATTAGCTTGTCAGCATCTTTTAGCAGGAACAACTTTAAGTGGAATCAATTTTCACGACGTATCAAAAAGTGGCAAATCAAAAGATCATGGCGAAGATCTGGAACAGGGGCATTCAGGATCAGATGAAACAAGAACTTATGAAATAAACCGTTTCCGTGATGAAGAATAAATTCTGACTGAAATTTTTTTCTTAACTAACCAGTCAACTGCCAACTATCCAACCAGTTAACTTACATGTGCACCTACCAAGAACTTGCCTACCGGCAGGCAGGTCGAACTTGGATCAACGGTTCCATCCACCCGCTTGTTTGCCATTCCCAAGTCCTGACGAAGAAGAGTGCACCCACCAAGAATCGAACTTGGATCAACGGTTCCGCAAACCGCTATTCTATCCATTAAACTATGGGTGCTTACAGGTATTTTACCAAATTTCCCTGAAATTAACCGATGAACTATTCAACCAATGAACTACTTTTCTGGTTTCATCCATGTGTAATACAACACGGGGATGAAAAGTAACATGATTGTACTGGAAACTAACAATCCTGAGATAATAGCTCCACCGAGACCTCTCCACAATGGATCAGCAATAGTGATCGGAAGTAGCCCAAATATAGTACAGACTTTGGTGAGAATGATTGGTTCCAAACGACTGGCCCCTGCATCCGCAATCGAATCTTCAAAATTCATACCTTCTTTTTGATTCAAATTAATTTTGTCTACGATAAACATTGAGTTGGTCACCACAATTCCGAATAAGGAAAGAACACCAATCATGGCTGGGAAAGATAAGGCTGTACCAGTCAACGCAAAAGCTAAGAACACTGATGAAACTGCTAAAGGAATGACGATTAATACAATCGCAGCCTGACGGAATGAGCCAAACTGTACGACCATCGTGATCATAATGAGAACCGCAGACAACACCATGGCTTGTAAAATCGACTGAATCGATTTTGCATTTTCATCATTCACTCCTCCTGTTTTCCATTCATATCCATTTGGAAGTTCAATTGACTGGGTGAATTCTTGAAGCTTGGTATTTTCTTCTGAGATGGAAGAACCTGGACGCACTGCCGCAGTCACAGTGAGTGAACGTTGGAAATCTTCGCGAGTAATACTAGTTGGATTGACTTCTGTTTCTAATCTGCCGAGTGACATCAATGGAACGCTTTGACCTTGAGGATTTGTTACCGACAATTGAGATAATCCCTCAATATCAGCTGAACCATCATGTAAGCGCAGAACAACTTCCGTTTCCTGATCAGCATTTTCTGATAGTTTTAATTCGTCCAATGTGAAGCCACTAGCATAGAGTCGAAGAGCAAATCCAAGAGTATCAGCACTAATCCCATTTTCCGTTAACTTGGTTGTATCTGGAATAAAGACGACTTTACTGGTTCCTTCTTTGACCGATTTATTGACGTTCGTTAAGCCTTCTTGTTGGGATAAGAACTCTACTACCCGATCAGCTTGATGATTCAGCTCTGACAAATCTTCTCCGAGTAATCCAATTTGAATATCGGCTCCTGCTGGAGGTCCACCAGATTGTTCGATGATCGAAACTGTACCATTTGGATAATTCTCAAATTCTTTTCTGAGTTCCTCAGCAATATCATAGGAAGCGATTGATCGCTCTTCCAAATCACTCAATCGCAGAGTAAAGGTTGCCAAATTACTGCCATCTCCTCCACCACCAAATCCATCCCCAGCGCCTCTTCCAACATCAGCAGTCACATAGTGAAGTTCTGTGGTATTTCGTAATTGATTCAACACATTCATTGCTTCAGCTTGAGTACGTTCTTGAGTAGTGCCTGCTGGCAATTCAAGTTGGACAAATAATTGTTCTACATCAGTTTTAGGAAAAAATTCATTTTTGACAAAACCTAAAGGAAGCAAGGAAAAACTAAAGATGGAATAGCCGACCACAGCAATCAATACATTTCTTCGTGCTGATTTACTCTTTAAAATTCTTGCAATGAATCGTCGATAACGATCTGCAAAAGCTTCAACATCAATGACTCCATTATTAATAAGACGATTTAAAAATGAGCCTGTTCGTTTTGCTCTCGAACTTGAACGACGAGCTAGAGCTTGTTGAATAACTGCTTGAGTTCTATTTTTGAATGCTGGAAATACTCGAAGCAGAACCAAAGTAGAAATGACGTACACAAACAAAGCGATTGGGAAGATCGGACTCTTGAATGTCAAAAATCCGACTACAGCTAAGACACTTACAAACAGGACAATCTTAAAAAAGGTCGCAAGCCTCGATGGAATGACTGGTTTGAGCAACACAATCATTAAAGGTAACGTGATTAAAACAGCTATTGCAGTTGAAGAAATCATTGTCACGGTCACAACAATTGGAATCGGTTTGATAAACTCACCAATAATTCCTGAAGTAATAAGCAAAGGAACAAAGGACCAAATAGTTGTCAACGTCGTTGACCAAATCGGAACAATCGTATCTTTCCAAACTAAAATCCCAGTCTCAAGCGGAGTAAATCGTCCAGAACGATAATAAGTTGTCATTGCTGATACCACCACAATCGTGTCATCAACGAGTAAACCTAGTGCTAAAAGAAATGCAAACAAAGATAAGAAATTAATTGACATCCCAAAGACTTGCATCAAGAAAAAGGCTGACAAAAAGGTAAGTGGAACAGTTAAAGATGAAATTAAGGCCTGACGTAAACCCAAGAAAAGAAGCAACGTTCCCATGACCAATAAAATAGTTGTTCGGAACTCCCCAACTAAGTGAGTAAACTGCTCCACAATTTCTTCACTGGCATTTGAGAGAGTGATGATTTCATACCCTTCTCCGTTTTCTGCCATAAATTCCTCAACTGCCACTTTGACATCTTCCCCGGCGGCATCAATATCAGTACCGACTGTTTTAAAGATAGAAAAAGTAACACCTTGGCGAGCTTCTTGATCGGGTGTTGCCACATATGATAATGCTTGTCCTGGCTTTGATCGTAACGCCACACTAGCAATGTCAGACAACGCGAGTGTTTTTCCTTGTACAGTTATTTGCAAACTGCGAATGTCATCTACTGTTTCAATCTCAGGATCTATTGTTAATGCAAATGTATTTGCACCTGTTTCAACTGTTCCAGCTGGCAATGAGGCACGTGCTCTCTTAAGTTGTTGAGAGAGTTGGAAAGGATTGAGTCCATACTGAGCCAATTTGTTCGAATCGACTTCTACAATGACTTCTTGCACATCAAATCCAGAGGTACTCACTCGATCTATTGAACCCACATCTTCGATGTGATCTCTGAGATCATGTACGGTATTCATGAGATCAGGGAAACTTTTTTCAGTTACTAAGGCAAATTGCCAAATTGGCTGATCTTCAAAATCAAGTGCTGTTACTGAAGGATCTTGAGCGTCTTCTGGCAAATCACGTACCGAATCAACTTTTGATTGCACATCATCGCGAGCTTTATCTCGACTTACAGTTGAAAGGAACTGAAGTGTGACAATTGAGACGTTATCTCTGGAATTAGAAGTAATGGTATCAATGTCTTTGAGTGAACGCAGTGCATCTTCAATTGGAATCGTAATCAAACTTTCTACGTCGGTAGGCCCTGCTCCGGGAAGAACTGTCACGACTGTTACGATAGGAATTTCAACTTCTGGGTTTAATCTTTTGGGCAACTGTGTATAGGCAACTGTTCCAAGTAAAGCAATTGTAATAATCAGAAGAATCACAAGTCGAATATTTTGGATAAAACGTCCAACAAGACTATCCTTCAATTTAGGATCAAAAGTTAATCGATCCAAATAGGATTTAGACTCAGTTGGTAATTTCGTTCGTTTTTCTGCTGCCATAGGTTTGGTCTCTCTTCCTTTGGGGAGAGATTAAGAGAGGGGTATATGCCCTCAATTATCCTGAAAAAATCTACTCCATCCTCACTTCTTCTCCCTCTTGGACTGATCTGGAAACAATTACACTATCGCTGGAAGTAATTCCTGAATTGACTCGCACAAATCGACCTTGCACTTCTCCCAACCCAACATCCACTGAATCAGCTAAAGTTTTTTCTCCATCTTTTTTGACAATATAGACGTAGGCTTTGTCTTGAGTTTGATACACGCTATCGAGAGGAATGAATAAATTATCATCAACCACTTTTGATGAACCTATCGAAACACTCACCGGAATTGAAGTTCCATTCGTGAGGTTTAAACCATACTGAGCAGGAATCGAGTAGAGAATACTATAGAGTGTGCCATCGGTCGCTTCAGTGGAAATGTATCGTGGATACACCATCACTCGTCGCTGACCAACTTGAAACTCACTAGGTTCACTCAGAGTAATTTGTTTTGCGGTATCTCTAGGTACAAGTACAATCGCTGTATTCTCACCAGCTTCGGCTTTAATGGTGGCAATCAAAGTTCCAGGAGCAACGGATTGTCCTACTTTTACATGGACTCGTTCCACAACTCCAGGACATGGAGATGAAGGATACATCATGCTTTCTGACACTCGTGCTAATTTATAATTCAGTTCAGAAATGTCTCGGGTTAAAACCATAGATTTTTCTTGTAGTTCTAATTGTTTAATCGTTAAATCTCGAGAAGTTCGTCCCATCTCAGCGGGCTCTTGATCTTCAGAAGTTTGATACTCAGCGGTTCGAAGTCCCGAACGAAGTTGACTGAGTGAAGCCAAAGCTCCAGCTTTACCTTGCTTGGCTCCTAAAATCGCAGCGTCATTGGATCCATTCACATTGGTGCTTTCTAAAAATTCAATTTGATCCTCTAAGGTATTAAAAATTTCTTCAGTCATGGAAATTAAAGTTCGAGTCTCGTCGAGAGATTTACGTCCAATTTCTCGAAGCTCTGCGCCTTGAGTCTCACCTTTGTTCGCCAAATCACGTTGTTTGCCAATCATGTCTTTTTGCAAATCAAAGTTATCTCGATTAAATTCAAAGCTTTTCTGTGCAATTTGTCGTGAAAGACTGGAAACATTCCCTCCAGCTGGAGTAGTAGAAAGAGAGACTACACTTTGACCTCGTCCTACTTCTTTTCCTTCAGTCACATTTATTTTCTGGACAATTCCAGCAGATTGGGCATACACATTAATGACTCCTGACTTCTCCACTTTCGCAGTCATTGTCATTTTTGGACTTTCACCAAAGGTATATGTTTCTATTAAAGTCGGCTCAGGTGCTGGCTTTGCAGCTTCTTGAGTTGGACGTTGAATAAATTGGGACAACAAAACAAGGAGAAATAAAAGTCCAAACAATCCAAACACACTAATAAGTGGTTTATCTTGGATAAATCGGTTCGCTCGTTGAGTTCGAGGGGTAATATATGTTTTTCTGATTCGGGTTATATCTGGAAGTTTCATAGCCCGAGATTATACCAGGAAAAACGAAAAAAAACACGCTATGATAAACTTTTTTCGTCGATCTTTACGGTCGACTTTCGCACGCCACTCCATCTCCCACACCTACATTATCCAAATTCATCGGGTCATTGGTTGAGGTGAACCCACACCCATCGAAAAACGCTTGTGCCTCAACGTGGGTTTTAAAATCCGAACAATCCAAATCAGGACCAACACAATTTCCTGGTTGACCAGGAACAGGAGCGGGTTTTGGACTAGAACTAACTGGCACTGAAACCGGACACGCATTTTCTGCCCACAATCCTTTTTTAGATTCTTGGGCTTCTTTTTGTGCTTGAAGATAAAGCACTCTATATTTATGAGGTGTTGAAGAATACAAAGATTCAACGGCAAATCCTTCTCTCAGCATTTTCAATCCAACATCTTCACTCTCAAGAAATATAAATCTCAACAATCGCCCATAACGATCTCGATCTGATTGAGTGATATCAGTTTGCAAACTAACCTTTTTTCCTATCAACAATTCTCTCAACTTCTGAGAAGCTTGCGCACCAAAACATTCAATCGGTCTACGAGGATCCACAGTTTCCGGCGTATTAATTCCTACTATGCGAACTGTTTCTATCTTGCCATTAATTTCTACTTTAATCGTATCCCCATCCACAACTGTGGTAACAGGATATGTTGTACTGTTTACATCAATGGGTTCAGAAGTTTGTTCAACTGTGACTCCTTCGACCGAAGCTTCTTGAATTGTTGAGTCAGGAATTTTTTCAGTCGCAGTACTGGGTGAAGCCGAAACCTCAGGATAAGTTTCAGTTTTTTTTAACGCTGACGATACCATCACAAACAGTACTATTATTAGTAGTCCATGTGTCCAACGAATATTGGGAATTATTTTAGGGAAAACTTTCATCAATATACTTAAATTTTCTTAAAAAAATCAATTCGTCCTTCACCTTCAACATAGTAATCTGGAATGTGGGAGACTTCTTTGTACCCTACACTTTTATACATTTCTCTGGCTGGACCGTATGATTCAATATCACATGATAATACGTGAATATATCGTCCACCTTGACTTTTAACGTATTTTTCAATTTGTTGCAAAATTTCTTTGCCAAGCCCTTTTCGTCGATAATTTTTATGAACTGCAATGTAGTCAGCATCCATTTCATATCCACCACTTCCATATTTATTTTCTCTTACTCCTCCCGTCGCAATGATTTCTCCATCTTTTTCAATAAACCAATATTTGTGATGCCAGTTCTTTAAACTATCTACTGGTGCCTTTTGAACTAATGTTTTCTCTTCAGGTGCCCATGTCTGATCAAACGTATTTTCCGAAGTGAGAAACTCTCCAACTTTTTTGGCTTGCTCCTCAGTTGTAACTTCTTGCATCTTATCCATATTTTTTTAAACAATAAAATCTACTTCGGATTTTTTCCCTCGTAATATTGTTAAAGCTCGATTTAGGTAATTTTCTACAGTTCTCTTTTCTGCATCAACAGTACACCAAGCTATATGTGGCGTAGCTATTAAGTTCTTTTCACTTTCAAGTTTTAGTAAAGCTGGGTCAAATATTTCCACTGCATAACCTTTAATTTTATCTTGATTTAGAAGATCCACTACACTTTTTTTATCATATAACTCATCAGCAGCTGATATATCAATTAAGTAATTATGTGGTTGAAGAAGTGAAGGAAAGTTTGACAGTAACTTAATCGTATCTGCATTCGTTGCAATTGTGATAAATATGATATCTTGTTTGACTACTTCTTCTAAAGAAACTTTTTTAGCTTCAACATTTTCAACCGAACGATTGTAATAAACTGTTGGAATTCCCAAAGCCTTCAAAGTCTCAAGTAACTCTTTTCCAACATTTCCCATTCCAATAATTCCTGCTGTTTTTCCATATCTCTCTTCTCCCAAAATTAATCCTTCTGGCATATTCATTGACTGAGTGAAAACTGGAAATTTGCTGAGTAACATAAACATTGCCGTGATTGCATATTGAGCAACGGACTTTGCATTCGCACCTCCATTGTTGCGATATTTTATTCCCATTTTCTTCAAAAGTTCCAAATCTAATCCTTCATATGATGAATAGGGAGAAAGCAAATATTTAACATTTTTAAATTTTGAAAGATGTTGAGAAAAAGCTGAAAATCCATCAGACAAAGCAAAGTTATTGAACAGAACAATCTTCTCAGTTTCATCAAATAATTCAGGAATATTGGAAAAATCTGGTTTTATTTCATCGTAGGCAACTGCCTTATATTCTGAAGTAATTTGGTCAAAAAGATTTTTACCATATGTCAATAAATCTTGATGACTGCTTTTTGCAGAGAGGATAATTGGTTTCATAAATATTTTAATAAAAATACAGCGGAGTTTTCTGTTCCATACTGATAATCACGAATCCAACCAGCATCTTCATAACCATTTTTTTGATAGAAATGTACTACTCTTTCATCATCTTTATTTGTATACACAAACATTTTTATAGCACCATTTTCCTTTGCATACTTTTCCATTTCTTTCAAAAGTGAGCTCCCAACTCCATTACCTTCAGCACCAGCTTTCACTGCAGCAATTACAATCACCCATTTTTCTAATCCTTCTCTACCATTGATAGGATTTTCTTGTTGAGCATAGATCATTCCGATAACTTCATTTTCATCAGAGATAGCTTTGAGGCATATTCCTCTTTTTTGTTCAATCATTTTTTTCATCTCATCGAAAGAAAACCATTCATCCAATGAAAAATCAGAAGTAATTGAAAAGGAGGATTCAGCAACATTTCGCACTTCGAGAAGATCATCAGAAATTTTAAAGGGGATTATTTTCATAAATGAATTCTATCACTTCTACGTTTTATAATTTTGTGCCCTCGGCGGGAATCGAACCCACATCTTAAATTTCGGAAACTCACATTCTATCCATTGAACTACGAGGGCTATCTTCTCCTCATTTTAACAGACTTCTTTTCTTTGATTGTTTTTACCAAATAAAACCCGTATATTGTGTTTTACAGTATGCTCCCTAAATCTATCCAACCTCTCTACTTTCACGTCGATATCAATTCGTACTTCGCAACCTTACTCCAACAAAAATATCCTGAGCTACGAGGCAAACCATTAGGTATTGTAAAAAACAAAGGACGAACCTGTCTAATCGCAACGAGCAAAGAAGCCAAAAAATATGGAATTAAAACTGGCTCGATGCTTCGTGATGCAAAAAAACTCTACCCACAAATCATCATTCGTCCAGCTGAGTTTAATTACTATCTTGAAGCAACACGAAAATTAAAAGCTCTTTTTTTAGAACTTGTTCCAGATGTCTATATCTACTCACTAGATGAAGCTTTTTTAAATGTGGGTGAGTGCCTTCAATATGTCCATCCTGATCCTTATGCGTTTGCTCAAGAAATCCAACAGCAAATTTATAAAGTATTAGGGGAGTGGGTAACATGCAATATCGGCATCGCTCGGAATCGCTTCCTGGCAAAAATGGCTTCCGAAGTCGCACCTCCATCTGGCATCAATATCATCACTAAAGATAACCAAGATATCCTTTTAGCTACTACTCCGTTCAAAGATGTCTGCGGAGTTGGGTTTGCCTTGGAGCGAAAATTAACAAATCTCCACATTACCAACCTTTATCAGCTCCGACTTGTTCCATATGAAGAGCTACAAAAAACCTTTGGTGAAGTCTGGGCTACGGAACTGCATACGATGGCTTGGGGCGAAGAACCTGCTTTGTTAAAGTTATTAGATCGAGATCAACCACATATGAAAAGTGTCGGACGATCAATCACGGGCTACAAACTCTGTGACAATGAAGATCACATCAAAGCCGTTTTATATAATTTAACTGCGGAAGTCACCAGTAAAGTTCGAAAAATGGATTTAGCCGGTCGAAACATTAGTATTTATTTGAGAGGGGATAATGATCAGCGATGGGGGAATCATGTGACGCTGAAATGGCCCATTCGCCATACCTCCGAAATGTTTCGAATTATTTATTACGATATGTATAAAAAATGGCAGAGAAATTTTCGAGTTATTAAATTCGCCGTCACCCTCAGCCTTTTAACTCCATTACAACAATCCCCTTTACTTCCCGATTGGCAACGTCAGGATCGATTATGGTCCACCATTGATAAAGTAAATAAAAAATACGGTGATTACACGCTTCGGTCGGGATTGATGAAAAAAGAAGAAATTATTTATCCTGAAGTGACTGGCTTCCTCGGTGATGCGAAGTATCTCGGCCTACGATAAACACTTGACTAAAAAAGTGTTGTGCGGGACAATCCCGCCTTCACAATTCATCATCAACAATTCATAATGAAAAAGTATGCACGCCGAAGAATTAATTTCTATCCTACTATTTATCAGTGCTTTTTTGGTTATTACGGCCATCATTTCCGCAATCTCTAAGTTTATACGTTTTCCCTATACTGTTTTGCTTTTAATTATGGGTTTCTGGGTACAAGCATTTAGTCATTTATTTGGATACTCCACACATTTGACAATTTCAACTGATCTCATTTATTTTTTCCTTCTTCCTTTACTTTTATTTGAATCCTCATTTCATATCAATCTCCATCAGTTTCGTTTGCAGTTCAAAACGATTACTTTTTTATCAACATTTGGATTACTCATCTCAATCTTCGCTGTGGGAGCACTGCTAGCAGTTTTAATTGGTTTACCCTTCCCTATAGCCTTACTTTTTGGCGCCATAATTTCCGCAACTGATCCGATTGCAGTATTGGCTATTTTCAAAGAATTAGGCGCACCAAAACGATTAGGTTTACTCGCCGATGGCGAAAGTATGTTCAATGATGCGACCGCTGTCATCATGTTCCGAATTGTCTCCGCAATCGTGATTGCTGAAGGAACATTTGGTATTACTAGTATTACAGATGGAGTCATTACTTTTACCAGGATTTTTGTCGGGAGCATTGCCGTTGGGGCAATCTTAGGATATGCCATTTCACATTTCATCGCTCAAGTAAAAAATGATCGTGCTGTTGAAACAACTCTCACAGTAGCATTAGCCCTTGGTTCATTTGTGATTGCGGAGCATTTTTTCCATGTCTCAGGAGTTATTAGTACTGTTATGGCCGGAATTGTGTTGGGAAATTACGGACGCACACGTATCTCAGCCGGAGTGATTGAATTCATGGAAGAACTGTGGGAGTACATTGGTTTTATTGCGTTGTCAGTTATTTTCTTCTTTGCGACCTATACATTAGACATCGGTCAATTACTCGGTAATCCAGTTGAAATTGGATTAGTCATTCTCAGTGTCCTGATCGCTCGAGCACTTTCTGTCTACATCAGTTGTTTTATTTCAAATAGATCACGTTTGTTTAAAGAAGAACCGAATGTGCCGTTCAATTGGCAACACGTGCTCGTTTGGGGTGGACTACGAGGGGTCATCCCTCTTGTTTTGGTCTACTCCCTTCCGGATGAGTTTATATATAAAGAACTAATGCTTCAATATACGTTGTCAGCATTTTTGTTTAGTTTGTTTGTCAATGGAACAACAATTAAAAAATTATTATTTATGCTGAACTTACACTTACCTCGTAAAGAAGAACAAATCGCGGGGATAGAAGAAGAAATTTTTGCATTAGAAAAAGTAAAAGATAAACTGCACAACTTACCTCAAAATGAATTTGACACGCACGCCGTAAAAAACATGGATCAAAAAATCATTGAGAGAGAAACACAATTACACACAGAACTAGATACACTAGCAACACCGACTCAGTTTGAACAAAGTGTGAAGCTACAAATTATTGAGATTGAACGTCAAATTGTAAATCGGTTATTTCATCAAAATCATATAAAAGAAAGTGTCGTGTATGAGTTTGAATCTGAGTTAGATCTTCAACAAGATATGCTTGAACATCCAGATATTTCCAAAGGAATTCGGGCAGTTAGAAGTGATGGAAAAATTGACAGTAGTCACAGATTCTATGCACAACTTCAAACAGTTCGAGAACAAATCAAAGATTTCCCAATTCTTGCTCGTTTCATTCGTAAAACCAAAGAAGATTTAATTAAAGACCGTTTATCAATACTTCAAGCACGGATTACCGCCAGTACAGAAGTCATTTCATATTTAGGAAAGATCCAGTCACTGTTAGAAAAAAATATTGTTTCAGTAAAAATCATTGATACAATTCGATCAGAGCACGAACACATGAGACTTCGAAATAACTATCACATGCAAGAAATTGCACGAGAATATCCTCGGACTTTTGCTAAATTTGAAGAAGAACTTATTCATTCATACGTCTGGAATGATGGTGAAGCTATCACTACTCATTAGTTTGTGACATGAATAGTATTACGCTTGCCCAATCAAACTGATTTCAATCCACACAAAAAAGATATAAATAGAAAGTAATGCTAGAGCTTCAACTTTAGAGAGGGTCTTTTTGGATCGCGCGAAAAAGTAAAAAAGAATCAATCCCAAGCCGAGAATTAAAAATCGTTGCAAAAAATGATTGGGTAAAATAACAGTCTTCCCATAAATTAAAGTAAACACTCCAAATAGCAAAGTGTTTGCACTAGCTGATCCTAGATAATCCGCAAATGCTACATCTTCTTTCTTTTGTAATACTGATCGAATAACCAAACTTATTTCCGGAATGTTCGTCCCGATTGAAATGACAACTAAACTCAAAATAAAAGAAGGGATCGATAATACTTCAGCAAAGTAAAGTGTTGAGTTTACAATCTGACGACTTGCTACAAAAAGTAAAATTACTCCTACAACAATACGAACTAAATCTGACATGCCATGTTTATGTTTTCGATGGAAAGAAGATGTCATCTTTTCGAACAAAGAAGCTTTCTCAGAAAAAAGAAGGAATAATAGACAATAGAGAAGGATGAGTAAAATTCCATCGGAAGGCGAAAGATGCTGATCAGCGATTAATAACGCTGGAGCAAAACAGACTACCAAGGTAAATAAAGTCTGTTTTTTATCAAATGTATTGGGAATTTTTATTCCTTTACCGGCTAATGCTAATAAAGGAATGATTAAGAAAAAGATAACAATAGTACCACCCAATAAATTCCCCGCATAAATAATAGGATCATCGGTCGAAATCGAAGTTAAGCCAATTGCAATTTCTGGAAGTGACGTTAAATTTCCAAGTAAGAAAAATGAAATGAGAAAAGCAGGTAAATGAAGTCTATGTGCAAATTTCACAACCGAATTCACTACTAATCCCGCACCAAACCACACTGCAACAAACGAAACGACATAGATAATAAAATGAATAGGCAGAGACATGAATAAGGTGAATTTTTAAGTAACTTCCAGTATACCGTATTCAAAAAAAACATACCGAGCTTTCATGTTTACTCTAACACTATTCAAACTCTCTCGTCTTAAACTGTAAACTATTTTTCTTACATATAATTCTCACATTTCTCACGATTATTTAGACTGATAGATCAACTACTTCTACCACTTGTGGTGTGGTTGCCAAGTGCTTAAATAACGCCTGATAACATTCATCAGCTGCCCATGCAACTTTCAAATAACGTATTAAAGATCCAACGCTTACCCAAACATCAAAGTCAACATTATGAGATCAAAGATCCCAGTATCCTGCAACGAAAAGATGGCTCTTACCTTATGTATGCTTCTGTTGGAAATTCTAACAATCAATCTTGGTTAGTTGGACGTTTTTCCGCGCAAAAGATAGATGGCATGTGGGAAGAACTTGAACCGGTAGAATTTTCTGAAATTTCCGGACCACAACTCTGTGCACCAGCCGTCTCCTATGAGGTCCAAGCTGATGAGAGTGAGCTTTGGACTATGTATATTCAAACTGCCTGTTTTGAAGAAAATGGAGTAATTGCTATTGCCACCTCAACAGATGGTCACCATTTCGTCGGTCAACCGCATCCCGTCATTACGAGAGAAAGTATTGGCGACGGCCCGGCTCCAGTGATCGGTGTATATGATGTCGGTATTTCTGAAGTTCATGCTTCAGATCAGGATTTAATGTGTATGGTCTATTCTGGTTATCGCCGAATTGGCTGTGGCGACATCTATGTTTCGTACAAAAACAAACATGACAAAAATGCAGAGTGGACAAAAGGTGAATGTTTATTAGCTCAAGAAAATTTGCCATTTCATAACCGACCTGATTTTGATCATTTCGAATGGGGATTAGAAGGTGCCAAAATTATTCAACTTGCCGATGACTGTTTTGTGATGATTGGTGTTTGTTTCTTACCCAAACCGAATGAATTTTTAGGCTCGCGACAACGTGTCTTTTTAGCGGCTGCTCGTTCGATGAAAGGGCCGTACACACCACTTGGATTGCCCTTCTTACCTCAGACATCTACAACAACGACTGAAGTAAAAATTATTGTCGGTGAAAATGGTCATCCTGACACTTTGATTCATGAAGAGACACTGTGGGTCATGTACCAAGAACGAGCCGGTAACGGTCAGCCTTGGCATTTACGTATTGCGAGTTTTGATTTACCTAAAATGGAAAAATTTGTTCGCAATAAATTAGGTGAACAAGAAATGGTAACGAATCAACAAATTGCGGAACAGCTTGATGTCGATCAGTATCACTTTCAGTATGCTTCATTAGCATAAAGTATGTGATTTAAACTTTCTTAAATCTCGGAACTTTTTCTCCGTTGATTATTACATTTTCTAGGAACATCTTTAAAGGCCGTACCCACATACTCGCCATCTCATTTTCGTACAGTGAAATATACACAACTAAGTCTTCCAATGTTTCTGAATGCTTTGCTACACCCAAAACTGTGTATTTTTTTCCTTTATAATGTTGATAAGTGCCCA
Organism: uncultured Pseudomonadales bacterium; assembly: GCA_964406075.1. GTDB lineage: Bacteria > Patescibacteriota > Microgenomatia > UBA1400 > PJMF01 > CAYOQI01. The sequence goes on from CAYOQI010000002.1 coordinate 120,598, forward strand.
ATTCAACTTTTTTCATAATTTGTCCTTTCCATCTTTCCATTAAACATTTTAATGATTTCTAATACTTTTTGGTGTGGAATTCTTTTACACGCTTCATCATCACACTCAAAATCCCACAAACCAGAATTTGGTAATAAGAATCCAGCCGATTCAGGTCGATCCAAAATTGGATAAGCGCACACGCCACATACAGGCAAATCCATTGCCAACGCTTCTTCAATTTCGGGAAATAATCGACTCCACCATCGTTCACGATGCTCACCAAAACTCCCACTTTCACTGATCAAAATTGGTCGTCCATATCTCAGATACACTTTTTTAATCATCTCAGCAAACGACACACGATCGTCACTTTCCCAATCCATCAGTTGATGATGAATCTTCCCTTCTTCCTGATCCGAAATAACCCATTCTTGATTATGAATATAATAATTCATCCCGATAATATCCAAGTACTTTGGGTCACCACCGAGTTCAGGGCAAGTTTTTCCGGCAATCATATCCCAGGCTTGATATCGAATTATGCGGTTAAATTCACGCACCTGTTTTTTAGCCGTCTCACTTGCAGGATCTTTTGCTTTACGGCGCATGTATGGATCGACGTGAATAAAACGAACGGTTGGATCTACTTCCCATATTTCATCCATCGCTTTGAGTGACGCTTTCACTAATTGTTTTTTAAATTTGAATCCATTCGCTCGTCCAGTTTTGTATGGAGCCCACCAACCCATATCCGCTCCAATCCACGCAAAAAAAGAAATTTCGTTCAACGGAGTAATGTAAATTGGAGCAGTCTGAAATTTTTTTATTTGTTTTAAGCACTCAACAGCATACCGACCAAAAGCAAAAACAAATTCTTCACTAAACGGATCAACATATTCAGGATAGTCAAAATGATTGAGATCCCAAATTTGTTGGATACCTTGTTTTTTACCTTCTTCTAAAATGGGGAGATAACGACTGAAATCATATTGGCCTGTTCCTGTATCAATCGCGTTCCACGAAAAACCTTCCCGGACTGTTTCGATACCAATTTCTTTTAACAGCGTGTAGTCAGTTGAAACTAATACATCATGTTTTGTTGCACCGAGTAAATCCAAGCGTTTTTTATTTTCAGCTAACGCTGATGTGCACTCGAAACCTGCTTGAACAAAAGACTGAAATTGAGGAAAGTTTTTCATTTTGTCTCTGTCATTCTTCCCTATCTACGGGTGTTGTGTCATCCCGACCGAAGCGGAGGGATCCCTGTCTCTGGGAAAAATTTAAAAGATTTTTTTTTAATGTTAAAAGGTGATCCTAGATTCTGGAGATGTGTACTATTTTCTAATTCCTAACTTTTAAATCCTATCTTTGAACCTCTAACTCTTGAAACAGATCCAGAGCATTTTTAAATGCTTGATCCATATTGAAGTATTTGTAATTTGCCAATCGCCCAACAAAATAAATATTTTTCAATTTATCTGCTTCTTCTTTATACATATCATAAATAGCTTGATTTCGTGGATTTGGAACTGGGTAGTACGGCTCACCATCATCCACGGTATATTCTTTGACAATGGTCGTTTTCGGATTTTTTTGACCCGTGATATGTTTGTACTCCACAATCCGAGTATACGGAACTTCTGGTCCGGGATAATTCACCACAGAATTTTGTTGATAAAATTCTTTATCGTGTGTTTCATGAACAAAATTGATGGAACGATACTCTAAGTGTTCTTTCAAAGAATGTTTAAAATCAAAAAACTGATCAATCGGTCCAGTATAAAAAAGTTTCTCAAAATTTTTCAACTCATCTCGTACATCGAAATAATCAGTATTGAGTCGAACTTCAATATTCGGGTGATCAAAAATTTTCTCGAACATCTGTGTATATCCACCTTTGGGAAGTGCCTGATATTTGTCTGAAAAATAGCGGTCATCGAAGTTGTCACGCACAGGAATTCTTTGTAGCACTGAAGCGTCTAATTCTTCTGGAAATTTATCCCATTGTTTTTTGGTGTAATGTTTAAACATTTTTTCATATAATACTTCACCAACCAAAGCCATGGCTGCTTCTTTTCCATTCTTTGGATTATCATTTTTGACTTGAACTGATTCTAACCATGCCTTCATTTCTTTTTCATTTTTTATATTCAATCCAAACAACATATTCACTGTAGTAATGTTGACAGGAATCGGAACCAACTTCCCATCCACCTGCGAAATGACTTTGTGTTCGTATGGATACCATTCTGAAAATTGCTGAACGTATTTCCACACATCTTCATAATTCGTATGAAAAAGATGGGCTCCGTATTTTGAAACTAAAATGCCATCGTCATTCGTGTAATCGAAACAATTTCCAGCTACATGATTTCGTTTTTCAATCACCAAAATCTCTTTTCCAATCGAGGCATATCGTTCAGCTAAAACAGCACCCGATATCCCCGCTCCAATAATGATGATTTGATGTGTATCCATATTTTTTGATTGAACTCAAATCTCTACCTAAGTTGAAACTGATGATCAATCACATTCATACTATATAGTAATAAAAAAATTATGAAGAGTAAGCGACATTGTATGCCAAATTACTTTCAAAACTTGTTGAAGAAGGTACAGTATCTAAAACTGAACTCTTTTCTTGTGATTGTAAAATGAGTTGTTTCATACTTGCGACAGTTTTTGACCACGAAGTACGTTGAAGCACCGCTTTCTGTAACTCAACCCGTGCCAGCTTCTCCACATCACTTTCCTGAATTCCTGCAATTATCGCCTGACTAAATTCTTCTGCCGAATATGCAACAGACACCTCATCTTGATAATCTCTGACAACATCATAAATAGGAGTCGAGACAATAGGTTTTAAGGCAGCCATGAATTCAAGCGTTTTTGTGGGACTAATAAATTTTGTTGATTCATTTAATGCAAAGGGCATCATCGCAACGGTAAAATGTTGTAAATATTCTGGTAGTTCATCATATGATTTCGAACCCAGATAAAAAATATTTTTACGGACCGGTAAGTCTTTAGGATTAATTTTTACCACTGGCCCAATCATTACAAAAGAGACAGCCGGTGATTGTTTCGCAACTTCATCTAATAACTGCAAATCAATACGTTCATCAATGACTCCATAAAATCCCGCAATGGGTTTAGGAATTTCTACAAGATCTTTTGGGTAATAAAAAGTGTCTCCATCAATCGCTTTTTCAAAATGTTGACGATCCACTGAACTCGGAAAACAGTGAATAAAATCATGTCGATCTTTTTTTGCGTCATACAAAGATTTTCCACCGGTAAAGACGACATCCGCGCGTGACATTAATAATGATTCCTGTTTCAACAATTCTGGAGAAGCACCTTTAAATGCTGACAGTTCATCCATGCAATCAAATACAATAGATGAATGTTCAATACGGTCAATCATGTTGACAAAAGCGGGAGAATAAAACCATAGTAACGGCTTCTGAATATGTTCTTGATCCATATAGCAATACACGATATCTTCTAATGTCTCCCAATCCGCATAATTCATACGAGGTTGGACAACCGTGACGTTTTCAGAAACTGAAATGGTATGTGAAGTACCGTAGCTATCATCTTCAAAACCAATTGGTTCTTCAATAAAAAGAACTTTGGCATCTTTTGCCATTCGACTCAAAATGTGTTGCGGACGTTGTTTCACAAACTCCCAGCGAAGGTGAGAAAATACAACAATGTCAGGGAAAGTACTTATTCTTCTCACAAGTGACTGTATTTTTTTGAGTTGAAGAGCTTGTCGAAATGTATCTTCTAAATACGGACTGAATGTTGCTGACATAATATACCTCAGGTGATATGTAATTTATAAAATCTTCCACCTACTCGTTTAATGAACCATATTTAGTGGAAAAACATTTTTCAAACTCATGACGGTGTAAACCGCATATTTCTGTTGAGTATTTTCTTGTGACTCATTTTTTCTGAGAAAAGAGAATTTGGGTTGAACGAATAATTTTGATTTAGATTGTTCAGGAATCCTGTGTTGTTTTGCAGTTTTCATTTATTCCTTAAATAATGACAAGTATTTGAATATAGATAGTATCTGCTAGATCAGTGAAGACCGAATATGGTTATAGTAAGAATGAAATAAGAACAAGTAACTGGTATATAAATAAATTACAGCAACAAACGATCAATTCCTGTATACTTCCCTTCATGCTGACGCACCGTACCAAAATAGCCATCTCGATCATTGGTGGAGTGATACTCGGATGTAGTTTCCTCGCTTGTGTGATCTTTTTTTTCGGCTATCGCAGTTACCAAAGCATGTTTGTCAGTACCACTCAACCTACACCTATTACTCAGAACGTTGAAATTTCTCCATCACCTACTCCAACTCCCGATCCGCTTGCTCCTTTTGGTGTACTCGTTATGGGATTCGGAGGTGGAACACACGACGGTGGATATCTGACCGATACAATGATGGTGGCGTACATCGAACCAAGAGCAGAAAAAGTTACTTTAATTTCACTTCCTCGTGATTTATGGGTTCCTTTAAAAATCACTGAAGCTGAACAAAAACCGTTCAAAATTAATGCTGCGTATGCCATCGGTCGTGATGATCGCCGCTATGCAAATAAACCAATCGAATTCACTGGTGAAGGCGGTGGTGGTTCAATGGCAAAAAAAATTGTGGCTGATGTCACCGGTCTTCCAGTAAAATACTTTGTTGCTTTAAGTTTTGATGGATTTGTCAAATCAATCGATGTGATCGGTGGCGTGCCCGTTCAAGTGCCTGTGACCTTTGATGATCCGCTGTACCCGATTGAAGAAAAAAAGAATGACACCTGTGGGATTTCCGAAGAAGAACTAGTTGCGCGAACAGCAACACTATCAGGACAAAAGCTTGAACAATCTTTCCCGTGCCGATATGAACAACTTCATTTTGATAAGGGTCTTCAAACTCTGGATGGTAGTACTGCGCTGAAGTACGTTCGCTCCCGTCACTCCAATCAATACGGTGGTGACTTTGCTCGTTCTGAACGTCAAAAAACCGTCATCTCTGGTGTCAAAAACCAGGTTTTCACTTTACAATTTTTACCGAAACTCATTCCGTTTATTTCAACATTAACTCGTGACATGCAAACTGATATTCCTTTGGATACGATACGTGAGTGGGTGACAAATTCTGAAGAATATAGAAGCTTTGAAATCAATTCAATCGCTATTACTGAACAAAACGTTTTGGAATATGGATACAGTAGCGATCGTCAATATATTCTCAAACCAAAAGCCGGAGAATTTGATTGGAGTGGTATACAAAATTTTATTCAAACTGAGTTAGGTCCAAACAACTCAATAAATCAAACACTTGAAATGTAAGAAGGCTCTAGTACACTGAATATGTAGCAAATATTCATATGCCGGCTAAAAGCATTCGCAGAAAAAAAATTCCTCAAAAATATTATTTGCTTTCTTCTTTTTTATTGCTTGTGTTTCTTGGTCTTGTTTTAACACTCTTTATGACGAGCGAACTATTTCGTTCAAGAGATGTTCGTAGCCAAGCCTCCGTCTATATATCAACACCCACACCACTACCAACCTGCCGAGATACCCAACACACCGCTTGTCCTGACAACACTTGTTACGGCACATCGAAAGATGGCATTAGCGGATGTTATCCGACGGGAACAGCCTTAAAATTCCCAGATGGTTCATGTAAGGTTTGTAATAGAAATAATGCTGTTTGCCAATGGGGATATTCAGGTAATCCTGATTATTGTCTAGAAACAGAAGGAACTTATTGTAAGGCCGCTAGTGGGCCTTGTGGCAAAAATTTATGCTATGGACTGAACTCCGAAGGAAAATATGTCTGTACTCGGTTGAGCGCTTCAATGAAAGGTTCCGATGGACAATGCTATAAATGCGTGGGTACGAACAATACTTGTGGTTACGAAAGCCAAGATGAAAAATTCTGTGCTGGGATGAAGTAAAAAAGGACTGGATTATTTCTTCAAAATTTCTCTCGGATTATTTTCTCCACAACTGTTGGTAATCGATATTCTTTTCCAATTTTTTTCAAATCAACAAAACTAACCCCTTCAATATCTTTCTCTGTCGGTTTTTCTAAATTACCTATTAAATCTGCTCGATAAAAAATCTGAAGTGTTTGATGAAAGCTTCCTTTCCTGTGATAGAAAAATCCTATATGAGTTCCTAATAATTTTCCTATCTTAATCTTAGCCCCACCTTCTTCCATTGCTTCCCTGTAAAGGGCTTCTTCAATTGTTTCACCAAACTCAATTCCTCCTCCAATAATGTCATGAAGTTTCTCTAGCATGTTTTTAATTATCAGTAATTGATTATCTCTCACAACTAAGGCATACACTGATACTCTCCAACTTATTCCTGATCCATCGTATTCCACGATTTCATTATCTGCATTTAAAAAAATTTTGTTTTCCATAATTATTCCTTTAAAAATCCTGACTCTTTATGTTTTTCAATTGGTGTTCCTTGTAGGAATATCTTTTTACATTCATCGGCTAATACACCTCGCGTGATTTCAAAATGGAACTTAGGTTGTTTGAAAAAAGGTGGAAGATGATTTTGTAAATCCAAGCAACCACTCTCATCTAAATCAATTCCTGTGACCACTTTTTTTATTTTACTTAAAACAATTGCACCAAAACACATTGGGCATGGTTCATAAGTTGAATAGAGAATTGCTTCACCTCTATGACTTTCTAAAATATCTTTCACATCTGTAAGAGCTTTGATCTCAGCATGTGCTAGCCGGTTTTTATCTGAATATCCAGTATTATTTGCCCTCGCAATAACTTCACCATTTAGAACAATCACACATCCAATCGGCCAGTTACCTTCTTGTAAAGCTAACTCAGCTTCCTTCAATGCCTCTTGCATAAACAGTTCGTCTTTTGTCATGTCTTCCTTTTCTCTCCCCTTTGGGAGAGACCATCAAGATGATAGTCCTGATGAAGAGAGGGGTATATTTCCCTAACTAATTTTGCTTTTTAAATTGATACACTCTCATATTTTCACCACACAAAATTGTATCTTGAAGTTCTTTTTCACCAAATAATGTTAGCTCATGATAAGCAGTAGTGGCTGGATCAAAATCAGCTTTATCGGCCACCACCAGCATCTTATCACTCATGCCAGGATTTGTTGAAATATCTCGAGTGAAACATCCATGTTTATTAAAAAAGAAACTGTAGTCATATCCCGAATGAAAATCATGCCAAGCCTGTGCTGACAGATACATTGGTTCTGTATATTGTGCGCAGACTTTTTCAGCACAAGTTTCCAAATCAGAGATAGTTCGATGTGGCGCACGAGTAAACTCAGTGGTGATAATTCCACTCCAATAAAATAGTAATACCATTGCAATCAACACTTTCCATATTTCGGGTAGGTTCATAACAATAAAAAGAAACAGTACGATAAACCCTAAAACATAATGGGAATGAAATTCATCAATAAATAATGTTGATGAAATATAGCTACATACAAAAATAAATATAAGTTTCAGTACATTTTTCTTTCTTTTTTCTGGCAGTTGAAATATTCCTACAACTAATAGAATTAAAATAATAAATACAGCTCGCATACTGACTGTACGAACTTCTTTAAACCCCACTAACTGCACAAGTCCACTATCAATCAGAGATAAAAACGGTACGGTTTGATTTGATCTTTCGAATTGTAAAACTTGTTTTGTTAATAAAAAGTCATAACGAAGCTCAAACAGAATATGTGGCAGAAAAACGATCAGAAATGAACCTACAAGCGATGAAAGGAAGAAAAGTCTTTTTTCTTTTGGAAGGGAAAATAAAAACATCAGAATGACGAAAAAAAGTATTGGGATTACCGCATAGGTCATCCCAACTGCAAAGCTAAAACAGAGTGCTGAAAGTACAATGAACTTTTTTGATATGTCACCTTCATCTAATAATTTCCAAAATATTCCAATTCCTACAATCAAAAAGGGTACCGCAAACGCCGGATTCCAAGTTGATCGTTGTTGTTCTAATACAAATGGATGAAACAAATACAAAAGACTGAAGAAAATGAATGGGACAAGCTTAGTAAAAACTTTTTGTGAAGATTGATCGTTTTTAATTTGCCGAAATAAAATGAATGACGCAATAATATTTAAACCAATACCAGTGAATGCTGTGGTCAATGGTGAATATGAAGTGAGAATAAATACTGGAAGATTGAGGTAAAAATACCAGGCCGATTGATTAAAGGGTAACTGACTATTTCCCGGACCAAGCAAAGTAGGCTTTCGCTCTTGCACCATCTCCATCAGCATCTCGTGATCACGACCAATATCTCCCCAAAAATACAATGTTTCGGGTAAACGATACAGTCGTAAAAAGATAAAACTGAATATAGTTATTCCAAATATCCAAAATGAAGATTGTCTGAGGATTTTTTTTTCCATCTCAATCAGATAACTCTAACATGTATTTCTTCAACTCTTCAAAATTTGTGTACACGATCCCGTTTAATCCTGCTTCACGTGCTGCTTCTACATTTGATGGTGTGTCATCTATAAATAAAATTTCTGACGGTGGTTTTCCAATTTTCTGAGCTATTACTTCATACGCATAAAGATCTCTTTTATTTAATCCTAAATCTCCCGCTGAAAAAATTTCTTTAAATAAAGGTTGAAGTCTTTGCTGTAAATATGAATCATTTTGAATAAATCCACTCGTAAAAATGTATAACTCTTTTGAGTTTTTGATCGTTTCTAAATACGATAATAATTCTTCATTCAATCGAAAATTTTCTTGGAATTTAAATTCCGGTAAGTCTTTAATCAATTTATACTTTTGATTTAATTCCCCAGAATATATTTGATCAGCTGGAAATAATAAGACTCTAGAAAAATCAAAAAGGTAAGTTGTGATCATATAATTAATATTGAAATAAGTTTTATTTTTTAACTTCGATAATCTGATACCAATCATCCTTCACATGGACATACTGTGAATCTGTTAACAAAACTAACGGGACTTGATCGATTTTATACGCAGTTTCCATCCTACTTTCTAAATATTTTTTTCTGAAACCAACTGATCCCCAATGAGGTAAAATCGTAAAATTTACAAAATTATAAGCATCAGCATCAATTGAATCCTTATCCATAGGTTCGTCTAACACGATCAAATATTCAGGAAGTTTGGGTCCGGCAATAATCGAGCCAGCACTCGTTCCGATATACACCTTTTCTTGATTATTCACTAAATCTTGAATTACTAAAATGAACCCACTCTTCTGGGATTGTTGAAGTAAATAGAAGGTATTTCCACCTTCGACATAAATAAATTGATATTGATCTAAATCTTTTCTCAATTCACTTTCAGTTTTATTGGTAATGGTGTAATCTGTCACCTCAAAACCAGCATCTATTAATGCCTGCCGATCATCCTTCACCCATTGCTTGTCACCATGTTCTACTTCCGCAGCAGTCAGAATGAAAACCAATTTATTTCCTTTCGAAAAATCTACGTGTTTAACCAAATCATGAACCACTTCATCTACACTGGAAGTTAAAAAAAGTTGTTTCATAAAATTCCTTTCACCCACATCACTCCAAAATAAATTGAGGTAATGATTGAAATGACTGCAACACATTGCCACACAATTTGATATAGAAACCAAACTGAATCATTTTTGACGATTGAATAACCTCTCAATTTCTGTGGTGGATTTCGTTCAATCGTAGAAAATTGTTGATTAAACCAATAAATACTTTCTCCAAAACTTCTCACCACCCAAAAGACACTGAATGTTAAACAGAATAAAACAAAATCCGAAAGAAAAAGTGTAACAATTGAAGTTAGGAACCAAAACGGTCCGAAAATCAGCCCATCTCCCCATACAAAAACACCTAACGGTGATAAGGCAGGGGTTTCTTCAAACACATTATTTTTTTTGCTTGATTCAAAAAAAGATTTTAAGGAGATAAAAAGAGAAAGTAATGCTAAAACGATGAGTGTTACCGATTGCCACATAAACATATTTTTGAATTGTACCAGACTATACAATGATATTGATCACTCTCATTTGTTCATACATATAGTATTGAGATTAATCCTGCTACCATAGCTTTATGGAACAAACACTTCTCTGTCCTACCTGCCATACCACAATATTGCCCACCTACTACTTTTGCTACAACTGTGGCAAAAATCTCAAACCCGTTCCACCCCCTACTTCAGTTCCACGCATAATTCTGCTGTTTCTCGGAAGTATCATTTTGGCACCACTTGGAATCGTGTGGGGTGTTCGTTACTTGCGTCAACCTGATCGAAAAGCAAGGATAATTGGAATTATTGCCATCGTACTTACGCTTTTATCTTTTGTAATTGCTACGAAAGTTACAATCGATTACTTAAATAAAGTGAACGAAGAAGTGACCAAACAAATGAATAGCATGCAAGGGTTTTACTAAGATTTTCTCCTCCAAACAGTTCTTTCAATTATTCATTTTCTTCTGATATAGAGTTGAAAAATCAATGACTATAGGATATAATTCCTGCTTCGCTTTTTTAAAGCTGGAGAAGAGAAAATGGGTAGTCAAGCACTAGGAAATGAAATGGATCTTCCAATAAATATGATTGTAATGATTCTGGGTGAGGAATCTCCCAAAGATTCCAATCATGAAGCCCTAATTCGTCCAGAAATGCAAAAAGATTATGAAGAAAGGGGTTGGCGAAAAGCCAACGATCAAGAACGAGTCTTATATTTTGCTCGTAAAACAGATCAACGCCCACTCTACATTTTCTTGGAAACTGGAACAAAAAAAATGGTCTCCTCACAAAGTGCATCAAAATTCGCACATGATCCACAATGGAGAAAAGCCTCTCACGAGGAGAGAGATTCATTTATGCGTACTAATCAGTACCAGCCTAAAAAGCGCAAAACAAAAAAGGACAAAAAAGACTAAACGTCTAAATTTGTCCCAAAGGTTTCCTTATATAAACCGGCGTTCAGCGAAGCGCCGGTTTTTTTTGCCTTTTTTATTCACTAATTTATTCTGGCTGTCCTTGATTGACATTGACGTCAATTTGTTCTGGGACAGTAATTGACGGTGAACTACTTCTCATAGAATTACTAATAGCTGGTAGTCCATATACGAAAAATAAGACACCAAAAACAAGCAGTACTACTGCAGTGAGTAAATAGCCCATCCCATTACTTGAATCCTGAGGTACAGCTGCAGGTGTGTTGACAATTGTTGCCATACTTTCCTTTCAAAAAAATTAATATCATAAGTGATTAACTATCTACTTTAGTACGGTGAAGTGTTAGTAAATGAAAAAATGAGTCAGAAAAATGTAAGAAATAATATTTAACTAAGAATACCTAATCCAAGCAGTCCGACGATAATAAGATAAATCGCAATTAAGTAATTTAGAAACTTTGGAAAAATTAAGATTAATATTCCAAAAAGGAGTGACGTTAAGGGGCTTAAGGTTGAAAATGATAATTCCATATGCATTCCTGTTATATATTTTAAGATCTAAACATGATTCTAGAAGTTAGGATATATAATTATCAAAATAATTGAGTAAGAGAAGTGTAAAGATTCATTACAAAAACAATAATTAATACAAACTTGTACCGTCAACTCATAACCTTTATGAAAAAAATGTATCTTTTTTTTATTATTGGAGGAATTTTCGTTTTTGGTCTAGCAGGAATTGCCGGAAAGCTTTTATTAGCAAAAGTGTCAGATGACCATTCAGTTCATCACCATGCCGGATTCCAAATTTATCTCGATGGGGAAAAACAAAATTTCACTTCTATTCGTTATATGTCGATTGTCCCATGTGGAGACAATGACCACGATCTAACTCCAGAAGAAAAACAATTAGCAAAAGCACATTTACATGAAGGTGTTGAAGACGTTGTACATGTTCACGCAGCAGGAGCAACCTGGGGTGACTTACTGAAAAACCTTAAGTTTAACTGGGATCAATCCAAAGAAATTTCAGCATATGATCCTGATAATAAAATTGAGGATATTTTAAACCGACCAATTGAAGCTGATCAAAGCATTATCATTGTCATAGGCGACCAAGCAAGTGCCTCTGCATATTTGCAAGATAAGGTGACGATTGAAAAAATTAAAGAGGTTGAACAACAGAGTGAGTTATGTGGTGATACAAAAAAATAATTACTGGATACATGAGTCATATAAATAACTCCCCCTTGCAATTCAGTTCATGAAAGTATAATTTTAATGTTTAGAATGAAAAAACAATCAAACAACACCCTTCTCTTCATAATTAGCGCTTTTACCTTTCTTTCAATTTCCTCTTTTTTCATTTACTCAAACTTGAAACATTTTATTGTGAATGCGCAAACTGGGCCACGATTAGCGATCATGAGTGATAGTACTTCGGATGAATACAGAGCAAATGATAATAGAGCCGGCGGAACGCAATACGCAGCCACGACCCTCTCTTGGGGTGAATTACTGGTCAATGAGAGGAATTTCTCACTGGGTTCATGGGGAACAAGAACTGAACCACGCCGAACTGGCTATGAGTACAACTGGGCAAGAAGTGGAGCAACTGCTCGCAGTGTCATCACAACGAACGCTCACACCGGCATCGCAGGACAAATACAAACAGGATTAATTGATGTCGTATATTTCCAGATTGGGAATAATGACTTTGCATATTACAACGAAGGCCATAACATCTATCACGGTACTATTGCCGGACAAGCACTTCAAACAAAAATCGATAATGTGATCGCTGATATTACTTTAGCACTCGATACGGTACTCGTTGCCAATGGTGAAACCAAAGTTGTTCTCGGAACAATTCCCGACATGGGGAATGCAGCCCATTGGAGAGCACTCTATCCTGATCCCGTAAAACGTCAGCGCGTTACAGATGCAGTCACACAAGTGAATACTGCAATTATGGGCTTGGCTAATTCTAGAGAAAATGTCGTACTATTTGACATGGATGCATTTGGACTCTCTCTTCTATCGAGACTGGATGCCCAAGGCAACCTCGTTGTCGGTGGCGAACTAATTTCCATGGTGGTAAATGGGCATGAACCACATCATGGAATTCTTGGCGATAATATCCATGGTGGTACAGTTATTAATGGCTTAATAGCTAACGAAGTAATTCTCAAAATAAATCAAGCATTAGGAACCACAGTACCAATTTTCAGTGATCAAGAGCTATTAACTAATTCAGGTATCATTGTTCCCACTTCTACACCAACTCCTACACCAACAAGAACACCTACACCTATTCCTTCTCCAACAAATACACCGGACCCCACTCCTACATTAACTCCAACACCAACCCCTGGTATTGGCGGTGAACCTACACCCACTCCTTCAGAAATTCCTACTCCTACTCCGACATTAACCCCATCACCATCACCGACGAATACTCCAAGCCCATCTCCTACTAATACACCTACACCGACTCCATCACCAACTCCAAGTCCTACACCGAGCCCAACGCCTTCACCAACTAATACCCCAACTCCAACACCTTCAAACACGCCAGTACCTACTCCAACTCACACACCGGTTCCAACTCCGACTTCAACACCATTGCCAACCAATACACCCACTCCAGCACCTACGAGCACTCCAACACCAGTTCCAACTAGTACACCTGCTCCTGCTGTGACATCCCACACACCTATGGCCTACCAGATTTCTGGTGGATCATACATTTCAGGAGCTTTTTCATCCCTGTTTACAAATGATAATGTCTACTTAAGAACTCGAAGTACAAGAGCTGGATCTCCCAGAGTAGCTCAGACAGAGTTTGGATTTAATACTTTAGGAGATAGAAATACAATTACCCAAATGACAATTAATGTCATTGTAAAATCTAGTGCATCGTCCACAAGTACACGTCTATATTTGTATAACTTTGTCTCAAATGTTTGGGAGCAAAAAGATTCCTATACTATAGGTACGGCTGAAGTCAGTAGAGCAATAACTTTAAGTGGAAATTCAAATATTAGTAAATATGTCGATCCAAATGGTCAATTTGGTATTCGGGTAAGTACCAGTCGTTCATCGAATTATGAAATGTATCATGAGCTAGCCACAGTTCAGATCACTCGATAAAACACTTTTCTTTTTAATTTAAATATGTCGAATTACTTGCTTAAGTTCTTCTGTACCGTCTGAATTTTTAGCAGACACAAAGTATGTTTTCTCTTCAGAGTATTTTGATTTCAATTCAGCAATCTTCTCTTGTGAAGTCATGTCAATTTTATTGAAAACGAGTGAAATCGGTTGTGTTACCTGTAAATCTTTTAGAATATTTTCTACTGTTTCCTTTTTTTCTTGAATTCTAGCATCAGCCGCATCTAGCACATGGAGAATTAAATCTGCTTCCAACGATTCCATCAATGTTGAATGAAACGAATCAATCAAGATCGGAGGTAAATTATCAATAAACCCAATGGTATCTGAAATAAGGACGGGTACATCTCCCTGAAGCGGTTTCATTTTCCCCAAAACACTATCCAACGTTGTAAAAAGACCTTTATAAGTAACTTTACTTTTTTTAGTAAGGGTATTAAAGAGTGTCGTTTTCCCAGCACTGGTATAACCTACTAATGCTACCGTTTTAATTCCTAACCGTTTCCTTTCTCGAATTCTGCCCTCTCTCATTTTTATTTGTTGAGATAATCGTTTTTTTACTTCTTGAGTACGTTTTTTCATTAATCTTCGTTCCCGCTCACTGTTTGTCTCTCCTAGACCACGAGTACCAATTCCTGCACCCTGACGAGATAGTACAGTGCCCCCTAGACCGTAAATTCTTGGTCCTAAGTGTTGTATGCGAGCAAGTTCTATTTGGAGTTTTGCTTCAGTCGTCTCTGCATGTTGATCAAAAATGTGGAGAATCAAGTCAACTCGGTCCCAAACTTGTATCCGTGTATTTACCTTCCATAATGCTTGTTCAATACGAAAAAGTTGACCCGATTTAGCAATATTATTTATCACTACCACATCAATCTTTTTTTCTTGAACCGTTTCCTGCAACCATTCTAGTTTTCCTTTTCCGATAAATGTTGCCGGATGAGGATGGACACGATGTTGAAGTGATTTTTCAATCACATCTCCTCCAAAAGTATCCACAAGATGTTGAAGCTCTTGCATATTCTCCAATGCCTCATCATGTTGGTACTGAGGATTAACAACTTGCAAAAGCAGAAAACGGAAATTGGAATGTTTCATCAAATGTATGATAACAGGAAAATCTTACCTCAATGAAGATAAGGTCGCAAATCAATCATCTAGAAAAGTTGACTGATTACCCACAGTGCTACTAATAAGCTGGCCGGGACTCCTAGAATCCATAAAACAAGGTATTTCATATATATAAATTATCGTTATATGTTGAAAAAAAAACTTCAAGTGTGAATAAGAATACGGTAAGACTCACGATTCGTTATGAACTGTCTGGATAGTACTTCTCTCCCCACTCTGCCATTTGTTCTAAAATCCCTGCAAAATCTTTTCCTTTGCGAGTTAAAAAATACTCAGAATGAGTATCAGCTTCCGTAACTTGTTTTTTTTCTACGACAGAACAATCTTCTAATTTTGAAAGTCGTTGAGACAATGTCCGAGGACTGATTCCCACTAAAGAATGTTGAAGCTCATTGAACCGCTTACTTTCAGTATATAAATCACGAATAATCAAAGCGGTCCATTTATCGCCAATGATTTCAAGCGCAGCTTGAATACATCCTGGTTTTTTTTCAATTTCTTTCATAGTTCTCAAACTATACTTTTAATAGTACTTTACATTGTAAAGTTAGTGAAGTAGTATCAACTATACAAAGTATAGCATATTTATAAAAACTTAGGAGAGAGTATGTCACTTAATATCGGAATTATCTTAGGAAGTACCCGCCCCAAACGCGCAGGAGAAGCCGTTGCTAAATGGTTCATGGAGCAAACAAAGGAATTAAAAGAGGTGAACTTTCAATTTATAGATCTTCAAGAACTTAACTTACCGTTCTTGGACGAACCTGTTCCACCACTTGTTCACCAATACTCAAAAGATCATACACATAGTTGGGCAAAAACAGTCGAAAAACTTGATGGTTTCATTGTCATCACACCTGAATACAATCACAGTTTTTCTGCAGTATTAAAGAATGCTTTAGATTTTCTTAATGCAGAGTGGAATAAAAAACCAATTGCATTTGTGTCTTACGGTGCGGTCAGTGGTGGTATACGTGCTGTTGAACAACTCAGACTCGTCGCAATTGAACTTAAGATGGTTCCTATTCAACCTCAAATCTCAATCACTTCTATTTGGGCAGCAATTGATGATAAAGGAAATATAAAACCTGAAAACCTGAATGGTGATCCACTGAAGCTCACAGAAGAATTATTGTGGTGGGCAAAAGTATTGAAAGATGCTCGATCAAAGTAAAGTAGTAAAAGTTGTGTAAAATGAAAAACCAGGATGAAATATTCTTGGTTTTTTTATAAAGAAATTCCCAAGTATTTAATAACATCGTTTAGTTCTTGCGGTGATATTTCATGTCCAGTTGAATACTCTTTGATCGACAACTGAGCTTTTGATTCAATAAGAACATCAATTAAATCTAAACTCTGCTCTTCGGAAATCATTTGATCATCGAATGAATAACTCATGAATATTGCGTGTTGTTTCAGAACCATATCAGTTGGCAAAAAAGGCAACATTGGATGAAGGAGTACTAAATTTTGAATCGCTTCTGGATACTTAAATACCGTAGCAAGCAACATATTTGCGCCATTGGAGTATCCTAATCCAAATACTTTTGTTGATGAAAGTGAATGTTCTTTTTTCCATGCTGAAATAAATGCATGGAATTTTTCACTTTCAATTTTTATACTAGTCTGATCAAAAACACCTAAAGACAGACGTTTAAAAAATCTCGTCATTCCTTGCTCAACCACATTACCTTTTAAACTCACTAAGTTATACTTTTTCTCCAGCAAGTCATCGAAAAAAAGCATGTCTTGTTTACTTCCACCAGTGCCATGCAAAAGGAATAAAGTGTTGTCGGCTTTATTATCAACAAAGGTGTAATCAAAAAGTGTTAGTGCATCGTTCATATGTTTAATGATGGTAAATTTAATTCAATATCTTTTCTTTGGTTTTCTAAAAATGGAGGTAACGCTAATTTTTTTCCTAACTCTGACTCTTTTTCATCCGCAGTAAATCCTGGACCATCGGTTGCTATCTCAAACAATATCCCAGCTGGAGTTCGAAAGTACACAGATTTGAAATAAAATCTATTAATTACTTCAGTTGGGTAAAGTCCCAACTCTAAAACTTTATCTCGCATAACTAACTGTTCTTTTTCATCTTTCGCTCGAAATGCAATGTGATGCACAGTCCCAGCCGCGTTAAATCCTTGCGAAGCTGATGGATCTTCTTTAATTTCTAAATGCGATGCTCTATTTGAATTTTTAATTTCATATAGGAAAGTATTGTCTTCTTTTTCTATAAACGTGTATCCAAAAACATAGAGTAAAATTGACGAAATCATGGTTTGACTCGTAACAGAAAGGGTCGTTGAGTAGAAATTTCGAATAGCTTGTTCTTTGGTTACTTCTTTAGTTGTCCATATATCACTTGCATTATCTAAGTCAGCTGGTGAAATTCCCACCAACTCTAATTGCTGACCATCACTATCAAAAAAAACTATTCTTTTCTTTCCAAACTGGGTAATAATTTCTTTTTGTTTAATTTTGAGCGTCTCAAATCTTTTTTTCCAAAATGGTAATGAATCTTCAGGAACAGCCAACGAAATTTTTGTCACTAAACCATTGCCATTCTTTCCTTGCATTGGTGGTCTAAATATGAAGAAAGTTAAATCCATTCCTGGATGTCCCAGTTTATCACCAAAAAAAAGATGATATGTTTCCACATCATCTTGATTGACTGTCTTTTTTACTAGGCGTAGTCCTAAATGCTGAGAATAAAATTCTACATTTTTTACAGCATCAGAAGCAATTGCAGTGATGTGATGAATACCAGTTGTCATATGTTGTGAATAAAAAAATACTACCCATTTGGTAATGAGTAGTATATCAATTTTTTTTATTTAAATTTATGAAATAAAGGTTAAGGCTGTTCCACCTTTTCCTGCTCGACCAGTTCTTCCAATTCGATGTACGTAATCTTCGTAGTTTTCTGGTTCATCAAAATTGATGACATGAGTAACACCATCAACGTCGATTCCACGAGCTGCGATATCTGTTGCGAGTAATGCTTTGACATGACCACGTTTGAAATCATCAAGGGATCGTTTTCGAGCGCCTTGGGACTTATTACTATGGAGTGCGGTCACTTTAACGCCATATCGAGTTAAGTGTTCTTCGAGTTTGTTGATGCCATGTTTGGTTCGCCCAAACACAATAACACGTTCAAACTCTTCTTTTATTAACATTTGATAGAGAACTTCTGTTTTATTTTCACCAGGTTTGATTCGCACAATATCTTGAGTGATATGTTGATTTGTTTCATGTGTTTTCACACTCACCCGTGCTGGATCACGTAAGAAAGATTTCATGATTTGCTCAACTTCTTGATTTAAAGTTGCACTAAAGAAAGCAGATAAGCGCTCTTTTGGTAACTTAGAAATTAAGAATGAAATATCTTTTCGAAATCCAATATCTAACATGCGATCAACTTCGTCTAAGACAATGTTGGTGAACATATTGATATCAAATTTTCCACGTTGCATAAGATCTTTGATTCTTCCTGGAGTTCCAATCACAAAATGTGGATTATCTTTCAAATCAAAAATTTGTCGACTAATGTTCGCTCCACCAATACACAAACAAACACCAATTGGAAGTTTGTACGAAAACATTTTGAACTCTTCGTAAATTTGATATGCAAGTTCACGAGTTGGAGCCAAAATTAATGCACCTTGTGTTTGGTCTTGAAGAATTTTATGAATTAAAGGTAAAAGAAAAGCGGCGGTTTTACCTGTACCAGTGTTGGCAATACCAACAATATCTTTATTCTGCATCAATACTGGAATAGCCTGATCTTGAATAGGTGTTGGGGTGGTATACCCATGTCGGGTAATATTTTCAACAATCTGCGCATCAAGTCCAAAGTCAGAAAATTGATTTGTACTTTGATACTCTTCTTGTTTTTCTGGCAAGACAGCCGCGTTGATATAGCGCTCACGTCTAATGTTTGAACGCTTAAATGTATAATTTGATTGAGGACGTGCACGAAATGATCGAGGACGACCCGAGAATGATCTGTTCATATTTGGATATTACTAACTGCGGAGAGAATCACATTATTCGTGATCTGCACGAATTTCAAACCGAAGAACATGTAGTATAGCAGGAGTGTCCGTATAAGTCAAAGAAAAGGCTATATGTGGCTCTATCAATCTTAAAAAGAGTTTTCACCGTTTCTTTTTCTTTTTCCCTTCTTCTATTAAACCTTCAATATCAAGTTGCCCACCTCCAAAAGCAAGATATCCATCTTTATCAAGTGGCCACTCTGATTCCGGCCGATCCCAGTACAGCTCTAGCCCATTGTCATCTGGATCTCGTAGATACAGTGCTTCATGGGTTCCATGATCATTGACACCTTCAAGTGGCCATTTGGCAGTCGATAATCGGATAAGTGCATCTCCGAGTGAAGTTCTGTCAGGATACAGAATAGCGATGTGGTACAAACCAGTTGTGCCTTGAGGAGATGGAGTCCCTTTTTCAGATTCCCAAGTGTTAAAAGCTAAATCGTGATGATATCCGCCAGCAGAAAGAAATAAAGCATTGGACAAACGCATCACCACATCAAATCCCAAAACACCGACGTAAAAGTCATACATTTTTTGAATATTCGAAGCCTTCATATGAACATGTCCTATTTGGACTTGTGGATCAATGGGATTCGAATTTTTCTCTCTGGGTTTCAATTGCGAGTACGGTTTATTCATAAAAAAATTTACAGTAAAAAGAACAATCTACTTGAAAGTATCACAACTCGAAAGTTCTCCACTTTCATACCCAGTATTAAACCAGGTGACGCGCTGTTCTGAAGAACCGTGCGTCCACGTTTCTGGATTCACTTGTCCGGTCACCGATTCTTGAATTCGATCATCTCCAACCGCAGATGCTGCATCAATCGCTTCCTGGATCTCTCCGGCTTCAAACACTTGTTGGTCTTTAATGGAATTTGCCCACATACCTGCATAACAATCTGCTTGAAGTTCCAGCTGAATTGACAACTCATTTGTGTTTCCTTGTCGACGAACTTGATCCATCGTTCCAAGCAAGTGTTGAACATGGTGACCAACTTCGTGTGCAATCACATAGGCTTCCGCTACGTCTCCACCTTGAGCTCCAAACCGCGTTTCTAACTCATCAAAAAATGTTTCATCAATATAAATAGTTTCGTCCAATGGACAATAATGTGGTCCAACGTCTGAAGTTGCAGATCCACATCCAGATTGTGTAGCAGTTCTGAATAATACTAAAGTCGGTGGTGAATACGTCCGATTATTTTGATTAAAGACAGAGGTCCATACGTCATTATTTGACCCAAGTACGGTGGAAGCAAAAACCTCATACTCATCTTCACCATCAAATTCTTGAGTGTTCACAACCTGGTTCTGTTGAATCGGTAAACTTTCTAATTGGGTCAGCACGTCTAAAGGATTGCCTCCCAATAAATAATTAGCGACCAACAGAAGAGCAACTCCACCAATACTTAAACCACCCATGACAGGAGCAAACCCACGTCGGTCATCAACTTCCCCTCTGCTAGAAATTCTTCCCCAATTAGCCATAAGAGTATTGTAACTAAACTCACCAGTAACCAATATATGATTCTAAAAAGATTTAACCAGTTCTAAAAGATAAATAGGTAACGACTGAGTAAGCGATTTTTCCGAAGCTGATTTAGTACTCAACTTTTTTATGTTACTCTATATGTAGTATAAAAAAAGGAGTGTTATGGCAAAAGACGTAAAAACAATCACCGATCGAAATCCTGGAATGATGTTCGTCCTTTCATTTTTTCTGGTTTCTGCAGTAAATGCAGTTGTTTTTTATCTGGCAAACATGTGGTTTCCCCAACAAATTGTAGTTGGCACATATAGTTTATCTTTTGCTTGGGCGATTCTATTGAGCTCAGGTGCACTTTCATTATTTACTATCCTCATTTTACCTTTCTTAAAAGAATGGGAAATAACTCAAAAAAGAGACATGAAACCTGCTGAAATGATGGGTGTCTATTTGGTTATTAATTTTGTTGGACTATGGTTACTTACTCGATTCTCAGAAGTGTTTGGGATTGGAGTTCGTTCGTGGCTAGTTGTACTCACCTTAGCGGTAGTCTTGGATTTCCTTCAAGGCATGGTCATGATGCAAGTTGAACAAATGAGAAAGAAGTAAAAGTCGTTCCACGCGCTAACCGTTCATTTTTGCAATCTTCGCTTGTTACTTTTAATATCTTGAGGAGATAGAATTTTATTCTAACTTTAACTGAATAAATGATTATTACTTTTCAGTATATTGCTTAGAAAGTAATGCGTAATACTTTGAATTTCTTGCAACAGTCGTCATAAGAAAACCAATAATACCTGTCGCAGTAAATACCAACGCAATTCCACGATCAGAACCTACCCCAAACCACGGGCCAAGTAATTCAACCCCAGCCCCAGTCGTCATAAATGGGATGAAGATAAATTGAGTAAGCGGTCCAATAGCAAAGGCGGTCACCGGTGAAGCTGCTTGTTCCACGCTCTGAGCGAATCCGAATACTCGTCCTTGTCGTTCCGGTGGAACAACTTTTTGAATAATAGTATGTTCGGCTGCTTCAATATATGGAACGACACAAAGATAAATAAACATACCTACAACAAGTAAAATAATTGAAGGATACGCAGTGAAGAAAATACAGATTCCCCAAATCACAAAGTTCGCTCCAAAAAGTGCGCGCAAAGGATTTTCACCTAATCCAAACTTGGCAATGACAAGTCCACCGATGATGAATGCGGTACTCAAGAATCCCCACAATAGTCCCCAAACTTCTACTGAAACGAGAGATAACCCATACGCATCCATGAGAGACATGAATACACCACCTAAAAAATTATTGAACATTGTAAAAAGTATCAATGCAGATAATCCGGGAACTTTCCCAATCGCTGCTATTGTTCCTTTAATGTCAATATTTTTAGGTTTATCTTCTCCGATATGCATTATCTTTTTTTCTGGAATATCTGAAAACCAGAGATGAATGATAGTAATGGCTGTACAGAGAATCGCGAGAATTAAGACTAAAAACATTCCTGAATGCCCGACTAATATTCCACTAATTACTGAAGTAACCAAAAAACCAATTCCCGAAACTGTTCCCACTAACCCATTCGCTTTGTCTCTTTTATCTTCATCGACCATAATAGTAACGAGTGTGGGAAGTGCAATTGTTCGTATATTTCCGGCAATCACACCAAATAAAAGAAGCGGAATAAAAATCCAAAGAATCACACTAGAAATAGATGTAAAGGACTCTGGCGGAGCAAACTGATAAATAGCAAATCCAATAATATAAATGACAAGGGAAATAATACTGGAGGCCAGCATCACATCTTTTTTCTTGTTGTGGTCGACCAAACTACCAAACCAAAATCCAGTCAGTGCCGTTGTCACTAGGAAAATCCCTGACATCATCGATGTTGCAAACACAGATTCAGTTTGGAGATATACAAAAAAAACAATTGCAAACCAAACAGTGAAGTTGGTAATTGAAGAAATAAGAGTATTCGCAAGAAGTTGATAAAACGTTTTCACTTGGAGATTATACCAGATGATAAAATCATATTTAGTAAGAAAGCCGTATACCTAGACCATATGATAAATATAGTAACGAAGGAAATTACGTTACTGATATACTGCTATCATCCAGAGAAATTATCTCACTATTTGTGTCCAATAATTCAGAACAAAACTACGTACTCAAAAAGTATCTCCCAAAAATAACGGACTTCCTGGAGATAGTTTTCACGTCACAGTTATTCAAACTGTTTTTTATTACATTACTACTCCTCTTTTTCTTCCTTTTTTTATCACAAAAAGGACTCACTGAAGTCGGTATCCATGCCGATCTTGCTCGAGACTTGAATGAAATGTCAAACCTGTGGTTGTGGCGAGTCGTATGGCTCGGGCCACAACTGAGTGCAGGCTTCCCCATTAGCCCTTTGTACTTCTATCTACACTTTCCTGGTTTATTGATATCAGCGGGTAACGCAAACTCACTTATTTTTTCTCATGTTTTTTTTGCGATCTCAGCAATAGCTTTTTGGGCGTGGTCGGTACGAAAAAAATCATTACTCACCATTGTTTTAACCGTATTTCCGATCACGTTGTTCCCATGGTGGCTCGAATCTTCGACAGAAGTGTGGAATGGACATATGTATGTCTCATTTATTTTAATAACTTGTGTTTCGTTGTGGTATTCCAAATCATTTTTGATTTCTAGTTTTGCGTTTGGCATTGCATTGGCACTCCATCCTGCCTCAATTTTACTCGCTCCAATCATTGGATATGAATTTTTTACCCAAAAGAAAAAGATACGAAATATTCTTTTTCTGCTTTCTGGGATACTCATTCCATGGGTTCCCATCTTCGTATTCGAATGGATTACGAAAGGTTTACTGACTAGAAACTGGCTTGAACATCACGAAAACACTTTGACCTTTTTCGTGTATAGCCAAAACTATGACTCAATATTTGGACACATTGGTATACCAAAATGGATCTCATTCTTTACATGGATAGGAGTATATTTTTGGACGGACAAGAAAGGAAAGGCATGGTGGCGGTTTTTTTCATCTACAGTTTTGCTTTTACTTTTTATTCGTGGCATCCATGAATATTACTTACTCGGACTTGTATGCGGAATGACTTTTCTTGCTATACAAACTCTTGCTTCGAAAAAATTTGGGAAACTTGTACTTCTTGCATTGTTATGCTTTTTTGGCTTTAAAGTATTTTCCACTCCATTTATCCCATCATCTCGTTCTATCCAATATATCGATGAAATTGTAAAAACAAGTATTACAGAGTTTGAACTTTCAACGGAAAATAGTTATGCCATAGTGAACATGCGCGATGAACTAAACTCCACTCCACAAGCTGACGATTATCGTTTTTTTCTTCGCACCAAAGGGTTTGATGTGGTCAATACAACTGAACATCAAAGCGCAGATCGTCTACTTTTATTTATTGAGGTAGCTGAGTTTGATGGGAAGAACTGGAATGACAGCTGGCATGTGAACCAATTTGGTGAAAAGGAATTTGTGCAGGCAAAAACAATTGAAGGGATTCAAGTCGTTGAGTACAAGCGAAAAGAATAAATTTTTATTTTTTTATCACGCTGATTTAATCATTTATTTTAGTCTTCTTTGCTTTTTTAAAGAAAACCACAGTCCAATACGCATGAGCACAACAATTACAATAAAGCTGGAGACCAGCAAACTCGATGATGGACTTGTCTTCATACCACCTTCATACCACGTTACCCAACGAGCTCCTTTGAGGAGTACGACATGAAGAAAGACTAAAACCAGAGCAAAGTAACCCGTTCTCAAAATAAGTTTCCAATTATTACCGCCTAATTTGAGAGCCGAAAATCGGTTTGAGATCAATGACATTATAGTGAAGATAAGCAAGGCAACTGTCCCTGTTAATGGAGCCCATACGGCATTTTCTTTCCAAGTTTCAACTTGAATGAAGTCCATCATTGCCGACCACGAAAGTATAAGATGTACGACAGCAAATGCAAATCCAATCAATCCCAAATGTTTTCTATAAATAATTTTTGAGTCAAAAAAATTCCAGAAATAACAGAGGGCGCTTAACAACATCGAAAGACCAATTAAAATAGTAGCGGTATCAGCAACTGACTTATTGAGAACACCTGGTATCTTCAGCCATGAGGTGTATGTAAATAACCCTAGAAATATTGCTAATCCCAAAATTGTGACTCGTACATACAATTTCATTTCAGAATTGGAAGATACTTTTTTGAGTGGTTTTGAGGAAAATTTGTTCGGCATACTTTTAATATGCTCTCCTCACACATTCCATTTCAAGTAGGAGTTTACGCATGAAAATAATCGAGTTCGATTATTTTTTATTTATATTGAACTGGACAGCTTCTTTAATCAAATCCTTAACAGCATTTTCATCAATTGGGTCATTTTCAAAAAACTTTACCATTCGAGTTTTTTTTGCTTCTAGCCCTGCATTAAAAAGTTTGGACGTATCTTGTAAAGATGCCCCTTGAAAGAAATTTAATCCCACGCTGTCTTTAAATCCAGCTAAAGCACATACCATCCCATCATGTGACCATACACCTGTATCCCATTTCCATTCTTCAGTGATCGTAGGATCAGCTTCATGAATGAGTTTCCGTAATTTGGCAAAAACTGGTCCACGCCAATCATTGAGTTCCTTAATCCTGTTATCAATTTGTTGTGAAACTGTCATACATTTTTTGGTTGAATATTAAAATTATTTTTAAATACATTTTCCGGATCGTATTGCTTTTTTATTTTTGCTAACCGGGAATACGTTTCTTGTGGATATGCGCTGCGAATATCCTCGGTTGTATTCGTCGACAATAAATTCGCATATGTACCATCACCAAAAGTCGCAAGTGACTCCCAGGGCTTCATGGATTGAGTAATGACATCTTCCGTCGCATCTAACGGAGCAAAAGTTGGGCTAACAAGAAGTACTTCACTACTTCGATGAGGGAAAGCAGTTGCATCACTGGCTACCCTATTCATAGCTCCACCTAAACTTCGAATTTGTAAAATTGGAATTGCAGTTTTACACAGTGTTTGAATTTGATCAATTAGTTCATCACTAAATTCTTTTACAAATATATTCTTCGCAATGATGTGTACACCTGCTGGTGGATGAGCATCTTCTAGTACATCAGCGTATGCTTTTTCTTTAATATCTTCATGTACTACAGCACCCAACTTTCGAAGTGGTTCAATCGCTTTCATTGCCACAGCTTCATCTTCACCAGCATAACAACACATGATCATAATTCCTGGTGGATTCCCACCAAAAGATGGCATGACTAAGGCCGTACTATTCAATTCTTCGGGAGCTACTCGCATCACTTCTCGCCAACCTTTTAAGATATTTGGTAACTCATCCAAACTATATGCCACCATTCCAGCAAAAACTTTTGATAACGGAGTTGCTGTAAACTCAAAATACGTTACAATGCCAAAATTTCCGCCTCCTCCACGAATTGCCCAAAATAAATCTTGATTTTCAGCGGCGCTTGCTTTCAACACGTCACCATTTACTGTCACAACTTCAGCTGAAATTAAACAATCAATAGTCAGCCCAACTTTACGAACCAGCCACCCAATTCCACCACCTAAAGTTAACCCACCCACTCCCACTGTTTTGGTATCACCGGATGACAGTGCTAAACCATGTTCTTTTAACTTCATTACCACATCTATCCATTTGGCTCCCGAACCCACACGAACAATATGTCTTTCAGTATCAATAATTTCAACAGAATTAATAGCAGACAAATCAATCACCATTCCGTCAGTATTCGTTCCAAATCCTGGACCACTATGTCCGCCACTTCGAACAGATAAATCAAGTTTTGAATCACGAGCAAATTGAATTGCGGAAATAACATCCTCACTCGTAGTAGGTTTCACAACCAATGCCGGAGCACCAGTATGCATAAATACACCACTAGTATTTGCATATGCTGCATCAGCAGGTAAAATTATTTGTCCTGAAAATTTTTGTTTGAATGCATCAAAATTGAGCAACATAATATTTCCCCTTTTTATCAAAGTTGATAATTTTTACTGAATTCCCTTCAGAACAAATTCTGAGTATTATTGTTTAGCTGAAAACTCCAACATCCAATTGAATCCATATTTATCTGTCAGATCACCCATCGTTCCAAAAAACTCTTCACTCAGCGGGTGATTCACTTTCCCATCTTCAGAAAGTTTGGCAAAAAGCGAATCAATTTCTTCTTTGCTTTCACATTCAAAACACAAACTGACCGTTCCACCGTGATCAACTTTTCCCATCATTGAATCAGAGGCAAATATGCAAAAATCTTCTTTGATAAATAAAGCTGCATGCAAAACATTCTTATGTGTCTCAGGAGGCATGGATGTTGCCATGGGCGACTCTCCAACTGTCTGCAATTCTAATTTTCCACCAAATGTACTATGGTAAAACTCTATTGCTTCACGACAATTTCCATTAAAAAATAAATATGGACGTAGTCTTGCCATAGATTGCTCCTTTAATATAAAAACGATTAAGCTTTACGAATATCTTTAAACAGTTCCAACGCTTCCTCTTTTGATACACCATGAACAATCTCAACTTCATACCCAATATCTGTAGCTAAATCTTCAATTCTCAATTTTCGCTTACGCAATAAATGTGGTAAATCAGATCGCGAAATAGCAATCACAACTCTTGGAATTTTGGCTTGAAAAATTGCAGATGAACACATGAGACACGGCTCATTGGAGCAGTAAATCATACAATCACTTAACTCGTTTGTTTTCAGAAACTTACAAGCATCATCAATGACGTTGAGTTCAGCATGTCCTAAAACATTTTGTTCTTCTGCTTCAGTTCTTCGATTTTGTGCAATAACTTTTTCACCTTGGACAATCACTGCACCAAACGGCCACTCTCCTGCTTCTTTTGCTAATCTTGCTTGTTCAATTGCCAACTCCATGAAGTGATTATCATTCATATGATTTATTGTGCTATTAATCACCTCATTTTATGACATCTTTGTCTATTCGCGAATACAAGGTTTATTTACCCTATTTTATTTTACGTAACTTGGTTCCATCCACAGAATTTCCCAAATGTGACCATCAAGATCTTCAAAAGTTCGCGTATACATGAAACCATAATCTTTCGCTTCATGTGGTTCTTCGGCTCCAGCTGCTACAGCTTTATCAACTAATGAATTGACTTCATCCTTACTTTCACAAGATAAAGCGATCAAGACTTCGGTAGCCTTGTGCGCATCGACCAAATCTTTTTTAGTGAACTCTTTCATCTTGGGTTCGGTCAACAACATTGCATAAATATTCTCACTGATAATCATGCTGGTAGCAGTTTCATCAGTAAATTGCTGATTAAAGGTATAACCAAGTTTAGTAAAAAACTCAGTTGATTTTTTTAAATCTTTCACTGCCATGTTCACAAAAATGTTTTTATTCATATCTTCCTTTATTCAATTTAATTATGATTTATTTTAAACAGGCTTCTAATTTATTCAAAGAACTTTGCCATCCTTCAGTCATTCCACTTTTCAATAACGCTTCCATTTGAGCTTCTGTCGCAGGAGCTGGATAGATAATAGTTAATTTTGTTTTAACATTTTCTACGACTTCAAAAAGCACTGTCACCGTCGATTCTTCTGGAAAGTTTACATCTTGTCCTTGTTCAGAAGGTGCCATCATATTTCCTTCGGCATCAGAAAAATAATCCGTCACAATAAGTTTTTCATTCGGGACAATTTCCTTGTAAACACCTGCACTATACATAACATTTTCCCATTGTGATCCTGGCTCTCCTTGCATAGCAAAAACATACTTTCCACCAACACGTAGGTCAACTTTAATTGAAGGTGCAGTAAACCCTTCTGGTCCCCACCACTTTTTTATAGTTTCTTCATCAGTCCAAGCTTTCCAAACCATTTCACGAGGGGCGTCAAATACCCGACTAATTATGATTGGTTGTAACATACGCACCCCTTTGTCTTATTAAATTTATAATTTAGCTTTTAGTTTTTTTTTACTTATGACCAATTTTTCCTTTTGTAAAAAAACATCTAAACGATCAAATCGTTCGTTCCATAGTTTTGACATTTTATGTGCCCAGCTTTCAAGTTCTAATATTTTTCTCGGATTAATGGTATACAAACGTAGCTGTGCTCTTTTCTCTACCTCCACTAAATGAGCTTCCCTCAATATTTTGAGGTGTTGGGAAATGGCAGGAGCACTCATGGAAAACTGATTTGAAATCGAAGACGCTGATAATTGACCATGGCTCGCTAAGATCTCAATGATTTCGCGACGGGTAGGTTCAGCTAATGCATGAAAAACATCCATGCGTAGATACTAAGCAAAGTGATTAATTAAGTCAACTCTTAAATAAAGAGTGGTTGAAAGAAAATTTATGATCGCTGCTGTAGAGCTTCGTCTATCAGAAATATTTGATTTTTTCTCAGCAGTGGAAGTTTATCTTGAGCAAAAAACCCGTATTGGGATACTTCATGGGTCGGTGCAAACTCCCCACCAATAAAAATCCCGGTGTAACACATATCCAACCGTGCACTGTCACGATCTGTACGTGTCTGCAAACGGTCATCAATACTCACAACTAACCCGGATTCTTCTTTAATCTCTCTTTCAAGTGCTTCCCGAGGATGTTCACCAGCTTTCAAGTACCCACCAGGCAAACTCCACGCATGGGATCGGTAGACATGTTTGAAAAGTAGGACTTCTTTTTTATCATTAAAAATGATCCCGGTGATACCGACTAAAAATTGGTCTTGAAAAAACCGCATGAAAAAAAGTTGTACACCTTTTGGAAGATGAAGAATTTTCCAGATTTTTGCTAAAAAAGTTTTCACAGTGCGTTACGATCTTTGGGTTCGTTATGAGAGTGTTTTAACTTTTCATTTTCTAATTCAAGTTGATGCACTCTCTTCGTTAATTCCGCAACTTCATCTTTCTTTTTTTTGATCTTATTATCCTTCCCTCGAAGAACAAATGAGTTCGAGATGGCATGAACAAGATACACAAGATACGACAAAACTAAACCAGTAAGCAATGAACCAATAATGACGTAAAAGAGTGGAATATTAGCAAGCACATAGGGTCCGATATTCACCGAAACCAACGTTAGATTATTTTGTGCTAAATATGCCAGAACCGACCCTACAATCAAAAACAGTATTAAAATCAACATAAACTACCTTTTTTACTCACCCTCTTATTTAATAAATGACTTACTATTTTCTACTGTTTCTAGTTATGCAACGGTTTGCTCTCGAGATAAAATCCTCACCAATTGAACAATTCCCCATGCTAAAACTGCATACACGATTAAAGCGACTACGGTAGAAGGTTCAAAAACTGACGTCGTTTCAATCCCTTCTGTAAATCCCCTGCTAAATATACCTTCAAACGGCATAGTGAAAAAACCACTTACACCATAGATAGCTCGTACAAATCCACTCGCAGTACTGGCTCCCATCAATTTAAGAACCAAACGAAAAGCTAAGAGAATATCTATGACACCAAGAATAAAGTAAATGATGTATTCAATAGTCTGTGTGTTTGTTGCCTTCACTGTAACTGGAGTCAGCACAACAGGATCAGTAGTACCTTGTTGGGTATTAATTGTTTCTTTGATAATCTCTGCCATATCTTTCCTTTATATTAAATATTTACTTCTAAAGTTGTTATATCAACACTTCGGTATTCACATCACTATACTCTTAAATACTCTCAAATATACCTACCATATGATTAGATACCACGATCTATCAAATAGATGTGAGAGTATTGTAAGGAAATGTTCACTAACAACGAAGTTATTCAGGAAAAATTAAAAAGTTGAAAATCAACAAAACAAGTACGTTCATTCAAAAAGATCTTATTTTTTCTTCTCTAAGTTTTTTTTCACTCGAAACTTCACAATTTTTGCCACTAAATCATAAGGAATCGGTTTGTCTAAAGGAAAGGCAATTGTGCCTTTGCCAGTTTGGTAGATTGCCAATTCTTTTTTAAATTCTTCAATTCCTGAAGGAGCCGGATAAAACCCAATATGATTTTTATAACCTCCAAAATGAACCAAATTGCCGTATAACTTAAACGTGGGAATACCATATGCAATCGCTTCTTTTGCATCGGGTGCAGCTTTTTGAATTGTTTGGCGCATTTTTTCTAAAATGACTTGAATATTTTTAGGAAAAGTCGAGATATACTCTTCAATACTACTGACATTTTTCATGACTGGAGTCATAGGTGGTGTAACTTAAGAAGTAAGTGAAATTAGTATAACAAAAAAAAAGAAAGCTGATTTTAGATAAACAAGTTTTTTTCAATTTCTCAATAAATATATGAAAGTTCTTCTCTTCGCCAATGTTGGGACTGATTATCATGGATACTATCATGTCGGCGACGAAGCAATGTTTTTAGAAATCTCCCATTTTTATGCTTCAAACTTTCCGAAAGCCACAGTATCAGCACTCGTAAGCTTACCAATTCATCGGAATCAAAAGCTTATTCAACGTAGAGGGTCAGGATGGCCTGATAAAAAACTTCCAGCACTCAAATACTTTTTGACCTTTAACTTTAAAACATTAATTTGGAGAAAATTTGGCATTTCTTTTTTTACTGAAGAACAACAATCATATATTCAATTTATTCAAACTCAAGATTTCATTCATTTCACGGGAGGTGGGAATTTATCAAGCGAATGTGAACACTGGTTTTACTATGCGTTGTTTGTTATTAGCACCGCAAAAATGTTGGTCAAACCTGTCATTCTAACAAGTCAAACAATTGGTCCATTCTCAAGTTGGATTGATGTTTTTATCGCAACTCGTGTTTTAAATACTGTTGATTCAATTACTTTACGCGAACACTCAGATATTCAAGAAAAAAATTTAAAAAGATTAGGGATACGCCATCCACGTTTTTTACGATCACTTGATGCGGCGTATTTTTTGCCTGTATCACCAGAAATTTCCGAAACATCTTTCAGACTAAAAAAGAAAGTGCTTCGAATTGGATTATCACTTCATGAGAGAGAAAATAATGCGAAAGTTTTAGAAAAAATATTAAATTCTGCGTTGCTTCCAATTACAAAAAAAAATACACCTGTCGAAATTTTGCTCTTGCCCCACATGCTCAATCAACATGATGAATGGGATACAGCTTTTATGCAGAAACTGATAAAAGGACTTCCAGCAACGTTTTCAATTATTATCCCGACGTATACTTCACTGGTAAACAACAAACTTGAATTCGCAACTCAGATCAAAGCTTTAACAAATACTTGTAATTTAGTAATCAGTAGTAGGTATCATGGGGTAGTTTTTTCACTTTCTCAGAATGTTCCTTGTATCAGTATTGTGGATGGTGAATATCAGCATATAAAAAATCTTGAAGCTCTGAGATTTCTTTTTGATGAAGATGCAGAATCGTTTATCATTGATGCCCATGACCCTGAAGCAAAAAGAAAAGTGCAGACACTCATACGAACTACTTTGAAGACGTTACCTCAAATTCGAAAAAAATTGAGATCTCGGAATGCTATTCTTCAAAAAGAATATCAAATGTATCTTAACAATCTCGTTCAAGAGATTCGAAAGATTCACACGTCACAAGTGTAGTATCATGTCACACCAATGAAAGTAAATAATTTTCTCATTCAACAGATCAAAAAAGAGACAATTCTTTCAGCAGATTTTATTTTTGATAAACCTTTTGGTACCGGGAAAGACCGATACCTTTCCCATTTCCTCAATCTGAAACGCATTTTTATTGAACCAAAAAAATTTCTTAAAAAAACACGTGCATTCAAAAAAACTATTTGGTTTAAGATTCCGACCAAGCATGTTCATGCACGTACAGGCGAAGATGCATTTTTTACACTTTCCTTAGGTTTAGCTTTTTTCTTAAATGAAGATCTATATTTTGATGGTGTCGTATCACAAGATTTAATTGAGAAAACGTCACAAATCAGAGAGTACTTTGACTATGGGAATTTCAAGAAAAAAATCCGTATTACGTATCAAGTTGGTAAAAGTAAAACGGAAAAACGAAAAGGTGAAGCACAGTTTTTTTCTTTAGGTATTGACTCTTTTCATACATTACTTTGTTATCAGAATGCCCATAAGAAAACTTCCCGGTATCTAGTATACGTTGATGGGTATGATGTGCCACTTAAGGAACAATCTTTTTTAAAAGATATACACAGTAGAATTTCCGAAGTCGCTTCAACAACAGCTAATCATCCTCTTTTCATTCAGACTAATCTCAGAGAGATATCAGATAACATCATTGGTTGGGGGCAGTACCATGTCTCCGCACTTGCAGCCGTCGCCATGCTTTTACCATTTCAAAAAATGTATATTGCCGGTGAATCATTTGATGCTCCCGATTGGGGTTTAAGAACCGGGGTCGATACACTTTTTTCAATTGATGACTTATCCTTAAAACTCATAGGACATAACATTCCTCGAAATTTAATATTAACAAAACTAAAGAAATCGCGTTTTTTTGATCTTTTTTTAAATCACGTTCGGGTTTGCTGGATAAATGTTGAGTCATCACCAATTTTATACAACTGTTCAATCTGTCAAAAATGTTTGAGAACGCAATTAACCCTTATAGCCTTAGGTTATGAAAACATTCCAACTTTTAATGAATTTGATATTCAGGCACTTAAAAATATCCAATTAAATAGTCATGTGTATTCTGAATGGCAAACTCTCTATAAACTGCTTAAAAAAAATTCCCGAACGAGTTCAGAGCTACTAACAGTTTTAGAAGAACTCCTGAATAAACCGTTTGTATTAATCCCTCATTCCTACAAAACGTATACTGTTTGAGTTCATTTTAACTGGAAAATTTTTTAAATCTCTGCAAAGAAAGATATTCTTTTATCTTCCGTATCATTAGCTGTAACCTACTCATATTTGAGGAGGTTGGAACGTACATAATCTGATATTGATGACCTAGCAGACGATTAAAAATATACCGTGTTCTCGGAAGATGAAAATCTGAAGTTACAACAATAATTTTTTTCCAATTATTAGGTGTAAGAAAGTGTTCTAAACAATTCAGTGCATTGCTCTCTGTATTGTGGGAATATTCTTCTTTGAAGATAACTTTTTGTGGAATTCCAAGTATCTGGGCATGTTTTTTCATTGCCTCAGCTTCTGTAGTCGGAGGCTGATGCTTTTCTCGATATGTACTCCACTTACCCGACATCAACACACGCGGAGCATATTTTGCTTCAAATAACTCTTTTGCTTTTTCAATTCGTTTTTGGACACCATCGGGTAAATACCCCTCATCAGTTATTCCACCCGCCAAAACAATAATTACATCGTATTTCATGTATCACGAATTATAGCCACTTGAAAATAAAAAGAAGAAAACAGTTTAAAAGATGGAATCGTTTACTCTTTTTTCCCTGTGATATTTACCATCCAAGCAATTCCAAACTTATCATTCACCATACCAAAAGTATCTCCCCAAGGTGCTTTTTCTAACGGTAAAGTAACAGTGCCACCAACAGCGAGTTTATCCCAATACCCTCTCAGTTCTTCTTCATTGTCTCCACTCAAGGACATGTTGATACTAGAACCGGAGTGATGTTCCATGCCAGGAGGAGTATCGGAAGCCATAAAAACGATGCCATTATCAGCGATCAACATGGCATGCATAATCTTATTTTCATCACTCGGATTATTTGTCATCCCACCCTCTTTAAAAGTCGTTTGATCTAATTTTCCGCCAAATACAGTTTTATAAAATTCCATTGCCTCACGCGTATTATCTTTGAAACTAATGTATGGATTGAGTCTACTTTGCATAATTTCTCCTTACTTTTTTATTTTAAAAATATTTGCTTGTGAAAATAATTATATCCTAATGATTGACTTTACACCCTCGCTCTATTCATAATTCTATTTAATGCCTGAATCTGAAAATAATCTTATCAATAAAGCTGATATTACAAAAGAAAAAATCTTGAGTAATGATGAGTCTATGTGGAATGCTTTTCAAAAGATTTTAATGTTTATTTCCTTAGGTTTATACTCTGTTTCTCTTCATTCACTATGGAGTTCATTCATTCAATATTGGTTTCCTAGCTACAGAAGTTACGGAAGTGTAATAGATGCTTCCTATTATGGAAGAGCTATTGAAACAATTGACCCTAATGACCTAAATTATGCAATTGCTGGTTTGTTGGTATCAGCTCCTTTTTTTATTTCGCTTTTCATCCTGACGAATAAAAAATATACACAGCAACCTAACTTAAAAAATAACACCATTAAAAAAGTTTTAACTTATAATACCCTGATCGCGACATTTTTGATTTTACTTTTCAGGACGATATCAGCAATTACTACCGCATTAAATGATCAATTCACCCTTAACTTCGGACTGAATTTAATACTTACTTTCTCAATCACGGGAGCAATTTTTCTCTACTACTTATATGAAGTACGATTTGAAAAAAAAGTGGCACCTTTTTTGGCATACTTGAGTGCTGGAATATGCATTGCATTTATTACACTTGTCACTTTAGGTATCGGACTATTTATTCGATATGAACTGAAACAAGATTTGAGACCTATGCCCGTTTCTCCCTTTGCGACACCATACACAAATTATGCAACTCCTACTCCTATTAAGCCTGTTGCCCTAGCTACTGATACAAATCTTCCTTCAGAAATTCAGACCGTACAAGGAATTGATTTTACAATTGAGAAAGCGGAAATTTATAATAGGGGAGAACAAAAAATTCTCGAGATGTCATTCTTATTTGAATCAAATATGCCCTGCCCTCTAGAAGGTGGAGCTGTATGCGGTATCAATAGTCGAGGTATTCAAGCTACTGACCAAAATGGATTCATACTAGATCGTGTCACAACAAATGATTCTGAGGAAATTAAAGACCGTATTTTAAAACCAGGACAAAAAGGTAAAGGACTCATTCTTTTTAAGATAACAGATTTAACTGATACAGTTACTGTTACTTACAGTGCACCTTCAGGAGAAACCTCACAGGTCATAGTCCAATTTGCTTACGAAAATTAAGTAAACAGGAAACGCTATCATTCATACGTCTTCTTCACATGAAGAAATGATTTTTCTATTAAAGTGGTAAGAATAGTTTTATCCACATCTGACAATCGTTTAATGTATAGACAGGCTTTGCTAGCCGAATGTTTTCCCAATTTTTCTAATAATTCTTGACTATCTTCATTCCCCGGCATGACATAGAGTGTTAAGTTTTGTTTCCTTGGTGAAAATCCAGCTAACGGCCAAACCACTTCCTGTTTACTTTTTTCCGATTTGACATGGTACGAGCCAAAACCCACGATACTTGTTCCCCACATCACGGCTTTTTCACCCGTGATACGTTCGAACAATTCAAGGAGAATAAAACTGTCACGTCGTTTTTGTTCATCTTCTATTGTGTTCAAAAACTCAGCAACACTTTTGGTCGTTGGTTTCGTTTTAGGTTCTGACATATGGAAATTATAACAAACCCATTTACTTTTAAATTTTGAAACTCACTAAAAATTATTTCTTTGAAAATTTACATCCCTACTTCAATATCAAAATTATACGTTTCAATTTCGGTACTATTGAGGCTTCGATAAAAAGAAAGCGCCTCTTTATCTTTTTTATCTGCTTGGACAAAAATAGTATAAGCACCACGTTCTCGAGCAATACGTTTGAGATTCATCAAAAGTGTTGTACCAATACCTTTACGTTGATGACTTGCTAACACTGCCAGATCATATATATAAATTTCACTTCGAGCTTGCTCAAACTTTTTTAATTCATACGCTACTAAACCACCAAGTACTACATCATTTTTATCAATGGCAACAAGAATAATATGTGAACTATCACTTAAAAATTTTTTAATATAATTTTCATCAGGAATAGCACCTTGATAACTTGAATTATCTTCAAACACCTTAGCAAATAACCTCATTAAATCTCTGTAGTGAGAAATATCCGTCACGAGCAACTGTTTATAGGTAGGCGTCATATATCCGAGAATTATATCAATTTATCATTTTTCTAGACAATGAGCGCAATTGTGATAACGTGAATCTTTATCAAAATACTTCTTTCTCAGGTATAATCACTCTTCATGTTAATCGAAGCAAAGAACCTATCAAAATCAATTGGAGCGAAACATCTCTTTCGAGATATCTCGTTTTCTATTGTGGCAGGAGAAAAAATCGCGTTGATCGGTAGAAACGGTCATGGCAAAACCACACTCTTAAAAATGTTGACGGGTGAAGATCATGACTTTGAAGGACAAATTATCACACGAAAAGGTATTCGCATTACGTTAACTCAACAAGAACACATTCATGATAATAAGCAATCACCGTTAGAGTATATTTTAAAAACTGTTCCCCGCTACTTGGAATATAAAAAGACCTTAGATGAGTATGAGCAAGGACTTAGTTCCAACATCAATCATTATTTGGAAACACTAGAACATTTTAGTGAAAAAAAATACTTCAGTCTTGAAGATGCTGTGTTGAGTACGCTCGCTGATTTCAATATTTCTAATGACTTAGCCAAACAACCGTTAGCTAATTTATCAGGTGGTGAAAAACGTTATGTAGAGATGACTCGCATGATGTTCTCTCGTTCTGATTTGTTGCTCGTTGATGAACCAACTAATCACATGGATTATCAAGGTAAAGATAGATTCATTACCTGGATGAAAGGACTTTCTCAAGCCATCGTCGTCGTCACTCACGACCGTGATGTGCTAAAACACGTAACAAAAATCATTGAACTCAAAGATCAAAAGATTGAAATCTTCAAAGGTAATTACGATAACTACATTGCTCAAAATGCTAATAAAACCCTGACCTCAGTCAAGCTTTATTCTGATCAACTGAACCGACTGAAAGAAGCCAAGAAGAAAGTCGAGTGGGGTTTGCAGATGAGAGTCAAAAGCAAAGAATGGAAAATTCGATACGACCATTGGTTACGAGATTATGAAAAACTGAAAGCTGAAACTGTCAAGCCATCTTTTTGGATTGATCAAAGTTCCGTTGAAGCATTGGACAAAAAAGTGGTGGATTCGTACGAAAAGTTTAAACAGAAAAATATCAATATCACAGTCAGTAACAAAAGTACTGGTTCAGCAGAACTCGTTCGTGTCAGAGATTTAGCATTGGGCTATGGTGATCCAGTTTTTTCAAATTTGAACTTTACTGTCAACGGGAATGATCGAATTTTTATTAAAGGAAAAAATGGTGCTGGTAAAAGTACCTTAGTTCGAACCATCCTCAGTATGTCCAAAGAAGAAAAACCAAAAGCGAGTCATCTTGACGGAGAAATCGTCTTAGGAAATAACATTCGTATTGGTGAGTATGAACAAGAAATTAGTGAGAGATATTTATCACTGCCGTTGGAGCAAGCGATTCGAATTAGTTATGAGGAGAAAAAAGTGAGTATCGAAGAGAGACAAATCAAAAGTATTATGGCTCAGTACTTGTTCCATCCAATTAACGATGGAAACCAAAAAATCATGAATTTATCAGGTGGACAAAAGGCTCGTTTTCAATTGATCAAAATGTTTATCGGTGAACCAAATCTTTTGATTCTGGATGAGCCAACTAACCATTTGGACTTACCGTCTATTGAAGAACTTGAAAATGCCTTAGCTCAGTTTGAAGGTGGCATTCTCTTCATTTCTCACGACACCTATTTCATTAACACCATGGGTGACAAAGTGGTGGAAATTTAAAATTTCTTTTTCAAAATTGTAACAAAAAGTTATTTTTTTAAAATTCTACTCAGATCATCTTCAATTGAATCATTACTAGAGTTGTGAATACTCAGATCATGATATTGAAAGACTTCAGAATCTTTGAGACCTGAACCAGTCAACATTAACACGACGCTTTCATTGTCTTTAATTTTTCCTGCTTGTCTCAGTTTTTTCACTGCTGCTAAAGAAGTTGCTGACGCTGGTTCAACAAAGAACCCTGCTTTTGCTAACAATCGCTGGGAATCCAAAATTTCTTCTTCGCTAGCAACCTCCGCTAACCAATCGTACTTATATGCTTTATCTAAAATCTCATCACCACCCATTGGATTTCCTGTAGTAATTGCTTCAGCCACAGTTGTAAAGTTTGTAAAAGGAATTGGCTGTTTTTCTCCTTTTTTCCAAGCTGATACAAGCGGACTATTATTTTCAGCTTGTACTATGATCATTCTTGGAAGTTTATTTATCAGACCGACTTCTTGAAGCTCTCGATAACCCTTAAAAATTCCTCTTATATGTCCACAAGCAGAAGTAGGTACAGCAATAAAATCAGGGACTTCACCATTTAACTGTTCATACATTTCAAAAGCTGTTAACTTGTATCCTTCCACTCGAATCGGACCATTCCCTGAAACAATTCTTAGATTCATTTTAGACGCCAAACTGAGAACTTTCTTTTTCATTTCACCGTAATCAGAAGACTCAACTTTAATAACAGTTGCTCCATGAATAGTCATTGATCGAATTTTTTCTTCAGGACAAAAAGTTGGAATGAAAATAATTGGTCTTACTCCAGCTCTTGCACCATACGCAGCAATGGATGCGCCCATATTTCCCGTAGAAATAGTTGCGGTGATTTCTTCACCCATTTCCTTCGCCATGAAAATACATGCTAAAGATCCACGATCTTTAAAACTCCAAGTGGGATTCATCGTTTCATTTTTGAGAAGTAATTTTTCAATACCGGTGTACTCGGAAAGTTGTGGTGAATGAAGAAGTGGCGTATCACCTTCGCCTAAACTCCAACTTTCTTCCATAACAGTGAAAGGTAAAAATTTTGAAAATCTTTGCCAAAGATAACGACCTTCTTGAATCTGAGCATTTTCTATATCGTCAACTTTCACTTCTAAGGACTCACCATTCTCGGCAAATTCTTCCAAACGGTCGAAAGGATATTCAGTTCCCGTAATCGTAGAAATTAACTTATGTTCGATGCTCATATGTTTCCTTTGCTTTTAAATAGCTATAAATAGTTGGCCTACTTACTCCTAGTAAGTTGGACAAACTGGAAATTGCATTACGAAGTTGAAGTAATCCTTTACTTTCCAATACCTGAATGAGCTCAAATCTTTGTTCTTTTGTTAAGTTTTGAGAACTCGTTTTATGTTCCTGAGCAAACGCTTCAACAGCATCTTGGATTTCTTGCAATGACAATGTTCTCAACTGTTCAGTAGATGATTTTCCCACTGAGTCAGTTGCTGTAAACATTTCTAATTGTGAAGAAATATTTTTAAAATATGATGTATCAAAGTTTAAACAGATTGAAGCAATATATTTTCCTTGCTCGTTTTTAATACCAATCGAAGTTGACTTTAGTATTTTCCCGTTTGGAAGAATATTTTGATAGTTCTGCAGTACATCAGGAAAATCAGCATTAACTGCTCTTTCTAAACCTATGTTTGTTGTAGAATCACCAACTTTACGACCAGAAAAGTTATTCTCTATCGCGATAATGGCGTTCTTAGGATTACGCAAGTCATGAAGTACGACCTCACAAAAAGGCGCAAACATTTTTCCCAATGCGTGTGTAATTTTTTTACCTTCTTTAAGAAGATGATCCTCATATTTCTTATTCATAAGGAAATTATAACTGAATTTTTACATTTTGTAAATATTTAACTAAATGTAGTACGTTAATTTTTGCGTTTTGGTTAATATCAAATCATTATCCTATAACTTGATTTATCTCGGCTTCTCTGATATTATAGGACGTTCAAAATTGGTCAAGGTAAGCATTATGAAAATAGGCATAATAGAAGGAATAAAAACGCGATTTAATCGCGAAAAAAAAACGACACATTCTTCAGATGACATAAAATACCAAGTGCCTTCAAAGAATACCCAATTTGTTTTTTCAGCTCTCGCCTTAACATTAGTTACACTATTTGCCTGCTGGTGGTTTCGTCCCATTCACTTACCTCAAAATTTTACTGGTATTGCAAGAATATTTGATGTTATTCTTTTTCTTCTAGTGAGTTTTATTATTTTTCACCCCATCATTATGGAGGTGCTTACTTGGTTAATTTCTTCCCATATTAAAGAAGTTGATCAAGAATCTCCTGCTCCAGGATTAAGAGTCGCATTTATCACCACCATTGTTCCCGCAAGTGAGTCATTAGAACTATTACATAAATGTCTGCCAGCAATGATACTGGCTGACTATCCACACGATACCTGGCTTTTAGACGAGGGAAATAGTGAAGAAGTAAAAAAAATCTGTGAACTATATGGTGTCAATCATTTTAGTAGACACGGAAACACTGGCTACAACACTAAAGTGGGAAAGTTCACACGAACAAAAGGTGGCAATCATAATTCTTGGTATGATGCGTTTGGAAACGACTACGATGTGGTTGCACAAATTGATACAGACTTCGTACCAGAAACATCTTTTTTAACAAAAACACTTGGATATTTTAATGATGCTCAAGTTGCTTTTGTGGGAACTCCTCAAATTTATGGCAATACTGAAAATTCTCTAATCGCTCGTGGTGCGGCTGAACAGCAGTACAACTTTTATGGCTCAGTGTTGCGAGGGTTAAGTGGAATGGGTGTCACACTCTTAATCGGTGCAAACCATGTAATCCGAGTGTCAGCATTAAAAGATGTTGATCACTACAGTGCTCATATCACTGAAGATTTACTTACTGGAATGAAACTTCATAGCAAAGGCTGGAAAAGTGTGTATTTACCGTATGCTTTAGCAATTGGAGAAGGTCCTAACTCTTGGGAATCCTACTTTAACCAACAAATGCGGTGGGCCTATGGATGCATGGATATTTTATTCAACCACAGTGGTAAATTGTTCAAGAAAATGAATTTGCGCTGTAAAATGTACTACTTCTTTTTACAGCAACATTATTTCTCTGGTATTGCCATGGCATTGAGTATTATTTTATTGAATCTTTATTTTTTTAGTGGATTAAGAGCAGCTGATGTAGATTTTTTCAGATTTTTTGTTTTTTACTCATTCGTGCTTTTAACTAGCTGGTTAATGTCGGTCTGGTTACAGCATTATCACATTCAGCGTGAAGATGAAGGTTCCTTACTCTTGGCCGGATCCATTATTAATGTGGCAGCCTGGCCTATTTGGTTTATTGCATTTATTAGTGTTTTAATACGCAAACGCCTAACTTACAAAGTTACTCCAAAGGGTGAGCAAAAAAACTCAAGCTCATCCTTATTAAAAGTATTTTTCCCTCATCTTCTTTTTGGATCAGTTGCAGGTATGGGATTAATAGCTTCCCTATTTACTCATTGGCAAAGTCCCGCAATGATCTTCTGGGCAGTGAGTTCTATGTTGTTGATGTTATTTGTTCCTTTTGCTCAACGTATTGAACAGACTCTAACGAAGTGGTCCACAAAGGTAAGTAATTACTTGCGAAAAAAACTTGAATCATCAACAGAATTAGCTACACACCACACTCCAATTCAAACAGAAACTGAAATCAACCAAGTGGAAAGTAAAGAAGTGGAGAGGGAGAATATATTTGGAAAATATACGGCACTTATCGATTCAATATATATCGGACTGACCGTGATTGCATCAGTAATCCTCTACGTAGGTAGGATAGGATTTTATAGTGACGACTGGTCATTTTTAGGAAATTTTCACTTATCCCGTGACCAATCTTTGTGGGGACTGATTCAAACTGCTACCACTCCGAATACGTTCATGCGTCCTGTTCAAAACATCTATGATGCAGTGTTGTATTGGCTTTTTGGAACTCAACCTTTGGGATATCATCTGGTCAATACCACTGTATTAATCGCCATAGCAGTACTGTTTTACTTTGTTTTGCGTCAGCTGAAATTACCTCGGATAATTACGATAGCTTTGCCATTGGTCTATATATTACTTCCTCATTATTCTACTGACCGTTTTTGGTTCGCCTCGTTCCAAGTCAATTTGAGTATGTTGCTCTATTTCTTTAGTTTATATGCAGGACTTCGAGCTCTGGCTGTACAGACTGTCAGAAAAATGACATGGAAATTTTTCAGTCTTCTGAGCGTGTTTCTCAGCATATTGAGTTATGAGGTGGTTGTGCCGTTATTTTTATTAAATGTTCTGTTGTACTGGAAACCTATTGCTCGATTGAAAAGTAAAAATTCTGCACACCAAAACAACGCCGTATTTATTCTATTGAATTTTATTTCCCTCTCATATGTACTACTTTTTAAAGCCAAAACCACGATCCGTCTAAGTTCTGGATCAGATGAGAATTTCATTCTCTATGTGATAAATATGCTCACATCGGCATTCCAAGTAAACTACGGCACTTTAGGAGTACATCTTCCCCGAACTGTAT
The DNA here is from genome assembly GCA_964406075.1 of uncultured Pseudomonadales bacterium. Classification (GTDB taxonomy): domain Bacteria; phylum Patescibacteriota; class Microgenomatia; order UBA1400; family PJMF01; genus CAYOQI01. The sequence continues at coordinate 163,828 of CAYOQI010000002.1, forward strand.
GGAATATTATTGAGCACTACTCAGATACCAATATCCTTCTGTTTGGAATTATGTTGGGTATCAGCATCTTTTGTTACCTTTTGTTTTCGGTTTCAGAAATAACTTCTTATCTGCCTAGTAAAAAATGGCTGACATCGCTCGTTATTTTTAGTTTCGTTGTTTTCTTTCTTGGATATGCCATTTTCATTAGTAACAGGAATGTAGGTTTTTCACCGACTGGTGTATCCAACCGCGTCGCACATGCCGCTGCTATAGGAGTCGCGTGTTCAATCGTGGGCGGAATTGGGTTGATTAGTAAATTTTTACGTTTCGAACTATTGTCGAAGATGCTTTTTTCCGCTTTCATCGGATTCGTCTGTAGCCTTGGATTCATTACCACAAATTCACTTGCAGTTTTTTGGATCGACGCTCATGAGCAACAACAAATTGTGTTGTCTGATATACGCCAACACGTTCCGATCATTCCTTCGAATAGCACACTCATACTTGATGCTGTGTGTCCTTATATTGGGCCTGCTAGTGTATTTGAAGCACAATGGGATATAACTGGCGCATTGCAGATACAGTACAATGATCCTACTTTACAGGCGAATGTCGTGAGTCCTAGATTAGAAGTTAAAGAAGAAGGTCTTCACACCACCATTTACCATTTCACTCAAACGTATCCATACTATCCTTATAACAATCTGTTTATTTATAACTTTAAAAGTAAAGACCTGTACCCACTCTTTGATGCTGAAACTGCCAATAACTACTTTCAACACATTAACCCCCAGTTCACGAGTAATTGTCCTGAAGGAACTGAAGGTCATGGGGTGAGCATCCTTTAATACGTTAAATTAGACACATCAATCATGATTTCTGCATTGAAAAACATTTCCAAAAAAAAACTCGCACTCATCGGAATTGCCATTGTCTTCCTTACTATATTCATTCTGTACACAGTTTCCCCTTCACGACATATCACTACTGGTGCATGGACTGAAGGACTTTTTGATGCCACCGACCAATCATTACATCCCGAAAAACTGCTCGAACTAGAAGAGTTAGTTGGCCACAAATTTTCGATTGCACATTACTATCGTGGGTGGGAAGCGTTAGCTGATCCGAATCTTATAGCCGAGTTTGAACTGCTTCGAAGTCATGGCTGGGAACCGATGCTCAATGTGAATCCATACTTTTTTCAGGAATGCGTTCATTCAGATGCAACTTTGTACAAAGCTATTGCACGCGGAGATTGCGATCAGTTTCTACGTACTGCGGGAAAAAATTTAAGTCAAATTAACCAACCTTTTTATCTCTTGTTTGCATGGGAGATGAACAACCGTGATCTTGAATGGAGTATCAATTATAGTGGGAGCACGCCAAGCGAGTTTGTTTCTGCTTGGCAACGTATACACACAATTTTCAAAGAAGAAGACGCCACAAATATTGTGTGGGTGTTTAGTCCCAACACAGAAGATAGTACAAGTGTTTCATATAGTGAACTCTACCCTGGTGATGATTTTGTCGACTGGATTGGGATAGATGGATACAATTGGGGAAGTACCCAATCTTGGAGTCAATGGAAAAGTTTTGCAGAAGTCTTTACACCTTCTTACGAACATTTGGTAAGGATTGCTCCTGATAAACCTTTGATGATTGCTGAAGTAAATACAACTGATCAGGGTGGTAACAAAAGCGCTTGGTACACAGATATGTTTCTAAAACAAATCCCTTATCACTTTCCTAAAATACAAGCCATCATCATCTATAACGAAGATCGAACTCCAAGCGAAAAAGTAAACTGGAAGATAGACATTACTCCAGAATCCTTATCTGCATTTTCTTCAGGGATAAATTCCAAATACTATCGGTAATGATTTAACCGAATAACAATATCTATTTATTGACAAACGATAAATGATGAACTAAAATAGCCGTATCTCTATATCACTGAGGGACTGCTTATGAAACAAGGTTCAACATTATTTTTAAAATCAGTTATCTGTCTTATCGCGTTTGTGACCGCTGCTGGTTTGCTGTGGTTTCCTCAAACTGAAGGAAGAGCTGCAAACTTAGATCTGATCAGTATTTATGCTGATCCGCTTATTCTCTACGTTTATATCGGTTCAATTCCCTTTTTTGTTGGGTTATTCCAAGCATTCAAATTATTAAACTTCATTGAAGCAAATAAAGCCTTTTCCCAAGGTGCCGTAAATTCACTGAAAAATATAAAATTTGCAGCACTCAGTCTTATCGGTTTTATTGCATTGGCACTGATTTTTATCCGTTTATTTGCACAAGGTGATGATCCAGCCGGTCCAACAATGCTTGGAATTCTGGTATCCTTCGCAGTCGCTTCTATTGGAACCGCTGCTGCAGTGTTTCAAAAATTGTTCCAAAATGCAGTCGATATGAAGTCAGAAAATGATTTAACAGTCTAAAAGGAATGTATGGGAATTATTATCAACATTGATGTTATGCTCGCCAAACGAAAAATGAGCGTCACCGAACTGACAGAAAAGGTCGGGATTACGATGGCAAATCTTTCCATCTTAAAAAATGGCAAAGCCAAAGCCGTTCGCTTCTCTACATTGGAAGCCATTTGCAAAGCGTTGGATTGTCAGCCCGGGGATATTCTCGAATATGAAGCCAATAAAAAATAACTCAGTATAGTGCACAATCCCTGCCTACCGGCAGGCAGGCCGCCGACGGAGGCGGGACAAAAAAGTAACAAGTAATCTTACTCAGCATTAGAAAAAGGATACATATGAAAACGAACACGACCAAAAGATTAGGAATGTGGGCAGCGCTCGTAGCTAGCATACTCATGCTCCCGCTTCTGGCAAATGCACCATGGACTATCAGTGATTTTATTTTTGCTGGAGTCGTACTTTTTGGCTCTGCCTCTGTGTACGAATTTACGACAAAAAATATGAATAATAAGACACATCGAATGGTCGTTGGAATTGGAGTATTAACCGTTGTATTGCTTATTTGGGCTTGGGCAGTTGCTGGTCCTTAACGTTTACGAATGACTTGTATAATATGCCCCTCTTTTGTGAGAGACATTAGAAAACTTGCAAAATATTACTACTGGAGAATTTTATGAAAAACCAAAATACAAGTATTTTTATGCAAAATAAAGACATCGTCAGTATATTGCTGGGAACTGGACTTGTTCTCTTGATTCCTTTCGTCGCAATGCAAGTCACAAATGAAGTGAATTGGGACGAATCAGATTTCATCGTCATCGGCGCACTTTTACTCGGAATGGGAATGGTATTTGTGTTCTTAACGCGTACATTTCAAAACAGCACTCAGAGAGCGTTCATTGCTCTCGGAGTTATCGCAATCACACTCTATATTTGGGCAGAGCTGGCTGTAGGTATTTTTACAAACTGGGGAAGTTAAAAGTATTACTTCACAGCCTTCTTCACCAGTTCAGCAATTTTTGTTTCTTCGGTAGCCGTTAATTTTTTCAATGCAAAAGCAGTTGACCACATATTCCCGTCATCGAGTTTAGCTAAGTCGTTGAACCCAAACGTGGCGTATCGTGCTTCAAATTTACTGGCCGCTTGGAAGAAACAGATCACTTTCCCATCTTTATTTGCGTACGCGGGCATCCCGTACCAAGTTTTTGGCATCAGGTCAGGAGCGTTCTTTGTTACAATCTCATGAATTTTTTGGGCGAGAACACGATCTGATTCTTACATCTCAGCAATGGCATCTAAAAGCACTTTTTCACCTTGAGCTCGATTTTTACTTATTTTTTTCTCAGCTAAGAGCTCTTTAGCACGAGCTTTCATCGCTGCTCGCTCTTCTTCTGAAAATCCCTCGAACTTTTTTTTAGTATTGGATGGCATATTAAACTCCTTTTAATTCAGTCAAAGTATATCAAAGATGTTTGTTCCAACCAGAGAGTATTTTCTTGAAGCTTCGATACAATACGCGCACAATGACTGAAATAAATTCAATCAAAAAATCTCCGACGGCACCGCTCCACAGAAAAATTGCACACTCCCTTTCCACAGCTACCAAATTCAGTTACACTCGTTACATTAACATAGAGGAACAGGGAAACTAATGGATACAGAATCCTCAAAATCCGCACATGATCTCAGCCTGCCAGCAATAAAAACTGTAGAGGTTGGGAATAGCCAACTACCCCTACCTTCAGCTACGAAGCACGAACGGGAAGAAACATCCGATGAGGCACTCTCATTTAATCCTGCAACAGAAATTAAAGTTGCACATCAACTAGTTAAGTCAGAATTAATTGCCGGTGGCGTTGAGTCCGATAAAATTAGTCGTGGTGAAATTAGAGAATCTACAATTTTGTATCTTGTTTACTGGTTTTATCGACTTCGTAATAACAACCAAGAGCAAGACAGAATTGGTCGTCATTTAATTGAATATATTGGAAAGGCAACGAGTGATCCAAACAGTTTAGCTGTTAATCTGGTTACGAATGTAGAACTACAAAAGGTAGCTAAAAAATACGTCGAGACGTTAATGATATCTCAGAAGACTGTTGATTTGGTGATTACTCCTGTCGGTTCAGAAGATAGTCAGGATAAAACCTTTCTCGCTATGCAACGAAGTTATTATCCTTTTGGCTTAGCTCTCCCTGGTGGTTTTATTAAAGATACCGATGAAACAAATAATTTAGATGTTACCCCTGAGCTGTTTGCAGCCTTACGAATTGCCGGCGAAAAAGTGCTGGGTTTAGGCACTAATGCTGTTTACGAAAAGAGCGTCGATGCAAAAGGCCAAGCGTGTTTTATCGTTCATGGAGAAACTAGCCCTCCTTTAGTCCGTCTCTATCTTGAAGACATAGGAAGATTTCATTTTCGGGAAAATGTTAAAGCGACCTTTAGGCCTTCTGACCCTCGGCATGTTGTCGATACCATTGGTTTTAAGTGCGAAATTGAAGGTGAACCAGTAAGCGGCTTTTCATGGCAAAATAAAAACGCTGTCATGGATTCCGAAAAGCTCAATGGTGGCTTTGCATTGGGTCATCACAGAGAAATAGTTGCTCAGGTTACCAGTCGTAGTACTGTTGAAAAGGAACAGCAAATAAATGAAACAGAGTTCATTCGTGGTTTGATTCAAAATCCCTTAGAGCGTTACAACGAATTGAAAAAGCGTTTTGAAGCGAATGGCAACTCAGATGAGACTAACTTCCCAGAGTTATTCCCAGTTGTGGATCAGTTATTCAAAGGAATGTTTAGTGACGAAATTAACACAATGTGTAAAAAAGATCGAAGCTTAAAAGGGATTAGAGATAAAACCGTTATACATATTCGTCAGACAATATTAAAGGATGCTGGGGTTGTTCTTCCCTATCGCCCAACTATTGATGCTATTGCACACGCTGTGGCTTTTTTCGATTTAGTAGCTCGAAATAAGAGGGATTTTTATGATTCACTCCCTTCTGACAGTATCATTGAACATAATCCTCGAGATACGAAGAATGCTTCCTATCATATGTATCGCTACGAACATCGTCTGAACAGTTTAAAAGCGATGCTCCCTCATGAGATCATTATTCCGACATTTGAGTCCCTTTCCGCAACTGATCTTTTGAAAGTTCGGAGCGTGCCAATTCGATTTTTGGGTATCAGTACTGACTTTCTGTACGTTGATGAATTTGAACAGTCACCTGAAGAATTCATGATGCACGATGCAAATCACTCCTGGCGTATGGCACAAGAAGACTTGAATGTCATGGAAGAGCGCGGCTGGACACGAGAACAATTAGTAGCAGAATCTACTGCTTTTAGTCAGGAATATTTAGCAAAAATAAAAATTCTCAAAACTGATAGCGAAGAGCAAAGAGAAATGAAAAAACTTAAAAAAATTATTCTGTTTGAGATTGTACATGAAGATGCTCGCCCATTCTTAAAAGACATAGTATGTAAGTATGTTCAGCAACAAGAAGGCGGTCATGTACCTTTTTCAGTTCCCTTTGTAGATAAGAATACCGGATACATGAATATGGTAAAAACACTTGACACGGGTATCAGCACTTTATCTTATGTAAGAAACAAACTCCAACATGGTTTTTATGATCAAGTTGATGCCCAGTTACCTCAAATTGTTGATCCCAAATACCGAACTGCTCGTTGGATTGCTAAAGCCGCGTATGACATGCTTGTTGAATTAAATGCTTTACCAGTGGAAGGCGCTGAGGTGGACGAGTCAGGCCATGTTTCTTTTGAATGGTTGTTACGTCGAACGTGCGCCGTAGGGCCTGATAATGTACATGAAGCAACAATGGAAGATCCTGATGTTGGTGAATATGGTGATAAAGCTATTGTGAACTTGAAGCGCTATCAAATGATGAGTGAGAAATCACCATCATAATTTCTTACCTCACAGGTAGCTGATACTTCGATGGTGCTCCGAAGAAATTATTGAAGATCATTTACTTCCGCAAAATCTTCTCCATCACTTTTCCCTTTGCCAATTCATCGAGGCATGTTCTCAATTCAGCCATCGAAATTTTATTTTTACCACCGACATTAATACCACGTAGAAGAATCAAATACGTATTCGTATTAACAACCAGTTGCACCAAGAAAACACGGCATTTGGTCTACGATAATAGTTATAAATGCCCATGCAACAATTCCTTCGAGAATGACTTTGAGTCCAAGAAAAACATACTCTTTTTCAGTCATCTTTTTCTCACGCAATGAATTCACTATTGAAACCAATAGAAGGATAAAAATAACAGCTTCAATCCATAGTGCGATAAATAGCTGAATCGGAAAGTTTGACCTTGGAAGATTTGAAGCAGTTATCCATTCCAGAAGTGCAAATGGCGCAACAATGAGGAAACAGAGAAAGGCTACTAATTTAGGGGTGATTGCAATTTTATTCACAAGTAAATTATATCAAAGTAATTCCGACCAGAGATAAAATGTTGTTCACATTATTAGATCTAATAGTCAACATCAAAACAACTATGGGATATAAATTTCGCCTGAAACTGGTATAATTCCCTTCTATTTTAGGTGTAAGAGAGGATCGTTTGTCTTTGATCGTTGTACTTAATGAGTGCAATCATGAAAGGCTAACTTCCTTTCCAGGATTGCTTTTTTCATTTACGAAAAATAGCGACCCTGCATTTAGTAACAAATACTAAATGAGCTCGTTAACAACTTCAAGAGATTTATTATTTTTTTCTAGGAGTCCTTTTTTTTATAGTTCTCTACAGGAGGTAGGAACATAGTGGGAGATCGAGAAAAGCTCTTCTTTCGTGCCCTGTTCATCACAGGGGTCATCTGTATATTGTTGGGAGTATTTATTACTCTCAACGACCAATACCGGTTTGCTGCACTCGAAGAACAGATAACTGCTTTAGAGCTGCAACAAGAAGACCTTAACGAATTGTTGGTGAGTGTGCAAATCGAGCTGGATGCACATCGTCGTGAGTATGCCTCGGTGCATACCGCTAGTCAATACAATCGTCTTAGTGAAATGCAGACATGGCTAACTGACAGTGGCCAATATAGCACCACAGTTCACGCAGCCCGGGCAGCACAGCAGGATTCTCGGAATGGTGATCCTTTTGTGTTTGCAGATCTAGCTCAAAACTGGGCCAATGACATCATTGGTTTTCACCAACTGATTCTCGGCGAGTCGAGTCCCGAACAGCCAAGCTTCTACGAAGCTTTAGGATCGGAAACAGCCCAAGCTCAATCCAGTCTTCGTTCTGCGCACCAAGAGCTGTTAACTCTCCAGACTTACCTCGGAGAAAAACGCCAAGATGTGTGGAACCGGGAACACGGAGTCGTCTTCAATATCGCAGCAGTTGAGATCCAGATGATCCAACAAGATCTGGACAGTGTTGATCGGTATTCGACTACCAAACTGGTAGACGATTATGTCGAGTACGATTGGGTTGGCGTGTATCGTCAAGCTCAAGCGGTGAGGACAAGCATTACCAATGCTCGCGGTCTGATTGACCAAGAACATCAGCTCAGTCGGAACGCATTTCAGGAGCTAGCAGAAGCTGAGGTAAAAATCCTCAACGCCGATGACTACATCCTGAAGTCGAATTACCGACAGGCGCAAGCATTGGAGGCACTTCGAAATGTGCGTCTTACGTACAATCAGGCGCAAGCGTTTTTCTGGGGTCAACAATCCGTACCAAATGGTCAAATTGCTCATCCTGACTATCAGCAAGCGTACAATTTAGCGGTACAGGCACAGTATGAGGCTGATGACGCGTGGTTGATCGCAGCCACACCAACACCAACTCCGCTTCCAACCGCTACACCAGTCCCTCCACCACCTGATGATGACGATGATGATAGCTTCTTTGGAGGTAGCTCATGCTGTTCAAGCAGCTATGGTGACTCTGGAGGAACAAGCTTCGGGAGCGATTACGGCTCTGGTGGCTCAAGCTGGAGCGATTCATCAGGAGGATTCAGTGGGAGTGATGGATTTGGTGGAGGCGATGACGGATTCAGCAGTAGTGATGGATTTTAAAGAAAAGGAGCACATAAAATGCACAGCAATGGTCCGCTTTTAGTAGTGATCGGGGTACTTTGCCTGATAGTGGCAGGGGTGTGGTATCTGTATCACAACCCTCACATTCTCGGCAACTGGGCTACCAACCTCCGTCGTACCCAACGCCATGTTGAAGACTTTCGTCAGGAAGTCAGGACTGAAGGTCTTCAAGAAGCTATTCAGCCTGAACCCACTCCACTCCAAGAAGAGATGGCGTTTGATCTGTCCGCTGCTCGTCTGAATGATGAGTTCCATTTTGACCTCAACGGGGATTACAGCCGTGTCAATGGAGTCAAGTTGGTCGTGCGTTTAACCGGAAATCTGATTGCCTTGATTCCTCCACAGGCACAAGGGGGAAGATATCAGGAAAAAGGTGAGGTTTATGAGGTTATCATTGCCGAAGATCTCGGCGGTGAGGATTATGTCTTAATCCAGCATAGTGCTGGGTTGATTGTCCTGACTCAAGATGAACCTCTAACAGACGGCCTCAAACAACAATTCAAAGAGGTCGGTCTAGCCTACTCACAAGCAGGTCAGACAGGAAACGCCCATAGCATTAACCACAAGGGTGTGACACTTACATTTATGGATGTAGGCTATCACCGCTTCGACAGTGAGGACGGGCGCTCTGACATTCGTGGGCGCATGTATTTGCCGGAAGCAGATGGTCTGCCCGGCGTAGTCAAATTCGGGTTGTTCCAAGGTGATGATGGGTATCACTACTTCATCGAACAACTTTCTCAGGCACAAAGCCTGTTGTGGCGTGGTCACGTGCTTAATGACCAAAACGGCTATATTTTCTCCGCATAAACGTATAACTAAAGGAAGAAGGAAAGAAAATGAACACACGCTCTATTAGTGGTGTAGTGAAAGTCGGGTTACTGGCATTGATCCTGTTTGGTGGCGGCCTAGTACTAGGTGGCAATGTAAATGCTGAAGTCATTGGCGTAGTGATCGACAAGGTCTTCAAATTTGCAATCTATGCTATCTTGACCTTCATGTTATCGGCCTTCTTGATCAGTGTCTTTTTCGCTTTGGTGTTAAACACACCGAGACAGATGATAGGACACGTATTGAAGCAGGATAATAACGATAGTTGCGCAATCTTGTTGGTCAGCATCCTCCTGTCGGTGGTTTGCCTCGTTTTAGGATCAGGGGGTAACGATTTCTGGAGCTATGTTGGTGATCTGCTCCTCAATACAGCCCTTGCTCTCGCATTAAGCACAATCAGCATCCCGATCATTCTGAAGATGGTCTTCGGTATAAAATCCCAGAACGATCTCATTGAATCAATTCGAGAACCGTTCAACAACAACGACGCGTGGTTGATTGCCGGCCTCATGTTAGCGTGCGCAGCGCTGACAGTGATTCTGTAAGACCATCAATCTCTTGAAGTTCTACCAATCGGTGTGGTGGGTTACCCCCACCACACCGATACTTCATTTTCCATATCATTTCACTATTAATTGAGTTATTTACCTACTAGTAGAAGTAGAAAAAGGTGAAAACCTATTTTTTTAAGCCAACTAAGCTTTTCGCTTAGATTTTTTATTTAGCACATGTTGCACTGACGGACTAATTTTTTTATCTGAGCGATGAATACACCCAATCCAGCAACACGGTCGACGCATTCCTTCTTTGAGTTCGGTGATCGTCCTTTTAACATGCTCTGTTCTCGTCTCTTCTTTCTTTACAAACGTCACCCAACAGATCCATTCATTGCGAGCCAGAGGAGTGAGATCCTCCCATTTTTCAAGAGCAGGAGCATTAGCAGTTAACGCTTTCTGTAAATCTGCTGGAAGTTCGTGAGCGACGCCACCTGAAATGGTAGACATATTATTTTTTACCTTCAAGGTTAAGAGTTACAGCTGCTTTAATGAGGTCTTTAAATGCTTTTTCATCAAACTTATCTTCTTCATGAATGACGATAGCTCGATAAGTATTGATCAGACTTTGCGGATCACTACTTTCTTTAAGAAGTTTTCCTTTTGATAATCCTAATCTCAGATGTTTATTGTATACCTCACCAGTAGAAATTATTCCGTGGTGATACCACACGAGCACTCCATTTGGATTTGTCTTTGTTTTATATTTTACCTCCTCAATCATTTCTGGATCTGCTTCCCTGATAAGTTCACGAATCCGCGACATAACCTTCCCACGCCAATCATCTGGAATTTTAAACTCTGAATTATTTGAAACCTGCCTGCCGGCAGGCAGGATATCTCTAGTCATAGGGATATTTTAACAAATATTATTTCCGTAGAATTTTCTCCATCGGTCTTCCCTTTGCCAATTCATCAATCAGCTTATCCAAATAACGAACCTCTTGCATAATGCGATCTTCAATTTCTTCCACTCGGACTCCACAAATGACTCCTGTGATTAATTTGCGGTTTGAATTCATGTTGGGAGCGTGAGTAAAGAAGTCTTCAAAGTTTGTTTGTTTTTCAAGCTCGGTTTCTAACTCTTTCTGACTATATCCGGTTAACCATAAAATAATTTCATCGACTTCTGCTTTCGTCCGTCCCTTTTTCTCCGCCTTCTGGATATAAAAAGGATAAACGCTTGCCACACTCAATGCATATATTCGTTGGAGTGTTTTTTCGTTTTGTTTCATATTTTGTATCAAAACGAGCCCGTCTTCACTTCACCAGCACGTTGAAAGTTTGCAAAGATGACCCCACTGGGAGAAACTTTTGACTCTGTTAATTTAAATGCGACCGGAATTGCTCCATCTTGAAACAACCGTTTTCCTTTTCCAAGCGTGATCGGGAAGATTTTTAGCCACAGCTCATCCACTAAGTCATTTTTTAATAAAGTTTGGATCAGATTTGCTGAACCATGAACTTGGATATCAGGCCCTTTTTCATCTTTGATTTTTTTTAATTCGGCTGCAACATCACCCTTTATAAAAACTGAATTTTGCCATTCGGATGATGAAAGAGTGTTTGACACGACATACTTAGTCGCTTCGTTCACACCTGGCCAGACATCCGCATGCTGTGGCCAATATGAAGCAAAAATGTCAAATGTTTTTCTACCCAGAAGCAGACTAAAGGGTCCTTTCATCTGTTCACTCATAATGTTCCCTGCAAATTCATCGAAATACGGAACAGTCCACCCACCGTATTTAAAATCACCGGAAGTATCTTCTTCAGGTCCACCAGGCGCCTGCATCACGCCATCAAGTGATATAAAAGAGAGGACAATTATTTTTCTCATATGCTTAGTTTAACATGCAGTTTGAGATGTGAATTTCCTTTAGGAATGAGTGTGCCCAACAAGTGTAGGAAAATAAGAGTATATTCTCAGTATGACCACAAAAAAACTCATTTCAGTAGAAGAAGCCAAACAAATCGGTGAACAACTCAGTATCACCTGGGATAAATTCGACGTTGATCAATATAAAATAGGTATGGAAGTAGAACTAGAACATGGAACTGCGAATCCACTTACAAATGTTACAAACGACGACTTGCTCACTACAGGGAAAATTGCCCTCGCACATCTCAATGAATTTCCTGATTACTACACACGTTTGTTGAAAATGGAAAAAGAAGCCGAAAGTGAACCCACAGACAAATAACTTAAATCTGTAAAAATTCCTGAAAATGTAATGAAGAAATTACACTACTCGGATGAGCTGACAATCTCCCAAAGATGACCGTCGATGTCTTGAAAAAAACCTGAATAAACACCTCCACCACGATCATGAGCAGTATTTGCGATTGTCGCACCGGCTGCCTGAGCTTTATTCATAATTAAATCTACTTCTGCTTTTGATTCAACTTGATGCATAAGCGTGAATTCCAAGGAACTTGATGATGTAAGAGCAAGATTTGTATCTTTAGCTAGGTTCTTTTTTGGATAGAGGGATAGTATTAATCCACCTTCTAACATAAATAATGCAATCCGCCCCTCATCATCAGGCTCATCACTGGTAGGCACAATTCCATCTGTTGGTAGTCCTAATCCATCACGGTAAAAAGATACTGACTTTTCTAAATCGTTAACTGAGAGTGTTATAGAAGTTATTTTAGGATTCATAGTATTTGTTTTAATACTTATATAAGGCTAAGGGTTTAACGCAATTAAAGCTGCACCGACTAACATAATTAATCCAGCAAGGAAATGCTTCAGAAGACCTTTTTCTTTAAAAAATGTTCCTGACAAAACTATCGTTAATAAAATATTTAAAGAGACAATAACAGTAACAAAGGTTACCTTCCCTATACTAACAGCTTTCGTTCCAACAAATATGGAAAGCCCATAAAAAATCCCCATCATTAGGATTGACTTGCTACTGACAAGTATATCTTGCAACTTCCCTTTTCCTTTAGCTAAAAATAATAAGGTCAGTGGAATTGCTGTAATTGAAAAATAAACTGCAGCAAAAAATTGTGATGAAGAATATAGGATTGCCATTTTTTGAATAGGAACATTTATTCCAACTATCAAACCAAATAAGAGGATTAAAAGAACACCTTTTTCTTTCGTAAGCTTCATAAAAGGATAAAAAATATTTTTACTAAGACTGAAGTCAAAATTAAGCACGTAAATGCCAAGTACAAAGAGTAACAACGCAATACCGTGAATAACGGTCAATTTCTCACCTAAAATAAAATATGCACCAACTGCAGTAAATAAAATATTTAATGAAGTTACTGGAGTAATTAAGGAGAGTGGAGAGATTTTGACAGCCTTAAAATAGCATACAGTGCAAGCGATTTCTAAAGGCACCATGATAAATAACAATAGCCAGAATCTGCTATCTATAACCGGCAGGCCATTTTCCAACAAAGCAATCCAAAGTACTGGCAAAGCAAAAATTGAACGGAGCCAAGCCACTGAATACTCATTGAGTTTGGCATTATTGCTTACCTGTTTTGTTGCTAAGTTAGCGATAGTAACAAAAACAGCAGCAAGAAGCGATAAAAAAAACCAACTAGTCATGAGACAATTGTACAGAAGGATGAAGAATTTTGTTCAAAGGGCTAAAGTTCGAACCTATGTAATGAATACTGCTCTATAACACAAGTTTTATTCGCCAGCTTTTCGGATTGTTTCGAGATCAAGTTTTTTCATAGGCATAAATGCTGCAGTTACTGCCTCTGCCTTTTCGGGATTACGCATTAGTTCGTCTAGGATTCTTGGTGTTACTTGCCACGTTACCCCAAATTTATCTGTGCACCATCCGCATTGCTCAGCTTCAGGAACAGCTGAAAGCTTTTCCCAGAAGTAATCAATTTCTTCTTGTGTTTCACACTCAATAATATATGAGGTTGATCCATTGAGCTTATATTGCTCCATAGGACCACCGTTCAGAAACATAAAGCTAATTCCATCAAGTTCGCATTCAGCTGTCAGAACGGATCCCTCAGGCATTGCAAACGGAGCATCCGCAGATGGCTTAGGTGTTTTTGTGATATCTCCAAGTTTTGCGGTGTGTTCACCAGGAGCTGAATTGAATGTATCTATGTAGTAATTTGCTGCCTCGTCTCCGTTGTTGTTGACAAACCAGAGGCATGTAATTAATTTACTCATGTTATTTCTCCTCACATATTGTAAGAACTTTTCTTATATGTATTTATTTCTCACTGGAAAATTCGATAATCCACTCAATACCGTACTTATCTCGGAACATACCCGCATACGAACCCCACGGACTGTCTCCCATAGGACCTTCTACTTCTCCGCCCGCCGAAAGGCCAGTAAATAATCTCTCTGCCTCTTCTTTACTTTCCGTTCGTACTAAAATCTTGCTTCTATTTTCATGCTCATTTACTTTCCCCAGAACTTCCGGAACATCATTTGCTATCAACATCGCACCTGTACCAATAGGTAAGGCGATATACATTATTTTATTTTCTTCTTTTTCTGGAATTGGGAATTCAGCACTCGCGATATCTTTGAAACGTACTACTTTCGTAAACTCTCCACCAAAAACTGATTTATAAAACGTAAATGCTTCTTCTGCATTACCGTTAAAGTTAATCCAAGTATTTATTGTTGTCATACGTATTCCCTACTAAAATTAGTTAGACGTTTAGAAAGCTTTTGTCGCGCCGTTTTCTAGTGCTTTTTCAGCATTGTCTTTAGACATCATTGCACAAACAGTTGTTCCGCACTTCTCGTGCTTTCCTTTTGCCATGAAACCACCTTTTTTAGTTTGGTGAATCTCTGGTGCTGACAATTCAACACCTTTTTCTTTACATTTAACGCAATATCCTGTAACCATATCTATCTCCCTTTAAATATATCTGGTTACATTCTACCCCATTTTAGAGGGCACATCGCATTCGTTGGAAGATTGAGAGTAAACCACGAAATTCTACGCCTGGAAGATATAAAAATGGCCTAGTTATACATACCATTTTTACATGCTCCCCGCCATCGAAAAAGTCAGGAACGCTTTTACTTAATAAGAGTCTTTTTGTACGGTTTTCCTTTTAAGTCGTAGGTAGTCCATTCACCAACTTGCTTACCATCTTTAAAATTACCTGAACGTAACTTAGTACCATCTTTTCTAAACCATTCCCAATAACCAACTTGAACATCATTTTCCATCTCACCTGTAGCCCAAACACTGCCATCTTTGTGAAGCTTTTTATACTTTTTTCTCATTCAGAAATTATATCAGTTGCGTGGGCATCATCGCATATATAACTTTGTATAAGCTTTCTAGTACTGATAAAATGCAGGATAAATATAATTCAAACGTATTTTGTTTCGCTTGATGGACAGTGTTAGAACCTATTTTAGGAATTCTGATGATTCTACTTTTTCTTTCCAGTTAAGATGAGAGTATTTGATTCGTCACTATGAACTCCACCACTATTTACATTTTTATCACCTATATTTGGTCCATTCTTGATAACATGCACTAATGCCATTCCATGTCCTCGACCTAACCCATACTCATCTTTTAACCAAAAAAGTATTTCCCCAGCCTTTGTGTTTTTGTCGAAACCTTTTGCTTTTGCTTCATCAATAAACTGTTGTGGTGTTTTCCCAGTTTTTTCCTCAATGTTATCTAAATATGCTTGAAATGACATTATGTTTAATTATATCTAAAAAAGGTTCTAACGTCCAAATAGGGTTAATGGAAAATTGAGGCTAAAAATATGCTGCTCCCCGTCAATGAAATGTGGGGATTATAGCGGAAAAACAATAAAATTAAAACTATAGGATCTAACAACTACACCTACTTTAAAGTCCTACATGTTAAAGAGTTCTGAACATCATAGATTCCGGGTTCCGTGTAGGACTTGTAACAAGCGAGACCTAAGAAACAGGGCCATGTCAACATCTCTCAATGTCTCACGGCCCTGATATAAGAAGCATCTAAGATGCATCAATGATTGAGGTAACTAACCCGCTCATGTTGCTCCAAAAGCCTCTGGTAGTGAGTGTTATCACCTTCAGTGCGTTGAGGGCATTCATCATAAAAAGGGTCATACCACGTATTAGTCTTGCTCTGACGATAGCTATGTGCGCTATCAGCTAGTTCTTTGCCGGCTTGTAGACCACAGTGGAGTACAAACTCGGTCCTCGTGATCAGGAACCATTTATCTCGTTCCTGTGCCAATGACTCAAGGGCTTGTTGCTGCTCTGTACTCAACCCTAGAGATCTAAGATCGAACGGGAAAATATCACTCATCGACTAACACTCCTTTGAGATACTTTTAAATACGAATGTGCTCTAGAACAAGAAGTAGTAAGTGCAATTGATACACCTCTGATAATTTCTAGGCCTATAATTATATCATCGGACTTACTCTTGTCTACCTCAGGAAATGACCTAGTAATTCTGTAAACAAAAATGAATCATTCTAAAAAAAACAGAAACTATGTATAGCTTTCTTGTTGTCACTATTCTGTAGACGAGATGCTCATAGATTTTAATGAATGGTGCTATGAAAAAAAAGATGGAAGGTGAATGGATATACAGTAAAAAAGAAGGATATCTCTTGGCAATTTAGTCAAGAAGTTGAACAAGTCTTTAAACAGACTATTTATCCCATTTTAACTGCTCTCTATCCCTAGCTGATTGAGTTTTGTTATCTGTGTTACTAACAATATCTTTATGCATTAAGAGCGATAATGTCCCATTTAATCCAATATAAGGTTGCAGATCAATGCCTCCTTGAATATCATTTTTGAAAACTGATACTCCATAAGTAATTTTCAATCCTTCTGATGCTAACCCAGGGACAGCGTGTAAATATTCATGTTCTAGCATTTCTTCAATTTTCTGGTCTACCCAAGAATCAGGCACAACAGCACCAGTTTCATTAATGGCTTTTTCAAACGCCATTCTTAGCAAAATAGGGTATAAATGCGAGTCAGTTACTTCAATTTTATTATCATCATAACTAGCTGAGGCATCCAAAAAAATATCTTCAGGATTAACTTCATCACGAATTTTTTGTATTATTTCAGCTGTAAATGCTTTAGCCTCGTCTAGATCAACTTTGGGTGCAATTGAACCATCAGACTGAAACTCAACTTTTGACTCTGATAATATTTCTTTATGGTCAAAGGCAAAATCAGTTCTGTCCGCAAGTTCCTTTTTTTGTTCTTCTAATTGGCTTTGAACGGAATTTTCTTGCATCATTTAAGTATATTACTTAAGACGAGAAGAAGCATGGAGTTTATCCCTGCTGTTTAGGCGAATATATACTGAAGCTCCCCGTCCATCAGCTTACTCGAACAACAATAACACAAGTATTCATCTAAATTGAATTCAATTTCTGATATTCTAGTCCCTATAATTTTTCTCTAGGTCTTTTTAATGGTATAATCTCCTCTGGAAAATTCCTTTTGCCAGGCGGTTTTTACGACTGTTTTTTTAGCAAAAGATGTTTTTCAGTTCGTTAACATGTGAAGAGAAAGGAAGACAAGACACAGAATAGTTCAAATTCGTTCTTAATCTAAGAAAGTCTACAAGGAGACAAGAAGTGAATAGCAAGTTGAAAGTGGGAATAATCAGGATAGCACTTCTGATCGTTTTAGTAGTGTTATCACAGGGAACTGTTTTTGCTCAGGG
The DNA here is from genome assembly GCA_964406075.1 of uncultured Pseudomonadales bacterium. GTDB lineage: Bacteria > Patescibacteriota > Microgenomatia > UBA1400 > PJMF01 > CAYOQI01. Next base: position 181,385 of record CAYOQI010000002.1, read on the forward strand.
CTGTAGTGTCCAAATGTCAATGGATCCTACGCCACCATTCACGCTGGGTACTCATGTCCAGCTTCATGTTTGGGGCAATTGTGGGACAGTCCGGTTTGAAATTAACGGGCAACCACGTGCTGAGATTGGTACTACCGAACAACGAGAAACCTGGAAAACGGAAGAATTTGGTTCTGGGAATTTTGAAGTGTGCGGAGTTGGACGCGGAAGCGGCGGTTGGGAAAACGCCAGCCGCTCTTGCCGAACTGTATACGTAGCTGGTAGTCAAGCTCAACCTCCTGGGAGTAATCCCGGGAGTAACGTAAGGTGCTGGGTAAACAGTTTTACTGTAACACCTGGTAGTGCAAATATCGGTCATACTTTCCAGTTCGCCGGCTCAGGCCAGTGCGACGGGAATGCCAGGGCTGCACGGTTCTACATCGGTGGTAATCCATGGGGAGAGTATGGTGGAAACACAACCTCATCTTCGTGGAATACCAGTGGACAGAGTGCCGGTACATACGAAATCTGTTTCGGCATCACCGGTGGAGAGTGGTCACAAGAAGCGAGGAGTTGTACAAACATCACCCTCAGCTCATCGGGAGGACCATCGAACAATACCTCGCAGGGTCCACAGACAAACAATAATCAGCCTGGACAAACAAACCAAAGTGGGCCGGGGAATCAAAACAACCCTCCAGTACAGAATAACCAACCTCCGAACCAGAACAATAATGCAGATAATGGTGGATCTAGCGGGAATTCAGGTGGATCAAGTGGTGGTTCTGGTGGAGGGAATAGTTCAAACAATGGAGGGGACACCGGGTACGGCACGAACAGCAGTGATCCGACGTTCAGTCAACCTTGTGTTTCATCCAGACTTCGGGTTGGAGATATCGCTATCGTCAACCCCAGGAACGAGTATGTGAGACTCCGTTCCAGTGCGCGTGTGGATGCCTCCACATTAACTACCATCCCTTCAAGAAGCCAGATTACCCTAATCGGTGGGCCTGTCTGCAGTCACGCCTGGCAATGGTATGAAACCCAATACAATGGTTTCACCGGATGGGTAGCTGAGATTGGTCCTGACGGGGACAGTCAACGCAACCTGCTCAGGAATGGAGAAGCACTTCCGGGTAGCAGTGGTTCATCTGGTTCAGGTAGTTCTTCAGGAAGTGGCGGAAATTCAAACACCACTACTTGCAATGGAGCAGTCCAAGTTTCTCTCACGGTCGGTGGACGAGGACGGGTTACACCTGGTGATCCCAATCGTCTGCGGTCAGGAGTGGGAACAGGTCAGTCCCAGATAGATACTATTCCTGGCAACGGTGAGTTCCAAGTCGTTGGCGGTCCTCGCTGTGCTGACGGTTACCAGTGGTGGCAAGTAGAATACAACGGTCAGACCGGCTGGACTGTAGCTGGCGGAAATGGTCAAGCCTGGGTGGTTTCGCTGGGTGGGGGAAACAACAACCAACCCCAGCCAACACCAGTTCTACAGGGAAACCAGGTAGAAACTATCCAATTCTACTATGCACCTTGGGGAAGAACCTATCAGCTCGAGGTCACACGAACCAACCATTGTGTGGTACGGAATGGTTCTACAATTATCGCTCGAGAAATTGAGCGAGTTGGGATCATTCTCGATTCAATGAATCTCGCACAGCGGGTGAACTTTATGATTGAGTATTTCTCACTCAACACTGGAGGTATTGAGCAATTTAGGCTGCGTATCCAGCGCCAGCTTGGCTGTTCTAATTTCTCTTACCAAGTCGGAGAGAGAAACATGGACGAATCAGGGTTGGGAAATATTATCTACGGATATGCGCTTGAAAGATGGTCAGATGTGGTTGAGTCTGTTATTGCACGTCTTTTTCAAGGTAGACGAGACAAAAGTCTGCATCCACTCATCCTCGGTGACAATCCAGACGATGTTTCTCAACGATCACTGGGAGCGACTATAGCTCGACTAACTAACCAATCGGCGAGTCCTTCTACCAGTACAGTTGAACAGGCTGCTGTATCAGTAGGACTCTTCTAAATCTCTTCACAATAAACACCACCTGTGCCAGGAAAATCCTGGCACAGGTTTCACAAATAAATATACAAAATTGTTGAAATAAGAACCGTACATACAATAATCAGAAATGATAGAGCAAATCCCGATACAATATTGACAAAAAATGTTTGCAGTTTGTTTTTTGTTTTATTTTGAGGAAGGAACACAAGCAAAGAAAAGACAAAACTTAACGCTCCAGTTAGACCCATCCAATGAAAGCTGAGAAGAATTGAAGTAAACATCAGTGTATTAGATAGAGTAGAAGTTCCACCACTTCCTGGGCTGTCATGAAATTGCATCCAAGTGATTAAACAGAGGAAAATAAACGACGTGATGGTTACGGACACAAGTGCATATGGGATTGTTTTAAAAAAGTTTAGTATTTTCATACGCAGATTTTGTTTTTTTTAAAAAAGATTTGAAAAAAAGAAAATGAGTGCTAATCCTAAACAAAAAATGATGAAAGAAATAAAAGGAGTTAAAACAGTATTAATCGCAATCTTCTTTAATACTTTTCCTAAAGATTTTCTTTCAGTCAGCCCATAAAAGATCAGGCTCAAAACAAAAGAAGTAACTGTTGCAGCGATAAAAAGGAAACTTCCGAAAGCTAGAGCTAACTGAATCCCAAACCAATAATCACTTGAAGTGTAATGAGCATCAAAACCACTTCTTACCTCTGTCCTTCCATATATCCAAGGAGAGAGTATCAAAGGAAGAATAAACCACAGGAAAAAAGAGATGAAAGAAAACGGAGCTAGTTTGGGTAGGTACAAAAGATACTTTTTTAATCTTTTCACAAATGTATTGTATCGTATCGAAGATAGAAGTTCAGCAATTAATTACTATAGGTCTTTGCTCCCCGTTCATCAACTTACTCGAACAAATTCTTTTGTTCATTTTTTCTAATCCGAACGATGATTTAGCTTGTATAAATGTGTAGTGAAAATGAAGCTAGCATGAACTATCTGCTCATTTCGAAATGTTCTCTAATCAAGTCTACTGACTACGTCAATAACATGGAGGTAGCACTGTTAAGCTAACTAATATACAAGAAAGAGTTCACGATTGTTCTCTGGCTATATTGATGATTTTTTCTAGTATAGAATTAATTCTGCACTATGCGCTCCATTAGAAAAATATATTTCAGTTTTGCTGTTGGTTTGCTTTTTTTTGTCTTTTTTGTAGTATCTAGACAGCCAATTGATGCTGATGGTACTCTGGTGAGCTGGTGGAAATTAGATGAGACGACACAAGGTGCTACTGCTGTCGACTCAGTTGGTACAAATAATGGAACTGGGGTAGGAACAGGTGGCGGTCCTAATCCGTCAACAGATGTACCTACGGTAAGTTTTTCTAATCCTAGATCAGCGAGTTTCAATGGTTCAGATCAATATTTTAATTGTGGAAATTCTCCATCAAATTTACCCACAGGTTCACAAGCGAGAACAATTTCAGCATGGATAAAAGGAAACACATATACCGGCGGTTCTGGGAGAACAGTCGCAGGTTGGGGCACTGATTCCTCTGGACAGCTGAGCGAGTTGCGCGTCAACTCTTCAGGAAAAATTGAGTTTCATGGGAATAGTAATGACATCCCAGGGGCAACAACCCTTTCAACAGGACAATGGTATTTTGTTGCGACAACAGTTTCGAGCAGTGGCGCAGTCAAGTTATATGTCAACGGGACAGAAGATGGTACCGGAAATGTGACACTCAATACGACAGCTGCAAACTGTAAAATTGGACGTCAACCAGATTTTAATGGGCAGTACTTTAACGGCTTCATTGATGAGGTTCGTATTTATAATGGTGATTTATCACCTACTCAGATTACAAATCTAGCAAATGGAAACTCGAGCCCTGATCCCACTCCGACGCCTACACCAACTCCCACACCTACCCCGACTCCAACACCCACCCTTACACCTACTCCAACTTCTGTCCCCTCAATCAGTAGCTCTGGTTCGTCATCTACATCAAATTCGAACTCCACTGAATGTAGCGATGAAGCACCTACATCAGTACCGGATCTTTTTCAGATTAGTACTTCACTTACATCCGCAACGTTGTACTTTTCACCTGTAGGGTCGAGTACTGCTTATATCATCCATTACGGCACGTCACTTTCCGCGGATCAGTATGCAGTAAGTTTTGATCAAAGTACTTCAGGTGGTGTGGTGTCATATACGGTTCAGTCTCTTGCCTCAAACACCAGATATTATTTCAAGGTGCAAGCAAAGCGTGGTTGCAAAACTGGCACTTGGTCCAATACCAGAGATGAGAAAACGACGAGTCTCGTACCGGAAAATGGTGTTCCTACAACTTCATCAAAGCCATTAAAGATTCAGGTTGAAGAACCAGTGAAAACCGATACAACACAAGAACCTGCATCGCAAACAACAGAAACACCTATTTCAGACTCAGATGAAGTCGGTGGGTATGAACTCTCTATTGCCGTAAAAAATGATGACAAACCAATAGAAGGTGCTGTTGTCGAGTTGCACTCAGTACCTCGTCAAACCACTACAGATAAAGATGGTATAGCCCGTTTTAGTAATGTCGAAAAAGGTGAGCATACCGTAAAAATTGCCTATGCTGACTATAACGGTGAAGAAAAAGTGACAATTGATGGAGACCAAAAAGATCTTTCGATTAACATTACTATTGAAATGGAATCAACGTCAAAATCGCCCAATATATCAGGAATTACAATAGGGGCTGGTGGGGTACTTCTATTCTTGTTTCTCCTGTTTATTTTCAAAAGAAAAAAATCAAAGAAAGAAAAAATTCGAGTGTAATTTGCTCCCCGACCAGTCCACTTGAAGGGATACCCGCTTTACTCCTAAACTCTTCACTACGTGCCAGCCCAATTCATTGAAACCTACAAGAAAACCACGCATCAACGTGGTTTTCTTATGAGCTCCCCGACCAGGATTCGAACCTGGAACCTTGAAGTTAACAGCTTCCTGCTCTGCCGTTGAGCTATCGGGGATCAATTAGATTTTAAGAAATTCTTTCCATCTAACAGGATGTGATTGTACCAAAACACCTCTTGAGAAAAAAGGGCGTGTTCATTCACCTGTGTGCTACACTTTGCTTACTATGGTAACACTCAACTCTCCCGCACCTGATTTCCAACTTCCTGATCAAGATGGCAAAATGCATTCGTTAACAGAGTACAAAGGAAAATGGCTGATTGTCTATTTTTATCCCCGAGATAATACGCCCGGTTGTACGGCTGAGGCGTGCTCTTTTCGAGATACTTCAGAAGTTTTTAAAGAAAAAGGGGTGGAAATTGTCGGTATTTCTAAAGATAGTGTCCGGAAACACAAAAACTTTGCCAAAAAGTTTAATCTCAATTTTCCATTGCTCAGCGATGAATCTACTGAAACCATCAAAGCATTTGGAGCTTGGGGACCACGCTTATTTTGGGGCAGAAGATTTGAAGGGATTTTACGAAATACGTATTTGATCAATCCCAAGGGGGAAGTTGTCAAAGTATATGAAAAAGTAAATCCTTTGACCCATGTTCAAGAAATTCTCAATGATATTGCTGAATTTCAATAAAAAGACCGCTTGGATAAGCGGTCTTTTCTTTTTAAAATATTTTTACCTACTGTAACTTAGGCATCAAGACCGAATCAGTCACAAACGTTACTCCGTTACTACTGATCACATCTTTGATACTAACCGTCGCTACGCCACCCATTGCATCGGTGACAGTCATTTGTCCATTTGCTGTCATATTAATGGTAAGTTCTTGACCTTGAACGGTTTTCAGTTTTTGACCATTCTTCAAATCTTTTGCTAAATATCTTCCCGACACAACGTGATAAGTCAGTACCTTTGTCAAATCAGCCTTTTTTTCTGGTTTAATTAATTCTGAAACTGTTCCTGCAGGAAGTTTCTCAAAGGCAGAATTGGTTGGAGCAAAGACCGTGTAGGGTCCTTTACTTTGCAAAGTCTCCACTAGACCTGCAGCTTTAATTGCAGTTACAACTGTAGAATGGTCTGAGGACAACTGTGCATTGGTGACAATATCATTTGACGACACCATCATCGCTCCTCCAACCATAACACCTGTCTGAGAAGAGGGCGAAGGTTGTTGTGTTCCTTCTTCATTCATACTTGTTGGTGATGCTGACGAAACAGGAGTCACAGTCATCGTTGGAGTCGGAGAGACATCTACAGTGGCATTCATCTGACCACTACATCCTGCCAGAGTAAGTCCTGCAATTGGTAACAACGCCAATACTTTTAATGAAGTTTGCATAGTGCTCCTCAATATGTATAAGAAGAGTCACAATAGATCAGTTGTGTGATAAAAAAGTAAGGACGAGGTAACAATTAGAAGAACTTAGTCCAAATAGTCACGAAGTTGTTTACGCTCACTTGGGTGACGAAGTTTTCGTAAGGCTTTGGCTTCGATTTGACGAATACGTTCACGAGTGACTCCAAAGTATTGTCCGACTTCTTCCAAGGTCATCGAACGAGCACGGTCTAAACCAAATCGCATCATCAACACTTTGGCTTCACGATCCGATAACGCTGCAAATACTTCTTTAATATTCTCTTTCAACATGCGTTTACTGGTGGAATCGTATGGAGTTACTTGGTTTTCGTCAGCAATGAAATCACCAAGGAAGCTATCTTCATTATCACCAATTGGAGTTTCCAAAGAAGTTGTTTTCTGAGAAATCTTGAGAATTTCACGAACTTTTTCTGGCTCCATCTCTAAAACTTGACCAATTTCTTCATACGTAGGTTCACGTCCCAAATCTTGCATCAATTTACGGGAAGTACGAATCAATTTATTGATAGTTTCCACCATATGAACAGGAATACGAATCGTACGTGCCTGATCAGCAATGGCGCGAGTAATCGCTTGTCGAATCCACCAAGTAGCATAGGTAGAGAATTTGAATCCTTTTCTCCAGTCAAATTTCTCAACGGCTCGGATCAATCCTTTATTTCCTTCTTGAATCAAATCCAGGAAAGTCATACCACGACCAATATATTTTTTCGCAATTGAAACAACTAACCGAAGGTTTGATGAAGTCAGTAAGGCTTTGGCTGTTAAATCTGCCACTTCAGTTCTCTGGGCCAAATCAATCTCTTCTGCTCGATTGAGCAATGGAATACGACCAATTTCGCGCAAGTACATACGGACTGGATCAGAAACTGACTTATCTTCGAGAGTAGAAAGTACTTCCAATTCTTTTTCGAGGGCAGTCAGGGCATCCTGATCAGTTCGGTTATCTTGCTCCGATACACTTTCAAACACATCAATACCAATTTCAAATACTTCTTTATAAAATTGGTCGAGCGCTTCCAGGTGATCTTCAGGTTCCTTAAAGATTTTTAAGATATCTTCTTGGGTGATAAAACCTTGCGCTTCCCCTTGTTTGAGGAGCTGTTTGAGTTCAAGTTGGAGTGCAGATGATTGAGACATAGTGAAGATTGACAAAACATGAGTCCCTACTTGAGGGACAGAAAAAGATTAGACGAAAGTATACTGGATAATCACACCTTTTAAAAGGATGTATATAATTTTACTTAAGACACAGTACTATACCAAATAATTACAACATTTCACACTAGGATTTCTTCCTTGTTCACTTTATATACGCTTCTTACACGAACTCGTCAACTCTAGTGTCGTCCGTGAAACATTTTTGTAAGACTTTTCTTTTTTTTCCAATCCAATTATTACTTTTCTTTCATGCTTCTCATCCTGTTTGGCTTCAAACTGCAGAGATCATTACTTACTTAGGAGGTGCATATGAGAGACGTTACTCTCGGTATATTTGAAAATCAAAATGATGCAGAACATGCTATTAAAGAACTTGAATCTAGAGGTTTTTCTACAAAGAATATTTCTATTCTCATGAAAGAACCAGAAGGATATGTGGTACAAAATGGAAATTCCACAGCTGAAAATGTCACTGAGGGTGCAGTGTCAGGTGCCACGACAGGAAGTTTATTAGGTGGTTTAGCAGGACTATTAATTGGAATTGGTGCCATCGCTATTCCAGGTGTGGGTGGGCTCTTAATTGGTGGACCACTTGCAGTTGCTTTAGGATTAACCGGCGCTGCAGCCACAACTGTCTCCGGTGCTGTTACAGGCGCTGCTGCTGGTGGACTCGTCGGAGCCTTAGCAGGACTTGGACTTCCTGAAGATCGGGCTGAAGCCTATGCTTCCTCTATTGAAGAAGGTGGTGTCATGATTGCTGTGTCAAATTGGACCGGTGATCCGAAAGAAGCTCGTGATGTCTTGAAAAATCATGGTGCAACTCAGGTTGATACGCTATAAAACGAAAAACTGAAATAAAGAACCACTGAGCAGGTATCGCAAGATCAACCACTCAGTGGTTTTTTTATGGAACGCTCCTTGACCACTATTTTAAAAATCTCTAGAATAAAATCTTAAGCATGTTGGGTATACCTGTCCGAACCCATCAAAAAAACTTCTGCTTACTTTTTTTTACTGTAAGTTTCTTCTTTATTTTTGCTTCTCAAACATTTGCTGTCGCAAATCATGTCGTGATTTCTGAAATCCAAGTGGGAGGTGAAGTTGCGACAGATGAGTTTGTTGAGCTTTATAATCCGACTAACTCACCAATAAACTTGAATGGTTGGCGTTTATCAAAGAAAACATCAACGGGAACTCTCAGTAATCTTGCTACAACTATTTCAGGGACAATTCCGGCATATGGTTATTTTTTAATAGCGCATGAAGATTACAATGCTGCCCCAACTCCGGATCAGGAATTTAATACTGGCACACTTGCTTCGGATAATACCGTCCTCCTTTATTCAGATGCAGGTGTAACCTTGGTCGATAAAGTTGGATTTGGAGATGCGACAGATAAAGAAACGGCCACATTACTCGATATCGCGAACAATAGTGGAGCAGAGCGAAAAGCTCAAACAACTTCCACCGCGATATCAATGAATAGTGGCGGTGCAGATGAATTTTTCGGAAATGGCGAAGATACCGATAACAATTCCAATGATTTCATTGTTCGAACTTTTTCCCAGCCACAAAACAGCTCATCATCGACAGAACAACTGCCAGTTTCTTCCCCTACCCCTACCTTCACACCTTCCCCTTCACCAACCCCTAGCCCAACTCCATCAAATACTCCCTCACCTACACCGACAAGCACACCGCTTTCTACCGCCACTTCTACCCCTACAGTAACTCCCACACCTATTTCTTCACCACAACCAACTCCTACGGGACTCAATCCCAAAATCCAGCACTTTAGAAATATATTTCAAGGAATACTACTGAAATTGAGAAATAAGACCGCACCAACTCCTACAACGTAATGTATTTCCTATCGTGAAAACTCACCTGAGGAGTTCAAAGAAATTTCTCTTGACACATATTCTTCTTGTTTGGAGAAAGAAAAAAGGCCTGGCTGGCAATACGTTCCACAAGAACTATGACTACTGTCAGAACAATTCACTAATCCATTTGATCCTGGTTGTTCCTGAGCTTTTACTGAAACAGGTAAACTCACAAGGATAATGAAAAAGGCAACCGTTGAGAGTGAACTGCATAAATTCTTTTTTGAAAATGAAAAAGCTTCAGAACTTCCATGCAGTGATTCAATTCGACTTTCATAGACTGAAGTACTAAAGGCCGGATAAAAAGAGCCTGTGTAACTAATCTGAACATTATGTAATGCATGCTCAACATGAACAGATGTTTTTTGAATAGAACAAGCAAACGCGTCCGCTTCTTTTTCTAATCTTTTTTTGAAATGCTCAAAAAGATCTTTTAGTATGGGTAAAAAACTCAAACTGGAACTGACTAACTCTCCACAAAAAAATAATACTGGATGCCTGTGACTCAGGTGATATTGTTCATGAAGTAATACCGCCTCTAATTCTCGCTTTTTTAAAGCTCTAATCAAACCTGAACTAAGAACAATCTTTGGATTTCTAATTCCAACTGTAAGCGCAATCATTTTTTTATTGTTGACGATCACAATGTTTTTCTCATCAATACTATGTTGAGCACATAGCCGAGTCAGTTTGATAAAAGAAAGTGATGAGTTTTTATAATGAAATTGAGAATTTTTCTGATGGGTCTTTACAATTGAAAACAGAATTTTGAGAAACAATACAAATGAGAATGCCAAAACAACAGTTCCTAATGATTTTCCGATCATGTCAAAACTTGTGTAATTCATTTCAAAAGCGATCGGTGAACAGACATTTTGAGGTTGAGAAAAATTGACAAACGTATATTTATTGAGCAGTTGAAAAAAGAAAAGTCCTGCCACAACTACACTTACTGATATTACACCTCCATACAATAACTCAGTTCGTATATTCATATCATCATTATTGTTTTGTAGAATTTTTCTTAGGTTTGTGAGATAGAGCATCCGCCTCATCTAAAAATGCCGCTACGGCTTCTTGTCCGAATCGATCCACGAAAGTTTGTAGCGTTTGTTGAACCAAAGTATGAAGTGTTTGATGCTGATTTTTTTGAGAAACAAAAATATTTGTTTTGCCTTCTTTTGTCTGATGCAAAAAACCTTTTTTCACCAAACGTGACATGATTGTCATCACAGTTGTATAGGCAATCTCACGGCGGGTTTGAAGCACAGTCACCACGTCTCGAACCGTGACCGATTCTTTTTTCCAAATAATATCCATAATTTCTTGTTCAAGAGGACCAAGCGATGAAACATTTTTCATATATGCTCAAACTTTACCATAACTAAGACCTTTACTACAAACAGTAGTTGTGTCGAAAACAACTTTAAATATCTAAGAAAATGATGCGGTATACTAAGTCTTATGACACAAATTGTTTCCCCCAATCCAGTTAAAAAACCTACGGCTCGCCCTTATCATGCCACACCTTTTCGGGAGTATTTCAAAATTCTTGATGAAATCGATAAAGGTAAGCGGTATTCGAAGGAGTATGGATCAATCTTAATTTTAAGTTTACTGGAAGAATTAGGGGAAATGTCACGAGCGTATTTAGCCGAGCACGGTCGTAAAAAAACGAATATGGCAGCCCAAGCTGATGAGTCATATGAACAAGAACTGGGTGATTTATTGGTCACCATCTTGCGATTTGCCCGAATTAAAAACATCAACCTTCACAGTCGGATTATTTACTCTTTAGAAAAAATTAAATTGCGGAAAATAAAGCCGAAGATGTAAAGTGTTTCATCCGACTTATTTTTCTTTTTGCATACTCAGAATTTTTTCCCAACTCGCAATTGGCCCTTCAATTAATTTGAATAGTGGATGAACAGCAAACGCTACTTCTTGCTGGAATTCGAGAAATTTCTGTGCATCTCGGGACTGTAATTTTTCTTTTAAATGCTGTATTTCATACTCTAATTGTCCACGAGTAACAGCAATTTTACTTACACCTTTCACTACTTGAAGTTTTTTTCGATCAAATTTGTATCCTCTTTTTTCTGCCTCGTCGACAATACTGTGCAAGTACTCCGTGATTGCTTCGATCGGCGTGAAGTGTTCTTGAAATCTCTGCAATTGAGGATGTTTAGTGTAGCCCTTTGTTTTTCCCGAGAGGACATGAAGTGCCAGCAAACCTTCTCGCCACACTGCCACCAAACCTTTGGCATCTAAATACTTTGGATGGAGACTCCAAATGCGCATATTAATCCTGTTTGTTTTTGCGGACGTTGTCCCGCCGAAGCCGAGCTTCAGCGAGGCGAAGCTCTCCTTCGCAAGCTCTAGCGGACTGCGTCCGCCGTAGCTCGCTTCGGCGAGCGAAGGCGGAGGGAGAGAGATTCGAACTCTCGGTAGCTTGCGCCACGGCGGTTTAGTAAACCGCTGCACTAGACCACTATGCGATCCCTCCAAATTTATGAATGCTTGTCGGGAAGTCCTACTGGCTTAAAAGCCAAGATGGGCTACCCCCCTCCAAAACCTGATCATTATACTATGTCATCTCTTTTTTCACCTCTCTAAAACACTACTCAACGTTCTTACCAAATACTGTTTTCACACGTGATATCCTTAGCTTTAAGGATTCATTATCAAATACGTTTAACAAATATAACAATGTCGAGATTTTTTTCTTCTGCCTTCGCTTTTCTCCTCATAAGTTCTTGTGTTCTGGTCTTTCCTTTCACCGCCTCAGCAGCCACAGACACTGAGTCTTTCGTCACCACTCAAGGCACAAAATTTATGCTCAACGGTCACGAGTTTAAATTTGTGGGTTTTAATCTCTTTGATGCCGCTGCTACTGATAGATATAAATGTGGCTGGTGGCCTCGTTTTACAGATCAGGAATTAGATACAGCCTTTAAATATATGCGTGATCAAGGTGGCGTCACGGTAATACGATTTTGGGCATTTCAAAAATATACCGACAGCGGAAGAGATTGGAGTGGAGTCGACAAAGCAATTCGGATTGCAAAACAAAATGGCATGAAAGTAATTCCTGTGATTGAAAATGGTCCGTCCCACTGTACTGGTGATCAAACAAAACAAAAATGGCAATATCAAAGTGATACTTGGTATACCGCTGGATATAAAGTGCCGTTCGGGACTGATTTAGTCAGTTATAGAGCATATGTTCAACAAATCGTGACTCGATACAAAGATGAGCCTGCAATTCTGGGGTGGATGATGATGAATGAAGCTGATACCAGTTTGAGGGTCAATGGAAAATCAGCTTTAGTAGAATTTTCTCGTGACATTGGAACACTCATAAATAGCATTGATTCAAAACATCTCATTACAGTCGGAACCCAAAGTAATGGAGCTTCAGGGGCAAGTGGGCAAGATTTTGTCGATGTCTATGGACTTTCTATGATTGACTTCACTGAAGGACATGATTGGGAATACTGGTCTGGAAATGAAGCTGATCCTTTACCTGGATCGAGCAACGGAACTGCCTTGCCTGATGTCAATTCACCAGATTGTACAAAAACCTACCAAGCGAAAATTGCTTGTTCAATTGCAAATTCTGTCAACGTTTTAAACAAACCATTTGTGATGGGTGAAGCCGGAGTCAGAGCAGACGACAATGCAACTTCTCGCCAACGTCGTGCAGATATTTTTGATACTAAAATGCGTGCATCTTTTGATAATCGAGTTGCGGGATATCTAGTTTGGCAGTGGAATACTATTATTGATTCGGAAAAGTTTGATGTGCTCCAAAGACACAATGATCCGTTGTTGGCCAAAATGAAAGCCCGCGCGGGTTATCTTCCACAATTACCGGGACAATCAACCCCGATTCCTACAACGTCCTCCTCTCCCACTCCGACACCTTCTCGCTCTCCATCTCCTACTCCAACCCAACGTCCAACGACACCAACTCCATCTCCCATCATCTCTGCCTGTGGCAGAGAAGATATCAATCTTGATAAGATTATCGATATTACCGATTACAGTATTCTCGTCTCCAATTTTTTAGTCACCCCAGTGTATGCACCCGCAGATATCGACAATGATGGAATCGTGGATATCACCGATTATAGTTTAGTCGTCAGTAAATTTTTGCAAAGGTGTCCTTAATCATTCTCCATTTCTCTTTCGATCTTTTCACTTTCCTAAATCTGATTTACTATCAAGCATATGAGTGACGTAAAAATACATGAGTCATGGAAAAAAGCCTTAACGCCTGAGTTTGAAAAACCGTATTGGAATGACTTAACTGCTTTTGTACGTCAGGAATATCAAAACAAAAAAGTCTATCCTCCTGCCAAAAATATTTTCCGAGCCTTTGAACTCTGCCCATTTGAAACAGTCAAAGTGGTGATTGTGGGGCAAGATCCATACCACGGGGCTGGACAAGCCAATGGTCTTTCCTTTGCCGTGAACGACGGAGTGGCGATACCGCCATCATTACAAAATATATACAAAGAAATTAAAAGTGACTTGGATATTACCCCAATTAATTCTGGTGATTTATCACGCTGGGCCACACAAGGTGTGCTGATGCTCAATAGTGTTTTAACTGTGGCCGCCAATACTCCTACCTCTCATAAAGGTAAAGGTTGGGAAGAATTTACGGATGCGGTGATTCAATCGCTAAATGATCACCGAAAAAATATTGTCTATATGTTGTGGGGAAAATATGCTCAAACCAAAGGCTTGGTTATTGACCGAGAAAATAATCTGGTTTTAACTTCCGGTCACCCTTCACCCTTTTCGGCACATCTATTCTTCGGACATCATCACTTCAGTCAAGCGAATATCTATTTGGCTCTCAACGGCGAAGAGCCAATTGATTGGAAGTAAAATCACTTCTTCAAATCTTATCTTCCAACTCTATCTCGCAAGTAAAATTTATTTAAAACAGGGAGATTACCAAAAAAATCCTTCGAAATATCTTGGAATCCTCTTGTCATTAGCAACCACTCGGAATACGAATCGGGACTCACAATTGCGCAGACCGGGAGTTGCAAAGTTTGTTCAACAAATCCTATTGCATGATCCATCAGCTTTTCACCATACTGATGACCACGAGCTTCAGGATCAACATAGTAACTAATTTCTCCTAAAGTCGTAGGTAATTCTACCTTACGCTTAGTTGGATTTAGTATTGCAACCTCAGACATACCGATAATCTTACCAAGAATAGATCCAATGAAAATGTATTTTGGTGGATCTGTATGAAAAAGACAAATTAATTCACTTTCCATAATAGCTAAGAATAATCTGTCTCTCTCAGTCTGAGCGAATTCTGGTGTCACTTGTTGAATTTCAAGTTGCATAAATGTCTAAGAAAATGCTGAAGGCGATGGGATTTACCCTTTTATTTAATTTCTTCATTTACTAATTGATGCTTTTTCATGAAAGCTCTGCCCGAACCAGATTTTAAGTATTTCTCAAAATTGAAGGCCGTATATTTATTTGAAAATGCAAAATAAGAAATGAGTGATATTGGCAATCTGTCTTTTGTTGCAAGTACGTGACCGTTCTGATGTCTTGCGAGTCTAGCCTTCAGATTATCAGTACAACCTGTATAAGGTAAATAATCAGAACACTTAAGAATATAGACGTACCACATCGATGGTATTAATTTTACAGTAAATTATCTAGCGAGGCGAAGCTCTCCTTCGCAAGCTCTAGCGGACTGCGTCCGCCGTAGCTCGCTTCGGCGAGCGAAGGCGGAAGCGATGGGATTCGAACCCATGAGCCTCTTTCGAGGCGCGGATTAGCAATCCGCTGCACTAGGCCACTATGCGACGCTTCCTATTGGAGTCATATCTTACCATTTATTTGAAAAAGCTTGGATTTTTATTTCTGTGGAAGTTGAGGAAGTACTGAAGTGAAAAATTCTTTATCTTTTCGATGAGTCAAAAGATCAGCTACTTCATTTCGATCAACCCAGCGGGCTTCAGGGTTTTCGGGATCTTGAGGAGCTAACGTCATTTGTGTGGTTGTGAATAAAAACATGTGAATCGTTTTTAATTCAGACAAATCATCACCACCATCCAAACTAATCCGATATCGATCGTACGATCCTAGAGGTCGGAGTAATTGTAGCTCTGAGATTCCTGACTCTTCTACTACTTCTCGTCGAGCTGCGGTCATTTCATCTTCACCTTCATCAATATGTCCTTTGGGTAATGACCAGCTATTTCCTTTTTGATTCACGACTAGAACCAAACCATCTGAATTCAGGACGACTCCTCCAGCTGCTTGAGTTTTTCTTGTAACAATGTGTGCGTCGGTCATGGTTGAGATCGTAAAGTGATAATTGTTCCCTCGCCACTTTGCAATATATCTTCAGGGAACTCTGGTCGCTCAGCTTGATACAAAATAATATTGGTATCATCTAACTGATCAGGTGCAAATAATACCTGAATTTGTGCCAAATTGGCATTGGAATCTGTAACGGTAAACGTCACTGTGGCAACTCGTACTTCCTCATCCGCGTTGGTTTGAACTGGTTCATCTCCAAGTTCTGCACTATTGAATACAGAAAATTTGACTCTTCCTTCTTCCCACACTTCTTCATGGATTGCAGAAAAAAAGCCCGAAGCCTCTACATTTTTTTCCTCATATTTAATTACTGTAGGATTATAGTCTAAATCAAGATCAGCACCCACAACGGGTTGCCCACCCGTGTTCATCAAGACATCTACTTTTATCTCACCGGTTGGAATCGATTCTGGCTGGACTTCCAATCGAATATACGGACTTGCCAAACCTGGAACAGCTTCAGTCATTGATAAATTTGCTCGTCCTTGAGGAAGAACAAAGAAACGAAAAGCAACTAAGCTCATCAGGATAGTGAAGAGCACCCCACTAATTCCAGCCAGCTGGATGGTTACAATGTGTTGTTTTTCCATAAGGTTGCAAATACGACTAAACGTTTGGCATAACTTTTATCAAGGGGATTCCAAACGCCATCACAGGTAATCAAAATGAGTTGTTTATCGGCAATATCACCGTAAATTAAATCAGTTGGAAAGGTTTTAGTCGGATGACTGACAACATCTTGGACTTGAAATAGTAGCTCTTCTTGATTCTCCATTTTAACGTAAATAAGGTCACCCGGATTTAGTCTTCGTAAATTGTAAAAAATAGCCGGCTTCCCGGTCGTTGTATCGTAGTGAGCAGTCATGATCGCTCCACCCAACTCACCTGGTTTTTTCCCCAATGAATACCACCCTACTTGCTTGGTATCTTTCGGTACTTCCATCACATTTTGAGCATCTACCCCGACTGGAACTACATCAGCAAACAAACCGAGGTTCGGAATTTCTATTTTTGCAGGAGGGCTGACTTCGACTTTGGTGGGATCTGGCGTTGGAGTAGTGAGTGGCGAGGGACTAGGTGTGACTTCAGCTAAGCGTGCAACACGAGCGGTTCGTTCTGCTATCGTATTTTTTTTACCAGACAAGGTACTTTGTTGAACAAGAATATCCACGCCAGTAGCAAGAATTGCCATGACTAATGCAACATTGACCAAGAGAAGAAGTTTCTGAAATGGAGTCCGCTGTGTTCCCATGTACACATCATAGAAAAAGCTCAGCAAGAGAGCAACTCACAAAAAACATTATCGTTGACAAGTTCCAAAAAATTGACCAACTAACAAACTATAATCTGTAATATCGACCAACCCATCTTTATCCACATCAGTCCTGGGAATACTTGGTGGGGATTTTAAAAATTCACCAACCAATAACGAGTAATCTGTAATATCGACTACACCATCTTGATCGACGTCGGCTCGACATACTTCAGATTCAGGTTGGGCGGTCCCGGAAGGACGAGGTGTTGAAGTGGAAGTTGGTCTTGGAGTTGGTGTCTGAGTAGCTGTGGGTAAAGGTGTCGGCGTCGCAGTAGTAGCAGCTAGTCCCGCGTTCTGTAGAATTTCTAGCTCAGTAAAAGGTGTAATTGGAGTTGAAAGCCGAGTGTTGAGCACTGCTAACACATCATTCGCTAAGAGCCCCTCCAAAACAGTCCCGGCATGGGTATTGTCAGCTAAAATGGCACTTCGAGGATCATTGCTGTTATTTAAGAAAGAAATTTTAACTCCACCCACCGTCATGTTCCCAGTGGAATCAATGCGCGAAAGATACTTCAAACCTTGTGTAGCTAGGTCGAAATGAATTGCATTATTCTGCTGTGCAATTTGAGTGATATTATTATTTACCTGAGTAATAGCAGCGGTCACTTTTGCTCTTTTTGTTGCATCTGGATATCGTCCCCTATTGTAGGGACTATCTCCTGGATCAGGAATATTACCCAAAATAATATGGTCGGGACCAGCAGCCTTTACGGTCGTGACCGCAGTTCGAATATCATTTGTCATCTGATTTATCTTCGCTGTAAGCGCCGCTCCCGCAAGAGTTCCGTTATAAATTTTATGTCCATCAAAATTGGAGTCGTAATAGGCAAAATCATTATTTCCAATCTGGATGTACACCACATCAACCAAACCGGCCTGAACTTGAGCTGCCATTCCGGTGTGCTGACCAGAAGAGATGAGTGTATTAGTCATTGCTCCTGACCGTGCCCAGTTATACTCATAACCAGTTCTACGAGGCTCTGATCGAGTTCCCCAGGAACCGAGTGAGAAATTTCTTTTATTTACTAGCAGTTCACCCCAAGAGAGTGTCGTTGCAGCCCATTGTGTGCCACCCGCCCGATTATCATTCGCTCTGTATTCATCAGAAGTACTATCACTCATGATTCCAAACTTCACGGAAGTTTGCGCAAAAACTGGAGAAAAAGATGCGACAAAAAAACTGAATATAAAAAGCGTGGCAAGAAAATATTTCATTGATTGTTATTGTATAGACTTTTTTTTTAATACACTAGGCACTTAACGTTAACTAAGACTGTCCGGAATCAACATTTCCCATTTCAACAATAAAACAGGTGTACTCTCCACCAGCCCCAAATGACAAAAACATGACATGATCACCTGGCTTCAAATCTTCCAATTGTCGACCAAAAGCAATTGGAATTGTAGCGACAGGAACGTTTCCTTCGTTAATGACCCATTTGATCTGTTCATCAGTAAAGCCTACATTCAGATTTATTAATCTTTTTTTTAGCTCCTGAAAAACTCCTAAACTTGGATGATGAACAATAACTCGCCTAATATTAGATATCTTTTCACCTTGCTCTATATAATCACCAACTACTTTTGTGGCAATTTCTTGACCTTTTGTTATAAAAGCTAAGCTAGCTCTAGGACTCATATATACAGCTCCCTTTCCTTCCGGGACTTGAAGATGCTGTGCTGTATACAAATTTTCTTTTTCTCCTTCATTCCATCCATCATACGGTCTTAGAACTCTTAAATATTTAGTCCCAAAAGGATCAGACATTGATGTATGTGTGATCATTCTCATAGAAGATGCTTCTTCAGGATGATATTCAAACGAAATTATTGATGCACCAGTTGAAAAGATTTGAGCCGAAAGTGCATCTCCACCATCTTTTGATTTTCGATTACCATCATCACCAGCCATTAGTAAAACTTTGGCACTTCTGCTTTTTAAGGTTGATGCAATTAAATGATTAAATTTGCCAGTAAGTACTTCTGCTATTGCACGACCACTCGAATTACAAGCCATACAAAATCGCACAACTGGTACATCCGTTCGAATCCCAGCTGCAATTTTCCATTTTTCACCAAATTGTGAATCAATTGGAATACTAGTTGCCGTTAGGACTAAGTCTATATCTTTTGGAGAAATACCTTGACTTTTAAAAACACCACTTGATAATTCTCGCATCACGATCTGTTGCATTAAACTATAATCATTTTCTTCTAATCCCCCTGGGACTTGTAACAATTCAGAAAAACCTGTTGAAGAGGTAATATCTTCAACCACACCTTCATACCCTGTATTTCTCATCAACCTTTCTGCTTCTGCATGTATTTTTTTTCGACCGTCAAAATGAACTCCATAGTAGGCACTGCCTGCAGCAATTTTAGATGCTGTACTTATGCGAACTGGATCCTGTTTAAACTTCATCTGATCTGCAACTTTCAGTAAATCTTTTCTATCTTGAAGTATTCCTATTTGAGCTAACAAAAACCTTGCTTCTCCATTTGATAATTCTTTAAATGAAGATATTTCTGAAAAGGCATTAATTGGTCTAGCTTCTCGAAGTGTAGCCATAAAACTCCTGAACATTACTTACAATTTATATTGAATGATCAATGAATGAAGAAAATAATGGTAGCAGAAAAAGGAAATACAGACTAGTCCTGAGGAATAAAATCTAATTTAACAATATATAAAACACAAAAAAACCGACAACCCCTCAATGAAGTTGTAACGCAAAATTAATCTAAGAAAGGTAAAATGACCGGTAGACCAATCTCAATAAAACTTTTTGGCCAGTGATCACCATAACGTGCACTAAAGTTGTATTCTTCAGTATCTAAAATACCTACGTGTATCGAATCATCACTCTGATTTATGGTATAGACCAACTGATGAACACCTAAATCCCAGGGTTCTACATCAAATTTAATTAATTGATTTGAAATCTTGTTTAAAACATCATGGAACTGTCCAAAAAGTTCTCTTTTACTTTGAGAGGTATTCTCCCAACCACCATTTAGTGCGACCTCATCACGAACAGAAGTTCCTGATATATATTTAAATATTGTGTATCTCTTAGTGGAATCAGTTAGGTTAAGAATACCAGCCAGAGGAGTTTGAGCTTCATAACTCAATCTGAATTTTTTCCCTAAATATAAAACTTTATCGGGAAGTTCCATTTCAGATAATAATTTTTGAAGTAAATATGAGGTTTTAAATTCATGCACAATACTTTCAGTAAAGTATCTTAACTTTGCTTGTGAAGCATCTTCTTTGGGAGCTTTTTCCTTAACTACAACTTTTGTGCCTTCGAGAATTGGAAAATAAACTTTTCTACGAGATTTTGAATATTCATCTCGAATATAACTCTCAAACCAGGTCGTGCCTTGATTCTTTACAATCGTAATCAGTAATTCTGATAGCTCATCAGTACAACCACGAGCAATCAGTAATTCTAATCCGTTAAAACTATGCTTTCTTTCAATTACACTTTGAGAAAGGACTCTTTCAGTTGATTCATGTTCAATTCTTGGCATTTTTGAAAAATATGTAGATTTTTAGCATTAATAAAGTACAGAGAGTGAGGGATTTAGCCTCGTCATGCTCAAATTATTCTTTTTTGAGTGTATTCGCTTGATCGGGCACTATTGAAATCCCGCTTTCACTCATCTTGGCGGACTTTGTCCGCCGAAGCCGAGCTTCAGCGAGGCGAAGGCGGAGAGGGAGGGATTCGAACCCTCGATCCTTTCGGATGTCGGTTTTCAAGACCGATGCACTAGACCACTATGCGACCTCTCCTAAATTAACAAACATTAACGAGGTAGTACTGCTGACTGTAAGTCAACATGTGCGACCTCTCCATAATTTACTTAAAACTACTGAGGAAGTCCTACTGGCTGAAAGCCAATACGGGGGACCTCTCATAGATTCAAGAATATCTGATTGTACCAGATAGAGCTCAATGTGAAAAAGGTGATTTTGATGCTCGAGCAAACTGATACTCCAACCAAGCCTGAAAAAGTGCCACATCCACAGCAAACTGAATCAACGGGGCATAAACAAAATACGTTATCGATTTGATCACAATTCGATGCTTCATCCAACATCCAATGATGTACAACACGAAAAGACCAATACCAAAAAACTTAATCATTGAAAATGGTACAAACAACAGCGGTAAACCAAGCCCCAATAGGATTCCTATTCTCCACATTGCAGAGCGAATTTTTTTTGTATGTCTCTCATACTCTGCTTCTAAATCTCCTAGTGCATAATTTGTAACTTTTTCCATTAATGAAGTTAAGGTTTTTGGTTGCTTCCAAATTACTTGAGCTTCTTTTTTTACTACCCATTTTTTCGCGGATTTTTTTAAACGTTCAGCAAACACTAAATCTTCACAGGTATTTAATTCTTCAGGGTATCCTTTTACTTCTTTCCACACTTTTTTTGTAAATGCTAACGAACGGGATGAAGGAAGAAATGTTTTTTCATCAAAATTCCAAGGTCGAACAGAAGTCACATTGGAAACTATTTCTTCAAATTGGTTTTGAGGATTCGTATCATAGAATCCTGCAACTACATCTGCATATTCTATTAACAAAGGTGCTGTTATTTTCTCTAACCAATCATTTTTTGGAATACATCCCGCATCTGTAACAATGATAATTTCAGAACTTGCTTTTTTAATACCATAGTTTCTGGCTTGAGATCGATTTGATTTTGGAAGTTGATGAACTCGGATTTTTTTATACTCTTTTATTATGGAAAGTGTTGAATCTATTGATCCACCATCAACAAAAAGTATTTCTGAAGGCTGAGCAGTTTGTTGCTCTAAACTTTGTAACAAAGAATCAATTGTTTGTTCTTCGTTTAAAACTGGAATAACAATCGTGATTGGTAATTGATGGACTTTCATATATGAAAGCAAGTTATTTACTAAATATATCTAAATATTGGTCGGCACATTTTTGAATTGAAAAGTTTTTTTGAAAATCCTTACTTGCATTGTTTCCTAACGTATTTCTCATTTCTTTATCCTTCAATGCTTTTACTATGACACTTGCTAAATCCTCGATATCACCAGACTTTGCCAACAAACCTGTTTTGTTATTTCGAATAATTTCATTTGCTGGTGCATGATCAAATGCGATCACACATTTTCCGAGTGCCATTGCTTCAATCATGACTAACCCAAATCCTTCTAGTGGCCAGACGGAAGGAAAAACACAAACATCAGATTTCCTCACGTATTCCAAAGAATCTGGCACCCATCCGGTGAATTGTACTCCAGATATGCTCAGTTTCGAAATTGTTGCTTCTAATTGTATTTGAAAATCTCCTTCTCCAACATAAATCAATTCACTTTTGGGCAACTCTTTTTTTACTTTCACGAATGCTTGGAGAAGTAATTCTTGTCCTTTTCCTGGTTCTAACCTCGACACACACACAATTTGTTGCGAATTATTCTCAGTTTTATTTTTCAAGTATTTTTGAGTATCGATATTTCGTCCGTTATGAATCACTGTGACTCGTTTTTCTGTAAGCTGAGTTGAGTCAATTAAATGATCTTTAGTGTGTTGAGAGGGAGTGATAATTTGAGTTGGAACAGACAAGGCAGATTGATACAAAAATTTTGGGAGATATAAAAATTTATTAAATACCGTTTCCAGTGGTCCATGTTCTAACCAAACAACTTTCACATTGAAATATTTTGCTAAGTGAGAGACGACAATTTTTTCTGGAAAGCCACTTAAAAAAATGACATCAGCATCTTTTTCTTTTTGAACAATATTGAAATAAATCAAAAACGCTTTCGGGAAAAGGATCATTGCTTTCAGTAAGCCTTTCCAATTTCCAATAATATCTATGAGTACATCAATATGTTCAGTTTCAATTCCTTCTCGCTGTAACATTTTTTGAAAACGAGTGTGAGTAACATACGCCTTCACTTCATGACCTTGCTTCTTCCATTGACTAAGCAAATCTGTCTCCAAAACTTCAGCTCCACCAATTCCTAGTGTTTGATTTATAAATACTATCTTCATATCTCACTCTTTCCAAACCACATCTTTTCATAAACATTTGCCATTTTTTTCCACGTTTGCTGATTTGCCCAATTTTCAGCATCATTACTACTAACTTTCTTATACTGAAGTATCTTTTCAACAATTTCTTCTGGTTTTTTTACGATGCTTATCCATTTCGAAAATGGTGCTAATGATAAGTAATCAAATTTAATTTCATTATTTGCATGTGCAATAACAGAAACTCCTTGTTCTAACGCTGACAGAATTGCTAAATAACGAGATACAAAAGCAATGTCATAGTGTGGTAACTTTTCTTCCGCATTTTTAATAAATCCATAAAATGTGACTGGCAACTTATTTTGTTGTACAAAAATTTCCGCCTCTTTTCTTTGCGGTCCGTCACCATACACATCTAACTCAATTTCTTTTCCTTTTTGAATCAGTAACTGCATGGCTTTGAGATAATCCATGATTCCGACATCTTCCGCCAAACGTCCTATATACACAGCTTTTAATTTTGAACTTCTTTTTACATTTCTCTTCACTTCAGTTGGAGAAATTGCTCCATACGACACTTCACTTGTTTTCATTTGATACCATTTGTTGTGAAAATCTCCGATCGCTAAAGATCCGTAACTTAATGAATTCCATAGTTGGTGTGCTCGAATTTGAGAATCACTGGGAACTTCACTGCCTTCATATCCATGAAAAGTAATGAAAAACTTTTTCCAAAAAAGTAAAAATCGTATAGGTAAAATCCACCAAAACACATCGTGTGCATGAATCACATCCGCTCTCCAAAAAAGTGGAAGATGCTGCATTGTCCAAACCCAAGTTGAAATTTTTTTATCAAATGATGATTGAGGAATTCGATAGAGAGTGAACTGGGATGTTTTTTCGTAGAGAGGAAGATTTGATTCAGTTTGATTCGTAATGATAGTGATGTTGTATCCTCGACTTTTTAACTCTTTTGTTAGCTCTTGGACGTGTGCTTCCACTCCTCCGACATGCGGATGAAAATACTTCGTCAGAAAAAGAATATTCTTCATCACTTCTTTCTACAAATGAAAATGAGGTTACTTTCACCAAAAACTTTTACAAGAAAATTATCAACAATATGAAACCAAATAACCAAAGGACCTCTAATTATTTTAATTACTTTCCCAACATATGGAAATGTATATAAGCTATTTCTTAAAATACTTTCATTTTTACCCATTTCAACAATCTCAAAACCATTTTTTTGAAGCTTTTCTTTCAACTGGTGCTGGTTATATCTCCGTAAATGTCCAACTTTTCTGTCAAATTCTTTTAGTAAGCCTAATCTATGAAGAGGGGCGTTTTCAGATGGAGTCGTTAAAAAAAGATACCCGCCTTTTTTCAGTGTAGCGTTAATAGTTTGGAGAAGTTTTTCATCATTCTCAATATGTTCAATGACTTCCGAACAAATTGCCAAATCGAATTCACCTTTTTCTAATTTAATCTTTCCTAAATCACCTCTAAGAAATTTTGTGTTCACTTGCTTATTAAAATCTTTAAAGGCATTGCAAATATTGATTGCATCCTGAGAGACATCTATACCAACAATATCGTGACCTTTCTTAGCGAGAAAGAAATCAATTGTTCCTACACCACATCCTAAATCAATAATTTTTATTTTCTTTTTTTTGATACTTGTAAGAACCCTATGAATATATTGTATATTTAAATAGTAAGTAAAATTGTACTCAGAAATTACAGAAAAATATTTTTTGTTTTTATTGTTTAAATGGTAGTTATCGTAAAATTTAGGTTTTTTCATACACACATGAAAAAAGTTTTTCTATCATCTTTCTTCTTCTTAAGTTTCTTTTATATTTTACCTTTGAATCAAGTTAATGCTAGCAAGATAATATTTAGTGAAGATTTTTCTGACCAGATACTTGAGGACTGGTCAGAAAAAAGAAATTCTCAATGGTCTAATCCTTCATCTAAATGTAAATTTGGACTCCAAGATGCCTCCTGGAAAATTGAGAATGGCAAAGCTGGTATTGAAATTAATGGCCATGGGTGTGTTACTGAACTTACTCCAGATAATTTCTCTTTGACTAACATAAAAAACTTTTCATATAAGTTAGATATTTCACTTCCTCAAACAACGAATGTCGACCGAAATTATGTTATTAAGTATATCGATGGCAATAATTGGATTGGTGTACACATTATTAACCAAGACGTCATATTTCAAAAAGTTGTAAATGGAACAGGATATTTCCTTAACAGATATCAATCCAGTTACAATTTTGTAGCGAATCAAGAATATGAATTTGAAAACATAATTCTTGATGATAATAGAGTAAAAGTACTAATTAATGGGGATGAAGTCCTTAATTTTATTGATGAGGCTCCGTTTATTACCGACGGGACAATTGGCTTACAGGCAAGTGTGGGTGCCGTTACTAATTCCAAAGTCCTCTTCGACAATATCATCGTCACAGACCTGGATACCGTTGATCTAGAAGTGCCCTTTTTCTCACAAAATAACCCGCTCTGGGGAAACGATGAATATGACTCAGCGTCTGATTACCCATGGGGTGAAGACGATCCGAGCATTGATGCATGGGGATGTTATATGAGTTCAGCAGCAATGATGCTTCGGTTTCATGAACATACTTCACTTCCTGATGGAACGGATTTAAATCCTCAATCACTCAATCAATGGCTGAATGAAATAGACCTTGGGAAAAAAGGGCAAGGATATATCAAAGGAAATACAAATTACAATGCCATTACTCACTTAACAGTACTCAATAACCAAATTGATTCAGATTTACCAAAATTCGAATACATGTTTAAGGATAAGAATGATGAATTCTTAAAAAATGAGCTCAAGGCTGGGCGACCTGTTATGCTTCAAGTCACTTCTACCTTTGGACAACATTTTGTCGTAGCAAAAGGAATAAATAACGAGGATAAAATTGTTATTAACGATCCCGAAGCTACACAAGGTGGAACACTTCTAGAAAAATATAATGATCAATATGTGAGCATGAGAACATATACACCCACTCAATCAGACCTGAGTTATTTTATGTTTGTTCCCTCTTCCCCAGATCTTCAACTAACACTTAAGGATGAGAATGGAAATATTATTCCTTTGCAAATCGTAATGGATGATGCTGTCTCACACCAAACTACCTCGGGAATGAAACAGCCCGATAATCCAGTACTTGGTATTCCTAAACCAGAAACTGGTACATACACTTTGGAAGTAAGTTCTTCTGTTGTTGGTCCATACTCTGTAGGAACCTTTCTATACAATAATCGAGCTGAAGCCAACATTTTCGAATCCACTGGATTCATAAGTGAAGAACCAGTTTCACTCACTATTAATTTCGACAAAACTGACGGCGGTGAAATGGAAGAAGAACAAATTGGTTTTGAAGAATTTATCTACGATTTAGATTTGATGTGGGAAATCGGCCATTTCAAAAAATTTGCCTTGTACAAAGTGATGCGGATTGAAGCACAAATTGCGAACAAAGCTCCAAAAAGAAATACCCAGCTTGCGCTTGCAAAAACTATTCAGAAATCAATTCAATTGATGAAGCCTGCAACATTATCTCCCGAGGGAAAAGAGTACCTATTAACACGCATTCAACTTGTGATTGATGGGTTGTAATTCTCTGCTTTTCCAGACTAAATCTAGTCTTCATGGTAAAATTCCAGAATGGCAAATTTTTGGCATACCCTTCCAGCAGGTTTTATCGGTCTCTCTCCAATGGATGGAGTGACTGACTGTGCCTTTCGAACCATTTCAAAAAAACACGGTAATCCGGATGTGATGTATACCGAGTTTACAAGTGTCGAAGGAATTGCCCATGGTGCCACTCGCTTACTGCGTGATTTTTTATACGAAGAAACTCAACGACCGATTATCGCCCAAGTGTTTGGACATACCCCCAGAGATTTCTATACTTCCACGATTGTTGTGTGCGAACTTGGATTTGATGCAATAGATATCAATATGGGTTGTCCGATGAAAAATATTGCATCACAAGGCAGTGGCGCTGCATTGATTCGAACTCCAAAGCTCGCTCAAGAAATTATTCGATCAGTTCAACAAGCGGTCATCGACTGGTCGAATGGAAAAACATTAGATGATATTGATCTGACTGATGAAATGAAATCAGTACTTTCACAAAGGAAAGTATCAAGGCAAGATAAAGAACCGTTGCCTGTTTCTGTTAAAACCAGAATTGGATATGACAATCCAGTCATTGAAGAATGGATTCCCAATTTACTTGAAATGAAACCAGTCGCAATTGCAATTCATGGTCGAACCTTGAAACAAGCCTATTCGGGACAAGCTCAATGGGAATTTATTGGAAAAGCAGTTGAACTTGCAAAAGATTCTGACACGTTAATGATTGGCAATGGTGATGTCAAAAGTGTGGCACATGCACGAGAACGCATTCGTGATTATGGCGTAGATGGTGTATTAATCGGTCGAGAAGCATTTGGTAATCCGTGGATTTTTAAGGAAAAAATCCCTACCGCCAGCGAAAGATTTTCTGTCGCCATTGAGCACGTCGAACTATATGAGAAGTTGCATTCACATGAGGCGTTTTACCAATTTATACCAATGCGAAAACATCTCGGTTGGTATATCAAAGATATGCCCAGGGCTGCTGAAATCAGACAACAACTTTTTTCAAGTCATACAGCAGAAGAAGTACTGCATATATTGAAAAATAATTTATGATAGAAACCCAACCTAGTACAGTAAGAATTTTCGAAGCAAAAAAAGATTCTCCTCTTTTACTTCCTTTCACAAGAGGAAAATTTATTCGATCAGAAAAAAAGATATTCTTTGCTGAATTTTCAACTGAAGTTCATCACTGGCAGTTAGCAGGAACATCAAAACGTACAGATGCCTTATCTGCAAGATATGATGATGCCGGCTTAATAATAAAGAGTAAAAATAATCTTATTCTTTTAACTGGCGCATCAGGAGGATTAAGAAATCAAAAAGGTGTAGACTTTGCACAACTTTCAGAAGAAGATCTTTTGTTATTACACAATCAAACTGCTCTCATGCTAAACGGAATGAATTTAGGAGTGAATTTTTCTGTAATCTAATTACAAACCACAAAAGATATGTGGACCCGACAGGATTCGAACCTGTGACCTCACGAACCTGCCTACCGGCAGGCAGGTGTGAATCATAGAATTTTTCAAACCGAAAACCGTGCTCACACCAGGACTCGAACCTGGGACCTCTGCAATGTGAATGCAGCGCTCTAACCAACTGAGCTATGTGAGCACAAAATAGAATAACCTCAGCCATAGGCTGCCGGCCCGCCTCTGGAGGGATCCGCCTTGGGCGGAAACTGACCTGCCTGCCGGCAGGCAGGGCTACGAGTCCGTTAGCAGACTGCTAGTATACCATTTCTCCCATCGCAACTCGATCATCATATTGATTCACGAACTATTTCAGCCGTAGGATAGTAATTGATGTCTTCTCTACTTTGGGATTTTATCAGTCCACCTTTTTGTGCAAGCTGTGAATCTTCTGGGAATTACCTTTGTCCCAATTGTTTAAAAAAATTGCAGTTTTACTCTGATCCTATTCCTTCCCAACTCCAAACCAATTATCTTGATGAATTGTATGCAACGGTACACTTCACTTCTCCTGCGACTGAACTCATCCATTTATTAAAATTTAAGAGCTACTGGAGTTTAGCTGAACCGATTGCAGAGATCATGACTACCTTTCTTCCAATGTCCGAAAAATTAACACTATTAACTTCAATTCCACTTCATAAGCAACGTGAATGGGATCGCGGATTTAACCAATCTGAAAAAATTGCTGAATTCCTGAGTCGAAAATGGAAAGTAAAAAGAAAGAAATTATTAATAAGAAAAAAAGCTACAACCCCTCAGGCTGAGTTGAATAGAGAAAAAAGATTAACACATGTACAGAACGCTTTTATATATCAAAGTAAAGTAAATCTGCAAAACGAAGTGGTCGGATTAGTCGATGATGTCTCGACAACAGGTACTACGTTAAATGAATGTGCGAAAGTTTTAAAAGAACATGGAGCAAAAAAAGTTATTGGAATTGTCTTCGCGCATGGAAAATGAAAAAAAGAAATTGGAATGAATACACTTAGTATTTTGAGTAATACAAAAAAATATGCGTATAGACAATTACTTGTAAGCATTCAACAATAGAAAGTACCATTCAAAATTATCCGCTATGGAGGACAAAAACTTAATAGTAAAGAAGGACAACATATGTCATGGTTATCGAGCTTACTCACTAAAACTTTGTCATCAGCACCAAAATCTATTCCGCTCCCGGTTTCTCGAAATAAAGGGGTTATTACTCCAGGATTAAAAAAGAGTGTCACGCAAGCTTTTAAAGATTACCAAAAAAATGGCGTCGCAATCATTCCAAAGGTTTTCACCAAACAAGAGGCTGATAATATTCGCGCAGCCACCTTCATGACCTTGACTACACTGCACATGAGTACAGACTACACCGCTCGTCACCGAGAATTAGAAACACGAACTCGACCAGATCAGGAATATCCTCTTTTACTATTTTGGCCATCATTACGAAACCAATATCTGAATGATATTCGGGAAGATCGTCGTTACCAATATATTTTAAAAAAGTTTTTAGGTGATGATATTAAACAATTAAATAACCAAGTCTACTTTCGAATGCCTGGAGATGGAGATTCATTTCATTGGCATCAAGATGTGGTATTTCGAACTCCGGCTGAAGATTATCCTGGAATTGAAGACAGTTATTTACAAACCATTGTTGTCGTCGATGAAATTACTCCAGACAATGGGGCGGTAGAGTACGTGCACGGATCTCACAAATTGGGGAATCTCCAGTTGACTGATCCTCAGTTTAAAAATTTGCGAGAATTTGATACGAAAGTAGTGAAAAAATTATTTCCTAAAGATACACCCAAAAAAGCGTTAGCCCAACCTGGGGATGTTCTCGTATGGTCAGTCATGTCAGTTCATGGCTCCCGACCAAACAACTCACCGCATATGCGGATGACCTATATGAATGGATTTGCTAAAGCAACGGCTGCAAAAAATTGGCCAATGTACTTGGAGAATGGCAAACTTCAGCCACTAGATCCTAGTAAAATTATCTAATTGCTGAGAAAGTCTATTGCTCATCTTTGCTAATGAGCAGCATTCGCTTTTATTTCATTTTATTTCACTAAAATGCTATAATAATCATCCTAATTGAGATTCAGAACTTAATTTTTTAAGTTTTATTCTTATTTATGGGGATGTACCGCTTCGACGTGTACGTACTTTTACATCTGCAGACCATCTCTGACACTTGAGATGTTAATACCAGTGTTAAACCAAAACTGAAACAATTTCAGCCAAAGTGCAAAAAATTGGTCGAGAAATCGCCAGTCTTTTCACTCCAGTAGCTACTCCAGCTTACGCTTTAGTAGCCTAATGGCATTCGCTTGATTCTCTCACGGACGGAATCTTGCGGGTGACAACTCAGTGCGTGTGACTGTTTCTTCGTACAGTTCCGAAGAGACGTAAGCCTTTGAACTGCAGACAAGATGACCGGTTGGTCCGATAACCACTTCTTGTCACACTGAAAATCGGAACATGTCTGTAGAAGATGTCATCGTAGAGTATGCGGACAGGGGCTCACTGCCCCTCATCTCCACAAAAGAAAAAAGAGCTCGCAAGCTCTTTTTTTTATGACAATTTTTAGTAGTGTTTTTTATTCTTGTATCGACTCTAGACTCTGCAGATACCTTTGAACTGCTTCAATATTCACTTCTCTCGGTTTACTACCTTCCGCCGCACCGACAATGCCGGCTTCCTGCATCTCATCAAGAATTCGTGCTGCCCGAGAGTACCCGACTTTCAAACGTCGTTGAATCAAAGAAGCTGAACCTTTGTCATGTTGTGAAATGACTCTGACCGCCTCGACAAACAGCTCATCTCGATCGCCACCTTCTCCAGTATTAAACCCAACTTTCCCACCAACTTTTGATACCTTGTATTTCGTGGTGATATCAGCTTCATAGGCTGCCTCCTGACCTTGCTCTCTTATAAAGTCCATCAACGCATGAGTCTCCTGATCAGAAACATAGGCCCCTTGGATACGCGACGGCTTAGACTGATCTGGTGGTATATACAACATATCTCCCCGACCAAGTAACTTTTCAGCACCAGGCATATCCAGCACCACACGTGAATCCATCATTGAAGATACGTTGAACGCAATACGAGTCGAGATATTTGCTTTGATCAAACCGGTAATCACGTCTACAGATGGACGTTGAGTTGCCAGTACGAGATGCATTCCTACCGCACGAGCCATTTGAGCAATTCGAGTAATACATTCTTCGACTTCTGCCGGGGCAAACAACATAATGTCAGCTAACTCATCAATAATGATGACGATGTATGGCATGGCTTGAAAACCAGCGAGTTCGTTGTACGAGGCAATATTTTTAACACCTACTTCAGCTAAAGTCTTGTATCGTCGATCCATTTCCGCAGTTGCCCATTTCAATGCTGATACCACCTTATCCGGCTCCACAATCACTGGAGTGAGAAGATGAGGAATATTGTTGTACCCGGTTAACTCCACACGTTTCGGATCGATCAAAATAAATTTAACTTCCTGAGGTGTAGCTCGAAATAAGATGCTACTAATAAAGACGTTTACACAAACTGATTTTCCGGAACCTGTTGCACCGGCAATAAGACAGTGAGGCATCGATGCGATATCAACGATAAGTGGCTTTCCTGAAACGTCCAAACCAAGTGCCACAGCAAGTTTAGAACGATGTTTTCGCATTTGATCAGAAGAAAGAATTTTTTTGAGACCCACTACTTCAGCCGATCGATTTGGAATCTCAATACCAACCAGTGATCTCCCTGGAATTGGGGCTTCAATACGAATCTGCCCAGTTGGAGCAGCTAGTGCTAGAGCTAAGTCATTGGCGAGTGCAGTAATCTTTGTTAATTTTGTTCCTAAACTAATATTGAGTGCGTATTGGGTAACAGCGGGACCCCCATTTACTTCCACCACATCCGCTTTTATTCCAAATGACCCTAGCGTGGCTTCGATAATATCAGCATTTTTCTTAATATCTCCCCGATCAGCTTTTGCTCCACTTTTTGTTGATAAAAGAGAAATCGGTGGATACTCCCACACTTGATCTTGTCCAGGAGGATTAGCTAATACTTGCGCCGGTAGATCATCATCTTTTTTGCTCTGATCAATTGGAGCTTCTTTCTTTACCAAAGCAAATTCGGGTTCAGCCACCGGTTCTTTCTCAGCTGCTTTTTCATTCAACAATCCTCCAGTTTTCACTTTTCCTCCACCCAACCCAAATGGAAGTAAACCTTTTCTCTCACCGTTTTCAGCTTCATCTTTTGCTAAAGCTGGATCTTTCGGTGAAGAAGCAAAGAGTTGAGCAAAAAATGTTGCAATCTCATATAAACTCGTTTGTGTGATAATCAGATAGCCAGCTAACGCC
Source organism: uncultured Pseudomonadales bacterium (assembly GCA_964406075.1). Taxonomy (GTDB): domain Bacteria; phylum Patescibacteriota; class Microgenomatia; order UBA1400; family PJMF01; genus CAYOQI01. Next base: position 214,020 of record CAYOQI010000002.1, read on the forward strand.
ACCACGCTAAACAAGAAATATGCCCCGACATCTTGAACCAGTAAAGAAACATTGAAAAATGTTTGCTCACCAATCTCACCGGACTGTAAAATTCCAAGGAAGCCAAGAAAAATTAGAATTCCCCCAAGCAAAGTGTGTGGACGCGCAAATTGCCAACTCAGTTGTGTGAAAATTAAACCCGCTGAGAAAAATAGGAACGGTAACATCAAAGTAACCGCTCCAAATTTATTGATGAAAATTCGATTAATGAAAACTAAGACACTTCCTTGTCCAGAGAAAGAAATGACAATCAGTCCACCGACAGCAAAGAACAGCAAGGCAGCCAAAGACATAATCGTTTCTGAACGAATATTCAACTTTAACGGTGACTTTTTACGTCCCCTGCGTGAAGATTTACCAAACAATCCCATAGAGAATCATTGTAACGCATGTTGAGGTAAGTTGTCAGTTACCTAGTTTTTCTTATATCAGTTATAGAAAATATTGAAGTGCTTTGAAAAGCATCCCCCACGTTGCTATGCTATATACATGACATCGCTTAACCAGCCTCCCCAGGAACAACTTCCTTTGCAAACACAAGAGTCTGTCGCACTCCAACCTGAAGCTATAGTGGAAAAACCTACCTCTCAGAAGAAAAGACTCATTATCTTTGTTGTAACTTTTATTCTGTTATGTTTTGTACTTGTTGGTGTAACTGCAGCTAAATATGGGTTTTTTATCAAGCCAAAAAACTCAGAACCAGCTCCAACTCCTCTATCTCAATCAGACACTTCCACTACTTCTGCATCTCTTCAAGTTCCAACAACACCTACAGCTAAACCAAGTCCTACTCCAACTCAAACTGTAAAAACCATAAAATGTAATGAAAGTCCAAATTATGTAGTAATTGAAGTTGACAATGATGCTGTGGGAACTAAGTTTTTGATCAAATATAAAACATCAAGTGAGCAGAAGATCCCTTGTTCATATAACGTTGAAAACGATGATTTTGAATTCGAGACAAAATGGCGTGCAAGTTTTTGGGAATTCGCAGAGAATTTTATTCTCTTAGATTCCGGTACAGGACCTCCTCCTCGAGGAATGATAATTTACGATCTAGCCAAACGCCAAAAGGTATTCGAAGATTCGTACAACCTTTCTTGGACTGAGGGAAGCGGCAGGGCGACACTTGTTGTTGATAACGCCATAGACTATTGGAGTCCCATTGATACGGAGGTAACTCCAGAAAATTGCCCAGAATATCAAGAATTTGAAGGTTTTGGAATTGAAATGGAAGCTTGGGTATCTTTAGATTTAGATACAATGAAGAAAAGCGAGCTCGGTGAATACAGATGCTCTCCCAGACAATAATCTCAACCTGCCCTGATACCTGAATCTATCCCATTTCCATAAACACCGGCAAGACTAATGGAGTTCGGCCTGTGGCTTTATCGAGTTCTTTGGTGAGTTTTTTCTCTAATTTCTTCTTAATTTCTTCTCGAGATGCGTCTTGCTTGAGTGCTTCTTCCACAATATCTTTGATGAGCAATTTTATTTCCTCAATCAACGGTTGAGCATCTTTCATGAACACGAAACCTCGAGAGATGATTTCAATTTTACTGAAATCAATTTGATCTTTGTAAGTTGGGAGTACCACGACAATCATTCCATCTTGTGACATGACTTTTCGGTCTGCCAAGACAACGGTTCCAATATCGCCTACTCCTTTTCCATCAACCATGAGATCTCGAAGAATTAACTTTTCACCTTTGTTGTAGACACCATTACTAAATTCCACAACTTGTCCGTCAGAGGGAAGAACGACTTCACTTGCCTTGTATCCCATATTTTCCGCTAAATCTTTAAAAAGATTTCGATGACGATTGGCACCACCAATTGGGAAAAGATATTGAGGACGCACCATCGCGATCAGCAACTGCTGTTCGGTGGCAGCCGCATGACCAGAAACGTGTAAATCATCAGCAATATCAGGATAGGAAACTTTCACTCCTGTTCGAGACAATTCATCAATTGCTCCATAAAAAGCTTGTTCATTTCCAGGGATCACATCCGCTGAAAAAATGACTGCATCTGATTTTGAGATACGAAGTTGTGGATGTTCTCCAAAAATCGCTCGAATTAAAGATGAGCCTTCTTGTCCTTGGCTTCCCGCTACAAACAAACACAGCTTGTTATCAGCGTATTTTTCAATCTCTCTCTTTGACACAATTTCTTTTCGAGGAATATCAAGCTTTTTTAGTTGAAGAGCAATTTCCACATTTTGTTCGACTGATCGACCAATAAATGCAACTTTTCTACCCATTTCAATTGCAACATCAACCGCTTGTTGTACTCGATGAAGATGAGAACTCATCAAGGTGACGATCACTTTCCCTTTGACACCATACATTTCTCGCTCAAGCGCTTGACGGACAGTTGACTCTGATGCCGTAAAACCTGGACGCTCGACTCTCAAACAGTCCATCAACATACACATGACGCCTTCTTTTCCAACCGAGGTAATTCGATCGAAATCTGGCAAAATACCGTCAACTGGTGTTAAATCAATTTTGAAGTCAGTTCCATGATAAATATTTCCTTCTGGAGTTCGTATCAAGTAATGACGAGTATCTGGAACAGAGTGTGTCATGATCATTGCTTCAATCTCAAAAACTCCCAATCGGAAAGGAATTCTCTCCCGGACGACATTTACTGTTTTTTGCAAACCATGATCACCCATTCGTTGTTCAGCAAATGCTGCGGTCAGCGGTGAAGCGTAAATAGGAAAATCTGGGAGCTCAGGGATAATATATCCTGTGGCCGCAATATGATCATCATGTCCGTGAGTCAAAATCATACCGACAATTTTTTTACCGGCTTCAACTTGCTCTTTCACGTACGTAATATCGGGAATCAGTAAATCAATTCCATGCATATTCAGTTCAGGAAAACCAATTCCACAATCTACTAAGAGTATTTCATTGCCGTACTCATAGACATACATGTTTTTAGTAACATTTCCCATTCCGCCAAGTGGAATGATTCTTAATTTATTCATTTTTTCCTTTCAAACTGTCAAGACGACACAATAATATCTTTGACTGTCTTAATCTTTTTAAAATTCAATCGAAATGGTAGGCGACCTCGTTCTCGTTTTTGTTCGCTAAACAACGAAAGTGCCACCATACTCACTATCACTGATAACACACACCAATACACAATATAGAGTGAGTTAAAGCTCGGTGCTAGGATGATATACCCAAGTGCGAGAACAAGAAAGGACAATCCCAAAAAAAATTTGATCAGTTTCAAAAAATGTGCACTTTCCGACTGATAGAGATAGAGACTAATGTGTGCCAACATGCCAGCAATCAACGAGCAGAGTAAGATACCATAAAACGTTGATTTAGTAAAAATTTGAGTGTCCGTTGCAAAAGGAAAAATTAAGTTCGCAAATCCTAACAACACTCCGAACAAGATTGTTCCTAAGTAAATTCCGTAATGAGAAAAATCCATGTGGAAAAACTCTGATTTAGCAAAAAATTCGTAAACATCATCTTTTTTTTCAGTCGAAATATACAGACTTTTGGTCAAAGAATGAATCACCACAAATGCATAAATGTATAAGAAAAACACGCTAAACAGCGTATCGATTGTCAGATACTCACCCACACTTAAGCGAAGATTCAACTCATCCCTCAGCAGGAAAAATAAAAAGTTTTTCATCCACACAAACGCTACGGGGCCCATAATGAATGTGTACAAAAATTGTGTCATGTCCATCCGAAAAATTTCTCTTCGCCCATTAAACCGATACATGACGAGAGAACTGACAACGATGAGTAATGGTAAAACGCCAAGGATGATGGGTACCATGATATTTAATATTGAGGTAAAAAGTAGGAGACATTATCCGCAGTAATAACAACCTGCGTCACTTTATCTTCCACTATTTTGCGAGCAGTCTTTCGAACTGCCCCCTGCAGAGTTCGTTGCAAGGTACGGATTCCAGCATCGTATCCCAACGGACGAACCATTTTCTCCCAAACACTGTCATCAATAACAAGCTGTTGAGCGGTCAAACCAGCTTCTTCAAATAATTTTGGCATGATATAGTTTTTCGCAATCACAATCTTTTGCTCATCTGTATATGACGGCATCGTAATTTGTTCGAGACGATCATACACAGCAGTGGCAATATGCCGAGTGTTATTCGCTGTCGCCAGAAAAATTACTTCTGATAAATCAAATGGATGGTCGAGATAATGATCTGTGAACGCATAGTTTTGACCTGGATCTAACAGCTCAACTAACGTACCCATGATATCGTTGCGTGCTTCTTCGGCTACACGATCAATTTCGTCCAGCAACATAATCGGATTTCTGGTTCCCGCTTCACGTAAGCCTTTTATAACATAGCCTGGTTCGGCTTCTAAATGTAAACGTGACTGTCCTCTAAGATCCCGAGCTGATCCCATACCACCAAAAGGGATTCTAATAATTTTTCGATTCAACGCGTCCGCCAAGGAATATGCAAAAGTGGTTTTTCCGGTACCGACCAACCCAACCAGCAACAGGATTGGGGCTTTAATCACCGGATTTGCTGAAGTCTGGCTTTTTAATTTCAGTACAGAAACATACTCTAAAAATCGGTCCTTCACTTCTTGCATACCATAGTGGTGTTGATCAAAAATTTCTTTTGTTCGCTGTATGTCCAAAACGTCTTCACTTTTTTTATTCCAAGGTAAATCCACAACCCAATCGATATACTTTGACACTCTTTCATACTTTTCATCATAATTTCCAAGTTGAGCACTTCGGGACAATCGATTCAGTTCTTTATCGATTCGTAACCGCATCTCATCTGGCACTTCAGCTTCCACAATTTTTTTGCGAAGCTCGTCAAGTTCAGTCGTCAGTAAACTTTGTAGTGAATTATCCATACTTTATAAATACAACGAGTTACTTTTCTATTTGTTCACGCGTTAATAACCCTTTTTTTGATCCTAAATATTGGACCACACTCGCCGCATTCTTCTTTCCCCATTCTACACAATCTGGCAATGAATTTCCCAGTACCATTGATGAGAGAAAACCAGAAGCAAAACTATCCCCAGCACCGGTTTCTTCAACGGTTTTAACATCAAGAGAGGTATAAGTGTGCTCTACTTTTCCATTTACTAAAACTTCCCCACCTTTTTTCCCATCGGTGACAACCACCAATGAAAGTTGATCTGCCAAACGAGCATGCAGAGTTTCTAATGACATCCATTCTTCTTTATTTAAAATTAACACATCAACTTGAAGATATTCTGGACCTAGTTGGTTTGAAGTAAAAACTTTGAGATCAGTCGTTGATGGTGTCCATGAAATTCCGATGTCATGTCTCTGAGTAAAATCCATTAAATCGAAAATGAGTTGTTTATTTCCACCCAAGCTTCCCAGATGAATCCAGCGAGTGTCTTCAAGATCTTCCCAAGGGATATCTCGGCTTTCCAACTGATACGCTGCCCCACGATGTGTAATCGCAGAACGTCCTCCATCTTGAGCAATAAGAATCACTGATACCGCTGTATCTTCCAGTCGTTCGGCAATTAAAAAACGAGTTTCAACGTTATCTTTCTGCAAATCACTCCAAATAAGTTGAGAAGCAAAATCTTTCCCAATTTCACACACAGCGGCACTTTTTAAACCAAGTCTTGAACTTCCGACCGCAACATTGGTTGCTCCGCCCCCACTGGTCATTAAAAACTCTTCTGCATCCATCTTGCCACCATAGGTCTGACACAAAGAAATCCCTTTTTCATGTGGTTCTAAACTGAAGTGCGAAGACTTTACTAAAATGTCTAAAGTTGCACTTCCAATAGTAATGATGTCAAACATAGGGCAGCCTTTTCAAGTTGTTTTTTTAGCCAATCTCATTGCGAGTTCTTGCTCAAATCGTTCAAAAGCAGGAATCAACTCATCTTCATTTTTTACAATTTCAAACACTTGCATTTCTTTAGGACCAATATAGAAATTATCGGTAATCACTTTCACAACATCATGCCAAAACTCACCATATAGGATGAAGGGCTTGTGTTTGCCGTAGTAAATGTGTGCCATCAACCAAGCAGTTGCCCACTCACTGAGAGTTCCAGTTCCACCTTTAAAGATGATGAACGCATCTGCATGTTCGAGTAATCCAAACATTCGTTCCACATAATTCTTTGTTTTTATTTCAATATCTGCATGATTTTGATCAAATCGACCTTCAAATTCAGGAGCATCTAGCGGATCAGGATTAAAGGTAACAACTAACGTTTGCCCCCCTCCAGCTTCAGCTCCTTGAGTTGAGGCTTGCATCACTCCAGGACCACCACCATTGATGATGACTTTTTCATGATAAGCAAGATAACGGGCCACGTTAAAAACTTCCTGATACAACGGATCTTTCTCATCAATATCCGCAGATCCAAACATGGCTACATGTTTGATTGCTGAGTGTTCCTTCGGTGCTGGGATTTGAACTTGTGTTCGCATAGTATCCTTCCATTAAATCAAATTTCATCTATGTTGTCAGATGAGTATAGAGTAAGAAAACGAAAAAGATAAATTAAAATTTACAAAAGAAGTTAGTCTGCCAGATCTTCTAAGTTTTTATATGCAGAGATCATGTTGTCACTTTTTATTAATGCACTGCCAACTACGACACTATCTGCTCCAGCATTCACAACAGCTCGAATCGTTGCTTCATTTACTCCACCATCAACAATAATTTCTAAATCACTCAAGCCTTTTTGTCGCTTTATTTCTGATACTTCTCGTAATTTTTCGATTACTAAAGCTGTTTTCATTTCTCTACCTTGAAACCCTGCTTCAATACCCATCAGTAATAATACCTTCATTTCCTTCCAACTTTCTTCTTCAATCGCTTCAACAGGAGTATACAGATCTAAAGATAATCCTGGCATTCGTTCATTTTTATTTATATCTTCCAAAAAATGAGCTTGCTTTGACATGTGTTCAACTTGAGCAATAATCGCTCTGGTATTTTGAATTGCAAGGCATTCTGACAGGTAGTCCTCTGGTTGGTTCACCATCAAGTGAAAATCAAAGAAAAAATCCTCGGACACAAACTCTAGAATATCCAAAGGCGTGAGTGTGAAATTGTCAGCAAACTCACCATCGATGATATCGATATGAATAGTTTGAACTGACTCAGGTAGTTGGGCAAAATCAGCTAATTCCTCCTGAAAAGTGGTCAATGAATCAGTCAATATTGCGGGATAAATATTAGTGTTGCTCATAGGCGTGAATTTTTTCTAATCTTCGAGAGTGTCTTTCTTCTCCGAGAAATGTCGTGTTCAGAAAGTTCTCAATTATTAATTTTGTTTCTTGAGGGTTCATCCAGTCTGCACCCAAACAAATAATGTTGGCATTGTTATTCGTTTTGGCATGAATTGCGCTGGTCAAATCAAAAACATCCACCGCTCGAATGTTTGGTAATTTATTGGCCGCAATCGCCATGCCACTTCCGGAACGACAAAATAATATTCCAATATCTTCGGGATGGGAAGAAACACTTTCAGCTACTTTGAAAGCAAAATCTGGATAATCATCATTTGGATCAAGAGTATGTGCGCCACAATCTTCAACTTCATATTTTTTTTCAATTAACCACTGTTTGACTACTTCTTTTAAATCAAACCCACCGTGATCTGCACCAAGATAAATTTTCATAATTTCCTTTTTTGTCACCCAAAAATGATTCGCAGTGTAAACATTTTATAAAAAAATTGTCTAATCGAGAATATGCTTGGTTCTATTTATATATCAAAAATCAAAATTGTTAATTAGAATCCTAATTCAGCTCGTGCTTCTTCCGTCATTGCATCAATTGTCCAAGGTGGATCAAAGGTAATCTCTACATCTACATCTTTATCTACATTCAAGTCTTCTAATCCATACAAGGAATCCTTTATCATCCGTTGAATTGTTCCCGCTAAAGGGCAACCTGGCGTCGTTAAGGTCATTAAGACATGAACAGCTTTTCCACCCTCTTTTTCACTCACAGTAGCACGATAAATCAAACCTAAATCTACTATATTAATATGAAGTTCAGGATCGATGACATCTTTTAAACGAATCATAACGTCTTTATCAGTCCACATCAGGTGATTGTAACATGCAAAGTATCCAGTTGAACCAAAAACCCCCAGACTTGCTGGGGGTTCTTTTTCATTTTCTTTAAAAAAATTATGCTGCTGGAACACTTTTCTTCAGCACTGGCATACCAGTTCGTTCGGTTTCAACAACCATGTATCCTGCTGGAACGTCTTGAAGAGCTCCATCTCGAACATCTCGAGCAAAGAAGTAAATGCGTTGAACTCGTCCATTCTTTAAAGTAACTTCCCTGGTGTGCAGGTAGTAGGTTTGACCTTTAGAATTTGTATATGCGTATGCAGCTTGATCTGCCATACTGCCTCCTTTTAATTCCCTTGCGGGAAAGATAATTATGTCTACAGCTTGATCATAGTATCACACTCGAGGGTCCCTTCAAGTGTGTATTTTGAGCAATTTTTGGTGTACGTCTTTTTCAAAACTTTTACGTACTAGCTGATAGGAATTTTAATAAAGTTACTTAATAAATTTGTCTCTAGCCGATATTTAGTTTAGAGATCTAAATTTCCTTCTAACACTATTTCTTCAATTTGAGCATCATCTTGTTTCTCTTTTGAGACGATTACTTTCACTTGCTCAAACTCGGATGAAATAGCTCCATCAATCACATAGCCAGCTTTCTCTCGTACCAACCTCATCGCTTTCTTTGGACCTTTTTCACCTTCAAACCATACTTGATAAAACCCATCTGTGGCTTTTAATTCTGGTAATTGAGTAGTCAATGTAAACGGAGTTCGACCGGTAGAAACAATTTTTTCTCCAACTCGAATTTCTCCCTTTCCAGTCACAGTTGATGATTCAGGTATAGATAATGTCGTTGTTTCTGCATCTTCAATTCCCATGCTTGATTGCTCTTCTCCAGTCAAATCAGAAATTTCGATTCCCTCAGCGGATAATGGGATCTGTCCATTTTGGGCATCCCGAGCATTTAACCAACGTATCCCGACAACGGCCAGCAAAAGCAAACCTGCAATCGGAAGAAGGTATGACAATGATTTATTCATAATGTTCTCTTTCTGTTCGGACGAAGTAGCTTTCCATACTACTCTTGCCGAATCTGTTCGATAGTTGGAATGACCTCCGGGGCAGTAACTTTTTTGTCATTTACAAAAAAGGTCGGAGTGGAAGATATATTTAATTGGTTAGCTAAATTTGCATCGGTCTGTACCGCTTGTTTTACACTATCATCCTCTAAAGATTTTGAAAAGTCATCTTTATTCATGCCTAGCTCTACCGCATATTCAATGAACTTGGTTTTGGCTTCTTCAACACTTAAGTCAGTCCAATCCTCTTGAGTTTGAAACAATTTATCGTGCATCGGCCAAAATTTATTGTACTTGGCAGCAACTTCGGATACTTCTGCTGCCAGCTGAGCTTTATTGTGAATTGATGTTAAAGGAAAGTGTCGGTACACAAACTCTACTTCACTCGGAGAGTATTGAGCAAAGATTTCGTTTTTCAGTTGATAACTTGCTCGACAGGCTGGACACTGTAAATCACTAAACTCTGTCACAATAATTTTTTCTTTTACAGGTTCTGCTGAATCACTGGCCGTAGCTGCTTCTGTCGCAGTCGGAGATTTACTCGCTCGTGGACTCGCTGAAGGAGTGGCCGCGCTAACAGTACTTGAATAAAAATGACGAGCACCATCTGTTAACTGTGTTTGAGTAACAGAAGTAGATTGCTCTTGTTGTCGAGAAAAAAGGAAGGTGACTCCAATGATAAGAAGGAGTGATCCACCAAGCGTTATGAGTAACAAATGTAAATTTTTCATCGTCCGCTAAAATAACATGTCTAAATTTTACAGACAAGCACCAGTTGTGTATTTAGAATAATTAGCACACTCTTTATTTCGATTCAATTATGCTTTTGGCCAGACAAGTTCACCAGTTGTGGTGTCAATAATTTCTACCGCAGAAGTTGGACAACTCTGTGCCGCCAATAACTTATTGTCATCACTATCATTTTGAGAGATGACTTCTGCGATATTTTGCTCATTAAGCTTCAGAGTAGCTGGTGAAATAGCCACACAAGAAGCAGCTCCGATACACTTATCATTTATAATACGCACTTCATATTTTCCGACTTGTTGAGTTTGAACTACATTTTGGTCAGACATGATTGCCTTTCTATTTTTTTAAACAACAAAATTAATAAAATTTCTCATGATGTACAAATGCTTCAGGGATCTGTTTTTCAGTGATCAATAAATTTGAAACCTCTTCAATCATTTTTGCATTCCCACATAAGTAATACCCTGCTTCAGCTGGTAATTCATGAATTCGCAAACAATCAGTTACTCTTCCTCGACACAGAGGCCATTCATCACCAGCTTGAGATAAAGTCAGGTGGAAATGAAAATTGGGAAACGCTTGCTCGAGTTGATGAAAATCATCAGCCCAAAACAGATCGTACTCATATCTCATTCCCCAATATAGCCAGATTTCACGCTTATCTTGCTGTCGATGGAGTAAGTCCAAAATCATTGATCGCATTGGGGCAATACCTGAGCCCGTTGCAATAAACATCAAACTTTTTTCTTTTTGTGCTTGTTCTTCTTTGGCGAGTGTGAAAACTCCCATCGGGGCAAGAATAGCCATTTCTTCACCAGGTTGAAGACCTTGCAGATACTTTGTACCAATTCCTTGTGGCGTCAGATCAATCAGTAATTCAAACCCATGTGTTTTTTCAGGTTCAGATGCGATCGAGTACGGACGTCTATTCCCGATATTTGGAATCCCAACAGACACATACTGTCCGGCTTCAAAAGGAAGTTCATTCGGCTCAGTCATTTCAAAAAACATGTGAATATACTTTTCATTCAATTGAATTCGATCAGAAAGTTTTGCTTTACCTTGGGTAACTGCCATAAAAGTCCTTTTAGTTAGAAAGTCGGTTATCGTCCAAGTCTACCGAACTCTAGCGATTTTGCAATTCTTTTTCCCAATTTCGTCCGTACCATAATCCTAATGCGAGTTTGGTTAAACCTGCATACATCTCTGTACGATCAATAAATTTCTGGGTAATTACTCCAATCATGCCTTCTTTTTGTTTGATGTTGGTTGAGCCAATCAGTTCATCCATCGCCGGTCCCATTTCTTTTCCTTTTCGGATGAATGCGGTTAATGAATCTGGCAACTCAAAACGTTCACCATTCGCAGAGACAATTTTCCCAGAGTTATCGGCAATACTTACCCAAACCGTGTTCCAAAGTTTTCCGCTCTGATGTTCAAACACGCCACCTTCTAACCCAACTCCTAACACCTCGTCATTCCCGCGGAAGTGGGAATCCAGTTCCTTTAATCCAATTTCCAACGCTTTCCTTGCTCTATTATCTGAGCCTAACCGGGTTTCTTCATCTGTAAAAGGTTGTTGGGAAATACCACTCTCTACCTCAAAACCTTTGATAACAACTTCAGGCCAAGTATTAATTGCCGCTTGCTTCGTTGCGTTCAGTTTTACTGGGTTGGTAGAGCCAACAAAGATATTCATATTTATAGTTTTTTCTTAAAAAACACCGCATTTCCGTTGTCATAATACTCTGTGAGTATTCCAATACTTTGATATCCACTTCTGAGATAAAAAGAATGTAGAGATATTAAATCTACGTGAGTGTTAATTACTATCGCTTTTGCTCCCATCTTTACTGCCTGATGTTCAGCCTTTTCTAATAATTGTCTCCCTATCCCTTTCTTTCGATAATTACCATCTACTCCTAGTACAAATATCTCAGCTTTTTTACCATCGGGCCAGGTTAAAGGATGCTGTTTTCCTATAATTAATATACCTATCAATTTTTTATGAAGACGGCACTCAATTACAACTGAGTAGCTTAGATAAGCAACAATTTCCTCAACTGCAAACCACTCATTAAGTGACTGATTATCTGATTCTTTTAAATCCTGACTGTCTTTTTCTTGAAATACTTCTTCTAAAAATTGAGCCATTTCCTGAATATCAGGTTTTAGATTTATTTGAAGTGAAAACATCTCATCCATAAGTTGACCTTTTATTTTAGATTGATTCTTTAAAACATGAGTGTTGTCTTTTTGCCACTTCGGTTGGTAAGGACAATTTTGGCAGTGATTTCCACAACAAGCGCCTTGAGCTAGAAGTGTTTCTACAGATAATGGTTCAGGTAATCTCGGCATCTATGACTAAGTGCGTATTGCTCGCTGAACCGTAGTGATGGATAACATCATGCATTTTTTTCGAGCAGGCACTATTTCTTCTAATCCAATTAATTCAATCATTTTTCCCTCTTCGATTTTCTCAATTTCTTCAATGGTTTTACCTTTTATATATTCCGATAAAACGCTCATACTAGCCATACTGATCACACATCCTACTCCATTCCACTTAATATCTTGAACTATTTGATCTTGAATCATTAATTCCACAGTTAATTCGTCTCCACATCCCACATTTATGTTTTTCACAACTTTAATATCGTTTTTTTCACCAGAGAAAGATCCTTTGTTTTGAGGATTCTTATAGTGTTCAAGTAATACTTCCTGATACAGATCATCCATAGATATCAAGGTTATTTTTTAAAAATGGCTTGTACCTTTTGTAATGCTGAAATCAACGCGTCGATATCATCTGTATCGTTGTACACTTGAAAGCTAATCCGAGTCGTTCCTGACCAATTAAACTTTGTATGCAACGGCATAGTACAGTGATGTCCACTGCGTACTGCTATTCCTTCACTATCTAAGATTTGAGCAACATCATGTGGATGTACGCCTTCATACAGGAAAGTCACTGAACCAATCCGATCCGCTGATCCCAGTGGTCCAACAATTTTTACTTCTGGAATTTCTGATAGTTTTTGAAGCGTATATTCAACCAACTTTCGATCATGTTCTTCCACATTCTTCATTCCTAATTTTTGTACATATTCACAAGCTCTTGCCAATCCAACCGTAGAAGCCACATCAGGCGTTCCTGCTGTGAAACGGTCGCTTTCATTTTCGTGAAATCTTGTTTCGTCTAAATAGACTGACTCAATCATTCCCCCACCAAATAACCATGGTTGGAATTCACCACTTTTTAGTAAATCTTTTTTGACCAACAAACCACCAATTCCCATCGGCCCTAACATCTTATGTCCAGAAAATGCCAAGAAATCTACGCCTAATTTTTTGAAATTAATTGGAATATGAGGAGCTGATTGTGCCCCATCAACAACAAACTTTACTGTAGGAGAGTAACTCCTAACTAAAATCAAAATTTCTTCAATCGGATTCAAAGTTCCAAGTGTATTGGAAACATGACTCAGTGCAACTAACTTTATTTTTGAACCTTGAGACTTCAATCTTGTTTCCATCCATTGCATATCTAGTCTTCCATCTTCATTCACTGGAATAAATTCCAAACTCGCTCCTGTTCTTTTACAAATTTGTTGCCAGACCACCAAATTGGAATGATGCTCCATCTCAGTGGAAAGAATCACATCGTCAACTTTTAAATTATCTAATGCCCAACCATATGCAACACCATTAATCGCTTCCGTGGTATTTCTCGTTAAAATTAACTCAGGATCTTCGGCTCCAAAAAAATCGGCAATAATTTTCCGACCTTCTTCCCACAAAGTAGTACTTTCTTCAGATAACTGATGAACTCCTCGGTGCACATTCGCATTGGAATTTTGGTAATAATGAGAAATCGAATCAATAACTTGTTGAGGTTTTTGTGACGTGGCAGCATTATCTAAGTACACCAGCTTTTTATCGCCATGCACTTTTCGTTGCAAAATAGGAAAGTCCTTCCGGACTACTTGAGGATCAAACATCCCTTTATTTTACCAGAGAAATAAAAAAAACTTGCTCCAGAGAAAATGTTGACAAAATATAAGAAGGTGATGAGAATAGTGTAGAACAATTTAACTAAGGAGAGATATGGATAATCGAGAAGCAGCACAACCATTTGATATTATGATGTACGAAAATGCTGAACCTAGCGAAATAGATGCTACGTTTGGAGCAGGTACTTATGACAGTATTAATAATGAGGCTGGAAATTCTTTTGCAGGATTAAATGATCTAGCAACTAAAGAAGGACTCACTAGTGTAAAAGCTGGGAAGTATACAGATAGACAACTTATTGTTTGGATTGCAAACAAACGTAGAAGTTAAACATTACATTATTTATATTCCTTTTTTATCCGGTGTTATCGGTCATAATCTGGGATTCTTAAAAACCCTTCGACAATTGCCTCTTCAGCAGTTTTTTTGCTTAATCCTCGAGACTGAAGATAGAACAAATGTTCTTCCGGAATTTTGCTAATACTAGCAGCATGTGAACACTTTACATCGTCTGATAAAATTTCGAGTTCCGGTACGGCTTCGGCTTTGGCTTGATCGGATAATAGTAAAATTCTTTCTTCCAGAAAAGATTGAGTATCACCACAATTTTTTTCAATAATGATTCGTCCAAACAATCTGATACTACTCTGATCTCTCGCTACACCTTTGAGCATTGTTTTAGCTCGAGTATGAGGAGCTTTGTGGATAATTGTTAAATTGATATCAATTTTTTCTTGATCTTTCGTTAAAAACGATCCTACAATTTCTGCCTCTAAACCAGATTCAGCAATTTCCACAACATACTCACCTGATTCAGTGATGACTAATTTTTGCTGGTCTTTTGTAACGGTAAATACATTCATACAAGTTGGGAGGAAAGCTTGAAAGCCTTCCTCCCTTATAAAGATTATTGGTTGTTTCTCACTAAAGCACTTTGGAGCGTTTCAAGTCGTTTTGTCTGATCCTGTCCGTGCTCAGCAATCGGTCGGATCATTCCATACATATTTACTGCATAGAAGTATTTCCCTAACCAAAAATGCTGATCTGTCTTGGTTTTTATAGCGTTCTTAACTGCTTCATTAATAATTTCAGAGTTTTCTATAGGCATAATTTCCTTTTTAAAAAAATTTAAATAAACGAAAGGGAATTATGTTTCAACAACAACCAAATTTAACACCACCAAGAGAGAGATTTCGTAATCTATTTTTGATAAGTACTAAAGTGTTGTGTATCATGATTATATGTTTCAGTCAGAATTCTCAGTAAAAATACTCTCATTTAGTATTTTTTCTTTTTTGACTATTATCTTTGTAACATGGCTGTGGCTTCTTTCCCAACAGGATTTATACTTTTCATCACCACCTTACGGGGATTGCCCTCTTGGCAGTAATTATTACCTTGGTACCTGCCCACCATCTATACTTTGTGAGCCTATACCTCGTTGTAAGGTTTGGGCTGAGCCTGTCTTTGACTTCTTCAAAAAAAAGTAAAAACTACCCAATACTTCCTTCCATCTCATGTTCTATCAGACGATTCATCTCCACCGCATACTCTAATGGCAATTTTCTAACTAAATCATCAATAAATCCATTCACAATCATCTTACGAGATTCCTCTTCTTTCATGCCTCGACTCATGAGGTAAAACAACTGCTCGTCACCAATTTTAGAAACCGTGGCTTCATGCTGAACTTCCACATCTGAGTTAAAAATTTTATCGGTCGGGTATGTATCAGACCGAGACTGAGGATCAAGCAACAACGCATCACATATCACAGTGTTTTTAGATTTGTAGGCTTTTGGGCCAATATTGACCATTCCACGGTAGCTCGTTCGGCCACCGCTTTTACTAATCGATTTGGAAATAATTGTTGAGCTCGTATACGGTGCTAAATGAATAGCTTTCGAACCAGTATCTTGATGCTGACCAGCACCCGCTAATGCCATGGATAAGGTTTCACCTCTGGCTCCTTTTCCCGCCAAAATAAATCCAGGATACTTCATCGTGACTTTGGAACCCATATTGAAATCTGTCCACACCATTTCTGCTTCTTCCTCCACCCAAGCTCGTTTCGTGACTAAGTTGTACACATTTTTGTACCAATTTTGAACCGTGGTGTATTGGCACCGCGCTCCTTTTTTAACATAAATTTCGACCACTGCTGAATGGAGAGAACCGGAAGAAAAACTCGGCGCCGTGCAACCTTCAATGTAGTGCACTTTAGCACCTTCATCCACAATGATGAGCGTTCGTTCGAACTGACCAGCATTAGGAGAGTTAATCCGGAAATAAGTCTGTAAAGGCATTTTGACATCCACACCTTTTGGCACATACACAAATGATCCACCTGACCAGACAGCTGAATTTAGCGCTGCAAATTTGTTATCCCCAGTGGGAATCACCTTACCAAAATATTCTTTCACTAACTCAGGATATTTTTGCAATCCTTCATCCATGGACAGAAAAACGACTCCATCTTTCGCCCACACATTTTGGAGTGAACCATACACTACTTCTGAGTCATATTGAGCTTTGACTCCAGCTAAGACAGTTCGCTCTGCTTCAGGAATGCCAAGTTTTTCAAATGTAGCTTTGACTTCAGCCGGCACATCATCCCAAGATTTTTTAGCTTCATCGGTTGGGCGAAGATAATAGTGAATATTTTCGTAATCAATTCCGGATAAATCAGCTCCCCAATTGGGAAAAGGTTTTGATAAATAAATGTCGAGTGCTTCCAACCGTTTCGTTCGCATCCATTCCGGTTCATTTTTCAACGCCGACATTTCTTCGACGGTTTTTTTAGTCAATCCTGGTTTGGAAATAAAAGAGTAATCAGTCGTGGGGTACGAAAAACCAGCCTCGTATGTATCCGAGGCTGTCTCAAATGTGGTGGTATTTTTTTGTGCAAAACGAGCCATGTATTGTTTAGTGCCTATCTCTAAAAATTGTTCTTAATTCACTAATCATTCTTCCCTTGTTTTCTTCAGCAAGCCACACATCTATTTCCTCATCTGTCGCTCCAATATTTTTTAACCATTCTCTCGCAATGAAGAGAAACTCATCAAGTTGTGACTCAGTTCCATTAATCGTCACACCTTGTTCCGTCTTCTGCATTGATATGGACGACAATCTGTTCCCTATTTCTTGAAACACGGCATTTTTCTCTGTCATTTTTCCTTCTTGGACCATGCGCCAATGAGAAGACATGAGTGCATCTGCTAAAGGTTTGTTTTTATCTTCTCTTAACTTTTGGACGTACACTGATAAATTCTGATCAACCACATTACTTGAGTGGTCTACGCCTTGGCCTAATGTTGACTCACGCCTTATTGCCTCCCAACTTTCTTTTCTTCCTGCAGAAGATCTTCTTTTCTTTTTTCCACTCTCTGAATTTTCAGTCATATCTTCTCCTTACTTGAAAAAATAGAGTTACACTTTCTTTCTTTTTGATACCATTTCCCAAACATTACTTAAGTGAGGATCTGTTTCAAGATATTTTTGAAAAGTTTCCCCGTGTATTAGCTTTTTAGAGAGGTTACCGACAAACTCCTCCCAATCCTTAGAACGAAAAGTAATTTTAATTTGATCACGATTATTTAACAAAGTAAGTAAACTTCGAAACTCAAAATCGAAATTTTGAGCATTTAATGTATTCACTAAATTTTCTCTCGAAACTTTTACAGGCATTTTTCCTCCTATTCTTTTTTACTTGGCTTATAAATTCTCACATACTCATTTTTCCCTGGAACTTGCTCAAAACCTTCTCTACTCCTTACATTCTCAGCCATTGCTTTGACCTCTGGTTCAATGATTCTTTTCACTTCATGACCGCTTCGACGAACTAACCATTGGCAAACTGCTTCATCAACTTCTTGTAAGATACTCGAATATTCACGTAAATATGGATCGGTATCTTTTGTTGGATTGTGATAGTACGCAGTCACTAGATGCGAACCACCTTCCATTTTAGTCACCCTAAAATCAGTTTGTTGCCCAATTGTCTGGAACTTTCTTCCTGGCAACTCTTTCAATAATTCAACATAAATCGTAAACAGCGAATCCATTGGCTTCTTCATAGTTAACTTGAGAGTATATGGATCATATACATTGTCCTCCATTGCATATGGTCTAATCCTCAGCGGTTGAAGCGGATCCTTAAAAATATTTTCTAATGTCGCAATAATACTTTCTTGTCTGGAATGAATTAAGTCAACAGTTTTCTCATCAGTCTTTAATGTAATGAAATGATCTTTGACTTTAATTTCATTCATACTTTTTTTATAAATTTTTATATCCCTTTTGTTCTAACTCTTCGGCTAATTCCTTGCCACCACTTTTGACAATCTTGCCATCGACTAACAAATGAACGAATTGGGGATCGAGATACTTCAAAATCCGTTGGTAATGTGTAATCACAACTATCCCCGTTTTATACTTTTGAACAATCTTTTTGACACCTTCAGCTACTGCTTTAATCGCATCAACATCCAAACCTGAATCTGTTTCATCTAACACTGCATACTTTGGTTCCAAGACGGCCATCTGTAAAATTTCTAAGCGTTTCTTTTCTCCTCCACTAAATCCTTCATTTAAACCGCGAGTGAGTAACTCTTTCTTTACTTGCAACTCTTCTGCTAAAGATTCTAAATGTTTTCGAAAAGCCAATACCGTGGCGAACTTCCGTTCTGGTTGATCAGCAAATCGAGCTTGATACGCCAAACGTAAAAAGTTTTGCACTTTGACACCCGCTACTTCCACCGGATATTGAAAAGCTAAGAAAAAACCTTGATTGGCTCGCTCATCGGGTGACAGATCTAATAAATTTTCATGCTCTAATTCCACTTTTCCAGCCGTAACGTCATAAAAAGGATGACCTGCTAACGCATAGGCCAGTGTCGATTTTCCAGAACCATTCGGTCCCATGACCGCATGAATTTCTCCTGGCTTTACTTGTAAATCGATACCTTTGAGGATAGGTTTTTGATCAATTGAGACCTGTAAATTGTGTATGTCTAACATATTTATTTTTCCATCATCGAAAAAACTTTATCAGCTTCTAATTTGATATCTATTGTTGTTTGCAAATCCGAAATTTCGTCTCTTCCAAACCATCCAATTCCCAAGGTCTCTTCCACATTTTGTTTGAAATTTACTCCATTAATCGGTTTGACTAAGTAAGCGAGCACTAGATGTTGTTCACAACCTTTTTTTCTCCATCCTTCGGGAACTTTGTCTTCCTTCATTCGACCATGTCGAACTTCATAATTTTCTTTACATACCCAATGTAAATTGGAATAAACAGGATTTGGTATATCTTCACTCTCACTGAGAGTCATACGATCTTTGGTGGAAAACGCTTGAACTTTCAGTCCTGTTTCTTCCCAAAACTCTCGTTCAGCCGCAATATGTGGAAGTTCTCCATCTTCGACATGCCCTCCTGGTGCTAACCAAATGTCTAATTTTTTGTGATGAACAAGTAAGACTTTCCTGTCATGAACCAACCAACTGGCTACGGTGAGACACACTTTAGCATTGTATTTCTGCAGATCTGGCATGGGCGTATTGTAACACGTTACACATCAGTAAAAACTTATTTTTAGGAACACCTTCGCCCCTTTTTTGTGTTGCTGTTTCGTATTAAATGTAGGTATAGTAGTTGACGCCCAACGTCCGCCTGTCCCGCCCGTTCCGTTAGTAACGGAATTATGGCGGGGAACTGCCCTTCAATAGGGTGATGTTTTATTCACCTTAGAATGGTAGTTTTTTTGTTTTAGAAATATCTTAAATTTCTCGAATAAATCTACAGTAATCTTTCTATATGCACCAGATCATTTTTGACGTGGAAACTAAAAAGACGTTTGAAGAAGTCGGTGGGTACTTTCCTGAAAAACTGGAAATTTCTTTTGTGGGACTATGTGTACGAGAACATGAATATGATCCAGGAAAATTTATTGGATTTTTTGAAAATGAACTGGATAAGCTTTTTCCGCTGTTGGAACAGACTGATGTCGTGATTGGGTTCAATAGTGACGGATTTGATCTTCCAGCCCTTCAACCCTACTACTCAGGAAACATTTCTTCGTTCCCATCGCTTGATCTTTTATCACGATTTAAAGATATTACAGGTCATCGAATAAAACTCGACAGTATTGCTCAAGAAACTTTAGGAATTGGAAAATCAGGAAATGGCTTAGACGCAATTAAGTATTACCGTGAAGGTGATTTCGAGTCGTTGAAAAAATATTGTTTACAGGATGTAAAAATAACTCGTGATATCTACGATTATGGTCTTCGAAAAGGAACACTGAAATACAAGAATAAATGGAATCGACTGATTGAAACGCCAATTGATTTCAACTTTCAACCTACTGCTCAAGCTGGCATTCAAATGGCACTTATTTAATGAGACTTGGTTGGCTTATTGAAGTTCTTATCAAGAATTTCAAATAATTCTTGCAAGATATATCCCCCAATTGCGTAGGCTACGATGGCAAAAAGTGTGGTGAACTCCAACACCATTCCCTGTAATCGAGGTTGAGGAAAGGCAAACAGAAAAGGTTGCAAAAGTGGTTGAGAATTTTCATACACCCAAGATACAGCTGGAGCTTGAGCATTGGCACCTAATAAACGAAGAATAAATCGAAAAACCAAAATCGCTTCAACGAGATAAATCGTAAAGATGAATAAGGTCGAGAGAAGTTTTGCCATATGACTCATATTGTACCTCGACAATAAATAAAAACTCAACGTGAAGGGAATTACACTGTTCCATCAGTCATGGCCACCAGTTGTCTCATTCTCTCTACGCCTTTTGATTGTAAAAAGTCTTTAATACGCACAAAGCTCGTTGGCCAGTCATGTGTTTTTTCCAAACTAAATTGTTCAATTTCCTGCCAAACCGCTCGACCCACTGCAAAACCTGAAGCCCCGTGTTGGAGAGAGACATCTAAGGCTTTTTTAAAGGGATCAAATGGCATCCCACGAGAAAGTAAAATCCATGGCACTCGAGCGTATTGAGAAACCAATTGGCACGCTTGTGCCGCTTCACCAGCAGTGTTCGTTTGAATTCCAGGATACTCGAGTTTTAAAACATCACACCAGTCTGTCAACCCATTCACTACTTCAAGCTGAAGCATTGACCAATTTTTTTTAAATTCTTCTTCCGATTCGATCGGATAGAGGATCGGTTCGATCAAAAAAGGAACTTCTGCTTCACGACATTCCTGAAATAGTTGTTGAACCAATGCCATTTTCATTCCGGCTTGTGGTTCGCGTGGATGAATATAGAGAAGTAACTTAGCAGCTCCACCGAATCCTTTTATTCCCATTACTCCCCAATTTTCTACCATTTTAGGGACAATACCTTTATCTCCATCATATCCAGACTCTTCAAGCGACATCAACAATCCCGCAGATTCATGTTTATACTTGACTGAGTCTTTACCATAAATCGGATCAGTGAGAACTGCACTACAAAATGGAGAAAAGGTTTCCATGAAAAGACGTTTGAGTTGAATAAAGTGTCCAATACCTTCTTCGGTATCGACATTCATTCCTAATTTTTGAGCCAAACTCGAACGGTGATCAAATGCAGCGATAGTAAATTTGTTGTTGGATGTTTGAAGATCTTGAAGTGTCATAGTCTGCTCATCTTAACCGTTTTTTGAAGAAGACTTAAGACCGAATTTAAATAAAAAAACGGACTCTTCCGAGCCCGTTTTCTTTTTTTTAATTGAAAAATCTTTAATCAAACTGTTTTTGACTGAAAGCATCACTGATTCGTTTGGAACGATCAGGAGATCTCTCTCGATTATCTGGTCGAGGTCCACGATCTTCTCGGGGAGCAAAACTACGTCCTGCTCCACCTCGATTGCCACCATCTCGGTATCCACCTCCACTACCACCGCGTCCACCTTGGTAACCACCACGATCTCCGCCTCGACTTCCTCCACCAAATCCTCCTCGGCCACCTCTGTCTCCACCTCGATCGCCTCCGCCACCACTTCGTTGTTGACGTTGCTCTCGGGCTTTTTGATCATCTGCTTCAGACAACATGGACAGTTTTACTTTTCCATCGTCATCGATACCAGTTAATCGAACATGTACTTTATCTCCAAGCTTCACGATATCGTGAGCGTCTTGAACGAACTCAGTACTCATTCCAGAGACGTGGACCAATCCTTCGCGGTTTGGTAAGTACTCGACAAACGCTCCATAACTTTCAACTCGAGTGACAGTTCCATCGAACTCATCACCAATGTCTACAGTTCGCATCATTTCTGAAATCCAATTAAAGGCTTCATCAATCTTTCCTTGGTCATCGGAAGACACATTGACGATACCTTCTCCTGTATCTTCATCTTCTTCGACATCAACTTGAGCACCAGTAACTGCAATGATATTTTTGATCACTTTTCCACCTGGACCAATGAGTTCTCCAATTCGATCACCTGGAATTCGAAGCTGTTGCACTTTCGGTGCCAAAGGTGAAAGTTGTTTACGTGGTTCAGGGATACATGCCAGCATTTTTTCAAGAATGAACAAACGTCCATCTCGAGCTTGTGCCAATGCTTGTTTCATCACGTCCATTGGAATACCTTTGATCTTGATGTCCATCTGCATAGCAGTGACACCTTCAGTGGTTCCAGCGACTTTGAAGTCCATATCACCAACGTGATCTTCTAAACCTTGGATATCAGAAAGCACTGTGTACTTTCCTTTTCCATCAGTCATCAATCCCATCGCAATTCCAGCTACTGGACGTTTGATTGGAACACCAGCTGCCATCAATGACATCGTTGATCCACAAACGGAAGCTTGGGAGGTCGAGCCATTGGAACTCATGATTTCTGACACCACTTGAATGGTGTACGGGAACTCTGTTTGAGAAGGAAGCATTGGGAACAATGCTCGTTCCGCTAAAGCTCCATGTCCAATTTCTCGACGTTTTGGATATCCAATTCGGCCTGATTCACCAGACGCGTATGGAGGCATATTGTAATGATGAATATAGTGACGAACTTCTTCGCCTTCCATATCTTCAATCAATTGACCTAAAGAAGGTGAACCAAGAGTAGTAATTGTCAAAGCTTGAGTAGCACCACGTTTGAACATGGCACTGCCATGAGTCATTGGGAGCACATCAACTTCACACACAATTGGTCGAATTTCTGTTAATTTACGTCCATCTGGTCGAACTTCGTCTTCCAAAATTTGTCGTCGACCTTCAGTCTTCATTAAATTATAGAAAGCATGTTTGATGTCATTCTCTTCGAGTTCTTCTCGTTCTGCTTTGACTTCAGCTACGAAGACTTCCATGCCAGTAGGTTTGAGATTTCCTTCGAGTTTGACCATTTCCACAATTTGCTTCTTATATTTCTTTAGTAAAGCTTCTTGAAGTTCCACATGTTGCTCTTCAGGAACGAATACGAATTTTTCTTTCCCAATTTCTTTACCCATTTCTCGAATGGTTTCAGAAACTTGAGATAGCTGTGCTTGCCCGTCATCAAAAGCTCGAATCATGATGTCTTCACTGATTTCTTGAGCTCCTGCTTCGACCATCACAATGGCTTCTTTGTTTCCACAGAGAATCAAATCAAGGGTACTTCCTTTTTGTTCTTCATAGGTTGGGTTGAAAACAAATTGATCTTTTTCTGGATGATACCCAATTCGTAAACCTGCAACTGGTCCATCAAATGGAATGGAAGAAATTTCCACAGCAGCTGCTGCTCCAATCAATGCCACCATATCTGGATCATTGACTCCATCAACGGATAAGACTGTTGCAATGATTTGAACTTCACGAGTCAAACCTTCTGCAAAAAGAGGTCGAAGAGTTCGATCGATGACACGGCCGCGAAGAATTGAATCTTCAGTTGGTCGACCATCTCGCTTTACCCAGCGAGAACCTTTGATTTTTCCACCTGCGTAGAGTTTTTCGACGTACTCAACTTGCAAAGGGAAGTAACCTAAACTTGTTTCCTTACCGAGAGCTAAAGTGACGTGAACGACTGTATTGCCACATTGGGCTAAAACAGCTGCTTCAACTTGTTCGGAAAATCTTCCGACTTCTAAAGAAATAACTTTTTCACCAACCTTGACCTCTTTGGTGTAGAGGTTGTGAAAATCTGGATACGGCTTTTTTGCCATAATAATTTTTTGAGGAGAAGCTAGTTATCAGTTATCAGTTTTGAGTTATCAGCATATCTAATAACTCAAAACTAACACCTGATCAACTTGGCTTAAATTAAAATAAAACTCCCCAATCCTTTCAATTTATAAATATTAAATAAAAATTCAACTTTTGATCGACTTATTCAGCTATACGTATTCTTTCAACTAATTTTACACCGATAATAGGTGAATTTGGCTCATTATTAAATTTGAGTTCTACCCTATCATCTTTTTGAAGAATTTTAGCTGTTGACCAACTTTTATCATCTTCTAGCGAATCTTTGTCAACTGATTGGTAAGAACGTCCATCCATTCCCCAACTTAATTGTATGAACCTACCAATTACAGTAGGATCTGCTTTTAAAGTAATAATTTCTGTATGAGACATAGTTTTAAAAATTCGAAATTATCATCCCATTGTCATCCTGAGGAGGAACGACGAAGGATCTGTTCACGATAAAACTCAGATTAACCTAAACACAGATTCCTCGGATTATCTCGGAATGACAGACCTGATACCTGACGATCTGAAACCTGTCACCTAACTTATCCCTTAATTCCCAAAGACTCAATCAGTTTAGCAAATCGGGCTTCATCTTTGCGTTGTAAGAAGTTGAGTAAACGACGTCGTTTGGCGACCTGTTTGAGAAGACCTCGACGTGAATGATTATCTTTTTTGTGTTGTTTTAAATGCTCAGTCAGTTCGGAAATAGATTGACTCAAAAGCGCAACTTGCACTTCTGGTGAACCGGTATCACCTTCACCTTGAGAAAATTTTTCAATGATCGCTTGTTTTTTGGCTGGATCGAGTGCCATATGGTCTCCTATCTTTCTCGAGTTATTGTCTCATCTTCAGTGAGAACCCAAGAAGAAAGTACTGTATATATTTAAGATAAGTGCATTATACCAGAGAAAGAAATATTTACAAAAGGATTATATCTAATTAGGTTTTCTCCACTTAGGAGTATTTTTTTCATTTAAAATATTTTCAATTCTATCTCCTGGAGATAACGGATCACCATTCAACGAAACATAGGCAACTCCCCAATCATCAGCTATTTCATTAAAATGCCTATCAAGATGTTTAACTCTCCAATCTTTTCCTTGAACATCGGGTCTTTTTAGAACCAAATTATTGGTTAAAATTATTCCCGAACAAGCTGAAGGCAATATGTCATCAGGCAAACTCCAAAACTTTCTTCTCAGAAGAAGATCATTGCATATGCTCATTGTTATTGATAATTCACGAACTATAGAACTTTGTCTGTCTAATTCCGCAATAACGTCACCTGCTAAGGTTAAATACCTCTGGGTTAGCTCTATCTCATTGAATGTTTCTTCAACATATCGCTCTAGTTTCATATTTTCCTTTTTTCTGAAAAATAAGACCGACAGTATACCACTTTCACAGTTTTTCGTGAAAGAATCATCGAGACATGGGGGCGAAGTTAGAAGATTGGGTTGCTTTTGCGATATCAGCTTTACTCAATTGTTTTGAAAAGGCTTCGGCTAATCCTGAGACAGATTGCTGTTCGGCTTTAGTCGCCGATGCAACTCGAGGACGGCGTGCTCCAGCTCGAAGCAGTTTTGCACACACTTCAAAAGTATCCGCATCGACTCGACCATTTTTAAAATGATCTGTGGTTTTTTCAATTCCTGAGAAAAGATTGGTTGCAATATCACTGGAGATCGGAAAACCTAACTGTTCACAGGCTGAAAATATAAATTCACAAAATGAAGAATGTTGATGTGTCTCGATATTTAATTTAGCAAATGAAGTTTTTTGAGAATTCATCGATACCGTATTGGCACTTTCTAATGCTTCTCCCTCAGAAGCGAAGTATTCTGGAATGTCACTCCAATCTTTTATCCCAATTAAAAACATCATGTCGGCATCTACACCCACGTGAGAATACTCGACCTGACCTGGATCAATTGAACGCTGACCTTTGTGAGGACGAATGATGAGATGAAAACGTGAAGTATCTTTATCGATATGGTAGCTGACATTTTCCACCATGTTTTCTTCATATGGAAAAGAAACTTGCAAACTATGATTTCCTAAATTACTTTTTACTTGATCAACTCCCACTAAACTACCAAACTCAACTCGCATAGGTTCAGGGCAAATAATTTCCACTGGTTTCTTTTGACTTTGAAGTGAAAGATGCAAAGACAAAGCTGCTGCTACTTGATCAAATGTTGGAGTCGGAGAAAGTAAAATGAGAAACGAAGAAGCTGAGGCGTAGTAATCTTGAATGAGTGCTGTTTCGTCGTCTGTAAGCATGATAAAAAGCTTTGGTGATTCCCACCAAAAGGCAAAAAAAAAAGAAGCTATGTAATGTTGTGGGAACTATATCACCGTTTGGTAAGAAATTGCAAGCGAAGGAAGTATTCGTGTTTATCCGACTCTATCCGCAAAATTTATCAATTAGTCATCAATTTTGGTATACGCTACAACCACATCACCTACTTGGAGATTTGCAAAACGAGTAAACACAATTCCAAACTCTTCTCCCATTTTCACATCTTGAATTTCATCTTTGCCATGCATCAGGGTTTTAATACGAGGATCAGCCACGATGACATCAGCACGTTTAAGATGAATCAAATCACCTTTTTTGATTTGACCTTTAGTAACTTTACATCCACCAACTTTTTCGCCTCGAATATCAAAAATCTTGAGAACTTCTGCCTCACCAAGTACTTGCTCATCAATCGTTGGCTCAATCAGTTTTAATACCTGTTTTTGTAAATATTCCAATAACTCGTAGATAATTTTGAAGACTTTCAACTTCACATTATGATCTTGAGCAAACTGTTGAACATTTTTCGAAATGGAAACTTGAAATCCTACGACTTGTGCTCCGGTTGTTTCAGCTAAAACCACATCACTTTCTGTAATCGCACCTACTTCACTACTAATCAATCGACATTCTTCACTCAAACTTTGCTCAATCGCTTGCAGTGTTCCAACGGTATCGGATCGTAAAATGATATTCAGATGTGGAATTTCTTCAGCAAAAGGATTGTGCATGGCGAATGCATTTCCAAATGTCTCAGCTGTTCTTTCGATCGGAGTGGTAGTTACAATCTCTCCAACCATGGGAACTTCAGTAAAACCAAGAATTTCGATTGGAGTACTCGGTGGGGCATCTTTAAGTTGCTTGCCGGTGGCATCGGTCATGCGTTTTACTTTTCCAGTAGCAGTTA
>CAYOQI010000003.1:0-205649 GCA_964406075.1 uncultured Pseudomonadales bacterium
CTTGCACTTAGATATTGATTCTGCTAAATTAGAAGGTGATGGAAATTTACTTTCATCTTACGTACACCACATGATCGCTTCAAGCGCATGTGGTTTTCTTGTTATTCAGCTAATTAATTTTAAAAATAGCATAACAATCCGCCAAAGTAATCAGATTTCGATATGGCTGAATAAGCCTAAAAGCGAAACATCTGATACGAAGGGGGATAGGTATAGGGGAAATATGGCAAAGTGGTTGGATGTAGAACAAAATGCTTTCCAAATGATTAGTGCTATTGAACGAGCAAGTGGGAAGTCAGCAACTCTTCAGGAATTATATTTATTCTTAAATCATGAAGCATAATTTGAAATGACTTTTTGTTTATTAATTTAAATATTCCTTGACTACGGTTAAGGAGGAGGAACACATGAATATCATTGTTCATTCCAAAACTCTACCAGTTACCCAGGCAATGCGAGAGTTCATTGCGAAGCAGGCAACGAAGTTGGGGAAGTTTTCCCAACCTGTTCAGTCGCTTCAAATTTTCCTTGAGGATCGGAAAAAACATGATGGGATGGCATTAGAGTCTAAGGTGAATATTCGGATTCAAGTTCCTGGTAAAGATATTGTGACGAGTTCGAGCTCAACCAATTTATACAAAGCGGTGCATGATGCGATGGAAGATGGAGCACGGTGGTTGAGAAAGAGAAAAGAAAAATTTACGACCAAGCGCGCTTTGAAAAGAAGAGCTCGTGTTATTGAGCGATCTCCGATGGCGATGACGTAAGATTTTTAGTTTAAAAGATAGTAAATTGTTGGGCTCCGCCAAAGGCGGAGCCCATTCTGTATAATACAGACATGTTCACTTTGAACGGTTTTCTTTTTTGGTTTAGCTCACATTGGTCATTTGCGCCTTTTTTATTTTTTATTACCTTTGTTGCTCCATTTCTACTGACTTGGTTAGTCACTTATCAAATGGTGACTCGAGTACTTCGACTAAAGTACTCAAAAAAACAAATCTTTATACTCTCCGTTTTTATTAGTATTGCCTCATACATTCTGTTTATTACTAGTGTGTTTGGGTTTGTAACAATTTGGGAGAGATTTAGTGACCGACTCTTTAGTACTTTAATTCAAAGTTCTCAAGAGGAAATGGTATTTAGTGTTTTCCCATTTTTTTTCGTCTTCAATTATCTTGTCTTTACTTTGCCACCACTTTATGTACTGATATATTTACAACTCCGGAATGATCTGAAAAAGCGTAAAAGATTTTCTCCCGCTTTAGGATCTTTTATCGTTTCCGTTGTGAGTAGTTTTGTAAGTTGTGTTTTTGCGGTATTTTTCTTGTTTAGTGTCGTGGCCATGACTGAAGGAAATTGCTGGAGGGAATTGAATATTTTCAATGAATTTAATGCGCATATTAAGTCACTTTGTGGTGGGGAAGATAAATCTTTTTGTCCTCGGACGGAAGATGAGTTGAGTGCATTCAACCATCAAAATTATCAACAGCTTCAGTCTTGTGGAAAAACTGCGTACGATTTCAACGAAGAAACAGAGACTGCAACCTGGATAGTTCGATGGTATGACGACAATATCTTTATCTCGCATCCACAGTTTTATCCTGGATTTGGGTACTACCATCGCTTTAAACCACTCTGGGCAGATGAAGAGTGGAATAATTATATTTATCCGCCCAAAATTGATGGGCCCTGGGAAATACTCAAGTAATACTGATATAATAGGAGGAAATAAAAAGGAGAATATATGGAAGATGAAAGAGCAAAATCACAACAGCCCCGACAAGAACCTAAGCTAACAACACTTCCTCAAGAAAATTTAGATCATACATTTGGGATGCGAGCAAAGGATTTGTACACTGAAGATAAAGAACAAACTTTAATAATCAAAGATATGCGACAGTTTTTAGGGCAAGAAACAACTCATTCTGGTGAGGAAAATATTGTATCAAAAGATGACACTACAATTGATCAGATTGTCAGTGCTAAAGATTTTGATGATATTCTTGAAAATTTAAACAAAACTGGCTATTTATTTTTGTTGTGGGATGGCTCAAAAACAGTCAAAATTTCTGAGTGTCAAATTGCCAGAAATCGATTGGTTCAAATGGAGAATGAAGTAAAAAAACTTGATAAGGATGGATGGTTGAAGTATCGAGCTAGTTTTACTCCTAATGATGAAAGAGTTGCAATGAGCTTTTTAAGCGCTACTTTTTTAGATCCAACAAGTAATACAATAACCTCTTTGTACGAAGTAATACTGAATCAACTTGCAAAGAAATATAATTTACAACCTGATAAGCCTAAAGTACCTAATACCGGAAGATTGGAATAGATACTCTAAGATACTGACAATCTTTGTTATCATGTCAGCATGCAGGATCCAGGATTAAGTTCAGCTCAAGCTCGACAGCGATTGCTCACTCATGGTGAGAATCGATTTGAGCAGCAGAAGAAGTTTTCTGTTGTCGGACTTTTTTTCTCCCAATTCACTTCACCCTTTATCTCCATACTATTGATTGCGAGTTTAATTTCTCTTGTTTTAGAGGATGTAATAGATGCTGGTGTGATTTTTCTGGCTGTCATGATCAATGTATTACTTGGCTTTGTTCAAGAGTACAAAGCTGCAAATGCCTTAGCAGCCTTGTCAAAAGTCCTTTCTCCAGAAGCGACCGTGATGCGGGACGGCACTACTCAGAGTATTCCCGTTTCTCAAGTCGTTCCTGGTGATGTGGTGATCTTGGAAGAAGGAGAGCAAGTTCCTGCTGATGGATACTTTATCGAAGCACGAGAAATGTTGGTGAATGAAGCAGTCCTCACCGGAGAGAGTCGACCAGTGAAGAAGATAGTTTCAAAATCAGAGCAAAAAAAAGTACCTGGACCACAAAATACTGAAGCACAGTTTTTCGGATACATGGGAACATCAGTAGTGGCAGGGAAAGCCATGATGGTTGTACTGGCTACAG
The DNA here is from genome assembly GCA_964406075.1 of uncultured Pseudomonadales bacterium. Taxonomy (GTDB): domain Bacteria; phylum Patescibacteriota; class Microgenomatia; order UBA1400; family PJMF01; genus CAYOQI01. The sequence continues at coordinate 2,964 of CAYOQI010000003.1, forward strand.
GGCATGCCACTCAAGTGGGTCAGATCGCAGAAAAACTGAAAGACACTCATAAATCAGAAACTCCTCTGCAATCAAAACTCAAGGGCCTGAGTCATCAACTTGCAATCATCGTGGGAAGCATGGTGTTGTTTGTGTTTGGACTCGGTGTGATCAATCAGCAACCATTCGTTGAGATGTTGAAGCTATCCGTGGCAATGTTTGTATCAGCCATTCCAGAAGGATTGGCCATTTCTTTGACGGCAATCTTGGCAGTAGGGATGCAGAGAATTTTAAAACAAAAAGCCTTGGTCAGAAAATTAGTAGCTGCCGAAACATTAGGAAGTGTTTCAGTGATTTGTACAGATAAAACAGGAACGATCACGACTGGTGAGCTTAGTGTATTAAGAATGTCGAGTAAAAAGCCGGTCGTGATGAGGAGGGCAGCAGCTTTACTTTCGAGCCCTAATGATGAGCTGGAAGTGGCTGTACGGTCTTGGCTGGAACAGTTCTCAGTTAGAAAACCAGTTTTATTAGATGAAATTCTTTTTTCTTCGATTCGAAAATTTTCTGTCAAATTGACTGAAGAAGAGTGCTTTTTGATTGGTGCCCCTGACGTTATCCTGAAACACTGTCCGACGAAAGGCAGGGAAGCAATTGAAGAGGAAATACTTATCCATGCTCGAGCGGGATATCGGATTGTTGGTGTGGCTTCCAGAACTAGAAAATCAAATGAAAAGAAACTCAAAATTGAAGATATCGGAAAGTTTGAGTGGCTAGGTTACTTCATCTTGTCGGATGAGATTCGTGCGGATGTGAAAACGACAATTGAAAGACTCCAAGATGCTCAAATTCAAGTCAAAGTCATCACTGGTGATTATGCTGAAACGGCACGTGCTGTCTTAGAGCAGGTCGGATTGAAAATTCATGAACACGAAGTCATGCTTGGTCATGAGTTTAAATCATTGCCACTGTCTCAATTTCAAAGAAAAGTAAAGCAAACCAAACTCTTTGCACGAACTACCCCAGATCAAAAACTCGCGATTATCCAAGCATTACAAGCGGATGGAGAAGTGGTGGCCATGACAGGTGATGGAGTGAATGATGCGCCCGCATTAAAACAAGCTGATATAGGAGTGGTGGTGAATACTGCCAGTGATGTGAGTAAAGAAATTGCGGATATGGTGTTGCTGGACAGCAACTTCACCACGATTGTGGCTGCTGTAGAGGAAGGGCGAGGTATTTTTGAGAACTTACGAAAAGTAATGTTGTATCTCTTGGCAAACACATTTGCAGAAACCATTTTTATTATTGGTGCGATTTTATTAGGAATACCTCTTCCGGTAACGGCCATTCAGATTCTGTGGGTAAACGTAGTTACAGATGGTTTGCCCAATCTGGCGTTAACGATTGAGCCAAAGGAACCAGGTTTATTGAAGCAACCTCCTCGATCGAGAAAAACCCCACTGATTGATGCAGAAATAAAATTCCTGATTGCTCTGATTTCAGTGGTAACAGGAATGGTTATATTGTCGGTCTTCTTATTTTTACAGCCAAGCTATGAACTGATTCATTTAAGAACACTCTCATTCACTATGTTGGCAGTGATGTCACTTTTGTATGTGTTCTCATCAAGATCACTGCGACGACCATTATGGTCATCCAGCATTGGCAAGAATCCTTGGTTACTGGGTGCTGTTGTTATCGGTTTTTGTTTACAACTACTTGTGGTATACGCACCACCCTTGCAAGAGGTTTTTGAAACAACTGGGCTGAACACTTTTGATTGGGGCATTATTTTAGCTGCCTCAATTGGGCAAATTGTTTTGATTGAAACCGTAAAGATGATATTTATGAAAGCTGAAAAGTAAGCTAATTTCTCCATTCCATGAGAAAAAGAAACGTGTTACAGTCGAAGATATGACTGATGATTCCCAACAAAATACTCCCGTTACTGATGATCCAGCTGTCTCTCAAGTAGTGAGTGATGCCTTGGCTATAAATCAAACGCTCAATCAACCGGTTAATGACTCTCCAGCCCCAGGAAGTGATGATGCCGAGACTGTAGTTTTTGACCAAAGTGACTCGAAACCCTCATCAGATTCACCAGGTAAGAGTCCGCTTGATATTTTGGAGGAAATTTTACAAAAGGAAAAAGGGAGCTCAACTCCTGCTGTCCCGGAGAAAAGTCCTGAAGAAATTGCATCTGAAGAAGCGACTAGAAAAGCCGAGCATGAAGCCATGATCGAAGCTCAACGTCAAAAACTTATCCAAGAAGTTCAAACACCAGAACAGCAAAAGCGTGATACTTTGCGTCATCAACAGGCTCAAAATTTAAATGTTAAAGATAAACTTCACATTCCCCAACTCAGTCATAAAAAGATTTGGGTAGAGGAAAACCAGTGAACAGTTACCAGTTATTAGTTATCAGTTTTATTTAAATGCCAGGTCACAAAGGTCCACCACCAGGAGCAATGCCCAGTATGATGCCATCACCTGACGTGGCATCAATGATGCAACAAGGTATGGCGCAAAAAATGAGTGGTGGAAATCCAGCACAAGCTCAGCAGATGATGGGTGCGATGGGTGGACAAGGTGCGCCAGGTACATCAGGTTTTCAACACCAACATACTCCTCGTGAAGTGACTGATTTTTCTGATGAGTTAAAAAGAGCGGGGCAAGATCTATTTGAATCATTCAAAGGTATCTTGGGTTTGGAACGACCACCAAAATCTCCGGATGAAGTGGCCGAACTTCAACAATTTCATCAAAAATGGCAAGGACTATCTGCGGAACAACAAAGTGTGGCTCAGGAAAGAATTCAAGCAGAAATGCAAAGAAAAGAAATGATGCGACAAGAAGACGAGATGAAAGCCCAACAAGAAGCACAAGAAGAGCAACAGAACCAGTTGGTAACACCGCATGGAAAAGTTACAGGACAAGGTGCATTGGATAAGTTGCAACAGGATCGAAAAGGCATGGGTGGCGCGAGTGGGTGAATTTTTTGCTAAACTTTTCAGAGCAAAAAATTCAGTCATGAATAATTTAGTGAAGTGTGCTGAAACAAATATTCAGGACATAACTATGTGATAAGTGATTAGACTGTTTTTTTAACAAATATCATAATGGTTGAAAAAGTATTGATTGTTCCCATAGATCAAGAACATGCATTTCAACTTAAGAATCTTTTACGTTTTGAAACGTGGAGAAAAGAACAGAAAGCAAAAAAGGAAAACATACAGTACATCGATGATGATATTGAAAGAGTATTAAAAAGTTCAGAGTATGCATATACGTATTTTTCCTGGTTTATTGTAGACACTCTGCTGAAGCGAAATTGTATTGGGTTGCTTCAAATCAAAGCAGATTTGCAAACCCAGTTGCGTGTGGAAAAATTGCCAGATGAATTCGAGAGACAATTAGAGAGTGCCTATTATACTTTGGAAGGACATTTACAGCCGAGCTTGGGTTCGCAATCGATCTGCCGATTACTCCGTGCGATGCGTTTTAATCTTTAAAAAAAATCTTTCCTGCCCTAGAAAGAATTTATGATTACAGAAGCAATTTCATCCATCACACTTCCAATCAATCAACAGCATGTTGATTTACTAAAAAAAAAGTTAATTCAATTTAGAGGTCGATGTGAAACAATTGAAAGGCAAAGAATGGGAGATGGACATGACCCTCTCATGTTCATAAGAAATAATGATGAAGGATATGTGAGGAATTTTTTTGGATGGCAGATATTAAAAGATCTGCTGGAAAAAGGGTGTGTTGATTATAATGACAATGCACAAATGCAGGAATTATTTGGAACTCTTTGGCAAGAAGAAACACCTGAAGCTGATAAACGATTTAGAGATACTTGGAATAATATTGAAAGATATCTAGATCCGATTGAAGGAATGCGCCTATTGAATATAAGATTGCAAAATTGAATTGGCATTTTTAAAAGAATGATCCTATCTGTCCAAGAAAGAATTTATGAATGCTTTGAAAGAAAAAATTACTCTTCCAACTGATGAAGTCCATAGGGAATTATTACGAGGTAAATTAAATGATTTTAATGACAATCTTGCTAAGTTAGTAATGAAATATGGTATTCAGTTTCAAGAACCTACTCTTAATATTGAAGTAAGTAGAGATTATTCGCGACTATATTTTGCTTCTAACTTACTTGAATTACTTATCTTGAATGGTGAAATCACCGTCGAAGATTATAATAGTCAAGCAAAACTTTTTTCAGGCAAACAGTATGAAGGAGATAGAACTGGGATCTTAGATGTAGTGTGTGAAAATTTATCAGGGTATGCAGATCCAAGTAGTGGACCGGAGGCATTAAGGAAATTCAGAAAGAAACGTCCAACATCATGAAACTCTACAACACCTTATCTAAACAAGTCGAAGACGTTATTCCGTATCAAGATAAAAAAATTGGCTTATACGCGTGTGGCTTCACCGTTTATGATTACACCCATCTTGGTCATCTTCGGAAGTACTCAATGGATGATGTGCTCATCCGAACACTTCGGCATGCTGGTTTCAATGTGAATTTTATTCAAAATGTAACTGATGTTGGACATTTGAGTTCTGACTCAGATACAGGTGAAGATAAGTTGGAAAAGGGAGCAAAAAAGTATGGCAAAAGTGTGTGGGATATTGCAGAAGAATTTGAGACATATTTTTTCAAGTCCATGGATCAAATGAATAATATTCGACCCGATGTGAGTTGCCGAGCAACCGAGCATATCCCTGAACAATTGGAGATGGTCAAAACATTAGAGAAAAAAGGGTTTGCATATGTGATCGAGAATGATGGTGTGTACTTTGATACATCGAAGTTATCTGATTATGGAAAGTTAGCTGGATTCGATCCAACCCAATTGCAAGAAGGTGCACGAGTGGAGATTGTGGAAGGAAAAAGAAATCCAACTGATTTTGCACTTTGGAAATTCGAACGTGCTGGTGAAAATCGAGCGATGGTTTGGGAAAGTCCTTGGCATCCTCGCAGTTTTCCGGGATGGCATATTGAGTGCAGCGCCATGGCTATGAAGTATTTGGGAGAGCAATTTGAAATCCATACGGGAGGTATCGATCACATTCCAGTGCACCATACCAATGAGATTGCCCAAGCTGAAGCTGTTACCGGAAAAGTACCATTTGTGAAACACTGGGTGCATCACAATCATCTGCATGTGGATGGAACAAAGATGAGTAAGTCATTAGGCAATTTTTTTACGATTGATGATGTGCTTGAAAAAGGTTTTGAGCCCATGGCGTTACGATTACTTTTCTTAGGCACACATTACCGATCAGAAATGAACTTCACATGGGAAAATTTAAAAGGTTCTCAAACGGCTTGGAATAGACTCAAAGATATGATGAATGAATTCCGAAATGAACGTGAAAGAACGATGTTGTCAGAAGAAAAATTAGATAAAGTGAATGAGTATCGGACACGCTTTTTTACTTTTATGGAAAATGATTTAAAAACCTCAGAAGCGATTGCGGTGATGTGGGAAGTGACGAAGTCGAATATTCCCGGGCCAGATAAATTTGATTTACTACGAGAATTTGATGAGGTGTTGGGGTTGGGATTAGCGAAAGTTCAAGGTTCGAACAAGGCTCAGAGTTTAACGATCCAAGATTTGCCTGATGAAGTTAAATCACTTGTTGAACAGAGAGAAGAGGCACGAAAGAATAAAAACTGGGAAGAGTCTGATCGACTACGAAAAGAAATTGAAGAAAAAGGGTATAAGTTAGTGGATAAAGGTGAGGGAGTAATGGTTAGAAATTCGGTTTAGACTTAAAAAGATTTTTAAGTAGATTCTCTCTCAGTGAATGTGGTTTTTTAAGTTGAATTAATTTCATTGTTTCTTGGCGATACATTTGTTCAGGATTATCTTGGACAATACCTTTAAGACTATTAAAGTAAGAGTACCGATTTAAAATATTTGTAAGTTGAGTATGGTCTAAGGTAATCAGTTCTTCGGCAAATTCGTATACAGCCCGTAAAATTTTTCTCATAGTAAATTCATTCACAGTAACATCTGTAACGTTTGCACCTTTGTGAGCATGTATGGCAGCATTCATTAATTTGCTAATGACTTGATCATCAAACTGGATTGCATTCAGTAAATCTCCAGGTTTTTCAGAATGAGAAATACAATATTGTGCAATATATGTTGCCTGAGCTGTGACTGAAGCTGGAAACTCTTTACTGGCTTCAGCAAATAATTTCCCAGCAAGAGCTGATAAGCTTTGTGGTCTTTCGTGTTGTTCTGACATACATGTTTTGTTATTTTACCTTTATCTTCTTTATTCGCTATACTGGAAACACTCTAGTATGGAACAGAAACATCATCATTATCTTCAAATTTTCTTATTCTTAGTTTTAGTTGGAAATATAGGTTTTTTTTGGATTAGCCAAATTTATCAGCAACGACAAGTTTCTTTTTTATCTCAAGAAATTATTCGTTTGGAAAAAGGAATTAAAACTCTCACCTCTGTTCCTATTGGTAATTCTGTAAAAACTGAGGAGAGTTCAATCAGTAGCTCGAGTTCAACTGTAGTAACAAACCCTGGTAATTCCTCCCTCGAAAAAAGAGTAGCGACTTTGGAACAGGACATTAAAAAAATATCCACACCTCAACCAACTTCTTCAACTGTAGCATCGGAGAGCAACGATTCTACAGTCAAAGAGTACTTTATCTATTTAGGTTCAGGATCGGCAAGCAGTACAGAGTGGACGAACATTCCAGGTGCTGTAGTCACGATTGATGCAGGTCAATATAAAAATATAAAGGATGTACGATTTGAAGCAGGATTATCAATTGTAAGTGGAAATGCGTACGCACGTTTAATTAACCAAGATTCAAGTTCTGCTATTTTTGGAACTGAAGTACTACACAACACGAGTACTCCAACCTGGAAAACTTCATCATCAATCAATTTACAAAGTGGAAACTCGACCTATATGGTTCAACTGCGATCAAGTAATGGGGAACGAGTTGATTTAAGTGGGGCACGAATAAAAATTATTCTGAATTAATTCGGGAAGTGGTACTATTGATATATGAAAAAATTTCTCTTCATTCTTTTATTCACACATTTCTACTTGTTTACTGTTCCTTTATCGGTGTCAGCACAATTCAACGAAACGGAAGCAACGGAAACAAATGACGCTGTTCCTGTTTCAGAAGAAGTTATCGAAGAAGTAGAAATGGATGAAGGGCCACATTTTCGATTTGAAGATGTTGTGGTTATGAATGAGGATTTGTTTGGTGATGTGTATGTTGGTGGTGAAACAGTCCGAATCGAAGGCAATATTTATGGAGATCTATTTGTCGGTGGTGAAACGGTGATTATTGATGGATACGTGAGTGAAGATGTTCGGATCGGTGCCGGTAAAGTTTTTATCAATGGGACGATCGATGGAAATGTGTTGGTAGGTGCGGGGGAAGTGGTGTTTGGTCCAGAGAGTAAAGTACTTGGTACTGTGCTCGCTGGAACGAGGAAAACTGTGTTTGAAGGAGTGATAGAAGGAAAAGTTCAGATTGGAACGAGTGAATTAGAAAGCACTGGATCATTTGGACACTCACTGATTGCTCGGGTAGGAAAAGGAGTACTTTCTTCAGGAACATATATTGAAAGAGATGTTGATATTAAAGCCGAAGATAAACTGGCAGTAGATCCAGATGTCATCATTGATGGTGAGCGCAAGATTGTAAATCAAGAAAAGAAGAGAGATGGAAAAGATTTTTCAGGAAAAGAAGCTGAAGCGGTGATGAAAGGAATGGATTTTGGATGGACTGTGATGATGTTTATCTCAAGCTTGATTGGTGGAGGACTCGCACTTTTCCTTTTTCCACGACAAATGCGAAACATGGCAACTACAGCTTATACTCGTGCACTCGCAAGTTTGGGATGGGGATTCATTAAATTAATCATGACGCCAATTATTATCATTTTCCTGTTTGTGACTCTGATTGGTTTTCCGTTTGCATTGATTTTGCTATTTGCCTACATTGTGACTTTGATGGTGGCGGGCTGGGTTAGTTCCTATGCCTTAGGTGAATGGATAGCGACAAAGGTAAAACATTCTCTTTTCCAATCGAGATATGTTCGATTTACAGCCGGGCTATCCGTATTAACGATTCTTGGAATAATTCCAGTTTTTGGAGATATAGTGCAAGGTCTAGCATTTATCATTGGTATTGGGGCGATTGTCCTTGCAGAGAAAAATTATATTTCTCAATCCATGAAATACCATCAAGTACATGACAAAAAAACAGTGAGAACTTAGAACCTATCTCTAACCCTGCATTCGACTGCAAGACAGCATAATTTGACAAAAAAGACATTTCTTTTCTCCTAAAGTAGACACAGCTACTCGTCGTTAAAAAGGAAATGCTTTTTTGTTCAAACCTTCTGCCTTTCGTAACGAAAGGAGGATTAGAGATAGGTTCTAGTCAAGTTGAAGATTCTTCTTCATAATGAATATATATGAAGTTGAGTGATGATGATCTGCGAGCGCTTTTAATCCAATCGGGAAAAGTTACAGATGCACAGCTGCAATCGACAGCTGAATTTGCTGCGAAATCCGAAATCCCTTTTCAACAAGCGTTGATTGAACAAGAAGTTATTACTGATGAAGATTTGGGACCAATTATTGCCCAATATTATCAAGCTCCGTATATTTCCCTATCAAGTTTAGAAATCCCTGATGAAGTTTTACGCATCATTCCGGTGGAAGTTGCCAAGAAACAAGGTGCAGTTATTTTCTTTCGTGATGCAACAACCATCAAACTTGCCTTGAGTGATCCAACGAATGTGGAAATTCAACAAATGATTGCCAAGAAAACAGGGACCACAATCCTTCCACATTTTGCTACAGATAAAGATATTGAAAATACGTTGTTAGCCTACACTCAAGATCTTCAGAAAACATTTGAAAAATTACTCAAAGAGGGAATTGGGACAGCCAGCGAAGTCGAAGAAAATGACGATCCTCCGATTGAAAAAATTGTTGACCTTTTGATTTTATCGGCATATCAAGAAAAAACTTCAGACATTCACATTGAACCACAAGATAAAAATTCTCTGATCCGATTTCGAATTGATGGTATTTTGCATGATGTGTTATCCATCCCCAAAGTTCTTCATGATCGAGTGGTGACGAGAATAAAGATTCTTTCTAATTTACGTACGGACGAACACTTAAGCTCTCAGGATGGAAAAATTCGTACTCGAGTCAGTGACTCGTTCTTAGACCTACGTGTGTCGATTCTTCCAATTTCCAATGGTGAAAAAGTGGTTATGCGTTTGTTAACTGCAAACTCACGAACATATACTCTTACAGATTTAGGCATGTCTCCGACTGATTTAGCCAAAATTACTCGAGCATTTAGTAAATCGTTTGGAATGATTTTATCCACTGGACCCACCGGTGCGGGAAAAACGACCAGTATCTACGCCATTATTTCTATTCTCAATACGCGCGAAAAAAATATTACTACCATAGAAGATCCAGTTGAGTATCGAATCAAAGGTGCCAATCAAGTTCAAGTAAATACGAAGACAAATCTGACTTTTGCCAATGGATTGCGGTCAATTTTGCGTCAAGATCCTAATTATATTTTTGTTGGAGAAATTCGAGATAGCGAGACGGCAAGTATTGCTGTGAATGCAGCGTTAACCGGACATTTAGTGCTTTCTACACTTCATACAAATGATGCAGCTAGTGCAGCTCCGCGTTTAATCGATATGAAAGTTGAGCCGTTTCTTGTCGCTTCGACACTCAATGTGATAATTGCTCAACGTTTGGTCCGAAAAATTTGTGATCACTGTCGAATTTCCTACACCATGCCGGTTGAAGAGTTAAAGAAAAATTTATCCTTAGAGTCAATTAACAAACACTATATTCCACAAGGAAAAACTCAAGAAGTTCGCTTGTATAAAGGTCAAGGATGCAAGACCTGTCACTTCACTGGATATCAGGGACGACTTGGATTGTTTGAAGTGTTAGAAATGACTAAAGAATTACGGCAGCTGGTGAGTGAGAAAAAAGACGCTGATGTGATCAATCGAGCTGCAGTTGAAGGTGGAATGACGACGATGTTAGACGACGGATTAGAAAAAGTGACGAAAGGGATGACCACGATTGAAGAAGTATTACGTGTGACGAAAGTTGAAACACAATAGTTTTTATTTGTTGAATATTTATGACAAATCCAAAACATGTCCGAATATCGAGTGGCGAGAAGATTACCCTGATTAGTAATATCAGTACGATGTTAGCGGCTGGAATTCCTATTTTGGAGGCGGTGGCATCTTTACTCGAAGAGTCAAAAGGAAATAGTAAATTTATTTTGGAAGTGCTCAAAGAAGACTTATTAGCTGGGAATCACATTCATGCCTCATTTATTAAATTTCCGCATGTTTTTGATCGAGTAACAGTCAACATTATCAAAGCCTCTGAAGAAACAGGAACTTTGGAAGTCACGTTAAAAGATATCAAGAAAAATTTGCAACAAGAAATGGAGTTCATGGATAAAGTCAAAGCTGCCATGACGTATCCAATTTTGGTGATGGGCGTGTTTGTCGGAGTACTCGGAGTGATGTTAGTCGTCGTCATGCCGAAAATTTCGACTGTTTTTAGTCGTCTTCGAGTTGATCTGCCTCTGCCAACTCGAATCATGATTGCAATTTCAAATTTCATGACAAACTCTATGCCCATCATGTTAATCGGTACATTTACCATACTAGTGTTGATGATCGTGTTATATCGAACTCAAAGACAAGTTTTATATCGCATGCTTTTTTCCTTACCCATTGTTTCAAACCTCATTCGCCAAATAGATTTAACACGTTTTTCGCGAAGTTTATTTTTGCTTTTAACTTCAGGATTACCAATTGCTACTTCTTTGGAACTTGCACAAGATGTGGTGTTAAAAAAGGATGTTGCTGACATTTTGATCAAGGCTAGAGAGATGGTAATTTCTGGAAAACCATTATCTGAGGGATTAAGAAGTTCTAAGAAAAAAATTATTCCTGGAATGATGATAAAGTTGATAGAGGTTGGAGAGAAAAGTGGAACGTTGGATAAATCATTGCAAGACATTTCAGAAAATTTAGATTATCAAGTCACCAAGACACTCAAGACTGTTACCGCACTACTAGAACCATTGATGTTGGTGGGTGTTGGAGTTGGGGTCGGATTAATGATGTTAGCGATTATCGCACCGATTTATGGACTGATTAGTCAAGTTGGAGCATGAGTAAGTTAATTAGTTAGGTCTGTTGATTAGTTGAGAGGAAAGTAACAACATTCTCATTAGGAGAATTTTTTATTTGAGCGCTTCCTGAACATGTTTCAAAAAGTCTTCAGGAGTTAAGTCAGCCTTGTTCAAACAGGCTCGAACACCTTTTTGCAAAGCTTCATCAATAACGGGGTCATGAGAAAGATTGGTTAAAAAAAGAATCGGGCCATTTTTCTTTTTGGGTAGCTCTTTTTCCATTGTTCGTACAATTCCAATGCCATCCAATTGTGGCATCATCACATCCAACAAAATAAGGTCATATCCACCTTCTAAAATCCGTTCCAAACCTTGTTTACCATCTGAAGCGGTGTCAACTTCGTACGCTTCGTTCTTGAGTACTTCCTCATAAAGCTCACGGATAAATTGATCATCATCGACCAGTAAAATTCTTTTTGACATACCTCTAGTACTTTAGTTGAGATGGTGGGGGAAATCAAGGGAGAAGATACTTAATCGGTAAAAAAACAGAAAAGATAAAAGCTCTTGATCAATCCTTTTTTTAAAAGGTATACTATATAAACGGTTTTTTATGAAAAAAACTTCTGCACAAATCTCAAAAATTCTTCTTCAAATCGTTGATAGTTCCCTTTTAGCTCCTTCTTCACACAACACACAGCCTTGGTTATTTGCAGTAGAAAATGAGAGTTTGTTTTTTTTTGTAGATAAAAGTCGAGCCTTACAAGTTGCAGACCCAACAAATAGAGAGTTGTACGTAAGTATCGGTTGTAGCATTGCGAATGCTTTGGCTGAAGCACATGCGCAACATCTCGAAGTTGATATCAAACTTTTTCCGGATAAAAAAAATGACTTGTTCGTAGCTGAGTTGCAGTTTAGTTCTGAAACTCAAACAGGTGATTTTGCAGCCTTGCAACCTTATATAAAAAAAAGATTAAGTAATCGGTTTGAATATAAAAAGGATAAAAAGATTCCTGCTTCATTTATTGCGAAAGCCGAGAAAATTGCAGATTTATTTGGAGTAGAGTTTAAGTTAACTACGGAACCAAATTCTAAAAAAGAATTAGCAAAACTTACTCAGCAGGCAATTTTCACTGCGATTAGTAATGCAGCTTTTCGTGACGAACTTATGGATTGGATACGACACAACTGGACAAAAAAAACTGATGGAATGCCAGGTTACGGATCAGGATTACCAAATGTCCTTTCTCTGCTTTTCCCAGCTTTATTACATAGTCAAACAATGCCCAAAATGATTAGTGATAGTGAGTATAAAATGGTAATAAACTCGACTGGGGTTGTGGTACTCAGTACTCGTTCTGATCATCAAATTGAATGGGTGAAAGCCGGAATTGCTTTAGAGCTTATTTGGCTGACGGCAACACAAGATTCTTTAGTCATGAGCTTACTCTCAGGAGCAGTGGAGTATGAGAAGGAAAGAAAAAAAGTAAAAAAACTTTTGCAGACCGATTTCTTCCCAAGTGTCTTTTTTAGAATTGGATACCCTACAACATTAGCAAAAGCATCACCTAGAAGAACTAGAGATGATGTTCTTCGATCAAAAAAAACTCTCTATTAATTCAAAAAAAATTATGAAAAATTCATTTAATCCTTTGCATCAGTTCTCTCCTGGAGAAAATACGCTTGATCAAAATAAAGAACTCATAGAATGGTATCTTTCCAACGATTTTGAATCATATCGAAGTTTCGTTAATCAATATCCAAGTACTCACTGGATGAAGAAAGGTGAAGAGAGAGCATTGGAAGTTTTCCATTTAGCGTCGAAGAAAGTGCCGGCGTATAAACATTTCTTAGAAAAGAATAGCGTAGACCCTCAAAAAATACTCACAACTGAAGATTTCAAGAATGAAGTTCCAGTCATAGATAAAAAGAACTATATAACTCAGTATGGTTTAGATGAAATGAGTTGGGATGGGAAACTACTCTCGAACTCAATGACTTCTTTTTCTTCAGGGACCTCAGGAACTCAATGTTATTGGCCCCGTTCCACTTTTCAAGACATTGAAGGTGCATTTATGTTTGAACAGTTTCTCTGTTCCGTTTTTCAAATGCATAAGAAAAAAACGCTCTTTGTCTTATGTTTTGCTCTGGGAAATTATGTTGCAGGTACGTATGTGTTGAGTTGTTTAAATTACATGTCGATGAAAGGATATCCTTTCATGGTGGTGAGTCCTGGGATCAGTCAAGAAGATGCTTTGCGTATGATAACAAAACTCTCACCTGACTTTGAACAAACTATTCTTTGCGGATATCCACCGCTTTTGAGGGATCTTATTCATACTGGCAAAAAAGCAAAACTGAATTGGGAAAAACTATCTTTGAGGTTTCTTTTTTCGTCAGAACTTTTTTCTGAAGTTTGGCGAGAAAGAGTATTAATTGAAGCAGGAACTGATTTGGAGTTAAGAAACTCAACAAATTTATATGGGACAGCAGACGCAACATTATTTGGGATGGAACATCCAATAGATATGTTAGTCCGAAAAGAAGCATTCCGAGATCTTGGATATCATATGGAATTATTTGGAAGTGAGTTAACTCCAACTTTTGTTCAATACAATCCTATGCTTCGATATTTTGAGTTAGTCGGTGAAGAATTAGTACTGACATCTTTTTCAGGATTACCATTGGTTCGATATAATTTGCATGACCAAGGAGGAATACTTAGTCAAGAACTTTTAATCTCAAAGAGTTCAGAACAAGGTTTAGATTTACAGCATGAATTAAAGAAAAATGATTGTTTAGATACTGTGTACAATTTGCCACATGTTTTTATTTTTGGTCGAACTGATGGGACAGTCTCTTTCTATGGATTATTGATCCATCCTGAATACATTAAAACTGGGTTAGAAGATAACGAGATTCAACACCTGGTGACTGGAAAGTTTACGATGAGTGTTGAACAAGATAAACATTTAAGTCCAAAACTTATTATATCGATTGAGTTAGCCCCTGAAATCACGCTGAATGAAGAAATTGAAAAAATTATTTTAAAACGTATGATGAAAAAAGTGAGATTAAGAAGTGCTGAATACAATCGATTGGTTGAAGCGTTAGGAAAAAAAGCTCACCCCGTACTCAAAATTTCTGAATATGGAAAAGATTCAACTTTTCAAATTAGTATAAAACAAAGATGGATAAAAAGAACATAATTTTTCAACCAACAATAATGAACCCTCAAAATCGTGAGGGAAAATTGCAACTCGAGAAAATAAAAAAAACATCTCATGTCTTTATTGTCGATACTTTTTTGTCTCAGCTAAATGAACTTTTTCAAGCAACTTTTCCAAAGAAAAAAAATGATAAAAAAGAATTGAATGAATTTACTTCTCAATATATTGGGAAAAAGAAAGTTGAAGATATAGGAATTTGGGTATATTTCCCTTGGAAAAATGCCTTAGTTCACATTTTACCTAAGGAAGAGTTTTATTTCGTTCGTACCTGCCGAAACAATCCTTTGATATTACCAAATGAGCAAAAAAAGTTATATCAAAAATGTATTGGGATTGTCGGGCTAAGTGTAGGGAATAGTATCGCTTTGAGTTTAGCGTATAGCGGTATTGGGAATCATTATAAATTAGCTGACTTTGATGAGTTAGAACTTTCTAATTTAAATAGAGTGAGAACATCATTGATTGATTTAGGTAACCCTAAAGTTATAGTGACTGCTAGAGCTATTTACGAAATTGATCCATACTGTTCTGTAGAAGTCTTCAGAGAAGGATTGACTGAAAAAAATTTCGCTGAATTTTTTCAAAAAGATAAAAAAATAGATGTAGTTTTTGATGAATGTGATTCTTTGATGCTCAAATTTTTCCTTAGACTTGCTGCTCGATCGTTGAGAATACCTTTGGTTATGGCAAGTGACATTGGTTACAAAACAGAAATTTCTATCATAAATTTTGATCAAGACATTAATGCGGGTGATATGAAGGATGTTCCATTCGTAGATTTCAATAGTGTGTTAAAAGGTTTGCAACGGGCGGAACCACTAGAATTATCAGAAGATGAAAAAGCTCTTTTAATTTGTGAATTATTAGGAGTAGAAAATATTACCGATGAAATGAAAGATGCGTTGATTTTAAAGAAAAAAGAAAAAATTGTTAGCTATCCACAATTGGGCGCAATCGCTTTTATTGGGGGAGGACTGGGTGTGCTAGCTATGATTGCCAAAGAAAGATATCCCAATCTATTGTCACCCAAAACGTCTTTCCATTTTATGGATGCGATTGCGCCACCTTCAGCCAGTGATTTAAAAGATCGTAAACGTAGATCAAAAACGTTTAAAGAGATCTTTGGAATTGAAAAGTAATCTTCGTTTAAACTAGACTTCGTAAATTTAATGGGCTTTACTTTCCTTCTTCTGGATGGGTACACTTAATTCATGTTTGAACTCATTATTTTAGTGATTGTCATTTTCTTTAGTATTTTCCTCGCGTATCTCGTATATAAAAGCAATCCAGACAGTGCATCAAACCGTGCATTTGTATATCTTGCTCTTTCAATCATTTTTTGGACAGTGATCATGTATTTATCTTTGTTTTTTACTGATCCTGTTTTAATTTTGTTCTTTATTCGTCTGAGCATGTTAGCAGCGACGGTGCTTACAATTGCAGCGTTCATCTTTGCATATACATTTCCTCAAAGGAAATTTTATTTCCCGTTAAAAATAAGGATAATCTATTTCATTCTTGCTCCGTTGACGATGCTGGTATCGATGTCGCCATACATGTTTACTGAATTAAAAATCACGGATTCCAATATTGAACCGACACCAGGACCTGGAATGGTGTTATTTGTAATTACTGCGATTGGAAGTATTATTGCCACTTTTATTATTTTGATCATTAAATTTATTAAAGCCAAAAGTTTACAGAGAACCCAGTATTTTTTCATGATTCTGGGAGTGTTATTGATGTTTGTGTTGATGGTGACAACAAACTTTTTAACAATCCTTGTTTTAAAAAACAGCGCGCTTATTTTTCTAGCGCCGGTATATCCACTTATCTTTTTAGTTTCCACTGCTTATGCCATTTTCCGACACCGAATTTTGGACATTCGTTTATTGCTTGTGCGAGCAATTAGTTACTTTGTCACCATTTCAACATTAGCGCTTTTATTCTCTCTGTCATTTTTACTTTTTACCAATTTTTTCATTCAAGTACCGTTAAACTCCTCGGAAGTTTTTTACTTTTTAACAATTTCAATTCTTTTCGCAATATTTTTTCAACGCATTAAAACTGTTTTCGAAGAAAAAACTGAAAAGTTTTTTTATCGTAATACCTTGGATACTTCAAAAGTATTGAATGAGCTTGGTAAAAAAGTTTCCGCAACCATTGAGTTTAACGATCTGATTAATAAAGTTGGAGACGTTTTTGTAGAATCTATCAAAGTTTCTTCGTTTTACGTAATTCTATTTGGCAAAGATGACTATTCTCAATTATTTAAAGATGTGAAGTATGTGTTACCAAAAGAAGTTGAAAGAGAAACAGTGGAGAATTTTCTACGATATATTTTTGCTAAAAAGAGAACATTCTATTATGACGAAGAAGAGGAAAATGAGAAAATAAAGAGTGGCCTCACGTACTTGCAAATTTCAGTAGCAATGCCACTTATTATCAATAATAAATTGATTGGCGCGTACCTCGTGGGCTCGAAGGCATCAGGTGAAACATATTCTCAAAAAGACATTGATGTCATGCAAATATCTGCACCTCAAATTGCTGTTGGTATTCAAAATGCATTAGCCTTTGAAGAAATTCGTCGTTTTAATGTGACTTTGAAAGAAAAAGTGGACAACGCAACAATCAAGTTGAAACATGCAAACGAACGTCTGAAAGAATTAGATAAGCTCAAAGATGAATTTGTGTCAGTGGCTTCTCATGAACTTCGGACTCCGATGACTTCGATTAAGTCATATTTGTGGATGGCCATGGCTGGCAAGGGCGGGAAGATCCCAGATAAAGTAAAGTACTATTTAGACCGTGCCTACACCTCAACTGATCGTTTGATTAAATTAGTAAACGATATGTTGAACATTTCTCGAATTGAGTCTGGCAGAATTTCGGTCAACTTTGAACAAGTAGATATGAAGAAGTTGATAGATGATGTTGTGGCAGAAGTTTTACCACGAGGTCAAGAATTAAGTTTAGAAGTTCAGTTTGAACAACCGAGTGAAAAAACATCTACAGTAGTTGCAGATGGGGATAAAGTGAAAGAAGTACTCATTAATCTCATTGGAAATTCGATGAAATTCACTCCTAAAAAAGGAAAAATCACAGTTCGATTAAAACAACAGGAAGATGAAGTGATCACAGAAGTACAAGATTCGGGCGTAGGAATGGATGCAGATACGAAAGCGAGTTTGTTCCAAAAATTCGGGCTGATCCCGGGCTCATATCGCACGAATCAAAACGTATCGCTTGGAACAGGTTTAGGCTTATATATTT
The DNA here is from genome assembly GCA_964406075.1 of uncultured Pseudomonadales bacterium. GTDB lineage: Bacteria > Patescibacteriota > Microgenomatia > UBA1400 > PJMF01 > CAYOQI01. The sequence goes on from CAYOQI010000003.1 coordinate 20,683, forward strand.
CAAAATCAATCATCGATTTACATAATGGGAAAATTTGGGGCGAATCGGAAGGCAGAGATAAAGGTTCGACCTTTGGTTTCAATTTACCAATCTTTACCAAAGAAAAACTTCGCCAGATGCAAGCTGAGCATCCCAACAAAACTGACTTAGGTATCATTCATACGAAATTATCGTAGCAACGTCTTGAAGTTCAGGAGTGATTGCTATCACTCCTATTACTTTAGTAAATTTACCACTGCATCTGATATTTACCTCATGCTATCCTGATAGAGCACATGCCTGCTCATTATTCTTTTTATCAAAAATCTTCCCCTGGTTTTAGTCTCATGGAACTTCTTGTGGTGATGGGAATTTTGGGAACGCTGTTTGGACTGACCACTGTCGACCTCACGAACTTACTTCCACGGGCGAATCTTTCAGCAGCAACTGAAAAAATTTCTCTTGATTTAAATGATCAGCAACTCAAAGCGATGGTGGGTGACACAGAGGGTCAAGCAGATGCTGACTTTCAAGGTGTGTATTTCCAAACTAATCAGTACATTCTTTTTCATGGTGCAAGTTACTCTGCAGCTCAAGCGAGTAATGTCACTATTCAACCTGGAGATGAATTCCAAATTTCCACCAATTTCCCCAACCAAAGTGTTGTTTTTCAAAGAGTATCTGGGGAAGTGGTCAATTATGCGAGTGAAAGTAGCACAATTACCGTTCGAAATACTGCCAATGATGAAGTGAAAACCTTAACCATAAATAGAATTGGAGTGGTGAGTGGGAATTAAAATAAAGATGTGAGATTCCTCGCTTAAGCTCGGAATGACATACATTTATGTTTATTAAAAAAAACAGCGGGCACTTACTTATCGAAATACTTCTTGCAAGTGCGATTTTTGCTGTGGCAGTACCAGCTTTGATGGTAGGATTATCGACTGCTACCGATGGAAAAGCCCAACAATTACAACGCTTACAAGCGAGTACTTTATTAAGAGAATCCCAAGAAGCTGTACGATCTGTTCGAGAAAAAGGTTGGACAATATTTGCCCAAAACGGTACGTATTATCCAGTTATTCAAGGAAATACTTGGTCATTTGCAACAGGCTCAGCAACCACGGATGGGTTTACTCGTGAAATTGTGGTCAGCGATGTCTTTCGTGATAGCTCAGGAAAGATCGCTTCCAGTGGTGGAGTGCTAGATCCTTCGACCAAAAAACTGGTCACTTCTGTATGGTGGCAAACACCACTGACTGCTACTATTTCAGCGACCTCCTATTTAGTTCGATATCTTGATAACTTGGCATACACTCACACAACTGCGGCCGATTTTAACAGCACGAATCTTATACAGTTGTCAGTCACCAATACTTCAGGTGGGGAAGTTCAGCTTTCCGATAATAATAAAGCAAAATGGTGTGAGCCTTCATTTTCTACTTCAACGATTGATCTTCCTGATGGTCCACCTGTTGCGGTTGCAGCGCGATCAAGTTCTTCTTCCACATCTGTGCCAAATGATGTCTTTGTTGCGACTTCACCATACTCAACCAATTCTGCCAAGTTGGCATACGTCAATGTAACAGCAAATACAGAAGATCCATCTTCGACATTACAAGGAACTTTTACGCTCGATGCATCAAAATACAGTGACCCTGGATTAGTGCCGTCGGGATTGGGAATAGATAATACGTTTAAAACGAATGACGTTGCGTACTATACTTCGCCTTCAAATAAGCTGTACGCATTGTTAGCAACAGACCAGCCAAGCAAAGAAGTGGTGGCAATTTTAGTAAATGATAATTTGGCTGGGAATTCAGAGTTTCAAGATGCAACAAATAAAATATATAAATATCAAACTTTTTTTAACACAGTTCCGTATGTAGTAAATAGCACTGGTTTACAAGATCCTTCGGCAAATATTGCAGATACAGGAGGAGATGATAACGGTTATGCTTCAAATCCCACCCGAGCATATACTGATAATAGTTCATTTGCCATCGATACAAATAGTGGAAGTGGTACAGGCACGAACTGTGCTGGGGCTGATAAAGATAGACATCGATACTATAACTATGACTTGTCGGTTCCAAGTGGAGCGACAATTTATGGGATACAAGTTCGTGCGGATGCACGGGCAGATAGTACGACAGGATCACCGTACCTGTGTATTCAATTGTCATGGGATGGCGGTTCAACCTGGACTACTACAAAAAATACTGCAAATTTGACTACCAGTGAAGCGACCTATTTATTAGGTGACTCAAGCGATACATGGGGACGGACGTGGAGCTCAGGAGATTTCAGCAATGCGAACTTCAGAGTTCGAGTGATAAATGTGGCGAGTAATAATTCACGAGATTTTTCCTTGGATTGGCTGGCTGTAAATGTGACATATTCTGGTGGAACATCACCTTCTAATGATCAAGCTCCGTATGGATATGGCGCGACGTCATTAACAGTTCAAGACAATAGAGGATACGTTGCTTCAGGTGGGTATTTATATACATTTGATCTCAGTTCAATCGATAGTAAAAATGCAACAACTGGATTAGATATGTTGGGGTGCAGAATAGAGTTAGAAGGATTTGACTGTAATCCTGGAAGTGGGATTGATCGGAAGTATAGTTCAGGTGAAACAGGTACATCTTGGAGTACTACCACCTCGCCGGCTCACAATGATTGTTCTGATGGAGGAAATATTGAGTTGTACGCAACGAATGATATCTATCCTGTCTCTTCAGGAGGAAGTACCTATATTTTTGCTGCAGTGGGAGCAGGTACGAATCCGGAGCTAAACATTGTCAATGTTTCGAGTGTTCCGAATGATGCCTCATCACCTGCAGTGAGTAACAATTCATGTGGAAGAATAAGTGGAGGGAATAGTAGTTGGAAACGTGTAGGGAGTTTTGACTTCAATTCACAAAGTGGAACAGAGGAAGCCGCGAACTCAGTCTATGCTCGATCAGATGGAAACAGAGCCTATATCTCCTCGAATGGAACTTCCGATAGTGAGCAGTTTTATATCATTAACACCACAAATAAAAGTTCACCGAGTTTTCTTTCAGGAAGTCCAGCAACAGGTCCGACTAGTGGGTTTTATCAAGGAAGTGGAGGAAATGGGGAAATGTATCCACGCCGTTCTCTAACTGTTTTAAATGGACAACGAATAGTACTGGTCGGAAAAGATGGTGTTGCCAATGGCAATGATGCGCAAGAATACCAAGTTTTGGATTCCAGTAATGAGTCTTCACCGGCGTATTGTTCAGGTATTGATTTCAACGAAGGATTTAATGATTTAACATCTGTTGTCGAAGCAGATCTAGACACGTATGTGTACATGGTGACAAACACAAATGTGAACGAACTGAGAATAGTTCAAGGTGGACCTGATGGACGCTATTATGATTCAGGTACATCAGAGTCAGGCACATTTGATAATGGGTACAGTACGGCATTTAATCGATTTAGTGCAACGAATGATATCCCAGCAAATACAAGTTTAGGTTGGCAGTTCGCCATTCATGATCCAGTCAGTGGAAGTTGTAATGGGGTGACCTTTGACTTTGTTGGACCGGATGGAACGGGAAGTACCTATTACCCCGCAACTGGGAGTGCGTTGTTACTTGATGATGATGGATCAGGATATGAAAACCCAGGTAGATGTTTCCGATATAAGAGCTTTTTTTCAACGACAGATGTAAATACCACACCAGTAAATTCAGATATTACTGTGAATTACTCACCATAAAATGATACAGAATCCCGTTCAACATTCTAAAAAAAGTACATCAACAGCAGGATATACGTTGGTGGAAGTTTTGATGTTTATGGGATTGTTTTCAATGTTTTTAGTTTTACTGACGAATATGTTTGCGACCATATTGGAAACACAACAAAGATCACTTGCCACATCATACGTCGAACAGACAGGAAGATTCGTTTTAGCTCGACTTATGTATGACGTGCATAGGGCTACTTCCATTACAACACCAGCTGCAGCTGGCTCAACAGATACATCGTTAGATTTAAATATTGATGGTGTGCCATATAGCTATTCAATTGATAATGGAGTGTTCCAGTTATCAAATTCGAGTGGAGTACATGATTTGCATGCCGGGCAGGTTACAGTTTCGAATTTTTCGCTGACACGTATTGGAAATGTAAATGGAAAACATACTCTACAATTGAGTTTTGATGTTGAAAGTGTTGTCCCTGACACAACAGGAATACAATCACGGACATTTTCTACCACATTAGGCATAAGGTAGAGATTTTTAGTAAAAAATTAAAATGAAGAAATTAGACACTTCAATTCAGTCACATCAATCCAATTCGGGTCAAGCTTTGATGGCCTTGCTGGTGTTTTTGATGCTGGGATTAACAGTCAGTACTACGGCAGTTTCACTCACAGTTTCTAATTCTATAAACGCTCAAAAATTTCAAGATTCTCAAGTCGCTTTAGCTGTTGCTGAAAGTGGAGCAGAGAATGCAATTATTCGCTTATTAAGAGACCCAAATTATTCTGGAGAAACATTATTAGTTGGTACTGATACCGCCGTGATTACCGTTACTTCAGGTAGCCCAACAACAATTGTATCGGTGGGAAGATCGGGAAATTTTGAGCGTTCTATCGCAGTTCAGCTAGATGCGAGTTCTGGCATATTAAGTATTGTTTCCTGGAAAGAAACGTATTAAATATAAACTCCCACTACACTTATCAAGTGATTTTTGTCACTATATGATACACACGTATGTTAGAAGGAAAATCTCCCGTTGCCAGTATTCTTTTTTTCACTAAAACCCATATTCAGTGGTGGAATTCGGGTGCAGCTGAAGTGCAGAATTTCGAATTTCCTTCAGAGACTTTGATTGACTTAGATATCGTCAACGAAGAACTGGTTCAAACCAGTTTTTTAACTTGGTTGCAACAATCGCAACAAACTCCTCGTGAAGTAGTGATTATTTTTGCTGATGAACTCTATTTTACAAAAGACTTCGCAGCCACTTCCAATCAGGATGAAATTAAAACGCATACACAGGAATTTTGTGATGTCGTGCCTTTTGATAACTTATTGTGTAAACCATTCACCTTAGAATCAGGCTTGCGAATTTTTGCGATGAATAAAGGATTGTATGAAATCATAGTAAAAACGCTCGAAGAGCAAACATATACGATCGATAATTATTTCCCTCAATTTTTGTTCCCAGTTGATTTTTCTCAAGGACTCACTCCCGAGAATGCCAAAGAAACGCTTCCAGTTTTATCTAAATTACAAGATATGGGCTTAATGGATCCAAAGCAACGGAAAGAAGCACAACAAAAGAAATTTATTAAAAAACAATTCGCGATCACAAAAGAAGTTGGTATTGCTCTTGGTGTGTTCGTTTTTTTAATGGCTGTGTTGGGTGTGCTGATTTGGAATATGCAGCGGCAAAATGCTGCACTTGAAAATCAAGTACCATCACCTTTGCCAGAAGAAATTGAAGTACCTGTTGTTGCTCCAGTTGCGACACCAATTGCCAGCTCTAGTGCGGATGTTTTGACTTCAACCCAAAGTGGCACAGTATCACCACTCGGTTCACTGCGTATTCAAGTGCTCAATGGGTCAGGAGTTAGCGGGAAAGCGGATGAGGTAAAACAGAACTTGGTAGATAGCGGTGCAGTGCAAGAGTTTGTTGTTACTGGAAATGCTGCTCAGAGTAATCCCGGTAGAACTTCAGTTGTTGTAAAACCAGGGTTGAACTCGAATATACAAGTACTACTTCAAGAAGCATTCCGTGAAAGTTTCTCAAATTTTTCCTATCAAGAAAATATTGAGCTGAGTGCATATGATATGATCATCACTATTGGAGCAAGTGATTTGCTTTAAAAAACGAATTGTATTTTTCAATATTTTTCTGTACAGTTACAATTACACTTTCTTAGCACATAGTATTATTATTTCTTTTCCAAAAATATGAACACCCACTCAAAAGACACACATACAAAAGAAATAGTACAAAGATTTATTCTTACAACGGTTGGTGTTTTAGTAGGGCTGGTATCAGTAGCAGTCGCATTTCCTGGACAGATATTGAGTCAGACTCAATATAATATTGCGGATATCAATAAAGATGGAATCGTTGATCTTACAGATTACTCCATCCTTGCTGAGAACTTCTTCCAGACAGGACAGTCAATATTGGCAGATATTAATATGGATGAGATTGTAGATCTCACAGATTACTCAATCTTAGCTGAGAACTTCTTTAAAACAGGACCTGATTCATCTCCAACTCCTACGTACCAAGCTTCTCCAACTCCCACACCTATGGTTCATGAGTCGCCTCATCCGACCTTAACTCCTAATCCTTCAGGTGATGCTCAAGCCCCAAATGGGAATAGTAAAGCAATGGGGAAGTGGGTACCAAATCCCAAATTTGATACCTGTCCAGTTGAAGTACACGAAAGTTATAAGGTTGTCGGACCGGATGGAAAATGGTATCCAACCTGGCATCCACATGAACACACCTATTCAAATGGAACTAAATGTACTTTTGGTCATGAACATGGACGAGATCCAAAGCTTTCTCCATTATTCCCTAAGATGCAAGAAATGTATTATTACGATGCAAATTCAAATGGATCAATGGATACCGCAGAAAAAGCAGTGACAGGTGTTCCATTTGCATATGCCAATGAGCAATATGATGTATATAACGCATCAATTGGTAAACCATTGGTACATCGCCATGAAGATCACGTTGGGCACAAAGTAGAATGGGAGAGATTCAATCAAGCATATGAAGGTGCAACTGCAGCTGATCGTCGTGAGAGTGATATTGTCTGTGATGTAGCAGGTATTATTCATCAAGGTACAAACTCTAAAGATGCTTTCACTAATAACTTGCACGCGGCTACAGGATTCATGTCATGTAATAGAAATGGATATGATGCCCGAATTACGATACTTGCTGCCTTTAACAAACCAGGTCAATTCGGTGAAGCACTACCGTGTAATCCACGAGGCACCCAGATCATTCTTGGAACAGATAGTGTGAACTCAAACTATCCTTCAGGTGGCCCTAACACAGCACGAAATGTTCTCACCAGAAAATGTGTCAATGAATTCATGCTAGTTCCATCAGGACAATTTTCAGGTCACACATATGAGGATTGGAGAGCAGATCTTGTCTTGACTGATAAATCTGGGAAAAGATTAAATATGTCACCAGTCGGTGGATTCACAGTTTTCAACCCTGTTCGTTTTTATGATCCAGGAAAACCACTTGATGTCGGTTACTTGATGGATCTGTGTTACGAAGTGGAGCCAAATGGAGATCGTATGCGAGGTGCATGTCATGTAACAGAAGACGGTCGAGTTACTGGTATTACTTGGGATGATCCGCGCTCTCAATTTAGAGGTGATATGCGAGAAACATATTTTCAAGCTGATCCAATCACTAACGCAGGTGGTACAGCTATCATCTATACCGATCCATTGGGGAATAATGGACAAAGTACTCCTTTCCCAGGATCAATTAAGCAATATCTCACTCCTGCGAACATTAGTTATGGACCACAATTAGGTGGCCCATTAACACCAAGTGCTTTTGGAGCAGATCGTGGCTACGGCACAATGGGTGGGTCTGGGAAATGGGGACACAACACTGTCCACTCACCGAATTAAACTAAGATAGCTGGCGTTGAATCACATTTTTCAATTTTTATATTATGATCACTACCGAACAGTGCTTATGAAATCTTTAGCATACCGATTTACTTTCACAACAATAGCAGTTTTGTTGGGATTAGTTTCAGTAGCAGTAGCGTTTCCTGGGAAGATATTAAGTCAGACACAATACAACATTGCAGATATCAATAAGGATGGGATAGTTGATCTGACTGATTACTCAATCCTAGCAGAAGACTTTTTTAAGACAGGACAGTCTTTGTTATCAGACTTCAATTTGGATGAGATAGTTGATCTTACAGATTACTCAATTCTTGCAGAGAACTTCTTTAAAACAGGACCAGATTCATCTCCAACTCCTACGTACCCAGCTTCTCCAACTCCAACACCGATGACACATGTCGAAGGTGAAAGTATGGCTATGAGTACTTGGAAGCCACTTACTCAATATGATAAATGTGATGACGGAACAGATGTTGTAACTGCTCATAAATTTTTCCACGTTATTGGTCCAGATGGAAAACAATATCCAACATGGCATGCACCTGTGGTCACGAACCCAATTACGGGATCTGGAAATTGCTACTTTGGTCATGAGCACGGTCGAAACCCTAGTGCTTTCCAATTTTTCTCAGACATTCAACAACACTTTGCTTATGATGCAGATCACAATGGTCAAATCAGCTCAGCCGAGTTAGCTAAGTCTGGAGTGCCATTTGGATATGTAAATGAACAAATGGACGCATACTATGCATCTAATCCAAATGGTGCAATTACTCGTCACGAAGATCATGTCGGACACAAAGTTGAGTTTGCAAATGGGGAAGGTGATATTGGAGAAGGAACCGATCCCTTCGATTCCAATATGACTGGTGGAGTAGTAGTTCCACAAAAATCTACCGCATCAGGTAGGAAATGGGATGAAACAGGAATTCGTTGCTACCATTTCCAAAAAGTACACCAAGGTGTCAATTCACCAGATGCATTTTCAAACAATTTGCATGAGTTGCTGATCTACACGAACTGTGTGAGTACTCGAGCAAGTTTTCCAAGTTCAAAAGCACTTCTGACAACAATGATTCCGTTTGGTGCCCCACAAGAGTTCACACGCTTTTGCGGTGCTGATCGAAATCAAATAATCTCAGTTCCTAATGCAAATTTAACTAATTTTCCAGGTACTCGCCAAGATGGATTTAGAAACATCGTCACAAGAGATTGTGTAGAAAGCAGCATGTTAGTTCCAGCTGGGCAATTTTCATCATTCCCGTATGAAATTTGGTCTGCAGGTATCAGAATAAGAACAGCAAACAATACAGTACTCGCATCAAATGGTGGAGCTTGGGAAGTCTTAGACGCTATTCGGTACTATAATCCCACAGCAACAAATAAAATTTCGTATTTGGCAGATGTTTGTTATGAAACACAGGGTGATCGTAAAGCTCGAGGTGGAACTTGTGATGTTATGACAAACTATGGTGCAATTACAGGAATTACCTGGAATGATCCACGTTCTCGATTCCGAGGTGTTCAGCGTGGTCAGTATGTAAATCCACATATACTCAACAACGCTGGAGGAGCAACAGTTTGGTATACCGATCCGTTTGGAGGCAATGCCACAACAACTCCATTTCCAGGTGCGACAAAACAAATGCTCTCATCCGTAAAAACAACAACGGATTTTTCGATAGATCCCCGCATTATATTAAGAACTCACGACACAGGCTCTAATACTGTTCATGCTCCGAACTAAAAAGATTGCTGGTATTGAGTGACCTTTTTCATTACAATCATAATTTTTTATTGCAAGAATATTGATATTTTTTTAATTTCCAATTTATTATGAATACAGAAACTAATCACACACCAAAAAAGCTACAAGGAAAGTTATTTTTCTTAAGTGCTGGGGCGATGTTATTAGGGATAGTTTCGTTAACAGTAGCATTTCCTGGACAGATATTGAGTCAGACTCAATATAATATTGCAGACATCAATAAGGATGGGATAGTTGATCTTACCGATTATTCAATACTTGCTGAAAATTTCTTTCAGACAGGACAGTCAATATTGGCAGATATTAATATGGATGAGATTGTAGATCTCACAGATTACTCAATCTTAGCTGAGAACTTCTTTAAAACAGGACCTGATTCATCTCCGACTCCTACCACTCCATCTTCAAATACTGTTACATTCTCAGCAACACTTGCTCCACAGGTCACAGGATCACAAGGATATGGAAGTGGATCACTTGTCTTAAATACTTCAAATCGAACTGCCACCGTCAGCCTTTCATTTTCAAATCTAACCAGTGCTGTGACAGGAGTTCATATTCATGGACCTTCAGGCACAAATCAAGATGCCATTCTTTTTCCCTTTTCAAATGGACCATTTCAAAATCAACAAATTACTTTAACAGCTGCACAGGTTACAGATCTGAATGCAGGGAAGCTGTACTTTAATGTTCATACTCAGAATTATGGGAGTGGTGAAATTAAAGGTATTCTTCAGGTATCTACGAGTGTCACACCGACCCCTGCTCCTACTAGTGGTGCTACACCTCCTCCAAGTGGCGGGGAGAATAGTCATGCTATGGGGCTATGGACACCAAATACTAAGTATGACACCTGTACAAAAGAAATTCATGATAGCTATAAAGTAAAAGGTCCTGATGGAAAGTGGTATCCGACCTGGCATGCACATGATCATACTCTTCCTAATGGAAGTAAATGTACTTTTGGTCATGAACATGGACGTGACCCAAAAAGCTCTGAGCTATGGACAGCTATTCAAAATCATTATGGATATGATGCAAACGGTAATGGGACGTTAGATGCGAGTGAGCGTGCAGTCTCAGGATTGCCATTCGGGTATGTTAACGAACAGTTGGATGTGTATAACTCAGCAAACTCTATTAATAACGGAATGAGACATGAAGATCATGTCGGTCATAAGGTTGACTGGGAGAATAATGTAGGGCTCCAACGAAATGCTTGTAATGGACCTTCAGGACCTGGATGCAATGATCGCATTAACATAGGAGTGACTTGTGATTTCTTGATGAAGCCACATCAAGGGACACACTCACAAGACGCCTTTTCAAATAATTTGCATGAGCTTTTATATATAACGGTGTGTGACGATGGCACAAATATTGTTGCTTCAAAGATCGTAGCTTTTGGTCCTCCAGGTGAGTTTACTGCAAATGATAAAAGAACTGTGATTAAAGTCCCAGGATTTTCACCTGCAAACGCTCCGTCAGGAAATGGAGTCCGATTTATCCCAACAGCAGATACAGAACGCACAAATGGATTTTATGAGGACTGGATAAGTAGTAATTACATTCGTACAGTTAGTGGGCAGCTGTTAGCTTATTATGATCCACACTTTGCTGTATTTGGTCCGAGTCGAATCTATGATGCCAGTAAGCCGAACAATGTAGGTAGAACTGTTGATCTGTGCTTTATACCTGGTAGACCGCAAAATGGAACCTGTGACAAAATCACAGATTACGGCCGAATTACATCAATGGACTACGATGATCCTCGTGCAGAGTACAATGGTTGTAAGAGAGAAACATACTTCAATCAAACAGATATCACAAATCAAGGTGGCCCAACAATTTGGTATACAGATCCATATGGTACAAAAGCTCAAGCAAATTCATTTGCTGGTTCAGTAAAACAATATATTGCCTCGATAAACAATGGTCGCGGATTCTACCTTGAATCTCAGGCATCAGGTGCTGATCGGGACTACTGTGAAGGCACTGTTCATGCACCGAACTAAACTTCGAAACTCAATTAGTTAAAAAAAGCCTTGTGTTACACAAGGCTTTTTTGTTTAGTAAGTTATTTTCTTTTCATCACCCATTGACATGACATGAGGTAATTTACTAGTATGGATACAGCATTATTTATATTATTTAGTGAGCTTTGTATGAAACACTTTTCCCTGCCCAAAGCCTTGCGTTCCCAACAAGGTTTTACACTTATTGAACTACTTGTCGTAATCGGGATTTTAGCTGTACTGTTGGCGATTGTGTTAGTCGCTATCAATCCAGCACGACAATTTTCTCAAGCAAATAACACCAAACGAAGTAGTGATATCAATGCCATTTTGAACGCTGTTCAACAATATGCAGCAGATAACCGTGGAACACTTCCAGCAGGTATTACTGCTACTGCTTCAGCAATCAGTGCTGCTGGTGTTGGACAAGCTTTCTGTGAAGCTTTAGTTACTGACTACTTGGCTGCTTTGCCCTCAGATCCTACAGGTGGAGCATTAGCTGGTGAACCAGTTGATGAAGCTGATTGTGCGACCTATGGAGACACTGGGTATGAAATTTGGAGAAGTGCAACCAATAACCGTATCTCAGTATCTGCTCCTAATGCAGAACTCGGAGTAGTACTCCAAGTTATTCGATAACGTTAAAGTAATTAACATTAAAAAACGAGCTCTTACGAGCTCGTTTTTTTTAAATTTAACTTTCAGTTATGCTATTTGAGACAACAACAATACTGTTGAGACAAGTGAAAATAAGAGAAGCAGAGTAAATTACTTCATCAACTTCATATCAATTGGTGTTCCACCTGGTGGGTACCCAAATCGGACAGCAGCTGTCTTTTCAGACATGTGATGAACCCGTAAGAAGAGCTCGATGAAAGGGTTATCATAACCAGAAGAACCAGCATTGATGGCTAAAACACCGCGATCAACCTGAAAACCACCGATAGACATGACACCAACCATACGAATATCGTTGACTGTAACTTCAACTTTGTCACCGGGTTGAAAATTGGCGATGTCAGATTTTCTCATTGTCGTCTTGATATTTCCAAAACCGTCAGTCCACGCGACTAAATTGTTTGGAATATCAGGGATAGAGTTAATATCTAATTCTGTGGTTAATACAGATCGATCTCCATTCATTAATTTAGCAACACGTTCTGGAAAGAAATCTCGTGATCGAAATTGGGAACCACTGTTTGGGCAGTCAATATCTCGAAACTCAACTATCTCACTTTTGACAAAGCCAAAGGCGTATTCCGAGTAAACGCTAACGATTTCAACACCATTTTTCAATTTGGCGTATTTAATGCCTTCACCCATATTATTTGCTTGAGCTTGGTTTTTATCTCGACGAGGAGCTGAATTCCCATAAATCATCATGCCTGGTTTGGCTTCACCTAATGCATATTGAGCTGTCACAAACCCAACTGCCATTGTATCGAGAGGGGGAGTAGATGTTGGTAAGATGAATACATCATTAGGGTTATCTAAGTGACGATGAAGTTGCTGGATTATTTCTCCAAACTCAAGTCCACTCGGTTCATAATCAACGGCTACGTGTAAAAGTCGATTTGACATATTTTCTCCTAAAAATTGTTCTTTATCTGAAATAGAATAAGTTCTTATTATAATACGGAGTCTATGAGAAACTATAGGCGGATATGAGGAAGAGATTAAAGATAGCTTTCTTCACAGTATATGAAACACACCTTAATTATTTGCACTTTTGCATTAGTGTTTATCCTTGCAGGATTTCCTTCAAAAGTCTTTGCGCATTTCATGAGAGCGAATGATGGCATTTCATTATCGATTCATTTAGAGCCTGATGATGAACCGTATGCTAATCAGGAAACCAAAATCAGATTTATCTTTACAGATAAAAATGAAAAGCTAGTTCTCAATAACTGTGATTGCTGGGTATGGGTGATGCAAGATGACACAATAATAGACCACAAGTTGATGGAAGTTGAAGATGACCAAAATGGAAATCAAATCGGAAGGATAATTTCGACGTTTCCACAGAAGGGTGTGTACAAAGTGAAGATACAAGGTGAACCGATTGTTTCTAAGGACTTTTCAGCATTCCATTTTGAATATGATGTTCGAGTTGATAGAGTGGCTGAAACACCACAAAAGGTTAATTCTGAAACGTATGTCCAGCAGTTGGCAGAAACAGAAAAACAAGTTATCCTTGTGGGCATTCTTGCAATTATCTCTACAGTAGCAAGCTATTTTCACTTTAATCGAAAGGGTGTATGAAAAGATCATTTATTGTGGCCGGCTTAGTTACTTCATTCATGCTTCTTGGCGTAGGTTCTATTCAAGCTCATGTTACGGTCCGACCGAAAGAAGCGTTAATAGCAGCTTTCCAAACTTTCACAATTGGTGTGCCGAACGAAAAAGAAATTCCAACTACAGGAATGCGACTTGTAATGCCAGAAGGGCTCAATCACGTTTCGCCGAATGTGAAACCTGGTTGGAAAATAGAAATTAAAAAAACAGGTGAGGGTGAAGAAGCAAAAGTGACGGAAGTTATTTGGTCAGGTGGATCTGTACCTGCCGGACAACGAGATGAATTCCTCTTCAGTGCACAAGTACCAGCATCACCAACAACATTGCAGTGGAAAGCCTATCAAACCTATTCAGATGGTACTGTGGTGGCCTGGGATCAAGAATCTGGTGAAATGATTCACGACGAAAAAACAAATAAAGAATCCGGACCATTCTCTACAACTACTGTATTATCAGACATTGAACCTGTTGCAGATGTCGTGGAAACTACTGAGGGAAGTTCTAGCTGGACAAACATGATCAGTTTAGCTGCAATAGGTTTAGCTGGACTTTCACTCGTTTTGCACTTTAAAGATGAACCAAAAGCATAACTTTTAGGTCATGGCATTTCTCACACAGACCAAACCGAATTTGTGATATGGTGTAGTTGGAGGTGTGACATGAAAAAAAATATTCTGATTGGAGTTCTTGTTATTGTGTTGGCTGGATGTCAAAAATCTGTCGACACTCCTGTAACTTCACCATCCCCAGTGTCAGCAATTTCTTCTTTTGACGAATGTGTTGCAGCTGGAAACCCAGTGATGGAAAGTTATCCGCCAAGATGTAATGCAAATGGTCAAACCTTTACTCAAGAAATTGGAAATGAGTCGGAATTTTCTGATGAAATTTCCGTGGGTAAACCTCTCCCAAATCAAGTAATTTCTAATCCGTTGCAAATCGATGGAAAAGCTCGTGGAAATTGGTTTTTCGAAGCCAATTTTTCTGCAGAGTTAATTGATGCGAATGGCAAAAGTTTAGGTGAGATTCCAGTTCAAGCTGATGCTGAGTGGATGACTGAGGAATTTGTGCCATTTTCCGGAGAAATAATTTTTACCACTCCTGAAACTTTAACCGGTTCACTTATTTTTAAAAATGCTAATCCGTCAGGTTTGCCTGAAAATGATAAGCAAATAAAGATTCCAGTTACATTTCAAGAATAAACCCTTACAAAAAACAGTTTCTTCTTCACAGAAGTTTTTCTATACTACATATCTATGATAGATGAGCAGGTGATTGAACCAATTACTCAGGAAGAACTGCCAATTCCTCGAAATCAAAAAGCTGTACTACTTGCTTCAGTCGTAGGTTTCCTCATCCTCGGATTAGGTGGGGGAATACTTCTTTTTAAAAAAAATACATCTACCCTTGAAAAAGTGGATCAGGTTGTTGATCAAGTACAGACTCAGACTGCAAACGTTTTAACTTCACCGTCTCCAACACCTTTTTCTTTTCAAGAAATGACGATTCCATATTTACGACAACGTAGTTACACCAGTCAATTAGGTCCACAAGAAAAAATTGGTGAAACTTCGACCTACACTTCGTATCTGACAAGTTACACATCGGACGGATTAAAAGTGAACGGGTTGTTGACTCAACCAAAAGGAGAACAGCCAATCGGTGGGTTTCCAGCAATTGTTTTCATTCATGGGTACATTCCACCCGCTCGATATCAGACACGAACACAGTATGAAGCGTACGTTGATTACTTAGCTCGAAATGGTTTTGTGGTGTTCAAAATAGATCTTCGTGGTCACGGACAGTCGGAAGGTGAAGCAGGCGGTGGATATTACTCCTCAGATTATATTGTTGATGCACTGAATGCCAGAGCTGCACTACAGGCCAGTAATTTTGTGAATAAAGACAAAGTAGGGATGTGGGGCCATAGTATGGCAGGTAATATCACGATGAGAGCATTAGCGTCACAGCCCGAAATTCCTGCCATAGCAATCTGGGGTGGAGCAGTCTATACCTATGAAGACATGCAGGAGTATGGGATTGATGATAATAGTTATCAAGCTCCATCCTCTACCTCTCCGAGTCGCCAAAAACGTCAACAACTCTTTGATACCCATGGTCAATTCAATCCAGAGAGTGCATTTTGGAAACAAGTTCCAGCCACGAATTACTTGAATGAGATTAAAGGTGCTGTAGGGTTATTTCACGCGGTCAATGATGATGTAGTCAGTGTCGAATACAGTCGAGGATTAAAAATTAAATTAGATGCTTCCAATATTCCCAATGAATTGAATGAGTACCCAAATGGTGGACATAATATTTCAGGGACTGCTTTTTCGCAAGCAATGCGAGATACCGTTGATTTTTTCAATCAACATTTACAGTAATTTTCGCTTCTCAATTTTTATCAAAAGAATAAAATTTCCCGATATTTTCGTGAGAAAAACAGAAGAAAAATTTCAAATTTCAGCGTTTATTGACTGAAACATGTGTGAGAAAGCTACTTGATTTTAAGTACATAATCTTGCACACTTAATTGATCTTAATTATGAAAAAACAGATTTTATTTTCATTGGTATTCATGTGGGCAATAGTTTTTACTATTCGACCACTTTTTCTCGTCGAGCAAGTTCAAGCAGCCTCTGCTGGTAATACCTATATGCGTTGTGATCGAATGAGAGAAGGGATAGATCCTGGAGATTGTTTGGTGGTATTTACGACTTCTTCAACTTCTGCTACTGAGACAACCATAAAAATCACACTCGATGCGGAGTGGGTGTCTGCAACACATTTTTCAGCAACTGCTGGTAATTACACTGTCTCAACTTCAGGATTACCTGGTGGTGTAACAGCAATGCCGGGTATCGCCACCGCAGACAATGTCACTGGTAACACAATTCGTTTTCCTGTAACAGCTATGGCAGATAGTACAACATATGGATTTTTTATTACTGGAACTGGACTACTTCTGAATCCTGATGCATCAACCACTATTATTCATACTGTTTTTACGAGAACTGGTGCTGATGCTGGTACAGCTGATACAAAAGACATTGCTGTTCCAACAATTAGTAATGATCAGATTACGATTTCAGCAACAGTTGCACCTACGTTCACTTTCGCCTTCAATAATAATTCTCAATCATTAGGAACCTTATCAACAGGATCTGTGAGCTCTGGTGGAGGAACGACTATTACGGTGACAACGAATGCTGGAAGTGGTTGGAATGCTTGGGTGAGGAGTACGAATGCAGGACTCACTTCAGCTAATGCGTCGTACACGATTGCAACTACAGGCAGTATCGATGCTGCTGACTCCACACTTTCTTCTGGGACTGAAGGCTATGTGTTAGATGCAGATTTAACCTCAGATGCAGCCAATGGAGGCACGGTAAGTTTGTCGGCAGAGTATGATGGTGGTGACACAAGTAGTGGAGGAACACTTTCAACTTCTTATCAATCATTCGCGACCTCAAATGGAGCTGCGAATGGTGATGTGATTACCCTAATCCCACGTGCCGCAATTTCAGGTTTGACTGAAGCTGCCGCTGACTATGCTGACACTCTAACAGTAGTTGGCTCAGGAATTTTTTAAACTTCTGAAGTAGAATAGCTTGATATGAAAAGAGTTTTTCAGGTTTTCGTCATTGCTCTGTCTTTTTTCGCTCTGCAGCTAGAGGTAGTGTATGCTCAAGATGCAGCTGAAGAGCTGGATATCTCAGACACAGAAGTAGAAGCGACCCCATTTCCTCCTCCCAATTCGGCAATTAACTTAACAGTTTCACCTGTCACACTTTTTATTGAGTCAGATCCTGGTCAAACAGTAGATTCCAATATTCGAATTCGTAACAACGGAAGTGAAACAGAACACCTGCTCATCACATTAGGAAAATTCATTGCTGATGAAAATGGTGACAAACCAAAGTTATTAGAACCTGATCCAAATGATCCATCTTTATCTTGGGTAAATTTTGATAAAACTACATTTTCAATTTCACCTGGCGAATGGGAGACAATCGCATTCGATTTTACTGCACCAGATGATGCTGCTTTTTCCTACTACTACACGATTATCGTTTCTCGACAAGCAGATCCCGTTACAGAAGGGGGAGAAGCACAAGTCAAGGGTTCTCCTGCTATTTTATTATTAACGACAGTGAATTCTCCGTATGCAAAAAGAGAATTGAGTGTTGAAAGTTTTCTAGCGAAGTTTCCAATTCAAGAATTTTTACCTCAAGAGTTCGAAATTAATATTCAAAATAAGGGTAATGTTCACGTTGTGCCAGAAGGAAATGTATTTATTGATGGACAAGGAAAAAATGATCTCGCCATCTTATCAATCAATGCAGAACGTCGAGCTATTTTACCTAATTCAGCCAGGACATTTACAGTGAAGTGGGACGATGGTTTTCCAAGACGGGTTGATACTTCAGACGCAAATCAAGAGAAATCAAACACATTGAAATTTTGGGGCGTGGAATGGGATTTTTCGAAAGCACATACTTTTCGATTTGGGAGATACACGGCACATCTCTTAATGGTGTACGATAATGGTGAACGTGACGTTCCGATTGAATCATTTGTATCATTTTGGGTCATTCCATGGAAAATCTTACTCCTACTGCTTTTCGTATTATTACTGGTCATCGTTGGGGTCAGATCCACGGTGATGAGTGTTGTTCGAATGTTCAAAAAATCAAAATAAATACGATCGTTTTTCACTTTTTCTTTTCCTTTATAGCAATTACTTATTTCTTATTTCCTTCACGTGTCCAAGCCGAATCGATACAACTCGAACCTTCTTTTCAAGAGATCACACTTGGTGACCAACAATCGGTGACTGCTTCAATCCAAATTCATAATGTCGGTGACATTGTTCAAACATTTGAAATATTTGCTTTAGATATTCGACAACAAGATGAGCAGGGTCAAATTGCTTTTGTTGATAAACCTTTGTCAGGAACAGCGTTTACTTTAGCCAGTTTTGTTCAAATTGATGAAAATCTCGTCACTCTAGCTCCCCAGGAGCAAAAAGAAATATTTTTCCAAATTCGTAATTCTGTGGATTTGTCTCCAGGAGGTCATTACGGAGCAGTGATAGCACGTATTCAAAACCAAACAGAAACACCTTCAGAGCAGAAAATATTACCAGCGTTGTCTTCGCTTTTACTCATACATAAAGAAGGTGGAGAGCAGTATCAATTATCACTCGCTCCGCTAGATCTGAGTAAAAATACACTCAGCTTGAGTCTGCCATCAGAGCTTCGATTGTTATTTTCAAATCAAGGTAATAGTCATGTTGTTCCTCGGGGAGTTATCAGTGTTACCGATATGTTTGGTCGACTGGTGTACAAAGGAATCATTAATGAATCCTCATTATTTGTTCTCCCTCAAAGTAAACGTGAAGTGAAAGTGAAAATTCAGCCTGTCGCATATACCTTTCCACTTTCATTTTTATCTATCAAAGTTGAAGGTTCGAGTGATCCGGGACAAAGTCATTACTATCAAAGTTTTTCATTAATCTTGATCAAACCAAAAATCTTTATGATTCTGCTTTTGCTTTTGGTATTATTGTTATATGGAGCAAAACGCATTCGAAAATCCCGAGAAAAAAGTTTCAAAAAACTTCTTTAGTAAAAAGAAATTATTCTTTCTGATTAGTTTTATTGCTGTAGTTGTTGTAGCTATTTGGTATGGAAAAAATTCAGCCAAAGGGGTGGTGAAAGTCGGTTCGCTGTCTGATCGAGGAAAAGAATTTTTATCTCAACAAGCTCAACAAGGGGATACAATTTGGAATCAAGTTGATTTTTCAGAATCTTCACCGTCAACAACTGCGAGCAACAACACCAAACAAGTGACACCTTGTTTTACCGTGTATGTTCCTTTTGAAGTAACAAAAGTTCAAAATCTCGAAAATGATCAAGGATTTCTTTGTCGGTTAGAAATGCAGGTACAGTCTCCTCGTTCAAACTTGGTCATAACGGCAAAAGTTTTTAACTCAGTTGGTGGTGAGGATCCAGGTATTACGCTGAGAAAAAATAATCCAAATGATTTTCAAAAGATAGAGTTACCATTAAAAACAAAAAAGCAGTATCAGGCATTTTTAAGTGAAGACAGTCTGAGTGTTTTTTTTCAAGATGAAAGTTTGACCATCACGGTTGCATTTTCTCAAGTGTTGCAACTCGATTTATTAGATCTCGACAGGGTGGCAGAATTGATTGATAGTATTGTCATTACTGATAAAAACCCATGAATTTTTTCAAACGAACTTCGTCACTATTTTCTTTTAGTTTTTTTGTTTTAGTGCTGCCCTTTAGTACTAACTACGAAATGCGAGATTTTGGATTTGGTGCGGGAGGCAGTGGTGTTTCAGATTCGTCCAACTACTCAGCCATTGGTATTTTAGGTGAAACATCAGGACAGGAAAGTGAAGGTACCGATTACAATTTAGGGCCAGGTCTAATTTTCACCCAGCAAGCAAATGTCCCAGGTGCACCCACGTTTAATAATACAGGTAGCTGGTACAACAAGTTATTTTTTGATATTGATACGGGGAACAATCCAAGTGATGCGCAGTTTGCGATCGCCATTAGTACTGATGACTTCACCACCACCAACTACATTCAGGCAGACAATACAATTGGAGCGACAGCTGTCTATCAAACTGAAGCGACTTGGGGAGCGAGTGGTGCGTTTGTGATTGGATTAACATCTAGCACAACATACAAAATCAAAGTCAAAGCCATTCACACGAAATACACAGAAACTGGTTTTAGTGCAGAGTCATCTGCAACTACTTCTGGAGCAACACTAACGTATGACATTGATGTGAGCAGTAGCGACTCAGAAACTGGCGCGCCATATGCTTTATCACTTGGTACGATCTCAACCAGTGGAGTAACGACGGCCAGCGATAAGATCTGGATTGATTTAAGTACCAATGCTGAAGCAGGTGGATTTGTGTACGTGTACAACTCAGGAACAGGTTTAACGAGCAGTAACGTCGGATACACAATTACTTCATCATCAACGAATCTCTCTTCCGCCAGTGAAGGTTTTGGAATCCGAGTTGATACCACCACTGAATCGGCGGGAGGGCCTTTAATCGCTGAAAGTCCGTACGATAGTTCTGGAGATACTGTTGGTGTAGTGGATACGACTACTCGGACAGTGTTTTCGTCCAGTGCCGCTCCAATTACTTCTGGTCGTGGTTCTATTTTGGTCAAAGCCAGAGCTTCAAATATTACCCCTGCTGCGGGAGATTACACTGGAATACTCACCATGATTGCCAGTGCAACTTTTTAAAGTTCACTCATGTTTTGAAAGCAAGATTTTTCTTTTTTTATATGTTGCCCACAACAATGTCAGAATGAGGATGAAGACTGAAAAAACTGGTGATGGCAGTGATTGTGAGAGCAAAATTCCACTGATCAAAAAGAGAACAGAAAAAACTAAGTAGAGAGAAATACCTACATTTGCGAGCTGAGAAAAAATCTGCCACTGTTCCTGATTCCTAGATGTTTGTGGAATTCGAAATGATCTCAAGTAGAGTGCAATCGTTAAGATCACTGAAAGAATTGACGTACTGATCATCACGTTCATAAAACGTGTGGAATCTGCAAATTTGTTGAGCGTTAAGAAATATTCTCTGGAAAACAACTTGATAGATCCTTGATATTCGTTCAAAAGTGACAACACATATGGTGAAGTTCGCGTTAAAGAAACAGTGGGTAGTATGTTATCGGAATTATCAATTGAAACAGTAAACTCGACCTCTTTTTTTTCATATCCTTCAGCAAGTATTTCCGCTTTATATTTATCTGGATAGAGACTAAAGAGAGCAATGCCTTGGGTATCCGTCATAACTGGGTTCATTAAAATAGATTGGGTTGAGACCAGCTCGTAGAGTTGGTTATTCGCATTGAATCGATAGAGGTAGATTTGAGCGTCTTCAATCGGTTGTTGATCGTACTCATTGATCACGGTAAACGGTTGCGTAATAGTAATTTCAGCAATCTTTTGTTGGAAATACTCACCACTAAAGGTAGAGGCAGTCAAGACAATGTCAAATTTTCCGAGTGTGTTTGGAAGTTTGAGTTTGCCGGTATACAGCGAATCAGACACGTTTTGTAAGTTCATGGACGAACTATGAAAATCTTCGAAGGCATAGGTTCGTAAACCCAGCACTTGATTGTCTTGCAAATTCAATTCGAGCCGTTTGGCATCAATTTTTTTTGGAAAGTTTATTTCAAAATCTAAAATATCATTTTGAGTTGCAACAATTTCATGAGTTTCATTTCCAGAAGTTAAAGAAGAATAAATCACTCCACCGAAACTGCGAGCAGTTACAAAGTTCGGCGTAAATGAATCCTGACTAAAAACCTCTTCACCTTTTTTAGCCGTTTGAAAAAAATAAATATCTGATCCCTGTTGAATGGCATTGTTCGGATCAATGATAATTATTTGAAAATAGTACGGAGAATTTTCAGTTAAATTTTCTAAACGAAACTGTGTAATTTTGCTTGATGAGCTTGAAGTCATGATGGTGGATAAATTATCAATTGATGAGCCATATCGAAGTTGCAACGTCGTTGGTTGAGACGTGATGACTTGAACAACTGCCGAGTTTGTCAAAATTTCTGGAATGGAAACAGATTCAATGATGACCGGTACATTTGGTGACGATGTCGGAGTTGGAGTTGACGTCGCAGACGGTGAGTCAGTGGCTGAAGTAGTAGTAGAACTGGATGTTGGAGCAGGAGTTGGAGTTGGTGTCGGTGAAGCTGGCGTAACGTATTGGTACTCGTGGGTGACAGTAGATTCGGGTACTCCGGTCGGATCTATAACTCTGGCAGTAAGTGGAAATGTGACAGTCAGATCACCTGTGTAGGTATCTTGCGTTCTCACTTCAAAACTGACCGTGGAGGTAGAGTTTGCAAAACCAGTGAAGTGCCAACGAATTGTATTGTTATTTAAATCAACTACTGGAGTTGCTCCACCCATGCCTGTGGTAGCGGAATTTAATACGTACTCCACTACGTCCACGGTAGGAGTTAATTCGCCATCAATCGTCCCGTCTTCCCATTCAACTTCGAGGATAACATCGAGTGGAACATTGCTACTCGACGTCAACGCAATATCATGTCGGATAGTAATGTCTTGAGCAAATGGACCAGTCGTTGTACTACTTAAATCGACACTCAATACATCAGCTGATGGTGGAACAGTCCCACTGACTTGAATACTTCCGGTGTCGTCATACTGTGCAAAAGCTCTCTGAGAAAAATTCACGAGGAGAAAAATGAGAATAAAAAAAGAACACAATTTTTTCATTGTTGATATTCATAATAGCATTTTTAGAGATTGAAAAAAAAGAAAAAGACTTGAGTAATTTTGGTGTGATATTTGAGTAGTTTATTCGTCCAAAAGTTGCTACAGTTAGACTTGCTCATAAAATAAGAAATTGGAATTGAAAAAAAATATTTGAGCATTTTTCGAACTTCTTTTCGACGACAAGTAGCAGAGTTACTTTAGGAGAAAAAAGTAAAGAAAAAACTCAAAGAGTGTCTTTCAAAACAATTTGATTTATTTTGTGAGTAAGTCTCATTATGACGTGTGGTTCTTTTGTTCGCGTCACTGCTTTCCTCATCATGCTTGGGGTGATATTTTTATTGTCACCAGCCGAGCGTGTTTTGGCGGCAACTGGCATCCTTCAGCAAATAAATTTTCAAGGAAAAGTTGTAAATAAAACCGTAGGAACAAATGTGACTGATGATGACTACAGTTTTACCTTCACGATTTACGATGCAGCGGCGGCGGGAACAACACTGTGGACGGAAACAAAAACGATCACCGTCACCAATGGAATCTTTCAAACATTGTTAGGAAGTGTTTCAGCCCTTCCTGATGATATTGATTTCAATACCGACAATTTATATTTAGGAATTGAGTTTGATGGAGATGGTGAAATGAGTCCGCGTGTCAGATTGGCAGCTGTTCCATATGCATTTAATGCACTCAAAGTCGCTGGTTTGACGGTCACGAATACAACCGGAACTCTCACTATTCCCAATAGTACCACTGTCCAATTTGCGGCTGCATTTACAACTTCTGGCGCTAACGCGTTGACATTAACCACGACAGGAGTGACCAACATTACTTTACCCACAACAGGAACAGTTGCAACTTTAGCTGGTTCAGAAATCTTGACCAATAAAACGATTGGTAATACCGGATTATCTTTTGAAAATTCAGAATCGATCAGTAATGGCACCAATGGAACACTCACATTTGGACGAAATGATGCCGGGATAGTTACCCTTACTTCAGCAGACAATGACAGCACGGCGGCATTGACGATTCTTCCTGGAGGTGCCGCCGCTTTGGTGTTAGGAGGTGGTTCAACAACGACAATTACTTTAACCACTGATGGAACAGGAGATGGGGAAGTGGTCTTACCGGCAGATTCAATTGGACCTACTGAGTTAAATGATAATGGGACAACTTTAGATGCAGGAGAAGATGAAATGTGTTTGACCTATGAAGATTCTGGGGCAATATTTGTGTGGCAAACCTGTAGCTCAGGAAGTGGAACCTGGGACACTATTGGTGATGCAGGTGGAAATGGGGCAATTGCTTTTGGTTCGACGATTCAAACATTGGATTGGGGTGTGATGGATGCCAATGGTTCTTTTCTCACCTATAACTTCACTAATGCCGGTACCTCAGCTGGGACGGACAATGGTGTTGTCATCAACAATGCGGTGACAGGAAGTAACACTGATACCACAACTGAAACTCTCCTGCTTTTGCAACAGTTGGATACAACAGCTGCAGGAACAACCGTAGTGGATAATGCACTCAAAATTGATGTCGCAGCTAATGGAGGAATTACTGATGGAATTGAAATTACAAACTCAGCTGGAAACTTGACGAATGGAATTAATATCGTCGATACAGCAGGTGGGACTATTGGTACAGGTATACTCCTGTCGGGAACATTTTCTACTGCAGGAATAAATACTGGCAATGCCACAATAGTCAATATTGGCGCGGCTGGAACTGATTTTTCTGCCACCGGAGGGTTAACTTTAGCTGATGCTTTAGGTGTGACCTCAGGTGGTATTACCGTTACTTCAGGAGGTGCCACAATTAGCTCAGGAGCTTTGGCAGTTAACTCGGACTCAATAACTTCAGATGCAGCATTGACCATAGATGCCAATGATTCTGTAGTTTTAGGTGGAAGTGGAAATACCTTTACGTTTGATGAATCTTCAGGTCCGGCTTACGCTGGCACTGCTCGTCCGGCAAAAACGATTCGACTTTCTCCCGAGTATTCAGGTGCGGTACTCACTGCATATTATGGATCAGGGACCGATACGAATATCACTGGTACCATGACTTCGGATGTTGATACGACTCAAGGAACCAGTATTCGGAATTATTACCAATGGAATAGACCAAGCGCCACCGAGCATTTTTATACGGTAGCGGTACGAGTAACACTTCCTGCTGATTTTTCAGCATGGGCGACAAGTAACGCTATTCAGATCAGTCATATCTCAGAAAGTGCGACGTCAACAAACAGTGAAATTGATGTCTATATTTATAACGAAAATAGTGCCACGTTAGTAACTTCTGATGTCGACAATGCCTCAACGTCCTGGACGACAGTCGATATTGACGACAGTGTCTTAGATGATGGTGCTGGAAGCGAGTGGGATGCCGCTGGCGAGACGTCTGTCATTTATCTCAGACTGGGTTCACAAAGTGATAATTATTCTAGAGTTGGCGATATCGTACTCAATTATCTGGCCGCGTTTTAATATGAACATGAATACCTACAGAATTATTATTGGCGTGCTTGTGATATCAAACATGATCACGGGTGTTTTGTATTACTCTCATGTCAAGGAATCACGTCACATAGAAGAAAACTATGTCAATCCATATCCTTTAGTCGATGTGTCGAGAAACTTTATTCCTCAAGAAGACTTTATTGTGAATCTCCAGCCACTTCGAGATCAGTTACGACCAATTTATGCAGAGTATGGCGAAGACAAGATTTCACTCTACATTGAATTTCTGAATACCGGTGGGAACATTTCATATAATGAAATTGCCAGATATTACCCTGCTTCTTTAATCAAGTCTCCTGTTGCAATTGCCGCAGTGAAGAAAATAGAAAGAGGTGAGTGGAACTGGGATAGTGAATTAGTGCTATTTGCCGGAGATATTCAGGAGCAATACGGAACTTTATATCGTGAACCAATAGGAACACGATTTACCATCGAAAAATTATTAGAAGAAATGCTGGTCAATTCAGATAATACCGCCTATTTTATTTTGTTAAGAAACTTGGGAGCTGGGGCTTTGAATGATTACTTGACTGAAGTAGGGATGACTGATTTGTTTGATGGGAATTCAAACATTACCGCAAAAGAATATACACGCCTTTTTCGAGCTCTCTATACATCCAGCTATCTTGAGAGAGAAAATTCTCAGAAGATTTTGGAGTTTCTTTCTCGAGCTGGGAACAATCAATTTTTGGATAAAGCACTTCCAGAAGACGTTATCTTTGCCCACAAAATTGGTGAAAACGACAGCCAAATTATTTATGCTGATTCAGGGATTGTGTATCTTCCTAATCGACCGTACATCATCACTGTTTTATTTAAAGGTGACGGGAATGATAGAAAAGAAAACATAGAAGAATTCTTTGAAAAAGTAAGTGCTACGACTTATGAATATTTTAAGAATCAATAAGCTATTCAAGCTCCGACGAATACTGAAAACACTGGCTGTTTTTGTGATGGTTTTAAGTAATTTATTGGCAGGTTTACCTGCACAGCAATTGTTGAACATTGCTGAAGAATCACTCAAAGATCAAAAAGTAGTAGATCTGATGTACTGGGCAACCAAAGATCAGAAGGTGGTTGATTCATTTATCAGTAACGGGAATGTGAAAGTGATTAAAGAAGCCAAAGCAGCTATCGGGACACA
The DNA here is from genome assembly GCA_964406075.1 of uncultured Pseudomonadales bacterium. Lineage (GTDB taxonomy): Bacteria > Patescibacteriota > Microgenomatia > UBA1400 > PJMF01 > CAYOQI01. The sequence goes on from CAYOQI010000003.1 coordinate 47,421, forward strand.
CACTGAGATTTATAACGTTACTGGAAACTGGGTCGCACCGCCAGAAGTAACAACAGTCGATGTGGAGGCGTGGGGTGGTGGCGGTGCAGGTGCTGGATCCGTAACGGATAACGACGGTGGAAATGCTGGTGGAGGTGGAGGTGCATACGCGCGAACAGACAATATTTCTGTCATAGGTGGCAATACGTTTGCCTTTGTGGTGGGAGCTGGAGGTACCGGTGGAACAGCTGGCGGAGCGACAGGAACTGACACGACGTTCAATGGAGGTGGTGCGATTTCTGCGGATGGAGGAACTGGTGGTGGAACAACGAACACCACTGAGGGTGTGGGAGGATCGCTTGCAAACACGGTCAGTGGTGATGAAGAGTATGCTGGAGGAAATGGTGGTGATGGTGGAGCAACTACAGTTGGATCTGGAGGAGGTGGAGGTTCCGCAGGAGATGCAGGGACAGGAGGGGCTGGTGGTGCAGGAAGCGCAACCACTGGAGGAACAGCTGGAACTGCAGGGGCTGGTACTGGTGGTGCAGCGGGTGGAGCAGGACAGTATAACGCGGCGGGTGTCAACGGAAGTGTCGGAAGTATTCCTGGTGGTGCAGGAAGTGGTGCGAGCGTGCAAGGAACAACGAACCGCTCAGGTGGGTCAGGCGCCCGAGGTGCCTTGAAGCTGACATACGATGCATATTTCCCAAAGGTAGAGGCTCGTTCGAGTGGCAACAACGCGACAAATACCACCAGTCACACAATCACGATGCCATCTGGAATTACCGTTGGAGAATTACTCTTAATAGTATTTTCAACAGATGGCATTCCAACAGTTTCTATTGGTTCTGGTGGATGGACAAAGCTCTCGCAAACCCCGGATTCTACAAACGTCACAACACAAGCGATCTTTTACAAGATAGCTGCTGGAAGTGATACGGCCACAGTTACGACAAGTGCATCGGAACAGAGCTCACATATTGTTTTTCGCATCAGTAGTGCTGGTAACCCTACAGGGACCGGTGTCGGTGGAAATAGTACCAACTCCAATCCTGCCAGTCACAATCCACTTGCCCAAGAAAGATACTTGTGGATCTCAACACGTGGAGGAGACGCGAGTGCGGGCGTTGGAGTAGTTCCAACACTTTCTCCAGCCAATTTTGCCAACTTAACGACAGTAAATGCAGGATCGACAAGTGGAGCTACGACCGCGACCTCAGAGCGTATGGGCTATCTTACGATTCTTGATCCGGGTACATTTACGAGTGCGACCGAACAATGGGTAAGTTACAACATTGCCATTCCGTATTCTGGCGGTGGAGGGAGAGTATTCACAGGTGGCTTTGAGACGCAAAGCTTAACTGTTGATGATGAATGGTCAGCTACTTCCGGGTCCCCAACGATAACCACATCTACCGTACGAAGTGGGGCTGCTGCGCTTCAGATTACTGGACTCTCGTCAGGTGCTGCAGAACTCGCTGACTATCGATACTCCAGTGCCGATTTTTTCGGGCCGATTTATGTACGTTTTTACTTTCGCTATGCCACGTTACCGACGGCAAATAATCGAATCTTTACCTTTGGAAATGCTGCTTTGAACGCAAGTCCTGGAGGGCTGTTGTTATCATCCACAGGCACATTGATTCTTACTGATGAAGATGGGACGATCGGTTCTGCATCGAGTGCCCTCACTATTAATACCTGGCACAGAGTAGAAATTTTTATGAATGGAGCGGGAACCGGGGCGGTTGACACCTTTGAAGGAAGACTCGATGGTAGTGTGTTTGCGACGAGCTCGACCAGAGATATTGCAACAGGTTCGAATCAGCTCTATATGGGAGGCAATCTAACGGTCGAAGCGCAAACCCAAGGTGACTGGTTTTTTGATGATGTTGCAATAAATTCTGGCAATGGTGCTCCAACTCAAAGTAGTTACCCAGGTGAAGGTAGCATTGTACATTTGAAACCAAATGCAGACGGAACCAATACTGCTTGGACCGCTTCCGGATGTGCCAGTGATTATCTCTGTGTCGACGAAATTGATCCCGATGATGGAACGACTATGTACACCTCAACCACACTCGGACAAGAGGATGATTCAAACTTGGAAAGTTCTGCGACGGCGGGAATTGGCTCAGGTGATACGATCACGCTAGCAGCAGCAAATGTCAGAATGAATAATTCAGGAACATCAACACAAGGGGTAACAGTGAGAATTTTGGATGGCTCGAGTAACGAAGATCGCTCACCGTCTATCAATGCACCCAATACGACTTGGTTTACCAATGTCTCTGCACATCCTCGTGCGGCTCCCGTAACTTCGTATACACTTCCTGAATCCTCTACAGCAATTACTGCAACAGATCTTGATTCTTTCCAGTTAGGTGTACGGGTAAATGTGGACGCCGGAAACAACTTGCAAGTCAGTACTCTTTGGTTGGCTGTCGAGTACGTTCCCAATACTGCCGCAGTATTAACTCAGAATGATTGGAGACTCTATGAAGACAATGATGCGACAAATCCTACTGTTGTGTGGGCGACACCTGATTTAGCTGAAAATGAGGCTCTGGCAGTTCTCCCGTACCCAAATGACGCCCTTGATCCTACTGATGAAATCAGAATTCGAATGAATATTGCTGTGACATCAAATACTTTGAGTGCTTCAACTGAAGGTTTTATTTTGCAGTATAAAGAAGCAGTTGACTGTACTGATGGAACGGCTTGGACAGATGTGGATGCAGGAGGCGGTGGTGGAGCGTGGAGGTACGCAACTTCTGGTGTGTCCGATGGTGTCACTATTACGCCTGTTTTGTCTGTGTCAGATGTGGCTGGAAGATACTCAAAATCAGATCCAACCAGTACCAATCCAAATGCAGTCAGCGCGGGGCAAGATTTGGAATGGGATTGGCATTTGGAGTACAACGGTACTGCTTCAGCACGCACATATTGTTTCAGAATGATTCGCGATGATGCCACGACATTGTCTGCGTATAACTCAGACTCTTACCCAAAACTTGATACCCGTCCGGGTGTGGCTGATTTAATGAGACATGGCAACTTTTTTAGTACCAATGTTGAAAAAGGTTTTTACTGGGCAAATTAACATGCACCATATAAATAAAAAAACTCTACGCTTCTTTTCACTTTCACTTATTTGTGCGATTGTAGTTTTCCTTTTTATTCAGCACCGAATTGTGTTTGTTGTAGAAAAAGTAACCGCAACCGAACAAGCCAGCATTTTAGATGTGGGTGATGAAATAGGCAGGAATGGAACACGGGAGATATTTTATATCGATCAGCTTGATCAAAAACATTTTATTACTGAATCAAACTTTACCAATGCAAATCCTGCTTTTCATGGAAATGAAATTGTGTGGATGGGACAGGTGGATGGAAGGTGGCAAATTTTTCTCTATTCGTTGGTAACGCATTCCACGATTCAACTGACCCATGATGGGAATAATTTAAATCCTTCAATTTATGAAGGAAATGTAGCATGGGAAGGATGGGTAGAACGATCTGCGACAGAATCTGGGTGGCAGGTTTTCTATTTTGATGGTGAAAAAAATCAAATCATTACCCAAGAAGATACAGCAATTTCTCCACAGATATTTAATGATGAAGTGTTTTATTCCAGAAAAGATGAAACCGGAGAATGGAAAATAAGAAAGTACTCTCCAAGTAAAAAAAGTACGAGTGAGATTGTTGGGACTGAAAACTTTAAATATTTTGAGTTCAATGAAGGCAGAATTACCAAAAAACGTCCAAAAGTTGTTACCACCAAGGTGAACAAGCCAAAGCCAAAAGTGGAAAAAAGAAAAATAAGTATTCCTCGTCCAATGGAGGCACTGATGAACTTTTTTTCTGATCCCGGATCAAATGAAATTGAGGAAGCGAGCGATGAAGTAGAAATTTTGGAAGAGGAAGAATCTCCAGAACCTTCTCCAACCGATGAGCTGGAACTATCACCAACACCTCAAGTTACAGCCGAAGATATTCTCAAAGAGATTGAATTGATTCCAACTCCGTTTGAAACTCCCTCAGCAAGTTCGTCTGCCTCGCCACCAGCTCAGCCAACGACTGAGTAGAAAGTTTTTTCGTTTCAGTTGCTTGAGTAAAAAATTCCTTTTCATCTTCAATGAGCTCAATATGTTTTTGAACCAAATATTGAGTTGATTCAGGTAAATTTTCATCTAATGAGATGAGTTCTTCATGTTTCTGCAAAGTCAAAAAAGTAGTTTCGATAAGTGCACCTTCATTCTGTTTCTGAAGGAGTTCTCGATAGACAAGAATTCTTTCAGTCAGTGCTGAAATCTGTAGTGAGAGTACCTGTTGGTGATCTGAATTTTTTTTAATACTTTGAGATACCTGGAAGTTATATCCAGCCCAAAGGCCTGATATGGCCAGTAAAAAGAGAGTTGTCGTGAGTATAAATTTTTTCATGACTCTTGAATTGAACCCGAGCTTGATTTATTCTGCCATATAGTACTTTGTTTATACATGTTATGAAGACTCATTTCATCCAACATATTCCATCACCTGAAAAAGTTTTCCCACTATTTAAAGTCGTGGCAGGATTATTTTTGTTGGGAGCAATGACATCAGGAATTACCATAGGGATCATTCGAGCATATCCACAAATGGTGGGTTTGGCTAAAAATACTCAGCAGTCGGACGCAGAATTAAATGCTCTGATAACAGAAGTCGGAAAACTGATGGAGTTGCCCCAGTCAGAACGCCCAATTGTTGCCACTGTTGATGACGCCAACAAAGTTCAGTCCCAACAATTTTTTAAGAACGCTCAAAATGGTGATAGAGTTTTGATTTACTCAAATGCCCGAAAAGCCATCTTGTATCGTCCTGCAGACAAACGAATTATTGAAGTAGGGACTGTCAATCGTCCAGAAGAAAACAATACTTCAGATCAGCAAAACTCAGAAGAGATACTTGATGAAGTTTTCCCACTGGAAAGTTCCAGTGGTGCGAATGTCTCACCATCCACTCCCGTTCCGACGCAAGCTCAATGAGCAGGTATACTATATATTGTGAAACTTCGTCGTTCTCATCTTATTATCTCGCTTGGTCTAATTCTCTTTGTCGTGATAGTGGCCGGAGTTTCTTTTTTCTTCTATCGTCGACGACAAGAACGACTGTATCAATTTCAAAATCTAGAAGCGTATGCAACCCAAGAGGCTGAATCATTGAAAGTTGAAGTGGGGGAGTTTGTGATGCTTCCTGATGAATTACCTACAATTGCCACAGTGACAGATCCCTCTTTACTACAGGACGAAGTATTTTTTCAAAAAGCTCAGAGCGGTGATAAAGTGTTGCTGTTCACTGAAGCCAAGAAAGCGTATTTATATCGTCCGAGTGAGAAGCGAGTGATTGATTTTACAATTCTCAATATTATTCCTGAATTAGATACAAGTTCGACTACCGCCCAGAGTGAGAGTTTGACCCTGACTATATTAAATGGAACAAAAGTTCGAGGATTGGCGGGTACGTATGAACAACAATTGGCGAGTGATGAAGCTCGACTTGTAGTTCAAGCCACCGGGAATACTGTTTCTCGACAGTATAGTGAATCTGTATTGATTGATATAACAAAGAAAAATCCAGAATTGGTGCAAGAATTAGCAACCAAATTGAATCTGAAACTCGAAGCGTTTCCGAGTGACGAGGCAACACCTTCTTCTGATGTTGTCATTATCCTGGGGCAGGATCAGGAACAATAAGTACTTCTATATTTGAAATAATTTTTCTTCCAAAACTTTAATTTTGTTTGATATAATCGCGAATTATATGGAACAACAAAAACACCTCACGTTTATAGAACTCACAAGAATATTAGAAGAACAACGGTTGGAACTTATCCATACCCAGGTAGGAGCGCTTATCGAGTTGTTAAGACAAGCTCATTTGAAACGTAGAGGAGATGCCGTATTATTTATTGCTCAATTTGTAGCTCACGTTCAAGGGAATAAACCTCTTGAAGATTTTGTTAAAGATTATCCAGAAGCGAGGTCGTTTGATCTTAGTGAATTTTCATCAGAAACTCCAATTGAATTGGAAAATACCCAGACAGAAACTATCGAAATCGAAGATGTTATTGCTGAACCTACCATCGCAGTTGAAGTAATTCCTCTAGCACAAAAACCAGTTGCCGAGAATGTTCCTCTTAGTGCTCAAGATATTGTTGAAGGTCTAGAGATAAATAGATTGATAAGTGAAGCTGGTTTAGAAGATGTTGATTGGTTGCCAGGTTGGATTCAAGAGTACAAGGTTGATACCCTAGTTGGAAAATTTATAGCAACAAATATTATGCAGTTAAGAATTGGTGGGGGAGATGCATACCAATTCTTTTATAAACGTGAAGAGTTCCACAAGAAAAAAACCGCTAGCGAATTAGGAATCACTTTTGGTCAATCAAATACTACATACTTAACAATTGAGGATTGTTTAAATGTGTTAGCAAAGGCAAAAAATTCTAAGGTTGGCCTTGTTGCTCCTCGATGATGGAAGCATTCAGATCTTCTATTACTCCCGAAGTTAAAACTTTGATGGATCTTCAAATTCATTCTTCAGAAAATGAAATGTTGGATTGGGTATTTGAAGAAATGAAACAGGCATTCCTTGCTCAACATACTGATCATGCACTTTTTCTTGCCCAGCTTTTAAAGAGTCTCTATGCGCATGATTGTGATGTTCTCAGTTCTTCATTACTTACTGATGTTTTTCCTGCACATCAAAGTCACTTAAAAAGCAATCTTGAATTTCAGGAGGTTGATATTTGGGATATGTCCAAACTTCCTTCAGAAGAAGAGACGAAACTCAATACTATTGATGCACTGGTAATGGGGATGTATGAAATGAGTGTTCGCTCCCAGAGCTTAGAGGATTTTCAAGAACTTTGGAAAAAAAGGACTTTTTTGAATATTTTGATTGAATGTCCAGTTTTTATAGAAGATCTTAAGGGTTTGTTTTCTCAGATCAAAAAATTTCTAGTAATGTGCAACTATAAGACAAATTATTATAAATTTTCCAAGGTTATTGATAAAACTCAATTAACAGAAGTAAATTTTTCAAGAATTCCGGCGAGTAATGAAGTTATTATCTCGTTTGTTCTGAAGGATGATGTTCGCACTCAGTCATTTGGAAGTGAAAGAGTAATAAGCATTTTCTATAAAAGAGGTGTAAAAAGTAATAAATTCACTTTTTCAATTTCTAATGATGAGTTTGCCAAATATTTTACAGGTCAGGCTTTCACTGGAGCGATGCAACCAATGCTAAAGTCTTTGTATCATTTTTTAGATATTGTGGTTGCATCTCCGGAAAATGAAAGAAAAATTCTTTATTGGGTACTTTCTGGTATTGAATAGTAGTTAGCGCTTTTCTCGATGGTACAATACACCTCATGAACCTCTCAGCTGGAATTGTTGGTTTACCCAACGTTGGAAAATCTACTTTGTTTAATGCCTTGCTCAAACGGCAAGTGGCGTTGGCGGCGAACTATCCGTTTGCGACCATAGAGCCGAATACGGGTATTGTTCCTGTACCAGATGATCGTTTGGCAACACTGGCAGAAATTGTCCACACTGAAGTCATTAAACCAGCGACGGTTGAGTTTCTTGATATTGCGGGTCTGGTCAAAGGTGCCAGCGAAGGTGCTGGCCTTGGCAATCAATTCCTTTCTCACATTCGTGAAGTGAATGTGATTTGTCAGGTTATCCGAGCTTTTTCTGATCCGGATGTGATTCGTGAAGGAAGTACGACACCTCAATCTGATCGAGAAATTATCGAAACAGAATTACTGCTGGCTGATTTATCTACGCTTCAAAAACAAAAAGAGCCAAAAGCCAGTCAAGGAAAAGAATTATTTGAAAAATGGCTATGCATTAAAAAATTCCTCGATGTGGCAAATCAGGGAAAATTGGTTCGTACGGTGATGACTTCAGAGTTTGATGAGCTGGTTGCCAAAGAGTTAGGTTTGTTAACTGCGAAGCCAATTATTTACATTGTAAATGTTGATGAAACCGAAGTAGGAAATGCTGATATTCGCGCCAAACTGGCGGAAGAAATTGGAATCAATCCGAACTCAATCGTGATCGTTTCCGCCAAAATTGAGTCAGAATTGTCTTCACTGTCTGACGAAGATCAAAAACTCTATCTTCAAGATCTTGGTGTAGAAAAGAGTGGATTAGAGAGATTAATTGTTACTGTGTATGATGTGCTCGGATTGCAGAGTTTTCTGACTGCAGGTGAATTAGAAGTTCGTGCGTGGACGATTCGGAAAGGCACTTCGGCTCCGCAGGCTGCTGGAGTGATTCACACTGATTTTGAAAAGAAATTTATTAAAGCTATCGTTGCCAGTTATGCAGATTTTGTTGAATTTAACGGTTGGAAAGGTGTCAAAGATATCGGAAAGATGAGAACAGAAGGAAAAGAGTACGTGATGCAAGAAGGCGACGTAGTGGAATTTATGATTGGGAAATAAATATGAGTGAATATAAAAAAAATAAGATTGTTGTTTCAGTTAAAGAGATTTTGAATGGACAGGATCCGGATTTACTTGAGAGAGCTATTGTCTATTGTTTGACCAGAGAAATTTCACCAGAAGTTACTGCTGATATTTTTTTTATTCAAAAAGGTCCTTTTGTAGCTTATTTTCGTCTACATAAAGATGATTATGTACCTCTAATAGTAGATGTAGTTGAGCCTGCGGCAAGTGAAAGTGTAGCCACCCTGGAAGTTAGACCAAAGTTTTCAGAAGATGAAAAATTAAGAATTGTAGAAATATATCAAAGTGGAAAAAGCCTTAATTTGACTGCCGTTACTGCAGCAAAAGAATTGAAAAAGTTTATAAGTCTTGGAGAGGTTCGGAAAGTTTTAAAAGAACTGAATGTGCCAATTAGACCTACTGGTGGTCAACCAGGTAAAAGTATATATCGTGAAACTGAGTTTCCAAAGCGAAATCGTATATAAGTAACCGAAAATAGACCTATAGTATTGATTTTTCCTTAGTTTTTTGATATAATACTCGTTTCTTCAAAATTTTTGACGAGGCATCTTTTTACGATGTTTTCCGTCTGAAAATGAGGAAATCTTGATGATCATCCAGATCATCGTTCGTTCACATGTTCGAAGATAAGAGTGTCCTGCACTTCGTGCTGATTATTTTGGTCGGTAGGGAGTGCAGAACACTATCGAAAATAAGTCAAAAAAGAAAGAGAAGAAGATGAAATTCCAGAGAAAGTACATTCAGACTGCTCCGGATGGCACTGCAAAGTATGTGCCTGCTGCTGAAGCAAGTGAGGAAGTTGAAATGACAGCCGCTGATGAGAATCTCCAAGAGGTGGAGGAACGTGAAGAGGAGATCGAAGAAGTGGCAGATGTCGAAGTTCGTAAGTACCATTGGACAGACGATCTGCTCGATGAGTTGAACAGGGTTTTAGCGATTTTGTTAGCTGGGGCGATGGATTTTGCTCTTTTTCAAGATCGTAGCCGAACATCACTATACATGGTCATCTTAATGACCTTTTTAGTGACAGAGATCCTTGAATTTATCGGGATCCGTCGAGGGTTTTCAAAGCAACGAAGATGGATCTTGCGTTTTATTATCGCATTTCTAATCGTTGTGTTTGCTGAAATTTTCATTGGCTCCAAATACCCAACAATAGGTTTCAAAGATTTGTTTCTTTGTGGGGCGTTAGGATTTTTCTTGTCGTTGTCTACGTTGGACAATGACTACAAAGCTAGGCGGTTTTTACATAGCAGGGTAACCGGACAACTCACTAGACAACCATTGTTTCTGATCACTTTCTTAGTTTTTGTGGTCGTTTTTTCGCTCATTGTAGGAATTCGGCTTGGTCCACTTTTTGACCAAGGGCCTATTTATGTTCCTTCTGTTGTTTTGACACCTGTTGGACTAAATAATTGTCCGAAAGGAGTAGATGTTGCGTGGACATTTGCTCCACGAGTACGAATTGGAACAATTTCGCGTAGTCAGGAGCCTGATAGCTTAGGTCAATGCCCTATCTGGAATAGTCAAACAAATTCTGGATTCTGGGCGAAACCTGGAGAGTTAACCTTATACTCTCCGTAACTCTTCGAACATTTCGTTTATTTAGTGAAACCTCGGTTGGATACCGAGGTTTTTTTGCAGCTATTTAGCTCCAGATGACAAAATAAAACCCCTCTGGTATACTACACTCCTTAAACATGTCTGCCTCTGATAGAAGACTATCAAGAGTCCAAATAGCCTGCAGACACTGATGAAGGGCATCTATATGAAAAACCAAACCTACGAATTCGTCGTCATGCTTTCGCCGGAATTATCCGAGCAAGACTTGACCCGCAAACAAGACGCTATCCTTGATTTCGTCAAGAAATATAAAGGAAAAGTTGAGAGTACGGACGTCTGGGGACGTAAACCTTTAGCCTACAAAATCACTAAATTTTCCGAAGCATTTTACGTTTTTTACACAGTAACTCTTCCCAAAGAAAATGTACAAAAATTTGATAATGATATCCATTTGATGGAAGGTGTCATCCGATACCTGATCGTTATTCATGATGCAAAAGCTCCAGTCGTGGCAAAGCCAGCTGAAGCAGAAGCTCCTGTGGCTACAGAGTAAGTTTCGGGGAATGTTGAAGTTTTAAAAAATACGTTACAATTTAGACATATAGATATTACCCAGGATAAGAGAAGAAGCAGTTGATACTGCACTGGGCTTGAAGAAGGAGGCAGCATGTCTGTCCGTTCACTCAATAAAGTTATGCTCATCGGGAATTTGACCCGAGACCCACAATTACGTTTTACCCCAAGTGGCACAGCAGTCTGTACCTTTGGAGTTGCAACAAATCGAAGTTGGGTACCAAGTGATAATTCTGAACGCCAAGAAGAAACAGAATTTCATAATGTTGTTGCTTGGTCAAAGTTGGCCGAAATTTGTGGACAATTGCTTCACAAAGGTGACAAAGTCTACGTCGATGGACGTATTCGAACTCGAGATTGGAAAACCCAAGAAGGTGAAGAACGTCGAACAACCGAAATTGTGATCGATAACATGATGTTGCTGAGTAGTTCAAATGGTGGAGGACACCGAGGTCCATCACAAGGTGATGATCAAGCTCCAGCTATGGAAGAAGGAGCAGGAATGGCTCCAAAAGCAGCCAAGCCGGTCGTAGAAGAATCAGCAGCACCAGTCGATGATGTCAGTGATGACATCCCATTTTAAAATTAAGGATGATGTTAATTAATAAGAAAAGGTGAATCCACCCTTCACTCCAGATGTAGCACTAACGGCTTATTCAGCCGTATTGCAATCTGGCAGTTACGGCGGACATCACACTATTGTAAATAAATTATGGAGTTTGTATGCCAAAACCAATGATGATGAAACGCAAGCGTCGAACATCTCCAGCCCAAAAGCTGGCGAATCGCAGTATCGCGTTTGATTATAAAGATCCACGAACTTTGCATCGTTTTCTTCAAGAAGACGGAGCTATTTTGGGTCGAGATATGACTGGCTTGTCACAAAAACAGCAACGAGCCGTCACTACTCACATCAAACGAGCACGACACTTGGCCTTGTTGCCGTTTACCCAAACACTGTAAGTAAGTTACTAGATGCTAGTTGTTAGCTACTAGTCAGAATATACTTTATTCGATGACTGTAACTTTCAAAGATTTATTTGTATGGCAAAAATCTGTTCATTTAGTTGTCGAGATTTATAGGGTTACAGAAACATTTCCAACCAAAGAACAATTTTCGTTAACTTCTCAAATTAGAAGAGCTGCTGTTTCAATCCCTTCTAACATTGCAGAGGGGAAGCAACGGCAAACCAGTAAAGAATTTGCTCAATTCCTTTATATTTCTTTTGGTTCTTGTGCTGAAGTTTTTACACAGTTAACAATTGCGAGGGAACTCAATTATATTTCTCCTGATGAAAGTGAGAGAATAATGTCAGAATTGAGTGAAATAGAAAAAATGCTTGGAAGTTTAATTCGAAAAATAAAAGCTAGTCCCTAATAGCTGGTCCCTTTACTTAACTTGCATTGCTAACTCCAGTTTGTCATGATGAGTTACATGGAATCTTCACAAACTTCTGAAACAGTTACTCCTCAACCTGTTGGGATTGTACCTCCGGTAGTGCCATCAGCTCAAAATTTACCCAAGAAAAAAATGCCAAGAATTATTGGTGTCGTGGTTGTGTTGTTGTTACTCATTGCTGGTGCAGCCTTTGCTTTCAAATATGTCCAGGAGCCAGCGATTGCTCCAGAAATGCCAATTCAAACACCAAAGGAAGAGGTATCGGAGTCTATTGATACTTGGGAAATGTATACCAACGCTCAACTTGGAGTACGTTTTTATTATCCACGACGATTTCCAGGATCAGACCCAAGTAGAACGGCTGACTTTCAAGTTTTTGACGAAGATCTAGGAAATGTAGGTATTGGAGTAGGTGATAGGGTTCCTTTTTACGTTGAGAGACTTGAAGACATAACTGCACAGAATTATTATCAAATGCATAAAAGTGACAATACTGAGCCACTTACCTCAACATTCTTCAAAAATGCTCCAGCCTTTGAGTATATTGAACCAAGTGATATTGCAGACCAACGGTTTTTACTCATAGAGAAATCCAAATATTTATATAGGATTCATCTTCATCCGGATAATGATCCAGAAAATTTATCAAATAAAATCCTTTCGACATTTCAATTCATTGATGAAAACGGCTTATTAGCGAGTGAATATAAAAACTTAGAATTTAAATACCCATCAGCTTGGAATTTTGAGACACCTGAAAACAATGATGAAAAAACATTAAAGATAGGTAAAGATGATCACTTTATTATTTCTAGCAGGAGAGATATAGGTGGCAGTCAATGTGTCTATTCAGATACTAAAACTGAAGACATTTTGCCATGGGCAGAAGGCGTGAAACCAATATCCGATTTTACAGAATTAAGTTTTGGTTCTAGAGTTTTTCGACGTTCAAAAATAATCACTTCTTCCGGTTTTTTTACTGAAAAAGAAAAAAACCGTACAGTCTTCAGTTTTTGTCAAAAAGAACCAAGTGGTGTTTTTGGAAGCTTTGCATTTGGAGAAACTTTTTATTACGATGTCCCTGAAAATTACGATGAAAATCTCTTAAAAGAGATGGATGATATTGTTTTGAGTGCGAAGGAAATTTCAAAAGCTGAATTCTGTGGAGGAATTGCCGGGATTCTTTGTCCGGAGGGGTATCGTTGTCAGCTTGATGGAAATTACCCAGATGCTGGTGGAACATGTCAAAAGTAACTATAGTAGATATGCATACAATTTCTTAGAGATACCACTATGGATACTCCACAAACCTCCTCAATTAACACTCAAGTATCACAGTCTTCATCTGTCGCTCCTGTAACTCCAACTATACCGAATCCAAACCCAGTACCGCCTGTGAATAAACCCAAAAAGAAATTCTCTTTATTCATAGGGGTAATTGTTCTGTTGTTAGTATTAATTGGTGGTGTAGCTTTTGCTTTTTCATATATCCAAAAACCAGCAATTGCACCGGAAGTTATGGTTTCACCATTGCCTGTTGAAACACCAACAGACAACAGCGTGGTTATGGGAGGAAAGTTGTATACGAATACAAAATTAGGATTCAGGCTTACTCATCCTGATAATTGGAAAGTTTGTGAGACTCCAGGTGTGAGATTATCTTTTATTGATCTTGATCAAGCTTGTGCTCCTCCTTATGTTCCTTACAATCTGCAAGTGACTGAGATTGCGAACACTCAAGTGGTTGAGGATTATGTTGCGCCTGGCGATTCGGCTAATTATGTAAAGTCAGGGAAACAATCAGTAAAAATTGGAAAAAATCAATTTATTAAACAATCTTTTAAACCTATTTCAGATACTTTCGATACTGTTTATTTTTATGATTTGATTGACCCGGTGAATAACCGAGTAATAGAGTTTTATGCAATTGGTAAGGATGTGCAAGAAGAAGTTTTAGAGAAAACTCTGTCGACGTTTGAGTTTACGGATACCAATGAAGTCATGGTTCCAGGTGACAGTCAGACTACTTACACGAATACTGCATATAGCTACTCAGTTAGTTTCCCCTCATCTTGGAAGGCATATGATCAAGCATCTGGGCCTGGTGTGTCTGTAGCAACGCCTCGCTCTGATATTGTAGATGTTATAGACAAGACTCAATCAGCATCAATTCCGTATCCTTCTGGTGTAATAGTGTTTCAACATCATAGCGAAATTCCAGAGTTGTACACTTCTTGGACTAGAAGTGACACGAGTATTAATGGCATACACACGAGGATATATGAAAATACTAATGAGGCCAGTGTAGTGTATATTTTCACAGCTCCGGAGATGGCATCATTTATGGAAGTGCGTTTTAATGCAAGCAAAGAAGTTCCAGCTTATAAAACTTTTGAATCAATCATCTCAACATTTAAGTTCAATCTATAGATTACTTCTTCTTCGCTTCTTGAGTTGCTAAAAACTCTGCACGTTCTTGAACTTCTTCATTGGCGGGATTTATGTTTTCCAAAATGTATCTGTATTGTTCCAAGGCTTCTGATTTTTTGTTTTGAGATTCAAACAATTTACCGAGAGCAAACCGAGCTGTGTCAAAATTTGGTTTGAGTTCAATTGATTTCTGATAACTTTGTTCGGCTTCGGCTGTGGCTTCTTTAGTCTGATAAATCACTCCCATGTCATACAATAATTTTGGTTCAGTCGGAGCGATTTTCCGTGCCATTTCCAGTGATTGGAGGGAAGCATCGTAGAAACTAGGTTCGAACTGAGCTAAGGTTAAAAAGATCAAAGTTTGGGTCCGGTAAAAATTGAGATGAACAGGGTTGAGCTCAATAGCTTTATTGATCGAATTGATGGCTTCTGTCGCAGTTTGTGAGGCAGCTTCAGGTTCTCCTGCTTCTGCAAGTGAAAGTGTAGCTTGAGCATTAATTTTCCCTTGGAGTTCGTAGTATAAAGCTTCGTTGGGTGAAAAGAGTAATGCTTGATCAATCAACGTCAACGCATCATTCAAACGACCATCACCGTAGGCGGTTTTGGCTTTGGCATAGGTGAAATCTCCGAGCCAAATGCTCAACACTCGCATCAAAAATACTCCAGTGAGAAGAATGGTTAATGTCAGTGCTAACAATTGGAATCGATCAAGTTTCTCAGATTTAATATTTGCTTCTTTTTTCTCCGTTTCCATACTGACTAAGGCAAAAGCCGGGAAGAGTGCCATCAGTGTACTGACGACAACAGTTGAGAATCCAAAAAAATTTGAGACATGAATGGCAATTAATCCTGAAAACAGGGAGATCGAAAGTATTTTTGTTTGGGATGTATGTTTAGAAAAAAGTATTTGAACAAAAAGGAATAGAATCATTCCTTGCAAAATCAAATACGTTCCTAATCCGACTGCTCCCGAATTTGCCAAGAAATTAAGCCACTCATTATGTGCTTTGTTATAGAGGAAATTCCATTCGGAGACATTGTTATGTTCCACTGGTCGATCTTGGTAGTAGCTGTACGCAAAGGTTTCCACACCAGCTCCGAAGATCGGATATCGTTGCCAAACTCGGAGTGCGCCGGTCCAGACAATTTTTCTAATTTCACCTGAATCTGTCCCGCCTTGTTCAAGACGATCGACGGTAGAGGTTAGGGGTTGGGGGTTAGAGGTTAGAGGATTCGGCTGATTTTTTAATTGATCGATTGCTGAAGGAGAAAAAGGGGTGCCGAAGATGAGTGCTGCGATTAAGGGCAGGATTAACATTGAAAAACCCCACTTCGCTAAAGTTACGTGGAGCAAGGAGTTAAGAGTTTTAGTTTTATTGCTTTTAAAAATCGTGAACAATGTTCCAACAGTTAACACTGCAGTTCCTAAGATCCATCCTAAGAATCCTGAGCGAGATTTCGTAAATAGGAGAGTCAAGAAAAGTGCTAAGGTAATGAAAAGCGAAAGAAAAAATTTGAGATCTTTCTTCTCGGAGTGTTTCCAGACAAAAAAGTTCGTAATTGGAAAAAGCATGATGACATACGCGGCAAGCCAGTTGGGTTGGCCAAAGGTTCCAAAGACACGAGTTTGTACGTCTTGAATCCAACAGCTGGCATTAAAACTGCCGGTGATTAGTAAACAGCTGGGTGAGTGACCAAAATGCTCAGGGATTGCGTAGAGCGTAATTCCTAAGCCAGCGAGTACGACTGTCCACAGCAGACGAGCTTGGTCTTTTAATTTCACATTACTGACATATGCATAATACAAAGCGGTGTAGGTGAAAGTCGAAAGCAAGCCACCATGGAAGCGAGTGTAGTAGCCTAGCCAGGAAGTACGAGGATGAAGGGAGAGGAAGGTCGAAATAATTTGTGATACGAGGAAAAGAATAATTGGAATATCAAGCGGTGTTCGCTTCACCAAAACTTTTTTTTCAATAATTGCTCGACAAGTCCAGGCTCCGATTATTAGAACAGTAATAAGGTAGGTCAGAATCATTTTATTAAATTCAAACAATTCCTCATTTACAGTCAGAAAAAAGAAAGGCACCAGAGCAAACAGCAGATGAAAACCGATGATGAGAGCAAGGCGAAATTGGTTTGAAAGTGGAGAAGATGAAACTGAGGTATCAGGTTGTTCAGAAAAATATTGAAGTGAAAAGAACTTGAGTAGCCAGGACATGCAGTGAGTATAAAGGATGAAGCACTTTTTACCAATGTCTTTGCTACAATGTCGAAACATGAATCTCTCAAAGGTATTGAAGATCCTTCCGGCACAGTACTCAGTCCAACCTGAACTCTTTATTGATTTGGGTTCATATTCTGTCAAAGTCCTCAGTCAGGAATCGAATTTTTTCTTGGAGGTGCCAAATTGTGTGGTGTATCACACTCAGTCAGGAGAAGTCGTATCAGTCGGCCATGAAGCAATGATGAAAGTTGGGAAATTACCACCAACTCAATCTATGGCTTGGCCGGTTCAAAGAGGAGTGATTGCTGATGTGGCTGCTCTTCAGCATGTGATCGAATACATTTTTCATCGATTTAAAGAAAAGAATAAGATGGTGGCCGGGATTTTTTTTCCTCGCGTTGTATTATCACTTCCAGAACGTTCGAGTGAAGTTGAACTTCGTGCTTTAAAAAAATGTTGGGAACAAGTTGGTGTATCGCACCTTACCTATCACTCAAATGGCTTAGCTGTGGCAGTAGCAAGTGGAGTTCGAGTAAACGAATCTCAAGGGCGGGTAATTGTTGATATTGGTTTTTCTTGCACTCAGATTTTTATTATTTCAAATGGTATTTGTATCGTGTATCGCAAAATCTTTTCAGCAGGGGATAGCTGGACCAAAGCTATCGTTCGTCAGGTAAAACACGTTCACCAAGTAGAAATCAGCTATGAGACGGCTGAGAGTATCAAGCAAGAGTTAGGCGTGTCTCCAACAGGAGCAATCGTGTCACAAGAAGACAGTATTTCTAAAAAAACCAAAAATACTCGAGTTCCGGCAACCGTAGTTCGAGGGAGAAATATGCAGACGTTTTTCCCGACGACTGTCAAAGTAACTCAACACGATACAACTCAAGCACTGTATTTTCTCATTTCACAATTGATGACGGGTATTCAAGAGACATTTGCAGATTTACCACCTGCATTAGTTGCTGACGTGATGAAGTATGGGATATTTTTAGTAGGTGGAAGTGCTATCCTTCCAGGTCTAAAGGAACTGTTGTCGAAGATGCTTCAGATTGAAGTCTGGACAACCGATGAGCCAGCAACTGCGACGGTTCGAGGATTGGGAATGTTGGAAAAAAAGTAATACCTTATGCCAGGAAAAATTAAACCACCACGGTCTCTTCACTCAAATTACCAAATTTCACTCCCAGTAGTGGGAGGAATCTTTGCTTGTGTGGTGATTTTGTTTCTTGGTCAGTTGAGCTGGTTTCAGCCAGTTAAAAATGTTTTTGCACAAGTTTATTCTGTATTTATCCCGGTACAGCGAGTCGCGGTGGAGCAAATCAGTCGTCCGATTCAGTGGGTGCAGTTTATCCGATATGGAACGGCTGAGATTCAGGCCCTCAAACAACAATTAGCTGAAAGAACTACTCAGGTTGCAGAGGCTGAATTTTTACAAAAAGAAAATCAAGATTTACGTGAGCAAATTGCGGCCTTCAGTACCCAAAAGGTTCAGGATCAGCAAACTATTTTGACAGTTCCAGCTCGAGTTGTAACTGCCAGTGGTGTGATTGGAATTGATCAAGGAAAGGCGGCGGGACTGCAAGTGGGTGATGTGGTTTTTTCTCGTGGATATGTTGTTGGGCGATTAACTACCGTAGATGAATTCTTTGCGCAGTTTACCTTAATTGAACAAGGGAATACTCCGATTTTAGTAAAAAATCTTGATGGGAAGTTCGGCGTACTGACTGGAGAAAAAGGAGAGTTGCTGTTAACGGAAATTCCCAGTGATCAGGAGATTACAGTCGGTGAGAAATTGTATACCGTGGGCTCAGTCGATCAAGGAATTCCACCGGGACTTATCATGGGAGAAGTGAGTGACGTTTCTCAATTACCTCAGTCATCTGTGAAAAATATTCGCATTATTCAGCCAGGAAATGAGGAACTTTCTTCACTGGTAGTGATTCGACGATATGAAAGAAAAAGTCGTTAGAGTTAGTAACTGAAGAACTTTTTCGTTTATTCTTAAAATCTACGCAGGAGTGGAAAAACTAAATAAGAAGTAGACAAGGACTGATCCAAGGATCATGAATAAGAGTAACAGTCCGAGATTGGCTTTCAAATTGCGGGTTCCATCTTCAAACTTGACCGCATCGACACTCACTATGATGGTCAAAGCAATTACTCCCCAGATCACAAAGCGAAAAATAACAGACCACACACTGTCCACTTTAAAAAGAGGTTCAATATATTTTCCATATGGTTCGAGTTGTATCCGGAGCGGATCAAGAAGTTCACGAATTTTTTTCATGCTGTTATTTAGTGTACGGATGTGTGAATTAAGTATCAAGTAGAAAGTGGAAAGCTTCAGGCGAAAAACACTTCAGAAGCTGTTAAAATTTTACTGTGAACAAACCTTCAAGTTTTTTTCTGTCCATCCTTTTATTCATTTTATTACTTCCATTTGATCGTCTTTTTAATCTCCATGTGCTTGTGATAGGAGTGGTGCTGTTTGCTTTCTTTCCGCTTACTCGGTGGTGGCAGGTAGCTGTACTGCTGCCACTCATGTTGCTTCATGATGTGGCATATCTGTATCCATTTGGATTATCTGGATTAGTGATGTGTCTCATCCTTTTCATTCTTTCACTCAAGAAAATCACTTCGTCTCTGCTTTTTATATTTGTGCTTTTTATAACTTCACAATTTTTTTCATTTCTCGATAGTTCTAGCGTACAATTTGATACAATGAGTATTGTAAGAGTAGGGATTACTCTAGTAATGGGGTGGTTTTTATATAGAAAAAAAGATAAATACGTATGAATGACAAATTATCTTCACACACAAAAAGTGTGAGAGCAAACCAAACCCTTCGTTACAATTAGAAAAATTTGTTTCTTAAAATCCTCTTCAGTTTTTTATCGCTGTTGCCATACTTTCCATTCTCCGTTTTTCTGCGTATGCTACCCCTAAGAGTCTGTCCGGACAGACTCCAAAAGAGAGAAAACAATGCAGTATCACTTTACCAATCATTACCGACTTTTGTCATTACTGGCTGGTGTGTGTATTGGTTTTTTGGCGTTAGCTATTCGGTTGGTGGATCTTCAACTAGTACAAGGCTCAACTTACCGGCAAATCTCTGAGGAAAACCGTTTTTTTCGGAAAAGTATTCCCGCTGAAAGAGGAGTATTTTTTGATCGTTTTAAAAATCCGTTAGTTTTTAATAAACCTGTCTACTACAAAATTGATGATCCAAGTAAAATTTTTTCCGAAGAATCTTTACTCACAAATCAGGAAGCAGTAGAAATGATGGTTGCTTCGCCGGCGGCTGTCGTACGTCGTACGTTTCGTCATTATCCGAATGCGCAATCACTTTCAGGTGTTTTGGGATACGTGGGAGCGGTAACAAAGGAAGAAATTCAAAGACACTCACAATTAAAGTCTGATGATGAAGTAGGAAAAATAGGATTAGAAAAAAGTTTGGATTTTCAGATTCGAGGACAAGATGGAGAAGAAGTGTATGAACTGAATGCAAGAGGACTAATTTTACGAGAAATATCAGAAGAACCAGCGAAGGCTGGAAAGAATGTTCACTTGACGATTGATAGTGAATTGAATGCGTTTGTGGCAGAACAAATGAAAGCCGTGAAGGGAGCAGTCGTGATTGGAAATCCGAAGACCGGAGAGTTACTCTCACTGGTTAGTACTCCTTCGTATGATGCAAATGTTTTGAGTCATCCAGTGTACTCAACGGCTGAAGCAAAAGTAAAAGTTCAAGTCATTCAAAACTATTTTTCAGATTCGAATAAATTATTTTTCAATCGAGCGATCTCTGGGTCATATCCACCTGGGAGTGTGTTTAAACTGGTGACGGCGTTAGCTGGTCTTGAACAGGGTGCGTTTACCGTCGACACCATGGTGGTGGATGAAGGTGTGTTGAAAGTCAACGATTTTGAGTTTGGCAATTGGTACTATCGTCAGTATGGTCGAGTAGAAGGGGCAGTGAGTGTTCGACGGGCTTTGGCGCGGAGTAATGATATTTTTTTCTATAAAGCTGCTGAGTGGTTGGGTCCTCAAAAACTAGCTGATTCGGCACGAATGTTTGGATTTGGACAACCAACTGGAATCGAGCTGGGGAGTGAGGCAAAAGGTTTAGTACCTGATCCAGCATGGAAAGAGAAAACAATTGGGGAGCCGTGGTATTTAGGAAATACGTATCACTTTGGAATTGGACAAGGTGATTTATTGGTAACGCCGCTTCAAATTTTTAATATGACCACGGTTTTTGCAAATGAAGGGAAGCGATGCGTGCCGCATATTATTTCAACAGTTGAGGGAAGTGATGAAAAAAAGAAAATTGAGTGTCAAGAGTTGGGATATAGTAGTGAATATTTACAGGCAGTTTGGGAGGGGATGGTGGCAGCATGTTCAACTGAGGGAACTGCGTTCCCATTCTTCCCTTGGAATACAGATCATGAAGGAAAAGAAAAAGTTGCTTGTAAAACAGGAACTGCAGAGTTTGGCGCAGCAAATGAAAAAGGATACAGAAACACACATGGATGGTTCACGATGGTGGGCACATTAGTACAGGATGAAAAAAATACTTCACCTGTTTCCACTGGTTCAGCACAAATAAAAGAATTTTTGGATCAGTATCCCAAAGAAGTGGTGATTACTGTGTTGGTAGAAAGTGATGAGGCGATTCCATTTAAGGAAGGATCCCGAGATGCAGCTCCTATTGCGAAAGCGATTTATGATTGGATGAATAAAAATAGGACAGAGTAGTTATCCACAGAATATTGTTCAGTTTTCCTCCCCACTGTCAGATCCAACAGCGTTGGATTTGACTTCTCCCTTCTAAAGAAGGGAGAATTACGCTACTCATAATTCATAATCCTATTAAAATGACAGATGAAGAAAAAAAGTACTGGGTGGCACTTTCACAGTGTCCTGGTATTGGTCCGCTTCGATTTTTATCACTGTATTCACGTCTTCAAAAACATTCTGTTACCATTAAAACATTTTGGCATTTGCCAGAGTCACAGGTTACCGAAATTATTTCTTCGAAAAGCATATTAGAGTCGCTGCTTCAGCACAGACAAACTTTTACGGTTGAAGAAAATTGGAAGAAGTTGCAAACACAAAAGATACACGTCGTTTCTTTTACAGAAGATGAGTATCCGATTTTGCTTCGTGAAATTCCTGATAAACCGCCAGTTCTATATGTCAAAGGATCACTGCATTCCATTAACCAGAAACCATATGCGATTGTCGGTACGCGGAACATTACTCCATATGGAACGTTTGTGACAAAGAAAATAGTACAAGATTTAGTCAAAAATTCCTGCTCAATTATTTCTGGGTTTATGTATGGAGTGGATGCGGTGGCACACCAAACAGCTATAGAAGAAGGTGGGTATACGGTTGGAGTATTAGGGTTTGGATTTAATCACATGTATCCTCCAAACCATGCCAAACTTGCTGAAAAAGTATTAGAACATGGAGGCGCGTTAATGACCGAATACTTTATTGATCACGCACCACATCCTGGAAATTTCCCGGCTCGAAATCGAATTGTGGCAGGATTGTCTTTGGGTATTGTCGTGACCGAAGCCGCTAAGAAAAGTGGGAGTAAAATAACTGCTCAATTCGCTTTAGAATACGGACGAGACGTGTTTGCTGTTCCGGGAGCTATTACCTCTCAGTACAGTGATGGAACGAAAGATCTGATCAACGATGGAGCAAAACTGGTGACATCAGCTGAAGATATTTTGCACGAAATGCAGGAATCCTCATCGCCAATTACACTTGCAACATTATTGGAAAAATGTCAGTTGGACATTGATAAAAATATTTTGTCGGCGCTGTTTGCACAGCCACTAGAAATTGATGAACTCAGTCAGTTGATGAAGACTCCTGTTTCACAAATTGCTGTGCGATTGAGTGTTCTAGAATTAGACGGAGTGATCGTACAAGCACAAGGAAAATATAATCTGAGTTTTTAAAATCGAAATATACTATATAGTAGTATTGTCATCATTATTTTTTCGAAAGCAGTATCGTTTGATGCATCTGTTACAATACCTTCTTCATTTTAGTTGATATTGTCTATGATCCCGTATTACATATTAGACGTTAGATTATTCCACTTATGAATTTAGTCATTGTCGAATCACCAACCAAAGCCAGAAAGTTACGAACGTATTTAGGAACTGATTATCATGTCGAGGCCTCTGTCGGTCATGTTCGTGATCTTCCCAAAAGCACGCTCGGAGTGGATGTTGAACACGATTTCGAACCAGTGTATGAAGTCAATGAAGATAAGCAAAAAGTAGTAAAAAATCTTCAAAAAATTGCACATGGTGCAAAGGCTATTTATCTCGCGACTGACCCTGATCGCGAAGGTGAAGCAATTGCGTGGCATATTAAATTTCTATTAACAGACAAAGGAAAAGGGAAAGACAAAGACAAGCACGAATTTTTTCGCGCCACATTTCATGAGATTACAAAAGCTGCGGTTTTAGCCGCAATTGAAAAGCCCTCGAAGATAAACCAGCATTTAGTTGATGCTCAACAAGCACGAAGAGTAGTGGATAGATTGGTTGGTTACAAATTGTCTCCAATATTATGGAAAAAGATCCGTCGAGGGCTCTCAGCAGGAAGGGTGCAATCAGTGGCTTTGCGCCTAATTGTTGAGCGAGAACGAGAAATTGCAGCCTTTATTCCGGAAGAGTACTGGGAAGTGGATGCTCTCTTAAACTCTGCGGTAAATGGAAAAAATGCAAAGAGTTTTAAAATAACAAAAGATAATGGAACGGTTGCTTTTGAAAATTTCCCCGATGATATGTTTGTGGCACGAGTGATTGAAGTTAAAGGTAAAAAGTATGAGCCAACTAAAGAAGCTCATGTTACTGATGTCGTGACATTTTTAGGAAAAGCTGATTACAAAGTCATCAATGTAGAACGAAAAGAACGACGCAGAGCGAGCTTGCCTCCGTTCACAACTTCAACACTTCAACAAGCTGCAGCGAATCGGTTAGGGTTCACCAGTAAGCAAACTATGACTTTGGCTCAACAGTTGTATGAAGAAGGATTGATTACCTATCATCGTACTGACTCCGTGAATCTTTCTCAGGATTCTGTGGCAATGGCTCGAGCATTTATCAAAGAGCAATTTGGTGACAAGTACATTCCCGAACAACCAAGATTCTTTGCAACAAAAACAAAAAATGCTCAGGAAGCGCACGAAGCGATCCGTATTACGGATGTGAATGTTCAGTCAGCACATCCGACTGGTCACTTGGTTGGATTTAGTGATTCACATAAAAGGTTGTACGATTTGATTTGGCGACGATTCATTTCTACCCAAATGGAGTCAGCGATCTATGATCAAACGACTGTTACTGTTCAAGCGAATAAAGAAAAAGAAAATGTCTTGCTTCGAGCCAGTGGATCGGTATTGAAGTTTGATGGATGGATGAAACTTTTCCCAAATCAAGGTGATACGTTATTACCCAATGTAAACATCGACCAGCCGTTAGACTATGTCGATCTCAATTCAGCACAAAAATTCACTTTACCTCCAGCACGATATAACGATGCCTCGTTAGTGAAAACACTAGAAGAAAAAGGAATCGGTCGTCCAAGTACCTATGCTTCGATTATTTCGGTGATTGTGGATCGAGGATATGTGGAAAGAAAAGAGAAAAGATTCTTTGCAACTTCAGTGGGAATGACAGTCACAGATTTTTTAGTCAAACATTTTTCGACAGTGATGGATTACGATTTTACAGCTGAGATGGAAGAAGATTTGGACAGAATTTCTCGAGGTGAAAAGGAGTGGAAAAAAGTGATTAAAGAGTTTTACACACCTTTTGATAAGATCAGAAAAGAAGTAGAAGGCACAGCTGAGCGTGTACAAATACCGGTCGAAGAAACCGGGGAAGTTTGTCCAAAATGTGGAGCCACCGAAAAAGGAAAAGTGGTTATCCGAACTGGACGATTTGGAAAGTTTCGAAGTTGCAATCGTTTCCCTGAATGTGATTACACAGAAAATATTGTTGAAAAACTAGAAGGTGCGAAGTGTCCGTTGTGCAAAGAAGGCGAAGTCATCATCAAAAACTCTCGGTGGGGAAAGTCATTCTATGGATGTATTCGATATCCTGATTGTGATTGGGCAAGTTGGAAGAAACCTGAACCCGGTTACACAGTGACCAAAGCAGAGTGGAAAGTCATGCAAGAAGAACGCAAAGCTCGTATCGAAGCTCGCCAAGCTGCAAAGGCTGGAAAAGCCGGAGCTGTTCCTGCAAAAGCAAAGAAACCGACGAAAAAGAAAGCAGTAGCAAAGAAGAAAAAGTAAGTTTCTAAATCTGACAGGTTGTGCACCAATATGTTCCGCGTCCGCCTAACCGATCTTTGGTAATGGCAGTTCCACAGACAATACAGGCTTCACCAGCACGCCCATACACACGAGCGACTTTTTGATATCCACCCGCCATACCATCAATGTTGACATATTTTCCATCGAAAGTTGTGCCACCTAACTCAATTCCTTTGGCAATAATTTCCTTAGAAAATGTAAAAACTGTTTCAACTTCTTTTTCTGTCAAAGATTTTGACGGGCGAGTCGGTGCGATTTTGGAAATATGCAAAATATCACAAGCATAAATATTTCCAATTCCAGCAACAATTGTATGGTCAAGCAGTGTTAATTTAATTGGTTGAGATTTTGATTTAATTTTGTTTGCAAATTGTTCTAATTGAAATTTATCTGTATTTACATCAGGTCCATACTTTGCAAATTCTTTTTCGACTTCTTGATCAGACATGACTTTTAGCCAGCCAAATAAACGTTGATCATTAAAAAATAACTTAGAATTATCGTTAAAAGTCAAAACAACCCGGGTATGTTTACTTGGAAGTGCTTTGATCCAATCTTCCGTAGGATGTCCACCACCAAGACGTTGGTGATCATCAACATAAATTAATTGCCCAGTCATTTTTAAATGAATAAGAATATTTTGTTGGTTTCCAAAACGGATACGAATTATTTTGGCTCGACGTTCGACGGATTCAATTACTTGATTGAGTATTGATTTTGAATTACCTTGAAATGGCTTGGGATGAAGTTCTTCCACAGAAACTATTTGTTTGTTCAACAAAACAGGGCGAAGGCGAGCGGTAATAGTTTCCACTTCGGGAAGTTCGGGCATCAGTCAGTTCACTAGTTGCTTAGTTTATTGGTTGACTAGTTACCGTTCATGATAGCGAGAAAAGTAGTTTTTGCAATTTGAGATTTTATCCCTACAATCAAACACTATGAAGATTGCTTTGTTTGGAGGTGCTTTTGACCCTCCTCATCGTGGACATCAGCGTGTGGCGAGATCATTAGTTGAACAAAAAATTGTTGACGAAGTCTGGTTTGTACCTGTGAAGCGTCATCCGTTTGATAAACAGCTTTCGGCTGATAAACATCGAGTGGCAATGTTGAAGCTGATTATTGAACCAATTTTCCAACAAAAAATTGAGACATATGAATTGGATCATTCTCAAAAAAGTTATTCTTTTTTGACCTTGAAACATTTTCAAAAAACATTTCCGCATCACTCTTTTCGGTGGGTGATTGGAGCTGATAATGTTGAGAATTTTTCAAAATGGTTTAAATACAAAGAACTCTTGGAGGAGTTTCCAGTATATATTTATCCTCGAGATAGGGTTAAGTTGACTCAACTTTCACGAGGAATGGTGTGGTTGGATCAAGTGGTTCCGATCACAGTTGCTTCTTCAGATATCAGAGAAAAAGTTAAAAGGAAAGAAAGCATTACTGAGCTTGTAGATCCAGAAGTAGAACGATATATTAAGGAAAACCAGTTATATCTATAAATAACACATATGAACATCCAAGATCCTCAAGGCGAAGTAGCCAAAATAGTATCGTTTTTCAATGATGTGTTTGTGAAAAATGGCAAACAACAAGCCGTCATAGCAGTTTCAGGTGGAATTGATTCGAGTTTAGCTCTGACTTTTTTAGCTCAGTCTTTACCAAATAAAGGTGTGTTCCCGGTTTTTCTCCCATACGGTGAACAAGACATGAAAGATGCCGAGGAAATTTGTACATTCAACGACATTCCAAAAGAAAATTTGAAAAAGATCGATATCAAACCAATGGTTGATTCTATTGTTAAAGAATTAAAAATTCCTGAAAGTGATAAAAAACGACGAGGAAATGTGATGGCTCGAGTGCGAATGATTGCAGTGTACGATTTAGCCAAATCACTGGATGCTTTAGTTTGTGGAACTGAGAATCGTACTGAAAAGTATCTGGGGTATTACACACGGTTTGGTGATGAAGCTTCTGATATTGAACCGATTCAACATTTATATAAAACTCAAGTTCGACAGCTGGCTCAGCACTTTCAATTACCTTCATCCATTCAAACCAAAGTTCCAACTGCCGGATTATGGGAAGGTCAAACTGATGAAGCAGAGTATGGCTTTACCTACGAACAAGCAGACTTAGTTTTGGAACAGTACTTTGATTTGCACAAACGTGAGAGTGAGATGGATATTCCCGGAGTTGATAAAGCAACGATTGATAAAGTGATTGATTATGTGGAGAAGAATTGGTTCAAACACTTGGTGCCGTATAAACTAGACGATAGCAGATAGTATTTAGTAGTTAGGGAAAAATTCCAATCTAATTTCTTGATCTTCTGAAAAAGTTTCTTATTCGAGCAGAGCGTGGATAAAGAGATTCAAATAGCACATCATACTTTTCAGTGAGTTCTTGTTGCGTGTCAGTTAACCTCATTTTTTCAGAGTCACTGATTTCTTTAGATTTAAGATTGAATTCAATCTTAGAAAGCGTATCACCCAATAACCAAAACAAGTCCTCCCAATCCTTTGTTAAGTGTTTAGATTTTTTGGGAATCTCTCTCTGAGAAAAAACATAACTCTGTGACCAAATTCGATAGAAATTCGCTTGTGTTTGAGCATCAGACAGTTTTTTGTATTTATTTTTGACCTGTTTAACAAGAAAATCAATTTCGTAGGTTTTTCGCATAAGAATTTGACGATTTTAACATAAGCTGTGATAGGATAATGGTCATGGCGTCACCTTCAAATATACTTTTAGATTTTTCTACGATACCTTCGATAGTTCAGCAGTTCCGAAAAAAAGGAAAAAAAATTATTCTCACTCAAGGCTCATTTGATCTTGTTCATATCGGACATGGACGATATTTAGAAAAAGCTAAAAGTTATGGAGATGTTTTGGTCGTTGGTATAGATAGCGATGAAAAAATCAAAAAGCGAAAAGGATCTGATCGACCTGTAGTTCCCGAAGAAGAACGGGCAGAGATGTTGACGTATTTTCGATCAGTAGACTTTGTTGTGATTAAGCCATTGATTGAGAAAAAATTCGAATTAGTACGGTTAGTAAAACCAGATGTATTAGTATTAACTGAAGAAACCTATGCCAAATATTCACCTGAGCAATTAGCAGAACTTAAAACACTTTGTAAAAAAATTGAAGTGATGAAGGCTCAAGCGACTACTTCAACAAGTGCTAAGATTCGACTCGTTCAAATTGGGGCAGCCAGTAAAATCGGTGCCGCTTTAAGCAAAAAATTAATTCACTCAATTGAAGAAGTGTTAAAAGAGCTGAAAGAAGAAGTGGGGAAGTAAGTATGAAAAAAATCATTCTCGCATACGTTCCAGTCTTGCATCGTGGCTATCTCAATTTTTTTGCTAAACATCCTGACGCGAAAACACTCTATTTATTAGATGAAAGTTTGACTCATCAGTGGCGTTCATTGGAAAAAGATTTGCGAGCGCTTCCAGCGACACAGATTAAAGAACTTATCGAACATTTGGAATTATTTGATCAAGTTACTTTAGTTACCTCTGAAAATATTAATGACGTAGATTCAGAGAATGTAGAATTGATTATGCCCAATGAAGAGCTGAATCTTGAATTGGCGGAAAAATATTTTAAAACAACAAAAATTACTTATGATTCCATCTTCTTGCGTTGGGACAAAAAGCGTTCTTTGAGCAGGGAAGAGGTAGAGCCGAATATCGTGATTTCATCGGATGAATTTGACAAAAAAATCATGTCAGAGTTGGAAGAATTAACAAAGCATAGTTCGGATTGGTGGAGACAGGTGAGTGCGGCATTAATCAAAGATAACAAGGTGATTTTTGCTGATAAAAATTACCATGTTCCATTTGATCAGCAACAATATGTAGATGGAGATCCGCGAGCTGATTTTCAAAGTGGAGAGTTATTCGAATTATCTAGTTCAGTTCATGCCGAGTCTTCAGTGATTGCTCAAGCCGCGATGAATGGAGTCGCGACGAAAGATTTGTCTTTATACACGACTACTTTCCCATGTCCTGTTTGTGCAAAACTGATTGCTGAGTCAGGGATAAAGAAGATGTATTATCTTGATGGATATAGTTTGCTAGATGGTGAAAATGTGTTAAAAAGCAAAGGTGTGGAAATTATAAAAGTTGAATTGAAAAAAAATGACTGAAACAACTCCAAAAAAAGAAGGATGGAAGGATAAGACAACAACTTTGCACGCTGTGGTTTTACGTGGTGATGAAGAACATCGAGAAATATTAGTTCAACCTGCGAATGAAGAAGGAAAATTTACACTTCCAATTCAAGAAATACCGAAAATTAATACTCAGTCTGATGGAGTAAGTAGAAACTTTTTCTTGAGAGAATTGGGAATTTATAATCAACCTTCAGGTACAAAGGAACTCCCTTTAGAAGATGAAAATAACAGAGTCATATTCTATATTGCCAGAGAAAATTTACCAAATGATTTAAAAGGAGAATGGATACCTTTAAATAAAGTGGAAGAGTTACTTTTGGATGACGCGAAGGAAATTGTGGGAAAAGTACTGAAAACAGCGAGACTGAAGAATTAATTGAAAAGGAGAAAAATGACGGAAAAAGTATTTGTTCCTGGCAAAGTTGTTCGTGCTGTTATTACTCGACCTCAACCAAAACCTGAGCTTGTTCGTAACGAGAATCCTCAGGTACTACTGGTTGAAAGACCAAACTGGAGTGGTCAAGCAAGTGAAGATTGGCAACTTCCAGGAGGAAGAATTATTAGCTTAGAGCTTCAAGCTGAAGTAGCTCGTATTATAGGTGACGAATTAGGAATTGAGATTCGACAGGATAATTCTCCAGAATATATTGGAGGATATGAAAATGGTGATTGGACATCCTGGCTATATCTCTGCCAACTTTTAGAAAATCCAGGGCCATTAAGAGTGGATCTAGACAGAAATCAAGGTGTAAGGTGGTTTGATACAAATGGAAAAAGATTAATCTTAGAAAGAGAACAAGACGATGTTTTAGTAGAAAAGTATCGAATTGCCTTTGATCATCACAAAATGATTTCAGATGCTTTGAAAATGATCAGAGAGAAGAATTAATTATTTTTTACTTTTCCCAATCTTAAATCTTGTTGGTTCAAAGTCTGGTTCATTAATAGCAGGAATGATTAATTGAGCATGCAAATGTTTGACTGATCCAGCAGAGTAATTGGTATCTCCAAATCGGAAAGCAATTCCACCGCCGGGAATA
Organism: uncultured Pseudomonadales bacterium; assembly: GCA_964406075.1. Lineage (GTDB taxonomy): Bacteria > Patescibacteriota > Microgenomatia > UBA1400 > PJMF01 > CAYOQI01. The sequence continues at coordinate 77,686 of CAYOQI010000003.1, forward strand.
TTTTTTTCTTTTTCAATTTCTCCAAACAATTGAAACAATTCAGCTCCTGCTTCTGGTTTTAATTCAGAAATAGTTTCTGCATGATATTTTAAAATTGCCAATAAATGAAGTTCAGTGTGATCATATGGCCATTGGTTGGACGTAATCAGCCAATACTGACCTTCTTTAAGAGTTGGTTGCTTGTGATACAGATGGAAATTTTCCATGCAAAACGGACAGTGGCCCGCATCAATGATCTTTTGCATTTCTTCACGCTGATCATCATAGCGAGCGTTTTCGATGTCGACGAAGTTAGCTGTTTTATTTGTGTGTTGATTAAGTGTGTTCATGGGAAGTATTAATTAAATAAGTTTATAACAAGAAAAATATATAACCACAAAACTAAGAATTAGCTTGTGGAGTATTGAATAGCGAAGAAATATGAAGATTTAATCATATATTTATATTGCCACAGGAATATCTTTCATTCCAGGTAGTGGATCATAGTTCTCTAATTCAAAATCATCTTTGCGGAAGTCAAATAAATTATCATGTGTATTGATCATTTTAATTTGAGGCAAAGGCGAAGCTTCTCTTTGAATTAATTCTTTCACCGCATCAACTTGGTCGACATAAATATGGGCATCAGAAAAGCTGTGAATGTATTCATACGGTTCAAGACCAGTGACATGCGCAATCATTAACAATAATGCTGAGTACTGCACCATGTTAGCCGGAACTCCAACCGGAACATCAGCCGAACGTTGAAACATGTGTAGAGTTAATTTTCCGTCTAAAACTCGCAGATGAATCCAACCATGACAGGGGGCAACCACCACTTTTTGGGTTCGACCAGTTATGCGATAGGTGTATTGCGGAATCCATGGGGTGATGAAGTGAGTACGCAAATGTGGACGTTCTTTGATTTGTTGAATCACAGCCGCGAATTGATTAAACGATTCACCTTCAGCAGTTGGAAAGTCATGAAAGGCGGCTCCATATGAACCAGGTCCAAGATCACCGGTTTCCAGTCCACGTTTTTTGCACTTAGCTTCTGTCACCCAAGGATGCCACCACTTGCAGCCATATTTTTCTAACTCTTCCTGAGTGCGAGCGCCATTGATAAAAGCAATAATTTCGGCCACAGCTTGTTTCCAAAATGCTTTGATACTCCGTTCGGTAATGACTGGGAAACCTTCACTGAGTTTAAATCTTAAAGGAGGTGGAGCCATGTAGGTAAGTGCATCCGTCTCTTGTTGAGTGTTCGTGCGTTCACCATTTTCTAAAATCGTTTTGAGGAGAGTCTGATATTGAGAAAGCGGCATGTTTTCCTTCTGTTGGATTATTCAAGTTATATCATATTGTTTGTTAAAGAGTTAAGAACTGGATCCCCGATCATCTGAGCAAAGTCAGATGGTCGAGGATGACAGTTGATGGTAGTATCAGACCATGCATGTTTTTCTGATTGCTGCTATTACTATCGATGGTTATATTGCTCGAGACTCTGATCAAATTTCAACTGCTTGGACGAGTAAAGAAGATAAAGCTTTTTTTCGTGATCGTACCAAACAAGCAGGTGTGATTGTGATGGGGCGAAAAACCTTTGAAACCATTGGACGAGCATTGCCCGATCGGTTAAATATTGTATTATCGCGCCAACCTCGACCTGCAGATTTAGCGGAAGAAATTCAATGGTCAAATCAAACTCCTCAAGAATTGTTAAAATATTTAGAAGAAAAAGGTCATCAAGAAGTGGCGATTTGTGGTGGTCAACAAATTTATTCTCAATTTTTAGAAGCAGGACTCATTAACACTCTCTACTTAACAGTTGAACCTGTGGTTTTTGGAAATGGAGTGAAGTTCGTAGATCAAGTTTCAGCAGTGAATTGTCGATTAAAAAGTGAAAAAAAACTGAATGAACAAGGAACGGTTCTCCTCGAATATGAAGTTACGCATTAAACGTTTTGATAAAACCATACCTCTCCCAGAATACAAAACGATAGGTGCAGCCGGTTTCGATTTATCGTCTCGCATAACGATCACCATTTCTTCTCATCAGATTGGATATATTCCACTCAATATTGCTCTTCAATTACCTCAAAATGCTTGGTTACTTTTGTCAGCTCGCAGTTCATTACACAAAAGTGGCTTAATGATGGCCAATGGAATTGGTGTAGGGGATCCTGATTTTTCGGGAGATGGAGATGAGTATCAAGCTGCTGTTTTTAATTTCACTGACAAAGACGTCACGATTGAAAAAGGCCAACGGATTGTGCAAGGGATAATCATGAATCGACAGCAAGCTGAGTTTGAAGAAGTAGAAAGTTTGGGAAATGCTGATCGTGGCGGATTTGGTTCGACTGGAAAGTAGTTCATCAGCTGGTTGGTTCAATAGTATGCTGGTTTTTCATTTCTATATATTGATTCCTTTGTACTAAATTTCTCAATAGATTGTGTGTTTTGGTTTTTGTTGGTGTTGCTGTAAGATTTTTTTTTAGTTAGAGTTACGTTCTTAGTTAATCAAATACATTCACATCCATGCAAACCGTTGTTGAATCCAATAATTTCTCTCGTTTTCCTCACGTTTGGAAAAAGCTGAATAGAACTCCTGAATTTTCTCCTAACGATCTTATGCATCCTGTCGCAGAGTGGGTAGATGACCGTCCAGCTATGCAACTCGTTAATAGTGCTATTCCCTTTATGGGGCTCAGAATTATGGAAGAGACAGAAGAAATAAGAGAGGGTTTAGCCATTGGCGGTTTAGAACTGGCGAAGGAATTAAATGATCAATTCTTTTTTGAGGCTTCACTTGCCCATAATCTAGGAAAACTTGAAGAAATTCATCTTCCATCACTTGCGAGCCGTCTCAATGGTGTGGGTGCTCGAGATGATATCTTGGACAAAATGCGAGAAGTGGCAGGCAATATGGAAGATAAGCGAACAGTCATGAAAGATCTTGAATGGCTGATGAGTGCTTGGATGAGCTTTTTGCGACATGGTCCGGTAGAAGCTGATCCTGTAGATATTATGAGAAAAGTTATAAAGAAAAATGGAACAAATGTGAGTGGCAATCATCCGGCAATGTACTATTCAGGAAGAGATCCATTGACAGGTGAAATCTTGAATCCTGATGAAATGTATGAGCAATATAGAGGAACCAGAGGTAAGCTTAGAGCGATTAGGATGCATACAGGAAACCGACCGGAGGGTTTAAAGCCTTCTGATCATTTACCTTTTAGAAACCTGATTAACGATTTCAGACGGCCTGAAGAATCATTTGAGGAGCTGATGGAATATTTGACACTCACACCAAGAATCTCACAACATTTATCTGACTACTACCAAAATGCTTCAGTCAAACTTGTAACTTCTTATCATCAATATTCTCGAGATCATGCATTATCTGCTCGTGAATTAGAAACCCTTATGCCTCAGCCTGGTTTACGTGAAGATAGTTCAACTGTGAAGTTCAAAAGCACATCTTTTAATAATTCCTCATTTTATTTGAATGCGACTGTTCGTTTCAGTCATTAATTCGCTATACTAGTTTAAATAAAAAATAAATAAAGATTATGTCCAAATATCCAGGTTTTTTAATCTCATTTGAAGGTGGAGAAGGTGGTGGTAAAACTACTCAACTCGTTCGTCTGCGGGAGCGTCTTGTTAAAGCAGGAAAAGATGTGATTGCCTTGCGTGAGCCAGGAGGCACAGTCATCTCTGAACAAATTCGGGAAGTAGTTCTATCAAGCAAAAATGTCGGAATGGCATACACAACTGAAGTTCTACTTTTTCAAGCTGCTCGTGCACAAATTTACCGAGAAATTGTATTACCTTCATTAGAAGTTGGAAAAATTGTGTTAATGGATCGAACTCGAGATAGTTCGGTGGTCTACCAAGGCATGGTGCGAAAGTTTGGCGTTGAGACGATTCACATGCTGAATGATTTATCCACCAAAAGTACTGTTCCTGATCTCACCTTTTTACTTGATATTGATGTAGTAACTGGTCTCACTCGTCGCGGTGAAGCCGGTGATGTCAATCGTTTGGATATGGAAGCAGAAAAATTTCATGAACAGGTGAGAACCGCATATTTAGAATTGGCCAAAAACAATGATCACAAACGCTGGAATATCATCAATGCAGGACAAGAAATAGAAAAAGTGGAAGAGGATATTTGGAAGGTAGTACAGGAGAAAGCAAAATAATATTTATGGATAATCGAGAAAATAGTATAAACAATCCGGTTGAAAAAATTGTGAAAGAGTACAAAGAAAAAGTGAATGGGAATCCGGCTTCGGCTGTGTATTTATTGGCAAAAGATATTTTAAATCATTCACACGAAACTCAAACTGATCCATCAACAGAGATGCAAAGTGCATTGCAAAAACTGTATGGTGAAGCTATTAGTAAATACTCTGCAGGATTGACTGGTCCATTAGCCAATTGCATACAAACAGGATCTTTGGCTTTAGCCGTTAAAGAATTGTATGAATGGTCAAGAAGTCCTGCTGAATCAAGGTTGCAATTGTATTCAGGTAAAATTAAGTTACGCCCTATGAGCGAGAATTATTTTTCACTTTTAGATAGTCCAGGAGGAAGGGGATAAGAATGGTTGAGAAAAGCGAACAAACCGAGATGCAAGGTATAGAAAAGAACGAATATTTAGAAATAATCCGTAAAAAATTGATTCCGTTAGTTTCAGACGAAAATATTACTGAAGAGCAGATTATTAGGGTTGCAAGTGAACTATGGACAAAGTTAAAAAGTAAAGTAAGTGATACTGAAATTTTAGAATGGATAGAGAAGCAGGAAGCAAAAAAAGATTGGTTGGCGAAAGTTATAAGGCCTCACAGTAAAATTTCATTTGGTACAGCCATGTGGTGGTTTGCTCAGGGAAAAGCATTACCTCTCGACAATGTGAGAAGCTCTTGGACGAGTCATAATAAACAATAAAAAAATTTCAGAATTAGAGACATGTTGAAAAATTTGGCAACAGAAACTAAAAAGGAAGATACATGAAAAAAAATAGCAAATATGATCTTTTTATTTTTGATTTTGATGGAACACTAGCAGATTCAAGACTTAATATTATTAATAGTCTAAATTTTGCCCTCAATACACAAGGTTTATCACCCATAGAAGGAAAAAGAATAACACCTCTCATTGGTAAAATGTCACTAGATAACACTTTTTTATATTTTTATCCTGAACTAAAAACAGTACAAATTGAGAAATTGTTAGAAGAATTTCGCATATACCAACGAGAACATGCTCACGAGGAGTTAGTATTTTTCCCAGAAGTATTATCAACGCTAGAGAAACTGTATAAACAAAAAAAAATGCTAGCGATATTGACAACAAAACATATTAGTCAGATCACATACATTCTTAAATTGTTTAAGATTGATCACTTTTTTGATGTTGTTTTGGGGGAAGGTGTGATCTCGCAAAGGAAACCAGCGTCTGAATGTGTAGGGTATATTTTATCATCACTATCAGTTCCACTTGATAAGTCAAAGGTTGTAATGATAGGTGATTCATCTGTGGATGTTCTGTCTGCTCAGAATGGAGGTATTGATATGATTGCTGTTGGTCATGGTACAGATAGCCTTGAGTCTTTAAAAGAAATGGGTGCAATATTTACAGTCAACACTTTTTCAGAAATTTTGCAATATACATAAAGTATTTTAAAAATTAAAATGGTTGAAAAAATTTTGGGTGTCGGGTATGTAGTTACTGATGTGATTCAAGGTAAAGAGTATCTTGGTGGTGCGGCTGCAGGTATTGCTATTAACGGAAAAAATTTAGGCTTAGATACAGGATTGCTTGCATTGTTGGGAGGAGATGAAAGAAGTAAAAAATATCTTTTAAAACTTTTAGAAATTGGGGTAGATCTCACACATTTAATCAATGTGCCAGAAGCAAATATACCCAAAAATGAGATGAATCATGATGATCGGACCAAGGGGTGGAATGATTTCGGGATTGGAGCATTTTTTACTGACATACAGCTGGAAAAAGATGTTTTAGCTAATTATGGGATTGTCCATATAGCAAGTGCACATCCATTTTTAGTAAACAAAGTTTTAGAAAGAAAACTTTACAATAACTTGATGTTTACATATTCACCTGGTCCAAAAATTGTTAATGACCCAGCTTTTTTGAACAAGGATTGCCTTAGAGCATCTGAAGTGTTATTTCTTAATGAGACTGAGTGGAAGGCAATAAGAAATCAATTACAGATTGATACTCCTCAAAGTTTATTTTCTTATGGACCCAATGTTGTTATTATTTCAAAAGGAAGCGAAGGAATTAGTGCATTTAGTCAGTCTAGCTTAGGGAGAGAAGAATTCCTTCCATCAATTTCATGGGAAGATCCTGAAACGACTGGAGCAGGGGATGCATTAGCTTTAGGATTCGTGATTGGATACACACAACATTTAGGAGTTGCTACTTCTCTAGAATTGGGACGATTTTTGTCATTTTGTGCTATCCAAAAACCTGGAGTAATTCTAGATGAGTCTGAATTGGGAAAATTTCAATTATTCTTAAAACAACAAGGTGTTTCTGTCCAGCAGAAAGGAAAACATTGAGTAATCAGTCTAAAAATATTATAGTTACTGGAGCTAATGGTGGATTGGGAACGGCTATTGTCCAAAGATTAATTGAAGAGAAATTCTCTCTTATTTTATTTGATAATAATAACAGTCAATTGGAAAGCTTTTCAGAGCTAGCACTCAAAAATGATACTTTGCTTAAATTTTTTACATTTGATATCTCAAATCCCACAAATATTAAGGAAATTTTTCAACAATTGGAATCTGAGTATGACTCAATTTTTGGTCTTGTGAATAACGTAGGAATTTACCCAATAAAAAGACTTGAAGAGTATACTCTAGAACTTTGGCATCAAGTGGTTGATGTAAATCTCACTTCAGCATTTTTATGTACACAGTTAGTTTTACCATTTATGAAAAAAGCTGGCGGAAAAATAATCAATATTGCATCAACAGGCGCCCATTTAGGGAGTCGTGATCCAGGTTATAGTTCATCAAAAGCAGGATTGATAGGTTTGACAAAATCATGTGCCCGCAATCTAAGTCAATATAATATTCAGGTAAATGCAATAGCACCGGGGATGATTGATACACAAATGTCCAGGAGAATGAGGCCTGAAGATCGACAAAAGAATGTCGAAATGAGTTTAGTGCGAAGAATGGGAATCCCTACAGATGTGTCAGGAGTTGTACAGTTCTTACTTTCTTCAGATTCAGATTACATTAATGGGTTTACAATAGATGTGAATGGAGGAATGTATATCCGATAGTTTTAAAAGAATTTAGAGTAGATATATGTTACAAAGTAAAGCAATTTGAAAAGAGGAAAAGATGTCAGATGTCATCGAAATTTTAAAAGAAGTCAATGCGATTATCATAGATAGTCACCTTGTGGGCACCTCAGGACGTCATATGAGTGTCTACATAAATAAAGATGCACTCTTTCCACATGCAAACGCAGCTTCAAAAGTTGGCGAATTATTTGCTAAGAAGTATCAAGACAGGGGCATTGAAGTCATTGTTGCCCCAGCCATGGGAGGCATTATTTTGTCACAGTGGACTGCTTTTCATTTATCGAAACTTACAGGTCAAGAAGTTTTTGGAGTTTATACTGAAAAAACTGGTGATAATGGACAGGTATTTAAGCGTGGTTATGACACCTTTGTGAAAGGCAAAAAGGTTTTGGTTATTGAAGACCTGACTACTACCGGTGGTTCTGTGAAAAAAGTAGTGGATGTTGTTCGAGAAGAAGGTGGAGAAGTGGTAGAAGTATGTGTGATGGTAAATCGTGATGAAAAAATGGTCAATGCAAAAAGTGTTGGTGCCCCTTTTTCTTCTTTAGGAATTTTTCCTGCTGTTTCGTATAGCGAAGAAGAATGTCCTCTATGTAAACAAGGCATACCGATAAATACAAAGGTAGGTCATGGAAAAGCATTTTTGAAAAAACAACAATCAAGATAAGATTTATATAATTTACTACCTAACTACATGTTTCCGCTTGATAAGCTTCACCAGCGTCAAAATAAAACGAACTCTCTCCTTTGTATTGGATTAGATCCTGATTTCTCAAAAATTTCTGCTCAATTTTCAAAATTAAAATTTCCACAATTTGAATTTAATAAATGGATCATTGAACAAACTCATGAATATGCTTTGGCGTACAAACCAAACACTGCTTTTTACGAGGCACGAGGGAGTCAAGGTTGGAAAGAGCTAGAAATGACAATGGAGTATTTGCATAAAAATCACCCCGATATTTTTACGATTGCAGATGCGAAGCGGGGAGATATTGGTTCGACGAACCAAGGATATGTGACGGCTATTTTTGATCATCTTGGTTTTGATGCTGTCACGATTCACCCATTCACTGGATCAGAAGGTTTGTCTCCATTTTTAGAAAGACAAGATAAAGTTTCCATCGTTTTGTGTCATACGTCGAATCCAGGAGCAAAGGAGTTGCAGGAAATGCGTTTGCAAACAGAATTGGCTAACGACGACGGGATCCCTCTCTCGACTGAAAGTCGGGATCGGGATGACAGTTTATTATTATGGCAAATTATTGCTGAGAAAGTTGTGAATGATTGGAATAAAAACAAAAACTGTATGCTGGTGGTGGGAGCGACATTCCCAGAAGAACTAAAAAAAGTTCGGGAAATAGTGGGAGATATGTGGCTACTTATCCCTGGCATAGGATCTCAAGGAGGTGACCTGGATGCAGTTTTGGAAAATGGTTTAACTGCTAAAAAAGACGGAGTACTCATCAATGCTTCCCGAAGTATTATTTTTGCAGAGTCACCAAAAGATGAGGCTGAAAATTTGGTTAGACAAATGCAAAAGTTGCTTTAAAATTCTTACTTTTTTCCTGCAATATTTTATATACAATACTCTCATAAGATTGATAATCAGGTAGTTTTTTGATATAATTTACTCGATGAGACAGCAAAATTTTAATCATTGGAAAAATAAAATAAGTCTTTGTATGAAGACCTATTTTTTATTTAAAATTATCTAAACCGCCATTAATAGGCGGTTTTTTTTATGAAAAATATGGCACTCAATCAAGAAGCTTCCAGACTTTATAACGACCATAAAGTTAGAGACCTTATTCATAAAAGTAGAAATGAAGCAACTTCTCATTATAAAAATGTCAAATTGAAGGGTGGAGAAATTGCCGAGCTTCGAAGAGAAGGACATTATCCTGTGGTTACAAATGAAGGTAGGTTTGATGCCACACTCTTACGAGTCATCCCAACTAAATCGGAAAATCGATCCCGAGGAGGTGAGTTTAGAGTGTTAGCGAATGAGAAAGTCGAGCAAGGAAGTGAAGCTAAGGTCAAAATAGTTCTTGAGTGTATTCCCATTTTTTTGAAAGAATTAAGTGATGAACAAGTACAAATGAAATTAGCGAAAACGAGAACTGAAATTAGCCAAGCAGAAACTCCTGCTTTTTTAGTACAAACTAGAGCTTCCGATATCCACGATGGCGAGTACCGAGATACTTGGGATGGTCAATCTGATTTAAGAGAAGAGGTTTGGTATGCACAAGTCTTACAAATCATGGAGTTATTTCCAGGGATGCCTTTTTTAAAAGCTGCATCTATTTTCGTGAAGTTGAAAAAAGATTTGTATGCCTCTGACTTTGGACTAGGTGTAGAAGCTGTTATTCATCATTATTACTCTGGGAAAGAACCCGAAGATCTTGAAACAGAAGTGTTAGATGGATCAAACTTTATTAATTCATTTCCAGATGAATCGAATCCTTTCGTACAAGATAATTGGGATATTGATGAAGTAATTGAAAATTACCATGAGGAAATTCAAGATGCTTTGGCAAAAGTAACAGAAGAAAATTACGAAAATATTAGAATTGATGAAAAAGATTATGAGTTAAGAACTTTAGCGTCATATCCTATTATGCAAAGTGGTGTGAAGTTTCAAGTTAAACTTATTATGGCTCGAGATCCTGATGGAGTATCTTTTCAAACCTTTAGAGTTTTACAATATGGAGATATTTCAGATGCTTACGTACGAGTAGATTCGATTTGTACAAATGGAGTTCAAGGTGGTGATACACATTGCGAGTGTCGACAACAGAGTGAAGCTGAGAAACAGCGAGCAGCCAGTGGAATTCCTATGATGTTAATTAATGTTCGAGATGATGAAGGTAGATTTCATGGTGAAGGAGACAAAGGTGGAACTTTAAACTTACAACGAATGATTTTAGAACAATTGAGGACCGAGGTAGGAAATGCTGTTGCAGCTCAATTGTATTATCACGAAACAGGGAAGCTAGTGGATGCACGAAGTTATGAATTAACTCAGGCGCTTTTAAAGTATTTAGGAGTAAACAAAATAGCACATTTAGTTACAGATAATGTTAGAAAGATTGATGCGATTAGTGAAGTCGCAGAAATTGAGGAAGTGGTAACAGCAGAAGTACTGGCCCTTTCGTCAGAAGCACGAAAAACTATTCAAGAAAAAGCTGGAGGAGGAATCCCAGGTGTGCCCTATCTTTACAATAACCAGAGCTAAAAAATCATGGTAACTTTTTTATCAAAATTAATTTCATCACTAGAAACTAAGAAGTCTCATGTCTGTGTCGGTCTCGATTCTCGTTATGATCGAATTCCGGAACTCATAAAAAAAGGAAAATCTGTTTCTGAAGCAATTTTTGAGTTCAATAAAAATGTGGTTGAAGCTACTCATGAGTATACTTCTGCGTACAAAAGTAATGTAGCGTTTTATGCTGGATTTGGAGAAGAAGGATTAAAGGGTTTGCAAAAAACCAATGAATTTCTTAAAACAAATTATTCCGATATTCCACTGTTAGCTGACTGCAAACGATCCGAGATGGGTGAGTCGGTGAAGATGATTAAAGCTGAAATTTTCGATTGGTTGCAATTTGATTGTGTGATGGTCACGCCTTGGTTTGGCTTTGATACAGTTCGAGATTATTTAGACGAAGAAAAAAACGGAGTCTGTGTGTACGTTCACGATAGCAATCCCACCGCGGAAGAATTTCAAGAAGTCGAACTCAAAGATGGACGACGACTCTATGAATATGTGACGGAAAGAGTTTGTCAGGTTTGGAATGTGAGTGGAAACGTGTTTATAGAAGCAGGAGCGACATATCCTGAAGCACTCAAAAAAGTTCGAAAAATTGCAGGTGATGACATGGTGATTCTTACAGCGGGTGTGGGTACTCAAGGTGGGAAAGTCGAAGACTTGAAAGGTGTATTTGGAAAAGATGGGCAACGATTATTGGTCAATAGTTCTCGTGGAATTATTTTTGCGGGTGAAAATAAACCAGATTACTTCGTTGCAGTCAAAGAATCCGCTCAACAACTTCGTAACACATTACGTTCTGCTTCAAAAATCAGCTAATGGTACTTTTTCCTCAACTTGTAGTGATCGGTTATACCAATATTGATATTAATATAACTCCGTTGTCGAAAACTGTGCTTCCTGGTGGAGGTGCATATTTTGCAGCTATTGCAGCTTCTAGAATTATCAAACCAGTGGGATTAGTAACCAGAATTGGAAAAGATTATGAGGCGGAGTTTTTACTCTCTCGAGTTATTCCGGATGGTGTAAAAATTATCCCTGAAAAATTAACTGCTCGTTCTACGCAAATTTATCATTCCGAAAAAGATTTAACTGACAGAGATATTCAATTGGAATGGGGAGTGGCTCCTGATATAAATCCTCAAGATTTTCCAAGAGAGTGGTTAGAAAAAGCTGAAATTGTACATATTTCGACTATGCCTCCAGCTCAACAAACTGAATTCATTCGATTTTTACGCAAGCATGCTCCGCAAACCAAAATTTCTTTAGATACGGATCACTTCTTTTTTGAAGATAAAAATTTGTTTGAACAAATTAAAGAAAATTTTTCGAAAGTTGATATAGCCTTTGCAAATCGCCATGAATACTTGGCATTAAAAGAAACGATTGATCAGTTGCCGGAAGCGATTGTGAAGTTTGATAAAGATGGAGCCGATTACTTACAACATGGGAAAAAGATTTTTCATATTCCAACACAAGCAGTGGAAGTCAAAGATGCGACGGGAGCGGGTGATATGTTGGCTGGAACATATTTGGCATTGATTATTAAAAGTGAATCAAAAGAAAAAGCATTAAAACTTGCAGTAGAAGTGGCAACAGAATCGGTGAAAGAGGTGGGAGTAAAACACATATTCAAATAGTAATTGACAAATTTTTAATAATAAACTACGATATCCTATAACAAAAATGACAGCGAAGGCATCGAAGCTTTCGCTCCCAAGAAACAAACCGCTTCAGTTCACGACTGAGGAGAGGAAAACCAAGTGAGCGTAAGCAAGCGGTGTCTTTTTTTATATTTAAATCATTAGAGCCTACTTAAAACATATGGTTACCATTCCCAGTCAACAACAGACCACTCCAAATATTCTTGACGGCATTGAGCTAACTGAACTCCATACACATGTGGGATTTTCGGTCTCACCAACAATGTTGTGGGAAATTGCTCATGATCAAGGAATTCGACTTCCGACAAAAAATTATTGGGAGTTTGAAAAAATGGTGACGATCCACGAATCCAAGGATTATGAAGAGTATCTCAAAATGTATGACTGGACAGAAAAAATTCAATCTTCTCCTGATGCTCTTTTTATTGGAATTCAAAATATCATCTCGGGTGCATATCGCAAAAATAACATTACTAAAACTGAGCTTCGTTTTAATCCCATTTTACGCAATCGAAAAGGTGAGCGTGATCTTGATCATTTGATTGTGTTTGCGATCCAAGGTATGGAAAGAGCAATGTTGAAATATCCGGTGAAGGCCGGAATTATTTTAATGATGGACCGAAGATTCACACCTGAAGAAAACGCTGGTATCGTCAAAAAAGCAATTAAGTATAAAAACAGAGGTGTGGTAGGTATCGATTTAGCTGGCCCAATCAAACGGACTGAAAATGCCAAAGCTTTTGAACCGAAACAAATCGCTGATTTAGTCGATGAAGCGCGAGATCAAGGATTGGGTATTACTATTCATACTGGGGAAGCGACGGGTATAGAGGAAATGTGGGAAGTTGTGGAAGTCTTAAAACCTTCACGCATTGGTCATGGAATTGCTTGTGTGAAAGATAAAAAACTCATGGCTCGATTGGTCAAAGATGATATCGTTTTGGAAACCTGTCCAACTTCAAATTTAAATACAAAATTACTTTCCGGTTTTGATGAAATGAGAGACATGTATCGAACACTGAAAGAGAATAAAGTTAAGTTCACCATCAATACCGATGGCCCCGAAATGCAACTGATTTCTCTGAGAGCAGAGTTTGCCAAACTTATTGAACATGACATTTTGACACCAGAAGATTTGGTGGAAGCCAATCGTATAGCGACTGAAGTGAGTTTTATTAAATAAAAATATTTTCTAATTCATGGAGTATCTATGACCAATGGTCCTATTCAATCCCAATTACTACCTCAAGCATTGACGTTTGATGATGTGTTGCTCAAGCCAGGTTTTACTGATTTCTCACGAGATCAAATTATGATCGAGTCGAAATTAACGAAAAAAATTACACTCCAGACACCTTTAGTGGCCGCTCCCATGGATACTGTTGTGGAAAGTGAGTTAGCGATTGCTTTGGCACAAGCTGGAGGAATTGGAATTATTCACCGTAATCTCACCACAGCTGATCAGGTACATGAAGTAAAAAAAGTCAAAGAGTTAGGTTTACTTGTTGGAGCAGCGATTGGAGCAAGTCATGGCTATGAAGAGCGAATGGCGGCATTGGCAGAAGCCAAAGTAGATGTGGTTGTGGTCGATACAGCTCATGGATTCGTCAAATATGTGATCGATGCAATCAAATTCATCAAACAAAATTTCCCAGAGGTTGAAGTCATTGCGGGAAACATTGCCACCTATGAAGGAGCTCAAGCGTTGATCGAAGCCGGAGCAGATGGATTACGTGTTGGGATGGGACCTGGTGCAATCTGTACGACTCGCATTGTGTCCGGAATGGGTGTGCCTCAAATGACCGCGATTTGGGAAACAGTCAGAGCTGCGAAACCAGCTGGTGTTCCAGTGATTGCTGACGGTGGTATCAAATATTCTGGTGATATGGTCAAAGCTTTAGCCGCAGGAGCAAGTACCGTCATGATGGGAAGTTTTTTTGCTTCATGCTTCGAAGCTCCAGGGGAGAAAATGGAGATACCAGCAGCACAAGTGCCTGGTCGTTTTAAACACATCATTAAAGATACTCAAGAAATGTATACCTTTAAAACCTATCGGGGTATGGGTTCAGTAGGCGCGATGGAAAAAGGTGCGGAAGTAAAATCGGAAGAAGAGTATCATGGCAAAAACTACAAAGATAAAGTTTTAGTTGCAGAAGGTGTCGAGGGATTAGTTCCTGTAAAAGGAACTGTGAAAGAATTGGTCGATCAAGCTATTGGCGGAATCAAATCCGGCATGTATTATGTGGGAGCCAAATCAGTGACAGAATTGCAAAATTCTGCTCAATTTATGCAGATCACTCAAGCTTCACTGACTGAGAGCCACCCGCATGATTTAATCATTACCAATGCGGGGAAGAATTACTAATAAAATAGTCTTATAACTCCATGAGTGTAGATCAAATTAGTTACAAAGATTTATTACAAGATCCAGATCAAGCTGAAGCGTATATTCAAGAAATCTTTGCTATTTGTGAAAAGAATGGATTTATTCATTGGTTACTTTCTGAGATTGCAAGAGAGAGTAAAGGGCCCGAGGAAGCATATCCAGCGCAAGGATTAGTTTTTACAGGATATGAAGGTTTCGGGGATATAGAACCAAAAAGAGATGAATTACAGCCACAACTTGTTGATACGACAATATTAGCTTGGTTATACTATCTTACCTTAAATAATCACCCCGACAGGTTACAATCACTTTACGAGCAATCAGAAAAACCTTTTGTACCGCCACAAGAAATTGAGTCCCCAATATTTGAGAACGCCCGCAAAGAACGTCGAGCTATAAATATTGCCGATTTAAAACTCCAGGTGGGTGGAACTGATAAATCTCGACGAAGTAGAACAGAGTTACACCAATCAGGACCTTTTGTTTCTTACTATCATCCAACTGATAAAGAGCCTTCTAAAGGGAGAAAACAAGCTCGAGGGGTAATAGTTGCTGGGGCAAATCCTGAAATTACAGGTAGCCCTTTTGCTTTGGCGACTCTAGTGCAATCACATTCCTTAGCATCTGTACCCAGAGATGGGCTTTTTTCAAAAATTCAAAGGCAGGTAGATTTGGTCCGAAAAACAATTGAATTCTTAGAACGAAGTCCGATGTTATATAACAAAGATGAAGAAGAACGGAAAAAGTTATTGGAATTTTATACACATAATTTAGTTGGAGTTATTGAGCCTGAACCGAAAAAAGCACTCAAAAGAGCACGAGCTTTATATGAGGCAGGTATACGGACTTTTAGAATTTATTCTCCAGAGCCAGGTAATGATTCATTAAGAACTTTGGTTGATTTACGAAAAGCAGAAAATGAAGAAGGATGGGAACCAATTGAAATTTTTGTGGGCCAGGTTGTTGATGTTGAACAAGCTATTGCATTACAAAAAGCTGGAGCTGATGCTCTCTATTTTGGTATTGGTGGAGGTGGAAGATGTATTACAGGAGTAGTGGGAGGACTCACAATTAACTGGCCACAATTAGTTTGGGATTTACGTGGAAAGATTTCAGTACCCATGCTTGTGGAAGGTGGAGCAAACGATTATATATCAGAGTCATTAACGATTGGAGCAAGTGGTATTGGGACTGTAGGAAAATTTGGAGGAACGATTGAAACTCCAGGTTCTATTGCCTTTTATATTGATGAAGAAGGGCAAGTGTTTAAATTTTATGGCGGAGAAGCTTCAGATAGAATGAGAGTAATGGGAGGTAGAAAAGGTCCTTTTGGATTTGTGTTAAATACAGAAGGTGAAACCACTAAGAAGAAAAAGAGAAATGGTGTGCAAAGATTACCGACCTTGAGTCAAGTTCTTCATGAACTTAATCAAGGAGTGGTAGCAGGAATGGTATTTCAAAATGCAGGATCGGTGAGTGAACTTCAGCAATTAGCAAATCGTTCTCTTTTACAGGCATCACCGAATGATGACGCATCTAGACACACTCATAATAAATAAAATTATCTTTATATGATCACTGTTAAAGATATGATAGTTTTACAGTAAAAAGGAACATATGATCTTAATCATCGATTTTGGTTCACAAACCGCACATCTTATCGGTCGAAGACTTCGAGATTTAGGTGTGAAGTACGAGTACGTACATCCAGAAGACGCGTTGGACGAAGTCAAGAAATACTCTCCAAATGGAATCATTTTTTCTGGTGGTCCTTCTTCTGTTTATGGTGAAGGTGCTCCAACTGTCGATAAAAAAATCTATGAGTTAGGTTTACCAATTCTTGGAATTTGCTATGGCTGTCAATTGATGATGCATCATTTAGGTGGGGAAGTGAAAAAGGGAAAAAGCGAGTATGGATTACAAGATCTAACTGTTGAGAATTTTAATTCATATAATTTACCAGAGGAAAAATTCAGAGTCATCATGTCACATGGCGATTCGGTCATGAGTATTCCTAAGGATTTTACGGTCGTTGGATCCACTCCCAATGTGAAGTTTTCCTGGGTTATCAATGCTCCTAAAAAAATGATGGGTGTGCTTTTTCATCCAGAAGCAGATCACACTGAGCATGGCCAAGAAGTTTTAGAGTATTTCGCACAGAAAATGTGTAACGAAGAAATTGAACTACACGTGCTGAAACCAGATATGATGATTCAAGAGATTAAAGAAAAAGTTGGAAATAAAAAAGTAATTTGTGCTGTTTCAGGAGGAGTAGATTCTACCGTAGCAGCAGCATTAATAGGGAAGGCAATTGGAAAACAATTAATTGCTGTATATGTAGAAAGTGGATTGATGCGAGAAGGAACTAGAGAAAGAGTTGAAGAGATTTTTTCCAAACATATCCCGGTTGATTTAGTTGTCCTAAAAGTTGAAGAGAGATTTTTATCTGCCTTGAAAGGTATTACTGATCCTGAAGTAAAACGAAAAACAATTGGAAAACTCTATATTGATCTTTTTGATGAAGTTTCGAAGCAACATCCAGAAGTTGATTTTTTGGGACAAGGGACGATTTATTCCGATGTAATTGAATCAAAAGGTTCAAAACATGCCTCTCACATTAAGTCTCATCACAATGTTGGAGGATTGCCGAAAGATATGAAATTGAAGCTTTTAGAGCCACTTAGAACACTGTACAAAGATGAGGTACGAGCAGTAGGAAGGTTAATCGATTTACCTGAAGATGTGTTGATGCAACATCCTTTTCCTGGTCCAGGATATGCGATTCGAGTTCGAGGAGAAGTAACACCCCAACGATTGGCTCAAGCCAAACAAGCAGATGAGATTGTGATGAGTGAAATCAAGAAGGCTGGTTTATACGAAAAAGTCTTCCAAGTTTTTCCAGTGATGACAGGAGCAATGAGTACGGCAGTCAAAGGTGATGGGCGTGAATTTTCTGAAGTAGTGGCGATTCGAGCTTATGAAAGCAAAGATATCATGACGGTGCAGTGGGCACGGTTACCCTACGAGTTATTAGCTCATTTGTCTTCACGAATTGTGAATGAAGTACCGAATGTGTCTCGAGTTGTGTACGACATCACATCTAAACCACCAGCAACTATGGAGTGGGAATAAAATTTTGTTTGATACAATCAGCAAGTGAATCATCCTGAATGGCCATTACTTCCTTCTGGAATAAGCAAAGAGAGTGTTGCTTCTAATCTTCCTTGGGCTGAACAAGCATTACAACATGTTGGAAATCATCTTGGTGATCATGTTGATGCACAAGGTGATCCTATCTTTCAGTTGAACGAAGGAATCATACATTGGCCCGAAAAAGCAAATGATTTTGAAATATTACACATAATTGATGAATTACTTCGAAAACATATTCATTTAGAAGCAGAAGAAATTGAAGATCTTATTCCAGTCATTCGGAAGCTTTTACTCAAAACACAACTTTTTTCTGTACTTCATGATCCAAGTATTAAAGTTAGTGAAGCTCATGCTTGTGAAACAATTTTTAACCATACTCTTGAGGTTTTCCGCCAAGCATTACAGTATGATTTTGGTCGGAGTAAAGAAGAATTAATTAAGCGGAGAGCACTACTGTGGATGTCGCTCGACCATGACAGTGGGAAAATATTTGGTGCAGTAGGAAAAGATTCTCAGTTTCATGCATTTATTTCGACATTTTTACTGTATGAGTTTTTTTATCAAATCAAGGATTTTTCACCGGAATTAATTCAACAGATGTTATATGGAATTCAGTATCATCATTCATTTGAAGAATTAGCTCATAAATGGTTGAGTAAAAGACAAATGATTCGTAGATTTAGAGAAGATGAAACAACACATGGATTATTTATGAGATTATCATTAGCCGATGTCAGAAGCACCGGGCAATATGCTGAGTTTGCGGAACAAAATATCAACATTTCCGATCTGTTATTTCCTCATTTCTCTCAAAATGGTTTTCATGCTCGGCAAAGGCAATAAGAATTTCAAGAAGTTATTTTTTTTTCACTCTGACCTGCCGCTTAAATTCTGCCAGGAATACTCCGATCGTAATTAATACAACTGTTACGATGGAATAGGTACTGATCGATTCTCTCAACCAAATCACAGACAACGGAATGAAGACAAGTGGTTGCAAATAGGTAAAAATTCCAGCTTCAGATGCCTCAATTCCATCCTGACCTTTGATATATGCTGTGAGCCCGATGATCGAGCCAAAAAGCGCCATATAGAGTACTGCCCATTGAACGGTAGAAACGCTTAAATCCAGTTTCGCATTTGTTAAAAAAACTGTCATGGAATTATTGGAAATGACCCAATCAATGATAAAGAAAGAAATCAGTCCGACATAAAAACTGACTGAGGTGACAAAAAGTTTTGGAATACCTTTGTAGTGTTTTTTGGCAATGATAAAGTAGGCGGCTGTGGCTAGATTTTGAAGTAAGACTAAAAAATTTCCGAGTGTCGAACCAGTGAGCTGAAGTGTCTGTCCTGAGAAAAATGGTTCAAGTGTCAGAGCGACTGTGCCAATAAAAGCTAGCCCCAAGCCAAACATTTCATGTCGTTCCACTTTTTCTTTTAAAAATAACAATCCACCGATGGTAATAAAAATTGGAGTTGTGGTCACAATCAAACTTGCTTCGACTGCTGATGTTCTTTCTAACCCTGCATATAAAAGTCCCAAGGCGAGCGTGGTTCCAATCGATTCAGAAACGATAATTTTAAAGATAGCGTGATGTTTACGATCGACTTTTGGCCAGTAATAGACCAAAACAGGGAAGCTTAAAATTGCTGCTAAAACAAAGCGATAAAACAAGAAAAGGAAAGGGGAAGTTGAGTCTAAAGCAGGTTTGACGATGGGTAAAGCAGCACCCCAAAGTACCACGTTGAGCAATAAGAAAAGAATTGAAATGCGGCGGGTAGAAGGTAAGGTTTTTTTTAATACTTTACGCATTAAAGTAGTATGGGGAATTTATGAAGAAGGTGCAAGGTTTCTTGTTACTTTTTCAACTCATACATAATAATTCCAAAACTGACGCTGGCGTTTAAAGATTCTGCTTTTCCAAACCCAGGTATGCTCATTACTGAGTCTGCAAGTTGATCTACTTCAGGAGACGTCCCGATGGATTCATTGCCAATCACAAGCGCAAGTTGGTTGGTTGCCTGGTTGGATGGTTGACTAGTTTGAGTTTCAGGGCGGGTGACTATCAACTTAACACCTTTCGACTTCAACATATTTAAATCTTCAAGTAAATTGTCTGAGACATACAGCGGAAGATGAAAAATCGAACCCATCGTCGATCTGAGGACTTTATCGTTGTACGGATCGGCGCCGTTGACAGTAGTCATCACAGCATCGGCTCCAAACCAATCAGCGGTCCGAATCATGGTACCAAGATTTCCAGGATCTTTGATATCTTCAAAAACGACAATCATTTTTTTATCAAAAAGACTTTCCAGTTGAGGATCATTTTTTCTGACCACTGCAAAAATACCGGCAGGAGTTTTAGATGAAGTTAAGCGTTCTGCATTTGAATCAGAAATAATTGATAACGGTATGTTCGAAATTGATAATTGTGAAAGGTAAATGCGTTCATTTCGATCAAACGTCTCAGTGAAAATGATTTGAACAATCGCTTGTTTTGATGAAAGAGCCTCTTCAACAATTTTTTTTCCTTCAATCAAAAAAACACCTTCTTTGTTTCTGAAAGATCGTTTTTGGAGTTTGGAGAGTTCTTTGACTGAGTACATGAGTTGATTGGTTAAGAAACTGATTGGATGAATTCAGCCACAGATACTTGTTTTTGGTCTCGAGTTTGAATATTTTTGACAGTGATTAGGTTTTTCTGAATCTCTTCTTCACCAGCAATCACCGCATATTGAATACCTTTTTTCTCAGCGTTTTGCAGTTGTTTGCCGATGGTTTCATTCATATCCGGATAGACTTCGGTGCGAATATCAGCTTGTCTGAGTTGTTTAGCAATTACTAGAGAGTTGGGAAGTGTCTGGTCATTAAAAACTGTCACCAGAACTTGAGTTCCAGTATTCTCAATTTTAATTAAATCTAGTTGATCGGCGGCTTCGACTGTTCGATCAAAACCAAGTCCAAAACCAACTGCTGGTATAGAAACACCAGAGAGTTGTTCAATCAATTTGTCATATCTTCCACCACCACCAACAGAACCAACTGTGTATTCAGGAATTCTGCCTTCAAAAATTAGTCCAGTGTAGTAATCGAGTCCACGGGCAATTTTGGGATTAAAAACCAGTGCTTCTTTCTTGACTCCCAAACTTACGGCTTGATCAATAATCTGACGAAGGTTATCTGACATTTCCGCAGTTTCAATTGCGGTGATCGTGTTATCAGCATTTTCTTCGGAAATACCTTTATTCATTAATTCTTTGGCAACATCTTCGGGACTCATTTTATCGAGCTTATCAATTGACTGAATGATCGAAAACACATCACAACTATCGTTCGCGAATTCGGACAGAGTTTGTATCAATGTCTGTCGATCGTTCACTTCAATTTTGATCGAAGTTAATCCAATTTCTTGATAAATGAAGTAATAGACGGCTAAGATTTCAGCATCTGCAATTGAAGAATTTGAAAAAATATCGGCATCACATTGAGCGAATTCTCTAAATCTCCCTTTTTGAGGCTTATCCGCTCGAAAAACATTCTGCATTTGATAGCGACGAAAATACTTTGGCAGTTCATTTTGATATTGAGCCAACACTCGAGCAGTCGGAACAGTTTGATCATAGCGTAAGGCTACTTCACGCTCACCACGATCTTGAAATGAATAGACCAATTTGTCTGCCTCATCACCATATTTTCCGAGGAGGAGGGAAGCGTACTCAAGAGTGGGCGTTTCAAGCGGTGCAAAACCAAACCGTTCGAAAACAGTTTTGATTTTTCCTGCCACGACATCACGCTTCCGTTTTTCTTCTGGAAGGAAATCTCGAAAGCCTTTTAGTGTTTGTAGCTGATCATTTTTCATAGTGTTCTTTCTGGTAGATTGTACCATTTTATTCATGTATCGAACTGATATAGTCATTTTTTTTAACTAAAAAATGCATAAAAAAAGCTCCGGTTGGGAGCTTGGTCAATGTTGGTCTATAAAGAAAATTATGCCATCAAAAAACCAGCACCCGAAATATGAGAGTGGTGATGATGAGCTGAAGAAATGACTTTAAATAACATACGACTTAATTATATCCTATAGTGTTTGGTTGTCAATTAATTTGTAGTAAATGAGTTCGTCTTGATATTGATCCTGCCATTTTGTTGCTTTTGGTTTCTCACCACAAAGAATAAATCCCTGAGATTCATAGAGTTTTTTGGCTTCGATATTTGAGGACAGACAAGAGAGGTACAGCACTTCGAGTTCCGCTTCACTGGCTTGTTGAATAACTGAGAGCATCAGGGCTTTTCCAATTCCATTTTTTCTAAATTCTGGGTGAACTGACAAGTTAAAAACTTGTCCAGTATGGGCCATTTTTTTCTCAAAGTTCTGAGTTAACTGAATATATCCGACCATTTTTTCGTCAATAAAATATCCAAAATAGCCAAAATGCGGTGGATTGAAATTATCTAAGACTGTGTAGCGAAAAAAATGTTCAGGTTGATCAACTTCAAATTCATATGAAGACAAGAACGAATTGGGGTTTGACTGGAGAACTATCAAACGAAGTTCCCTGTACGCTTGAGCATCGTTTTGAGTTAAAAGACGAATTGAAGGTTTTTGTTGAGTAGCTGCCATATGTAACACTGAATATCTTTTCTAAAATTCACCCCTTTCCCGGCACGTTCGTGTCGGGTTTTCCCCTCAAAAGAAGGGAAAATATCATATGAGTTCTTCACAACCTTTTGATGAAAATAAAACGGAGTTTTCAAAACGGTAGCCAAACTGCCCTGGTAAATAAATCCCTGGCTCAATAGTGATCACACAATGATCTGGTAAAAGCTGATCATTTTTCCAATTGAGTGATGGTGGTTCATGAACGACGATGCCGACTCCATGACCAGTAGTATGGATGAACTGTAAACCATATCCTGCTTTAGTTATAACTGATCGGGCAACCTGATCGATATCTTTCGCTTGTAATTGTTTATCCGAATTACAAGTCTTCAAAGCAGTCGAATATGCATGCTTAACGATTCGTTCCACTTTTGTAAATTGTTGTGATGGTGTATCCCCAAACCAAAATGTTCGAGTCACATCCGCACAATAACCTTGCCATTTGGCGCCAATATCGATAAGTATAACTTCATTCTCTTTTAATTTTCGATCTGTAGGTTGGTGATGTGGCAGGGCAGAATTGTCAGAAAATGCGACGATAGTTGGAAAAGCCATAGTTTCTACGCCTTGATCAGATAAATACACTTCGAGCAGTTTTTTCACTGCTTTCTCTGACATACCAACTTTTATTTTCTTCTTCATTTCTAAAATAGCTTCATGAGTGAGACTGTTTGCTTTTCTGATTAACAGTATTTCACTTTCATCTTTTATCATTCGAAGCTCATCCAGCGGATCAACTTTTATCATTTCAAATGAAAGTTGAGACAGTTTGGTTTTTATTGTTTCAAATTCTTGAACGAATAAAGTATTCCCATCAAATTGAATACTGTTGATCTGATTTTTTTTACTCCATTCACCAATCAGCTCAGTGAAGGGTGCTTGGCTACTCATATGATGGACGGGAATGTTGATGTTCGTGGGCAATGGTGAAAAAGGTGTTAAAAAACAGACAATTGCTGAGTCTGAAACAAGCAAAAAGCCTTCTCGTTCTTCAGGAGTAAGTTGTTGAATGCCTGTCAAATAAAAGAGGTGGGCAGAATCAGAGATGAGTAGAGCAGTTTTTGGCGGAACTTTTTTTTGAAGAAGAGATATTCGTGTTTGATAGTTCATGAGGAGTTAGAAAATTGCACGTTTCATGATTGCGGTACTGTTCAGAATTCACATTTTACTCAGCATTCACTTCACCCAAGGTTCTGAGTACAGTAACTCGGCCACTAGAATTCTTAACCGTCTGTGCTGTGGCTTCTTCAGCGACTGAGACGATCAGCACGTCTTGATCAATTTCAACATCAGCTACTTTGACAACTTCACCGTCAGTGTTTGTAAAACGAGTTTTAGTGGTAAAAGCGAAAATCTTTTCTTCTCCAGCCCGAGTAAGGATCGTCACAGAGTTCTTTTCAACTTTCTTAACATTACCGACTATGATGGTTCGAGTCGGAGGACGGAGTGGAGTTTTGGAAAGATAAATTCTTTCTGGTGCGAATTCATCCTTCACCTGAGTACCAATCACAACGACTTCATTGCTGATCTCGATATCAGTTCGAGCAATGGTTTTTTTTGCTTCAAAAAATTGAATATCACCGGTGATTGTTAATACTACAGGTCCTCGAGGCGTATCGAGCGTGAGGGCTTCTTCTGAAATTCTTCGAACTACTCCAATAAAACCTTTTTTAGGTGCGCCATCTGTGATGCCTTTAATACGTTCGCTTTTCTCTTCGATGACTTTTTTTAATCGATCTTTTAAATTTTGCTGTATGGCTTCATCACTGGAACTCGTGACATCTTCAGGTTCAGGAGAAGGTGTTTGGGCGGAAATAGAAGATACACTTGATAATGAAAAAAGAAAAAGCAATGTAGTTATGATGATGGTTGTTTGTTTCATGGGGTTGCAATCGGTTTAGGTGTAACTGTTGGTTTTACGGTCGCTTTGGGGCTGGCACTTGCTTTGGCAGACGGTGAAGGAGTGGTGTTGGTTTTAGCACTTGCTGATGCAGTTTCGACGCCTGTCTCAGGATCAAGGATGACAACAAGGTCCTTGACGTGTTCTGTGCCATCAGAGCTTAAACTCGTTACTTGAATGATGTTACTTCCTGCAGTTAATTGAATTTTGACTGCAAACGCCCCGATATCATCGGCCTGTGTAATGTATTCTTGTTCATTAACAAAAATTACGACCATCTCTTGGCTTTGAGTTGTACCACTGAGCGTGATGTCACTTTCATATACGACGGATTCATTTTGAGGTGAAGTTATAAATAGCTTTTCCGCTCCAGAAGGAGAAGGAAGTACTTCTGCACTTGTGACAGTTTCAATCTGAGCAACAGGTGGTGCAAAGCGTTGACGAACTTGATAAATACCATAGGTAATGCCAAGTCCAACAATAATACCGATAAATATTGCTAAGAATGCTTCTTTTTTCATGAGAGGGGCTCTTTAATTTAAGTTTTAACAGCTATTAGAACATCTCATTATACATGATTGATGCATTGGGCAAAGCTTAGAAATTTTTAAGTGCTAGAATGTTGACAACTAAGAAGAGGGTTGCTAACTTCCACGTTAGTTGTTAATTGAAGGAGAAGTATGGAAATTCAGTATTTAGGACATTCATGTTTTAAGCTCAAAGGGAAAGCGGGTACCGTCATTTGTGACCCGTACGATTCCTCGGTGGGTTTTTCATTGACTAGTGTCAGTGGAGATGTGGTGACGTTATCTCATGATCATTTTGATCACAATGCTAGTAATAAAGTAAAAGGTACAGCTCGAAGAGAGCAACCATTTATCGTAAACTCTCCTGGAGAATATGAAGTAGGTGGTATCTCCATTTTTGGAGTACCAACTTTTCATGATGAATCAAAAGGAACAGAACGAGGAAGAAATATTGTCTTCACTATTGTGCTTGATCATTTGCGCATCTGTCACTTAGGTGACTTGGGTCATACTTTGACTGATCAGGATGTGTCCCAAATTGGAACTGTGGATGTTCTGCTAGTCCCAGTCGGAGGGTTATTTACGATCAATGCGGCGCAAGCTGTAGAAGTCATTTCTAGTATTGAGCCAAGCTATGTGATCCCCATGCACTATAAAACTGATGATCACCACCCTGATACATATAAAGATATGCAACCCGTTGACGTATTTTTAAAAGAATATGGAGTGACTAAGAAACCAGTTACAACATTAAGTGTTGAAATGGGGAGATTACCAGAAGAAACTGAAGTGGTGATTATGGAGAAGAGTAAGTAATGATTGACCAGTTATCACTGGATAGTTGGCTGTTTCATTTCACATACATTTATTATTCGATTGAGATCCCGTGGTTCAAAAACTAACAGTTCCTCCTAGTAATGAAGATGCTGAACGAGCAATGCTTGGTGCAATTTTGCTGGATCGAGATGCAATTGTTTTGATTGCGGAAGTAACTCGGCCTGAGCATTTTTATATTCGAGCACATCAAATTGTCTATGAAGCCATGATCCTTCTGTATGAAGCTCGGTCTGCTATCGATGTGGTGACATTGACTGCTCAGTTGAAAAAAATGCAGCAACTGAAAGAAGTAGGTGGAGCAGCGTTTGTGGCCAGTTTGTCCTCTGATGTGTTGACTACGGGTCACGTGGTCGAGTACTCCAAAATTATTAAAAATTTGTATATCAAACGCTCCTTGATCAGTTTGGCAGCGAATATTCATGACTCAGCATTTGATGATAGCCGAGAAGTTCCACAAATTCTTGATTCTGCTGAGCAGGAAATTTTTTCACTTTCACATACACAATCTGAAAAAGGGTTTGTTCCACTGCGTGAAGCGCTTGCAGATAGTTTTGAGCGATTAGATGAACTCCAACGTAATAGTGGGGAACTGCGAGGAATTCCGACTGGCTTTGCTGATTTAGATCGAATTACGGCAGGTTTTCAGAAATCTAACTTGATTATTTTAGCAGCCCGTCCTGGTATCGGAAAAACTGCTTTTTCCCTCAATATCGCCCAACACGCTGCCATCGTCCACAAAAAGAAAATTGCTTTTTTCTCGCTCGAAATGAGTAAAGAAGAACTCGTTGATCGTCTTTTGGTTGGTCAAGCCGAGATAGATGCTTGGAAACTGAAAACTGGTCGATTGACGGATGAAGATTACATGAAAATTTCTGATGCCATGGGTGTTCTCGCGGAAGCACAAATTTTTATAGATGACTCTCCAGGTTTAAATATTCTTGAAATTCGAACGAAAGCTCGCCGATTGATGTCTGATTATGGTATTGATCTGGTTATCGTTGACTACCTTCAGCTTGCTCAGGGAAGATCCAAAGACAATCGTGTGCAGGAAGTGGCAGAAATTTCTCAAGGGTTGAAAAATTTAGCTCGAGAATTGAAAGTACCTGTTCTTTCTCTAGCTCAATTGTCTCGTGCTGTGGAAAGTCGGGGGGAGAAAGTTCCTCAACTGTCTGACCTTCGAGAATCAGGATCAATTGAACAAGATGCTGACATGGTGATGTTCTTGTATCGAAAAGATGAAGATATTCGTGAAGCCGTCAACTTACGCATTTCAAAACATCGAAATGGTGGCTTAGCCGATATTGATCTCTATTTCCGAGGGGAGAGAGTTCGTTTTTACGGAATGGAGACAAAACAGCATTAGTTAGAGGATTTGAAATTCTCTGGTACAATATCGAGTATCTTTTTGCCGATGTGGCCTGCCCGCAATGCTTTCAGCATAGCTGATGCAGGCGGGCGGAACTGATATGTTTATCAACTAAAGAGAAATATTTAAAATCAGGGATAGGTAAGGAATTTTTAAAAAGTTTGTGAAACATGCCGATGTGGCGGAACTGGCAGACGCGCACGACTCAAAATCGTGTGACTTCACGGTCATGAGGGTTCGATTCCCTCCGTCGGCACATTTTTTAATTTAAATAATTGTTTTCATTTTTGGAATGAAACTGTATTTGTTTAGGTCTGCCTGCCCTCCATTCGGCTAAACCGGCAGGCAGGTACGCGACATGTTGTTTTGAGATTGCTATAATCAAACCTTCTATGCTTTCAATTGCTCATGTCGTTACAGGTTCATTTATCGCTACCCAAGTTGGAAATCCTCTGATTGCAATCCCACTGATTTTTGCTTCTCACTATCTGGAAGACTGGATTCCTCATTGGGATGTTGGAACAGGTTTAAGTACAGGGAAAAGGAAAAGAGAAGACGCAATACGATATGAGTTTCTTGATCTGGGTATTTCTGCATTGTTGGTATATTTGTATTGGCATGCCGGTAGCACTTCTATCCCATGGGCAGCGTATTGGGGCGGATTTATCGCCTTGATACCTGATTTTATGGAAGCTCCAAGGAATTTTTGGAAATGGGAACCTGCGTGGTTAAAACCTTTTAATACTTTCCATGGATATTTTCATCACTCGACGCCGAATAAGTTGATCGGTTTAACACCACAAATCATTGTTTTAATTGTGATTTTTTTGTTGCGATGAAGTGTTTAATCAGCTTCTGATACAATATTTCAGACTGACGTATAGTTTTCACCCCTTTCTCATGTGCTAAAGCACTTGAGTTTCCCCTCTAAAGAGGGGAAAATTATTACTATGTTTCCAACACTTTTTCAGCTCGGCGCTTTTTCACTTCAAACTATAAATATTTGGTTGCTCATTGGCTTTATTGGTGGAGGATTTCTAGTGTGGAAGCGTGCACATGACGAACATTATGAAGATGATCAGGTATTTGATGTGTTATTGGTATCGACGCTGATTGGTATCCTTTTTGCCCGAGTCGTATATGTGTTATTCCACTTTACTGATTTTGGAATTGATTTTCTGTCATGGCTTTCTTTTTTTACTCGACCTGGATTCAATGAATTTATCGGGGTGATTGCAACACTCGTTGCGGCCAGGTGGCAACTGAAACATCGTAAATGGGATGAGTATGAGTTTTTGGATTTCTTAAGTGTTGGTTGTGTCTGGTTCTTGGCGTGTTTATGGATTGGCCGTTTTTTTGCAGGATCATATCTTGGCTTGCCCACTGGCTTGCCAGTCGGTATGATTTTTCCAACCGTGTATGATGCTCGTCATCCTGTTCAACTGTATTTTGTTGGGATCTTACTTCTTCAATTGCTGATTCTGTTTCTTTTAGAAAAAAGATATCGTTTTTTTCAATGGTACAAAGGAAATAGCCAGTCTGCTCAAACTGGGTTTGTGGTAGGGAACATGATTTTCTTGACAGGTATTACCTACACTGCTTTACGTTTTCTTCAACAAGAACCACAAAAATTTATCTTTTCTTTTCCAATTGAAGCGATCGCGACATTTTTACTTGGATGTATTGGGCTGGTTTTGCTTTATTTGAGATCAGGTATTGGCAAATCAAACAAGCGAACAGTTAAACTCAAACAGCAACGAAGGTTGTTTTCAAGAAAACTGAAGGCATTCAAGTGGAGAAAGCAGTCAGAAACGAACAAAGAATAAAGTATGCCTCTTTCTAGGGCTTTCTTAAAAAAAACCAACATTCATTTGTTGTTATTTTTTTTAATTGTAGGAATAGATCAATTTACCAAGTGGGGGGCAAGGGAAACTGGGATAGTTCAACTCAATACCGGAGTGTCCCTGGGACTGTTTAACGATTTTTCAGTACTGCTTCATATTTTTATTTTTCTTCTGACTATTATTGTTCTTTTGTTCACATTTAAAAATTCTTGGCAAAAACATGCCTACTATTATGTAGCTATCTTGGCAGCGGGTTTTTCGAATGTTATTGACCGGGTCATTTGGGGAGGAGTACAAGATTTTTTACCCGTACCTTTTTTCCAAGTTCAAAACAATATTGCAGATTGGGTGATATTCATCGCGTTTCTAGGAATATTTGTGAGTAATATGCAGCCAGAAGTCAAAAAAGAGTCCTCAGAGAGTTGAGTTTATTGTTTGCTCCGCAGATGGTGAGGATACTTCCTCAATAGGTGAAAGTGTTGGTGCAACCAAGGTTGATTCTGTAGCTACTTCTTCAACTGTTTCCACCTCTATTGGCAGATCTTCTACATTTTCCTCTGAAGTTAATAATTCATCGTTTCTCGGATCAATTCCAGATAAGAGTTGATAGACTTGGGTAAAGCGATGGGATTGAGTCAAAAACCTGGCTTGATCCGGTGAAGTTTGGGCCAAGTATTTCAGCACGACCAGTGATGCGTGGGATGATTGAGGTGTTGCGACGTAGTTCACTGTTCCCACCTGAAGAGTTGCTCCTGGGTGTGGTTGATAAACATTTTCTGGTGCAAATTGGGTTTCTTTGGCAATTGAAAGTAAGGTTGCTGTCAATTTATTCATCTGAGCCTGAAAAACAGTAAAATCAATCGGAGTTGGAGTAGTGGAGGTCAAGACAGTACCATGTTCGAGTTCTGTAAGTGTTAATAGAATAAATGGATTCAGTCCTGATTGGACTGCGGTAGCGGTGATGAAGCTATCAGCCGTTGTTCCACCTTCAACGATTGGTAAAAATAACAGAGGACTATTCACCAGTTGAAGCGCTCGGGGAACACTTCGAGGAGTTGTTCGCCCTTCACTTGAGACCCCACAAAGTTGGTAGAAAAACTTACAGTCTGTCATCAAATTTGGAAGTTGATTGGATTGCGCTTCAGTCAGGAGTGCTGTTTCTTTGTTTGGAATGATAAAAACACTGAGTACTGTGCCGATCAAGAAAGAAGTTGCTGTGACAGTTAATACTAAATAACTCAAGACGTTTTTGGTGTTCTCTTGCGGAGGAAGTGGAGTAGAGGAAATAAACATGCTCTCGGTCATGAATATTTATCTTAGAGCTTTTTTTGAGGGTTGTATAGCGAGTTGTGACTATTACTGTGAAGAAAGTGCTTGACACCTTTTTCTGGATTCGATATGATACTTTTTTCTTCTTCAAGAAAATATTTACGTACCTATTGACAAGTAGGTCTTTTTTCGTATAATAAACTTTTGGAGTCCTATAATTAATAAAAAAGGACTTCAAAAATGAATACAATCGTTTTTCTTATCACTTTTTAAAGAAATGTCTGGACCACCGGTTATGGGTGGTTTTTTTTTGGCAAAAAAAATATATGCAAGATCGATATATACAATCACAAGATGAAAATCCAATTTTGCAAAGGATTGATGGAATACTTCAGGATGCAAGAAACATTTGGGAAGCAAAAAGACTATTAGTCAAAGCTGTTCCAGTTTTAGGAATACTTTTTGTTTCAGGTTTTGTCATAACAGAAGATGTAAGTGCAGAGCAAATTTTGGATGAAGTGAAAAATGTAACACCTCGCAGTATTAACGCTGATGATTTATTGGCTGAGAATAGAGATGTATTAAATGAATTTGGATATTCTCCAATCTTTCAAACAGAGGGGCAGGGAGGTGAGCCACCAATAAGAAAAGGTATGGTTGGAGGTAATGGTGTCAATGTCAGAGCTGATGCTGGGACAACTTTTCCAGTTATTGAAAGTATCTCCCATACTGATTCTTCAGGTAGAGTAGTTGAGTTTGATATCTTGTCAGAAAAGGAAGGAAATGATGGAAGAATATGGCTTGAAGTTTTGTTAGCTAATGGTGAAACAGGGTTTATTCGTTCTGATTTAGTAATTGAAGTTGAGCCAACCTTTGCTGCAGTTCCTGAAGCTCCAGCTGAAATACAAGTAGGAACAGATACTCCGAATGACGAAGATACAGCTACTGAACCAGCTCCTACTGAAGAAGGACAAGGTGCAGGAGCGACCGAAACACCGATACCTCTCTTTAAAGCAACCGAAGCACCAGCTCTTAAATGGTGGGATTTTACATGTAGAGTTGTTGGGATTGATGAAAGTCCTCATACAGTTGGTGATTTAACAACAGCTTTGAGCTTAGTGTGTGAATATCAAATTTCACCAACGGAAATGGCCCAAATCCCAATTGCAATCGCAGTGAATAGTTCTGATGGATATATGATTTTCGGTTTTCAACCAAAACAAGGGAAAGAAGTTACAAGTTACTACGCCCAAAGTATTTTAGAACAAAAAATCGGAGGTTCTCTGATTGGAAGAACAATGACTGTATCTGTTGGTTTACCGAGTGCATCAAATAGTGGAGTTATATCTGTCCCATTTGTTAGTTCGGCAATTCAAAGTGAATATACTATTGAAGGTATGACAGATTTTGTGAGTGGAGTTTCTGCTGGTAATCTTTCCTCATTGGGGACAGATACCTTGTTACCTCTGTATCTGACTATTAGTTGAATATAATACTACATTGCTTTTCGCTTGAGATTCTCCTACTATAAAAAGATAGATAATTATGTCTGTCTTTTCTACTTCGATCTCAAAATTTACTTACAGTAAATTCTTTCCTATCTTAATTGCTGTTCTAGCAACATTGGGTGGATTTTTAGTTGGGTTTTTACTGATAAGAATAAAATATCAGAATGTCTCACCTCAGTCACAACTGGTAGAAGGTACTAAACGAGATTTTCCAGCATCTTATTCGTCACAACTTGGATGGTATGATTTTCAATGTATTGTCAAAGATTTTAATTACAAGCCTTTAGTAATAACTAGCAATTTATCAAGTATTCTGAATGTTGATTGTGAATATTTAGATGCTAGAGGTGTGCCTTCAATTATTGTCATTCCAATTGCTTTAAAAAAGAATTCTGATGAGTATATGATTTATTCTTTCACGCCTAAGAAAAGCGAAAATGACATGACTCAATATTACGTAGAAGAAATACTTAAACAGAAAAAAGTTATTAAAGGTACAAAACTATTAATTGGTTTTGGTTTACCAAATGATGTTAATAAAGGTGTACCTTCTCAACAATTTGTTGCCGGGTCTATCTCTGAAATTTATACAGAAGATAAGATTGAATCTTTTCGGTCAAGTGGAAATATTGATGATTTAAAGTCAAATGGGGTTTTGATCCCTATATCAATTATTTTAAATCAAATTTAATTATTACTACTTTAGTAAGATCTAAGTTAAAACGATTGAATGAAAAATAAGCATTTGTTTCTTCGCTACATTGCTCATCTTAAGAAAAAAGGAATCTTTTTCATTATTTTTTTTGTTTGTTGTTTTTTATTTAATCACCGCAGCTTTGTTTCAGCTGATCTCCAATGTGGTGCTGGATCTGTTTGTACTGGTACTAATGCTTATTTAAAAGTGGGGGCTTGTGTTGTAAATGGAAATCGATGTGATAACGCGAGTCTGACATACAATGCACCTCATTCTTGTCCTACGACTGGTGGTTCAGGTACCTGCGTAGCATTCGCACCTGGAAAAGATGGTTGCACAATGTTTACACCTTCACCTGGTAGCGGAAGTACCTGTGCTTGTTCGGCAGCAGGGGCACCAGCAGGGTTTTGTAATACAGGGAATATTGGAGCAGCTTGTGGATCAGGAGCTCCATACAGTGGTGTCTGTGATTGTGAAGGTGGGGAACCGACCTGTCCACTCCCACAGGGAGGAGACTTGGGTTGCTGTTTAGCTGCAACTCCTACACCTCCTTCTGGTGGAAATACACCAACTCCAAGACCAACCAATACTTCTGCACCAGTCTCAACCCCAACACCAGGTGGTGGTGGAGGGAACACTCCAACCCCAGCTCCGACATCTACTCCTATTGCAGGTTCACCAAGAGGTTGGCATGATGGTGCCAACTGTAATACTATTTGGGGATGGACTTGTGATCCAAATAACTATTCAACAGCATTAACGGTAAATCTGTATAGAGACGGACCACCGGGAACAGGTACCTTTATAACAAGTGTAATCGCGAATGTGCCTCGTGACATAGGTGTGTCAGGC
Organism: uncultured Pseudomonadales bacterium; assembly: GCA_964406075.1. Taxonomy (GTDB): domain Bacteria; phylum Patescibacteriota; class Microgenomatia; order UBA1400; family PJMF01; genus CAYOQI01. The sequence continues at coordinate 110,954 of CAYOQI010000003.1, forward strand.
AACTGTAATGGTGTGGCAAACCATGGTTTCGAAATTGTAACTCCTGCAAGCCTGAAAGATGGAATGCTTCACCCAATATATGCTGAAGCAGTGAATATTGGGGCTGGAAGTAATAGGTTGCTTTCACAAACTCCCATAACAGTTCAGTGTGCCGGTCCCACGTCGACTCCAACATTAACCCCCACACCCACACCTCTGCCACCAGTCCCTTCGTGTACGGTTTCGTTATCACCGGCTGGAGCACTGAGTATGAATCCTCCGAATACCATGAACTTAACTGCAACGGCCACCACAGCCAATGGGACGGTCAATGAAGTGCGATTTTCCTCAACCAATGCGACAGTCGCCAGTGTGACACCTGCTGTAGATAACGCTTCTGCGTATGTCACCAGTGTGCAGGCAAATGCAGCTGGAAGTGCAACCGTGCGAGCAGATGTAGTGATGAGTAATGGATCGATCATGTGTAGCACGACCAAAGCAGTCACTGTTACCACTCCACCTGTTGCAAATCCGACAGTCACTCTGACTGCCAATGGAAATGCTGGCTCTACGACGATTGCATACAATACGGCTGCAACTTTAAATTGGACCTCGACCAATGCAACATCTTGTACAGCAAGTGTTGGTTGGACAGGAAGTAAATCAATAACTCCAGGAAATGAGAGTACTGGTAATCTCACAGCCAATCGAACATATACACTTACTTGTCAAAATTCAGCTGGCGTGACTGCGAGTGCGACGGTAACGGTAATCGTTACACCACCAGTTCCGTCCTGTACTGTTTCACTTGCTCCAGCAGGGAGTCTTAATATGAATCCTGGAAATAATGTAAATTTGACTGCTACAGCTAATCCAAGTAATGGCACAGTCAATGAAGTACGTTTTTCACTTACGAATAGTACAGTCGCAACCGTCACACCCACCGTAGATAATTCGTCTCCGTATGTCACAAACTTGCGGGCGAATTCTGCGGGAAGTACTACTGTTCGAGCAGACGTGGTGATGAGTAATGGCTCAATCATGTGTAGTACGACCAAAGCGGTAACGATTTCCAACACTGCGACTTCAACCCCAGCGCCGACCTCTGCACCCCCAACTGTCAACTTAACGGCAAATGGTCAGCCAGTCACAGTGACAATTCTATATAACACAACAGCGGCGCTTTCTTGGTCAAGTACAAATGCTACAAGCTGTGTATCAAGTGGCGGATGGACTGGTAGTCGTCCAACTGGTGGGAATGCTTCAAGCGCCCCGTTAACGTCGAATACAACCTTTACTATTCAATGTACCGGTCCTGGAGGTACAGCAACGAGTAATGTGCTGGTGATAGTGCAACCGCCAGTCCCTTCTTGTACTGTCTCTTTAGCTCCTGCTGGAGCTCTGAGCATGAGCCCAGGGAACTTAACGAACTTAACAGCAACTGCTAATGCGAGTAACGGAACTGTGAATGAAGTGCGATTTTCCTCAACGAATGCGACTGTTGCCAGTGTCACTCCAACTGTAGATAACACTGTGACATACACGACGGGCTTGCGAGCAAATGCGTTAGGAAGTGCAACTGTCCGAGCAGATGTAGTGATGAGTAATGGATCAATTATGTGTAGTACGACTAAAGCCGTTACAGTTACGAATCCTCCTGTGGCCAATCCTACAGTCACACTCACCGCCAATGGCGGTTCTGGTTCGATCACCATTCCGTACAATACTTCAGCCTTGCTTGTGTGGTCGACAACGAATGCTGTGAGTTGTGTCGCAAGTGGTGCGTGGACTGGAAGCCGACCAATTAGTGGTAATCAAGGTACAGGGAATTTAACAGTAAGCCAAACATACTCATTGACCTGTCAAAATTCTGCAGGTGTCACAGCTGTTGCTACCGTGTCGGTGATTGTGCAACCACAAACAGCAACTTGTTCCATTGTGCTTAATCCAGCTGGAAATACATCCTTAGCAGTTGGAGAGATTAGAATAATGGAAGCACTGGTAACATCAGCAGGTGGAACGTTTAATGGAGTTGAATTCTTTTCTTCAAATAATGGGATCGCTCAATTTAATCCAGTATCAGATATTAGCTCCCCATATCGTTCAACACTTTCTGGGTTTGGAGTTGGTTCTGTCACATTGACTTATCGAGGGTATATGAATGGAATTCAACGGTGTCAGACCACTCAGAATCTTTCAGTAGTGACTGCTCCAGCAGTCTGTGGAAATGGTCGAATCGAACCTGGCGAAACATGTACGAATTGTCCTGCAGACGTCGGAAGCTGTGTGGTAGGTGATCCACCAATTTGTGGAAATGGAACGATTCAAGCAGGGGAGACATGTACGAATTGTCCTGCTGATGTAGGTGCTTGTCCGCCTGTTAATGGATGTACCCCTTCATGTACTGGAAACTTATGTGGCCAAGCCGATGGGTGTGGTGGGTTTTGTAGCAATCGAGATGATGCGGCTCCACCAGCTCCAACAGCAGTCTCTCCAATCAATGATCAACTCGCTCCAACTACTGGAAGCCCTGATAAAACAGTCACTATACAATTCACAACTCAAGCCGATCCCAATTACGATGCATCGAATGTCATACTTCAAGTCTATCCAACAGTCGGAAGTCCGAGTTGTAGTGGGGGTGTGTGTAATTGTGATGATGGATTTTGTGGTCTTGTTCCAGCGGCTACAAATGCAGCACCCGATAGTTCTATTACCTATAACTTCACAATCCCAGCAGCGGTATTTGGTCGATATCCTCAATATCAGTGGAGAGTTCAACATCAAAATGCAACCTGTACAGATAGAGTTGGAAGTTTTGGAAATTGGAATTACTTCAGAGTGGGAGATGTGATTACAGGAAATGTCTACAGAGATAATGGCGGACCCTATGGTGCAACATGTACAACCTTGGGACCTCTAGAACCATATACTGATGGTGGAACGGTAACTCTCGAAGGAAGTGGGCTCTCTGCGAACGTGGCTGCAGATGGCACATTCTCTCTTTCTGGACCGGCCTCAGGCAACTCGCGAGTCAATTTTAATCCTGTAGATCCAAACGAACAATGCGTCTGTCCAAACAATGGTCAATGCCAACATGTCAGTTTATCCAGTCCATATAGTCCAATCCGTTTCTTTGTCAGACCATTCGATGTTCGAGATGCATGGTGGCAAGTAGAAGGTGGACATATCATGGCTGAGGATACAGTTGCTTCACAAATCCCAGTAGAGCCGTGTGAGTTTGATACAAGTTGTGATCCATACTTAACCCTGCCTGGAGTACCAGGGAATGGGGAAACTGCTGGAATAGTTGTTGTTGCAGATACAAATCCTGCTGCAGTCGATACGTCAGATGCTTCTGGAAGTCAATCAAATCAAGTAGCCCAAGCTGGAAATGCGGTTGTTCGTGGAAGTGAGATTGCAGGAACACGCGAAAATTATGACTACTTCTATCGAAGTTTCAGTATAGGAATTAATCCTGCTCAAGATACGAGTATCGAACCGCTAGCAAATGCACCCAAGCCCACAGCCGCCCCATTGAATGGACGTGCATATGTCGCCAATGGCAATGTGACTATCAACAATGCTACTTGGAATGTTGGAGCAGGGGAGAACATCGTCGTATTTGTGGATGGTGATTTAAATATTCGTAATGATATTCAAGTTGCGGAAGGTGGATTCTTAGGCTTTATGGTGAGTGGTGATATCACAATTGATCAAAATGTCTGTCAGCCAAACCATCTCAGCAAAGAGCCGGTGGTGGAAGGTATTTACTTAGCTGATGGGGTATTCACTGTGGAATCTCGACCAAATGGAGACTGTAAATTTGTCGGAGGTGGCGTATTTGTAGGCTGGAGTGGTGTAGATTTGCAAAGAGATTTCAGAAACGCTGGAAATCAAGAAACATGGAATGGCCAAGCTCCAACTGAACTCTTTATTTACCGCCCAGATCTGGTTTTCAATATGCCTGACCGAATGTCTCGACCTTTGTATCAGTGGCAAGAAGTGGCACCGTAGCTTATTGATTTGTTCATTGGTTCGCTGGTTGAGTCATTGAAAGAAAAAGGCAAGGTTCACAGTTAAATCTACAAATGGCAAAACAAGCTTCTTTCAGTTGTAAGGTATAATTTCCTCATGAATGTAGAATTACCGATATTGTTTGAAGATGAACATGTAGTTGTGGTCATGAAACCGGCTGGAGTGGTGGTGAATCGTTCTCACACACACCAAACTGACACAGTGCAGGACTGGATGGAAAAAACCTATCCGCAACTCTTTACGACGATCGATGAAGTAACAGAAGAAACGCAATTGTTTCTCGATCGATCAGGGATAGCGCATCGTTTAGATAAAGACACTTCTGGGATACTGCTCTGTGCAAAAACACCTCAATCACTAGCGCAACTCTTTTCCCAGTTTAAACAGCGACAGATACGCAAAACCTATCTCGCTTTAGTTCACGGAAAACTGATCCCATCAGAAGGGGAAATTAATTTACCTCTTGGTAGAGATAGTAAATTCCGTTTACGATTTGCAGTCAGAGAAGGTGGAAGAGAAAGTCAAACATTGTATAAAACACTGCATTTTTTTCCACATTTTCAAATTGATCTTTTTGAAAAACAAAAAGATCGACCCGAGTTCACATCAAATCTACAAGGACAATCGAAAAATTTTCGAAGAGCTATTAAAAGTTATCAGGGGTTCTCATTGGTAGAACTGCATCCTTTGACTGGACGTACTCATCAAATTCGGGTTCATATGTCTCATCTTCATCATCCACTGGTTGGCGATCAACTCTATGGCGGAAAGCGGAGGCAAGTTCTCGATATGATGTGGTGTCCACGACATTTTCTCCACGCGGCTGAGCTTATTTTCAATCATCCAATATCAGGAGAAGTTGTTACTGTTAAATCATCTCTACCGAAGGACTTAGTTGAAGTCTTGAAATATGTTGAGGTTTAAAGAGTAGGGACTAGTTGTGAGCGCTATGGTATATTGTTTCACATGCGAAAATCTGCCCTCGTGTTCAGGAGAAAGACGTTTGATTCTCCGAGTAGTACTTCATCATCTTTTTTTACCAATTTTTTAAAATATATTTTTCTTGCTCTGATTGTTGGTATTTGTGCTGTACTAATCTGGTTGGGTTGGCAAGTGTGGCTCTCCGAATACCGAACAACGACATGGGAAAAAGAGTTTGATCGATTTAATCTGCTCATTCTGATTCCTGACTCAAAAGAAGCACTAAATAAAAAGGTCTATTTTGTGAGTATTGGCGGGAAAGAAGAAGATAGTTATGTGGCTGAATTACCAGCTGAGCATGAACTCCAAGCGTGGAACAACTACGGACGATTTCGGATCACTGCATTGCCTCAATTGTATGCTTTAAATGGACATCCTGATCAATTTTTTATCAGCCAACTTGCCGTGCAAACTGGCTTGATTGCAGATGTGGAATTAAAAGAAGATGCAGCGACCGAGTATTCAATTACTGATCATCGTGGATTAACTCGCTTTTTTTCACCATTTACTTGGTGGAGCAGACGAAATACGTTGGCTCTTTCTTCACAAGTTCGTATTTGGCGGTCACTTGAGGCATTGCGGAATGATCAGGTAGTCAATGTAAGTGAGCAATTAGAAAAAGCACTTACTCAATCTGATACCCAAGCAAATATGAGTCAGCTGAATTTTTTACAAAATACGGTCACGGCCAAACAAGGAGAAAGTGTGGCTGTCGTTAATCTGACTGGCATAAATGGTTTGGGTGGGTATATGGCTGAAGTGTTAGGTGCTCAAGGGTTTCGAGTGGTGCATGTTTCAAGTGACGGCTTTGAACGAAATAAAAAATCAGAAATTATCGTACCTACTCACATGAGTCTCGATTCTCGTGAAAGGTTTTATTTATCACATCTTTTTCCGGAAGTTCCGCCAAATGTAGTAGATAAAACATTTACCGATAAGTATCGAACAGAATACGTTGTAGTTTTTGGGGAGGATTTTAATAAATTTATTTCGGAGTGGCAGGTTGGTGGGAAGTAGTTATTCATTACTAATGAACGGATAAAAGTAATGACATAAATCAGTTGAAAAGAGGTGATACATTTTAATTACATTTCGCCCGGTTGGGCTCGGAAAGGAACGGCCTTGACATTCGAGGTGATGCACCGTAGTATCTGGCCGGTTAGATGTAAAAACATTTTATTTCTTGAATTCAGAAAATACACATTTTTAAAAAGGAAACAGCATGAATAATTCGTCATTTTTACTTCAAAAACAAGCGATAGAGCACGCTAAAAAAGGTGAGTGGGAACAAGCAAAAGATAAAAACACTCAGATCTTAGAGAAGAATCCAAAAGATATTACTGCGTTGAATCGATTAGGTTTTTGTTTTATGCAATTAAAAAGCTTGGATGAAGCCAAAAAAGCGTACCAACGTGTGCTCGAAGTTGATCGTTTAAATGCGGTTGCCAAAAAGTATCTTGATTTAATGAGCACCAAAAAAACTATCAATTTAAAGCAAATTTCGACCTCACAAGATTTTATTGAAGAGCCGGGTAAATCTCGTGTGATTGTCTTGGATAGATTAAGTGGTGCCGAATCACTGAATCATTTGTCAGTGGCAAGTTTGATGACCTTGAAACTGAAAGGAAGATTTATCACGGTCAATACGGAAGAAGGTGAGTACATTGGTTCTCTTCCTGAAGATATTTCATTTCACCTTGCCGGATTGTTGAAAACAGGAAATACCTATACGTGCGTACTGAGATCATCGTCAAAACAGGAATGTTCCGTTTTTATTAAAGAAACATATCGATCACCTGAAAATCAAAATGTGCCATCTTTTTATTATCATAAAAAGCGACAAGTGGGTGAGATTGATGAAGATTTGCTCTTAGCAGACATGATGGATGATACATTGACAGAAGATGGTGCAAGCGATGATGAACCAGAGAAAACTGTCGAAGATGCGGATGCAGATGAAGGCACAAAAGAGCCGATTCCTTCGGATATTTTGGGAGACGTTGAGCGAGAATAAGTTTAGTTATAAGTGAGTTAGCATTTTTATCACTAAAGTGAGGAACCATGTCAGGTCATAGTAAATGGTCAACGATTAAACACAAAAAAGGTGTGACAGATGCAAAGCGCGGGAAACTCTTTAGTGAACTTGCGAAAAATATTCGGATTGCAGTCAAAGAAGGCAAAAGTGGTGATCCGAACTTCAATCCCTCATTACGATTGGCAGTAGATAAAGCCAGAGCAGCAAATATGCCTGGAGATAATGTAAAAAGAGCGATTGATCGAGGTTTAGGCGTAGGTAAAGGTGGTCAAATCCAAGAAATTACGTATGAAGGTTATGGACCAGCCAGTGTTGGTTTTCTGATATTAGCGGCAACGGATAATAAAATGAGAACAAGTTCAGAAATTCGAACAGTGTTTGAAAAAAACGGTGGAAGTTTAGGTGGACCTGGGGCAGTCGGATTTCTTTTTGAATTGACTCCAACCAAAGAATATGTCGTCAAAATTCCTTTGGAAATTTCCGACGAAGAGGTGTGGGCACAACTGGAAGCACTGGAAGAAGCCTTATTAGAACATGATGATGTGGAGGAAGTTTTCCATAACGGAGTGAAGAAGTAATAAGTTGTTTTTCACTTGTTCTGTTCTATGTGGTTTTCTCATGCACAATTCATGATCAATCGTTCATAATACTGATATGCGTCGTAGAGAAAAATTTATCATCAGTGCGATTTTACTTTCCTTAGGTTTGTTGGCTGTTCAATACATTGCATTGCAGTATCGTTTTTTGGCGGTGTTTGTTTTTTTTGCAGCTTCATATTTAGTCTCCGCATGGGCATTGTTTGAAGATTTGTATGGTGTGGAATGGGTGACGATTGTGCCATTCCCAGCCATGTACGCGTTGTCTGTCTCATTTTTCTATTTTTTGTTACCGGACAACTGGATCAGCAGAGTACTTATCCTAGTGTTGTTTGGTGTAGGCATGTATGCCTTGTATTTGACGTGTAATATTTTCTCGGTGGCGAAAGCAAGAACGATTCAATTACTCCGGGCAGCACAAGCCATTGGGTTTCTGTTTATCCTTCTGATCTCTACCTTGTTTGCCAATACAATTTTTTCTTTTCATTTTCCATTTTGGACAAATGCTGGACTGCTTTTAGCTTCACATCTTCCTCTATATTTACACTTGTTGTGGTCAGCCAAAATTCAATCAACCATAGATCCAAAGCTTCGATGGTTAGTGATTCTTTTTTCACTGATGCTGGCTGAGGTTGGGTTGATCGTTTCGTTATTTCCAGTTGGAATTTGGACAGCTTCGTTGCTGGTGAGCTCATTTATGTACGTGAGTGGGGGAATTGTGCAAAGCTCACTGCAAGAACGACTATTTCAAAACACCATTTGGGAGTATGTTACCTTTGGCGGGTTCGTAATGTTGTCATTTCTTTTTCTGCTGGAGTGGAAGTAGCTGGTAGTAAGCAGTTACTAGTAGACAGTTAACAGCTTTGAAAGCAAAGCATATAAATTAAAGACCATAATTTTTCCTCAAGTAATAAGCATTTCTTCTCGAGTAGAAAATTTTTTTATCTGGTACCAGGTGGGGAAGAGAGGAGTGAGAGGAGAGGATGATAGGGTTTGATATAGTTAAGTCCTATAATATTAATTTCGTGAAAATTATAGGACGTTTATTGTGAAAAGAGGAGTGATGTAAGAATTTTTAAGGGGAAAATGAATATTTTTAAAAATGTGGAAAACTTTTAATTTACTCAAGAGATCATCGTTGTTTCCAGAATATGCAAGAATAAATCAGAGTTGTGAGCGATAGAAGGCCATATGTGGGATAAAAAACCCGAATAGGCGTTTATATCAGGTAAGGCTGAGTGAGGCTCGATAGATGTGCCAGATACAGCAGAGAGAGTGCAATGTAATACTGCATATCAATTTATTCGCAGTTGTGTAGATAAAAGAGAGGATGATGAGCTGTTGTAAGATATGCTTCCCCAACATACATCAATTTCTTTCTGCACTATGTCGCAAAAGTATTATTGTGCGACATAATTAACTCTGTTGGAGAAGGGTCTCTCTGTGCAACTCTGTATCCACTTTTGTCACTTTTTATTTTCTTACTCCTCTATTTCGCTGAATTAACCTTGAATTAGTTTTTACTCACCTCTTTCACTCCTGTCTCATTTTTTAGAAATCATTAAATCGTATGTTTTCCCGAAGCTTAGCCTGGTAATCATATCTACCAGGCTAAGCTTCTCTCTATATAGATGATGAAATGGTCGTCAATTTTAATAAAAGCCGATTTTAAGCCATTTAAATCGGCCTTTCACCAGGCGGGATTTTTTCATATGGATAAGTACTCATTGGGCATATGAAACACGAGAATTTGAGTATGTTTGGGGCAAAAGGTAACAAAGTATCACGAGACACATCTATGTGAGTCATCACGACAAATTTGTCACTAAACTGATGCCAACTTCACTGAGATACAGTTGAGATTCAGCTTTTTTTTAAATAAAAGACTCCTTTGTGCGATTTTAAGAAAACACCTTAAAAAGGAAAAAAGACTTTTTAGATATAAAGATTTTTATATTCATCTTGACATTAATGTGGATTATGTCGCACAATTCTATTTAATTCTTGATCATACTTGAGAAAATAATGTCGCAGAATGATAGTTCCCTATTTATCTTCTATAACATATTTTAAGAAAAAGACGGAAGAGAAGGGAAATTCTTTTTTTTAATCATGGTGCATTTTAGGTTGAATGATCAATCCTTGAATCAAGGGAAAAACGATAGCAGTGAAAGCTATTCAGTGATAGCAACTTATAGCGAGTAATCAGGCCTGAGAATTCCTTTAAATCGGTCTAGTGCCTAGAGGTCGGGTTTAAATTTATTTGTTCATTATTTATACATTTTTTTAAGAATTTATCATGACTACACTTCCCTCCTCTGTTGAACTTTTGATTACGGATTTTCTCGAACATTTAGAAGTTGAACGAAATTTAAGCAAGTTAACATTACGTGATTATGCTCATTATTTGCACCGATTTGCTGACTGGTATGCGGCTCAAGGTCAGAAAGAAATGAAGGAGCTTGATTTAAAAATATTAAAAAAATATCGCATGTATTTATCAAGATATGAGGACGATTTAGGAAGGACGCTTGCTTTGTCCACTCAGAGCTATCACATCATCGCGTTGCGATCATGGCTAAAGTGGATGATCAAGAATGATATGGAAGTGTTGCATCCCGAAAAAGTTGATTTGCCCAAGTCTGAACCTCAGGTCATGAAATTTCTTTCTCCAGAAAATATGGAACGTTTGATGTCGCAACCTCAGCTATCGAGCAAAACGGGATTACGAGATAAAGCGATTTTAGAAGTGCTCTTCTCTACCGGATTACGTGTGAGTGAGCTGGTGAGTCTCAATCAAGATCAAATTAATTTAAAGCGACGAGAGTTTGGGGTGATTGGAAAAGGACGAAAACCACGGGTCGTATTTCTTAGCGAGCGGTCGGCTGATTGGTTGGGTCGATGGTTAGAAAGCAGAGAAGATAAATGGGATCCGGTCTTCATCCGATTAGCAAAAGAAAAAGAAGTGGAAGATCCACTGGGTGAATCAATGCGTTTAACCACACGAAGTGTTCAACGCATTGTCGAGAAATATGTCAAAAAAGCTCACCTGCCTATTAAAATTACGCCTCATGGAATTCGACATAGTTTTGCCACGGATTTACTCATTAACGGGGCGGGGCTTCGTGATGTCCAAGAAATGCTGGGACATAAAAATATTGCGACCACTCAGATTTATACGCACGTTACTCGTTTAGAGTTAAAACGTGTGCATGATAAGTTTCATGGAAAAGAACATTCAGAATAACGCTTACATTACTCTGAGACGAGCATAGAAGCTACTCATCAAAAACCAGACAGCATGATTCGGATGAGTCATACAGTGTTTGATATTTTCTGAACAATCAGGGGCGAAGTAAACCGTTTCCTCTTTTTCAATCTGATCTCCCGCTTTCACTTTTACCTGATACTTCCCTACTCTGTTTTCAATTACATCCATAAAAATTACGCCGTTTCCCTGTTGGTCTTGAATCGTTGTATCGAGAACTTCTGGTTCAGTTGAAATTTCCGGGATTACTTCTTGAGTTGTTGCATAGCCTTGCTCATCTTTCGGAATCAAGACAAATCGTACCGGGTTTCTGCCAGCAATGGCATATTTGTTGTGGGCATACAGCACTGTTTGTTCGTTGCTGAGAGGACGATCAATCACCTCAGGGAAAAGGTAAGGATAAAAAGTAGTACGTGCTGTCTCAATACTATTGATTGGTAGTGTTGTTAGAAATTTGCATGTATAAGGTTTCCCCTCACAGTCAATATCATATCGAAAGAAAAAAGGTTCTTTTTCCCAAAAAATCATATCAACTGATCGATTGTTATTTACTTTAACGGTGTTTAGTTCAAAGAATGGTAATGAGTCATGTAAAACGTTGAGACGAATTTCTGAGGGTGTCTGTACTTCAAAATAATCTGGGAAAAAAGTGAAAGTAATGGGCTGTTGCTGGGCATCAAGATAACTCAATTTTGCTGTATCACTCGCTACTCTTTCCAACTTTACGTTTTCATTTGATTTTATATCGGGTAAATCTATTGATGTAGGAATTGTAGCAGTATCGTTTTTTGTTTCTAATGTTTCCGGAGGACGATACTTATATTCTGGCAGAAGTATTTCTTTTACATTATCTTTGAGTTTGTGTTGCCAAGGCAAGTTTACCGGCTCACTAGTTTCATAAAAACGTGAACCAGCAACTACAAATGGTGCTACCCAGTAGCCAAGATTTTGAGCAGAATATGATGTGTACGGATCAGTCCAATTTTCATCATATATCCTCAGGTCAGTAATTTTTATTTCTGCATCTTTTTTCAAAATTCGAACTCGATATTTTGAAGCATTCACCCAAATAGCTTCAGTATCTGACTGATTGATCAAATCTTTCCCTTGGACGACTGTAATTGGTTGATTTAATTGAGAAAATTCTTCTTGAAAAGAAGACACAGTAGTAGTTAATAGTGTCGGTTTTTCTTCTTGGAGTTGTTTTACATACTCAATTTGTTTTACGAATTCGTCTTGATATTTTTCCTCCATGGAATTTTCTAATCCTAAAATAGCGAAGCTGTAGGGATTACTCGACTGGCTGAGTGATTGGTTCAGTACGTTTTTAAAATACTCGAAGTTTTTTCCATCACGAGAGTAATCATTCGGCTGTGAAGTAAAAGCACTGGTGCTATCACCATAATTAAAAAGAGGATCGGAAATAGTTTGACGTAACATTAAGGTTGATTTGTTCATTGGTTCATTAGTTGCTAGGTTTATTCCCTCACTGCCTGGAGTACCAGGCTTCTCTCCCAAAGGGAGAGAAGATTCTATAAGGTTAGTTTGTCTGGGAAGGAATGCCCAGTTTGGATTTGTGTAGTACGGATAATGGATTGGTCCACCATCGAGTGTGTAGCTATCTGTTCCCCACTGTTCTCTAGTGATCTCATGAGTGGTAACTCCGTATTTTTCTCGCATGTAATTAATGGTTGGAGTGTCAACAATCCAGCCGACCGTAAACTTGGGATACTTTCCAAATTGCTTAAAAAATTCAGCAAAAACTGTATCCACTAGTTTCTCTCTCATTTCTGGTTCGTAACCGATGGGATAGGCATATTGAGCTTGATACCAATTTTCATTTGTTCCTTTGTACTCTCCTCCACTCTTTTCTATTAAACTTGGAGTGATTTCGAGAAAAATTCCGAGTTCGTTAGCGGGTTGATTGGTTGATTGGTTGTTTGGTTGGCTAGTTGAATATTGTTTTAACAGTTGAACGTATCTTGGATCGGTTAAGGCGTCATATCGAATGGCGAAATTAGCCGGCAGATCATTTTTTTCAAAAGTATCGAGTTGTAATTTTAAATGTTCAAGATTACCTGGATCACAACACTCCCCGCCTCTGACTTGGTTGATAAATAAAACTCGTTGAGACTGGTCCGATTGTGCGTTGACTCGAAGTGCAGAAAGAAAGAAGATAAACGTGAAGAGAAAAATGGTAAGTTGATATTTCAGAGATGTTGACATGGATTGATTATACAGAATGAATTAATTAAACCTATAGTAATGTTTTTTCCAGTCTGATAAAATTCACCATATGGTTGCATCCTTTGAAGTGTCACCAACAGAAATTTTAAGTCCAAAGAAAAAAGACTGGTTCAGTATTGGAATACTGCCGGATAGCATTGAGATAAGAAATACCTTGCAAGATGAACTTCAAAAAGGCACGACTTTTAGTGCGGATACTGGCGATGTAATTTCTACTCCAAATGAACTTTTTCTTTTTCTTGTAGATAAACGACAAGCATTTAAGTCTAGCTCAGAAGAATATCTGCTAAGTAACATTCAAATAAAACTAGAAGGTCAAGACTTCAAAATTTCTTGGATGGATCCATTAAGTAGTAAAACTCACAAAGAAGCAGTACTTAAAAAACAGGGTGTTAAGGAAGAACCAGTTGATCCAGTTGATTTTGAAGCACTTGAAGCAGAAAGCGATCAGATACTTGATTCTCTTGAGAAAGATTTGCGTGAGAAAAAAATAACACTTCAAGTTTTTGATTCAGAGAAGGAACTTACTCAACTTCGTAAATCCGATGCATCAAACTTCAGAACAAGACTGACCCAATTTGCTCCGTCTCTCAATGGCCATACACCACGTATCATTATTCAATCGATTAAACATTCAGTTCCTGCATATCACGCTTGGATTTATTCTGAAAACGGGATAGGGCCCAAATTAGAAGCTGAAATCTATTTGATTGAAGAACCATATACTACTCCCCCACCTCCTGAGAAGTTAGCCGAAGATGTTAAAACAAATACTTTTCGAGATGCTGTTGAAAAAGCTATGAGCTTTTTAGAGCCAGAGTTTGTTGATTCGACTGATGATTTCCTGATTGAAAGTAAAGTCGGTGATGTACTGGTCGAAAATACAGCATTAGCACTACATGGAGTGGAAAATTTCCATTCAAATTTTACTAAAAAAATTGATGCTGCTCTCCACGAGATTCGTGTCGCTTCCGAGGAGGCGGCTGAGATCGAAGATGAGCATGCAAGAGAGCTTTTTTTCAAAAAAATGTCAGATAGAGCTAAATCAATGAATCGTTCATTTTACGATAGTCCGATATATGGAACGTTAGTGGATGTACAAAGAAGTAATGAGTACGGTTTTGAAACGCTTCCAGAAAATTCTCCGGATTCAGAGAATGACGTTGTGCATATGGTTCCTTACTTCACTTTCATCTATGAGAAAGATGGCCAAGAAATTCGTGTCGATAATCAACAAGTTCCAGGAACAGAAGTAATTTTGCGTCGTCAACGTAGTACAGCTGCAGCTATTCCAGAACCACCTCATTTGCCAGAGGAATTTAGATCCCCTGCTGTGAATACGACTACAGAAGAGGGTTTGGTAGATGATGATCCAGATGAAATTTTGAGAAAGAAATTAGAAGGTGTTCCACTTACGGGGGCATTTCGAGGGAGACCTTTGGATGACGAAGAAATAGCGGAAGTTGAAGCAGCAATTTTACGAGAGCAACAGGAAGAAGAACAACCAGAAATTGAAACTGCACCTGAACCGATTAATCCTTATGAAGGCTATCTTCCGTTGGGTGATTTTGAAAATAATTTAAATGGAAAGTTTGGAGAGGATTGGTTTACTATTCAAACTTCGGGTCAAAAAAAACCTCAACTTATAGACGTATCTGATTTTATTAACAGTTTGGAAAAATATGAGAAAGTTTTACCAGGAGGAAGCGTATTAGGAATTGAACAACATGGTGAAAGGGATGAAGATTTCAGTATTAAACTTTTGGTTAAAGCTAGTCCGGAATCAGAATGGGAAACTGTTGATGTTGTCAATTTTGAAACTATTGATCAGGAAAAAGCAGAAGTTATTCGTGAACCTCTACAAATAGAAGCGAGTTGGTGGCAGTGGAATTTTGCTATGAGGAATTCTGAATCATGGCAGAAACTCAGTTCACGGAGAAAATCTGACATTCATGACTCAAAACTACCAAAAGACTTCCCAAGTGTAATGAAATGTGAAATTACTTTCGATTTAGAAATAGATGCTTGGGTTGTTATTCATAATGGTAAAAATTATGTAGCCAAGCATTCCACGGATGCTCCAAAGTGGATTGGAGATTTACTTACAGAAATTGAAGCTGGAAACATTGATCTGGCAGAATTGTCTGAGAATTTTGAAGATCATCAAGATACTTGGAAGCCAGTTACGAGTGAAATTATAGATGCTTTTGCTCACGGTGGACTTAACTTCCTGATCACTTTTCCTGACGGAAATACTCAATATCTGTTCGGATTGAAATCCGATATAGTTTTAGCTCAAATCCATGAAGTGTTATCAAATCCAAATGTAGCTTCAGAAAAAGAACTTGAAGGATTGCAATACGATGAACGGAGTAATGAAGATCAAGGCTTGGTCGTCCGAAAAGGAGAGAATGTTTGGGTGATTGAAGCATTGAGCCAAGATGATGTCAGTGATAGACAGAAAAGAATCCTTGATCTTAAGCATAATGGAAAGTTAAAAAACTACATGTTAGAAGTCTTGCATGAAAGATTGGTGAGATTTTCTCATCAAGGAAAACTTAATTTTGATAATCTCCGAACGACCATCGATCAATTACAACAAGCTTACAGTTTTGATGTGTTAACAGATTTAGGAGCGAATGCAGAACTCACTCAATTGTGGGATGTGCCATTGCTGATGGGAAGTGATGGAAAAATGCCACTATCTTCTGCTCAATTAAGAATAGAAATCGAGGAATTTTTCAAAAAAAACATTGTAGATTGTTTTAAATCAATCATGGGTAATGAGATTGCTCAAATCATCCAGACAGAAATGATTCAGCATTTGGATGATAAAGAACGAAAAGAAGTGTTGATTGCTCGTCAACTTGATAAAGATAAAGACGGTTTTAGATGGAATTTGGCCAAACGAAGAGCTGAAATACAAGAACTTGAACAAAAGCGAACACACTCGATACAAAATGTGGAAACTATCATCAAGGCCCTTATACAAGCATTCCAAGGAAGTGATAACTGGCTGAAGAGATTGGATATTGTCATGCGTGTGATGAAGAACAAAGATAATCCCCGAGTTTCTCCAGAAGAATTAGAGTTGGGTTTACAGATTTTGGCAAAACAAGAGCTGGTTCGTGAAGCAGAAGCTCGGGCAGGGAGTCAAAGTTCTTACTCTAGAGCCACTGTGCCCAGTATCTCAAATGAAGCTGTACAGCAAAGAGTTTTGGCTATGAAACAAGATAGAAAAAAATATGAAAAAATCACCCAGATTCAAGCTGAGGATAACATTCAAGATCAAATGAGACAGATTGCTATGCCTTTCGTCAAACAATTCGAAACGATGCTTGTTCAAGCGATGCCGAATCCTTCGGAACGAGATATTTTTACACCGATAGCGTTAGATGTTGTAAAAGCCAGATTAGGAAACGTGGAAGAAAAAGTCAAACATTTTTCGGAAGCTCAATCACAAGCTATGAAATTGGAAGTAAAAAATGATGAATTGGAAGATGAAGATGAAGATGAAGAGGATGAGGAAGAAGAGGTTGAGCTCGATGAGATAATGGAAGATGCTATGGCGATTGTGAGGCAGCACAGAAAGGCTGAAAAAAAAGATAAAAAGACATTTGGAGATGAATTAAATGATTTAATTATTGAAAACTTAGAATTATTTGAAAAAAGTAAGGAATTAAATAGCAATTTTAAATCTGACGATAATGATGATAAGAAAATTGTCAAAATAAAAACCCGACTTTTTGATATGTATGATAAAGGTGAATGGGAATATGAGGCTGAGGACGAGGAAGAAGATAATGAGGAATTAACTGAGGCTCAAAAAGCACAAATACGAGCATATGCTGAAGATGAAAAGAAAAGTCGGGAAACTCAAGTCGTCCCTAAAGTGAGTTTAGAACAAGATATGGAAAGAATTGCGATTCAAATTCAGCTCGAACAGTTTCAGCAAGATATTGAGGATGCAGGAGAAGATGAAGAAGCACAGTTAGAAGCTGTCAGTGAACTCGTTGAGCTCATTAGAGATAATCTGAGCTTTTTCTTAAATAAACATCAATTAAAAGATAGTCCTGACTCCGTTAAGTTAATTGCGCAGAAGTATATCCACTCAGCTTTCGAAGCAAAAAAGAGTTAGGTCTTTTCCACTTCTTCACCCATTTCTTTTAATGTGGTCGCCACAGCTGCAACTTTATCCTGTTTTTGCATTCTCATCAAAATCACTCCTTGAGTAGGACGTTTGAGAATTGGAATATTTTTCAGTTGCAATTTCAAGGCAATGCCCTCTTTTGAGGTCAGCACTACTTCATCATGAGACAAATCGACCATCATGGCTGCGCAGACTTTACCGGTTTTGGCAGTGATCTCAGAGACTTTGACCCCTTGGCCTGAACGCTTCTGTAATGGGTACTCTGTCAACAAACTCCTCTTCCCCATTCCATTTTCCGTGACCAGCAACAGATGACGTTTGCCTTTGGCGGATTCTTGATCGGCTTCTTTGCTGAAGGCTTCGACGCCCACCATGAAATCTCCGGACTTCAACATGATTCCTTTGACACCTTGGGTATCTCGATTGGATGCTTTGACTTCGGTTTGACTGAAGCGAATACATTTTCCTTCGTGTGTGATTAACAAAATGTGATCGTCATCTTTGGTAATTGCTCCAGAAACGAGCTCGTCACCTTTTTTCAATAAAATGGCAATGATTCCGGTCGTTCGAATATGTTTATACAGTTCAAGTTTGGTTCGTTTGACCAACCCATCTCGAGTAACCAAGGTAATATTTTTATCTTTAATATCCCCTTCAGGCATTTCCAAAAGTGATTGGACTCGTTCGTGAGCTTGCAAACTAATTAAGTTGACCACAGCTTGCCCTTTGGCTTGGCGTGAAGATTCTGGAACTTCGTGGACTTTAATCTTAAATACTCGACCAGTGTTGGTAAAGAATAAGAGATAGTCGTGGGTATTGGTAAAGATAATATGGCGAATCGTATCTTCTTCTTTGGTCTTCATGCCGATCGCGCCCTTGCCTCCGCGACGTTGACTACGATACACATCTGGACTCATACGTTTGATATAGCCAGTTTCAGTCATGGTTACAATGGTGGCTGCTTCTGGAACAAGATCTTCTTCATTAAACTCACCAATTTTTCCTTTGATCACTTTGGTCTTGCGTTCATCACCGTACAGACTCAGCATTTCTTCGGTTTCAGTCGCAATTAATTTCAAAATATTTTTTTGTGAGGATAACAGTTTGATCATTTCATCAATGCTTTTTTGAATCAGTTTGTATTCATCTTCAATCTTTTGGCGTTCCAAGGCTGCGAGTCGTTTCAACTGCATTTCCAAAATGGCCACGGCTTGAATTTCAGATAATTTAAACTTCTCAATCAATCGACCTTTGGCTGTCTCACTATCAGGAGAACGACGAATTGTATCGATCACATCATCAAGATGATTGAGTGCAATTAACAGTCCTTCCAAAATATGAGCACGAGCACGTAATTCTCTGAGATCAAATTGAGCTCTTCGGACCACCACCAACTGGCGGTGAGACAAGTACTCCATTAAAACTTGTTTAATATTCATCAACTGAGGTGTGCCGTCAGAATTCAAGGCCACCATGTTCAATGAGAAACTGGTTTGGAGTTCGGTGTATTTGTACAGCTTATTCAAAATGACTTTGGGCTGACCATCGCGCTTAACATCAATGGCAATTCGCATACCATCTCGGTCGGACTCATCACGCAAATCACGAATACCTTCGATTTTTTTCTCACGGACCAAATCTGCAATACGAGCAACCAGTTTGGCTTTGTTTACTTGATATGGAATTTCAGTGATGATGATTTGATACCCAGTTTTGCCATCTTCAATATTGGCTAAACCACGAGTAACGATTTTCCCTTTTCCTGTGGCATAGGCTTCTTTGATTGCATTTTGATCGTAAATGATTCCCGCTGTTGGGAAATCTGGACCTTTGACTATTTCCATCAGATCATCAATCGTTGCTTCGGATGTAACAGAACCAGCAATAACTCGAGCATCTTGATCTTCGATTGGAAGTTCAAGATTCGCCTTGTCAGCGGCTTCACTCGTTTGACCCTCTGCTACTTTTACGGATGCCTGTTTGATCTCCACTTTTTCAATGACTTTGAGTAAGGCTTTACAAACCTCAGTTAAATTATGTGGAGGAATCTTGGTCGCCATACCGACGGCAATACCTTCTGCACCGATTAACAACAAGTTAGGAATTTTGGCTGGCAAGACGGTTGGTTCTTGCATACTTCCGTCAAAGTTATCGGCAAAGAGGACCGTTTTCTTTTCTAAATCAATGAGAAGTTCTTGAGAAATTTTAGCCAGACGAGCTTCGGTATAACGCATGGCAGCAGCATTATCACCATCAACCGAACCAAAGTTACCTTGTCCATCAATCAATGGATAGCGAAGAGAAAAAGATTGAGCCAACCGAACCAACGCATCGTAGACCGCTGTGTCTCCGTGTGGATGGTACTTACCTAAAACGTCTCCGACAATACGCGCAGATTTTTTGTACCCACTACTATGATGAATCCCAGTCTTGTACATCGAGTATAAAATTCTTCGATGCACAGGTTTCAATCCATCCCGGACATCAGGCAAGGCACGAGAAACGATCACACTCATGGCGTAATCGAGATACGATCGCTCCATTTCATCGACGATGGAGATAGGAAGAACTTTCCCATGGTCTGTTTGAACTGGAATGCCAATTTGATAGTCTGGTGTTGGTGTATCGGTCATAGGTTAGTTTAATGGTTCATTAGTTTGCTGGTTCACTCATTAGCAGGTTGTTAGTTGATAGAACCTTTATTTACTTACTTCATGAGATTTGTCGTGATCACATCCGCAATCACCGCCACAACAGTGACCATGCTGATCGTCACAGTCCTCGCAACCTTCACATTCCTTCTCACATTCTTCTTCGTACCGTTTTTGACCAGCTTCAAGAATCTTCATGGCTTCATCAGCATTTTTCCAATCTTTGAGCTTGACCCATTTCTCTGGTTCTAAATCTTTGTAGTGTTCAAAAAAGTGTCGGATTTGTTTTTTATGAGCTTCAGGAATGTTATCAAGAGAACTCCAGTCTCCACAGATTGGGTCGATTTTAGTCTTAGCTGGGACACAAATGATTTTGTGGTCCACTCCTTCTTCATCTTCCATTTCCAACACGCCGATAATTTTGCATTTAACCACGACGTTTGGCATGACCGGTTGAGAAAGAAAAACCAATGCATCGAGTGCATCACCATCTTCTCCACTCGTTCCAAGAATCAATCCATAATTAACTGGATAACTCATGGCTGTTGGCATTAATCGGTCAACGGTCATTTCTCCAGTTTCTTCATCGAGTTCGTATTTAACACTCGATCCTTGTGGGATTTCGATTAAGACTTTGATGTCGGACATAGGGCTCCTTTGAAAATTATTCTAATTTCTAATTGATCTAATTAATCTGACTTTTCTTTCGAATTTCTTGGGCAGAAAATGAATGTAAGTTTCTATGTTTGAGCGCGACGCATCACTCGAGTATTGACTTTCATTGTTCCAATTTCGTTTGCATACTTTTCAGCTGCTTTTTTCATTTCAGCTAACAAATCAGGACTCGAACCTTCATGTGGCTCGACGATCACAATCTTTCCATTGGTGTCGATTTTGACTTTAAAAACAGCGTCTTTATATTGGAAATAAAATTCATTAGTAGTTCGTCCACCCATTTCCAAAAAAGTAAATAAAACATCTCCGGCTGTATTCTTTTCCTCCACATCAAGTTGAATTCGATACGGTAAGTCCTCAAAACCTGTTCCACTGAAATTACACCAACCAATGAGATGAATTTCATGATTCTGTTTTGATTCTGGTGGTTGAGTTTCTTCTTTTCTAAATCCCATATTAATTAGATATCTAGATTCGCCAGCTTGGCGTGAGTCTGAATAAACTTCTTTCTTGGTGGGACTTCTGATCCCATCAAGGTTGTAAACACTTCGTCGGCTTTGGCGGCATCATCGATCGTGACACGTTTGATCATACGAGTTTCAGGATTCATCGTGGTATCCCAAAGTTGCTCTGGATTCATTTCTCCCAAACCTTTGTACCGTTGGAGTTTTACCTTGGATCGGTCGGAGATTTTTTTCAGAACTTTGTCTTTGTCCTCATCGTTGTAGACATACTCTTCTTTTTTACCAACGGTGATCTTGTAGAGCGGAGGCATGGCGATGTAGAGATACCCATTTTGAACGAGTTCAGGTAAATGTCTGAAGAAGAACGTCAATCCTAAAGTGGTGATATGTTCTCCGTCAACGTCAGCGTCATTCATCAAAATAATTCGGTGATAGCGAAGTTTTCCTGAGTCAAAGGTCTCACCAACTCCAGCTCCGAGAGCGATAACCAAATTCTTTAATTCTTCAAAAGCCACAATTTTATCCAAGCGAGCGCGTTCAGTATTTAGAATCTTTCCACGAAGTGGGAAAATGGCTTGAAAACGACGATCTCTCCCCTGCTTTGCACTACCTCCGGCAGAATCTCCCTCAACAATATACAGTTCTGATTGAGCTGGATCTTTGGATTGGCAGTCAGCTAATTTTCCAGGTAATGATGAACCTTCAAGTGCGCCTTTTCGGATAACAGCTTCTTTGGCAGCACGAGCAGCAAGACGAGCTCGAGTGGCCAACATGACTTTATCAATAATAGCTTTGGCGGCTTTGGGATTTTCTTCTAAATATACTTCAAGTCCATCTTTGGTGATTTGATAGACTGCGGATTGAGCTTCCGTATTATTCAATTTACTTTTGGTCTGACTTTCGAACTGGATTTCACTTGAGGGCATTTTGATAAAAACTACTCCAGTCAATCCTTCTCGCAAGTCTTCGGCTGCAAAGGCTTCCTTTTCTTTCATCAAGCCATACTTCAATGCGTAATCACGCAAAACTTTATTCAACGCCATTCGGAAACCGGTAAGATGTGCTCCCCCATCTGGGGTTTTGATAACGTTCGCATAGGATTGGAGATTTTCAGAATACGAGTCGTTGTATTGAAGGGCTATTTCAGCGCCGATGCCGTATTCCTCACCTTTCCAATCACCATTGATATAGATGACTGAGTGAAGAGGCTTTTTGTATTGGTTGGCATGTTCAACGAGTGATTTAATTCCATTTTCAAAATAAAAGTGTTTCTCGATGTCAAGAAACTCATCGTAAAATTTGAAATACAGACCGGCCATCAAATAGGCTCGATCTCGAATCGCTTCAATTATTGTTCTATACGAAAACTCAGTGGTCGAAAAGATTTCATCATCTGGAACAAAGTACGAGAGTGTTCCATTCTCGACTGCGATTAAAGCAGGTGCTTGTTTCGGGAACATTTTAAGAAAATCTGCTTCGGTAATGGTTTTGACTTTGAACTTTGGAGTACCTTGTGAGTATTGTTGGTAGTGATACTTCTTTTCTCTCTTTACCACCACTCGCATATCAATCGATAAGGCATTTACCGCAGAAGATCCAACACCGTGTAATCCTCCGGAAGCTTTGTAGGCTTGCTCATCAAACTTTCCACCGGCATGCAGTTTGGTCATGACCACTTCAAGGGCAGAAACACCACTCGGATGCATATCGGTAGGAATACCTCGACCATTGTCCACCACAGTGATCGCCATTGGAGATTTTTCAATATCAGTTTTGGTCAAAAAGATACGAATGACTTTTCCGTAGCCAACGATTGCTTCGTCGACCGCGTTGTCCATAATTTCTTTGAGCAAATGATGCAAACCACGGGTATCAGTGGAACCAATGTACATTCCAGGACGCTTGCGAACTGGTTCGAGACCTTCAAGAACTTTGATCTGTGTTGCGTCGTATGTTTGTGGTTGAGGTGTTGCCATAAATAAAGGGTGAAAAAGCTAAAAACTTATCTTCACTTTGGACTTCTGAGATCCTTCGACTGCATCTTGGCTGATAGCCAGGATTGCGCTCAGATGACACTGCTATTGTTACTTTTTGAAACTGAAGTATCACTTATATCACTTCCATTATGAAAATAAAAGGCCGATTTTGGTTTATTTTACGGCCTTAAAGCAAATCTACTGGAGACCAAATAAACACCACTCCATGGAAAGCCGTACATTGGTATTGTTTTGAAGTAACGGCAACGTTTTTTGTAATCGCTGAATATTACTCGTAATTTTCAAACTGGGTTTGGTGTGAAGAAGCTGAATGTGTTGGTCAAGCAATTGAAAAATAATATCGATGGCTTGTCCCCGATCTTTGTACTTCTCTGCAACTTTTATTTTTTCAGAAATAGTTAGGATTGATAAATTGTTCAATTGTTCGTTGCTGGTAATACTTTGTTGAGTAGGAATAGCTTTCCATTCACATCGAGACATTAACGTTGGTAAAAGTAAATGTGGATGAGAAGCCGTAATAATGATTTGTAACCATTCCGGCGGTTCTTCAAATTTTTTTAACAAAGTGTTTTGAACGACTTCACTACTCAAATCTAATCGATGAAAAATAATTATTTTCTGAGCTGATTGATACGGTGGAAAAAGAAAATGCTCTTCCACACTTCGGATAATTTCAAGATCAATAGTTTCCTCTGCCCGATTGCACCAAATAATATCGGGATGAGGTTGCTCAATGGCAGAATTTATCTGAAGTAATTGTTCAATTAAATTTTCACCAGAGAGTAGTAATGGAAGCGAGGACATATCTGCATGTTAAATGGAAAAAGAAAAATGTCAAAACTGTGACAAGTCTAATAAGTCCTATAGTGTTGATTTTCGAGGGTTTTTAGGATACAATGTGAGCTTCAACTTTTCCGCTTTTACGCTGATGTAGTTGATTTTTGCTCTTTAAAAAGATGAAAAGTTAGATTGCTCAGGTAAGGAGTATACGATCTCGTCGTATATTGCTTACCTGGGCAATTTCAAATTCGCATGCCCTGGTTTGTGGAGAATTTTAAAATGAAGAAAAGAATTGTACTAACTGTCGGATTCAGCATTATGATCTGGTTTATTATCCTTTACTTTAAGGGTAATTTCTCTGAGTTCGTTGTATTGCCCGTGCTGGGCGGTATAGCGTTGTATCTGGCAATTGGTTTTTTTGGCGTTGCCATTCCTTCTCTGACAAGGAAAGAAACACATATAATTGGAGCAATTATAGTGGGGTTGTTAATCCTTCTGATAGGATTTCCAGCCCAATTTTTCCTGAATCAGGGTATTTGGGGTGATAAGTTTGCGCCGACCATGCTAAAAGGTGTGGGTATTTCAATGGGAGTAGGCATCGCCTACTTCCTCAAGATTTAACCCACCTACTTTTCATTTAGTGAGTGCAGCCGAGATCCGACTGCACTTTTCCTGAGTTCATAAACATATTTGTGAATTGAGGAAAAGTAATATATTGAAGACTCGAGAAATCGAGTCTTTTTTTATGTCACTAGGTTGCGGTTCACTTGTTTTTTCTTCATAATGTGATCCACGAATGGAACCTGCCCAGCCCCTAGTTGCTCCCACTCCATCTGCTCGTCCAACATCTTTACTCGATGTTCTTGTTTCGCGTAACCAATTGACACCAGATCAAGCTCAAGCCTTAAGCCTCGAGCAACTCAATCAAAATAGACCGGTAGAAGAACTCATTCTTGAACAACGTTTGGTGACTGAGGAAGATCTAACGCAAGCGAAAGCTGAGTTTTATAACGTGCCGTACATCAATCTGGCTACGACCGGTATTTCTCCTGAAGCCCTGACGAAAATTGCTGAAAGTGTAGCAAAACGGTATCACATCTTCCCTTTTTCACTTGATCGAAAAGAAAACACTTTGTCTGTCGCGATGCAGAATCCCTTGGATTTAAATGCGATTGATTTTGCGGAGAAAAAAAGTGGCAGTCGCATTATTGCCTACATTGCTACTCCGAGTGAGCTCGAAAGAATGATTGCTGAGAAGTATGCTCAAAGTCTGTCTTCTGAAGTGACCGCAGCGCTCAAAGAAACGAAGCAAGTGATGAAGGATGAATCATCGGTCCAAGATTTCTCTCGACTTTCTGGTCCGGTCATTCGAGATGCTCCGATTAGTAAAATCGTGGAAACGTTTCTCGGTTTTGCGATGAAAGCTCGGGCTTCAGATATTCACGTCGAACCACTCGAGGATCGTACGCGTGTTCGCTATCGTATTGACGGTATTTTGTCTGAAAAATTAGTACTTCCGCGAAGTGTGCATGATGCGGTTGTTTCTCGTATTAAAATTTTATCCCAGCTGAAAATTGATGAAAAACGTATTCCTCAGGACGGACGTTTTACTTTTTATGCAAATGATGAAGAAGTGGATCTGCGTATTTCCACTTTGCCAACTGTGTACGGTGAAAAGGTGGTGATGCGTTTGCTCAAGAAAAATAACACCATTCCGACACTCCAAGATTTGGGTATGCGAGGAATGGCGCTCAAGAATTTGGAAGAAGCCATCAAAGTGCCACACGGTATTGTGTTAGTGACGGGACCGACAGGATCAGGAAAAACCACGACGTTGTATTCCGTGCTTCACATGATCAATACACCAAAAGTAAATATTTTAACCTTGGAAGATCCGGTCGAGTATCAAATGATAGGAGTCAATCAAGTTCAAATTAATCCGCAAGCAGGTTTAACGTTTGCATCCGGTTTGCGTTCATTCCTTCGCCAAGATCCGAATATCATCATGGTCGGAGAAATTCGTGATAATGAAACTGCTGATCTTGCCATCCAAGCTTCTTTGACCGGTCACTTGGTCTTCTCCACTCTTCATACCAATTCTGCAGCGGGTGCTTTACCGCGTTTGCTTGATATGAAAGCGGAGCCTTTTCTGCTCGCGTCATCTATGACACTCGTCATGGCTCAGCGGGTGGTGCGACGAATTAATGAGCAATTTCGAGAAGAATATACACCAGCCCCTGAAGTAATTACTCAAATTGCAAAAGTACTTGGTCCGTATTTTGACGCTTGGTGTCAGCAACACGATAAGCGACCGGAAGATATTACTTTATTCCGAGCAAATAAAAATCGACCTCCGACTGAAGGTGAATATTCCGGCCGTATCGGTATTTATGAAGTCATGCAGATGACTGAGAAAATTGGACATATGATTTTAAAACATGAGCCAGCAAGTGAGATAGAAAAAGTGGCCGTAGAAAATGGAATGTTGCTCATGAAACAAGATGGCTTCTTGAAAGTTTTGGATGGGATCACTACTATAGAAGAGGTATTGAGAGTTGCGGAAACATAACAGGATTTTGCTCATCTGTTAATTGTTAATCAAAAAAAGTACGTTTACATTTTTCTTTACTTTTACTTTTTAAAATCTATGACAATATTCGACTTACTTCAATTGGTTGTCGACCAACAAGCTTCAGATCTTCATATTATCGTGGGTACTCGTCCTACAATTCGTGTCCATGGAAAGTTGCTGGTAGTTGATGAGTCCCCCGTTCTAGCTGATCGTGACACGCACATGTTGATTGATCCCCTGCTGAATGACGAGCAAAAAAAATTGTACGAAGTGAATAAAGAAATTGATTTTTCGTATCAATATAAAGATCTCGGTCGTTTTCGTGTGAACGCCTACACTCAGAAAGGCTCTTCCGCTGCGGCATTACGTTTGATCCCGAATGTGATTAAAGGGATTGATGAGCTCCAACTTCCTCAGGTCTATCACGACATCTGTAAATTAAAACAAGGTTTAATTCTAGTTACCGGTCCGACTGGTGAAGGAAAATCTACTTCTCTAGCGGCCATTATTCAAGAAATTAACCATACTCGTGCCGAACATATTGTTACCATCGAAGATCCAATTGAGTTTGCGTACACCCCTGAAAAAAGTTTAATTTCGCAACGTGAAGTGCACAATGATACCCATGGATGGGATGTGGCGTTGAGAAGTGTTTTGCGAGAAGATCCTGATGTTGTGTTAGTCGGTGAAATGCGAGATTTTGAAACAATTGCTGCTGCGTTGACGACCGCGGAAACTGGGCATTTAGTGCTCGCTACATTGCACACCAATTCAGCCTCTCAGACAATTGATCGTATTATTGATGTATTCCCCGAGCATCAGCAAGGACAAGTGCGTCAACAACTCGCTTCTTCTTTGGAAGCAGTGTTTTCCCAAAGACTGGTTCCGACGAAAGAAGGTACTTTGATTTGTGCGGTGGAAGTATTACTCGTTAACTCAGCTGTTCGCAATCTGATTCGTGAAGGTAAAGCATTCCAAATTGATAATGTCATGCAAACATCTGGTGAGGTAGGAATGACAACGATGGAGTCAAGCTTAGCGCGTTGGGTAAGTACCGGTATTATTTCGAAAGAAACTGCTCGAGAACATTCGACTCGTCCAGCAGAGTTTGATCGATTGGTACGAGGATAACTCTCATTTTTCAGAAGTTAATTTAACAAAAAAATAATAAAGGATCTGGTTAAATAAGAAAAACGTAAACACTGAGATCCCGGATTCTCGAGGGCATCACTTGGCTGTTAGCCATGCTCTTTCCTCGCGTCCGGGATGACAAATAGGTATGGCAATTTTTCAATACAAAGCAAGAAATCAACACGGTGAAACCGTCCAAGGAAAAGTAGAGGCGCGACAACTTCAACAAGCTTCAGGAATTTTGCGTGAACGAGGACTGTTGGTTATTTCTGTCAAAGAAGCAAATGAGACTGATGGTCTTTTTGGATCGTATCTTTCTCGAATAAGTAAGAACGATATTGTCAGCTTTACTCGTCAGCTTTCAACCATGAATACAGCGGGATTGTCGCTTATTGATGCGCTGAGTATATTGGAACGACAAAATAAACCAGCGGTGAGAAAAATGATTGGTGAAATTATCCAAGAAGTAGAAGGTGGAAGTACATTTTCAGCTGCACTGGCTCAACAGCCAGCTTTTGGTCGTGTGTATTACAACCTTGTTAAGGCTGGTGAAATGGCTGGAGTTTTAACGGAAGTACTGAAGCGATTAGCTGATACATTAGAGAGTGAAAAAGAGTTTCGAGGAAAAGTAAAAGGTGCATTGATTTATCCAGTGATTGTTGTGATTGCCATGTTGATTGTGGCGGTTTTGATGATGATTTTCGTGATTCCGAAGCTGTCCGAAATGTACAAGGATTTCGGAGCTGATCTTCCCTTCATGACTCAAATTTTGATTAGTACTTCAGAGTTTATGGCGAGATTTTGGTATGTGTTATTCGTTTTAGTTGCTGCTGGAATTTATGGACTCAAAAAATGGCGACAAACTTCAATCGGAGCTCATCAGTTTGATCGAATGATGTTAAAAATTCCTGTCTTTGGCATACTGCAACAAAAAATTATTTTGACAGAATTTTCTCGAACCATGGCATTGTTGTTAGCTGCGGGAATTTCTCTGCTCGAAGCATTGGAAATTGTAGCGGATGCGATTGATAACGTGATTTATCGAGATGCACTGCAGGATGCTTACCATTATGTAGAAAAAGGAAGCTCACTCTCTGCAGCGATTGAGAAATACGAGGAGTTTCCAGCAATTCTTCCTCAAATGATTTCTGTCGGTGAAGAAACTGGACAGCTAGATGAAGTGTTAAACAAGCTTTCTCAATACTTTGCATCAGAGACAGAACAAGCAGTTAAAGGACTGACGACCGCGTTGGAGCCAATCATCATGATTGTGCTTGGAATTGGTGTCGGCTTTCTCATTATTGCGATCGTAATGCCAATTTACTCATTAACCAGTACTTTTTAAAGAAAAAAAACTCGAGTAAAACTTCATCCCATTCGTAAGAAATAGCTCTTGCAGTTGAGAGACAAAATACTGTACAGTAAATGAGATATAAAAATTATCATGACTTTTGTCAAGGAAACTATGAAACTTCACCTTGCCCGTGGCCTTAGACAAGCTGGTTTTACCATGATCGAGCTTTTGGTTGTTATTGCTGTGATTGGTGTGCTTGCTGTCGCTGTGCTCTCTTCTATCAATCCAATTGAACAGATCAATAAAGGAAGAGATACTCGCTTACGCTCTGACGGTGCTCAATTGATTAGTGCTGCCGATCGTTTCTTTGCTATTCAAGGATACTACCCTTGGAATGGTGCAAGTACTGAAGTGATCAATGCATACACTCTCTCTAGAGTTGTGGGAGCAGTAACTGAAGTTAACACTGGAAGTACTGGACCAGTTTGGCCAGCATGGGGAAACTTATTAACTACTACATCTGAAGTCAAAGCAGGATTCATTACTCGTGTAAGTGGTGAAAATGTGCTGAGTGTGTTCAAGCTTGCTGGTGCAAATGAAACTATTCGTGTTTGTTACTTACCTTTATCTCGTCAGTTTAAACAACAGGCACTAACAAATTGTGCAGCAGGTACTACCCCTGCATCACTGAATACAGTGACAATTTGTGCAAGTACGACTGATATTAATGCTAATAATTATATCTGTCTTCCATAAGATAACAGAAATTAAAAACAGAAACGGCCCTGACTGGGCCGTTTTTTTTCACATATATAACCAAAGAGTTCTTCAGTTATACTTAGTAGATTGTTATGGTATTTATTCTCTTTTTTCTTTTTATCATCGGACTGGCAATTGGAAGTTTTTTAAACGTGCTCATTTATCGTTCGATTCATGATGAATCACCAGTTGGTGGTCGTTCTAAGTGTCCATACTGTCACAAGCAAATAGCTTGGTATGACAACATTCCGCTTCTCTCATTCCTTATACTTCGTGGAAAATGTCGAAAATGTAAAAAACCAATCTCATGGCAGTATCCAGTGGTTGAACTGATTACGGGTTTACTGTTTGTGTGGTGGTATTTAGGTGGTTTTTTTCTCTGGCAAGTATTTCAACTCCAGAACTTCCCACTGGTGGTGATTCAACCAATTTTCTGGCTACTCGTAGGGATATTACTCCTGGTCATTTTCTTTACTGATTTACGATACATGATCATTCCTGATTACGCGGTTGGATCGTTATTTGGCTTAGCACTGCTCTATCGAATAACTCTAGTTTTATTTGAAAGTATGCAAGTCAAAGACTTTATGTTGGGATTACTTGGCATGGTATTGGCGGGAACGTTTTTCTTTTGTTTGTGGTATTTCACAAAAGGCAAAGGCATGGGATTTGGTGATGTGAAGTTTTCCCTGCCAATGGCGTTACTGGTTGGCTGGCCGAATATTTTCGTGACCGTGATGCTGTCTTTTGTCCTTGGTGCAATTGTGGCTGTTATTTTTCTTTCGTTTGGAAAAAAGACACTCAAACAAACTATTCCCTTTGGACCATTCCTTGTCATTTCGACCTTCATTTCTCTTGTGTATGGAGATGTTCTTCTTCAGTGGTATCTTGCTCTTCTTTGATCCCCTACTTTGCAAAGCTTCGCGGGGTTTGTTGCATTTTTATCTTTCTGTGTATTAAAAATAATGATTTGAACAGCTCTGGGCTTGATAGCAAGGACTGAAAACTGTATCTTTAGTATATGCGTGTTTTACGGTCGTTTATTTTATTCTTCCTGTTTATTATCCTAGTCAGTGTCAGTGGCTTTTTAATCGCTCGTGAGGTGTTGTTGGCTAAAGCAGCGTCAGATATTCGAACAGCAATACGAAGCATGGAAAAAGTAGCATACACACGCTCAGAGTATGCAAACGAATGTATCCGAAAAGGTGGAATCAGTGGGCAAAGCGTCTCTTCTGTAGAGCTTCGCTTTATGACAGAAAAAGAGTACCGAGTTGTTGCCGTGTGTGAGTACTTTCGCAATGAACCTATTTTTGTGACCTCGTATACACTTCCCCAATTTGTGGAAAAAATTCCAGGTGAGGCGGGTTTGATTTGGGATCCAACTGGAAAGAGTGGGATTCAACTCAGTATGTGGGGATTAGAAAAAACTATTATTTTAGACGGGACAGATTTCATCGTGCATCGTGGATTAAAAGAAATTGATGGCAATCGACCACCAGCTGTTTGCCAAGGGTTTGGATATACGTGTTGTGATGGTGTAACTGAAGTGGGTGTGGGTGAGGCGATGAGTGCCGCTGGTGATTGTCCAGAGAGTTGTTTTTTAAAGTGTGAATCGAGACCAGTCGTGCTTCGACTCTATAGTGATCCCCCACCAGATTTGCGTACAAAAATTACGACCATT
This sequence comes from uncultured Pseudomonadales bacterium, assembly GCA_964406075.1. Taxonomy (GTDB): domain Bacteria; phylum Patescibacteriota; class Microgenomatia; order UBA1400; family PJMF01; genus CAYOQI01. The sequence goes on from CAYOQI010000003.1 coordinate 142,252, forward strand.
TCTTCTGGCACAGAAGTATCTTTCTTTTATACGATTGATTCAGGCCAAGGAGAACAAGTTGATGTGACAGTTGATTTTGGTGATGGTCAAAAGCAAGTGGTGTCAGAAGCTGAAGGTATTGTCACACACGCTTATCAGTGTGCAACAGCAGCATGTGAATATACCGCAACCGTTCAAGCTAGTGATGCGTTTGCTCGAAAAAGTGTGATCACCCCTGTCTCAAGCTTGTTAGTTCGAGTGCAATAAGGAATATATGATAAAGAAATTATTCGTTTTCAGATCAATGATTTTTAGATCCCAAAAAGGTTTTACCATGATTGAACTTTTGGTGGTGATGGCTGTTATTGGAATACTGTCCTCTATTGCCTATGCAGGTTTTGGGAATGTGCAACAGCGGGCACGAGATGGAAGAAGAAGATCTGACATGCAAACAATACAGCGAGGGTTTGAACAGTACTTTACCTTAGGAAATACATATGCGGCATGTTCAACTATGTTTAACAACACGAGTATTTTCCCACAAGGAGTACCACTAGATCCTATCAATACAGGTACCACAGTTTACTCTGCAGGACCAAGCTGTACAGCTTCTCCTAGTGTTGGATATTGTTATTGTTCCTTGTTAGAACGAGCAAATACTGGTAATTCTGGAGCCAACTGTGCGTACTCTTCTGCCACAAAAAATTATTTTTGTGTGAGTCAGTTGCAGTAGTTATTAAAATGATACGTTTTTAATACATATGTTTAAAAATACTCAAAATCAAAAAGGATTCAGTCTGATTGAACTGTTAGTTGTCGTGATCATCATCATGACTCTGACTACGATAGCGGTTGTGAGTTATAGCACTACCAATCGAAATGCTCGAAATGGAAAACGACAAGCAGATATGGCTCAGGTTCGGTCTGCGCTTGAAGTTTATCGAGCGACCGTAGGTGTGTATCCAGCTTGGTCAGGGATGGGAGGAACTGCCACAGCGGCCAACTTTAATACGCTCGTATCAACAACAGCGAGTCCGGCGTATTTAGGTCCGTATCTCGCCTCAACTGTGCTTGACCCAATTAATGATACCAATTATTTTTATTCTTATCTCTCTCCCCGACCTGGAGGAGCAACAAGTACGTACCAACTTTGTTACTATTCAGAACCGTCAAGAACTCAAGTGTGTGTTTACAGTCCCTAAGCCGTTCCACCAGCGATCATCGGCACAATCAGGATTTACTCTGATTGAACTTTTGGTGGCGCTCAGCATTTTTCTCTTGTTAACAGGGATTGCGGCTGTCAATTATCGAACTTTTAATCAACGACAAGAACTTCAGCAGTCAGCTCGAAATATTCAAGAAGCGCTCCGGTTCGCACAAAAGAAAGCTCGAGTTGGTGAAAAACCAGCCGGCTGTGCAACTCCAGCGTATGTTGAGGGATATTCAGTCCGAGCAACAGCAACTGGTAATACCTTTCAAATATATGCAGAATGTCGAAATGGAGCGAGCGAAATAGATGTACCCGCCACAGATGTTGAAGCGTTAATTGGTCGAGTTCGGTTTGATATGGGAAGTAATTTTGCAGTGGTGTACAAAGTGTTAACTGGAGGTACAGATAATCCAGTAACAATTCGTTTGATAAATAACACCGTGATATATCAGTTTACTGTCAATCGTGGAGGAGAAATCAGTGAAGGCAACTTTGTATCCAATTAACTCTTATCAAGATAAGCATGTTTCTTCAGCCGGACAGTCACTGGTTGAAGTGATCGTGGCTGCAGCTGCATTGGTGTTTGTTTTAGTTGCCGTTGTATCTGGTATGATTTTAGCTGTTCGCAACGCCAGTTTTTCCAATCGTCAAGCTCAAGCTACTAAACATACACAAGAAACGATAGAAATGTTTCGAAATTTTCAATTACTTCTTGGCTGGGAGGGCTTTCATCGGGAATTTGTCAATGATAGTGTCTCCACCAGTTTTTCTTATTGTTTGCCAGCAACTATTTCCCAGCCTGATCCTGAACTTGCTGCTACTGAATTCCATAATTTAGCTGCAGGTGAATGTGTTTCATCAAATTTTATTCCCGGCACCCAATTTTTACGTCAAGTGAATGTACAACGTGGAACTGTAACTGAGCCAATTGAAATAGAAGTGATAGTCGTGTGGGCAGAAGGCGGACAAATGAACACATCCCGTAGTTCAGCAAATTTATACCCGAGATTTGAGAATTAGCTATTTATTCAGTTATTCGTATTCACATGGATTTTTTAAGAAAAAAAACTATTTTTTCAGGCGGTTTTACCATCATAGAAATGTTGATTGTTACGACATTGACGGTGCTGCTAGTTGTAACCGGCACTTCCCTGTTTTTGACGACAATTGTCGGTGGTGGTCGAGCAAATACATCAACAGTGGTAAAAACGAATGGTGATTACGCTTTGGGTCAAATGGAGTATTTGCTTCGAAATTCTATTGCGCTTGTCCCGCTCAATCCAGCTGATTTGACCAGTGCTTGTGCCGAAAATATGTCTCAGATCCGGCTGAAGTTAATTGATCAAGGGATTACTACTCTTTTCTCTGAGGCTGGGAAAATTGCTTCGAATTCTGGTATTTATCTCACTTCAGATTCGGTTCAACTGGTAAGCGGACCGGAGTTTGATTGTTCACGCAGTGCTGATCGCGCAATTACAACCATTCGAATCTCTTTTACCCTGAGAAAAGGACAAGCTGGAACCGATAGATTAAGTGAAATTCAACAGCAAGCCTTCTCCACCTCAGTTACCGTCCGTAGCCAATAATGACAGTTGTGTTGCTTTGATGTTAACTCTTTTTGAAATATTTTCTTCAAAATTCTGTGCCCGGTTGCATATCCATGAATACTTTCGTTATACTGGAGCATATGAAGATATTTTCTTCTTTTCTTTTTACTACCCACTCCTCTACTCCCTCACAATCTGGCCAAGCAGGCTTAATCATTTTGCTGTTAACTGTGGCTGTTTTAACTGTCGGAATTTCTGTCGCTTCTCGTACTACCACTGATGTGAAATTGTCTCGCCAGGAAGAAGAATCAAATAGAGTCTTTAATGAAGCTGAGTCTCAGATTGAAGAAATTCTTTCTCAAGATTTAAGTACTTTTCCCGCCGCAGGTTCTCAATCCCCTGCTCCTGGTGAAACAGTTGCAACGAACTACACCATTGAGGAGTTACGAATCCTTGAAACTCAGCTGTTTGAAGGTGGCTCAGCTCAAGTAGATGTGACAGGTGCAACATTAGGAAATAATCTTAGAATTCGTTGGTCTCGCGAACAAGCATGTGGTCAAAATCCAGCATCACTGCTCGTGATGACATTCTCCAGAGATTCATCAGGCCAAGTAATTTCTCGTAGCCGTGGTTATCGTATCTGTGATCGTGGGGATAACTTTTTGACGGCAACATTACTCAGTGGTCAAACGTATCGAGGTGAAGTCACCCATCCTTTGCAAGCAGACGATCAATATGTGAGAATAAAAACCCTCTACAACGATACTTCTCTGAGAGTTGAAGGAATTGGTTGGACGCTACCAATCCAGTACTACAAAATCCGATCCGTAGCGCAAAGTACGACTGGGAATGAAAGTCGAGCAGTCGAAGTAAATAGAACTAAGCCATCAGCTCCCTCAGTGTTTGATTTCGTGCTTTTTTCTGGGAGTTCAATTACAAAATGAGATATAAAGGGTCCCTATGAACGCAGTCGCCATCGATATCGGCACATATTCACTCAAAGCCGTCCATGCTAAAGGAGCTTCCAATGCTCCTCAAATTCAAAAAGTGATTGAAGCTCCAAATCATTTGGGTTTGACAGTTCCACTCGATGAAGTAAGTAAAGAGAAAATGGCTCAACAAGTTGACACGCTTTTTTCTGATCACTCACTTCCTACTGGGGATGTTCGACTGGCATTACCGGAATCGTTGGTCTCCACGAAAGTAATTTCAATTCCAGTACTATCAGATTCTGAGTTGGCGTCAGCTATTACTTGGCAAGCAGAACAACACATTCCTATTCCTAAAGAAGATCTGACTCTCGAGTATCAAGTGTTATACCGACCTGATCGAGGAGAAAAAGATACTCCGATGCGTGTCCTCTTGATTGGAGCACGAACTAGTATGGTTGAGAAATACATTAGTGTTTTTAACTCTCAAGGAATTGAACCAACCTATTTAGAAACGCAAACGATCTCTTTGATGAGAGTGGCTCGGGTTACTCCGACTGATCCTGTTACGATGCTGGTTCAATTTGGTTTTTCCACTCTGGATTGCAGTATTATCCGAGGTGGCGAACTTTCTTTTGTTTTTTCCTATCCAAATGGAGGTATTCTTTTCAATCGAGCTTTAGAAGGCACTCTCCAACTTCCAATTGCTCAGGCAGAAGAGTACAAGCGAACCTATGGATTGGATCCCCAATATTTTGAAGGCCGAGTCCAAGCTGCACTGCAACCTGTCCTTCAGTCATTTGTGGAGCAACTTCAAAAGGCTGCTCATTTTTACTCTCAACAATATCCGCAGGAAAAAGTTCAACGTATTTTGTTATCAGGTGGGTCTGCGCAACTTCCAGGACTTGTGCCATTTCTGGCATCAACGATGGGTATCGAAGTTTTACTCATTCAACCATTTGCGAATTTACAGGGTACATTACCACAAACAAATCATTCGACTTTTTCGGTCAGTGTTGGTTTATTGGAACGTGGAGAATAACAGATATTTTAGACATTCAACATGGATACAACATCAATTAATTTTCTCAAGCAACGACAGAAGGCTCTGACAGCAGCAGTAGTGACCGACAGAAGGTATGTGGTGTGGATGTCATATCTACTCATTGGGGTAATTATTTTAGGTGTAATTGTGTTTGGATTCGATTTCTTTTTACAGCGGAGTATTGGACGTGTGAATGCTCAACAAGATGAAATTGATATTGAGCTTCGTCAACAAAGTCAGATTGAAGAAACATATCTGCAATTAGCTGAAAAAGTAGGCGTGATTGATAAGATTTTGACCGGAAGAATAGAAAAAAGACAGACATTGCAGTACTTTACTTCCCTATTCCTAACAGATGATATCGCATTGAAAGAGATTGGTTTTCAGTCATCTGAAGTTTTAGAATTTGTGATTGTTTCTTCAGATGTATTTACTCTCGAGCAAATACTTGATCAACTCGAATCTGAAGAAGTCCAATCTCGATTTGCATCTTTGAGCACAACGGATCTTGCACGAAACACACAAGGACAATATTCGATGCGAGTAAGTGTAGGTTTAAAGAAAAATACACAACCCAGTCCACGGCCGACACTTGCACCGATAGAATAATCACTTATGGCACTTTTTGAAAAATCATCACAACCACCGACAAATTACCGATTACTTTTGAGTACTCGAAGATATTTATTTGGTGCGATTGGCATGAGTGTGTTGAGTATGATTATCTTTTTCATGATCATTTTCCCTCGAATTCAAGGAGCTCAAGTGCATCGTCAGGAACTCCAGCTCCAGCAACAGCGTTTGAAAGACTCAACTGAAAAACTAACATTGTTGCAAAATGTTGACCAAACGGCACTCTTTCAAGAACGAGCACGGATTGAGGCATTACTTCCTGCCTCGAAACCTTTACTCCCTTTAATTGCTCGCATGGAAAAACTATCCATCGACACGAATATTATTGTCACCAGTTTTGAAGTCAGTCCGGGAGAATTATCTACAGAGAGTGCAGAGCTCAAAAAACAATCAACCAAAGCACAAGAAACTACCTCTGATACAGTTCTCAATCTGCCTCTAAATTTAACAATTTATGGATCAATAGAAAATATTTATCAATTTTTAGAAGGAATAGACACCTTGATTCCCATTGCTGATATTACTGGTGTTTCACTTGCCACAACCCAAGTCTCTGAGATTCAGTCTGAGTCATCAGGAGTAAACCCCGTCTATGAAGCGAAGTTGTCACTCCAAGCGTATTACTACTTAGCAAAACCAAAGTCTTCGAGTCAACAGCCTTTACCCAACGTTCAGCTTCGTCCAGATTTACTTGAAAAACTTCAAACTTTTGTAATTCCTGAAGCTCAGCCCAGTGATGCACTTCCACCTGAAATTTTGAATGGTGGAAAGCTGGATCTCTTTGAATAAATGAAGTAAAAAAAAACTCCATGTTGTGGAGTTTAAAATGCTTTTTGATTTCAAGTGCAAATGAATTAATAGTGAAAATTACTCAGTTACAGTCGGTTCTTCCTGGGGAATTTCTTCTTCAATCAAAGAAATAATCACTTTTCGTCCTTCTTTGAGTGCTCGAACTTTGGCAATTTGACGAATAGATTGGATGATTGCTCCGTGTTTTCCAATAACTTTTCCCATATCTTCTTGATGGACTTTGAGGAGGAATTCGTCTCCGTCTGGACCTGATTCTTCAATTACATCGACATCTTCTGGGTGATCTACGAGATGAATAAGTAAGAAAGTCAGTAAATTTTTCATTATGCTTGTGCTGGTTCAGCAGCTGGTGTTTCAGGTGTAGTTGTTTCTGTTTCAGCGACGGCTTCTACTGGTTTGGCTTCTTCTGCTTTAGGAGCTGGGTTGGCCGCAGCGTCTTTTTCAGCTTGAAGTTTGGCTTTTGCTTTTCGTGATAATGTTTTCTTGATTTCAAATGGTTTTCCAGCACGTACTCTCTCGGCTAAAGATGCGACGGTATCAGTGGGTTGTGCGCCTTTTTTGAGCCATGCATCGTATTCAGTTAAATCAAGTTGCAGAACCTTCGGCTGTTGGGTTGGAGCATAGTGTCCAATTGCAACAACATATCGTCCGTCCCGTTTGTCTTTTGCTTCATTGACGACGATTCTGTAATGTGGCTGATGTTTTTTTCCAAAACGTGCAAGTTTGATTTTCAACATAATAAAAAAATTATTCTAATTGTAACGTTCTATCTTTCATTTATTGTAACGACTGAGATACAGGTGATGGGAAAACACTCACTTTTCTCGAGGCCTGAACTATATCATTTTCTATCAAAATTCTCAAGTGCGAGTCTGGCCGCAGCTTGTTCAGCGCGTTGTTTACTACTTCCGGTGGCTTGTGCATACATTTTATCATCTACCCAAGCACCGACAGTAAAGATTTTTTCATGATCGGGACCTTCTTCACTCACCACTTTATAGTTGGGAGTTGAGAGCCCTTTTGCCTGGACAGTCTCTTGAAAAGTACTCTTATAATCTCGATGGAGACCATGTTCTTTAATATATTCAAACTTCGGAAATAAAATTTCAGCTAAAAAGTCGTATACCACATCAAACCCTTGATCTAAGTACAGTGCCCCAAGGACGGCTTCAAGCGCATCTGCCAGGAGTGAAATATTCGTTCGTCCCCCGCCGACCTCTTCCCCTTTACTCATAAATAACTGTTTACCAAGCTCCATTTCGGATGCAAGTTCAGCTAAAGTTCCAGTCTTCACTAAGGCTGATCTATACGCAGTCATCACCCCTTCAGGTTCATTTGGCAATGTGGAATACAAGAATTTGGTGGTACACAGCTCTAAGACGGCATCACCGAGAAATTCTAAGCGTTCATTTGACTCGTCGGATTCAGAGATTTTCTCATTCATGGCACTACGATGTGTGAGTGCCTTCGTAAGTAAAGCAGGATTCTTAAATGAGGGAATGGTTACCATAATTCTTTTCTTTAAAATTCATACTCTTCCGAAATAACGGCCACAACATCAGTGACACTCTCGGCATCTTCTAAAATTTCCTTTTTCGCTTCAGATGAAAGTTCAATTTCTAAAACGTCTTGAACTCTACGCATAATCTTAATCAATTCAGCTCGACTGATTCCAAGATCCTCAACCAGATCAGCTTCTGGTCGAATATCTGTGATCACATTCCCAGTGATCTCTTCGATACTCTTTCGTAAAATACTATCGACGGTATCTGGCTGGTTTGTTGGTTGAGTTGTGGTCATATGCTCCCTTAGAACCTACTGCATGAATTTCAAAATAGATTCTTAAATCAAAAAAAGTGAATGATACATTCACTGTTTCTTCACCTTAATACACAATGTACTTAGGAATCAATAAGTAGTTTGCCCAATACACCGTTTACAAACTTCGCAGAATTGTCTGCGCCGTACTGTTTGGCCATTTCCACGGCTTCATTGACGAGGACTTTCTTGGGAGTTTTTTTGAGTCGACTTTCAAGAAGTACGGTTCGTAAAATTGCGAGGTCAACTTGATTCATCTGGTTAATTGGCCATTCAGGTGCAACTTTTTCAATTGAAGCATCAATATCAGCTTGATGTGATAAGAAATCCCGAATGTATTCGGAACTTTCTCCAGCATCTTGCTTATCTTTCAGTGCTTCATGGGCAAATAAGTGTTGCATGCGGAGGACTCTTTTTTCGTGTCGAGGATCTACTGTTGTCTGTTCTCCATCATCACTATCATTATCCGGAGTGTGAATATCTACATCTGGAGTAATGACGGGCTGGGAAGACTGATCAGTGACATCAGGCATTAGCAGTGAGTTGTCCCAAAGCCTTTTTGATTTTGGCAATCAGGTTTTGCTTATGTAAAATAATTTTTTGATGTTTTGGCTGGACAGTATCGAGCGCATCTTGTGAGCGTCTGCGACCTTTTCTTCCAGTTGAATGACGTCGTTTTGGCAGTGGTCCCATAAATATCCTTCGGAATAAATTCCAGATTTTAATTTCAAAATTTACAAATAAAATAAAGAGGTGTTTACCTCTAGACCAGATTATAACTACTATTAGAAAATAGTAAACAGTTATCAGTTGATAGTTAGTCGTCGACAGCTTCTGTTGATTTTATCCCGAGAGCGCTGTAATAGTTCGATTACTTCGCTTTTTTAAGTAAAACGGCAAGCGCAATTCCACAAAGTATCATGCCAGTCATGACAAACACTTGTTGTGATCCCGTGGCAGCAAAGTCAGTAATGCTGAGGATTTCTCCCCCGATTCCAGTACTTGTCCCGGTTCCTGTTCCGCTTCCATTTTTACAATTAAAACGGGTGTTTTTGGTTAAATAGTTAGCGTCATCCAGCCCCCACAATTTTCCGTTGGCAACATGAATCCATCCTTGTTTTGTTAAAACCGTCACATCCGTTTCACTTAAATTGGTATATTTCCACCAGACAGTTTGAATTCCTTGACCTTCATCTTTTGGACAAAAACATTGGACGATTTGCCATTCGTTCATCTTATACACTGTGTCGTGACCAGAGTATTGTGCAGATTCTCCGACGATCCCGTGAATTCCTTCACTGTAATTGGCAATGACTTCTCCAGTGGGTGCGGTACAGGCAGAAAAAGCAGGTACATCGACGGCTTTGACTTGGACAGGAAGTAAGAAAAATGCAATTAAAAATGCAGTTGCAATGAGTTTTTTCATTAAAGAAGTGTTTATTAAAAAGTTATTGAGATGGATTATATCACAAGAAAACCCGAATTAGTCGACTAATGGACACGCAGTGTTTATGTGTGGAAAAATTAGCAATTCAATTGGAATTGCTTTTGTTAACTACAGTACAGGTGTTTGTGCTTATCGAGTGAAAAGATCGAAGAAGTTTTTCAGAAAACGTTGTACGATTCTGACCACTGATTCTGTAAATGCCAGAGGTTGTTGTTGCATATGAATAACGGCTGGTGCATCTTCAAATGTGGTGTTCTGCGAATAATATGTGGGTGCTGTAATGTGTAGCTCATCTTGAGATCGAAGATATGCAAGGGAAAAATTGCCTTCTTTATCTGTCTGTACAGTTTTGTATGCACTTTTTAAAATCACACCTTCAATAGGATCGCCACCAAAGTCCACTACTCTTCCGGAATACACTTGAGGACTGAAGTATTTTTTCAATACTTCTACTCCAGGTCGTGCCGTACCATTATCATTCCATAAAGCAGTAGATCCACCGACATTGACCCAGTAGTTCAAGCCAATTAAATCAGGTATTTTGGCCAGTTGTGATAATGATGTATCAATCCAAACTGCTTGCTCTTCCGGACTAAAATCACCATGTATATCAGGAATAGGCGCGCCATATTCCCCTAACATGACTTGACCGCCACTGTGTCGTGCGTATTGGCGAGTATCTTGGGTTAATGTTTCTGGATCACGAACATAGTGATCGACAGTGATGACTCCACCGAGGGCTTTGGTATTTTGAGGTGTCATGATCAATTCTGCTACATCACCATTCATTGAGTGTAAATTGTGCCTGACAGATTTTTTCATGTTTTTAAAAGCGACATCAGTTAGTTGGTACTCTTCAATCAAAAATTGTGCATGACCCTTTGCATCACCATTCATCCTTGGATCACCGGGGCCACCATTTTCACATTCTGGACAAGGTGTAAAAAGATCACCATCCATAAACAGTTCTGGGTGGTTCTGTAAAAATTGGCCGAGTAAACGGGTATGTTCTTGCCTATTAATTGGAGCATAGCCAAACCATTCTTCCCAACCTGAAAAGTTTCCTCGAAACCAGATTTTAAGATTATGACTACGTGCGGAGTCTACCCAGAGTGCGAGTACTGGATAAAATTGTTCGTCATATGGTGTGCCAATGGCAACATGTGTTGCTCCAAGTTGTGCAATATCATTCATCTGTTTATCAATGACTGGGCGAAAAGTTGCAGGATCTTTTAAAATTTGTTCACTGCTGTCTCGAGAAATCTTCATGGTATCCACTGATTGAATTTCCCACCAGGTATTGGAAGTTGATGGATATGATGCGGAAACCATAGTGGTTGTTGTTAATCCAAAGGAGAGCAAAAATGTTACGAGAATAAAGATGATTTTGATTGACACATCCAGATTATACCAGACGGAAGCCAATTGGCTAAATTTAGCAGTAATCTGTGTCATCATTATATGACTTTGACCATTGTTTGAGGAAAAGGAGTTAATCAACTTAAGAACTATCTTTGTTTTGGTAAAGTTGGTTCAGTCTGTAATATATCCATGTATTCCGGCTTCAACTGATAAATATCAGCGAAGGGATATGAGTTCATAAGTTCATACTTGTATAACGCTCCACTTTTTTTCACGAGTTTAAATGTCTGATCATTTTCGTCGTTGGTACGCATAATGATCCATCGTGCCCATCGATCAGGACTACTCGTTGCACTTTCCCAGTACGTTCCTGTCCCTTCGTGAATGAACCGTTTCATTGGCAAGCCGGATGAGAAAATAATTGCGTCATGTGAAGCAGCAGAGATAAGGATGAAGCCTTTTTCATTTGAAGTATTGTCTCGTAACCAACCAGACACTTCTGAAACATTTTTCTGACTTGATCCCACTCGCCCATCATCAATCGTCACCGCATCGGCACTCGTAAAGTGGAAGAAGGTAGTGAACAACAGTAAGCCAATAATGACGATTCGTAGTGGTTTCAATCGATAAATCAAGTATCCAAGATATATAGCAATCGAGGGCATCATGGTAATTCCATACCGGACGTTGAACCAAGTGTCTCCATTCAATCCTTGAACAAACAAGACAGAATGCCCTAAGTACAGAGCTAAGATATTAAAGAGCAACGGAGCAAGTAAAGCGGTTGTGGCAATCCGGGTTTGAATACTAATTTTTTTATCTAAAAGTAAGAGTCCGGCGCCAATACTCCCCAATAGTACTGAGAAAGTTCCCGAATTAAATATAAGTGCATACCAATACGTGATCAAAGAGATTCTCCAGTCACCCTTAGTAATAAGTACTCCCGCTTCATCGAGCTGAGTTTGTTGTGCGTGTGCTGAGTAAGGTCCGAAGGCGAAATACAGCGGATCTTTGAAAATAAGTGTGTTCCATAACAGCCAGAAAAATATTCCAAATCCTGCCAACGTACAGAAGAAAACGAATATACCTTCTGATTTGCCCCAACCTTTTTTCTTCCATGCATGCCATACAATTAACACAGTTGAATAGAAGAACAAAAACCATCCATCGTATCGAATTAATGTTGACAACATGACCCAGAATGCCGATCGAATCAAACTATAGAGTGATTGGTTTTGATGATAGTTGATCAGCTCATAGACACCAGCGGTCATGGTTGCGATTAACAGCAACTCAGTCATAGCGGTTGATTGAAGGAAGAGAATGTTCAAATTCAGCACAAACATCAGGACACCAAAAATACGTCCAGAGATTGGGACATTGATTTTTTCCAAGATGCGATAAATGAGATATCCAGTTAATACAAAAGAGAACATGGATTGGAGTGCTCCGGATAATCCAGAGTGCCACATGAAGTCATTCCAGATAGTCGGTACCATCAAAAGATGTGGTAATGGTAACCAAACACTTCCCAACTGAGCAAGTCCTGGTTTTAATCCTTCCACTACACGTCGTCCAATATTCAAGTGAGAACGGGCATCGTTGTACGCGAGGCCCAAACCATTGTCTAAGTAATAGAAAAAACAAAAGACAGAGATAACACTCATGATCAGAACAATCATGGGCAATGTGAAACGCTCAATCAATACTCCAAGAGATTCGTATCTTTTTTTCGACAGGGACAAAGTGATTATGGGGTTAAAAGAAGGTCTTTTCATCGCTTTTGTCTATGAAAGTATGATCTGAAAGATCGTTTTCTATCTGTGATAAATAACTGTAATAAAAGTAGGAATGAGACTACACCAACCATGCTCATAATTCCAATTGCGAATTCCCAAGCTGAAACATATTTATATCCGATTGTTTGGAAAAAGAAAGATTTCGATCGATTATCATTTAGCATTTCCATGCCTCTAGTAAATGTGTAGCGTTGTCGAGTTCCAGTTAATTCTTCGAGCTCTAACACTTGTACTTTAGGTGGCATTCGATTAGTTGTTGTTGCACCAATTGTGTTGACGAATACAGAGAAACCACCTAATACAAGGATAAATATCAGGACAAAGAAGCTATGTCGATACTTTGTTATCAATATTGATATCCCGATACTTAAGATTGCGTATGCAGGAATCAAATACCGAGAACCAAATGCCCATCCACCATATGGATCTCCCCACATGGAATACAGTAAGGTAATCACACCAACAAGCGCGATGAACAAACGATGATACTGAGGAAAGTCTTTCACTAAGAGCAAAATTCCAATAAAACCTAGGAGCAGCACTGGCGTATACATGATCATTCCTCTATCCGGACTGATCAAATGTGTATACAAACCATTTGGGAGGTTTCGTGTTTTGAAAAAACTCAACGCTGATCGTCGTTCTTTTTCTTGTGGTTCTGTTGTTTTTTGTTCTTCAAGTTCACGTTGCATGTTTTGATCAGCAATATCAGCTGGTAAGCCTAAGAGTTGATTTAAGGAAACCGTCACATCGTCTGTTGCAGTTCCAGCCAGCTGAAATGGATTACCGTACGATTTAAAATTGATGTGCATGAATCCAGCAAGTGGGATAGCCATGATAATGAATGTGAGAAATCCAAGCGGTTTGATGTTCAACTCAATTTTGTCTTTAATCTCTCTAAAAGAGATCATTCTTGTCAAACCAAAAATTCCAATCGGAAACATCATAAAGAAGTTAGGATTATCGAGCATAACTGAAAATGCACACGCCAACCAAACATACAGCAAACTTTTCAGACTCTTCCATGTAATCAATACATAAATACTCGAAAGTATCAAAAAAGTAGAGATGTGATGTTGGTAGAGTGACACTGCATAGGCAAAAGCTGGTGATGCAAAGAGGAATAGTAAACTTGCAATGGTCGCCGCAGCTGAATGTGCACCCAATTTCATTGCAATTTTTCGTATCAACACCGCATTACAAATCGCAAAAAATGAAATAATGGCATATGTCCCTACTTGAGCGACGCCGAATGTTTTCCCAATAATGTATCCTGGCATAATGATGAATGAGAGTGCGGGTGCAAAGAGTGAAACAAATTGGCCATTGGAATATCCGACGTCAGGTGAAGCAAATCGAGCAATAGGTATTGAGAATTGGTACGAGCCATCTTCAACTAAAGAGTACATCAGTGCAAAACGACCACGTTCTGGTGAAAGTTCAAAAGGGCCTTCATCTTTCCACATGTTTTCATTGATGGTTGCAGTAGTTGGATTTCCAGGGATGCCTCTTAAAGATAAGGTGAAAATAATCGCGCAGAATGCAATGAGAGCAAGAATCGGAACAACAGATTTTAGAAATCTCATAATTCCGCTAGTGATAGATCGTAGGTTAGGCATAGGTTTTTTCTTGTGACGATACCTGAGAAAAAGTTTTGAAAAGAAATTGATGATCTTTTGTAAACTTCTGAGGGAAAAGTACTTGCTTCCCTCTTCGAACAGCGTTAATAGCTTTCCACCACATCATAATAAATGGGTTACCTGAGTGATAAAGATTATATAAATAAAAATATTGTGGGGTGAACGCTTGTTTATACGCACTCACACCACCACCAAAGTCAAAAGTATCAACTCCATCATCCATCATATCCTCGAGAGAGTATTTTAACATAATTTTCCCAGGCGAGAAGTTTCGATATGTAGCGAGATAAGAAGTCTGATATCCTACGACTTTGCTCCCATATCTGAGACAAAATCCATACACAAAAGGAATTTCGTCATAATACAGGAAATATATGACTACGAACTTTCTGCAATGTTTTAGCATTGTTCGATAGAAATCTATATTTTCTTGTTTTGAAAAAACGTCTTTGGCATGAAGTTTCTTTGCACTCTGTTGTTCAATTTCGAATATTTTTTCTAAATGATCTTCTAAGTTATCTTCTGCTGTGTACTTTTTAAAATGCAAGTGATCCTGATTTTCTTTCAGAATCGGCTTCATTTTTCTTCGCTGTGATCCAGACAAAAAGCGTAAAGGATCATTTTGAAAATCGATATATGGGTTAACTGAAATTAATGAAAAAAATAATTGAGGAAATACTTTCTTGAGTAAGGTTGTCGCTTTTTCATCAAGCGTTGTGATGTAAATATTTTTGTGAATAAATATTTGCTTAAAAAGACTTTTACATATTTCAGGATCATATTTTTCGATTAAAAAAGCAGTATCAACAATAAACTCATCACCCATTGGGACCCAAACGTTCACACCATAACTACGACTGGGACAGAGTGGAAAGATTGCGACAAGCATCTCTTGGTCATAACATGCAAAGATTTCATAGCTTTCAATTTTCCCAGCTTCTTTGCTCGTGACGAACCACTCATACGAGTTAAATGCATTTGCATTTTCAGCTTTTGCCCATAGTTTTTTCCACTGTGCAATCAATGTTTTATCAATTTCTCGTAGTATTTTTGTATGATATATACTCATAATCCAATCGTTTTTCTAATGCTACGGTAGACTGAATATACTCTGACATGTTTCTGAAGGGCATTGAAAATATAATCTCGTAACTGATAAATGACTTTGATATATATACGAATGAAGACGTTTTTTGTAATGACAACTTTATAGAGTTGATTGAATTCACTGGTTAATGTTCTTTTGATGTAGTTGTCACCGGAACCATAATCAATTCGAGTTACATCTATTGTTGATAAATACTCAATGAGTTTCACTTCAAGCACCTTTCCAGGAGCATAGTCTCTGAAGTTTTCATCGAATGCAATCTGGCTTCCAAAGTAGGTCTTGCCAATCAAAAAACCCATTTCATATACAATCGGTTTTTCTTCAAAAGAAAGAATGTTAATAAGTAAATACTTTTTAAAATACTTTGCGAGTGATTGATAAAATACTTGGGTTTGGTCATCTGAAAAAGCATTGTATCCTCTAGAAAATTTTCTGCTTTTGGCATCAATTTGAAAACAGGTCTCAAAGATTTCAGGATTTTCTCCCGTGAATGAAGTGAGATTGAATTTTTCTTCGACACTTTTCGCCTCACGCATGAGTCTTTTTCTCTTAGGAATGATTACTTTCCCTTTTTCATCTTTTTGAAAATCAAGATACAGATTAATACTGTAAGGTGTAACGGCAAGTGACGAAGTATGTGTTTTTAAACTAACAACGAGTGTCTCAGGAACGTTATCAAGAAATACGTGCCCAATTTCCAAAATATTTTCGGTTAACAGTTGCACAGCTTCATGATCTTCAGAGTCAAATAAAAATGGAGTACCACAGACGAAATCTCCAGGCGGTGTGGTATAAAAATTCACACCATACCTCTTCTCTTTGATGAGACCCGCTATTGCAACTAATTCCTCTTCTCGTTTAATCGCAATAATAACAAAATCTGTGTAGTGAAAGGCATCAAGTACTGATAAAAACCAATGTGGTGAATTTATGAAATTAGCTACGGAAGACTTTTTCCATAGCGATGACCACTCTGAAAGAAGTTTGGGTTCCAATGATGTATATATTGTTGCTTGCATGATTATTTTTTTGCGAAATATACTTCTTTATGATCAGGTACTTTTCCATCGGGAAATAAACCTATGAATTGAGATGTATACATCTCAATACATTTCTTTTTCTTATCGATATTTGAATTCAATTCATAGCGTCGATATTCAGAAATATCTTCACCGTAATTATTTGTTCTAACGTTGTATGGAAAGTCTGAGTATAAGATCAAGTTATCAAATACTTCTTCACATACCTTTCGAACAATTTGATGATCAACATGATTTCCAATTCCATAAGGAGCAAGCACAACCACATTCTCTTTTTTCATTGATTGAAGCTTTGTTCTCAGTACATCCATCGCAGGGTCTGTATTTGATACTGAAGAAGTGATATGAAAACGATACGTGGGATAGACATGATTGAGTTCCGGAACAAATTTCCCGAATAGTTGTTGTTGGCTTTTTCTTCTGAAAAGTGCATCTGAAATTCCGAGATTTTTTATTTCTTTCACTTTTATAAATGAAAGTGCTTTTTTATCTTCTTTTAATCTTTTTTCAAATAAATCATTGGCATTACTTTCATTGTTTGAATCCTTTAAAAACTTCTTAGCTGAAAGAGTATATGGACCTTCATGAGCAGTCGTAAACACATTGACGACACGTACATCCACTTTTCCTTCCAATGCCATCATCAACATGCCACAAGACAAAACTGCATCATCAAAATGAGGTGAAATAATAACGATCGATGATTTTTGTCTCAGAATTTTTGAGACAATATCTTTACTTTGCATAAACGATGTTTTTTTCTAAATAGACCTTGTATGACTTCACAACCTCATCCCAGGAAAACTTCTTTGCATACTGAATACCTTTTTTGGACATAACTGTTCTGAGTTTGATATCTTGAATCACTTCTTCGAGAGCACTAGACAATGCATTGATGTCATATGGATTCACTTTCTTTATCAAACTGTCTGATGCCCACTTGAGTCCTTCTATGTCAAAACTAATGACTGGTAATCCATAAGACATTGCTTCAAGCGCCACTAAAGAATACGTTTCGAATCTGGAAGGAACAGCAAGACAGACTGACTCTTTCAATAATCGTTTCTTTTCAAGCCCTTCGACTTTCCCTATGACCATAATTTGTTTTTTCAGTTTTGAGGCTTTGATTAAGACTGAAAGTTTTTCTAACTCTGAAGGTACTCCGGAACCAGCAATCACGAGTTTATACGAACTTTTTGTGTGAAGAATAAATTTCTTGAAGGCTTGGATTAAGAGATCGATCCCCTTTTGATCAACTTCAATTCGACCAAGGTACAGAATTTGGCGTTTCTTTTTAATTTTTAAATTATCTATTTCATTCACACCATTACTAATCACCTGACAGTTACAGGAAGGATTCACTGTATTCACTTTTTTTTGTATCAATGTGCTCGTTGCAACGATGTGAGAATATTGTTTAATCCCAAATGATTCGATAAAACTAAAATCAAAACCGTATTTTCTTTTCATGTCTTCAGCAGCCAACATGTGCACTACTCCAATTACTGGTTTTTTGGTAAAGAGTGGTAAGAATGCAGTTGTAAAAGGTGGTGAGAAACTTTCAATCCAAATATCAAATTTCTTTGTCATACAGATAAATGGAAGTATCATTTGAAAAATGAACATTCCAAGTTTCGGAGGAAGAAAACTGAAACCAATGCGTGAATATTTCACCCGATCAATAGTCTCATTTTTTATCCCAGAATGATTCCAACTGATGACGGTGACATTGTAAGTATCTAATAGTCGCTTGGCTAATTCGTGTGTTGCAATAGCACCACCACCTCCATAATAGGGGTTTTTGATATCATCGTAGGTCGAGATAATGATAGAGGGTTTCTTATTTTTTGGCATGGAAAATTGGTTTCTTGGTGGACGTGACTATGTCCCAAATCGCATTTGTATCTACATTTCCTGAAGGTCTGATTTTCATGTAGAGCGAGACAAGTAATGCCGGTATAGTGTAGAAAGGTTGCCAGCGAAAGCACTGAATAAGTCCTTTGATTTTGTATTTCAACGGAATGATATGTACGGTTTCAGAATTCACTCCTGTTATTTTTTCTAGTTCACTGTCTTTTTTTCCTAACGATCTTTTTAAAAACTTATTAAAGTCAGTCCAAGTACTAATTGGTTGTTGAAGTATTTCAGCATTTCGTGCATATCGAAAACCTTTGACCTTATCCACTACGAGAAAAAGGTAGAGATGCGGATCACTTAGATTCGTCGGAATATTTATTGTTTTTGCAAAGGACATTCGGAAAGCAGTTGCAGATGCATAAAAATTATTGGCATTATCATAATCAGGCACGCTCCATCGGATGAAATCCCAGAGCACAAAATTGGTGTGAAGAATTTTTCCAATGAAACTTTTTGGTCGAAGTAAGACCTGATGTGCGGCCACCATCATTGCTTTAGAATCTTTGAGGATTACTTCTGATAATCGATTTAAGAATTGTACGTTGGCCAATGCGATATCTGCATCCAAAACAACTAAGATATCACTTGTACATTCTTTGAACATTTGATTCATTCGAAGATACTTACCTGCTTGTTTTTTGCCGATCTTTAATTTGATGATAGGGTTCTTCTTTTGAAGATTGCGAACAATCTCATGCGTCCGATCGGTGCTGGCATCAGAGTACACAATGATCTCTTTTAATGTGCAGAGCGTAGATTTTTGTTCAAGTAATGAACCCAACATTTCTCTGATGTTTTGTTCTTCATTAAAAGCTGGAATGGCGACGGTCAGAGTATTTTTTTTCATAAAAAAAGCCTTACAACGAATGGGAAAACTTTGTAATTTTGTTTAGATTTCCTTTAAATTGTCCTTTTTCTATTCCTAAAGAAGTTGAGACGAGAAAAGCATATATAACCAAGGCTTTGTATTGTTTTCGAGCACTCCGACTGGAAAGTAGATTTTGAATATAATTTGAACTGAGAAAATTTTCACGAAATTCTTTTTCTTGCCACGTTGCTACGGTAACGTTGGCTATTTCCATGAGTGGGTTTGTTAGTACTGATAATTGAAAATCAATAATGAAGATCTGTTGATTTTTTAACAGCACATTGTCAGCAAATCCCAAGTCTCGATGAACAAAAATTGAATCTTGGTTTTTCAGTAATTCTGGTAAACCAAGATAAAAAGGAATAATCATCTTGATGATACTTTTGAGATTTATTACTCCACTGAGAACAACTTTCAGTAAGTAATAATGAAATCGTACAAACAATGGAAAAATTCCCAATTTCATAATGTTATGGGGTTCTTTTTTTAGGAATGGACTAAGCAGGTTGAAGTACTGAATAACTCTCAACAGAACTTCGGATTTTTTATTTTGTGATTCATAATCTAAAATTGAACCTTCGATGTACTCAGTCAGAAGAAAAGCTTTTGTATCTGAAAGTTCCTGATGCACCATTTGAGGAATATTTATTTCAGGGAAAGTGGTTGTAATTTCAGTTGAATGCTTTTTATAGACAGATGAAAAACTTTTGTAGACAGCGATCTCGTTCACAATCCATGTATAGTTTTGATCTTTATGTTCACCTGTCCAGAGTTTACAAAGATATTTTTTTTTGTTTGAATCTTCGTATAAAGCAAAGTGATACGCACTTCGTGGTGCCAAATCATGCAACACTTCGACTAACGTGTAGTGAGTAATACTCTTCGGAAATAAATCAGATTTAGTTGATTTTGTCATACGCTTTGGCAGCTGAATTTGAAGCGTTCATGTAGACAGTCTGTTCTTTTTTTTCTTTGACTGATCTGAGGATGATACTTAACAGTAGTTGTCCACTTTTATTCCAACTAAATTCTTGTGCCCATTCAATAGCACTTTTACTCATTGATTTTCTTAATCGTGAGCTTTTAAACAGTAAATCAATAGCTTCTGCAAATGCTTTGCTATCGTTTACTTTGACCAATAAACCTGATTTTCCATGAGATACGGAATCTTGTAGGCCTTTTACTTTTGAGGCCACTACTGGTGTTCCAGAAGCGTTGGCTTCAATCACCGTGATTCCCCATCCTTCAATTGTGGATGGTTGAACAGCAACCCAACTTTTTGCAAAAAGTGTGGCTTTTTCTTTGTCTTCAATATTCTGTAAAAATTTGACTGAGTTATTAATTTTCAATTGCTCTGCAAGCTTTTGTAAAGTTCTCAAACTTTCACCTGAACCTGCGATAGTGAATGTCGCTTTCGGAAAATTTTTCAAAACTAAAGCAAAGGCTTTTAATGCGATATCAATTCTTTTATATGGCTTCAATCGTCCGACATATACTAAAGAAGGTTCCACGGTTTTTTCTTTCGGGTGAAAAAGTGATTGATTGATACCAGGACTGATGACTTGAATTGAAGACCTCTCACCAAGTCCAAGGTCAAGAATTTCTTGCTTTGATGATTCAGAAACCGTAATGATGTTGTGATGTTTATATAAGGAAGTCATCAAATCGCTTTCAATGATTGAAGCGATTTCAGACAGAGGGAATTTTAACTGAGATCGAAATATTTCCTGATGCACGTGGTGAATCAACAAAAAGATTGGTTTTTTTACATACAGTGGTGTAAGAAATGGGATACCATTTTCACTGTCGATAATGACGTCAAAGGTATTTCTGAATCTTAATACGTAATATAAAAACGCCCAAACGTAGACTGTATAGAATCCACCTCGACGAACTATTTGAATACCATCAATCACTTCATTACGTGGATTTCTTCCGTCATTTCCGCAAAATATCGTAACTTTATGCCCTTGTCCAACGAACTCTTTTGCAATCTCATGAATGTACACTTCTGCTCCACCTGACCAGACATGTTTGATATCTCGCCAGTTGAAAATAAGAATACGATATGAATCTTTTTGTTCTAACGTTCGTGGTTGAAATTTTAATCGCCCGAATAAGAGATCTCCAAAGTCATAGAAATTTTGGAGGGGAGTTTTCAATTGTTTGTAATATACATGCAGTAACGACAGGATGACTAAGTTCAATGTCCCACTAACACACATCGTAATAGTGACTTCAGTTAGCGAGTTATGAAAAAGCATTAATGCTATTACTTGGATGAGTGCAATAAAAAATGGTGCTACTGCGAAGAGATATTGTTTTTTAGCTAGATGAAATTGGACAATTGCTTGTGACAATGTATAGAGCAAAATACCAAAGCTGTAGAAAGGAAGCAGTGTTCGGACAGCATTAATCTTCACACCTAAAAATGCAGGTGCAAGTAAAGGCACCGCAAGTCCGAAAACAATAAATGCAATCGTACTTAAAGTTGTCGCCAACACAATTAGTTTTTTAAATATGTCATCAGATGAAAGCCCTTTGCCTTCTCTAAATGCGGTGATTGGGAGGATAAAACCAGTAATCAAACTGCCTGTAAAAAAGATCATTTTCCCCAGCAGTCCCATGATTCCATAAAGACCTGTATCTTCCAGACTCAAATAATGAGCAACGATAATGTTATCGAGACTGAAAAAAGCAATGGAAGATAGACTAGCAACCAACGTGAGTAAGAAGAATGTTTTTGGTAGTCGTAACTCCTTGTGAGGGACTGGGGCAATTTCACCTCTACGTGCAAAGAAATATGAGATAACTGTGACGCTAATGAATGCAATCGGAATACAGAGATATGCAAGATATTCAACTTGTGAAAAACCAAACAGTAACGCTGAGAGTAAACGAATCAGCGGTTGTGCGAGGGTGGTAATTGCAATTAGTCCAAAAGAGAGCGAGCCTTTTAAGTACCCTTGATTAATTGCCAACACTGCTCCCACCATCAAAATTGGACTGAAAAACAACATTGGAAAAATAGAATCAAAACCGAAAAAATTAGTAGTGAATGGAAGTAAAATGAGCCAGATGATCGTGAGTATCGATGAGAAAAGCAGAAAACGATTTTTTTGATACAGCCAAAAATTTCTAGCAGCACTTTGATTTACTTTTCCAAATAGAGTCGCAGCCTGATGATTAATGGTCATCGACAGTGCACCAGTAAAGATTGAAAAAATACTCAGGATACTCAGATAGGTATTAAAAATAGCAAAGTTAGTTAGATTTAGTGCATGACCGAGGAAAAAGTTTGTCCCCATGTTTAAAAAATTTGCAAGAATTGTGGCAATCACGAGTAACGTTCCAGTCCGGTACTTGCCCAGCATAATATCTCTAAATATTGTTTTAAAACTTCGCTTACGTTGTAATGTCTGTCGAAATTGAAAAAATTCTCTAATCTTCGTGAATGAAAAACCGAACAGTTTTGTTTTTTCGACTCGTTGTGTTTGTTCGCGAGCTTCTGTGAGTACGGCTGCTAATACTTCTTCGGTACCTGCTTCAAGTTCCTCTTTAATTTCTTCTTTCTTTAAATGCAGTCCATGAATAGTTTTTTCCCAGTAATGAGGTTTTACTATCAACTGATACAGAGCAATGATTGAAGCTACACTTACCATCAGCCAATAAATTGGAATCAAGAAAATCCACTTCATCAGTGCCCAGTGCTCTCTTTTGGCAACACCAATCATGTAGTAATAAATAAAGAGGAAATTTCCAAACAAGAGTGAAATGACCGCCATGTAGAAAACAATGGCGGGATAGAAGGTTTCAATGGTAGGTCCGACATACTGATAGAGTGCAAAGTATGAAATCGTCAACAACCACATGATAGGATTGATCAACATGAACGCGATTTTTCCACCGACAATCAGTTGAAATAACAAGGCGTGAAGGCCATTTTTACGGAAAAAATACACAGGATTGCGCATGTGAATAAGGTAGGTTTGCATGTACCCTTTGATCCAGCGTGAGCGTTGTCTGAGCCAATTTTTCCAGTTACTGTTCGCCTCTTCTAAAGTAACAGAATCAATAATTGCTGTTTTAAATCCACGTTTGAACAGACGCACACCCAGATCACAATCTTCTGTCACGTTAAACGGATCCCACCCTTTCAACGTCAGTAAGTCCTTTGTTTTAAAGTGATTACTCGTTCCACCAAGTGGAAGGGTTGTTTGAATGGTTTGTAATCCTGTTAGAACAACATCAAACCAGAGTGAATACTCAGCCGTGAAAAATCGAGTTAAAAGATTTTGATGAGGATTGTGGTAGTTCAGTTTAGCTTGTAAACAGACCACATTTTGTGGAACTTGCTGGAATCCCAGATACACTTTCTTTAATTGAAGTGGATCTGGAATATCTTCTGCGTCATAAATAACCAAGTACTCCCCTTTTGCATGACTCAGTCCAAAATTACAAGCTTTCGGTTTGGTTTTTGGTTGAGAATCAGGAACGACTAATATTCTGAAATACGAAGGTAAATTGAGTTTTTTGGCAACTTCGATTGTTTGTTTATCATCTTCTTCCAGCAACAACATGACATCGAGCTTGTTTTTTGGCCAATCCATTTTCTCTATCGCTTCTAAGAAATATGGAAGGATATTTGCTTCTTTGTATAAAGGACACATTATTGAATAAATGGGAAGGTCTTTGTCTTGGAGAGCTTGAATACTTTCATCATTCGGAGAAATCTCTGGAGGAGAATGTAGACTTCTCATAATAATAAACAAATTAAAAATCACATCAATAAAATAAATGAAGCTGAGAACTGCGACGACAATTTTTAAGGTAGTGATAGGTCCAAGAATTAGTCCAAGAATCAAAGACATAAATACCATCAGAATGAAGAGTTGCTGGTGATTGGTGAATGTTTGTGCAGCAGAGAGATGAGGATGAAGTGTAGTATGGGTGATGAAACGCTTGTGGCGTTTGACGATTCCAGCTCCGAGCATTGATGTTGAATCGGGGCCAGATACAGATTTTACCTGAGGAGCAAGCTTATACTTAATAGCTTGTCCACCAATTTCTGTTACTGATTGCCAGAGATTAATCTTTGATTGTCCTGATTTTCGTGGAGAAAAAGTAATTGGAACTTCCCCAATTTCGAAGTTTAAACCTCGAGAGGATTCGAGTAGCGGAATGTCGATTGTCCAACCAGAGACACTGTCTGAATCGAGCTGTTCAATAATCTCTCTTCTAAAAACTTTTAATCCCGACTGAACATCACAAGTAAAACCAAACAGCAATCGACCAAAAATAAATTGAAATCCTTTACTCAGTAATACTCGGACCTTGGAATGATGGGATGAGACTCTTTTTGCTACTGCCATCCCCTTCTCTTTGGCAACTTCGAGTAATGCTGGAAGTGCTTCAGGAGGATACTCCAAATCTGCATCAATCATTCCGACGAATGGTGCGTTCCCTTGTTTAGCTCCTTGGATAATTGAGTAAGCTTTTCCAAGTCGGCCTTTTTTTCTGAGAACAGTTAATGGATACTTTTTAGAGAGTTGAAGTAAAACTTCATACGAATTATCGGTGGATTTATCATCAACAGCGATAACTGTATAGATTTTTTTATCATTCTGAAAAGCAATATCAATTCTCTTCAAAAGAGATGGGAGGGAGGGAGCTTCGTTTCTTACTGGAAGGATGATATCAATGACTGCGGGCATACACGGCAAACATAATTTGTGTATGTGGTCAAAAAAGAGCACAGACACGGCAAATTCTTGCTACTAATTTAGTATACTAAAGTGTTTTTTAATATCTGGGAATTATAACTCTCTTTATCCTGTAATCAAGCCCATAATACTTCAGTTAGCTGAAGTGGGTTGATCATGTCGATTCAGTGTGTGAAAGAGTGGAACGTAGCTTTTATCATTAATTAATGAGTCGCTGAAATATTTTGCGAGAGAAATGGCGTGTATATCAGTCCAATTTGCGAATCTAAGAGAGTCTTCACCATGCTGTTGTACTCCAAAAAGATTCCCAGCACCTCGGTTTTGAAGGTCTAAATCGGCTAATTTCTGGCCATCAGTAATTTTACAAAATTGCGATAAACGGTCATGAGAATGTGTTTTGAGGTCCTCTTTGATGGGTAAAATACAGTAACCTTGTTGTCCCGCTCTTCCAACTCTTCCGCGTAACTGATGCAAACTGGCAAGACCAAATCGATTAGCATTTTCTATAATCATGGCACTCGCCTGAGGAAGGTCTACTCCAACTTCAACAATCGGTGTTGTAACGAGAAAATCTATTTTTTTATCATATAAATCAGTGATGATTTTTTGTTTTTCAATATTTTTTTGTCTTCCATGTAGCAGCCCGAATTTTATTCCTTTCAGCATTGGATTTTTTTGTAAATCTTCATATGTTTGCGTGGCAGCTGACACATTTTCCAAAGCTTGAGCATGTGAGGGATCGATAAAGGGACAAACGTACAGAGTTAAGAAATTACTTGAATCGTTTGAGCGATGTTTAATAATTTGATCATGAATCCATTTCCACATTTGTGCATTTTTGTTAGGTGTGACCAATTTTGTTATTGTAGGAATTCGGTTCGCTGGCAATTCAGTTAATTGAGATAATGATAAATGACCAAAAATACTTAACATCAAACTTCGAGGAATAGGTGTCGCTGTCATTGTCAGAATATGTGGACTGGGATGAAGTGATTCAGTGATCGCTCGTTGGGCAACACCAAATCGATGCTGTTCATCGAAGACAGTTAATCCGACTGGAATGTGACTTTGTTTTTTTATCTGATTGAGAATGGCATGTGTTCCGATAAAAAAACTGGGTTGCGTTTGTTCGACAATACGTTGTTTATTTTTTGTTTGGGCTGTTATTAATTCACATGGAATATTGGGAAAGTATTTTTGAAGTGATTGAAAGTGTTGTTGAGCAACTAATTGTGTAGGAGCAATCAGACAAGCATGATATCCCGCTTGGCACGTGGCGTTCATTGCTACTCCAGCAACAATCGTTTTTCCTGAGCCGACATCGCCTAAGAGTAAACGATTCATCGGGATTTTATCTTGAATATCTTTGAGAATTTCTGAAATGACTTTATGCTGAGAATTGGTGAGAGGAAATGGAAAGTCTTTAGGTTTGAATTGTTCGAATTCTTCTTCATGATACTTTGGAAAAATTGAGAGTGCGTCTTTTTTTGATTGCCATTGTTTTTTGATTTTTTGAGAATGCTGAATTAATTCAATCAACTCCTCCACTGCCATGCGACGAAGTGATTTCTCTACATCACTCAGTTCATCGGGAAAATGAATTTTTTGAATTGATTCTGAAAATGGCAAAATAACGTCAGGATGTTTTTCCTTCAGAACTTCATACACTTTATCATCTTGTAATGGTTCTAAATTTTCTAACACATGATGAAGGATACTTCTTAATTTTCGAGGAGCGATACCAGATACTGTTGAATACTGAGGAACGAGCCTACGGGTGTGAATGGGTGCATCAGATATCTCTTCGACAGTAGACTGTGTGAGCATGACTTTCTTTTTACTGAGCGTCAGTTTTCCACTGAATAAAAGAGTCTGAGTGGTATGAAGTTTTTGAAGAATATACTTTTGTCGAAACCACATAGCCGAAAGTTTTTTTCCACTGTCATCATTCAAAGTCGCAGTTTGAATATCTTTCCCACCCCAAAAAAACTGTGAGGCTTTTTCCACTTTGGCTTGAATCGTGACGAATGTATTTATCGGTGGATTTGCGAGTAACTCAGCAATTGTTAGAATTTTTGTTCGATCTTCGTATCGAAGTGGTGTCCAAAGTATTAAATCCATTACACTGAAAATTTCAGCTGCATGAAAGTACTCAGCGGAAGATGGTCCGATCCCTTTTATTGTTGTAATTGGGTCAGAAAGTGAATACATCGTTACTTTCATTTACAAAAGTGTGGAACTAAAACTTCAGATAAGTAAAAGTAGTCCGGATAAACTACTACCGATCATCCCAAGAATCATGAGAATTGCAAATATTTGCAGTAGTCTTTGGCGTGTTTTTTTTGACATAGATTGATCCGTCTTAAAATTGTTATGCTAATCCATGTGGTTCACATGATAATTTAGTTTTATGAAATTCCAGATCCTTCGTTTTCAGTGATTACACTTGAGCACTCAGGATGACATTAGTTTGATTTAATTTGAAAGAATTTTCGCTTCCCCACTTTAACGACATCGAGATTTACGGCTGCTACTTTAAAGTATGGATCGTTTGGATGTTCTTTTTGTCTATTTTTATATGTTAACTCAATTGCCCCTTGATCAATCAGTCGACGTAACTCAGATTTACTTGCTTTTGGCTGAATCTCGACAAGAAGTTCAAGCAAAGTCAGTGATTGATCCTTGAGTTTTATAATTGGGATATCATCCGGAGCTTCTTTTTTCTGAACAGTTTTTTCAAAAAACTGAGCGGCGGCTAAGGCATCAGCTTGAGTGTGATACATCTTGGTGATACTGAATGCCAACTTCTTTTTAAATATCAGTGGGTTCATTCCTTTTTCCATTTCCTCTTTCATTTTTTCGATTGAAGGCTGAGGCTCATCTGTTAATACTGTGAAATACAACAGAATCATGTCATCAGAAATTGACATCAATTTCCCGTACATGTCGTTTGGAAGCGCAGTCAATGCGATAAAGTTTCCAAAGCTTTTACTCATTTTCCGACCATCAGTTCCAGCAATAATTGGAGTTGTTAACACCCATTTTTCTCGATTATTAAAGCTTTTTTGAAGTTGTCGACCCATCATCATGTTAAAAGTCTGATCATTGCCACCAATCTCAAGATCAACATCCAGTGCAACAGAATCATAGCCTTGCAGTAACGGGTAAATAATTTCATGACCGAAAATCGGTAAATTATTTTTCAATCGATCCTGAAACATATCTCGTTCAATCAATTGTTGAACGGTTGTTTGTGCCAGCAACTTCACCATATCAACATATGTCAGCTTATCGAGCCATTCACCGTTGTAGACAATCTTAATTTTTGAAAAATCTAGTATTTTAGCTGCTTGTTCTTTCCAATCTTTAAAATTATCAAGAATTGCTTGATCCGTCAGCATCGGTCGACTACTATCTCTGCCTGTAGGATCGCCAATTCGTACCGTTCCATTTCCGACCAACAAGAAAACCTCATGACCGAGTTCGGCAAATTGTTGGAGTTTCCTGAGTACTACTGAGTGACCAAGCGTGAGCAGTGAACCAGTGGGATCAATTCCTAAATACACTTTGATCTTCTTTTTTTTCATCAACGTTCGCAACGCATTTTTGGTGGGAAGAACCTGTGTGACGCCGCGAGTTAAAACTTCTTCCAGACGCAAATCTTCTGGCGACAACTGAGTTTTTATGTCAATCTCACACTCTGGTGATGTACGAGAGACGATAAACGATTCTACTTTTGCCCCAAAGTTTTTTTCTAAATCAGTTTTCACTTTTTGCATTAAATCAATTAATTCTTGCTCTGGAATTCCATCGAACGTATCGATGGGAATGAAAATGGAGTTGGTTGTTTCTGTCACTGCGGATGTTTTACCTTGTCGCCAAATCCAGTTTCGAGTTAACACCGTTTTTCCACTGGAGTATGCGAAAAAATGCTCCTCCATAAATTCGGGAAATTCTTCTCCTCGTGCAAAAAACGCATCTTCAGTATTTGTTCTTCTAACTTCGATGTCATCTTCTAACCACTCGATATCATGGGCTCCAATCGGAACTGAATGTTGGATAGAAATGGCATTAAAGTAATCAACTAGAGGTGAAATTCTTGGGAGTTCTTTTTTCTCAGTCAGTCTTTCGAGTAATGCGACGTGAGACGGTTTCACTGTATTTGCCATCCCATGTTTAGTAAACGCTTCAGTCCATTCTTGAAATGGTCGATTTTGTACTGTCGGTAGTTGCTGAGATTGTTCGACTTCTTTTGTTAACTTCGCCACAAAAGATTGAGCTTTTTTTTGATCAATTCTTGTAGCAACTAACACTCCAATTTTGTAATTGGGAAAAAGTTCAAAGATTTCTGGTGAGACTGAAAATTTCATATGGCTCCTGTGATTGTATCGTATGTTTGTTTTTTTTAAACGAACTGGTTAATCCCGCTTGGGTACTTCGCTCTTCGCTGATTGTTCAGTGTGAAATTTCAGCGGGATTTCGAACTTATTTATTTTTATATATAGTGCTCAATCCATTGTTCGAGTTGGTCTAGAGATTCCAGACAAAATATTTTGTCGTGAAACTCATGGTGAGACTCTTTCATTGCTCCGATCACCTCTGGATTGAATGGTTCAATTACTACCATCCCTGACATAACCCGTTGTGTCTCAGCAAAAGATGATGCGATGCCTGCTCCGAGAATTTTAAGTTCTGAATTCTCTTTAATCATGCCGAACTCCACTGTGAACCACCAAATATGTCCCAGTTTCTTTCTCAACAGAGGTGGTGCTTTGAGCATGACTTTTGAGTACGTATCAATAATCCGAGAGAATTGGGTATCCATTAAAAATGGAAGATGTCCAAAGCTATCATGAAAAACATCAGGCATTGGCGTGTAATCTAAACTCTCTTGTGGTCTGATATATTGTGTGATCATAAAATGATGGCTAGCTAAAGTTTGAAACCATGATTGACCATCAGCAAAAACTGTTGAAGTCGGATTCAGTTGCCACTCTGTTTCATCCATAAAAACAGTATTCAACCGATCAAAATTTGGAATTTCTTTCAGATTAAGTTGCAATCTGTTTTGGCCTTTTAACCACAACGAACTCCCCCATTTTTCCATCTGAGGAAGCTGTCGAGAAAATAATTTTTCCCAAGTTCCATTTTCTTGAGTACTCCATATTTTCCATGCTGAACTACTTTCGTTATTTTTTTTCATATTTTCCTTTTTAAAATAAAAAACCGCCTGAGATGGCGGTTTAACAAACACAAAAACCCATCTCTTCAATACAAGAGTTGATAGTAGTAATACCCGGTAGTTCGAATGATCAGTTTATTCATCATATTTTTCGTTGTTATTGTTTATGCTGCTGTCTGCGCATCTTCTTGGCAATCTCTAGCTGAAAGTAACGATTTTTTAACAGCATATAGTTCGTTTAGTTTTTTAAATTCTATTAATCTTTGTTCTATTAAGGCGTTAATTCTTGGGGAAATTTCGTTTCGATAACTCGTTGAATCTTTTGATTTTTCTTGAAACTCAATGCTTTTTAGCCAGGTCATATGTGCGTCCCAAACTGTTTCGCGCTGTGCTTCAATTAATCTAATTTCTAGATCGTTAGTAAGAAGTTTTTCATTTTGCATATTTCCTTTTAAATAATTAATAGGTTGGTTTTTGTTTACTACGTTGATTGACCCTCTTTCATTCCAGATGTTGCACTGTTTTTATGTCTCACCCGCCGACGCTCTTGATATTTCATCATGATCATTAGTCATGACTGCATTCAGGTTACTTTGGCGGATTGTTCTTCTTATCTGACTTTTAATCAATCATTATCAAAATATTTTTCTTTCGGTCTAGAATTTCCACTAACACGAACAAAAAACCCCGACTTGGAGTCGGGGTGTAAATTTCAAAATGTAGACAATGAAACTACTTCCCTCCTCCTTCGAGGTTGTTAAACCAAAAATAATAGTAAAAAGAAGTAGGTCTCATAAGTTGAGTGAAATTGTACTTAGTTTTTTCAATTTCGCAATAATTAATTAGTATGTCTCATAGCTCAAAGTCACACCATATTGATAGGTCGTGGAACCTGCTTCAATTTCTGTTTCGCCTCGGCCTTCGACTTGAACAGCATCAAAGTTAGCGGGACCCTTCATCAGTGGTGAGAGGACGTCGACTTGTGATTCGTAGACATTTACTATTCTTCCGAGCTTCATTCCTGCTAAGCCAGCGAGTTCACTTGCGTTTTGTTGGGCCTTCGCGATTGCTTCCTGACGAGCTTGTTTTTTCACTTCGTCTTCTTTTTCAGGGCTAAGTTTTAAGCTAATACCTGAAACTTGATTGACTCCAGCTTGAGTGGCTTGGTCAATGACCTGATTGACGACTTCAAAATCTTTTACACTCACTCGAAGTGAGGTATTGACCATGTAGCCAATTACTCTTCGATTTGCGCTGGTGTAGTCATATTCTGGATAAACGCTGTAGTTTTCAGTTTTTATATCTTTTGAATCAATACCAAGTGCTTGAACTCTTTCTTTTACTGTATTAATTACTGTATTTGCATCAGTTTGAGCGGCAGAAATGGTTGGTTTTCGGATCTCAATACCTAAAGAAATTTCAGCTACGTCTGGAATTGTGACGATTTCACTTTCACCTTGTACATCAAAAGTAGATTGTTTTTGAGTAACGGTCTGATTCACCGCAAAAGGTAATGGGCCAACAATTTTTGTTGTTAATAGTAGTGCAACGACCGCTGCAGCCGAGACAACTGCCCCGACCAGTATAGGTGTAAGAAATGATTGGGAATTCATAGATCTCCTTTATCGACTATCTACTTTAAAAATCATTATAGTACTCAAGTTGATTGATTGACTAGTTGAACTCATGGTATCTCTAGATACGCCAAATGATATGAAATACTTACAGTGCATCGATGGTCTCAATGATACAATGTGTTGAGAGAAATTATGAATATTTTAAAACGTTCACCTTCTTGGAATCACCTGACTACTCAGCGTGTTTCTCTTCGTGGTGCGGGACGTTTTCAACTGCCCCGAGATAAAAAGTTGTTTTTTCTTCGTACATTACGAACACTTGCCATTTTGAGTGTGGTTGGAAGTGTATTAGGAAGTTTTTTC
This sequence comes from uncultured Pseudomonadales bacterium, assembly GCA_964406075.1. Classification (GTDB taxonomy): domain Bacteria; phylum Patescibacteriota; class Microgenomatia; order UBA1400; family PJMF01; genus CAYOQI01. Next base: position 174,249 of record CAYOQI010000003.1, read on the forward strand.
CTCTTGGGAGCGTTCGCCTGGTATTCCAAAGATCTTCCTCAACCAGGGAAAGTGGTTCGTCGAGATGGTTTCAGTACCCAATTTTTTGACCGAAATGGAAAATTACTCTACGACGTGTTTGCTGATCAGCAACGTACACCTATTCAACTCAGTCAAATGACTGACTACATGAAGCAAGCCACCGTCTCAACTGAAGACAAAGATTTTTACACGCATGCGGGTTTTGATCCACTGACTCCGGTGCGGATTGCCTACAACTATGTGTTTCGAGGAGGACGAGTAGTCGGAGGATCGACTTTGACTCAACAGTTAGTTAAGAATGCTCTGTTGACCAATGAACGAAGCATCAATCGAAAACTCAAAGAGTTTATTCTCGCGATTCAGATTGAACGTCAATTTACCAAAGATCAAATTTTAGAAATGTATTTAAATGAGATTCCCTATGGTGGGCCAGCCATGGGAGTTCAAGCAGCATCACAAATGTATTTCAGTAAAGATGCCTCCCAACTTTCACTGGTCGAATCAGCAGTATTAGCCGGATTACCTCAACGACCAAGTGCGTATTCCCCGTTTATTGGAAAAAAGGATGATGATGGTGTACCTTTATGGAAGGTTCGAGCAATCGGAGTACTTCGACGTATGCGAGAAGATGGGCACATCTCGGCTGATTTAGAAACTACTGCAATTACCGAGCTTGATTCTGTTGTTTTTGAACGCCAACGTACAGATATTAAAGCACCACATTTTGTGTTTTACGCTCGAGAACAATTAGAGGACATGTATGGTGAAGGTGCAGTAGAAGGGACTGGATATAAAGTCACCACGACACTTGATCTAGATTTGCAACAATCAGCGGAAACCATTGTACAAGAAGAGCTGGAAAAAGTAGCAACATTAAATATTACCAATGGTGCAGTCGTTGCAATGGATCCAGATACCGGTGAAGTGCTCACTATGGTAGGAAGCAAAGATTACTTCAGTGAAGAAATTGATGGTAATTTCAATGTGGCAGTCAATGGTCTTCGTCAACCTGGTTCTTCGATCAAGCCGATCACGTATTTATTAGCATTAAAAAATGGCATGACTCCCGCCACGATGCTGATCGATGTTCCAACTACATTCGCTGTCAATGAAGATCCGGTAAACAAACCATATGAACCAAAGAACTACGATGGAAAGTACCGAGGTCCAGTTAGCTTGCGGAGTTCGCTTGGAAGTTCACTCAATATCCCGGCAGTCAAAATTTTAGGAAAATATGGTGTACAAAACATGTTAGGGCTTGCTTTTGATATGGGTTTCCCTACCCTTGAGCCAACCAAAGAAAACCTCAGTAAATTTGGCTTAGCAGTAACACTAGGTGGAGGTGAGATTCATTTGATCGATACTACTAGTGCGTACAGTGCTTTTGCCAATGGTGGTCACAAAGTTTCTCCAGTCTCGATTCTTAAAGTCGAAGATCGTGATGGAAAAGTTCTTTTTGAAAATCGGCCTGTCCAAGGAAAAGAAGTGATGTCAAAAGGTGAAGCGTTTTTAATGAATAATATCTTAAGTGATAACTCTGCTCGATTGCTTGCCTTCGGCGCCAATTCTCTCCTGAATACGGGAAAACCAATCGCAGTCAAAACCGGAACCACCAATGATCAGAAAGATAACTGGACGATCGGTTGGAGTAAGACCACCATGGTAGGTGTTTGGGTTGGAAACAATGACAGTACTCCAATGAAATCAGTAGCTTCTGGTATCACGGGTGCCTCTCCTATTTGGCGACGAGTAATGTTTGAAGCAATTGCTCAAGGTCGTGAAACGCCTGAATGGGAAGTTCCCTCTGATGTGCAAGAAGTAGAAGTAGATGAGATCTCTGGGTATCCCGCACATAGCGAGTTTCCAAAGAGAAAAGAGTATGTCATCAAAGGTACACTCCCAAGTGGGAAAGACCCAATTCATAGCAAATTAAAGCTCTGTCGAGGACAAAATAAACTTGCGTCAGAGATTCGTGTAGCTAAGGGTGATTTTGACGAAAAAGAGTTCATTGCTTTACGTGAAGAAGATCCAGTTAGTCAGGATGGAAAAAATCGTTGGCAAGATGGAATTAATGCTTGGGTTTCAGATAAAGAAGATAAGTACAAACCGCCGACCGAGTATTGTGATAATGGTGGAAGTCAGGATGTGTATATTCGCCTGCTCCAACCTGACGATAAGAAGACATTCCAAGGAGAAGATATTGATATCGAAGTTGATGCAGTAAGTGTTGACGGAATTGCTCGTGTTGAGATTTGGGTGGATGATCAGAAAAAAGAAACGCTTACTTCCCGTCCATATAAAACTCGGGTGAATTTGCCAAAAGGTCGATATGAGATTTATGCCAAAGCCAAAGATAATAAAGGAAAAGACGTAGAGACCGGAAAAATTCGTATCGGAACTGGGAATGAAAGCTGGGAAGAACCTACTCCAACCCCGTCTCCAACCAATAGCCCGGAGCCTACAAATACTCCCACTCCTGGCCCAACACTCTTACCTACGATTCTTCCGAGTCCGTAAATTATTTTTCTGTCATCCTGAGAATCCAAGTGCGATAGCACGTGGAACGAAGGATCCCGTCGTATACTGAAACAATGAGGAAAGCATACAGTGTGTATCTCATGACAAATCAACGACATACAGTTCTTTACATAGGGGTAACAAGTGAGTTAGTCGTACGAGTGTGGCAACATAAAGAGAAGTTTTTCGGAGGATTCACTGCCAAATACAATGTAGATAAGTTAGTTTACTATGAAGACTGGGATAATCCTAAAGATGCAATAGCACGAGAAAAAGAAATAAAAGGATGGACGAGGAAGAAAAAAGAGAAATTGATTAATGATATGAATCCTGAATGGAGAGATTTATACGAAGAAATTCAATGATCAACGGGATCCTTCGCTCCTGGTGATTACACCTGGATTCTCAGGATGACAAAGGATTTACTTCAGTTCTCCCACTAATGAAGCTTGATGGATTTCCTCAACAGTTTTAACAATATTTGATCGGATGACAGACGCATCTTCAGCATTCAGTTGCTTATCAGGAGAATACATTTGGATAGTTGCAGTTCCATTATATTGATAAAGGTCTTTTAAATTTACACTATATATTGATGGTACAGATTGGATTGTCTCAATTACTCTCTGAACGTGTTCAGTTTTTGGAATTTTAAATGTTAAGTCTTCAATAATGGGTGTGAATTTCAGCTCTGATTGTACGGCTGGATATGTTTTGGCGTACTGAATCACAGTTCTCCAATCTATATCAAACACAATGACTTCAGTGTCAGGAATAAAGATCATGTGTCCGAGTACATTATCACCAGCTTTGAGTTCGACTTCAGAATTATTCTTGGTTGGTACATACTTCAGTTTAGGAAAGTGAAGTTTTTGAAATAATGCTTCGACCATACCTTTTAGATAGCGTTGATCACCCCTGGCGGTTAACGTGAGATGAAATTCCTCGTATGGCAAAATACTACTGTCTTTATCTCGTGATGCACTTTGTGATCGATAGGTTTTATCAACTTCTCGTCCCATTTCAGATGGAAGGTAGACATTAGCAAATTCAAAAACAGCCAGCTCTTTGTGCTGAGGATTTTTCTCTAAAACGGTCAAATGTTGCGACCACAAGGTTCTGCGAAGATAGACGAGATCATCAGTTAAAGGATTTTTGAGTTTAATATGAGTTTGTTCAATATCAGTTGCAGACTCAGAAAATCCAGATAACACGTATCGGGACTCGAGCTCTGATTGGGCTTTGTTGATCAATGAGTAGGTGTAGACTTCGTATCCACCAAGTGTTGCCCAAAATTCTTTGACCATGTGTTCAAGATCAAAATTGTCCCGATTTCGAATGGTAGGAATTTCTCCGGTCATCAATGTACTGGGAAGATTGTGATATCCGTAAATTCGTGCAACTTCTTCGACAATATCAGCCGGAATTTGAAGATCTGGGCGAAATGTTGGTGGAGTGACAATGTAGTTTTGTTCACCGAGTTCGACTGTACACCCTAAGTTTTCCAATATCGATTGGATCTGAGATGGTTTTATTTCAACTCCTAAGTATTGGAGAATGGTGGAATGCTTCACTTCTACTGACTGAAGTGACTTTTTTCCAGGAAAATCGTCATAGACTTCACTAGCGATTTGTCCGCCCGTTAATTCTGTTAGTAACTCAACTCCGCGTTTAAGAATGTCTTCGGCAAGATGTGGATCAACATTTTTCTCAGACAATTGTGCTGCCACTGTTCGAATAGCATGAGTCATGGAGGCAAAGCGAACCTTCTTCGGATCCAAAGTCTCAAGCCAGAACAACACATTTTTTGTCTCATCGCCAATTGAAGTGTTGGCAGTCCCTTTAATAGCAGGTAAATCAATAATTTCACCTTGTTCGTTTTCAAAAACTATTTCGCCACCGACCGTAGTGAACTCAGTTCCATCAATGATGGCAAACTTTTTTCCGGCTTCTGCAATTTTTACAATAATCTTTCCGCCAGTTGCCATAACTTTGTCATAATCAAATGCGTGACAAGGATGACCAAGCTCATGAGTGATGTAGTTGGTGATATCAATCACACTATCGTGGACATTGACTCCAATTTGCTTCAAACGCTTTTGCATCCACTCAGGTGAAGGTCTTTTTTCTACATTGGAAACGACTTGGCAAATGATGCGTTTGCACAATTCGGAATTATTTACAATTTCCGGCAGAGGTTTATTCTCAGAGGTCTGAGATTGAAGAGCTGATAATTGTAACGGTTTTAATGTTGATGGTATTCCAGCCTCGGTCAAAATCACCGCTGCTTCTCGAGCTATTCCTCGAACTGACATACTATCGACTCGGTTCGTCGTAACTTCAATGTCGTAGACACTCTCCCCTTCTATCTCATGAATGCGTTCGACTGAGGGGCCGGACAAAGAAAGAAATTTTTGAATCTCTGCTTCACTTGCCGAAGTTTCTAAATGTTCGAGTAACCAAGAATGTGGGATGAGGATGTTCATATATGTTTAAAATTGTTCGAGTAAGCGTAAATCTCCGTTGTATAACATGCGGATGTCATCGATGTGTAAATTCGGCTTGAGTGTGTACGTGCGTTCAATTCCCCAGCCAAAAGCAAAACCTGTGTATTCTTCTGGATCGATTCCTCCAGCTTTTAGGACATTGGGATGGACCATTCCTGCTCCACCGACTTCGTGCCAACCGGATTTACAGAAACGACATTTTTCACCATCTTCCAATTTTCCGGTTCCATCACAAATTGAACAAGAGAAGTCGACTTCAAAGGAAGGTTCAGTAAATTGAAAATGAAACGGTCGGATTCGAGATTTCGCTCCAGGTCCGTAGAACTCTCGAGCGAAGTGATCAATTGTTCCTTTGAGATGTTGGATTGTGATGCCTTTATCTACTACTAAACCTTCGAATTGATGAAACATCGGTGTATGAGTTACATCGGCTTGACGACGATAACAGCGGGCAATGTTGATCATCCGAATCGGTGGTTTTCCCAATCGTTCCATTTCGCGGACTTGTCCGTTGGACGTATGAGTTGATAGTACGATTTCTCCCAGCTGAGGATCTTTTGGCAGATCGACGAAGAAGGTTTCCCATTCATCCCGAGCAGGATGGTCAGGAGGCATATTCAAACTTTCAAACACATAGTAATCTCCATCAACTTCAGGATAGCGTGAACGAGTAAAACCAATGTGTTCAAAAATGTCAGTAATTTCTTTAATCGCCTGAGAAACAGGATGGACGTGTCCAATTTTTAAATCATAGCCAGGAATTGTGGGATCTGTTTTAAGTGGGTTCGTTGATTGAGTGGTCTGCTGAGAATTTATTTTTTGTTCAATTTTTTGTTTCAACTCATTTAACAGTTGTCCGGCCATTTTTTTGTCATCGACATCTTTGATGACTTTTGCCAATTCATTGAACTCACCTTTTTTACCAAGGTATTTGGTTTTTAATTCATCCTGAGTCCAGTTGGAATCAGCTTCAAGTGAGGTTAAAAGTTCTGCAATTTTTTGTTCGAGTTCTGGAAGTGTCATAAGTGTCTTAAATATTGTCGTTTTTGAGAAAATTATCAATGTTAAATTTAGCTAGTTGTAATAGTCTAAGATATTTTATATCGTTACGCTCGTTTATGCTTGCGTCAATATATAGAAAAATAAATAATTGACTCATCTCCTCAGGAGACAATTTTTCCAGTTGAGCGCTATCAGGGTAATCATTTGGAAAATTCTTTGGGGTTGAGACCCATGGATTGAGTTCTGTAATAAAACTACGAGTTTCAGCAAGTGTAATCCGAAGTTTGCTCCTGTCAGAATGCTTTTGGATAATATCTTTTAATCTTAGTTTTTCCATAGTTGTTTTAAATTAAAAAAGCCCCATCTGCTGGGGCTGAATATACAATTTCACCCCTACCGTTAAAGAGTGGTAAAAAAGAAAAAATAATTTTTGAAATACTGATTCATGTTAACTTTCTGATCTGAATTCTATCACAGGTTTACTGAGCGACAACTTCTAGTATTTTATTTGAAATTCAAACAATTAAGTAAGATCCGAAACGCGATTGATTGTAAGACGACGTGGCGTTTTACCTCCGTCTGAAATCTCGACATCAATTGATCGATATTTGGGTTGACTTTCTCCAGCGAAATTTCCATCAGGTTGTGTATTGTATCGGCGTTTAACAACACCACGATACTTTTCCCCCTCAAATAGAACAGAAACTGCTTGGCCGACTATAAATCTTTTGAGTCCGTAATTTGAAGATCTTTCAACCATATTTTTATGTATTCTTTCTTGGTCGAACGAGATCAGCAAGAGAAATTCCGATTCGTTCCTTGTTCACTGTCAATATTACTAATTCACCTTCAAAATCTCTGGTTGTACCTGCTACAGACCCTTCGTACCAATCTTGGCTTGTCCTATTTACTCTAAAGTAGACCAGATTGTTCATCTGATACTCATGAAGAGGCTTGCTAGGTAGGTTTTCAATTATTTTTGTCACTTTTAGGTGTTTTCTCGAGGACGAATGAAATCTTCGCTTTTAATCCCAATAGGAAATGGAAATTTCTTAGTCTCTTCTTCATCCTCTGAATGAAAATTTATGACTAAGAATTTTTTTTCAGAATCATATTCTTTGGTGACAATTCCAGGCATTGGCTTTACCTCTGATGCAAGGGTGCACCATACTAAATCACCAATTTTATATTCTGGAAGTGGTTTGACATTTTCTGGCATCACAAAGCTTTCTGGACAGGAAGTTTTGTAAATGAGATGAACAGTTATTTGACTTGAACTTGTTTGATCAGTTGTTCAAAAGCAGCGAAATCACGAACAGCCAACTCAGACAACATCTTGCGATCAAGCACGATATTAGCCTTTTTCAGGGCAGCCATGACGGTGGAATAATTGAGTTCAGGATCAACTTGTCGTACTGCAGCATTGATACGAACGATCCAAAGTGTACGGAAGTTTCGTTTACGAAGCTTGCGTCCGATGAATGCATACTGTCCAGCATGCAAATCAGCCTCAGTCGCTCGTTTGATCAAGCGATTGTTGGTCATTCGGAAGCCTTTGGTGCGCTTCAGTAATTTTTTATGTGAGCGTCTTCGAACGACGCCAGTTTTGACACGTGCCATATATGTAGGTAATAGGTGTCAAGCTATGTGCTTGATCTTGAATAACCTAGGGACCCTCCATTATATTTTTAATAAATTATTTGTTTTAAATTCTAAAAACACTTTCAATGACGATCTCTTACTTTTGTCCAGTGTTCAACATCTTTTCTTGTAAATGTTGAAATGATTTCATCCTCATCAAGAAATTCAATTTTATTTGAGAGTACTCCAGTTGGGTTAATATCAGGATGTTCTGCTGCTACTTGAATAAGAGTTAACGCAATATCAACCCTTTTTGCTGGTGCATCAAACATGTGTATTTTTCCATCTGCATAGGTAACTCTTACCCCTGTGGCTCCCAATTCTGTTTTTCGTGTCATGTTAAATTCCCAACATGATTCGAATTCGTTTTGCCCATTTTCCGGTGACTTGTTTTGGAACTTTGGCAGCGCGAATTGCACTCTTGGATTTTCGACGACGTAAGTGACGCATGTTTTGGCTTCGGCGCATGATTTTACCTGTGCCGGTGACTTTGAATCGAGCCGCAGCTCCCTTACGTGTCTTCTGTTTTGTTTTTGATTTTGTCATAACGTTATGACTGCACGTCCGAAGACGAAACAGCTTCTCCTTGTGTTGTCGTACCAGTTGGTTGAGTCGAAGGCTTCTCTACAGATTTCTTCTTCTTGGCTGGCATGAGTTGAACAATAATTTTCTTTCCCAGTAATCGAGCCTGGATTTCTACAGATGCAATTTCTTTCGTTTCCTCGATGATCCGATCGATCATCTTAAATCCAAACTCTTTTCGTGTGATTTCTCGACCTTTGAATTCGACATATGGTCGAACTTTATCACCATCTTCGATAAAAGCACGAATTTTTTTCATGCGCGAATCAAAATCTCCTTGTCCCATAAATGGTCGAAAACGGAGTTCTTTGATTTCTTGCTTCTTGGCTTTTTTCTTTCCTTCAGCTTTGAGTTGATCGAGCTGATATTTGAACTTGGAAAAGTTGATAATCTTGGCTACTGGAGGATCTGCATGCTCCGTGATCAAGATGACGTCTTTTCCGTTTTGTTGTGCTTGGGTAATGGCGTCAGTTTTAGACATGACATCCACTTGTTTTCCAAACTCATCAATAATGCGCAATGTCGGGTAGGGAATCTTATGATTCACCAAAAAAAATTTCCTTGCGATTGGGACCTCCTGATAGTTGCAAATGTGTATGCAACGAGTATATCAGTTTTTTAAATTAAGAAAGTGAATTGTACCAGAGGAATTTAGGCATTGCAAGGTTTCCGCCAGAGGCGGATCCCACCAAAGGCGGGCAGGCAGCCTTGGGCTGACAACTTGAGATTACAAACTTAGTCTAATATGAACATGCAGATGTGTCTGCAAAGAAATTTGATGAGAGTTGAGAATAATCGCTCAAGTCGACTATTCCATCTCGGGTGATATCAACATTACAGACATTATTCGTATCAGTATTTGAATTCAATGAAAAACGTCCAATATAGCTTTGTCCAGCAATATTATATGGTGGATTTGAGTTCACCCATTGGTGATCAAAGAGTTCAAATCCATATTCGGCATTTTCACTGAAATAATAGCTATCAATGGGTGTAATCACTAATTGAGAAGCATTTTGTTCAAACATGGAGATTGGTATGTCACTACCATTTTTTGATAGACGAATACGAGTTTCGACTTGGTATGTTTGTCCATCTACGTCATGCACAAACTCAAACACGAATTTTTTAGAATCATGGTCAACACTCACAATTCGATATTGAGTCAGCAGAAGCTGAGCGGGAGCTTGAACTTTTAGTGACTTCCCAGGTTGATTTTCATATACAACCCCTTTGTCTGTTCTCACACCAAAACTTGTTTGTCGGAAAGAAAAAAAAGAATTAAAAACTCGAAATCCCACTCGACCTTGTTTACAGCCAAAAGTTTTAACTAACACAAAGTAATCACCTGTATATTCAGCAGTAAATTGTTGTCGTGTATCAGCAGTATTTAATTGGTTCCCATCTTTATCAAAAAGAATACTTCGAATATAACTACCCGCAGGCACAAGATCCATTTCATGAGCAAGAGTTTCAATTTTTTGCCCTACTAAGACAGGAATTCTGAAGACGGTTGCATAGCCGTCTCCCACAACTCCAACGCCATCTTCCTCAGGATTAAGAGGGACTACCAAAGGGGCATCCTGTAATTGAGTTGGAAGTATCGATATTCCTGTGAAAGCGGGTGCATCAATATTTTCCAATGTGACTTCTGTACTTGGACATGTCTGAGCACTTTGGGCAGAGACTTTCTCAGGTGAATTTTTTTGAAAAAAGAAAACAGTGGAAGAAATGATAATGAGCGAGAGTGTCGCAATGCTGAGGTACTTAAATGTGGAGGAAAACATACAACATCTAGTATTGCAGAAAAAAGAGAAAGTGTGCAATTAGGAATTAGCTGGCCATGGGTAGCTCATCATTTTTTCTAGTTCAACAATTTCTTCTTTGCCATTTTGATTAAAAAGAATGACTGTCATGGGGATTTTTGATCGACGGCTACTTTCATACAGAAGTTGTTTACACATATGACAAGGATTCGTTAATCCTTCTGATTTTTCCGTGCTGGTAATGGCAATGGCTACGATCTCACTTTCCCCATGAGCTGCAGCATGAGCCAACGTAGCTTGTTCGGCGTGAAGTGTTAAAGAATAGGTATCAGAAAAATACTGAGCTGAGGCGTAGATATTTCCTTTTTTTGTTAAAACTGCAGATGCGTACACGGTTTCGGCTCCGAGAGGATACGGATATTTGAGTTGGTCAGTGGCGGCTTGTTTGAGTTGAGATTTCAGAGTGTCGGTCATATTTCTCTTAAAGAAGAAAACACTTTTTTTTGAACAGGATCGTCAATATCCATAAGGAAGACTCTTATCCGCCCATCAATGTTTATAAAAATTGTTTCACTTGATTCGCTGGGTATAGTAGGATCTGAATGATCAGATCGACTTTGTCTCACTACAAGACCATCAAGTTTGCCAAATTCTAATTTTGAAAAAATTAAATCGTACTTGAAACCAATTTCTCGTAGACGAGTACTTTCAAGATTTAATAGTGATTGCATGTATTCCAAAAACTTTTTATTTTGTTGATATTCTTCTGTTAATTCAAAATAGTAAGGATAACTATCTTGGCAACTGCCATTAGGGAAAGGATTCATACAAAATCTACCTTTACCATGATATGACCAATCTGGTGGGTATCTGAGTTGAAAACCTAAAGTATCACCATCCTCAGTGGTTTCCCAGTTGGCAGGAACTGATTCTGGAGTAATAACTGCTGGCTCAATAGAAATAATAGCTTCCTTGAATCCAGATTCTTGAATTTGCTCAAATAAAGGTTTGTCATTTATTAATACTGAAGTATCAGCAATCGGAGCTGCTGGAACGGAACTTTGAAGATTTGGAAAGAAAAAGGTTTTGGCAAAAACCATTGCAATCAAAATGAGAGTGGCACCGACCCCAGCAACACCTGCCCAAAAAGGAACTTGAGAAAAAATTGAATTTTGTGCAGTATTTTTTGCCATATACATTCATGATATTACTTTTCGTTCTTGGTTGAATAGTACTTCTTCCCCTTCAATTCCTCTGGTAATAAACTTTCCTCACTATACATTTCATACCCTTTTCCATAGTTTAATTCTTTCATCAATTTCGTTGGAGCATTTCTCAGATTCAAAGGAACTGGGAGATTTCCATACTTTTTTACATCCTCTAATGCTAAGAAATAGGCATCGTGGGCTGATCGATCTTTTTTCGCTTGAGCTAAGTAGGCGACTCCATGAGCGAGCATGATTTGAGCTTCAGGATAGCCAGTTTTATGAACAGCTTCAAACACTCCATTGGCTACTACTAAAGCTGTAGGTTGAGCCAAACCAATATCTTCACTGGCAAAAATAATCATTCGACGAGCAATGAATTTGGGATCTTCCCCACTATCCACCATTCGAGCCAAGTAATAGAGGGCGGCATCGACATTACTCGCTCTCATCGATTTGATAAAAGCTGAAATTGTGTTGTAGTGCTCCTCCCCGGCTTTGTCATAGCGAAGATGCTTCGATTGAAGTGTTTCTTTCAAAGTCTCGACTGTTAACTTCCCAAAAATGCGATGTGTTTGTTCAATAATTGTTAATGCTTGACGAGCATCTCCATTTGCAAATCGTGCCAGCCACTCTTTGGCCTCTTTATCCATTTTGATTTTCTTTTTCTGTGAAGAAGATAAAAATTCCAAAGCTTGTTCAATAATATGAAAGACTTCATCCTGAGTTAATTCACGTAGGGTAAAAACTCTGGTTCGTGACAAGAGCGGAGCGATCACTTCAAAACTGGGATTCTCAGTGGTTGCTCCAATCAGAATGAGTGTTCCATCTTCCACATATGGAAGTAGAAAATCCTGCTGAGCTTTGTTGAATCGATGAATTTCATCGAGAAATAAAACCGGAGACTTCATACTCGAATTGAGCATTTGCTGAGGCGCGAGCGAGTCATCCACAATTTTGCGAACATCATCTTTCTTGGCACTGACGGCTGACAACTCCACATATGGATGATCAGTACTTTTGGCGATGATTCTGGCCAAAGTCGTCTTCCCCACTCCCGGTGGTCCCCAAAAGATCATTGAGCTGAGTTGTTTTTGCTCAATCATTTTCCGAATTGGTTTTTCTGGACCGACAAGATGAGTTTGACCAATATACTGATCGAGTGATTCTGGTCTCAGGAGTGATGCGAGTGGTTGGTAGACACCATTTTTTTCCATTTTTTCTAGAGTAACAGAAATTTAATATTTGGGAAAGATTCGGATTATTTCACAATCACTGGCAGATAAATATATTTCAAAAAAAATGATACAATCACCTTCGTTCTTGAAAGAGATGAATTTTTAGCCGGGGTGTGGCTCAGATGGCTAGAGCGCCTGCTTTGGGAGCAGGAGGTCGCACGTTCGAGTCGTGTCACCCCGACATTTGAAATCGGTTCTGACGAAGTCAGAGTAGATTTCAAATATTGATCACACGACGACTCGTGCCCGATCAAATGAACTCAAAAATTGAAGTTTTAAAATGTGAGTCTGACGAGGGTAAGTCGTGTCACCCCGACACATATCGCGTTTTTGAGAGTTTAAAAACAGTTCTATAAGTTTCTTTTTAGTTTAAATTCCATTACGAAGGATGTGTGAAAAATAAGTGTGGTTCAATCAGGGGTAGAGTAACAAAAGGATGACTAGTACTAGTCAATATAAAGCCCAACTTCTCCAATACGAGGACCACCTTTGTATGCACTTTTGTACAAGCCATGAGTGTCAAGTAATCTCAAGTAGTGAAACTCCCCTTTTTCATCCCGATAACCTTCTGAAGCAAAATTGAATATCTTCATAAAATTATCTGGAACTTTATGTGAAAGCGCTCCGTAGATGCCATTTTCCCAGTGTTCATCTACTTCACTGTATCCATAGTAATCTTCTAGAAGTTTTTTGTCAGCTTCAGTAAAAACTTCAGATGGACTTGGGATACGATAGGCAGCCCATACATCGTCCGCTCCATAACGATGCATATTTTCAATTGCCCGTTTACTAACAGCTACGGTAGCGGTTTTGATAGTGAGTTTTTTCCCGAGATTTCTTAGCTCTTTCAAGGGATAATTCATGTGTGCTCCAGAGTAACTTGAATCGTCATACACAATGACTGTCGTACCATCTGGAATTTGATCTGTCATGTTGTGGAGGTCATCGACATCTGTAACAAGGCCGAGTAACTCCCCGTTTGCTACCATCGCTCTAACTGGTGCGAAAGCATCTGAACGCGCTATTTTACCCCCACTTTCGCCAACAAAAGTGGTCACAACTAGGGTAGGTCCTTGCGAAGCTGCATGCCTAATCTGTTCAACGATTTGACCTAAGCCTTTTTGGAAATGGGAGCGATCCACCACGTGAATTTCGGCTAAGATTTTTTCCAAGAGATTTTCGTCACGTCCCTGTGATCTCCAATTTTCCACAAATCTTTCGATGAGTTCTCCAGGCTGGAGTAGCTGACGCTCTTCTGATGGAATGTTGGCTATTTTTTCTGCCAGGGGAATATGTTCCACTTCTTTTGCTTCCAAATGGGCCGGTTTTACTGTCTCAGATTGATCACGACGATGCATTTGTGCAATTGTCCTGATGAATTGTGCTAATCTGCCATGCATTGGTTCATAACCTTTTTTTTCTCCTGACATAAATACACCTCTTCGATTAGTACAATATTTTCCAATTAAGTGTACACTTACTCTAAGTATAATTACATCAAACACATAAAAAGTTATGGGACTCTTGATCTGGAAGCGAGTTATTATTTCATCCCACAGATCCGACAGCGTTTTTCTTCTCTAATCTAAAATTTCCCTGAAAAAGTAAAAAAAAACCCCGCCTCGGGCGTACCGATGGCGGAGTCAATGACGATTAGCAATGAAGCGAATCGTCAGGCGGTGATTATCGCGGATGCAGATAATCACCTGGTTGTGAGGGTCGAGGTTGATAGAGGAAAATCCTCCATCCCACGACGCTGATCACAATTAAAAAAAGCAAAACCCAAACTAAGGTTGTGCCGTCAGGCATTTTCTCTTCTCCATTTCTTAAATAAACTTCACTTTTTCGTCCTAAATTATACCACTTTCTCACCTTTTTCTCAAGTTATGGGTTGCTTAGTTAGCAAATTTCTATCTGGACATACAAAAACCCCGTCTTGATAGACGGGGAATTCATCGGTGTTTTTAACTTAATTATCCTTACCAATCAGACTTACATCTGTTGGTCTTTCTTTAGTCTTGAAATTCGTTCAGTGTTTTTCGGACCATGGCTCCGATCCGAGCGTCCTCGGCGATAAGCTTAAATTCAGCCATGGTGCCGATGTAGTAATCAACTTCAGGATTCTCCTTAAGCCAAACGAGAATTTGATCAAGCCGGCTGTCCGGGTGAGCAAGTTGCCGAAGCTGAGAGGCTTCCTCTGCGAACATGACGACGATTTCTCCATGTCCCATCTCGGCGAGACGTGTGCGGATGTAGGCGAGGCGAGGGTCTTGTTCGGCTTTTTCCTGCTGAAGCTTCTCCAATTGGAGTCTCAGGTTCTCAGGGTCAAGCATTGTTCCTTCAACTATGTTTTGTTTACCAAATTGCTCAGGTTTTTCCTCACTCGGGGATCCTGCGAGGAGTAGAACCAATTCATCAATAAATTTTTCCCAATTTAAATGGGGCAAATCTAATTTGATGTGAGGCAGGAGGTACAGCAGGATGCTGAGAATGATAAGGGTTTGGATTGGTAATTCCAGAGTAAAGCTGTTAAGGAGTGAAGCCAACAGGATTAGGCCTGTGGCCTGTACAACAGCTTTTGTCCCATCCTTGACAATTTTCTCGATTTGCGGAGTCATGGTTTTCTCTTTCCTTTTCTTTCTTCTTTTTACCATTTTTACCGATGTGTTAAAAATCGTACGTACCCGAGAGATGCATAGTATGCATTCCCAAGTTCGTACAAGATGCGGGGATTTTAGCATAACAAGGCATTAAAATCCATACTATGGGACTTAAATGTCTGTTTTCTGAGTTTCAGAGATAGTAGTACTGTATAATTTTCCTTATGCCACGAAATATCAAAAAAAACACCCCACCATCTCCCAAAAAGGTTGAACCAAAAAAAGAAGTCACCAAGAAAAAGACTGTCAAAAAAAAAGTTGAACCGCCTCTCTCTCCATCTGCTCAATACTCTCGGTCATTGATGTACATTTTTCCTGTTTTGATTGGCATGTATTTTTTCGTTTCATTTTTCCTTGATAAACTATCAAACAAACCCGCCATTCGGGCATATTGTCAGGAAACGGAAACTTTTATCCAAGAGAACGCCTCGACATTCCCACATCTGTTCACTACTTGGTTTGATGAAGCCAAAAACTGTCAGGGTGATTCCACTTGTCAGGAAGAAGTTCAATCACGAATCATGACTTCGCTTGATGGCAAGGAATCACTTCCCTACTTTGAGTCGACCTATTTCATCCGTGCCAAATCAAATACTGAGATAGAAAAGTTATTTTTATCAGGAGAATGGAAAATGATTACCGTGACCAAAGATGAACGAAAAGTTCAAAAAGTGTTGGCACTTCTCCAAGGACGACATCGAAAAATTTGTGATCAAGGCTTCAAAACAGATGGTCTGTATCCGAATATAGAAAGTATGACTTATTTACATGACATTTGGTCTGAGGCCGAGATTATTATTCCTGTCAAAGAAGATGGAAAAGTGATTGGGGCGGTTGTCAAAGCTTGGGGAGATTAATTTTTCTTTACTGCCAAATTTTCTCGAGTGTGGTAAAGTACTCACTTGTATATGCGTCCATAGCTCAGTTGGATAGAGCAACTGCCTTCTAAGCAGTAGGTCGCTGGTTCGAATCCGGCTGGACGCACCCTTTTTGACTGATGCGCTTGTCCCGTCCAACGAAGTCAGGCGGGAAATCTCGAGCAGAGCGAAGATCCTCTGTGAGGGCGGCTGGACGCACCGTTTTTTTAAAGTTTAAAGAAAAATTCTTCACTAAAGAGTGATATAATTAATCGAGAATATGTCAAACATTCAATTGGTACGTCGGCCGAAGGTGATCTTTTGTGATATTGATAAAACTCTTACATCAGAAGATATTTGGTATTTACTCACTACTTCCCTCAATGGTGACCTCGAAATACATTTCCAACTCTACACAAAGTATGTCCGCAAACAAATTTCTTTTGAAGAAATGAAAAAAGGTTTGTTTGATATGTGGAAAAAAGGATACGGTGGTCCTATTCCCAGAAAAGTTCTCGAAGATATTTTTTTCAAAGTGGAACTTCGTGGTGAAGCATTTGCCTTTTTTTCAGATTTAAATTCTAAGGGGTATGAAGTTTGTTTAATTTCCAGCTATATGGATGTTTTTGTAAAACAGGTTGCTGAACGATTGCAGATTAAACATTGGTACGCCAATTCTCTTTTTCAATTTGATGAAAATGATAACTGGATTGATTACAAACAGGATACAGACGAAGCTGGTTTCAAGTTGCGAAAACTTGAAGACTTTTTGCAACGACACAAGATAGCTAAAGATGAGTGTTTGGTATTGGGTGGTGGCTATGAAGAGATGGAAGTGTTTCGACATTATCCTGGTGTCGCTGTAAATACAGAGTATGAGCCGTTGATTACATTAGCATGGAAAGAAATTAAGTACTTGCCCACTCTCCTCCAAATCCTCAATCAGTTTGAGTAAACAGAATTGCTCTCATCTGGTATAATGCTCGACTTATGTCTCACGAGATAAAACAACTAAGTGAATTTACAGACTTCGAAAATATTTTTCGAAATAAATTTATTACAGCGTTGATTTTTGATTTCGATAAAACAGTGATCGAAAATGATTCCTATCAAATTCTTTATGAACTGTTATCTGGTCAAGATGGTGAAGAGTTGTATCAGCAATTTCTGATTGATCAAAAGGAAATGAAATTTATCGATGCTCATCGAAAATTCGAGAATGGTGTTATAGATCTTTTAAGAAGTAAAGGTCTTGCCACCAGAGAGAATGTCACAAATATAACAAAATATTTTGTCCTTAGAGAAGGAGTTGATCAAGTAATCAGTTTGGCTAAACAAGAGTTGGGAATGAGAGTGATTATCATTTCTGCAGGGATAAGTATCATAAGAAAATTTGTGGAAGATAAGCTTCCAGATGTAGATAAAGTATATACAAATACGGAATTTTTTTATGAACCAGTGGATAATGGTGGTCAGGTGTACAAGATGCATCAATATTCAGATTTTTCAAAATACAAAGTGGAACAGCTTATAGATGCAACAAAGTTATATAACTTCAAGCTAAGTGATGCAATGATAATGGGAGACAGTGGATATGATACAGACATGGTTCAAGCAGTTCAGAATGAAGGTGGAATTGGTATTGCTGTAGCAACAAATAATATTGAGTTGAGAAGTGTGGCTATGGCAGAAATTGAGAGTTTTAATGAACTTCTTGAGTATTTAACGTTGTACAAGAATTACCTGAGGTCTAGAGAATTGCTTCCAAGACGGCGAGTCAGTTAGTTTATAGATGTTTTTCTAGATTGATCAATTCTTCTCTGGTACAATAACTCTACTTTGGTGGTATTAGCTCAGTTGGTTAGAGCGTCGGTTTGTGGAACCGAAGGTCGCCGGTTCGAACCCGGTATACCACCCCAAACACTTCATTTTTTATCTTAGAATGATTCCAAACAAAACTTGAGAGCCCTAAAGGAGTTATTGAATGGAAGAAGAAAGAAAAAAACAGAAAGAGAGCGAGATTTCCCAAACTCTTGAATCTTTTAGTCGTGGTGAACGGAATGATTTCATCCGTATTGGGAAACGTTTAGCCGAATATCTTCACGAGAATAATATCCGTCGGATTGTTTTTTTGGATGCAGGGGCGCGATCTGCCTATCTTTGTCTCCTAGAATCCTGGCATCGATTATATCCTCAAGAGACACATCCGGAAATTTACTTTATTAATCCACTGGGGCTAAATACCCAGGAGATGATGGATGATGTAGTGCCACCAAAAAAACTGTCTCGTATTTCAGTGCTGAGTGCAAAACACGCAATGAATGAAGTTTCAGCTGAAGATTCGAAGAAAGGTGGAGAAACGACTCGTGCCGGGAGAACAAAAGTAGAGGTACAAGAAGAATTTGAGTCTACCTACCGTCAATTGACTAAAGATAAGGAGTCCTCTCTTTTAGTGTTTGATACATGCCAACATACTGGTTTGTCGACAGATCCTATACTTCGAACTTTAGAACAAATTGGATTCAAAGATGTGCAGCTTGGATTAGCTTCGCAAGTCAATGATCTCACAACAACACAACCAGATTTTATAGCGCTGAAAGGTGAAGCCCACGGTCGTTGTTACCCTTTTGATAGAGAGAGTCTGATTAAAAAACGCTGGGACTCGGTTCTTTCTCTGCCTGTTACTTCTGCCAAAGAAAAACACAAAGGTATTGTTTTACGTCAAACAATTAAAAGAATTTTTGATGTTCAATGGGATGTGGTAGTAAAACCAGAGCCTGTAATGAAGTTAGAGCGTCTGGGCTTTCCGAATGAAACTGTGATTACTCGCCCACCAAGTGTAGATCTTTTTTATGCTGGAAAAGAATCAAATTCTTTTTTACCAACCGAAATTGCAACTCATCCAACATTGATCGAACAAGCGAGA
Organism: uncultured Pseudomonadales bacterium; assembly: GCA_964406075.1. Lineage (GTDB taxonomy): Bacteria > Patescibacteriota > Microgenomatia > UBA1400 > PJMF01 > CAYOQI01. The sequence goes on from CAYOQI010000003.1 coordinate 193,171, forward strand.
GAACGACGGATAATTCACGCTCGTTTGCATAAAGTTTTTACGAAAATTCCTGATGTGAGAATGGGTTGGAGTACCGCTTTAGAGCAAGGTTTGATCATAGAGGAAGATATTCAAGAGGTATATCAAGAATTATTGCGTTTTCTCCAAAGTGATCCCAACAATGCTCGTATCCTGCTTTACCTCCCATTTGAGATGCTACTTTCTAGCTCTGAATTAAATCATCTTGATGACAGCATTGGAACAGAATTTCAGAAAATTTATCACCATAAATGGTTACGGTTGCTCTTTGAAAACGAGCCGAGAGTCAATTTTGTAGATGGAGATATTCCCGAAGTAGAACTTGGGAGAGGTGAGCCGGTTATTGTCCATAAAGCAGCTCATATGATTCCTGAACTTCTCTCCAAGAAATGGCTGAGTATTTCGTATGTCATTGCTATTTTAGAGATAGCTGAAGATGCAGGATTAGAAAGTGGGATTTTTGAGGGGTTGCAGGCGGCATATCGTCGGAATCTTTTAACAATAAGTGAGATTGATGCTCTTCGTCATTCTACGCGATCTACTGTAGTAGAGTTTGCTCATATGCTCGATTTAAAAAATTTAGGAAGTTCTGGCCCAATTGTTGAAGAAAAGCCACCTTTTCATCTTGAAACATTTTTAGCTGGTTTTGAGGAAGAACACCAACTCCATCAGGATATGTATAGTCAGGATTCCCCTTTTGTCCAACAAATGACGAAAGCTCGATATCGTTGGGAAAAAAAGGATCGTTATGAAAAACTATTGAATCAAGATGCGCTGAAACTTGTACCGGCGCTTCAGGATGATATTCTGGCAGTTCAGGATATTCTTCCTGATTCCGATCATGTAGATCAAGAAAGATTTTCTCGTTTACTCATAAAAAGTATTTTTTTGACCACAGAATCATTGGCCAATGAAAATAAAGATCAGGCAAAGACTTTTTTTGAAAAACATACGGCATTTTTGGAAAAAGCATGGAATGTTGAATCGCTCACTGTCCGAAACGACCTTTATAGTGGGTGGTCCCATCTTATTCACCTAGACATTCTTGCACCTGATTATGTCCATCAATTTAATCTTCAGCTTCCAATTATCGATACACCTCAATCTGCTGATCTAGAGAAATTAGCAAAAAATGAATTGCAAGGAGTTCAACATGCACTTAAACTCATGGAAAGCGATGATGTTCTTCAACAAAACTTTTATCCAGTTTTTGTGTTGTGGGGATCAAGAATAAAAGGGTATCCGACTTTGGAATCTGATACAGATTTTATTGGTTTTCAAAAAGAAGCCACTGCGAATGATACTCGTTCAGTTGAAGATTCCGAGGCGACAATTGCACAGGCTGTAGAAGGTAAAGATAGTTTATTGAAATTTTTAGTACAAGAAGAAAATGGTAAGTACAAGATTATGCACTTACCTACTCCAAAAGAAGGGTATATAAGTCCAACAGTTACTCAGCCTTTATTGGGAGCAGTGTGGATAGGAGATCAAGAAATAGTAAAAAAAATACAAGGATCAGTGATTGAAAGATTTGTCAATTTAGAGCGATTTGGAGAAAAGAAGGAAGAAGTTCGATCACGATTATTACGAAATCTGGAAGGTGAAACTTTGCAAGCTCGTCTTCTCCACCGTGGATATCGATTTTTCTATGCGGATCAAATACCAGCTGAAATAAAGCAAGAAAAAGCTATTGATGGAGATAGTGCGTTTTGGGATCCAGGGTACCGCAGAATGGCAAGCCAATTATTTCTCAGTCGGGTCTTTTTGCCAGATCTTAGTTAAAATTTTCCTTTCGTCCTTTTGGACTCATCAGTAGAGATACACATCTCTAAAGGTTAGGGCAAGAGTTTTATCTCCTTCTTGCCCTAAATATACTATCAATACGATTAATTCTGTTTGGCCCAGTCCATGAGGGTTTTTAAGATGCTCCCCATGCCTTTCACCAGCAGGTTGGCTTTACTGAGGAATGTTACATCATCCCCAAATAGAGCGTCTGCTAGTTCGACCAAATCGTCGATGCCTTTCACGCTCACCAAGTATCCGGCCCGCGCATCTTTAGTAAAGACGTTTGGCGGGGTGATCGCTCGGAGCAGTAGAACTTCCTGTGACGCAAATTGTTGCCAATCAAAATCCGAATAGAACATATGTTCGTTCATCCGGTTTCGGTTTTGAATGAGCCACATTCCGATTCGGGCGACGCTTCCTTCACGCAGATTGCGCTCAGGAAGCACGATTGAAAGGAAATCTGCCAAGAACTGGCTAGAGTTCGTCGTCGTGAAACCCATTGCCAGTGCCGGGCAGGCCCCCCTCTCCAATGTTACGAGTGCGGCGGCGAGGCATGACTTCCGGGCGACGCGGCTGACGACTGAGCTGAACCTTCATAGTGGGCAATGCGCCCATACGGGCCGCCTGATTGTAAGCGGTAGTAGCAGCCGGGAATTCGCCGCGCAGCGCCAAACGTTTGACACCAGGTTTGATGTGATCGCGCAACCAGGCCAATTTGCTCTCATCCCCAGGGGTTACCTCACGGGTTTGAGTGGCGGCCAAGAAGACAACCTGACGAACATCGAGTGGAACGCCATTCCAGGAAATGCGGCCAGTGCCAATTCCACTCTTCGGTAGCGCCTGTGTTGGGTTCACCGGGTCGGCATCATAGATGCTTTGCGCATCGACGCCAACTTTGATGACTTCATAGCTGTTGCTATCAGGGTCATACCAGACACCATCCACAGCAGGCGGAAAACCTTCTTCCAGTGACATGATATACGCCACTGTCTGTTCGGCGTTAACGCTACCATCATCATTGATGACTACGATAGGAGTACCCAGTCGACGTTCGATCTGCCCCATAACCAGGTAAGGCATGTTGCGGATCTTTGGACTGTATCCGCCGACGATCTGAGGAACTGGTAGCATTGAACTCATGTCGAAGTCGCCAGCACCAGCGCCCATCGCGCTGCCCATGTTGCCCATGAGCAAAAAGGTCATGAGTGTACCCTGATCCATACCCAGGGTGTTAGCATAGGAGCTAACCGCCGCCGGAGTTGGGTTTGCGCCTTCAGCAATTTCTTCTTCTGTGACTTGGTCGGTAGCTGGGACGGCTGGCATGTTGTAGTGGGAGACGATCTGAGCAGCCTTGATTGGTGTCAGCTTGACTTTGTGTTTGGCAACAGTCAACATTTCTGTGGTGACATGTTGCATACTTTCCGCGTCCTCTGCGCCCAGGGCTGCAATCGCATCGATTTGCGAGGCAGTTAACCCGAACATATTGGACAAGTCTTCCCGCAATTCATTCTTCATTGTCATGATACTGTTCCTTTGCCTTTCATCACTTAGGATGTTATATTTTGCCCAAATGGGCGCTTCTTTTTGGTCAAGTGTGCCACCATCGCGAAATGCGTGACCTATATGGTGCAGACTAAGGAAAAATTATCCTCACTCTGCACCATACAGATCTTAAAAAACTTTTTGTATTGATAGTATGAACAAGAATAATAACTGCTTATTTAGTTCGTAACGAACATAAGCCGATAGTATTCTTGGTTGTTAACGAGCTCTAATGCGAGCATTAGACCGTATAGTATAGCATTTTTATGCTATAAGATAAGTCTGTTCTCTTTCGTCCTTTACTCTGCGTAATGCAGAGGGACTCATCAGTACGGATTTTATCCGTAGAGAGAGCAGGGACGGTTGCTTGATCTTGGGGAAGTTCGAAGAAATAAGTGTCGTGTGACACTAGTCCAAACTCACCGATCAAGTCACCGTCTTCTCTTTCCGGGAGGAAAGAGCCTGCTTGCTATAAGTAAAGAGTGTTTTATTTTTTGATTAGAAGCGTTCTATCACATTCCAGCGCATTTGCAGACTTCTCAGACTGCTTTGTTGAGCTTGATGATAAATTGCCAGGGCAGTGTATTCTGCGTCCGACGATTGCATTTCGAGGCTGCTGAAGATGCGTTGCATATACTCCAGGTGATTCGTTTTCTCTGCCGGATCGTACATTGTAAGCCCAGCATCAATTCGTTGAACCATAGTCTCGTCTAAGCCAATCTGTTTGGCGAGGTTTTTGAGCAATAGTTGCTTCATGGTCTGATCCGGTCCAATTTGTGAAACCAGTGATTCTATCAAAGGATCATTGGCATGAATCAGGAGGCGAAGTAAGTGGATGCGTTGTGCTAACGTTTGTGTTGACATGAGATTTCCTCTTTCTTAGGTGAATAGATATTCGTAGCCAGGAACGACTTCCGCTTGTTTGACTTCGGGGCCATGACTAGTCATGACGACTGGAATTCCGATTTCGGCTTCGACTCTTTTTAAAAGAACTTGTTCGAGAGTTTCGGCTTTGGTCGGAGTGACATGCGTGATTACGGGTCGACAGTGATTTAGAAGTTGCGTTAAGCGCATCTGATGGGCCAAATGGGCATCATCGCGGGTATCAGGATGAACCCGAATAGCAACGATTCTTCCCTGCTTGATCACAAAATACTGATCGAGATCGTTGGGAACTTCACCGACAAATCGGTAGGCATTGCAAATGGGCCATTCGTCCCAACCCTCTAGATCATCAAGATGACTCATCGCGAACCCTTGGTACTCGTTCTGACCGTTTACACAGTCCATGCTGTACCGTAGAGCGACGAAATCAAGTGGACCAATCCGAAATGGACCGAGCCAACTTGTTTTATCATTGTCTCGATCTGGATCAATGGCATCACCGAAATCATCATCTTGTGTAACTAGCGGTCCATTTCCATGTCGATGTGCAAATGGCCGTAACGCTAAAATGCGAACGAAGCGATAACCCTTACCGACTTTACATGTCTGACGTAAAATTTTGATCAGGGTAGCCCCGGTTGGATCAACTTGACTCACGTGTGGAGCAAAGCCGTAGTAAGGATGCAATAAAATTCCATGCGATCCTTCTACCACGATATTTCCGGCTGCTAAAATTGCTTGTTTGAATTCATTATCATTAATGATTCGAACCCATTCGGTAAGATTTTGCATTGTTCGTGCAGTTGCTTCAACGACACTACTACTCCGTAACAATTCCATTTCTTCCCAGGCAGTTCCAATATCTTCAAGGTCAAATTCTCTGATTAAGGCTTCCGCCTGCTTCAGTTTCTGTTGACGCACCTTTTCAATTCTTTTTGTTAAAAGTGCCAGATTTGAGAAATCACCTGCTCGGATTGCTAAGTCTGGGTAGGATTTGCTGTCGGAGATAGCTTCACCGACTCCCATTCCAACCGTTCCTTTTTTGGTTCCAGTTAAATCTCGAACCTTTTCTCGGAAACGACTGATCGCACCATGAAATGGTGTGATGGAAAGACATCTGTGATGAATCTGAATTCGTGCGAACATATTCTCAGCAAGACCGAGTTGTTCAAGTTCCTCAGCCTCATCGAAAAGCAAAAATGGATCGATGACCATGCCTGCTAAGATTGTGTTTACATCAGGAAAAAAGCTGCCACTGCCGTAATGCGAAAAGGCGTGTGACAACCCGTTGGAAAGTACGTAATGAGAACCATTACAGCCCCCATATCGTACGACCGTTTTTGCATCGATAAGCTTGCAAGCTTCAGCAGCAAAACGGCCTTTGGTTTCTTGCCCCCAAAGTGGGCCGCCCATTGTTACAATGATTGGCATTGGCTTTTCCTTAGGAAATTAGAAGTGGGTCTCGACATGTCGAGACCCACAGAACGAAACGAAAGGTTAGAGTTGCTCCCACTCGATATCATCGTCGTCGGCCAGATTATCTGGTGTTGTTGGCGATGATTGGATGTTGACTACTCCTGATTTCTTTTTGTGCGCCGAACCGACGACAGCGTCTGCGATCGACGTAAATTGAGTTACGAACTCGGATTTCGGGTCGGGTAACCCTTGCTCTTGCCAAGGTGTATACAGAGGATGATTGATGTCCCACTCATTGACCGGATGGTCAAATTCTGATCCCATCGCGGGATACTGAACTTTGGGTTGAGCGCCTCTTTCGACGTTAGCATCTACGATACACTTCACGATCCGTTGTGCGTCCGGTGCGCCCATCGAGTAGTTGGAGCCGCGTGTTGCAGTCATGATGAAGTCTGCGGTATTTGATTCAGTCGCGTCGCTGTTTTCTGTCCAATAGACGACTGCGGCTTGCATAGCAGCGGTATACCGAGGATTGGGATTGTAGATTACATGACCTTTCCCTAATACTCGAGTCCACCAGGCATCAACCTGTGGTCTGTCACGATGAACGTTGAAGAAAAATGTATGCATTTTCTTCCCAAGTTCTCGACCCAGCTCGACGGTTGCAATGTCGCTTTGAATATCTGCGCCGAGTTGCTGACGAACTAACCATGCTTCTACGGTATTGCGTCCTTCTTGATCACTGATTAAAAAGCCATAAGGAAGAAGTCCATACCTGAGGCTCCAGGCTTCTGTTCGCCACCACCACTGTGCCAATACAAGTTGACCTTCTTCGATGCCGTCTTTCCCGTCCATGCCGGGAATTAACAGCTTGTTCTGATCTAAGATTTTGTCCTCATCGGCCTCAATCATAGTAGCCAGAACAGCTACACTTCGGCCATAGGATAGTCGTCGGCCTTTCTCATCAGGATATGTATCGTCATCTCGGTCTTGGAACAGCATGACATTAACCTGGTCGTTCTGATCGGGATGCACCACATGAGTGAAACCCACATATGACCCTGTTTGCCTGAATGATTCTTCATATTCCTTTTCAAATGAGTATGTTGAATCTACGGCCAGAGATGAATATCGAGCGACGCCATACTTCAGGGTGAATCGCCAAATAGCTTGCGTCTTATCGACTTCGTATGAGTTGCGCGAACTTCGTGGGCCACTGAGCGGATCGGCGAATTCGTGCAACTTGCCCGTGATTTGCACTTGTTGTTGAGCTTGTTGACTAATGTGAACGGCTCCACGGCTGGCGGCAGCAGAGGCTTTTTGTTCATAAGCCTTGCTGTTTACTTCCTTAGCGGTAGTACTTGTTGAACATGCCACTTTCTCATACCTGCTTTCTATTTAAATCGGATAGAGTTGAAATTCGTGAAATGGACGTTGCCAGTTACCTTCGTTGTTAATAAACTTCGGCCACGTGGCATCGCATAATTCGTAAAGGCGTTTATGCTCTTGAAGAGCAGTTCCGCAATTACCCGATAAGATGTGTGTGAAATGGCGCGTGAAAATTTCGTACTGCGCCTCCGTCATAATATGTGAGTCATATGGAAGTGTTAACTTTCCGTCAGACCACATTCCGCCGGCAAACTGTACGTAGATCATCGCCGCTTGTTGTACTTCCCGCTTTTGTTGTTCCAGTGTCAAGTAATCATGCTGTTTCGCGTATCTCCAATCAAAAATGATCGGAAGATGTTGCTTTCCAGCAATGAGAATGTTGGCTGGAGCGATGAATCCGTTGGTGATGTCCTTGCTATGAATCCAAGCTAGGATTTTGAGGAGTTTGCCGTCTAGCCAAGCTCCTCCTAGGTCACCTCGTTGTTTTTGCGTCAACAACCTACTGATAGGATCGATTTGCGCCAATGTTTTGATAAACCTTGGATATGCCATGATAAACATAAAACGTCCATCAGGCATATGTTGTGTAGCGACAACTTCCGGAAAGAAAGAATGATGGTAATATCGTTCTTCTTCAGGCAAGCTGTCATCCAAATCGAGCGACGCTTGACGGAGACCTTGCATGAGCGAGCTTTCATGCCGTAATGCTGCTGCATTGGCGACGATTTGTTCAATCGGAAGACTTTTAGTATCATCATCCGGTTGGTTCTTCGCAGACACCTTTGCAATGCCGAAACGACCATTAGGCAAAGAACAAACATAGAGTCGATAATTTTTATTAACAACCCACGGTCGTCCTGCGGTTGTGAGAAACATTTGGTATGTCTGTTTCCCTATTGTCACTGAAGTGTATGGTTGTAGTTTCTTTCGAAACTCAGTAACTTGAGGGTCGCCAATTTCTGGGAGTCCTAGCGCAAGTTCTGCTAACCAAACAATTCCCTCACTTTCTATTTCTATCGGAGGTCCTGTCACTATCTTCTTACCTTTCGTTTGTCTAAATATCTTCTGTTTCTTTGTAACCATGGCGAAAAAACAGCCACGTGTATGGACTAAAAATCCACACAATGTGACTGTCAATGCCATGGACACTCTTCACTTGTTAATGTACCCCCATAAGAAAGCAAATATGTCTGTGAAGACAAATAACTTTCGGATGGGTGTATACATCTGAGTGTATTTATACACTCAGAGATTCTTAATTCATCTTGCTTCCGCGAAAACGTAAAATTTTCGGATCAGCAATAAATGAATCGGAACTACCTACAATATGCAGACAGATCCCATTCATCAATCAATATAATTACGAGATCGAACATTATAAGTCTATAATGGCGTTTGGTAAATCCTGAGAAAGCTGAAAATAGAACAAAAAAAACCAGCTACAAAAAGGATTTATCATCCTCTCTGGCCGGTTATAAATACAAGTGTTCATTACTCAAGCAATTCCAATTCTTGAGTAACTTACGAGGAACACTGTCAAGGCGATGTTGAGGCACACTATTAACTTGCGGGAATTTTATCAAATAGTTATTATTATTTCAAGTACCTAAAAATCACATCCTAGTGTCTCAAGTTTTACCCAAGCATTTGATTTCAGGTTAACCTATCGTTTTCTCCTCATTTCGTAATTTCCTACTTTCACAGCTATAATAACTTTAATGGACAAAAAAGAAATCTCAAGACGTCGTTTTTTAAAAAAAATTGTTGGAGGATTTTTGGCTGGAGCAGCTGTTGCAGCGGGAGGAATTCGTTTGAGAGAAGGTATCACTTCCCAAGCAGAATCTTCTTCAGAACAGCCAAACATTTATGATACGCTTGCCAAACTGGAAACAGACTTCGCCTCTGGAAATATGAATGCAGATGTACTAAGTCAAGACATAGCTAAGATCCTAGAAGTATTACCGCAACAGACTCAATTTATCTCTAACATCATGGTAAGCATAATGGATCTTCAAAACTCAAAATACGTTTTTAACATTTCCTATGATCGCAATACTACTGAAATACCTGGGAGTGTATTGCCAGATCTTTCCAACTCAAGCAACTTCGATTTTTTATTAAATACAAATGCTGAAGTAGTTAATGCTAACACCGGGCGGATCAACATGTTCAGAAACATCTATAGTAACCATTCAAACGGAGATATTGAGTATTTTTCAGTACTTGGTTACCAGGTCAGGCAAACGGTACCCGCCACGATTACTTGTAACATGACAAATAGGTTTAACAATCAACCAGTGCATTGGTATGAATATGAAGAAGTTTATGGGCAACCAGCCATGTACCGTTCTCATATTTATGATCTCGAAGGACAGCTTGTTGATGCTTCTGACTTGCCTAAAGATGTGTCTTACATCCCGGTGAATGAGGATGCAGTGATTGCATATTTTGAAGCGGTGGATATTAATTTTCGTCGTGTTCTTTCAGGCAAAGAAATTTCAGACCCTGAGATGTTTCCAGTTCCACCTAGTAAAATAAGTCCGGTCCCCGCAGGCGGTGAAGATGGACAAGTAACTTAATAAATATGAACACAGATATCCAAACCTATAACAACAATCTCTCCTCTTCCGATAAAGCAATTTGTGAATTGCTGGTAAAAGAAATTAACCACGGACTCCCCGAATCAGAAAGTAAAATTTGGCATGCTCACCCGGTGTGGTTTTTGGATGGCAATCCAATCGTCGGCTATAGTAAACAGAAGTTAGGGATCCGACTCATGTTCTGGAGTGGAACTGACTTTGATGAAGCAAATCTCGAGCCTGGTACAGGTAAGTTCAAAGATGCGTCAATTTTTTATACAGATGTCTCTCAAATTGATACTGATGATCTCGCCCGCTGGTTACAGAAATCTAAAGTGATTCAGTGGGACTACCAACATATTGTGAAACGTAAAGGCAAATTAGAAAGACTGAAGTAAGAATCATCTGTCCAAAGATGACAACTTAGCACAGGAAAGAATCTTGGGAGTTAAGACACCCTTCCCTATCGGATTTGTTAGAGTTGGAGATTTGCCAACTAAAGAGTAATTTCACCCTTTTGTGTTAACTATAGGTTTGCTCCGATATTTCGGATAATTTTCGTGTATACTGTATTCACGATATCCCCAAGATAGGTGAAAGTATGATTAATACAGTGACTCTTGATGTTTTGGTCGTCTATTCTTCAGATACAGCAAAGAGTGCTTCGGTTGAAGATGCTCAAAGCAAACATCCATTTTTGCTCACTTCGAAAGCAGCGAATTATAATTTGTCGTATGCCTATTTTTTACAAAGATGTGAAAAGAAGGGGTTAATGGCAGGTTTTACGACGTCTGCAGACATCATTGGTCCGGGAAAGTGTAAGAGCTTTTGGACATTTTCATCAGGAAAATGGAAAAAAATGCATAAGTCGGCTGAATCAACGTATATTTTTGATAAAGTTTCACCGACATCGCCTAAGAAAGCACAAGCAAGACAATTGTTATTGTCTAGCAAAAAAGTTCGATCATTTAATAATGTAGAACTTTTGGATTTATTTTCAGACAAACATCTCACATATAAAAAGCTGTCGGCATATTCGATCCCAACGACGGTTTTACGTTCACAGAAAGTACTTGATATAGAAAATGCTATTGAAAAGTTACGTACTATCATTCACTCACACCCACATTCAGCAGATTTTTCGAGTCAAATCATCTTAAAGGATCGGTTTGGAGCAGGTGGCAATCACGTGTATAAAATTGATCACAATTTCGTTCAAGAAATTAACGCAGTGATGACCAAAAATCCACGTATTCGTTTTATCATACAGCCGTTCTTGGCTTTTGATAAAGGTTTTTTATATAAAAACCGTCGAACATCAACGGACATTCGTCTCATTGTTCATAACAATACTGTATTACAGTGTTATATTCGAATGGCTAAAAAAACTGACTTCCGATGTAATGAGCACCAAGGTGGACAATTGGAGTATGTTACCCAGAAAGATATTCCTAACTCAATTCACATTGTTTCTCAGGAAATCATAAAAAAGTTAAACAAACCGGTCTCATTGTTTGCGATTGATTTTGTGATCAGTAATAGTGGTAGACCTTATTTTCTCGAAGGCAATATTAACCCTGGTTTAGACTGGGATATTAATAAGAAATTAAATGAAAAAATGTCCAAGGAGTTGATCCGAAGTATTGTGGACTCAATCGCTAGTGGAATCCACAAATTTAAACTACCTACTAAATTTCTACCTTTACCACAATATTCACCACTCTTGTTTAGTGGACATCCCACCTATCTTTCTTAGTGTTTTTATTGGTTTATTTCATTTTGAGTAAATCATGTTCACGCTTCTATTCTCGCCTCTCTCCTCTTTACGGTATATCATCATCGTATGTCGAAAGAAAAAAATATTTTTCAGAATCCAGCTGTCAGACTTTTTCTGATTTTATTTTCTATTGGATTTCTCATCTCCAGTTCTTTTTTTGCTCGCCTACTTTTTCGTAGGATGAATGGCCATTTTGATATTGCGGGTCGAGTGATCTCTGTTTCGGGCGAGGAAATTCGGTTGCATGATCGAAGGCAAAACGAATTCATCGTTTTTCTCCAAAATGATACCCGACTGAATCTTTCTACTGGTACAGAGCCGGATAGTATCAAGGCTGGTATGTTCATTCTCGTATCAGGAAAAAAAGGTGAATCTGGAGAAATCAAAGCGTTTTATATCCAATCTATAGATCCTCCACCGGAAAGAAAATAGGATGAGCGTTTTTCCTGCCCTACGAAAAAAAATCATGTTCGTGATTGTGGTAGGGATTTTTATCGCTATTTCAATCCTTTTAGCGACCTACTCTTCAGAGGAAATTTTAAGTGTCATCGGAGTTGAGAACGCATACCTTTTGATGTTCATTTTGGCTGCGCTTGGTGGAATGTCGACTTTTACCGGAATCCCCTACCATTTTATCCTGATGAGTTTTGCCGCAAGTGGAATTAATCCTTTTTTCTTGGGTTTGATCACGGCACTTGGGGTTATGCTCGGTGATAGTATGACTTACTTTTTGGGACACCAGAGCAGTGACATTCTGCCGAAGCGATTTAAAAAACCACTGGCAAAAATTTCCACCTTTCTTGTCCGTCACCCTAAATTTATGTATCCCTTTCTGATTACCTATGGCGCGGTCTCCCCTTTTTCCAATGATTTCATTGTGATTTCAATGGGAATGATTCGTTACTCGTATTGGAAAATTATGATCCCACTTACACTTGGCAATATTTTCTTCAATATTGCTTTGGCATATCTAGGCTACTTCGCGTTCAATGAAGTGATTGGCTGGTTTTAATACTTTCTCTTTTAACTTAAGCCCTTTTCATAGCCATTTCTCATCTCTCTCTTACATACGTTTCTTATACTCTCTC
>CAYOQI010000004.1:0-135179 GCA_964406075.1 uncultured Pseudomonadales bacterium
TTTTTCAAACTGTTCAATCAGTTGTCGAACAGCTTTGGGTAATTGAGCGGACATATTAAAAAATAAAAACGTAAAAGATATTGAAAAAACTAGGAAATTGTCACCATGAGAAGGAACGACGAAAGATGTGTATTCAGTCTACTCAAAGCTACACCTCTACACCGATTCCTCGGAATACCTCGGAATGACAAGTGTTACTTAGCTCCTCTGCTCTCTAACCTCCGCGTTATTTTCCACCACCGAGCATGCCACCTAATCCACCACTCATGGCTTGGAGTTTCTTAGCAGCTAATTCTTGAGATTTTCGAATGGCTTCGTTTAAAACGTCAATTGCTTCTTGAGAAGTAATTCCTTGAACAGAAAATTGTTTAATCTTTTGATCACCAGAAATCACCACCATAATATCACCTCGCTCAACAGTAATTTCTTCTGCAGCCAACTGTTGTTGCATCTGTTGTGCTTGCTTTCGAAGTTGGTTCAAGTCACCAAGTGCTTTAAATGGATTTGCCATGCGTCTCCTTAAAATTGTTTAATTTTCGGGTAGTATAAGCTATCTTAGCGAACAATCAAACAATTGTGAACTGTAACCTTACTAAGGTTAATTACTTTTTAATGTGTAGTTTTTGCTAAATTTAGCCCACATATTCATAATTTCTATCTGTTAACGGCTCTGCACCTTCTTTTCTTCTTGTACTTTGTTTTAGAGCATTTATTCCCTCAAATAAATCTCCATCTGGAGTGACATATGTCCTATCAAAAAGTTCATAGTTTCGAATTGTCGGGTTGTAACTATAAAGTGAAAGGTCATAGGCTTTATCATAAGGTTTACCATTAATTACCGTACCTGCAGGAGCATGTTTGCGAATCATTTTATACGGCTTCGGTAGCTTGGGTGCATTTTCAGTCATAATTTCCTTGAGGAAGCTCTATTGTAATATAAATATCATATTACAATAGAGCTTCCTCAGCCAACTTTACCAAGCCTTCAGCCTCTTCCACTTTCCCAGATACATTGTCATCTTTCGTGTTGATTATTTTTTCTGTCGAACTTGCCAGGACGAACTCCACTTTCACCAAGCCACCCAAATGAGTAATCACACATTCTTCTATCAATCGACGATGCCGATCCAGTTCTAACTGCTCTTTGTGAAATTTATAAAACACTTGAATGGTGGCTTTGCCATGCTCACCTTTGACAAATTTTGATGATCGAAGCAGAGCCTCAAGTGATAAATTCTTTTGTCCCACGATTTTCAAAAATGGTTGCCACTGCTCGCCTAACTGGGTTCCACTTATAAGCTGAACATCAGCACTCGCTGTATTCACAATTGGAGTAACGTGTTCAATCACATCAGGAATAGGATTTTGGGCAAAGGTCGTAGTTGTTTTCTCTTCAATTTCTATTTCATCAGATGTCACTGTGACCGCAACTTGCTGAACTTCATTTTTTTTTACACTGACTGTATTGATCTCTTGAACTTTTGAACTTTGCCGACTAACAGATGGTCCGCTTTCTACGGAAACCTTCGCCTCTGTCTTCTGAGCTTTACTCTTTAGCACCATTTCTAATAAGCATAATTCTAACGATAACCAAGGAAAGGCCGACCGATCATCGATAACCACCAAGGAGAGTTGCTTCAATAAAAACTGCAACACGGGCACAGGTGCGATAGGTGTTCCGGGAGTAACTTTCAAACCCTTGAGTAATTCAGTGTGTAAAAAACTCAGAAGTTGAGTGTGCAAATACTTGGCATCAAATTGACGTGAAGAGATATCTTGAAAAAAAGTGGCTATCTTTATTTCGTCTTTCGCTAATACTGATTGAATCAATCGCTCCGCATCTGAAGATGAAAATGAAACTAACTGAAGTAATACTTTGTCAGCTGAAATAGATTCGCCGGCCGGAATTTGCCGAACAACCTGCTCGAATAATTTGACTGCATCACGAAAACTTCCTTGAGCATGTTGGGTAATAATTGGCCATACATCTTTATCAACTTTCAATTTTTCTTTTGTTGCAATACTGACCAATGAGTCTTGAATTTCTTGATTACTCGCCGTTTTAAATTGCACGACAGTACAGCGAGAAACGATTGTATCGATCACTTTTTGAGATTCAGTTGTGGCCAGAATAAATACTGCATGACTGGGTGGTTCTTCCAGAATTTTCAACAATGCATTGAACGCTTCTTTCGTCAGCATGTGCACTTCATCAATGATATAAATCAGTTTTTCACCCTGCGCTGGCGGATAATAGACTTGTTCCCGAAGCTCTCGAATATTATCAATACCTCGATGACTAGCCGCATCAATTTCAATCACATTCATGGCCGAACCAGAAAGGATTGCAATACATTGATCACAACTTCCACACGGCTCACTGTAGGCTTTTCCTTTTTTATGATTTTTATTTTCTGAACAATTAAAAACTTTGGCAAGGATTCGAGCCGAAGAAGTCTTTCCAGTTCCTTTTGGACCCGTGAATAAAAAAGATTGAGGAAGTTCCCCACTCTTGAGCATGTTCTGCAATTGGGTTCTCACATCGACAAGATGAAGTTGCTCAATACGTTGAGGGCGATAGGTACGATACCAAGACATAGTTTAGGTTCTAGGGACTAATAGTTAGGGATTTAGGGACATATTTCGATCAGCTAAATGTCATTCCGAGCACTCTGGTACTCCAGAGAGCCGAGGAATCCCAGCATTAAGTATTTTAGCCAAACACATTGTGACAATAACATGTTGAAAATGTGACAATCTCAAATCAAACTATACCACATTCATGTTGGAGAAATTGTAAAAATTTGAAGGCTTTGAACTGATGAACCAATCAACTATTGAACCGATTTATTCGTGATGAAAACCAAGCAAATGCTGAATACTGTGATCCACATAAAAATTGATCATGTCGTCAACCATCTTGCCTTTTTTGGCGGCTTCATGGACAGCGACTGGATAACAAACCACCACATCACCAAAATGTGGAAGTTGATCTGGTGTTGAAGGAAATAGATTCCCTTCCGAGGGATCACGTTGAGAAAATGAGAGGACATCAGTGGTTCCTTCATGCTTCATCAAACCTTCGTTTAATTCTTTCATCCGACGGTTTCCAACAATTGAAACATTCACTTCACCGTTTTCAATCCGATGTTTGCCAAAAGAAGCTTCGACTTGTTTGCGAATCTTTTTGCGATTGACGATGAATCTGGAACCAACTGAAAAATTTATCTTGAACATATCATCTTAGAAAGAGGGAACAGTCTTGCTGTCCCCTCTTCTTTTTTTAATTGAAATTCAATTATTAATTACTTTGCATTTCTTGCTAAAGCAGCAAGTTTCTTAGCACGACGACGTTGTCGTTTTAATTCATTATATTTAATGTTTTTTTGAAGTGCCGGTTTCAAATAAAATTCTCGATTTTTTGCAATTTCGAGTACATTTGCCACAATGACCAGTCTTTTGAACTGTTTAATAACGTCAGCTGTTGTTTGGTTTTTCTTTGCTTTTACAACTATTGGCATCTAAAATCACCCCCTAACAATCGTTTTTTTCACTCTAGAAAAAAATTCTAAAAAACTAAAATATATTCCGTTGTCTATTTGATTTTTTTTGAGACGGGAAAAACTTAATTTCCAAATCCTCAACATTTTGATCTATTTCTCGATCAAAAACATCAGCATTCATAAGGTCTAACTTGACCGTATGGGTTAAATCTCGAGTTAGATTACTTAACCTACGTCCTTCTCCATGTGGAATTGCTTTTCTCTTTGCCCTAACTTCTTTTGCAATTTTTATTTTTCTTTCTCTCGCTTCTCCTATACTCTGTTCTTCATTTCTCATATTAATGATGTATTTTACCCTGAAAACCTTCTCGAGGAAAGAGTAAAACTCATCCTAGCTCATCGCGAACACCACCAAGAAGTGTGTATGAATCAGTTCTATGCTCAGGAAAGAAAGATTTCAGAGGAAGTTCCTCAAATTTCATCAGAGGCAGGTCAGTATCCAGAGCGTCATTATCACTAAATACTAAGATATCTATATTATTTTTTCTTATACCGTCTGGCACTTCCTTAAAAATAATCGGAGCTTCATCAATATTCTCTAGAGTAATATCCTGATGAGGATTACTTCGTAAGTGGTCAATCAACAAACGACGAATAGCTTCTCGCGATTGATTTAACTCTGCATATTCAATTGCAACCCGAAGTTTGCTTTTCTCCAAACTCCTGCCTTCAGGATGCATAGCAGTTTGCGATGCAATACTTCGTTCAGTATGAAAGTAAACTCGAATTTCCATAATTGATATTAATTTAAGGTTTCCTTCGCAAATTTAATCAGTTGTTCTAAAGTCAAAGGGGACGACATGCGATTCTTCCATTTATCAGAACCATTTAACAACATTGTTTTTGATGGATGAAAATACCAACTCCCAACATTATCTTCTGCCATAACGCGATCTGCTAAAGGAGTGAGATCCATATCTGGCACTGGCTGTCCTTTGATACGAATAGCCCCATCATCTGGATCTTTTTTAATCACAACTGAATACCCTGCTTTTTGAGCGTATTTAATAACAGTATCGTTATTTGTTTCCATCGCAACGGCTTTTCCCCAGCGAGTTTGGAATTCGCTTCCGCGTTGTAACACTTCTTTGGCTTTTTCAAGTTCTTCTAGTTTTTTATAAATTCCATTTAAACTGACAATTCCGAAGTGAAGTTGGGTTTCATCGGTGTGCAAACCAGCTTTTTGTAATCCATCTAGAACTTCATGGAGCATAAATGCATAGCGTGAATCATTGGCTTCAGGCCAAAAACATTCCTTAAAATGATCAATGTCGGTAATAATTCGAACTACTTCTTGCAACGCCTTATCTTCTTTTAGTTCTGGATGAACCTCACAACAGTGATCATACGTTAACGATGTGGCCGAAATATGCTGTTTCCCTCGGTCTGATTGATGATGATCAAATTTACCCAAACCGGTATCGGTATGTACTATCTCTTCAAAATCATCAATTTCAAAACCCAGTGCACTTAATTCTTGAGCTGAAATAGTATTTCCTGGATCCACAAACCCCACTTTGGCATCGGCAAAATGTTGCGCATCAAAGGTTTTAAGCATCCACACCGAACCGATCGCGTCTAAATCTGGTGAGTGGTGCGTGACAAGAAGTTTCATGTCTCGCATTATACATGTAAACACCTCAGGCAAAACACTCGATACCTGAAATTTAGCTGAGGGTGTACAATCAAATTATTACCCCAAAAAAAGGTTTCTATGTCAGAAACGATCGCTCTCCCCTCAACACTTTCATTTGGAGGGTTACTTTCCTACGGATGGCAAGTGCTCCAAAAACACTTCACCTATTTATTAAAGGTTGTTGTCGTAATGATCGTGCTTGTGGCAATTCCTCAGGCTGTTGTTGGTATGCTTTTCAAAGAATCTGCTTTGGGTGGAATATTTAATTTACTTTTAACCATTTGGCAAATGATTCTTTCGCTCGGGATTTTACGTATCATGCTAGAGCTTCTCAGGACTGGCAAAGAACCTGAATTGACCCAAGAAAAATTGCTCGAAGGCAAAGATGTGATCGTCAATTATATAGTGGGGCAAATTTTGTTTGGACTATTAGTGGCGGTCGGAATGATTTTACTGGTTATTCCTGGCTTCTACTTCATGTTGAAATACATGTTCGTGCCAATATTGATCGCAGATAAAAAATTCGGTATTAAAGAAGCGTTTGCATTTAGCGCTCAGATGACAGAAGGAAAAAAACTCACACTCTTGTTCTACATGTTGGGCATCTACTTTTTCATTCTGCTAGGACTACTTGCCTTGATTATCGGAGTCGTCGTCACAGGAGCGATTGCGAGTATAGCTGGGTTGGGAATGTATCTGATTTTGGAAAGAGAAGCAAGCAAAGCTCAAGCTTAAGTATCATCAAAAACGAAAATAACAGTCTTTTCTAAACTTCCTAGTAGGATTAAGTGATTGTGTTGTATTGTTAAAAGATGAAGTTTTTGGAAGTCTTTCCCCCATATTCTAATTTCAATATTCTACTTTTATGACTGGCAAAACTCACGACTTAGCTGCATTTACTGGCCTAACAATCGTTTTTATCTTGCTTCCCCTGCAACCTATGTCGGTTGCCACTGCAATTACAGCTTTTAGTGCCAATTTTATCGGCGGACTTTTTCCTGATATCGATCAACCGACTTCAGATTTATGGGATAACTTTCGTGGCGGAAAATTTGCTGGCCGATTTTTCACCAAACTCTTAGGTGGACATCGTCATATCTCTCATTCGTTGGTTGGTTTTTTTCTCACTGGATGGTTACTTGAAAAATTCTTACTTCTGATTAGTGGAATATTTTTAGTTGACATGAATATTGTTTGGTGGTGTTTTATGATCGGAGTTTTTACCCATTTGATCACCGACTCAGTGACAAAAGATGGCATTCCGTTGTTGTGGCCGATTCAGTGGCGAATTGGGGTACCACCGCTGAGTGCATTACGTATACGGAGTGGGAAATTTGTTGAAAATAAAATAATTTTCCCAGGTTTACTTCTTTTTTCTGGTTACTTACTTTGGCTTCATCAATCAAAAGTCTTAGATTTTTTTAACAATTATTTAGGAAAGTAACAAAGAAGAAAAAACGAAAGCTCACCCCAAAATTTGATTGATTAATCAATGCTTTTTTGGAGTGAGTTTCCTCACCGGAGATGTATGAAATAGTATATGACAAACTCTAAAAAAGTGAATGGTGAAAAAGGATTGATTAGAGAATATTAAATAAAAAATCCAGGCTTAAAATAATTACCGTTTGAAAAGTGAAAAAATATTTTTGATTAAACTAATCAAGCTACTCATCCAATTGCTGTCCTCTTCTCCTCGGATCCAAACCGACAAAATCAACCAAGCATTTTGATCTTTCAAAAACTTTGCCACAACCTGATGTTGTCGCCCATCAATAAATTTAATAAATTTGACCGTATCTGGTTTTTTTCCAGGGAATGTTTTATCTGGACGTTTTAATACATGCTCAATATCAGACTCAGCAATTTTCCGATAGCGTCGACG
This sequence comes from uncultured Pseudomonadales bacterium, assembly GCA_964406075.1. Classification (GTDB taxonomy): domain Bacteria; phylum Patescibacteriota; class Microgenomatia; order UBA1400; family PJMF01; genus CAYOQI01. The sequence goes on from CAYOQI010000004.1 coordinate 7,082, forward strand.
TTCTTCGGCGTGGGTGGTAAAGATGAGTTTCATAAAAAAAATATTTACTTTAATTGGTTACTTATTTTTTCAACCTCTATCATCTCACTTTCCTTCTCCGTTCTTTTTTTCATTTCCACTTTTCCTGCTTCAGTTTTGCCTGACAAAACTAATCGTACTGGAATTCCAATCAGATCTGCATCTGCAAATTTTTCTCCTGCTCGCACATCTCGATCATCCCACAGGACTTCAATTCCTTGTGATATTAACTCTTGATATAGCTTTTCAGCTCGCTCTTCTCCACCTGGCAAAGAAATTAAGTGGACTTGATATGGCGCAATGGCATCAGGCCAAATCATCCCTTTATCATCATGATATTTTTCAATAATCGTTGCCATCGTTCGTCCCAAGCCAATTCCATAACAACCCATGTAGTACGGTTTCTCTTTCCCATCTTCATCCATAAAGGTAGCGTTCTTCATTAAGGATGAATAGTGATACCCAAGTTGAAAAATATTTCCGACTTCGATTCCTCGTTTTTCGTGCAAAATACTTCCTGATTCTGAAAGACACCCATCTTTACACATGGCAATGTCGGCTTCGATATCAACAGTGTAATCTCGATCGATATTCATATTTAAAATATCTCTGTGTTTTTTATTTGCTCCACCATACATATTTTTCGCTGTTCGGAGTGACAAATCGCCGACAATTTTTACTTTCCCTTTCAATCCAACCGGAGAGATAAATCCCGGCTCAGAACCAATCGCTTGAATTTCTTCAACTGTGGCTGGTCGTAAGTGAAATGAATTGGTGACGTGTGCCAGCTTGGTTTCATTGACGTCGAAATCTCCGCGAATAACAGCCAAGATTATTTCATCTTTTTCATTGACCATCATCACATCCTTCATTTGTTGCCACAGAGGTAAATTGTGAAGTTTTACTCCATCTTCCATGGTATTTCCTCGAACGGCTTCAATTTCTTTTAATTCTTTTAAATCTTCATCTACATTTTTGTCATCTCGTTTGAACTTCGCCACATCCTCATGGGCTACATATTTCTTATCTTCAGATACAAAAAATCTGCCTTCCCCAATCTCAGATTCGACTTGATACTCATGACAGTACTCACCACCAATGTATCCATTATCAGCTTCGACTTTCAACGTTTCCAAACCGAGTCGTTTAAAAATTCGTGAGTAAACCTGTGCCATTTCTTCATACACTTTTTTGAAATCTTGCTCATTTCGATCAAAAGAATACGCATCTTTCATGACAAACTCTCGAACACGAAGTAATCCTCCACGAGCTCGTTTTTCATCTCTAAATTTTGTGGAAAATTGATAGAGGTTCACCGGTAAATCTCGATATGAGAGTTGCATTCGGCGAATACTGTCAACAAACATTTCTTCAGCTGTCCCACCCAAGGCAAACTTCGCTCCTCGACCATCGGCAATCGACATCAGCTCAAAGCCAACAGAACTTGTGCGATTGGTCTCCTCCCACAACTCAATTGGATGAAGCACTGGTGTGATCATTTCCTGCCCACCAACAGCATCCATTTCTTCTTTAATTATTTTTTTGATCTTGTCATGTACTCGCCAACCCAAAGGCAGGAAATAATACCGACCCGCTGTAGACTCTTGTACAAAGCCTGCTCGGGTCAATAATTGATGGCTGATAAATTGTGAGCCACCAACTTCCGATTTAGAAGTTTTACCGTAGAGTTTTGAGTATTTCATAGATTCCTTTTAATAATAAAAAACGTCCGTCTAACCACAAGAATTTCTTGTAATTAAACGGACGTCTTCTGACGCGGTACCACCGTCTTTTATTCAACTGTTTCCAATTGAAACTTTGTGACTTAAAAAGTCTGACAGATGTTAACGGCTGCCTGCCGGATACGTTAGTTCTGAGATGTCCGTATCAACCTTTCAAAGCAAATTGAAAAAAGAGTTAGGAGCTCTTCTTGGTTGTTGAGAATAATTATAGAAGAAAAACAGGAAAACACAAATTTTGTTAAATTTATTGACGAACTCGCTCCATTCTTTTCCAAAGTCTACTTAAAATGTGATGTGCGTCTGGGAATGATTGTATTGCTCTTTTAACCTCGGATCTGGAATCACTTTTCTGTCTTTCTCTTTCTACATATACTTTCACATCTCCATTTTCAGGGCCTCTAGATGTACCCATATAATTCCTTTCTTACGTAAGATATTAAGTTATGAGCTATAAGCTACAAACAAACTATCCAACCAATAAACTGATCTCCATTGTCTCTAACCTCTAATCCCTAGTCTCTCCGCAACTAACTCTGCAATTGAAATTACTTTCACTTTTTTTGGTAACTCATCGTGGAAGACTGAATCAGTAATTACAACAGAATCAATGGCTTCATGCTCTAACATCTCTTTCGCTTTTCCAGCTAACAAGGCATGGGTGACGAGAAAATGAACTTCTTTTGCACCGTTTTCTTTCAAAAACTTCGCCACTTCTCCTACTGTGCTGCCTGTATTGATCACGTCATCATAAACCAAGCAAATTTTGTTTTTAACCTCTCCAGCAATTCCCACCGTTTGAACTTTCCCTGTATGTAAGTCTCGGTGTTTATTTATGCTAGCTGTAGTTAGTTGTAAAGCATCCGCAAATACTTGTGCTTGTTTGATTCCACCAAAATCTGGACTGACAACCACACAATTTGAACAATCAAAATTCTTTTGTACATATTCAACATAGAGAGGTAATGCTCGAAGGTGTTCACTCGGTTTGGAAAAAAATCCCGCAATACTAGGATTATGCATATCGAGAAGCAGAATTTTATGGATAAAAGCATGAGAAAGGATATCAGCAATCACACGAGCTGCTAGTGGTTCTCCAGATCGAAAAACCTTGTCTTGAAGCGAGTACCCTAACCATGGGATCACCGCTGTCACGTGTTTGGCTCCTGCTCTTTCTAGAGCATCAGCCATTAACACCAGCTCAATCGTATTTGAATCAACAGGATTGCTGAGCGATTGCAGAATCACTACCTCTTGATCACTTACCGATGTCGTAACTTGAAGTCTTTTTTCGCCGTTTGGAAACTGAGAAATTTGTACTTCACCCAGTGTTGATGAAGTTAATTCGGAAATCTTTTTTGCTAAAAGAGGTTGAGATGAAAGTCCAAAGATAATCATATTCCACTCATTCTCTCTCCCCTTTGGGGAGAGATTAAGAGAGGGGTGAATTCTAATAAACCCGCTCTTTAACTTACATTCGTGAATATTCGTGCTTATTCGCTGCTACTATTTCCACCAATCAGTCACAATAACTGACACATCATTCAAGGTAATCAAAATCATTAAGCCGATTAACAACGCTACTCCAACATAATTCAATTTATTTTCAATTTGTGCTCGGGTCTTTTTACCAATCACCGTTTCGAGTAACACCATTACTGCTCTTCCACCATCAAAGGCTGGCAAAGGTAAGGCGTTCAAAATTGCTAAATTGATTGACAACATTCCAGCAAAATTAAGAATGGTTAAGAACCCTTGTTGGAAAAGACCCAACTTTCCTGCCTGATGCACGATTCCTACTGGTCCAGCGACACCTTCTGGAAATCTCGCTTGCGTAAATATTTGAGTAATCATATCTCCAAATGCTTTCAAAATCATGACACTCAGCGCGATTGATTGCTGAATCCCTACCCACATACCTCTAAACGGTCGTTGCCAACCTGGATAGAATACAAACTCCACATTTTGAAATGATACACCCATTGCCCCTTCTTCTGCTGATCTTTCTTCGGGCGGCCGAGCATAGGAATTTACTGTTATCACTTCTTCATTCCGCTGTAATTCAATAGTCACACTCTGTCCTAAACGAGAGTTAATATGATCGATAAATTCTTGAGAACTTGAAAATTCTTGCCGTACCTGTGATCCATCTTCTTGTTGCTCAATCACGGCTGTGAATACATCGCTTGCTTGAATACCAGCGGTCTGAGCAGGTGATCCTTCAGCTACATAATCAATCTTTGGGAGTGTTGATGGCTCCGGGATTCCCATCACGGTATAAATAGTTGCAAATGCCAATACGCCAAAAACGAAGTTAATCGTCACACCTGCCAGAAGGATGAGTAATCGAGCTCGCTTTGATTTTGAATAAAAAGGTCCAACTTCATTTTTTGACTTTGCCTTCTTTGAATCACTTTCAGGCTCATCTTCACCATCCATTTTGACAAAACCGCCAAATGGTAATGCGTTCAGGGTAAAAGGAATGCCTCTCCACTTAAAAAGAGTTGCTAAACGAGGTGGAAAGCCAACGCCAAACTCTTCAACACGTACTTTCATCCAAATTGCAGTCAGAAAATGACCCAACTCGTGGATAATCACTAAAAATGAAAGGACTAACAGAAAAATAAGTAGGGTCATAAAAGATCAATAAATTGGCAACATCAAAATTGTACCAGTTTTCATTCGTTTAATCCGAGGTCACTTCTCTTATATTTTCATCAACTCATCTTCTTTTCTCTTTTCCATATCTGCAATTTTCACTTCAATGTCTTTTACTTTTTTATCAAGATCTGCTTGCCAGCGTTTCACATCATCTTCACTGACCCCATCTTCAGCTTTGGCATGATCAATCTCTTTGCGGACGTCTGATCGAAGGTTTCGGAGCATAACTCTACCTGATTCAATTTTTTGTTTGAGCAGTTTGACCATTTCTTGTCGACGTTCTTCTGTCAAAGCCGGGATACTGATACGAATGATTTCACCATCAACCACTGGATTGAGACTTAATCCTGATATAGTAATTCCTTTGGCAATCGCTTCGAGAACACTTTTATCCCAAGGCGAAACGACCAGCATGGTCGGATCTGGAGTGGAAATTTGAGCCAACTCGTTTATTTTCATCCGACTTCCGTAGGCTTCCACCAGAACACTGTCTAATATGGAAGCATTTGCTCTTCCAGTTCTCAGTGATGAAATATCTTGTTGAATATGTTGCAGAATCTGCTCAGCTCTCTGCTGAAATGACACGAAGTCAAACATGACTATCCTTTCTTAATTTCTTAATTCTAGCTTCCGTTTTATGATGGTAAGTATACCATCTCTTTCATCCTCTATAACTGAACTATCGAACTGATAACTGATAACTGCCAACTATCCTTTATAATGTGGTCGACATGTCTAAAACTGTTTCATCATCACCAGTCAAACAACGTATTCAGCTATCTTTTTGGGAATTATTCAAAAAAACACTCGTCAGTAGTTTTTCTGATCTTCATTACTATGCTTCAGTATTAAATTTGTCTGTAAAAACAACGCTCAAACTCATCCTCTGTTTTTATTTCTTAATTGCATTGTTCCAAATTGGAATGTTGTGGATCGTAGATATTCCTGAATTTCAAAAAAATGTTCAAGATATTTCGTCATCCGTAATTGAGGAATTTCCAAATGAGGCTGTCGTGAACTGGGACGGTCAAATATTAACCACTTCACCTGAAGAAATTATCTCAGTTCCCTATACTTCTCAAACAAATATTGATGTTCCAGAAAACTGGGCAACTCTCGACACTTCTCGTTCCGAAGCACCAGTTGAAAAAGATTCCCTCTTTTTTGTCTCAAATCAAAACCTGCATGTACTGAATTTTCAAACCGAGTATCAATCTCTCCCACTTATTGATTTGCTCGGAGCTGAGCCTCAGCAATTCACCAAAGATGAGATTGTTAACGAAGTAAATACCTCACAAGCTGGGTTCAGTGAGATAAAAAACTTACTTCCCTTTATTGCATTCCCGTTCTTTTGGTTTGGTACATTTCTCATTAGAACCATGATGATTGGAATCGATTCGATCATTATTTATTTCATCTTCACACTATTGAATCGACCACTTCCATATAAGAAAGTCTTACAACTTTCCTGGCATGTACTTATTCCAGTGGAAGTCGTTCATCAGCTCACCAAACTCTTATATCCTCAATCTACCGTTCCAATGTTATCAATCACGTATTGGGTAATTATGTCACTTATTATCTGGAACTTTAGAAATTTAAGAATGATTAAAATTGAACCAGAAGCAAAAAAGTAACACCTGAAAATTATGAGTACTTCACCATCATTACCTATCATTACCGCTCCGCACACAACCCTTCGACAAGAAGCTAAACCTATTGATGTATGGACTGAAGAGCTTGAGAACTTCACCCAATCTTTAATCACCACACTTCGTCAAAAAGATAATCCTCCGGGAGTTGGACTAGCCTCTCCTCAGGTAAATCATTCCTTGAGAATGTTCTGTACTTTTTTAACACCTGAAGGCATTCGCCCGAGCAAAGATAATCCGCCTCAAATGAGAGTATTTGTAAATCCGGAAATTATTTCGACCTCGCCAAATAAAACGTTAGGTGAAGATCCCCAAGAACCTATTTTGGAAGGGTGTTTATCGATTCCATTTTTCTATGGCCCAGTGCCTCGTTGGCAATCGATTGAGTTTCAGTTTGATGAAGTGAAGGATGGAAAATTAATCAAAAAAACGGAGAAATTCTCTGAGTTTGCAGCCCGTGTCATGCAACATGAATACGACCATCTCAATGGTGTGCTCTTCACAGACTATATTCTGGAGTTTGATTTACCCTTGTATGAAGAAAAAGACGAGAAATTAAAAAAAGTTAAAAATAGTATTGCGAAAAAGTTTTAGTGTGGTGTCATTCCGAGCGTTCTGGTACTCCAGAAGGCCGACCGCGTGTCGCCCTAGCTTTAGCGGTGGCACAGGAATCCCAGAACTATAAAGTTTAAACAAAACATCAACAATATAAGTATTTAATAAACTATTGAGATCCTTCGATTCCGCTTCGCTACACTCAGGATGACAAAAATGAACCACCCAATTTCCATCTCCATAGCCGGCACTACCGATCACACAGTTCAGTGTGTAGAAGCATTGAAAAATGACTCGCGATTTTCAATTGCTTGGGTATTAACCCCAGAGCCTCAACCAATTGGGAGAAAAAAAATTGTCACGAAAAACCCAATGCATATTTGGGCTGAAAAAAATAATGTTCCGTTGATTTTGGTGAAGAAAAAGATTGATCAGGAAATCAAAGATCAAATTTCAAATATTCCATCCTCGATATCATATTTACTCGTTGTTGATTTCGGATATCTCATTCCAAACTGGCTCCTCTCATTTCCGCAAAAAATGCCAATAAATATTCATCCCTCAGCTCTTCCTAAATTTCGCGGAAGTAGCCCCGGACAATTCACCCTGCTCTTTGGCGAAAAAGAGTCTGCAATTTCGGTGATAAAAATGAATGACAAGCTAGACGAGGGAGATTTGATCTATCAATATTTTTTCCCTATTCCGAATACAATGACACTCCTTGAATATTACTCATTTGCATTTGAAAAAATTGCCAAACAATTACCACAACTTTTCGCTGATTTGTTTGAGGGCAAAGTGACTCCACAACCTCAACCGATTGAATCACCCACTCCTATTGCACGAAGATTAACAAAAGAAGACGGATATATTGAATGGGAAATTATTCAATCCTTAATATCAAATCACCACTCACCAATTACCAAAAAACCGACAAGTAACCTTATGATGTCTGCATTTGATCAAATTCAAGATTGGCCCACAATCCTCCATAATGCCATCCGAGCTTTATCACCTTGGCCAGGAGTCTGGACAATGGTTCCAACAAATAAAGGTGAAAAGAGAATGAAAATCTTAGAAATTGAAACAAACGGTGAAAAAATGGAGTTGAAAAAAGTTCAGTTAGAAGGACTACAACCTACAAGTTTAGAAGAAATCAGAAATCAAATAACTACTCCGTAATCCTAAGAAATTTTAGCAATTTAAAGATTTTTTTATTTTTAGGAACAGTTCCACTCAGCAACTCATCATAGTGATGGATTAGACTATCAAAAGGTTGAATGGGAAGATCGGGGCTAAATTTTTCAACTTTACTAGAAGGGTAATTTCCATAAATTACATTAGAAGCATCCGACTCAGTCACCGGGACTTGTGGTGTTTCATGTGCTTCAATAACTGCCATACAGTTTAAATTAAAAATTTTAATTTTCAGGTTTCTTGAAATGTGTAGTCAATCCTTCTCGTTTGAGAACTTTAAGCACTCGAGAAGGTACCAACACTTTTTTCTTTACACCTTCCACAATAATAGTGGCTCGATGAAGATTTGCTCGGAATGGATGTTTGGTACGATTCTTAGCATGAGAAACTCGATTGCCGATCTCGACAACACTTGGGAATTTGATGAAATATGACTTTGGCATAGGATCCTTTTCAGTTCGAGGGGTATTGTATCATATAGTTTAATAACTCAATAGTTCTTATTCTTTTAGACGAAGTCTTTCATGTATCTGAAAAGATCGTATAACATATCACCTATGTTTGTTGATTCAGAACGAATAAATTTCCAGAGTGCCGTACACTTTGCCGAGAGAAAGTATGTTTTTGATGATACTACTCCGCCTTGGATGCGTTTACTGGTCGAGTTAATTCAGAAAGCTACACAACAGGGTAAAAGTATAGAATATCAGCCTGGTATCGTCGAAAGATTGATGAGAATGGGTGGAACTGACCATAATGATCCAACACTCAGATCAATAGGTTCTAATCAATAAAACCAACTTACCTTGAAACCTTCCTGTATAATAAGTTCATGCTTGATTTACTTTTCAGTAACCCAATTATTTTCCTGACCTTTTTCCCTGGACTGATTGCGGCTATTACCATACATGAGTTTGCTCATGCCTGGATGGCGGATCGATTGGGTGATCCTACACCTCGAGTACAAGGTCGGGTAACACTCAACCCACTTGCCCACCTTGATCCACTGGGTACCTTAGCCATGCTCTTGACTCGTTTTGGTTGGGGAAAACCTGTGGAGTTTGATCCGTATAACTTAAAAAATCCAACTCGAGATACAGCGTTGATTGCTTTGGCTGGGCCTGCTTCCAATATAATCTTGGCAATCTTAATCTCTGGTACTCGCTTCTTGATCAATACTGACAACGCAATTGTATCGCTCGTGCTCATTCAACTCATTTTTGTCAATTTATCCTTGGCAATTTTTAACCTTATTCCGATTAAACCCCTCGATGGCGAGAAAATCTTGTATTCTTTACTACCAAAAGAAACAGCATTCGAGTATCGAAAGTTTATGGATCAATGGGGCTTGTTTGTCTTGATTGCTCTCATTTTCCCAATATTTGGAGGAGTCTCACCAGTTAGTCGTCTAGTTTCACCCATTATTTCTTTCTTGGCCGATTTATTGATTTAACATCAACTCCCACAGCCTCAGAAATGTGTTGAAAACCATCGCGTTTCAAAAGCTCAGCTACTCCCTTATTTATTTCACCAATTACCTGCGGTCCCATGTAAATCATGCCCGTAATCATTTGGACTAAACTGGCCCCAAGACGGATCTTTTTATACGCATCCTCTGCAGAAAAAACTCCTCCGCAACCAATCAAAATAAAGCGTTTTCCATAGTGTCGATACGCATCTTCCAACAACGCATTGGCTCGCTTCTCGACGGGCTTCCCGCTAAAATTCCCTTTTCCGGCCTTTGCAACTTCTTCAGGATCCAAGTCAGGATTTTTGCGATCTTTGGTGAGGTTACCAAAGATGCAACCTGTTATGGAAAATTTGTCTGCAGTTTTCAGCAATTGTCTTGATTGATCAATAGAAATGTCACTGGGCATTTTCATAAAAACAGGCTTGGATAGCTTTAATTTCTCTACTTCCACCAGTAATGGCTTCAGTCGTTCTGCCGTCGTGAATGGCTCGCCGGTCTTCAAATTTGGACAGCTAATATTCAATTCATAGTAGGAAATGTGAGGTAAATTTTTCTCAGCTTTTTTAAACGTGGCAATGAAGTCCATGATCTGATCCTTGGCTGAATCATATTCTTTATTGGTACTCCCCACGCTAAAGCCCACTGGAATTGCGAACTGTTTGTTTTTTAACTTTTTGACAATCTCATCCACTCCACCACTTTTATACCCTTTGTTCACGAGCAAGCTTTTTGACTTCGGTAATCTTCCCAATCTTGGTTTCTCATTCCCTTCGTAGTACTCAGCCGTGATAGTTCCAACTGCTTGAAAACCAAATCCAACGTCTCCTAAAATCTGAGTTAAGTTGGCATCATAATCAAATCCGGCAGCCAATCCGATTGGATTTGTAAATGAAATTCCCTTGATATTTTGACTTAAAACTGGAGATTCGAATCTAAAAAGTGTTCTGAGGGTTTTTTTAATAACCCCTACCTCACCAAAAGTTTTCCCACTTCCGACCATAAAGTCATGCACAGTTTCCGCATCGAACTGAAAAAAAATTGGCTTCACAATATTCCTGTAGGTAATGCCGAAAAAAGTGGAAAAGGGTGAGATCATAGTAAATCCGATTATATGCTTCTCTTTCCACAAAAAAAGGGAATCCGAAGATTCCCTTTAATTTAATTTTTTTTAAATACCCTTTTATTTCACCGTCATTCTTAAATGATCGTACTTAGTTGTTAAATCTTTTACCATCCAATCGATCAAGTACCATTCCCGCTGCTAAACTCACAGGTGAAAAATCTTGTTCTGCCTGTTCACATGTCGGATCAAACAAAGAATCAAATTTTACGTATTGTGCCTCACCTGCAAAAGCCTTAGCTAAAAGATACTGCGTCATTTGCATTGTAATTACTGTTTTTTTCCACTCTCCATCAAGTGTATTATCTCGAATCTGGATCAAGACATCACGAGGATGCATCCCGGTTTTTTTAACGATCAATGCAGTAACTTCTTGGAGCGTACTGAAACCTGTTCCATTCATAAGATATTTCACATCTGGATTATCTTGAGTTAAACCAATATTTGGACGCAGCTTTAAGCGTGCTTTACCTTCTGGCGAAAAAAGTAAATCATCCATCCAAGCGTCCTCCAAGGTTATCGGGAAATTGGCTTCAATTTTTTTTAATTTTTGATCAGCCTTATACGCCGCATCTGATGCTTCAGCACAGTCTACCATCCAAGGGAAATTCGTCGGATCTTTGTAAAGACGGGTTATAGTTGTTAAAGTAATCGGCCCTTCTAAAGTATCAAGCATGTATTGAGCAACACCACGTAAGATCGCTGAATCAATTTTTTGCTGACTGAAAGTCAATCGATCGAATATATTTCCCCGATCTTCAGTTCCACGAAAAAGTTGCGTGGCATACCACAAACCATGAATGGTTCTACATCCAATTTCTTCCATCTCACTCAAACTTTCATCAGCTTGAGTTAATGAAGTCAGGAATTCACGAAAATCTGTTTTTTCGGGTGTCTCAATATTTTGTTGAGCCGCAAGCTGAAGAACTGTTAAGAATGCAGTCATATTTCGAACATACCAGACAAAATTTGCTTTATCTGGATCCTCATCCCCAATCTTCTCGACTTTCCTATTCCGTCTTTCTAGTACGGCATCAATACTTATTCGTTCCGTGCGTGACTGGTGGCTTCGGTGAACAGCATCTGCAACAGCGTGTAAAAAATCTTTCTCTCCCATTACTGCGGCAAATTCCTCATAAAATTCACCTGTATCTTGAGGTTTTATTCCAGGGATTTGCTCAACCAATTGTTTTGCTTGTTCCACATCATCTAACTTACTTGCCCATTCTTCCTTTTTGCTATCAATGATAAGTACGTTTGCATCATCAAGCTTAGAAATTAATCTCGATCGAATTTTTTCAATCAAACCAGCTTCAATTTCGACTCCATATTGTTTTAAATGCATTGCAGTAGCAATCACACTTCGCATCACATACGCACCCCATTGTGGTCTCCAAGCTTTCCCTTTATTCCAATCTGGAACTCCATCTAACTGCATATGTCGCTGATAAAGTTCTAAGAAACGTTTATCGAACGGTGAACCTTTCCCATCCCCACTATCTTCCATATCAATGGTGAAAGTCCCTTTTCCATTTCCATGATCAATAATCTCCACCGCACTGCCAAAAATATCGATGATATGGAAGAACGACCCTGTCCGATCAAGTGCAACAGCATCAAAGACCTCACCACTTAATGGTTTATTAAAACCTTCAGCTAAACTTTCAAACCACCGTTCACGATAAATATCTTCATGGGAAGAAATAAAATGTTTCAAAAACTCAACATCCATTTTCTCTAATCGCCAGTTCTCAACACCTGGAATTAATTCACCTTCTCCAAATTGTTCCAACAAATACTCCATCACGTTCTCATGATCAGGATCAATCTGATTAAGCGTTCCTAATAATTTTGCAATGTCATGTAACGGTGCTCCCACTCGTCGAAGTAACAATTGCTGTCGTTCTTTTAAGAATTCAGGAGGATTTACTTGTTTATTACGAATTGATGCAATTGAGTCTAAAGCTCTATTCAATGAATTCGTTGTTTCATCTAAATGGCTAAAAAGCGCTTTTCTTTCCTTCAAATCAGTGAGTAGTTTTTTTTCAAAATCAATCTCAGGTTGCTCAAATTCTTCAGGAATGTCACTCATTTGATCAACATACATCTGTTTCATGTCCAAGAAAATTTGTTCAAACCGAGTCACAATATCAAATTCGGCATAATCTCCACGCTTGAACGCTTCAACCACAACGAGCAAATTGATGCGCATTTGTTCACGATCCCGCACGGCATTTTTTTTATTTAAGAGTTGAAAGATGCGATCAGTTTCTGACTCACCTGGGTTAAAATCATACGATCGTCCAGCGTAATCTGTGGAATCCTCGATTGCATAATTGTCTCGTAAATCAGGATGCAGATAGAGTTGCTTCTCCATGGCTTCACGTCGCTCAGGACCTAAAGGAATTTTAGATTCTTTTTTATTAAACATTTTGCCCTTTCTCGCGGAGTGGAAGTATCTCTGAGATACAAAAAAACCAGCCCACAGTATATTAACTGTCTCTGGCCGGTCGTAATTATTCAGATCGTAAGATCCGAATCAAGGCGTTATTGAGATGTGGTGAATTGTAAAACCTCAACAGTTGTCTGTCAATTACTGAATTTTAATGTGAATCTCTCCCAAAAAGTAACACCAAAAAGGAGGATCGTATTCACTGCGGAAACCATGCAATACAAGCAAATTGCATGGATGACAGCCAATTGAAGATAAACAAAATATATTGAAAACAGCACAGCAGAAATAGTCATCAGTAACTGAAGATCTTTCAGAAAACCTGATAACTCCCATTTCCTCGCAACGCCAAACAAAGATTGGAATTTTTCCCAAATTTTCTCTCGAAAAGAAAGTTGCCTCACCAGAGAAAGTCGAGTGATGACTAAGAAGAAAAGTGATGTGTAAAAAGTCAGACCTAAAACAGCCACAGGAATGGGACCGACCTGGGCATACTGACTCTTCAATACTTTGCCACAATCCACCCAAGGACTGGTGCTACATGGCGGAATCTCGTTGGAGTAATGCTCCATCGTCAGATAGCCTGCATCAAGAATTCCAATCAAAGCAAAAATCAAAATAACAATAAATAACCAACGTTGAGTCATGGAGACATTATAAACACTTTCAGGAAGTTGTTTTGAGAAATTTTAGGCAGCTTTCCGTTTACGTGAAACATGCAAGCCTAATCCACAATTTGCAATTTCTATTACCGTAACATTTTCCTCGTATTGAGGATCAGAATATCCTCGATGAGGTATCTCTAACTGAGAAAAAGATGATAAAGCAGGATGATTTATCGTAGTGGCATCAGAATTAAGAATACCTGTAAAAGCATAAAAAGCCACACAATCACCAAATACCACAGTATTCCATTCGTGATTTTCATTCTCTATTTCTAAAACTATCGCCTTTATACTTTCAGGTGTAACCCCAGCAGAATCAGCATATAGTTTCCATGCTTCTATCATTTTTTTTCCTTCATTCTATAAAAAATAATATTCGGGCAGACGAATATTTTCAGTCTAACACGAAAAAATTGAAAATTACTGAGTATCACGTTGAATCAATAAAACCTTGATATCTGTTGAACGAATCCCTAGTTCTGTCAATTGCTCCTGACTGAGCCATATTCCAACTCCCAAAGGTTCTCTTAAATCCCTATTTGCCTTAGCTACTACTCTACTTTCTCCGATTTTCTTTCTCATATTCTCAACTATTGGAAAGCCACTATATACAATGTATTGCGCTTCAGTACCTTTACCTGCTTGTACAACAAAAACAGTACCTTTTGTTTTTTCATCTACTCCATTTGCCTGTAGGGTTTCTTTTTTTGCTCTCTCCCATGTCGATAGCATATAGTTCCTTTATGGCAGGAATAATAAAAATGGATTGTACCACTTTTTGAAAAAAGGCAAAAAAAAATCCCGACGTACATTGCTGTACGTCGGGACGAAAGTCTACCCTTCGCATGAGTAGACGAGAGACCAGCGGTAACCGACTCGCCAGTCACGATCTTGAACAATATCGAACAAGCCGTTAACGACGAGCCAACTGCGCGCTAGCTCAAACGTAGCAGGTGAACCTGCAATAGAACGATAATCATCATCACGTTCTAACTCATTCCCTTTGAAATTTAATGTCCATTCTTCCAAATCGCCGAGGTTGAGGTCGAATTTCAGTTCGTGCAACCATTCATCGAAAAAGCCCCCTTGTTTTTCCACGCTGACCGGAATCGACCTGCATTCATTTCCGTACTGGTGATCGTAATCGGTGAACGTTGTCGCCAGTTCTAAATTTTCGGTTTGAATCCAACCCGGTAACCCATCAAAATATCTGATAATTAGGCTCCACTCACCTTCCTGGCTGAGGATCACGAATTCCTGATCTCGTTGAATTTCTCCATCTTCAACAAGTGCACGAAAGTCATCATTGGAAGTGTAAAGGGCAAATGGCACTTTGGCTTTCGCAACCCAATAGCCATTCAGAATAACCTTCGTCAGGTTAATATCTTCGGCTTCTTGCCATCCTCCTTCATTTCCTCGAACGAGAAGGTAAACAGCTTCGGGACGCTGTCCGTCGCTAATCTCACCAGAGCGCCATTCATTTAACTGCATCCATGGCACGTTTTCGGGAACAGCACAATTGTGTTCTCCCCAGTGGGGTTCTTCACGAACGTCTTCTAGCCCTTGACCAGGAAGGGTGTATGTATATACACAGGTTGCCTCAACTACCCCTCCATCTTTTGTGATCAGGAATCGAACCTGCCCGTCCTCTCGCATTTGAGCTTCAATATCAAATCCTTGATCAGGTGGCTCAAGTTGAGCCATTGTGGCGGAGCCGAGCGCCAAAAATACCAGCGCCAGCATGAACAAAATCTTAACGATCTTCAATTTCTCTTCTCCATTGCAAAAACTCATTTTCCGATCCGCATATTATAGGCTACAAGCCTGGTTTTGTCACGAAAAAACACTCAAAAATGAGTAAGAAAAAGGTAAAAAGAAGAAAAAAGAAAGATTACTGAAACCAGTTTGGAACAGCAGAGTCAGAGGCCGAAGGACAAACAAAACTACAATCCGGCTCAGTCCGAATTACTTGAGTGCCATCCTCACAAGTAAAGGTGTCTCGGGGACAAGCAAGTTTTTCACCACTCTCAGTTGCATCAGTTGCAGGTGTAGCTTGCACTTCAGGACATGGCGCAAACTCGCAATTCGGTCCACTTCTCCCAACTGCAGACCCATCTGGGCACAACATTGCTTCCATCGTACACGCTTGCTCAATAGGAGTAATTGGTAAGACATTCTTTTGAAGAAAAAGATAATATGCGCTTGCTAGAGCCACCACAGCTAAGATCAATCCACCCACTATAAGAGGAAATAATTTCGAAGGACTCGAGACTGGCTTTGGCGGAAGCACTTCTTGCGGAACTGGAAAAGGAGCCACCGGTGGAATTGTATTTTGAGAATCCATAACTACAGTATTCTAAAGATAACTGGGAAAGTCAAGAAAAATAACAGCGGATATCTGCCAATACGTACAGTAAACCTGGTATACGTGTATAATTAGACCACTATATCTGTCTTGTGCCATATGAACCTAGATCATATCTACGAAGCAGCAACTCGGACTCTCATCCCTTTGCGTCTCCACGAAACTCATAAATCCATTGTCGATGAGGCAATGAAGTTGGTGGATGCCAAGTATGGGTCTATTTTCATGCATCAAGATGGCATGATGCGAAGAGTCTACGCGTCATCCAGTGATCTACAGCTCATCAAGCCTCGTAAGCGCGGCAAGACCTACGAAGTTTTCAAGAAACAAGTTCCATATCTCAGACATAATGGTGGAATCAAAAAATCTCATCCCGAAATTGAACAACTCGATATTCAGTCTGATATTAGTGTTCCCCTCGTGTATGGAGAACATAAGGTGGGAGTGCTATCAGTTTTATCTGATAAAAGTAAAAAATTCTCTCAGGATGATTTAAAAACAATTCAGAAATTTTCCTCACACTCTGCCTTACTGCTTCGAAGAACAGCAATCGCCGATAGTTTACGAGCCAATATTGAAAAAAGTGATGTCTTTCTTTCTATTGCTGCACATGAATTAAAAAATCCATTGTCTGCTCTTTCAGCCTATGCACAACTTTTAGAAAGCATGAAGATGAAAAATGTTGAACAAATTCAGGTATTTTCGAAACGTATGCAACAAGAAACACGTCGACTTTCTCGACTTGTGGATGAGCTATTAGGGCTGGGAAAACTGAGAACTGATGGTATTCAAGTCTCACTACAACGATGCAATATGCGCGAAATTATGAATCGTGTACTGGCAGACTGTGCATTTATGCATCCTGATCATAAGTTACTGTATAAACTGACACTTCCTACTGACAAAGGATTTGTAGCTGGAGATCGAGATAAATTGCTTCAAGTTTTTATCAATCTTGTTTCTAATTCAGCCAAGTACTCTCCCAAACACTCAACCATTACCCTTCGCGCTACCTACAAAAGTCCCCACGTTATTTTGACAGTTTCAGATAAAGGCAGAGGCATCCCCAAATCAGAACTGACCAATATTTTCAAACGATTTTACAAAGGCAAACATGCTGATCAAACCAGCATGGGAATCGGTCTCTACTTAGTAAAACATATTATTGATAAACATCACGGCATCATTTCCATCAAGTCCCAGCTTGGAAAAGGCACTTCGATCAGTATCGCCCTTCCCGAATATGCCTAGAAGAAAAGATTCCCTAACCTCCAAAAATATCGCTGCTGCGGAAAAGCATCAGAAACGACTCAAAGAAATAGAAGCTATCGATATTGAAATCGATAATTTTCTGCATCGATTTGCCGAATACAAATCAGTCTATTTTGCTCCTAAAGAAGATCACATAACTTTAGAAAAAGCTTTAAGAAAATTCTTTGATCATCTGGAAATGGAGTTAAAAGAGGTCATTGAAGGTGGCAAAGATTCACAAGGACTGGTCTATGCGATCATTTTGGAGGGTCTCCCTAGCTCTGGAAAAACTCATCTGTATGTTCGTCATATTAAACCTTTGATCCAACTTATCAAAAAAAAGGTTGAACTTCAGTATCCTCAGATTGAATTTAATATTGGATTTAATAACGAGTATATTCATTGGGATAATCTAGAAGATATTCTCAAAGAGAGGATTGAACAACTGGAGCCGTACTTAGAAGGAGTTGATGTAGAACAACGTTTCTTAGGGATGGCACATGCTTTACTGGCCTATCCCCTGTTTGTAAAAGAAGGAATTTTTACTATAAAAGCAGTTATAAAAAAACTAAAGGAATTAAAGCCTCAGTCAGGCACTCCATATCAGGAAGAATTTTTAAAAATTACCCGTTGGTTTGAACGGTATTTGATTCTCAGTGGACTCACCTACCTACTTGCTCCTAATCAGGAACGAAAGAAAATACAACTAAGATTTTTTAGTGTAGACAAACCAGGTGGAAACACCGGCTTAGTAGAGGAAGAGCCACCGAGTTACTTTACTGCGCTCAGAGAGTACGACGCTGAACTTATGTCTGATCTTTTACTCGGAAAAGAGGAATTTCGTGGTGCACAACTGGATCCAGCCAGAATTCTACACATTCCAGTCAGTCCAGGACCAGCCACGTCCGTATTGGGATTAAAACGAGATCTAGAAAACAAAGCTCCAACTCCCGAACGAATTAAACAAATTGCGGAAGCTTTTGGAGTGACTTCCCCCACACCTGTTGAATGGAGTGCCTCTAAAGGAGGTGGCAGTTATGAACAAGTACAAAAATCTCGTGATACTACTAATCAGGTAATAAAGACTCTCGTTGGTATTGGTGGACTACCTGAAGTGCCTGCAGATGTAATCGACTTTATTCTCAATCTAGATCATCCAAACTTCTTTGAAGACTTATCAGAACAAATAGTAAATTTAAAAGACACATATCACGAGGGCGATCAACTTCACCTCCCAGAATATAACTTATTACTTTCGGAAAAATTTACATCAAAAATCATGAAAGCTGTTCAGAATGCGCGCTGGCTCCAAAAAAGTTATCCCGTAACTGAAACCGAGATGGCTATCCAAACCGCCTTTGATTTAGCAGGTGCTGGAATGCAACTACAAATTAGTAGAGGCCATCGCAGACATGCACAATCCCTAGTCGATCGAAAAGCTTTAGGATACTATCAAGCTGCACCGATAGAAAATGATCCTCATTTTTTGATCGATGAAGAAAAATTTAATGCTCTATTTTCATCTTCAGAAAGTGTTCAACAATCCCGAGAGAATATTTAAAGAAATTATTCCACTTCTGTAAAATCTCTTACCGCGACTTCTACTTGTCCTTCTTTCACCAAATTTCCAAATGGCATGTCATCCAAACATACTGAGTAACCGGTCAAGGTATCCACATTTCTCCAACTGATTTGACGATAGCTCGGGTAACAGCCATCAACCTGAGATGGACTCTCAAATGTTTTTTTGGAAATGATATTAAAAATGCGAATGGAAAAAAGATCAGCCCCAGCTAATGGCGAGGTAAATGCAATGCGAGCACTATCAGGCGACCACTTCGCTTCCCGACCTATGCCAAATTTTTCCGGATTTTGACCATCGGTTCCAACTACAAATAACAGAAAATCATCGATACTGGCTTCAGTAAAAAGAATTAATTTCGTTCGGTCTGGCGAAAGCGCGTAATCAATAACCCGATTGATCCGCAATCGATCATCAATCAAAGAATCTTTATCAACGAGCAATGTGGCCGTTCCTTCTCCATTTACTAAGTACAAAGAGCCTTCTCGCATTTCATAAAAAGTTTGATTGGCTGGAATAATTTGTTCATATTGTTGTCGAGCTACTTCTTTTTCTTTGATCGATCGACCAATCATGTACAGCCAACTGATTCCTGTCACGACAACAACCAGAAAAATGAGAATACCAAGATAAAGTCGATTTTTTTCTTCCATAATTTTTTTGTACAAACCTAATCCACCCAATTGTTCCACAACACCACCACACTAGAAAAACAAAGTCCCCCGGCAATCACATTCCAAGGAATTTCAACACCAGCAAATACTCTGCCAGCAATGTCTATCCCGCTTAATGAAGCAAATCCCCAATTGAACGATGCAATGGTGACGAAGATAAGAGACAAGTGGTAAAGGCCACCACGCAGTGGATGTTTCCAAAAATTTCGATACATGTTATTTACTCTACCATAGCAGACGACATCAAGGAAAAGCGGAATTACAGTTTATCTGCTTCAGACTTTTTTTCTTTGACTAAAAATAAAAATGGAATCGAAAGTGCTTGAAAAATTGCTCCAATCAGAAAAGAGAGTGAGTAATTTGCCACATCCGCTACTTTCCCAAGAATAGGTTGAATAAATACTCCACCACTAGAAGACACAAGTGAATCAAAAGACAGAACGGTGGCTCGTTGTTTGGATGGAATTAAAGAATTGAGATACGCTTGTCGAACTGGTTGGGCAAGTGATGAGATCAATCCCCAAATACTCAGGAGAATAATAGCCAGTGCAAAGCTCTCGGTCATTCCCACTAAAATTAATGCCAAAATGCTAATAATTCCACTGATGATCAATACTGTCGTTCGACTTTTAAAATACTTTTTGACATATCGAACTCCAAAGCCTCCAGCAACTTGCGACAACGCTACAATCGCAGCCGCTAACCCAGCCACACCATACGCAGTACTATCTCCATAGAGTTGAAGTAAATACGGTTGCATAGCGTAGAAAGCATAGAAACTGACACCTGAAACAAATGGCGCTGAGATCATCAACCAACGGATCGGTGGTCGTGACCATCCAAATTGAAACGAAGACGTGAATAATTTTTTAGTGTCACCGATAATATCAACCGACTTCCCTCGTTCGAATCCCCAGTCATGCATGTAGACAAAAGCCACACCAAAAGTAATCAGTAATAAAAATGCACGTAGTAGATATGGAATACTTAAGTTCGTCATTTGAGCAATAAATCCACCACCAACTGCTCCGACTAACATAGCTCCTCCACCGATCATTTGACCTTTACCAAACACCTCTTCCAAATTTCCTTTAAATCCAGCGAACTCTAACGCATCAACCAACCACGCTTCTGTCGCACCAGAAAAAAAAGTGAATCCTAATCCCAGTAAAATCGACGAAATCGCCCACATCCACATCGGACCGTGAATATACCAAATACCTAAATACATCAACGTGGTTAAGGCTAAAACAAACGTTCCTAATAAATACGATGTTCGTCGCCCTTTTAAATCAGCAATGATTCCGGTCGGTACTTCAAAAATCACCTGACCGATAGTGAAAAATGCATTGGCTAAAAATGCTTGAGTGTTATTCAACCCTGCGTCCAAAAGAAATAACGTATTCACTCCCCAAATGAATGAGGCGGCCAAAGTATTTAAAAGTAACAACGTGAGGTAAACCGTTTGGATGTGGCGAGGAGTGGGTTTCATACAATCTATTGTACCTCTTCATAAACCCGTTTTTCGATTTACAATGCACCCATGACACACTTCAACTTTACTCCATCCACCGATAAAGCCACCGCCCGTCAACAAATCCTTGATTTTTTAGCTTCAAGAAAAATGGTGCCCATCAAAGAAGATTTTCAAAAACCTTGGGGAGGATATTTTTGTATTGCAGATTCCGATCTCGAGCTTTTTCGCCAAGAATTTTTTCCTGAACAATTGGATTTAAAAGATAGTTCCCTTCCTTTAAGTCCGAAAATTTTACTTGTTGCTCCTAAGGCGCGATTGTCATGGCAGTATCATTTTCGACGCGGAGAAATCTGGAAAGTGCTATTTGGACCAGTAGGTGTCGTCCAAAGTACTACGGATGAACAAACCACAGAGAAGTTGTATGACTCTGACCAAATCATAGAACATGAAAAAGAGATTCGTCATCGATTGGTCGGAGCTGATAATTGGGGTGTGGTGGCAGAAATCTGGAAACACACGGATCCTCAAAACTTATCCAATGAAGAAGATATTGTTCGACTGCAAGATGATTATGGGAGATAAAAAATTTCATATATCATGGATCTATGACACCATTCACATTTGAATTCCACTCCACTCCTTCATCAAAGGAAACTTTACAATCTAAATTGATCCTTGAATCTCCAAATCTCAATCAAGAAACTTCAACTCGTATAGGAAAAATTCTGATTGAAAAAAAAGAAATAGAAATCACACTCTATAGCAACTCTGCCACCCAGCGGTTCATGTATCTTCGTGACACATTACTTACTCCTACTCTTGCTCAGTTAACCGGAATGACCAAAACAGCGAAATCGATCAAACTTCCCGGTCAACTTATCTTAGGCGGTGAAAGAAGCCAGTGTTTGAACGAAGCCATGACCGGAATTTTTGGAACGATAGAAATGAAAAATCTCATTAACACATTTGAACAAACTGAAATTGCACTCCTGCCTATTCTTCGTGAAGGTGTCAAATACAACCTTGCAGAAGCCCTATTTTCCAATCATTCTTTTTACTCTGATGAGGTCGTCGTCGATGCCCATCATGTGAGTGATTCGAGTGTTGATGGGTATGGACGTCGGGTTGATATCACGATGTTCAAAGATGTTGATATGACAGAGGATGAACGAAAAAAGATTAAGCTCGTAATCGTTGGAGACAGTATTGCTGGTGGCGTGGTTATCATTGGAATGTTAAAAAAATTACAGGAACGCTTCCCCAACTTAGAACGGGTCGAAGTGATTGCCCCGCTCACTACTTTATTTGGAGCCAGTCGTATTGCAATGAATATTCCTGAAGGATTAATCGTTCGCATTCACATGTTCGAAACAATCTTGAATGCCCAACCTCCAGATTTTTACTGGTCACCGCATTACTCTGACCTCAACTTTCATATCAATCCCCAACTAGAAACTGAGTATCGTGAATGGTGGGGACAAGATCAAAAAGGTAAATGGATTGCCGATACTGCCTGTGCAGGATACGGTTGGTCTGAAGCTTTTTTCCATCCTCAAAAATTTATCCGAATGATGAATGTGGAGTTAAAGACGAGACATCATTTAGAGATTAAAGACATTATTCAGCATCAGAATTAAAAACTAAGATGGAACGAGATTTTTTATTACTACGATTTGAAGAGCTTGAATTTCATTTGAGTGAACATATTCCCCAATATTTTCCTGAAGATTACTTAAAGAACAATGGAATTCTGTGGCTAAATATTTTTGCCAATAATATGAGTCACATCCGATTAAGTTCAAAAAAAACTTGGTGGATGACACCTGGATTTACGCAACCAGAAGACATTTATGAAATTTTAGCGCAGTTTGCAATGATGACTGATCATACCTTTCTTGAATTAATGTTTGAAAATAAGTTTAATGAGGATGAATACGTCCAAATACATTTTGTGAGATTACTATCAAATTTTATTATTCAAATGGAATTACTTCTATCAGAAGTTGAATTGAAACCTACTTCAACAGTTCTAAAGTAGACAACATCCCATCAACTTCTTGTTGATAGTTCTTTTGTTCAGGATCATTGACCAACACGCTAATGCTTACCGCATGACTTGACCCTGGAGCTCTTTGAAGTACAAGATACTTCGCACTCCCAAACCCTCCGGTCTCATACGTAAATCCTGAATATGTATTCATTGTGGTCGCCTGCTTGGCTTGCACGATCGTAGCTGTTCCATTGGTAGTCGTTTCAGCAATTCGAGAATCAACTAAACTTTCCAATGATTGTCCTTGCAGATTAATCGGTTCAAATACAACGATCACTCCATTCGTAATCTCACCCTGAGGTCGATCCATTTCTCCCCGTTTGTAAACACGTGTATGCAGTGGATCCTGAGTGTCTAACGTATAGTCATTGGGATAGAGAAAATTAAATATTCCTTGTGGATCCAGATAGCTACTTCCTCCCACTCTGAGATCACTCGTATCAGGACTTGAATCAACCACTTCATCGGTATTGGGAGACTGAGTACTCTCAGTTGGACTTACATCCATCACAGGAGAAGCTGTATTTTGTTTATTAACAACATAGATGATGACGCCAATGAGGATTACTGCACCAACAATGCTGATTATGAGTGAATTTTTCATATTCAAAATTATACCCATTTCGTTTTAAGAAGTGAGTAAGGAATGAATAACAATTGGGAGATAAAAAATGATTGAAAGGTTACCAGGATGTGATAAATGTATCGCTCACCACGATTTCCATGTGAGTGACGCAACTCGTGAACCAATCGTAACTATTTACAGTTTCTTCTCCTAGGATTTCATATCGCTCAGGAGCAAGTGCTTTCAAGGTTTTCTGTCCGATTTTTTCACTTTCATACCACCGACATGCTTCTAATTGCCCTTGATCAGCACGTGTTCCTTGCTCAGAAATAACCATGCTTCCCAATATTGTTACACACACAAATAGGCCGTAAAAAAGCAGGAAGATAAATAGTTTTTTTATTTTTTTTCTCATACTCACAGGCATATCGGAAGTGTAGCCCTTATTTAACTCCACTTGTTCCATGAAGTTAAGTAAGGGCTCTACATTTAAGTAGAGCCCATCGTTCGAAATTAAACGCAAAAACAGTTATCTACAGACCGCAGTCAGTTGGACGGTGGTGTAGTCATCGTGAATCCCGTAGACCTCATACCCGAAGACCGAGCGGTAGGCATAGCTACCTGGTAATCCTTCCCAATCTGGGAGGCTGGTATAATCGGGTGGAATCGCTTCCCACTGTTGAGGAATGAGCGTGTGACTTTCTTCTTTAGTGAGATTTACGAGAATGTGTTTAGAAACATCATCAAGCGTACCTTCATCCTGAACTGCAATCTGATGCTCATCCATCCAACGTAGACTCACTGAGTTTGAGCTATTAGGTGCAGTATAAATGACACGCGGTTGCGCAGGGGGAATGATGTCCATGACCAGCACTTGTCGTGCCAAGGTATGTGTGAACAACATCGCCAACTTGGTGCCATCGGGAGAAAGATGGAAAGCATAGACTTTCCCATCTTGCGGAAGAGCCGAAAGTGCAAACTCGGTGATCTTCCTCGTTTCAATCTCATATTGCCCCACCGCCGGCTCACCCGTTTGTCCATTGGCTTCGTAGTAGATGTTTTCACACTTCCGATCTATTACAAAGTAGTCCTCCCAAATATGGAGACCGGTACGATGAGCCACTCCGTCATCTAGTCCTTCCCGGAAAAGGATTAACGAATTTTCGCCATCCTCCACTGCTGCTTCAGTTTGTTGAGGGGTGTACAAAACAGTTAAACCTACCCCCAACGTAATCACCATCAGAGCAAGACACAACAATTGAAATTTCCTAGGCACAATGCTTCTCCTCTTAATACGAACGATGTTAAAGATCTTCAAAAACGAACTGTGGACCATGTGACAGGTCAGCTCATTTTTGCAGGAAACGATTTTAACAGAAAAGATACTTGAGGTCTATGCTATGGGATGTTTAGAAGACTTCGTGGATAACGTCAGTGCCGTTCTAAACGCAAAAAGCGCTCCCAAATTAGGAGCGCTTCCATTCGTTATGACAATTTTCGGACAAAACTATATGAGCGGTTTTCCACCCATCGTCCGTAAAGAGCCATTCTTTTATGTGCTTTTCTTCTTTCTTTTCAACTCATCAATCTCGTCATCGGGAAAAATCAGCTCTTCATAAGAATCATCACCTCGTTTTGGCTTCTCTTTTTGCTGAGCAAGCCATTGCACCTTTAAGGAGGAATTCAGTTGGCGCACTTCAACAAGTGAATAGGTAGACTGACGTCTATACCAGTCTGCCCTATCGTATGCATGTTGTTCTAGCCATGCGATAGCTTTTTCCAGTATCCCAAACTCTAAGTTGTCCAAAATCAGAGTAAAGTTGTCTCGTTGCCTCACCCATTCTGCAATTGAGGCTTCATGCTCTCGACTCAAAAAAATCAAACGATTCCTAGGTTTCCGTTTGAGCCATCGAACAATCCTATTACGTGGTTGAGGCAATTGCGCGAGTTGCTCAATCACGTCATTTTTTTTCCACTCCTTGTTAGCAATGTTATTTTCTGCATCTGCTCGAAGCAGGGTAAACAAATCGATCGCCAACTCAACGACGGGATTACCTTCATCAGACATGAACACATCTCCTATCCTAGATACTCATTTGTAGGTGGAGATTGTATCTGGAGAAGAGCTGAAAATCAACTGTTATAGGATGATTTTGACGTGGGAGAAAAAAATTTGCCGGGACCCGTTGAACCCTTCTAAACGCAAAAAAAGGCGGCCTTGTGAGCCGCCCTAGCATAATGCTTACCATAATGACTGATTACCCTTGAGCGATACTCAGGTTATCAACCCAGTATGGGCGAAAATGTGAGCACGCTGTGCCCACCCTTGGAAAATCATCCCTTCCTTTACTTTATGCTCGGCTTCTGGATACCGTCGTTTCCACTCAGCCCTGGCGGCTTCGCGGAGTTCGTCTGTAATCTGAAAACCAGAAACCTGGCTTTCAAACATGATGATGAACAGCCCGTAATCGTACTGTCCTTTAATAGTAAGCTCGATGTGATTCTCCGAAATGTATCCGAAGAACCCTATTTCTTCCGAACCTGCTTGCGAAATCAACGGAAACAACAAATCAGACATTTTCATTCTCCATTTTAGCTTAGGAAAGATAAGGAACACTCAAATAGCAGTACCAGTACTTTCTGAGTGTTCCTTATATTCAGGAGAAATTCTATTAAAGTGCTTTTCTGCACTCAACCAAAGTAGGCATTCTACCCAAGTATGATTGCAAAAATACAAGCCGACAGTATATCAGTATAAAAGCCAAAAATCAACACTATGGGATATTCCAGATTGGACGGTAAATTTATTTACAAAGCTTAGCGGAGAATATTCTAACCTATTTCTTCTTAGGCAAGGGTAATTCACATGCTGTGATTCGGGTTAGCTCACTTAACCACTCATCATCATCCAAACGCTCATCAGGTATTAAAAAATATGATTTTGCTCCTGGATAAGGAGGTTTTTCTTCACATTTTTTAATAAAATCCTTGCCCTTACTTGTGGGTTTAATAAATAGCTGATCATCACATATCAAGCCAACCACTTTCCCATCACAATACACCGCATAATCGCCAAACATTTTCCGACTTGAAACATTACCAGCACCTGACATCTGTTCAACTAGAAAATCAACATATTTCTGCTGTGAAGACATATTTGAAGTATACAAAAATTTACCGGGACTTGTTGAGGATGTTGGAGCCTATTTAGTCTGTATATAAAACTTCCAGTCATTCACAAACCACGGTGTACATTTTGAAAAATCAGTAATTAAAACAAAGACTTCATTTTCTGTGAGCCATTGAGAATTCATCACTTCACCATCAGCAAACCTAGGCTCTTTATTGCTTAAAATTTCATATAAGTAGACTACTCCAAAAACTTTATATGCTTCCCAAAAGTATTCTTGATAATACTTAGCTTTAATTACGGAAATGGGAACATCTTCAATATCTAATTCTTCTTTTAATCCTCTTTTCAACGCATCTTCGTATGTTTCATCAGGCTTAACCGTTTCAGCTAAACTTAAATCGTAATGTCCTGGCCACGAGCTTTTAGACCTGCTCCGCTGTTGGATAAGATACAAGTTTTTTTCATTCCTAATAATGCCATGAGCACCTCTGTGAATTAAGCCTTTCTTATATGCTTCTGCACGTTCTACTAAACCCAAGAAATTATCATCTTTATCTACATGTGGGACGAGTTCGGAGTTCATGAGAGAGATTATATCAGCATTAGTATTTAGTGAGCAGTCAAATCAGAGATTTTTACTCGAGGAAAAGTGTGTTGCAGGGACTCGTTGAGGATGTTGGAACCTATTTATTCACTTTAACTCATCAGGAGCTGGTGAAGTACTCAAAATAAAAGTATCTGAAGTATTCTGAGTTTTTTTACTTTCCCAATAATAACCAACAATGGCACTGATAATTATCAGTACACCTAGTGCTGCTGTTATTACCATATTTATCTTATTTAACCGGATCAGATGCCACAAGTGGCGAAGTGACGTCTGTTGAAAGTATTACTGGTGGTTCAGAGACAGAGTTTTCCATATGTTATATATTGCATTAAAACAAACGCAAAGCAACAACTCGAGAGGAATACTTTTGCAGGCCTGGAGGGAATCGAACCCCCATCAAAGCTTTTGGAGAGCTTTGTCCTACCGTTGAACGACAGGCCTAACTTTTTGATTGAAAAACTCTCGATATAATACCTTTAATTCTCGAAAAATTGAAGCATCGTAGTATTTTATTTTTAATGTACCTTTATATTCTTCATGTATATTCTTACCTGAATTTTTTTTGAAATAACTTTTGGTAAATTGTGAAACAGGAATTTGTGTTAATTCAGACCAATACTTTTTCAACTCACCTTCATTGTGATACTCATGAACATGAATTAAGCATCGGAATTTCCTCTCATCCAAGCTGAAACTTTCCCTCAAGAGGAACAAAAATGTGTTAATCAATTCAGGATCTGAATTAATAAAAGAAAGACTTGAACCAGTTTTTCCTCCCTCACCCCAGTATAAAAAAGAACATAATAATTTAAACATTTGGGCAGAGAAATTCATTTTCTCTATCTCTTCTTTTATTGCATTGTGTTGATTCCCTAGACTAAGCTCTCTTTTTTTTTGTATATTTAGCAAGCCTTTTGCGACACCCACCTTTGCTTTTTGTTCAAGAATTTTTAGCGCTTTTTCATCTAACACAACGTCTTTAACCCAAAGAGAAACAGATCCTTTCGATACTCCAAGTCGCTTTGAAATTTCTTTTATAGATAATCCCTGAGCACGTAGTTGTATTGAAGCATTTAGTTCAAATAGTTTTTTGCGCATTGAAAAGTTATGTAACTTATTATCTGGGTTTTATTGTAAACAAGAATGAAGAAAGATACAATGTTTTTATGTCTTCTCTCCACGATCCCCAACTTGAACGCTTACTGAAAAAAGATCGTCTGATTTTACAACATACTGCTTTGCCAGTTGTAACGGTGGCCGGAACATTCCAAGAAGATTTGAAAAAGTGGCACAGTATAAAAAATTCGAATGTTTCGAAAGACATTGTCTTTTCCCGTGCCCACTTCTCTATGGCCTACGGTGTGGTCAAATCTCTCTGGGGAAAAACTCCTCAGCCTGACAAAGCATGGTTAGTCGATCCGACCAACTATGTACTTCAGAAGAATTGGCAAAATATTCAGTTCACTGAGTTCGTCGGAAAGTTACTTGCTCGCACTCCAGCTCTAAAAATGGTCAAAGATTTTATCGATACGTATGGTCGAAAAAAACTTCCAATTCTCGATAGTATTACTCCTCCACTTCTTTACCTATTTGAAAATGTAAATCAGCCGATTCTGTCTTTTCATATCGCTTCTGGAAATATTTTGGCTAAACTGGGAAAAACGGTGGTGCAAGTTATTACCGATCCCCACGTTCGTGACGAATATATTGAAGCTGCTACATCTCCTACTATTTTCTACTGTGTGTTTGATGAACGGACCAAGGTGGATATGTTGGAGCGAGCCAGCATTTTGGGTATCGAGATTGATCATGAACGGATTGTGATCACTGGACCGCCCGTAGATCCTCGAATTATTGAGATGCGAGAAATGAAAACTTTTCGTGCTCACTCACCTTTACGAATTTTAATCACAACAGGTGGCCTGGGAACAAACAAAGTCGAGATTCAAACAATTTTGGACCAGCTTCTCCCTCAATTGAAAAAGAAGGAACCGAAATACGAAGTTATGCTCTATGCCGGAACTCAACCTGATTTTGTGGACATGGCCAAAGAAGTCGCCAAAATCCATAGAGTTTCAGTAAAGGTTGTGGAGTCACTGAATCAACCTAAAACGGAAACCAACAAGTTAACTGTTCTCTACCATCCACAGATTTTTGACGCCAATGAATTACTGATGAAGTATGGTTTTCCATGGGCTGATGGAATGATTTCCAAACCTTCCGGAGATATGGCGTACGATGCAATCATTGCGGGATGTTTTCTACTAACCTTAAAACCTTGGGGAATTTGGGAAGAACGAATCTCAGATATTTTCGAACAAAAAGGGATGAGTCGACCAGCTGAATCAGAACATATTGAGAAACAACTGGACGCTTTGATACAAGAATTTGATTCTAAACAATCATGGGTGACGACAGCATTACAAAACAGTAAAAAAATTGAGCCACTCTATCTTCACGGAGTCAGAGAGATTCTCTCTGCTGTGAAGATGTTTAAATAACACTTACTCTAAGTGACCTTGTTCATTTCGAACTGCCACTGACAACAGATTTCCGAGTTTTTGAACGTTCATGCTGAACGCGCCGGCTTCATCTGTTTCCAAACATTGGTGAATAACCCATTTCGGCAATCCACTTGACTCATAGACTTGCACTGCTTGTGCTTGACTTGGATATTCTGAAAATACCATATTTCCTCCTTTCTTTACAAAAAAACCTCCCTGTTTCGAGGGAGGTTTGTTGTTATTTTCTATTTTTATTTTAGATCACGACAACATCCCCCTCGCAATGTAGCGACGAGTATTCTTTTGAAGAATGATGTTGATAAAGCGAGACATAAGAACTAAGGCAAATTACCTTAGTTGAAATACTATCAGTTCTGTGAAAATTTTTCTAGAAGAAAAAATTACTTGAGCTTCTTCGATTCCGAATGAAGCGTGGATTTTCGACACACATCACAAAACTTCATCAGAGAAAACTTTCCAGTTTTACCTGTCATTTGTTTTTTGAGTGTTTCGTTGTTTTTGTTGTATTCGGTGATGTAGCCGAAATTTTTACAGACTGTACAAGTTAAACCAATAGCTTGTCGTGGTCCTTTTTTCTTTTTTGCCATATATTTCCTAAAAAAGTTGAGAATCAATAATACTCAGATGCGATATCTTACCTCAAGACAGAAGTGTTTACAACTGTCGTCTCCGTTCAACGGTCCGTTCTCTATCCGTTAACGGTCGGTTCATACTCCGTTCTTTTCGCCTGGAGAACGGTTAGCAATTATGCTGAACGGTGAGCCCAGAGTGGGATTCGAACCCGCGACCCCCTGTTTACAAAACAGGTGCTCTACCGCTGAGCTATCCGGGCAATGCAATTCCTAGCAGGCCTGCCTGCCACAACTTTGCGCAAACAATGACGGCAGGGGTCAATTGTATCAAAATTTTCTTCAATAACCAGTCAACGCCTCTTAACTTCTCCCACCTTGTCCTTTTTTCCAGTTCGCCTTCTTCAAAATCGGGGTAAATAAATCTTCTTCCAGACTGATTGCCAATGACTTTAATTCGTCTTCGCTTGGATCTCTGTCTTGGAATTGTACAAATGGCAAATCTTGAACAATAGCGATCGGTGTTTGCTCATTGCCTTCCCCCATGACTAATACTGCCGCCGCTGCCAAACCTTCCGCCACATTGGCCTGAGATACTTGCAACGACCGACCAAAGATATCAGGCTTACCTCGGTAGTCATTTAACGCTTGAAAGCCACTATGAGCGATTGAGGTGCCATGTGTGCCCCATCGTAAAGGCAACACATGACTGTCAGTAATGACTACTCCAACTTCTTTGACAGTATATTTTTTTTGTAAAAAAGCACGAATGGCGTTTGCACTAGTTTGAGGATCTTTCGGCCAAAATACGAAATTTCCTTCTGCATTTGATTCATCAATTCCGGCTGAGGCAATAATCGTATTGTTTTTTACACTGATACAAAAACCGTATGGATTTTCTGAACTTGAGAGAAAGTAGTCAGCTTCTTTTTCAACTAATTCATCCTTTTGCTCTTTATCCGATCGATTTTTATCGATAGGAATCACTCGTCCTTCAACAATAGAGACAACTTTAGAAGTAATGATTACAATACTTCTTTCTTCTAATTTCTGAATCACAGCAGAAATCACTTGAAAAAGATCTGTGCCAACGTGGAATGGTTCAGTGCGAATTGGAGTAACTTTCATAACAGCTATTGTACTCAAGATAGACAAAAAGGCCAATCAGGCCTATAATATTCGGTTTCCTGCTGAAAAAGCAACCGTACGAAATTTAAAAAAATTATGTCAGAACAACAACCAAACAAAAGAGATACCCAAGGTATGTTACGCTGTCGATTACACGACACCCGCTCTTCAAATGGAAATAAAAACGTTTGTCCGATCTTTGATGAAGCCAGAGAGCCCGACTTCGCCTGTCCTGTCAATTATGAAACTTGGCAAAAATGTCAAAAGATACTTCACCCATTAAGGACGGATTTTGATGAGGTCGAAGAATTCCGAAACACTCTTTAGCTCGTTACTTTTTCAAACTGTTCTCCAACCCCGTCCCAATTTAATACATTCCAAAAAGCGGTAATGTACTCTGGTCGTCGATTCTGATATTTCAGGTAATAGGCATGCTCCCAGACATCAAGTCCCATGACTGGGTAATGACCATGAATGTAGGGTGAATCTTGATTTGGTAATGAGTGAATGTGCAAACCTTCCTCAGCTCCCCATGCTAGCCATGTCCAACCACTTCCAAAGTGAGCTGTGGCTTTTTCAGTGAATTCTTTTTTGAAGGCATCCACACTTCCAAATTTCTTGGTTAATTCTTCTGCAAATTTGCCATTTGGTTCTCCACCTTGTGCAGAGAGTTGAGTCCAGAATAAGGAGTGATTAGCATGTCCACCCCCATGATTTTGAACTGCAGTTTTAACTTCTTCAGGAACTTCTTTCAGTTTCAAAAGTAAATCTTCTACAGATAATGCTTGTAGCTCTGGATATTTTTCCAAAGCAGCATTGAGTTTATCGACATATGTTTGATGATGCTTGGTATGGTGAATTTCCATTGTCTTGGCATCAATATGAGGTTCTAGGGCATCATAGGCATATGGAAGTGCTGGAAGTGTATACATGGTTCTCCTTAATTTTTTTATTACAATTCTTAATTACCATCCTAACAGAAAAACAAGAATTCTCTATCCTAACCGAATTATCTTTCCTATTTTTGAAATCAATTTTTCCTTCATTAAATCGTGTAACTGTTTCAGATTCCGCAAGTTATCGTTTAACTTAAGACGTTGAGACAATTCAAGCAATAAATCTTCTTCAGTCCATTCTTTTTCTCTTAGCAAATCAATTATTCGTCCGCGAATATATCGATCACTCTCTTCAAACTTTATTTTTTTCGCCTTATGTCTTTGTAACTCATTCTTTTTTTGTTGTATTAAGAACTGAGTAAGAAAATAATGATAATTTTCAAAGCCTTGATCTTTTGCCAAAACATTCGACTGACAAAGCTGAGCTACCGGACAAACTTCACACTTTGGAGTTTTCGATGTACAAATCAATGCTCCAAAATCCATCAAGGCTTGATTCCACGGATCAGCCTGCCCTTCTGGTAACCACTCATCAGCTAGAGTAAACAAATTGGTTTTTTCAGAGTTAGGTTGAACTGCCTCCCCATTCCATCGCAGAAAAATTCGTTGAATATTGGTATCGACTGTGCCTGTATGTTTTCCGAGAGCAAAGGCTAATAAAGCTCGAGCCGTATAGTTCCCAATTCCCGGTAACTTTATCAGTTCTTCCTCTGTCGTCGGCCAGCTCCCTTTTTTATTGACCACAATTTCTTGAGCTAGTAACCACAAAAATCTCGCTCGTCGGTTGTACCCTAATCCTTTCCATTCGGTTAATACTTCAGCTAAAGACGCTTGAGATAAATCCAGAATCGTCGGCCACTTCTCCATCCACGCTTCATATTTTGGCAATACTCGATCAACCTGGGTTTGCTGTAGCATTAACTCCGACACAATCACCCGATACGGATCTCGTTGCATCCCACCAGCAAAGTAAGAATTAAATGCCTGTTCCCGAACAGTATTATTTGCATTACTAACCTCTAATACCTGACCCCCAACCTCTATCTTTTCCCTCCACGGCAATACTCGGCCGTGTTCTCGCCACCAGGAAAAAATCTGTTCATGAAAGAGGTGCTTATCCATTGCAGTGGATGCTACCAAAATTGAGTCATGGAGTAAAATAAAAATATGAATGACAAAAAAATCTCCGACTACCCAGGTGGTGAAGAATATTTAAATGATTCTCAACGTGTAAAGGAAAGAGAAGAAGCAAAGAAAGCGTTTAAAGAGTGGAATGCATTAAATGACAAACAAAAGAGAAGAAAAATTCAACATTCACTTGATAACGAAAGAAAACCTGAAGAAGATAGACTTATTCAACGCGATCTTTCCTTTCCAACCGTTGAAGAAAAAAAAAGCTTTGTGCCAGGTGAAGGATTCGAACCTACGTAGGCTGATGCCAGCAGATTTACAGTCTGCCCTCGTTGACCGCTTGAGTAACCTGGCGTTTTTTTAAACTTTTCCTATTATTGGAGCCCAGGGAGGGAATCGGACCCTCGACCTCTTTCTTACCAAGAAAGCGTTCTGCCACTGAACTACCTAGGCATAAAGTTCATTTTCCAATTTTTAAAAATCAGACAACAAATTCTATCATAGAAATTTATTTTGCCTGCCACCAGTCGTAAAACAAAAAATCCCGACTATCAAGTCAGGAGTTTGAGTATCCCACAAACACGAGTTATCAGTAAGCCATCTCCCCCTGCATAACAGGTGGGTGGACTGCCTTAACACCAAGGTGTCAAAGGACTATGTCCTCCCGTTAGAAGACGAATATCGAGGAAAATTATCTTACCTATCCTCGAAGTTTGTAGGACAGGAACATAGTACCAAAAGTTTGGTAAATCCACAATTAATAATTCGGTAAGAAATGGGTTAAACGGCTGAAACTTCTTTCAACCACTCTTCGATCTTTGCACCATACTTCTCTTCTTTTTTGACAAACATCAAGTGTGCTTTGAAGTAATTCTCAGGATCGCCGGTAGTTACCCAAGTTCCCTTGGTTCTTTCCACAATGACTGGATGTGCTTCTGCCACTTTTGTGAGGGCATCCACCGTCCAGAGCTCAGCATCTTTTCCGACATAGGTTGGATTCAGATACTGGAAAACTTCTGGAGTTAATAAATAACGCCCATACGAAGCCAAACGTGATGGCTCAGTCCCTTTATCTGGTTTTTCCACAATATTTGCGAGTTCTTTATCAGAACCTTCTTTCAATGAGATGATTCCGTATTTATCAACTACATCAGGACTTACCTCTTGTGCCATGATCACACCAGCGCATCCGGGATTTGCTGCATACACATCGATCATTGTTTTGGCATCACCAGGTTGACCAAACACCACGTCATCACTGTAGAGCACGAGGAAAGCTTCTTCGCCTTCTACAAATTTTTGGGCCGATGCTACAGGAGAACCATTTCCGTACGGAAGTGAGGAATCCTGCTCAATCACAACAATTTTTGGGAAATCCAACACATGTTGGACGGGTGCGTAACGGTCTTCTTTTCCTTGAGACTGAAGTTGCTTACGAATACGATTAACACTGTTATTGAAATAGTCTTCGTAAATAGGCTTTCCTTCAGGAGTGGCAACAATAATGATCTCTTCAATACCAGCTTCCGCACATTCTTCGACGATAAATTGCATAATTGGTCGATTTCCAAGAGGCAACATTGCTTTGGGAATGGTCTTGGTGATCGGTAAATAGCGACTCGCAAAACCTGCATCAGTAATTATTGCTTTACGAACTTTAGAGTTGTCAGCCATACTCACTCCTTTGAGGTATTTGATCTTACTACTTTGAGAAAATGTATTTCTCAAAGTTGATTTTTTTAATTTTAAATTTGACATACTATATCATAGGCCATCTACATAGATGACGAAAATAGGTATTTTGAAGGAAAATCAAGCGTTTATTCAAAAACTGAAATTCAACAATTGATAATATAAAAAAAGCCCCACATAATGTGTAAATGGTGTCTCTTACTCATAAATTTCGTTCACTTGGTCCAACACTTCAACTCGGATTAGTTTTAATCCTTACGCTTGGGTTTATTGCTTCCTTAATCCTTATTAACAGAGCCCAAGATCTTCGACAACAAGCTCAAGTAGCACCTGCTGCAACTCTGACTATCGTTCCCAGTAGCAGTAATGTCGGCATTGGCATCAAAACTCGAGTTGACTTGAAAATGAGATTTACGGCAGGACAAAAAGTTGATGCAATTCAAATCATGGGAATGGTTACAGGTAATATTCCATCCAGTCTTACCTTTACACCAGGAAGTGTTCCTGGTTTCGTAACCAACAGAGCAAAACCGTATCTCGATGTTGGCACCACTTCAAAAGCTTTCACCCTAATTTATCTTATTCCTTCTGAAAATCTCCCGACTCCTCACACTGGTACAGGGGAAGAGCTTACTCTCGGATATTTTGAATTCACCCCTACTGCAGTCGGAAATATTGTTTTCACATTGGATCCAACTGCTACAAAGGTAACTGAGTATCAAACGGCTCGGAATCTTTTGACAATTTTACCTGCGAACCCAAGATACAATTTTATTGTTGCCACTCCTTCACCGATCCCTTCTGTTTGTCCATATACTGTTTCAAACTTTAGATTTCCAGATGCATGTCTTGGTGGTTATGAAGTTATTAACTATAACTGCAATGGTATAACTCGTGCCTATACTGCTCCTGGATGTTGGACACAAGACCAATTGATACGTCGCGCTCACGAAATTTGTGCTCAGGTCAATGGCTGTGCCGCGCCAACTCCTTTGTCTTCACCCACACCAAGTCCAACTCGGACACCAACGCCTTTACCGACCATTCCTGGAAGTACTGCTACCCCAACTCCATCTGCAACCAGAACACCAACTCCTTCTCCTAGCCCCACCAGAACTCCTTCACCTACACCCGGAACTGGAGGAAATACTCCTACTCCAAGTCCATCCCGAACACCCACGCCTAACCCAACAGCTACTCCAACTCGGACACCAACGCCTTTACCAACAATTCCTGGAAGTACTGCTACCCCAACTCCGAATGCTAGTTCCACACCGTTGCCAACAGTCGGTCCACAATGTCACAATATTGACATGATCAATATCTCTTCAGCTGATCCGAATACACCACCAAAACGAGGAGAAATGGTCAATTTTGTCTGTGGTGTTACACCTGCTAGTGGACTTCGTATCCAGTTTCGTGTCAAACTTCCTAATAATACTATTTCGTTACTTGCTCAGTTAAATACTAATTCAAATTTATCAGTACCATTTACATTCGCGACACTGGGACAGCACCAGGCACAATGTAGAACTTGCACTGGCTCCTCAGATCAAACTTGTGAGCCATGGGAACCATTATGAATAACCCATCATTCCGTTCTCGATTATCAAAATTAACCAAACAACCTCTCGCTATGGTTGGATTGGGAATTTTATTGCTGGG
Organism: uncultured Pseudomonadales bacterium; assembly: GCA_964406075.1. GTDB lineage: Bacteria > Patescibacteriota > Microgenomatia > UBA1400 > PJMF01 > CAYOQI01. The sequence goes on from CAYOQI010000004.1 coordinate 43,922, forward strand.
CTTCATCGTCGGAGTTGTCTTACTCCAAAGAAGCCAAGAACTTCGTCAGCGAGCATCTACTCCTTCCGGTACTGCTGTTCTGAGTACAAATCCTACACCTCAAAGTTTGAGATCAAACGCTTATCACACTGTTCAATTAGTTGTGAATCTTGGAGTTGCACAAGTCAACTTAGATGGATTTCAATTGATTGCAAACTTAACTGGTGATGTACCAAGTGATATTCAATTCATTCCTGCAACTTTACCCAAGCTAGCTACTCTTAATTCACAACAACTACTGACTGATATTGCGAATGGTAAAAAACTCACCTATGTCATGTTAAGTAATTCTCCTACTGATCCATTTGCCGGAACCAATCAGCCTGTCACTTTAGGTTCTTTCCGTTTTACTGCACCAGCTAGTGGTAATTTCACTATTACTTTTGATAATGCCTTATCAAAAATCAATCGCAACCAGTCTGGCGGTACTGATATTCTTCTTCCTACTACACCGTTCAATTTTAGTTTCAGTCCAACTGGATACTTGAATGAAAATCCGACTCCGATTGGTGATGAATGCACACTCATTGTTGATATATCCGAAGGCGCTACGCCAACACCTTTACCAACAATACCTGGAAGTACAGCCACACCTACTCCAATGCCAACCATTCCTGGAAGTACTGCGACTCCAGTACCAACTTCAACTATTGCTCCAACTCCTACACCAGGAACAGGTGGAAATACTCCCACACCTACACCAACACGTACTCCGAGCCCAACACCTACCAGGACACCAACACCGACCATTCCTGGAAGTACTGCGACTCCCACACCAACGCCAACACGTACTCCGAGCCCATCACCAACCTTGCCTGCTGGTGTTACGCCAACACCAACGAGTACACCGACAAATACTCCAACGATGACTCCTTCTCCTGTCCCGAACGCGACAGCAACTACCCAACCAGGAGGAATTCCTCAATCTGGAGGAACAGGATTCACAAGTATTCTCGTTGTAGTTGGAATAATCGTAGTATTACTCGGTGCACTAGCAGTACTCCTGCTCCTGTAAAGTGATGTGAGTAATTCACATCAATACTCACATTGATCACTAGTGATGAATACTGTGTTAAAAAATAAAAAAAAACTGTTCCATCAGCTGAAAAAGAATTCTTCTTTCATTGTCTTACTCGGGATATTAGGAGTTCTTTTTCTTGGCACCATCGCTGTCACCTATTTATCTCGCCAACGCCAGGATGTTCGCCAACAAGCTAGTATTGATGATGGAATAGTGCTCGTTACAACCAGTTTGGCCAGTTCCTCACTGTCAATTAACCAACCTGCCGCAATCAACTTTTCTGTTAATACCAACTCACTCCAGGTTGATGGAGTTCAACTAATTTTTTCTGTAAATAGCTCAGTTGAAACAGGGTTCGATTTTGAAGTTATTGGTGAATCAGGCATGCAGCTCGTTGCAAAAGATATTCAGGATCTTGGGAATGGTGAGTATGTCTTTCAAATCATTACGATTGGTGAAGTCGGTCAACCTTTCTCAACATCAGCTGATGTTCAGTTTGGTCGATTGACGTTTACTCCCACTCAACCAGGTAATATTTCTTTGTCATTTAATCAAAGTAGTTCTCGATCAACTGTATATAAAAGTTCACCCGTAGAAGATCAATTACGAACTATTCCGGAATTTAGTGTTGAAGTGGTAAGTACTTCTGATCCAACACCTGAACCTGAAGAGGAACCCGCTCCTACAGAAACGCCCGGATCGGGTGGAGAGAGTGTAAAACAATGTAACGAAGATTGTTCATCAAATGCCCAATGTGCTGCAAATTTCCTCTGTCATGAAAATAAGTGTCGACTAGCCTCAAACCCAAGTAGTGAAAGTTGCCAAGGAACTCCAGACCAAGGTATTCAAAGAAGTTGTAATGAATATTGTTCTGACAATAGAGAGTGTAGTTCCGGTTTGACTTGTTACTTCAATCGTTGCCGAAACCCTCAAAATCAAACCAATACCAGTTGTCAGCTTCCTGCCACAGCAACTCCCAAAGCTCAGACTTCAATCACTGGTGGCACTAAAACACCGACTCCTAAACCTACTGCCACCACAAAAGCGAGTCCGACTGCAACTCCAAACAACATCGCTCAAAGATACGTTCCTGATCCTTCCTCCGACACCATCACGAGTGTATTCGGAACATCACCGCAACAGTCTGATTCAACAGCACCAACTTCAACTCCAGCTAATGTCTTGACTGAAATAAAATCACCGCTCCCAACCATTGTTCCGAATGAAGAGGAAGCTGACACACTCTCACGATTACCTCAAATTTTACTCATAGCCGCAATCATCAGCTTACCAATCTTCTTCTTTGCACCATTGTTAATTTCAAAATTAGCTACCAATCACCCTAAAAAAGTTGCTACTTCCGGTTTAGAACATGCCGTCACTCCTCGATCACAACCAGTAAATCCTCCACCTTCTTCTTTACCTCAAACAAAATCTGAAATGTCCGGCTTTGCTGGAGTAAATCCACCTCCACCAAAATCCAAAGATTCATAATCTCTCTTTTTTAAATTCAGAAAACATCTACATATTTACTCAAATTGCAAATTTTTTAAGATTTGTTACAATAACTAGCCTGATGAATAAGATTCTTGCCAGATTCTCCTATTTCAGTGAAGTTCGAGATGAGTTGAAGAAAGTTACGTGGCCTACACGTGAACAAACGATTCAACTCACCGCTATTGTGGTCGGTGTAAGTTTCATCGTCGGACTATATATTAGTGCACTCGATATTATCTTTAGTCAAATTATTCAATTATTTTTACGCTAAGCTATGTCAAATCCTGTACCAACCGCTCCTGAAGTACAACAAGTTGTCACTTCAACGCCAAACCATATCATTATTACTCTTTCTGAAGACAGAAAAGCTCATTGGTACATTGTTCATACCTACTCAGGCCATGAAAACAAAGTGGCTGAAACACTTCAACAACGTGCTCAAACCTTAAATTTAACCGATAAAATCCTTGAAATCTTAATCCCTACTCAAGAAAAGATTCAGATTAAACGTGGACAACGCAAAACAGTCAAAGAGAAAATTTTCCCTGGATACATGTTGGTGAAATTAATTTTAACTGATGAATCTTGGTTAGCCGTTCGAACGACTCAAGGAATTACTGGTTTCGTCGGTGTAGGAAACAAGCCTACACCTTTACCAGCGCATGAAGTGCAATCCATTCAAAAATACATGACTCAAGCGACACCTTCATACAAGGCTGACTTCTCGATTGATCAGGCTGTGAAGATCGTCGATGGTCCATTCAATGACTTCTTAGGTACCGTCAATGATATTGATGAGGAAAAAGGAAAAGTCACTGTATTGGTCTCTATCTTCGGACGTGAGACACCGGTTGAACTCGATTTCTTGCAAGTTGAAAAAGTCTAAAACTAGTTACCATATTGTATTTTAAGAAATAAATAGAAGGTTTCATATGTCTTTAGAGTTTCCTTTTGTTCCTGTAACCGATGCACATATTGCTTTTGGCGGTATTCCTAATAGAGATATAGTCCTTGAAGCTTGTCCTGAAGAGTTTTTTGATCCGAATAATTCTTTTAGAGTTCTAGCCAATAAAGTTCGTTATGGAGAAATCGATCCTGAAAATGATCTAAAAGGTTACGTATTAGCACGAGATGTCGTTATTGAACAAAAGCGGTACCTTGATGCATGGATAGCATCCTATGCCCTTCACGATGAACAAAAAATGGCAGTTGCTGGTTGGTTATTATCACTAATGTTAGTTAAAGAATCGGAAGCTAATTCGACCAATGAGTGATGTGATATAATCACATCTTCTCCATACCTCGGGAGAATAATAATTGAGGTAGCATACTGAAATACGTACTGCGAAAATAAAACTTCTTTCATTTGTCGAGTAATGACAAATTGAAAATTTTCCTTTTCGCAGAATAAAAACTAATCAAACATTTGGATTCTATTTCCAAAGGAGTGTTATGGCAAAGAAAATTAAACAAATTTTGAAGTTGAACCTTCCTGCTGGATCCGCAACACCTGCACCTCCAGTTGGACCTATTTTGGGACAAACTGGTATCAACATGATGGATTTCATCAAGCAGTACAATGACAAGACTTCCGACAAACGTGGTCAAATCATTCCTGCTGAAATCACTATTTTTGAAGACCGTTCTTTCAAATTTGAACTTCGCCTTCCTCCTGTCTCAGCCATGATCAAACAAAAATTGAAGCTCAAAGCTGGATCAGGTGAACCGAGTAAAACTTTTGTTGGTGAATTAACTGACCAACAAGTGACCGAAATTGCTCAAGAAAAAATGCCGGACATGAACACAACTGACCTAGAATCTGCCAAACGCAGTGTGATGGGCGCAGCTCGAAGTATGGGAGTCAAAACTAAATAATTTCTAATAAAAATAGTAATTCATCATTCAATCACCATTATGCCAACCAAAAAAACGAAACAACCAGAAAAAGAAGTTAAAGAAGTCGAAAAAACTGAAGTAGCAGTTACAGAAACAGTCGCCGATATTAAAAAGGAAAAAGCCAAAGCCAAGAAAGAAAAGGCTGTGAAACAAGCCAAGAAAAAAGCTGAACTGGCTGATACTCCACTTGTTGATCCTACTGCTGAAGTAGAAACCAACACTGATGGCGAAATTTCCTTGAACGCTTCTGACACAACAATTACTCCAACTGAAGAAAAAGTCGTTGAACCAAAAAAAGTGCATGTTCGCGGGAAGAAATATACTGAAGCACGTTCAAAAGTCGACAAAACCAAACAATATAGCATCGAAGATGCAGTTGAATTGATCAAAAACCTTTCATACAGCAAGTTTGTAGGATCTGTAGAAGCACATTTAGAGGTGAAAGAGGCCGGTATTACTGCCACTGTTACTTTCCCTCATACCACTGGAAAAACAGTTCGAGTCGCTATCGTTGATGCTGAAGTGCTCGGTGAGATTAATAAAGGTATTATCAACTTTGATATCCTGATAGCTAAACCTGGAGATATGAAAGATTTAACCAAGTTTGCTCGAGTATTAGGTCCAAAAGGTTTAATGCCAAATCCGAAAAATGGAACCTTAACTCCCAATCCCGAAGCCAAGAAAAAAGAGTTGGAAGCAGGAGCTGTAACTCTCAAAACTGAGAAAAAAGCTCCCTTAGTTCATACTCTGATTGGGAAATTGAACATGCCGACCAAAGATTTAGCTGAAAATACTGAAGCACTATTGAAAGCATTTACTGGACGAACCGTGAAGCTGTATCTCTGTGCTTCTATGAGTCCCAGTGTTCGAGTAGCAATTGAAAAATAAAATCAGCTACACACACGAGTGACTCTTACTCTTGACGCTGTTTGTTTCTTACATCCATAATGGCTGTAATGATAAAAAGAACAACAGTTAAAAAAAACCATTTCAGTATTCATTACATTGGGATCTTGTTAGTACCTCTATTGCTGACTCTTTTTATTGTTTTTGTCTTAGCTACTCAAATTCAACAACAATTTGATTCTCGTTCGTCAGCAAGTATTATTGGTGGATTTTGTCCTCGTGCGACACTGCTTAAAACAAGCTTTCAATACTCCTGCTCGGGCGGATACAAGGTTGTCAATTACGTTTGTAGCAATGAAGTTAAAGGTGTATATGGAAGCAGTTCATCAAGTAGCCCTTGTCTGACAAAAGCTCAACTCACATTAAGAGCCACTAAAATTTGTCAGAGCAGCAATACATGTAATTCTCCAAGCCCCAGATTAACACCTCAACCAAGCTTCCCACCAGACTATACACCACCGCCATCACCATCATCACCTCGTCCAACTTCTACTTCTTTTCCTCCACCTACTTCGACACCTAAAATAACTTCTATTCCTACGCCCACTCCTACGGCATACCCTTTACGAACACCTACTCCCACTCCAAAAGCAACAGGTGCTCCAAGTACGCCTATTCCACCACCAACTTCTACGCCAAAGCCATTTTAGGATGAACACCCTCTTGATCAGAATTATTCTTGAGGTATAATCTCACATATCCAAAGACAGCGCGGATTGAAATATATATTTCAAGTAACACACGCCGAGGAAAACCTTCAGTTTTAGTATTGGTATTTAAAAACCATACTTCTCAAGTTTTTCACTCTTTGGAATTTTAAGTAATCAACAATCAATTTTGGACTTTCGTTCCGATAGTCGGTATCGAATTTCCTTACTCAACGAGGTTCTATGTCAGGTGCAGCACAACCAAGTGTTAAAAAACAAGATCAAGTCAAAATCTTAAAAGATAAATTACAGTTAGCTAAATCAGCAGTCATTGTTGATTATCAAGGTTTAACGGTAAAAGAAAAAACTTCCCTGCTTCAAAAAGTCCAAGCAGCTGGTGGTGAATTTCTCGTCGCTAAAAACAGTTTAATGCATATCGCTTTCGGCAAGAAAGATGAACTGAAAGACAGTTTTTCTGGAATGAGTGGAGTGCTTTTTTCTTATGAAGACCCAGTCATGCCATTGAAGGCTTTAATGACTTTCCATAAAGAAACAGAAAAGTTGACAGTGAAAAAAGGTCTCATGGAAGAGAAAGTATTGTCTGAAAAAGAAGTTGAAGATTTAAGTAAGTTACCATCCAAGCCAGAACTAATCGTCACCTTGATCAATCGACTCCAAGGCCCTGCCTATGGATTGGTGAATGTTTTGAATGCTGGACCACGAAACTTAGTCTACGCCTTACAAGCTATTGCTAATAAAAAATAATATTTAATTACAAAGAAGAATATACAAATCTTCATTAAAAAAAAGGAGAAATATGTCAGACGAAACAGTAAAACTTTCTGGCAAAGTTCAAAAAATCGTTGACGCAGTCAAGGAACTCTCATTACTTGAGGTTTCAGAACTCGTCAAAGCATTAGAAAGTGAATTCGGAGTCAGTGCTGCTGCTCCTATGATGATGGCTGGTGCTATGCCTGCGGCTGGTGCTGCAGAAGTTGCTGAAGAAAAGACTGAATTTGATGTCGTCTTAGTTTCAGGTGGTTCCAACAAAATTGGTGCTATCAAAGCTATCCGAACTCTCAAACCAGAGCTTGGATTAGCTGATGCTAAAACATTCGTAGAATCTGCTCCAAAAACAGTTCTTGAAGCTGTGAAAAAAGAAGCAGCTGATGCTGCTAAGAAAACCTTAGAAGATGCCGGAGCTACAGTTGAATTAAAGTAATACGGTAACTGCGACGTCCTCTATGAGGACTACAGTAATTTTTTGAAATTTGAATAAATAAAACCCTCCGGTGTACACCGGAGGGTTTTTTGTACCACAAAGAAACGAATGCACTAAATTACCCTTGATTTTCTTCTTGTAGCTCTCTAAAGTGAAAAGAATGAAACAATTTCGAAAAATTCAAACGAAGATTGATGAGCTTTCCAAAACAGCTTTTCATCCCAAATACTTACCCTTCACAATTGGGCTGACTGGACTGCTGGTTGTTTTCTATGGATTCTTTTTCTTTCAGTGGCTCAACGATATGTCAGCTCCTCGTTCAGTTGGAGGTCGTGTAGCCGAACTTGAACTCATTCAAACTACCCCTGCTTCAGAAACCAACCAACAAATCACCTTCCAAGCCCAAGTCGGAGATATTCAAAATAGAACAGTACATGGCATTCAGTTTGTAGCAGTAATAAAGGGTGAAGTCCCAGCAGATATCCGGTTCACACCTTCTCCAATCGATGGCCTTCAGCCATTAGTAGCCACTATTTCTCAAGAAGGTTCTGACAGCGTATTGAAAGTGGTATTTGTGACCATTTTGCCAAACCCTTATACAGTGACTTCTCCAACAATAGATTTAGGGAAACTTGAGTTTACTCGCCCCGAAAAAGGTGAACTAACTTTAGAATTCAACCCGTACTTGGCTAAGATGGTTGAAAAGCAAACAGCTGTAAACTTTATGGCTTCACCAAGACCACTAACTTTGAAATACTAGACAAAATTGTCTCTTACTTATTTCACACATTAAACTCATAAATTAGCTATAACACCGCCCAAATTGCGCTTGACTGTGCTAGTGATCTTCTGCTAACCTGCGCCCACACCCAACATTTTCCGAGGCGATTATATTTTACTTTCCTCTTTCATCGCCATCTCACATATCCTTGGGGTGTTTGCGCTCTGCCAGATAGAATACACAAGAAATTCTGATTAAATATTTTTTACAGAAAGGTGCACATGCACGGACTCTTCCAATTCTTCCAGACCACTCGTTTCACTAAAATGAGGGTGCTTCTCTTATCATTTCTGGTGATTGGACTTGGTCTGACTGTGACCCAATACTCCCAAGCTTTTCAAAGTTTTATGGTGAATAGTGTGCGCGCGGTTCTTGGTGGAACGGCTGATGTCCGCTTAGATCCTGGAACAACGACATTCGCTTCTGGAGTCGCCCAAACGGTAAACCTTCAAGCAAATACCAATGACATTCCAGTGAATGGTTTTCAGGTTATTGCGACCATTGAAGGGAATTTACCCAGTGACTTGAGTTTTGTGGCTCCAAGTGTTCCTGGCTTAATCGTTTTGTTTGATGATTTAACAGTGACTTCCGCAACTCAAGCTGATTTAAAACTGGTGTACCTCACTTCATCACCCTTAACACCGTATTCAAACAGTAGTTATGTCAATATTGGCCAACTAAACTTCACACCTCAAACGCAAGGAGGCTCATTTACTTTCAACTTTGTTACTCAAGGTATCCAACTTACCAAAATTGATGCCAAAGAAACTTCCCAAAATATCGTTGCTTATCCAAATGGATCCAGCTTTACCTACAGTGTCTTGGCACCATCCCCATCACCGACACTCACTCCATCTCCTATGGGAACAGCTTCACCGAGTCCATCTGGTACTTCTTCACCAACCCCGAGCGTAACACCTACTCTGTCACCCAGCTCGAGTCCAACGCCTATCGCCTCTGCCACTTCATCTCCAACACCAAGCGGGACACCTTCACAGACCCCTATCTCAACACCAGGAGTAAGTCCTACCTCGTCACCAACGAGCGTGCCAACACCGACTGTAATGGCTAGTGCAACTGTCAAACCATCACCTCGAGTGGTTGATCCGAAAGTTGAAGCATTTAGAATCAAGTTCCGACAATTGCTTCTGAAATTTAGAAATCGAACCTTATTCAGAAATTTGAATGATAGATAAAAGATAGTGGAAAAATTAAAAGCCCGTCACCAGACGGGCTTTTTGTAGCATTCTCACTCAGTCCAATGAATTTTCAGTGAACCAATGAACTTACCAACTGAACTCTAACTCCCTATTGACGTAGTTTGATACATTTTGTTACCCTAAGCCTACTTTTGATTTAGAAAAAACCCGAATACATAAGGAACAACATGAACGATACGACATACCCTGGCTTTCCAAATACAGCAGACTTAGCCAATATTTCCCCTCCCGCCAAAGATGAAGAAATTGATATCAACAACTTGCCAGACCTACTCACAGTACGCGAAGTCGCAGATCTCCTGAGAGTCTCGACACTCACGATCAAACGATGGGTAAAACGAGGAAAGATTTCCGCTATTCGGATCAACACTCGAGGTGATTTACGATTTAAAAAAGAAACAATTTTGTGGCTACTTGGTATCGAACCAGAAGAAAAAGCCTAACCTTAACCGACTAAATGCTTCTCAACTACTTACCGTGAACTTTTCCTGTAGAACTATCTGAATAAATCGAATCAGTTTCAATTGTCTTCTCCATCTCCATGGTTCTTGAATCAGTCGGAAAAGCCATTCCAATCCCATATTTTGAACAAGTTGAGGCGCACGAGCTACCTTTCCTAAGATCATATCAAATGCCCCACCCACCACCATTGCAACGGCAACCTTACTCTCCTCAAGTATTTTTTTATGAGAAATTAGCCAAGACTCCTGGTGTGGAGCGCCAAAGGCAACAAATACCACACTCGGTTGAAGTTTTTTGATCGTTTGAACGACTATCTCTTCTTCTTGTTCACTTGGCCTGGAAACATCCTCATACCCAGGTGTCCACAGTACTTTTGTACCATTTACATCTAATTCACTAATACTTAATACTTTATGCTTAATATCTGCCGCCTCCCCATACCCTCTCCCTCCAATGATCAACACTTTTCCTTGATCGACCTGCTTGAGTAAAAACTCAACCACTTCAATCCCTGGGATGCGCTCAGATAATTTCTGACCAAAAACTCCACTTGCCCACACAATTCCTTGACCATCTGGGATACGTATATCAAATGCCTGAAAAGCCTGAAGAAATTCTGTATTTTCTTGAGATAAAACAACTTGTTCTGGGTTGGGAGTAGCAATGGTGAGGAGGTCTTTTTTTACTCTTAAATGATCTTGAAGAAGATTCTCCAATATTTTTTTATCTTGAGAAAAAAAATCAAGCTGAAAAAGACGCTGTGTTGCAAAAGTATGAGACATATCTGATTTAGATTTTAACCGACCAACGGATAACTGACCAACAGATAAACGCTTCTACGACTCATTTCCTCGAGTAAACGCAAGTGATCGTTCATAGAGATCTAGATGTTGACCGACAATTTTCAACCCTTCCATCACAGCATGAGTGGGACGGTCAGCTAAAGTCAGAGGTACTCCCAAACTCTCGGTTAATAAAGGAATGAGGCCGGGTAGTTGAGAAGCTCCTCCTGTCAAGATAATTCCTTTATCCATCACATCAGTCGCAATCTCAGGAGGAACATCCTCGAGAAACTCTTTGATTTGGATGACCAATTCATCAATTGCCGGCTGAATAGCCTGGAGCACATCTGAAGATTTGAGATGCGCTTCAGTTGGTACACCTGTCACAATATGTCGACCTTTTACCGATAAAGCATGTCGAGCATCTACTTCAAACACCGACTGCATATTTTTCTTGAGGTACTCGGCTGTGATGAGACTAACATCCACTTGATGACGAGTTCGAATGAATTTCAAGATTGATTCGTCAAGTCGATGTCCACCCCACCGCATACCATGATGAGTTATCCCTGTTCCCAGAGAAATGACAGCCATTTCAGTCACACCAGCACCCAAATGAATCACTACATTCCCACTCGATTGAGCAACAGGAATACCCGCGCCTATTGCAGCAGCTAAGGGCTGATCAACTAGATACACTTTTTTAGCTCCAGATTCATAGAGCACGTCTCTCAGTGCTTCTCTTTCTACGGTCGTTGCATCTGCCGCCACACTCGCCAGAACATTGGGTTTAAATACCCATGCATACTTGAGGTGTCGCTGAAAAAGATATCGTAAAAAAACAATCGTTGAACCAATGTCTCTGAGTACTCCATCTTGGATCGGTTGAGCAATTCTCATCTGGTTTCCGACTTTCCCCATCAGTTCTTGAGCTTCTTCACCGATGCCTAAAATAGTTTTTTTATCCTCCGCCAAAGCAAGCACCGTTGGAAGTGATTGTTCTTTTTTGGTTCCAATCACACTCAATCGAGTGGTTTGACTCCCCATATCAAGTGCTAAAGAAACATCGATTTGTTTTTGAAGATGGTCAAAAGAAGGAAGTCGTTGCATGAATGAAGCACATCTTACTACATTTCTGTGTCATCCTGAGCAATCAAGTGCACCTGCACATGATGAGAAGGATCCCGTCGCCCGCTGAAATAACAAATTAAGATTCTATCTCAATCTTCAACGGGATTCTTCATCTCTAGTGATTACACTAGAGTATTCAGAATGACAAACAAAAAGACAACCAAGTCACAAACCAACCGACCACTCTTTCCATCTTCTATCTTCTTTATTCTATTTTCTGTTTATTAGCACCTAGTCCCTGACACCTAGCCCCTCGCGTTATATAATCCTCCCAATGAACAAACGAGTCCTTTTTACTTTTTTGTCTGCTCTCATGCTCATCGGGGGCACCTTTTTTGCAATTCGATATGCAAAAGGAAATCGTCCTACTACCTCTGGACCTTTCCGAGAAACCGGTCTCTTAGTCGTCAATTCCTTCCCGACCGCAGCCCAAGTCTATATCAACGGCAAACTCACTACCGCCACTGATACGACACTTAATCTGGATCCTGGCACCTATGATGTCGAGATCATGAAGGATGGCTACACCACTTGGAGAAAATCTCTCATTGTAGAAAAAGAATTAGTGACCCAGACCAACGCCGTCCTTTTTGCCACGGCCTTGAATTTAAGTCCTATTACCTACACTGGTGCTGAGAACTTTTCTCCCTCTCCAGATGGACAAAAATTGATCTTTTTTACCGCTTCAGCTTCAGCAGAACAAAAAAAAGGGCTATATATTGTTGATTTAACTGATACTCGCCTGGCAAGTAGTCGTACTCCTCGTCAAATCTCAGGATTAAGTAGCTCAATGGATTTTTCTCAAGCTTCCTTCCTTTGGTCACCTGACAGTTCGGAGGTGATTGCAACTGAAGGGAATCGTGAAGTGCAGCTTGATCTTACTCGACTAAATACAGTTGATGAGCTTCCAGATGTCTCCTTTACTCTTCGTCAGACGCTTTCTACCTGGGAAGAAGAGATGTATCTTCGAGAAAGAGAGATTTTAGCCAAGTTTCCTCTCGAGATGATTCATCTTGCGACTCAGAGTGCGGTGAATGTCTATTTTTCCCCTGATCAAGAGAAAATGATGTATACGGCCACTGCTACCGCAACTATCCCAGATCAGCTGATCCCACCTCTTCCAGCCATCAGTAATCAACCTCAATCTCGGGAAGTTTTACCTGGAAACATCTATATTTATGATCGAAAAGAAGACACCAATTTCCTAATTGGAAGTGTGGATCTGCTTTCTTTATCAGTAAAAAAATCCCTCCTGGCTACCGATCTTGCTTCACCTGCAAAGACATTAATTACAGATCAAGAGTTCTTCACCCGTTTACAAGCCAGTACTAGTGCACTCACTGCTCGTCAATTCCGTACCTACCACTCCCCACTCTATGCTGGTCAGTTTCAGTGGTACCCCAACTCTCGTCATCTCATCAAACTCAATTTCAATACCATCTCTATGGTTGAGTATGACAGCACCAATGAAGTGACTGTCTATACCGGTCCCTTTGATCCCACCTTTGTTTATCCCTGGTCTACTGGTGAGAAACTCCTCATCTCGACGAGTTTCACTGCCTCACCCAGTGCCGCCAAAAATCTCTACGTAATAGAGCTTCAGTAGTATCTCACTCTCACTAAATAGCAACCTATAACTATTGACACTAAGTCTCTTTTGTTGTATGATGCTGGCAATTAAAACAAAGCCCGACTCAAAGCAGTCTGGCCTATAGAGCAATCTATAGACAAGTAGAGTCAAAAGGACACTATGAAATTGACCACACTGACAACTGCTGTTGTGATGAGTGCTGTAATAGCACTTACACCGGCTGGAGTGCGGGCTGATACAGCTACCGCTTCTCCCTCACCTACACCTACTCCCAAAGTGGAGACTCGTACAGAGTGTACAACTGGAGCCTATGGGCAACAGACTTGTAAAACTGTCGAAGTGAAAAAAGTGTTAGGCGAAACGACACCTAAAAAGGCTGAAGTCAAACAAGCCGGTGTTGAAGACACAATTCTCTTTGCTGCACTTGGCCTTATGGCTATCTCAGCTTACGGATTCGTGTACGCCAAACAGAAATAATATAAGTTTTCAAAACTTAAAAAATAAAAACGTATCTCTACGTTCGTAGAGCCACCCAGTCTCTTGAGAAAGGGACTGGGCACTCTGCGGAAGTATCTCTTCTAGTTCCTTTAGACGTTACGTCCAAAGGAATGAAAAGAAGCATACGACAGCAGAAACTACGGAATTCGATTATTAAAACGAAGAGATTTAACTCTCTGAAACTTTAATAAAAGAATGCTCGTTAACAAGGTAGTTACAGAAAATTTTAGTCAAAGTTTTTGGCTAAGGATATTGTCATGTCAGCCAAAGAGGGTTCGTTCTCTAATCAACGTTCCTTCCTTGGCTGGCATTACACCCGCGCAAGCGGTGCCTGGCCGAAAACCTAATCTAATCAATCGTTCACTTAAGGAGTTTGTAGAAACAATGAAGCGTAATTTTGTCATTCTGTCTGTTATCGTCCTGGCCCTCGTGGCCAGCTTGTCGCCAGTTATGGCACAAGAAGCAACCGAGGAACCCGTTTTTACATGCATCATTTCGGTTATCGACAACGTTGTTACGCGTGGAGCATGTCCCGAAGCCGCTCTGGCCGCTACTGGTCAAGGTGGTGGATTGACACCTCTCGCAGTTCCGTTCGATTTCATGTCGGAAGCCTACGCCGCCGAAGCATTTGATTTTGGTAACGGTTTCCATCGCGTGAACGCCGCCTTCAATGGCGAATACACCTCATGGTGGCATCAAGAAAGCCTTACGACTAACCGAGCTGTGAAGCCCGGCGAAATCGTCGCAGAAGATGCATTACTTTGGGTGTTTGAACCTGACGACGACGATCTGACCGTTCAATTTACCGTTCAACTGAGTGTCGAGGATATTTTGGATTGGCAGTCGAAAGACTTCCCCTTCCAGCCCTACGACGCGCAGCGTGGTATGTGGATTGATCGCCCGGCTGATGGCGAAAATGTGGCGCTTTTCCTGCTCGGTGATGCCACTTCCTTGAGCATCAATGGATCAATTCCATTTGATGTCTCAATCGATGGTTGCACAGACTGCGACAAGCCAACATTTGTGGTTAATCCTAGCACGGTAAATATCCCGGCTGAGTGGTTCGCCACTGAAAGTACACGCAAGGTCGATCATGACGCTGCCATCACTATCCCGATGGTGAATAATGCTGCCGCAGTTCGCGCCGGTACAGAACAACTCGTTCCAGTGACGATCCAGTTTACTGTCTTGAAGGACACGCGCTTTACCGTACACGCTGGTGCATGGACAGAAGTCGAAAACGCCGAGGCACTGATCGTTGGTGACTGCACGCTGACAGCAGTACAAAACGTGAACGTGCGCACCGAAGCGAATTTGACCGCTGCAATTGAAACCGTGCTGGTCGCCGGCGCGAGTTTGCCCGTTGAAAGCCAAGAGAACGACTTTTATGTTGTTCCCGGTGGCTACGTTTCGAAAAATGCCAACGTCACTCTCTCTGAGGGTTGCGCTGGCTGAATCAATTTTCCTGTAACACCTTGGAATCCCCCGGTCACAAAACTGGGGGGCTTCACAAAGTTTATGACCTTGAGTCGTGAATTTTGAAAAGCTAAAAAATTATTAAGGAACTCTATGCAAAACACATTGTCTGCTATTGCACAAATGCTTATCGCCCTGGCTATCATTGCCGTGGCTGTGGTCATGTATTTATACATGCCAAAAGTCTCACAATACCTCGAGCAGACTGCTCGACATGATTGTGCGCAAGACTACCGTCTTGCCTTCACTGACAACAACACCACAGTTTCTCGACCTGTCGATGAACTGTACGCCAAGTGTTTAAGTGAAAAAGGTATTAAATAATCAATACTCTTCAAAAATTATTAAAACAGGTGAGCCACAAACTCACCTGTTTTTTTATGCTCCTGATGGATTTGTTCATACCACTCTTCCCTCAAGTTCGATATAGTAGAAGTAATGGGGAAAATTCTTCTCTTTGGAGCTAAAGATCTCATCATTTTGGCCGTCTTTTCAGTCGCCTGTCTTGCTGTATTTGCAGGGGTAGTTCTCCCTTTTCAGTTCCCTATTATTCCCTTCGGCCAGTATCAAGTCGGTATTTTCCCAATGGGGTTTGCTTTATACCAACACAATACCAATGGTCCGTATTATGGCGTTTCTCCATTTAATGACTTTTATGTCACTTCTTCTGGTTTTCGAGCACCTTTACTCGAGTCGAAAGAATACCAAGACAATAGTTTTAAAACGAATATAAATCAGCCTGCCTGGAGACAGATCGGGTTAGTCTGGTCCAATATCTTTCTGAACGCTCAACCGAGTTACATGATTGAAAATGCACGCCACAAGACACTCTATACTGCCAAAATCGCTGAAAATAACCTGCTCTTGCAGAGAAGTACCCAACTCAAAGATAATCAAGTTATTACAGCAGGCGGCATAACCCTTCAGTATTTTGAAAATGATCTGGTATTAGAACCTCAATCTCGTTATTACTACAATCAAATCTCACCAAAAGATCTTGAGGTGGTCGAAAAAGAAATGTATTTCACTCCTCAATACAGAGAAATCCCTGAAGAACTTCCTGATCAGGATAACTTCTCGTGGATTGTGGAGTCGGGAAAGATCGTAGTCGTGAATCCTAATAAACCAGGAGGATTTATGATTGAAAGCCTTCCAGGTCAAAGTATCTTAGTGCATCCTGTGGCACGCCTTATTGAAGTCGTAGAACAGAACCCTGAGAAATCCTCAACTCAGTCTATAGAAATCCGAGTAAAAAACTTTACTGATTTAGGAGATAGTATCTGATGATTCAAGCTTTATTTTCTAGCCTTTTTTTCTATCTCCTACCACTAGGAACAGGGTTATTTTGTTTTTCGCTGGTTCAGCTCATTCGAGAAACTCGGAATAAAAACCAGCCACTGTATGCCAGATTTGAACATGTTGTGGAAGAGAAAATTGATCTAGTACTCCACCCACATACTTTTTCCCTAGCCTCACTGTTTTTTTACATAACTTCAGCCTTCACAACTGGAATTGTTGTACTATTTCTTCTTGCTGTCGGACTCCAATATGGAGTTGTTCAACTGTTGTCATTGCCAACATTTAGCTTTCCTCAACTCTTTTTCCCTCTAGTGTACCTATTAGCACTTAGTGGTGTTGTTCTTTCTCTGATTACTCAGAAACACTATTTTAAAAAGCTATCTAAAGCTCGATTAACGCAATTCTTACCTGTATTTCTCATCATTTTCTTGGCTATAGTCACATCTCTTCTCTGGAATTACCGCAGTCCATACTCTCTGAATTGGGATCTGTATCAACATCAATTGATGTCGAGAGTAATTATCGAGAAGCAATTTAGCCTGACTACCTCGAGCTTATCTGATACGTTTGGGTTTGATAGCTATCCTCCGACTTTCCATCTCCTGATGGCGAGTGCTCAGTGGCCTTTTGAACTGGCTCCTACTTTCATTACCAGTTTTTGGCAAATCACGGCCTTTTTTCATCTGGCATTAATAGGAATTGCATCGTATCTCCTTGCTCGATCCTTATATCCCAATCGCTGGGTCGGGATACTTTCCATCCTGACCGGAATGTTGATATTCGATTCAGTCGTTTCTTTTACTAATATCTTTCTTCTTCCTCAAACCTTAGCTGCCTTAATTTTTACTCTAGCATTTGCCCACATCATTGCTTTTAAACCTCATTGGCTTCAGATTGCAATATATTTGGTAGCTATTTTCATGTTGCACTATGTGGTGGGAACTCTGGCTGTCACCATCTTATTAGCCACTGCCGTAGCCTTTCGAGTAGATAGCTTTTGGTCACCGGTTACTTCTCACTTCCCTTTGCTTCCAGTTTTTTTCTTTCTTTGTCTGGTTGCCTTGATCGGAGCGCCACAATTGAATTTAAGCGGTCTTAATCAGGGTGAAGCGGCTTTATATACTTATTCCTTATCTCAAAAGTGGGAATTTGCTCTCAGAGTTTACGGCTGGTTACTGATCATTTTTCTGCCGTTATCAGCTGTCACTATCTATGAAGCCAAAAGCAAGAAATTAGCCTGGAGTTCACTTATTTTCCTCGGCTTATTAACGATAATCTCAACCCAACTTCCATACATGTTGAAGTTTTATGTTATTACCCGATTTTTCCTTCATTTCTTTTTAGCCTTGGGTATTTGGAGTATTGTGAAAACGCTTGATTTAAGAATTTCTAAAGCTATTGCCATTATTTTAGTGATTCTGACCTGTGTGGGATTGTTTGGATACAATATTTCCTTCTGGAAACATGGATTAAATTACCAGGATCAACTTACTCATCTGGATCAATCTGATCTGGATACCGCAGAATTTTTACAAAAAGTCTATGCTGATCAGGAAATACTTATGATTTCTGATCCGGCTACTCAATTTATTTTGGAAGGCTTTAGTGGGGTGAATTCGCCTGGAGGTTCATTTATGACTCCTGTAAATCGCAATCTGTTATTTCAAGCTTTATCTCAAGAAGACTCAACTCAAATAAAAAGTCGTCTCGACCAAATGACTGATAAATTAAGTACTCAATATGACAAAAAACTCTTTGTGGTTAGCGGACGGACCTTCCTCTGGAAAACAAGTGACGAAAAGTTCAGAAACTCTTTTGATTACAACATCTGGTCTCCTCGAGACTTATCATGGCGTGATAAAGAATTTATTGAAAAATTAGACCAGTCAGCTGACTTTTCCATTGTTTTCTCTTCTCCTGTTTATACAGTCCTAGAGTTTTAAGACTCATCCGTTTAATTATTTCCATTGAACTAGCCCAGTTAACTCATTGCCAAAATCAGTTTTATTGGTTATATTCTCACCCTTGTCCTTACAATCTTTCTCTGGATCTCTTGCACTATAATTGACATTTTCATTATTATAGGATATAATCTCCGCATGATTTTAAACAAATCTATTACACTCATCATTCCCTGTAAGAACGAGCAAGGCTCGATCCCTAAGCTTTTGCGACGTGTTCCTACATACGTTGACGAAGTGATCGTCGTCGATAACAACTCTTCAGATAATACTTCTGAGGTTGCTCGAAAACTTGGTGCTATCGTCGTTTCTGAAAAAAGAAAAGATAAATTTGGCATTGGGTATGGATATGCTCACCAAAAAGGTATGCGATTTGCTACCAGTGACTATATCGTTACGATGGATGGTGACCGCACTTACCCTCTCAATGAGATCAAGAACTTGGTGAAACACATGGAGAAAAACCAACTCGACTTTGTGTCATGTACTCGATTTCCTTTAATGCGATCTCAAGCTATTACTAAAATGAGACAATTTGGTGTTTGGATTTTGAACACTGAAGTAAAAATGTTGTATCAATATCCTATGCAAGACATATTGAGTGGTATGTGGGCTATGAATAGAAAAACCGCACGCAAACTCAAACTTATTGAAGGTGGATGGGACTTATCTCCAGAGATTAAGCTTGAAGCTTTACAAACGAAAGATTTGAAGTTTGCTGAGTATCATATTGACCATGCTCACCGAGATAATGGTGCCAGTAAGCAACAACTCTGGACTACGGGTTTTAATCATTTAAAGTATATTGCTGTTCGTAGATTTACTCGAGATAATCCAGCTTTCCATTTTTATAAAAAGCAAGTCAAAAGCTTTCGAAAAGGCTGGGAAATGGTTCTCGAAACCTTTGCACCAAACTTAGCTGAGTAATTGAGATAAACACGCTAGAATAAACTCATGCGTATTCTTGTCACAACTCCCTATTTTCACCCTCATCCTGGCGGAAGCCAACGATATATTGAGGAACTGTATCAGGAGTTGCTCAAAATTTCCCCTGAATCATCAGTCGATGTGCTTACTTACAATACAGAACATGTCAAATTTCATGAAAGTTATCATGGAATTGATGTGTATCGTGTTCCCTGCTGGGAAGTTCTTCGAGGTCAATTTACCATTCCTCATCCTCTCGCCTTGATTAAAACGCTTCGTTTCTTGAAAAAGAAACGTAATGGGTATGATGTTCTCAACGCCCATACTCGTTTTTTTGATACGGCCTGGTGGGGTCCTTTAGCTTCTAAATATCTGAGTGCAAAATCAGTTTTAACTGATCATTGCGCTGCTCATCCAGTTCATCCTTCTTTTATCGTTTCTTCATTGACTGCTTTACTGGATAAAATTGTTATTCCAGTATTAACTCGAACCTTTGATGCCGTCACTGTCGTAAGTGATGCCACTGGAAAATTTCTCGAGTCTCAAGGTGGGAAATCGAATTACACGGTCATTTATGGTGGTATTTGGTTAAGAGATAAAAAGCTGACAAAAAAGACTAATAACCAGCTTGTGATTGGTTTTTTAGGTCGAATGATACCAAGCAAAGGCGCTCAAAGATTACTTACCCTTGCTCAAAAAATGAATACTCAGGAGAAAGATATAATTTTCAAATTTGCGGGTGATGGACCAATCTTGGAGGAATTAAAACACTCACAATCAAAGAATACACAATTTTTAGGTAAACTCAATCGGCCTCAAGTAAATGACTTTCTCGATCAAGTAGATATTCTTGTTCACCCATCCACTCATCATGAAGGTTTCCCAAGCGTCTTACTCGAAGCAGGAGCTCATGGTTGTGCTGTCGTAGCTACCCCACAAGGTGGTACGACTGAGTTGATTATCGATCACGAGACAGGGTTGATTTGTTCTGCAGACGAAAATGACATTCAATCTAAAGTCATTGAATTAATTGAGAACAAAGGATTAAGAGAAACACTCGGTAAAAAACTCCAACAAAAAGTAGATAAAGAATTTCAATGGCAGGATATTGCCAAAAAGTACAAAAACTTCCTTGAACTAGTCATTAATTCTTAACTACCAACCTTTTCCACTCTTTCCAAGTCAAAATCATCACCACCACTCGACTGATAATTCGAGCTACAGCGGCTCCCATCAGGCCAAAAACGGGTATTAGAAGCAAATCAAATAAGATCAGCGTACCACTGAGCAACCACCCAACTCTTGAGAAATACTGCGGATACTCAATGCTGTAAAACAGTGACGAAAATGGAACAGTCATGAAGAGTAAAAATGAAGAGATGGTTAAAATACGAAACTCAGTCAATGCCATCAAATACTCTGATCCAATTGTGTATTGAAGCAACCAGGGTGCAGTGATAATGACCGCTAAACAACTTCCCACACTTAACGCTACAATTCCCCAGCTTTTCTTCATAAACGCTTGTCGGTCAGCTTTTAATATATATCGACTAGCTCGAATATTGAGCACATTCCCCAAACTAATTGCCAGCACACTAAATAAAAATGCTACTCGAGAAATTCCACCATAAATACCCGTCAAGTACACACCGAGGAACAGCTGAACAATGAGGACGTCAAGATTATCTGCAATCGCAATCGCAATGACTTGGACGCTATTATGTCGAAGAAACTGAGTCAAACGACCAGTCAATTCTTTCTCAAAGGTAAAGGTTGGACGTAAATATTTTTTTAACAAAAATAAAAATGGAAGTAATACTAACAACGGTAAAAGGTAGTAAATGACCGTAATACTAACGGCTGATTTCACTCCGAGAAAGATCAATCCTCCGACGATAAGTAACTTCAAAGCAGATTGCGAAATAAACATCACCATGGCTGGAATAAACCGATGAAGTGATTGATACAGACTCATACAATGTTCAAACCAGATCCCAATCAAGGCAAAAATCAACGCCGCGGGATAAATCCACCAGGCCGGAAGTTGGAATGCCCAAGTCACCACCGGAGAAAGCAATAATGCTGGAATCCACAGTAAGAGTAATTTCCACCGAAGACCAGTGATATGTTGCAAAACTTGTTGCACTTCGTGCTCTGATTTTTCTCTGGCTGTCGGCACAAATTTCTGCATGGCATACAGAAAGCCAGCATCACCAAACTTGATAAATAGCGAAAAAATAGCAAACACCAGAGAAAAGATTCCGAACTCGACCGGACCTAACATTCGAGAAATCAGGATAATTGTTAAAGCAGAAATACCTGTAGCCACCAGCGTTCCACCAAATGTGATTACGCTCTGCTGAAAACCTTGAGAAGAAATGATTTTTTTGAAATCAACCATGACTGGAAGTATAAGAGGTACAAGGCACCAGATTCAAGCAGTAAGGAAAATATGATCATCATCTGGACCTATCTGCACGTTAATACTCAACCCGTCGAGCATACCGGAAGTAACGAACCGGAGAGTTCAAGAATTTACAGGTGTACAAAATAATATCGGCATCATAATCAGTGATTTCTTCACCTTCTTCACCAGCATAAATCTCATACTCATATCGACGTTTATCCCAGATCACTTCAAACGTATCCCCAACTTCTAATTTATTGAGGTTAAAAAAGGAATTTTGTCGACGATAGGCGTCTGTCCACTTGAGATATCCAAAGCGGTGAGCCAATAAAATCATCGGACCAAGACTCTCTGGAGTAGCAAACTCTGTTTCTCGCCATACACCATGGCGCAAAGAATCTTCTGGCTCCACCGATTCTCCAATTTCAGTACGAACTCCAATCTTAGGAATGACTAACCAATTTCCATCTGGCAAATTTTCATCTCGAGGAGGGAGAACGATTTCAGAGTACAAAGTTCCCTCAGAATACAGTCCTCCCAGAGGTGATTCAGGTGTCTTGGCTTCAATTTGGACTCGTTCAACGGGTACAAATTTATAAAATGTATCTGGAAATAAGAATGCTGAAGCTACAACGATTGACCCAAACAGTCCAATGGAAGAAATCAAGGAAATCAGATGTTTCCCAATTTTTCTTGGCTGTTTCTTAGGAAGAATAGTAGTTTGCACAGCAGACCACATGAGCCACTCTTGGACTCTCTGTTCGCGTTGTCTGGCAAAATTGATCGTTGTATATAGCATATTAACTTGATTATTATAGGATACTTTTCCCGTTTTGTCCAGATACAACACATATAAATAGCCTTGACTTTTTTATAAAGAGCAATGAGAATGATGTCTATATGACGGAAAAACACCAGCGCTCTGCAGCAACTATTGCAATTGAAATAGGTTCAGGCCATCCTGTAACAGAACAAGTAACAAATATTAAGGTTACTTCTGATGACATAACCAGACTTCTGTTGAGAACCTCATCAGAAGCAGAACTGCCAAATTTTGACCTTGAAAAAACTGTAACTCAACTTACGGAACTTCAAACTGCACTTCAGCAAGAACAATTCCCAAATGGTCCAGGAGAAATTGACCCTGAACTCAATACAGCATTGCGTGAACTTTCTTCGTTTTTAAACGGCATCAAACTGATGCAAAAGTTAGCTTCTCGACCAGAATAAAATTCTCTACTTCATTGATCATTTTTAAAAAAAACATAGATCTTTAGAATTTTTTTAGTTATTACCCACTAGTTTCGTACACGCTTTCCGCTGTTATACTACAAGTATGCCCAATACCACTCTGGTCACTCTCGAGCTTCGAACAGCGCGCGATGCCACCCATACGCCAGAGGCTGCTGCGCAACTTTTTGCTTCACTTCCCAATCCACCTCATGGTTTTTTCAATCAATTCAAATCAGCCCCCTTATGTACATTTGAAATTTTGAATCAAGGTCAGGTGACGTACTTTTTTCTAACAGTTCCCGAAGATCTGGTGACATACTTTAAAAGCCAGCTTACTTCTAATTACCCTGAAATTTTAATCAAAAACCTCGAGCATAACCCGTTTGAAGAATTATATTCAGAACTCCCCAAAGCTTTAGGTGAGCTTCGATTAAGTGCGACAAACTACTTCTCGTTAAAAACGTATCAAGAATTCAAAGATATTGATCCTTTGTCTTCGATCCTTTCTACCTTAACCCGAGCCATGGAAGGTGATACAGCATTGATTCAATTTCAACTCCGCAAAGATCGAGAAAGATGGAAAAATCATCCTTGGTCGCTAGTGCACGATGGTATTAAAAAAGCTGATGGTACTTTCTCACCCCACCCCCAAAAATCAGAAATTGAGGCCAAGATTACTCAAACCACGCTACAAACTGGAATTCGTATTTTGATTCAAAGTCAAAATCAAACTCAGGCTGATCAGCTCATGATGAGTCTCACTCAGTCATTCCAAAGTGTTGATTCCCAACACAATCGACTAACATTGAAGAAACCCGCTTTTTTTAATCGAAAAAAGTTTATAAAACAAACATTAGAGAGAACTTGGGAGCCTCCCAAACAATTTTTATCGCTGTCTGAACTGGCAACGCTATACCATCTCCCCAACGTTCAACTCTCAACTGTCAAAAATATTGCCTGGGGAAAAACATTACTCGGTGAACCGCCTGAAAATTTACCATTTTTTGAAGTGATACCAGAAGAACAACGGACCGAAGTCAATCTTTTTGGAACTACAGAATTTAAAAATCAAAAACGTATCTTCGGTATTCGTGAACCTGATCTACGTCGTCACATGTATGTGATTGGGAAAAGTGGAACTGGAAAATCAACGTTGCTTGCCAACATGATCATCAATGATTTAAAACATGATAAAGGTGTTGCAGTCGTCGACCCTCATGGAGATTTGATTGAGACCGTCTTGAATTACATCCCTAAGCGACGTATGAACGATGTCATCTTAATCGATCCCACTGACCCACATGCCGTAGTGAAGTTAAATCTGTTTGAAGGTGGAACGATGATTCACCGAGAACTCATTGCTTCAGGTATCGTAGCTATTTTTCAAAAACTCTATGCAAATTCTTGGGGACCGAGACTCGAGTATATTTTACGAAATACCCTTTTAACTCTGCTGTCTCAAAATGCCAAATTGGAAGACATCCTGAGGATGCTGACTGACAAGCGGTATCGTCAAAGAGTGATTGAAAACATGGATGATATGGTTTTGAAAAATTTCTGGGTGGAAGAATTTGAAAAACTACAGGATAAACAACGCACCGAAGCCATCTCTCCTATTTTGAATAAAGTTGGCCAGTTTGTGACATCTCCTTTGATTCGAAATGTGGTCAATACTAATCAAAGTTCATTTAGTATCGAAGATGCCATGAACAACGGTCAGATCATGTTGATCAACCTATCCCAAGGAAAGTTAGGTGAAGATAATACTGCCTTGCTTGGAGCGATGTTGATTACCAAAATTCAATTGGCTGCCATGAATCGTGTCTATATTCCTGAAGAAGAGCGTCGAGATTTTCACCTCTATATCGATGAGTTCCAAAACTTTGCTACCTCTAGTTTTATCAAAATTTTATCTGAAGCCCGCAAGTATCGATTGAGTTTAATTTTAGCCAACCAATACATCGATCAAATTCCGGATGAAATTAAGGCTGCTATTTTTGGAAACGTCGGAAGTATGGCCAGTTTCATTCTAGGAGCTCAAGATGCGGAGTGGATGATGAAAGAATTTGGGAATAAATACACCCAAGAAGATTTGGTTTCTCTTGGACGTTATCAGATCATCGTCAAGCTCATGATTGATAATCACATGAGCCACCCATTTCCAGCAGAAACACTCGGCCTGGCATCATCATTTAATCAGAACAAGGAAAAGGTTATTCGTGTATCACGAGAACGCTACGCAAGAAAACGGTAGTTAATTCGGTAGGGGTTCAACTTCTTGGAAACGATATGATTCTCGCTTGAGTGTATTTACTTGCTGACCAATACCTTCAAAAATCTCCTGCAGATCATTGGCATTCGTGGTTTCATACACTTTTGCAGGATCCGCAATCATTTCTCCCAATATTTTACTTCCCAACTCAAGCTGGGCTGAATTTAAAAATGATGTATTTCTATAAAATACTCCGAATAATTCATATCCGGCTTCACGCTGGTTTGTAGCAATCGTAATCGCATTATCTGAACACTCAGTGCCTGCACCCTCAGGGGCATAATTATCTAGTGACGCATAATCAAGTACTTCTCTGCTACACCCAAAAATTGTTCCATTCGAACGAACTCCTCGATTCGCGACACCATCTGTAAAAAAGACAATGATATTTTTACGTGGAATAGGTGGTGGATCAGCTTTATCTAATTCTTCTGATGCTGATAGCATCCCAGCTCCAATATTGGTCAACTGTGTACCTCGTAAAATCTCAACTTCACCCACCCTATTAATAATCGATATTTTATCTGTACTTAATTCATGATCAATTCTACCCTCGTTGGCATAACTAATGATGCTGATTCGATCATCTGGACCAAGTTCAATCTCATTTACCATATTTTGAATTGCAGTTTTTAAGGTATCAATGGTTGAATGCATACTACCTGAACGGTCAATCACAATTGCAATATCTAAAGGTAAATCTGCTGTGGAAGTTTCTTCGGTCACTTGGTACTGAGCTGTAAAACGCCGCTTGGCATCCCGAAAATTTGATCCGATATCAATATCGTATGTTTCAGATCCAGCATCATAGGTTAAATTTCTGGTAACTCTAGTGTCACCAATCATGATTTCATCGGAATATGGATTTTCAGCCGGCCAACCAGGATACGTTCGTAATATTTGAAATGTGTCATACAAACCACCCTCAACAGCATAGTACGCTTTTCTGGAATACTGCCCACTCAACGATCGTTCCGATCCAACTCTTGCTAGAAGCAACATACTAAAAAAAGCCAGTTCTAATAACAACGCAATCACTAAAACGAGTAGTAGTGTTGACAAGCCTGATTGGTGTGAGAGTTTTTTTTTCATTTGATTTTAAATCTATAAAACGATCTGGTTCCTCATCGAGACCACGATCACTTTTTCAATTCTTTCCGGATTTCCTATCGCCATTTCCAATCCAATCCGAATTCTTAAGAGCGACAAAGTTCCTTCATCTTGAAGATTCTCAATATCAAAATCTGTCACTCGAATGTTCGATGACAGTAATGTCTTCTCATTTTTCAAAAGTACTCCGTCTTCTACTCTATAGATCGTCGTAATGAGGACACCTGGTGTCTCTTCTTTTACTACTTCTAAGCTGTCTTCAACTCCCATGTCTGTCACAATTGCCGACTCCCCCCATTGAATTTCTTGGGTTAAATCATTGGCTAAAGAAATCATCGAGCTTTGAATAACTTCTTGCCGATCTCCGGTTCTCTGAGAACGAAAGATGTCTGTCACAATCGCTAAAATGGAAGTTATCAGCACCACAATAATTAGGAGGAAAATAATCAACTCAAACAAGGTAAACCCCGCCTCAAGATCATGGTTCTTTTTATTGTTAACTGTTAACTGGTCGACTGACATTATTCTTCCCCTTTCTTAATCACATACATTTCATACTCAACCTCTTGGGGAATACCATTAATATTCCAGCTCACTCGTGTAATAAGTCTTAAAGTATCGGGATCATCGATAGCATCACTGACACTTTCATCCACAACTTGAAACGTAACCGGATCTCGAACAATGTTTTGAACAAATATTTCGCGAGTGAATTTATCTTCCAACACCTCTGTTCCATTCAGTAACTGTAAAAATGGTGAATACTCAGGGTGATATGGCTCATCAGCATCAAAACTGGTACTAAACAACTCCCAATCGGTGGTAGAACTTGCCAAGTTGTACGCAATTTCCATCCCCTCTTGAGCATGTAAACCTGCTTCTACTCTTTCCCAAGAAGTACGTTGGGAAGAAAATACATGTTGAAAAGAGATTATGAAAAAAACAATTAAAGAGATAAAAATCCCCATAGAAATGACAGCTTCCAGCAAGAGATATCCTTGCTCAGAGTGACGCTTAGAGTGGTTGTGGTACGGTTGTGTCAAGAACGCCATAAGAATTTATACGAATCTGAGTGGTAAAACGGTTTGATTGTAGTTCAAGAGTTAAATCACTTCCCGGTGGATTTGTTTCTTGCGGGGACAATTCTAGTTGCCCCGTCAATTTCCGAAAAAAAACAAGGTCTGCGGTTGAATTTAATTGAATACCATATTGATAAGAAATTTGTTTATTTTCAGGCAAAAGCAAGTAGAATCCTGGAGAAACGAATGAGATACCATAACTCTCCCCGTTTTGAGCCACACGTGATTTTTGTTGTGCTTGCTTGAGCTCAGCCACGATTTTGTCGCGTTCCTTGGTCAATCGTTGGCGCTCTAAAGTTCCAAGTAAATATGGGGTGCTCGCACCAACCACCAACGCAATAATTGTCATCACCACAATCAACTCCACTAAAGTGAAACCAGATGAATTCTGATGTTGGGCAGAACGAAAAAACATGTACGTATTTAGTGTACATGAGGACTGTGAGGAAGAAAAGAAAGTGTGCCCCCACCGGGAACCTGCCTGCCGGCAGGCAGGTCGAAATTTGGATTTAGGGTTTAGGAAATTAGTGCCGATACCGGGAGTCGAACCTGGATTTAAGGTTTAGGAAACCTCCGTTCTATCCATTGAACTATATCGGCTATGAGTATAAAAAATTGTCATCCATAGGCTGCCTGCCCGCCTTTGGAGGGATCGCCTTTGGCGGAAACTATGGGAGCAGTGTCGGGGTGGAGGGAATTGAACCCTCTGCCTCTCGGTCCCGAACCGAGCGCTCTACCGATGAGCCACACCCCGTATAAAAACTCTTACCAATTTCTCCACACAGGTGAAGATAATCCTTAGAATTTTACCACCCTGATCCAAAAACGGACGGATGAGTTCCGCCCGTTTCTTTTTTATTTAAAAAAAAGTTACTTCTTCATTTCGTAATCAGCGTAAATAACGCACTCCATAGCAGATGAGTAATCAAATAATTCATCTTTTCCGAAAACGATTTTAATTTCTCGCTCTGCATCTTCAGCAATGGCTGAAGCATGAATAAGATTGAATTGTTGACTCATTCCAAAATCACCTCGAATAGAACCAGCCTCTGCTTCACGTCCTAACGTCGTTCCAACCAATTTGCGAACAACTGGAACCGCATCAATACCTTGCCATGCCATTGCGACAATTGGCATCTGCCCCATGAATGATTTTAAATCGCCAAAGAAACTCTTATCTTTGTGCTCGGCATACCAATCAGACAACATCTCATCAGTCATGAGCACCATCTTAATTCCGACTAACTTGAGGCCTTTTCGTTCAAATCGAGAAATGATCTCTCCGATCAAACCTCGTTGCAAACCATCTGGTTTGACTAATACTGCTGTGCGTTGCATAAAATATCCCTTTCTTTAAAACTTTGTAGATCTGGAAGAATTGTATGATAAAAAGAAAAAAATGCTAGCTTAAAGTCGAATGCTCATTTTTGAGCTCTTATAAAATCCTTACTATTAGTATAGTATCCAAAAAAAATCATCTGTACTCATTTGGCTATTACACTAAAACAAATCGTGTTCAACTTATCATAAATTAGTATGCTGAAAAAAACTCAGATAATTAATCATTTTAAAACTTCTGATCCGATCATTTTCCAGTATTTGAGCACCTTTAATTTTGAAGAAAAAATAAATTCTAGACCCGAAGAAACATACTACACTCATCTAGTGGAAAATATCATCGGCCAGCAACTTTCAACCAAAGTGGCTGATATCATCATTAAACGCTTTCAAAACTTGTTTGAACATGGATCTTTTACCCCACAACAAATAATTACCATAGAAACTGAGACTTTACGAGGCATTGGTATGTCCTACGCCAAGATAAAATATGTCAAAGACTTATCCGAGCGTACCAAAGATAATTTGATTCAGTACTCAGATTTTAAAAATATGGTGGATGAAGACGTCATTCTTCAGCTTACCCAAGTCAAAGGAATCGGTCGGTGGACAGCAGAAATGTTTCTGATGTTTTCGTTGGGACGAGAAAATGTCTTTTCTTACGGCGATGGTGGACTTCGAAGAGCCATGACCAATTTGTACGGTTTGGAAAAAAAAGCCGATTTTGAAGAAATTGGTGCTATCGTTGAAACTTGGAGCCCCTACAAAAGTTATGCGTCATTAGCGTTGTGGCATAGTTTAGATAATGTCTCACGACTAGATTAAAATCAACTCATTACTTTAATAACTTTTTAAATCTCTCTTCATCTTCAAATGGGCCGATCATGGCAAACCGGACTTCTCCAGGCTGAACCAGACGTGAGACTATTCTCTCAATATCTTCTGCATTCACTGCTTGTATCTTTGCAATGATCTCATCAAGAGTTCGGATTTTCCCTTCAAGAAGTAATTTAATCCCGTACGATAAAGCCACATTTTGACTATCTTCCATTCCAAGGATTAAATTCCCCACTGTAAAGTCCTTAGCCCGCTGAATTTCAGCTTCTTTAATTCGATTTGAACTCTCTAGCAGTTGAGTAAATTGGGATAGTGTTACTTGCACAGCTTCATCTATTCGCTTGGGATCCACGCCTGCAGCAGCCCCAAAGAAACCTGCTTCAGCATATGAATCAGCTTCACTATGAACGTAGTAACACAGTCCTCGTTTTTCTCGAACTTCCGTAAAGAGACGAGAGCTCATGTTTCCGCCAAGTGCAGTACTCAAGACTGACAAAGCGTATCTGTCTGGATCCATACGTTTTATGCCTGGAAATCCAATCACAAAATGAGCTTGTTCCGTTTTCTTATACTCCACCTTTACTCGAGATTCTTGACCAATTGGATTCTTAGTCACATCGAGAGATGCCGGCTTACTTCTTTTCAGTACTTCACCTTTACTAAACATCTGGCTCACTTGATCAAGTAAGTCTGCTTTTTCAACTACTTCAGCATCCCCTACCACCATGACTACGATATTGTGCAGACCGTACCATTTATGTAAGTGATCTTGGAAATTTTGAATGGTCATGGATTTAACAGTTTCTCGAGTTCCAATCACCTCTCTACCAAGTGGAGATCCCGCATAAAACATTTGCTCAAACACATCCCCAATATGTCTCATCGGTGTGTCTTCATACATGCTGATTTCTTCCAGAATAACTCCCTTTTCTCTCTCAAGATCATCTACTCGAAGCTTTGGCGTCAGCAACATATCAGAAACCACATCGAGTGCGACTGAGATATCTTTGCTTGCGGATTTGACGTAGTAGCCGGTATATTCCTTACTGGTAAAAGCGTTGTACTCAGCTCCAATCGCATCAACTGTCATCGAGACATCTTGAGCTGTTGGATACTTCTCTGTTCCTTTAAATACCATGTGCTCAAGAAAGTGCGAGATCCCACCGAGTTCAGCAGATTCATATCGAGATCCAACTTTGACTAAAGCCAAGACTGTCACACTCTTCACACTCTGGATCGGCACTCGCACGACTTGTAAACCAGAATCCAAAACTGTTTTGTTGTATTGCATACTGTTCCTCTTTGTCTCACTCGAAGTGAGACAACCTAGTTAGGTAAAAACGGTTATTTATAACTTCACTCTCCACTTGTTCGCTGAGAAGCGTTTACATCCTAATTCGAATGCATCTCCTAAACAAGCTGGAAACCAATAACACCACCTACTAGCTGTATTAGTCTTATAACTTAATTCGAAATACTATATCAAAACATATCATAATACATCTTAATATAAAGAATGTGATCAAACTACCTGTTTATATATCAAAAGATATCTTAATATAAAGAATGTGATCAAACCGCATCAGCTACAATAGCTGGGTGCTAAAGTACCAAAATCTTGCTTTTTTTTCTTACATTGGAAAATATTCTAAAAAATGGGACTATGTCTCATTCATTCTGCTTGCAACTTGCCTGTTTCTAGCTCCTAGTAACCTTTTTCTCAAGTTGCTTCCAAACACCGGCTACGTAAACAATCTGCAAATCGATTATTTGATCCCAAAACTGCATCTCTCTTTCCTTTTCCTCTTACTTTTTGTAATCACAAGACTACCAGTTATACTATTTAAATTTAACAAATCTTCTCAAGTATTTAAAAAAAATAAGTATTGGCTATTAGGACTGACGACACTTTTCATTCACCAATGCTTTGCCGTCTTCCCTATGGTTGCATTGTGGACCTTTATTAGCCTGGTCATTTTTCTGTTATTTTATCGAACTGCTACTCTTTTTTTGGATACACTTTCTGACGCAAAAAAACAGCTCTTTATCTGGGTGCTGTACATTACTCTGTTCTTTCAAGCAGGACTCGGAACATTTCAGTTTGTAACCCAACGATCACTTGGAGGATTTTTATTCTTAGGAGAAACAACATTACGCAACCAACCGTATTTAGCCCGAGGAGATTTTTACTTCATTGATTCAATTGTAGGAACTAGTTTTGGGCAACGAGTACTCCCTTACGGCACATTACCTCATCCCAATGTCTTGGCAGGATTTTTGGCTGTAGGAATGGTTGTGCTTTTTTATCGATTAACAATAAATAACTGGCTCAAAAGTTTGTTGATGCTCCCACTACTGGTGACGTTATTCTTAACACTCTCTATCTCAGCTTGGATGACACTCTTACTCGGTTTGCTATCTCTATATTTCAAAAAAACGGCTCTTTTTCAGAGCAAATCTATCTGGTTCGCTATTTTAGGAGTCTTTTTTCTGATTCCAGTACTTCTTGGAATTTCTCAGCCAAAGGCTGATCAGCCTTTGGCTGAGAATTTATTTCTGAGGTCTTGGTCATCTAATACTTCAATCACTCGTCGAGTTATTTTAAATGAAGTTGCTCTTAAAGAACTCGCTTTCCAACCAGTATTTGGAGTGGGATTTAATCACTTCACAGTCTTTGTAGAAAGATTCCAACCATCTTCAGAAGTCGTCGCTTTTGTCCAACCAGCGCATCACGTGGGACTCTTGATGTTGGCAGAACTTGGAATTCTTGGTACAGGATTAATCTTGAGGTTAATGAAAAAGATAATGAAGCTGGATCGCCAATCAGTCTTGTTTCTGGCTATTTTGTTCTTACCCATTGCTTCGCTTGATCACTATCTCTTCACCTTAATTCAAGGGTGGTGGCTGGTAGTAATTGCTTGTTTATTTCTCAGTTCTGAGAAGAAAACTTAAACTCTACATCTCCTCAACAGTTTGAATTCCGAGTAAGCGTAACCCTTCACCAATCACTTCTTTCGTGGCTCGAACGATATTTAGACGCAACCAGGTTTGAGGAGTGAGTTCTTTTTTATCTAACGCTTCTCCCAAAATCGTGTGCTTGTTGTAGAAGGTATTGAAAAGCTGAGCTGTTTGATAAAGATACGTGCAGAGATGATGTGGTTCGTACAGATCAGCTGATTGTTCGACTACCTCTCCAAACTGACTTAGTTTTTGAAGTAACTCGATTTCTTCCGGTTGAAGTAACTTTGCTACTTCACGCTCACTAGAAAAATCATTCAAATCATCAAACCAAGCTTGATTAAGAGATTTTTCTAACTCGATGAATTTCTTGAGCACGCTAATCGTTCGGACATAGACATACTGCAGATATGGACCGGAGTTGCCTTCCATACTTAAGATTTCATCCCAATCAAATACCACATCGAGATGTGAAGCTCGCTTCAAGTCATTCCATTTTAATGCTCCAATTGCCACTGCCTGGACTGAGGCATGATTAACTTTTGAACTCTTCTCACTTGAACCTTGAACCTTAAACCTTTCCCCTGCCCTCTTCTTCGCTTCTTCAATCACATCATTTAGCCAAATTACATTGCCTTTTCGAGTCGACATCTTTACATCTTTAAAACGAAACATGCCATGTTTGACGTGCACTCTCTGCCCTGGCTTATACCAACCGAGCAACTCTTCAATTTTATACAGTTGTCGAAAATAAAACTCTTGCTCAGCTCCTACTTCATTGATGACCAATACATCCTCACCATACTGTTTCAATCGGAACTTATCAGTCGCCAAATCACGAGTGGCATAGAGGGTTGAGCCATCTTTTTTGAGAATCATGAGCGGAGCCAACTCTTCGTTAGGGAAAAAGAATAATTGAGCACCTTCTTTTCCATCCTTGAGGAATTTTGAAGATTTTAACTCAGATACTACCTCTGACATTTTGTCCTCAAAGTATGATTCACCGTACCCTTTTCCATTATTCTCGGTAAAATGTACATTCAATTGGGCATAGATCCGATCGAACTCTTTCCAAGACCAATCGATGCATTTTTGCCACAATTCTCGTGCTTCTATATCACCATCTTCCAGCTTTTTAAACCATGCTCGCCCTTCGTCTTCGAATTCAGGATTTTTTTCAGCTTCATCATGAAATTTGATATATAAATCAACCAAGTCTTTGACCGGGTTTTCTGATTTTTCTATGGCCTCTAAGTCTCCCCATTTTTTGATTGCCACGATTAACTTCCCAAACTGTGTTCCCCAGTCACCCAGATGATTGTCTCGAAACACTTGATAACCTGTAGCATCTAATACATTTGCAACCGCATCACCGATGATAGTTGAACGTAGGTGACCAATAGTAAATGGCTTAGCAATGTTGGGTGAGGAAAACTCTACGATGACTTTTTTGCCAGCATTTTTCTTTCTCGTCACCTTTCCTTCTTTTTGAATCAACTCGCCCATTTCTGCCACATAAAAATCTTTAGACACAAAAAAATTAATGAACCCGGGTCCGGCTACTTGAATATCTGAGATTAGTGATTGGAGGTGGGAACTTTGAATCTCTTTTTTTAGTTCAACAACTAAAGCTT
This sequence comes from uncultured Pseudomonadales bacterium, assembly GCA_964406075.1. GTDB lineage: Bacteria > Patescibacteriota > Microgenomatia > UBA1400 > PJMF01 > CAYOQI01. The sequence continues at coordinate 78,146 of CAYOQI010000004.1, forward strand.
CAGCAAGTTGTCGTGGATTTTGAAACCTGTTCTCTGATCTCTGATCTTTGATTCCTTGTAGTGCTAAATTTGTGGTCCAATCTCCAAACCCACTTCGAGTAGGTCGATCAAGTTGAATTTCTAGTTTTTCTGAAAAGCCGAGCGCCGACAAACTGTTTTTAAGTGAGTGAATGATGTGGTCTTGAGTTGCAGTAGACATATGCTTGAGTAAATTAAATTAGTTGTATTGTATACCACCATAGGTTTCTCTTCATCTCAGTAACTTTCTATATAAAAACTTGGAAGTTATCACTACTGTAGTTTGTTAACAAATGAGATGAACAAACACTGTTCGCTTTTTATTCGTTCTTTTCACTTATTTACTCTACCCCTACTTTTTACTTGAACAGAGCGATTTCTTTTTGTTTCCATTTGATTTTTAATTTCTTTTTAACTAATTATTATTTTAATTAAATAGTAATTTTAAATTGATATTTCCACTCTTTTTAATACAATAAAATGTATTCAATAATTTAAATTAGAAAATATATTCGTGTTTAGTTTGGAGAATGAAAAAAATGACAATTTTGGAGTTTTTTTTATTATTGAATCTTCACGAAAGTATTTCTCACCGAAAAAACTTCGATGTCCGATTATTTTCAACAAACACAACCAGTGTTTTCTTCACTCGCCAGGCAATTATCATTTCTCATTGAATATTCTCTCCAGGCGTAAAGTTCTCCACGAGCTACACGCTGAATTCGTTTTAGATTGATTGATCAATGCAATATTGTTTCTGTATTCTTCGGTTTATTTAACCATCAATTTACAGCAACTTGATCAAGAGAGGACTGATCCAGCAATCTTTTTTACCACACATTTAGTTAGCACTCGGTAAGAATACTGCTAGTTTTAGCCATTGTGATTTCTCCTCAAGAGGATTGATGTCTACACGTTTCAATATCTTTAAATATTTCAGTGTTTATCATCATAGAACTCGAGATAATTAGAACTCGAACGATATAACCTTCAAAAATATTCTGAATTAGATGTACATAGTGACATGATCTGTTTATTCAGAGACAAAATCAGGAAATTAATCTCACAATACTCTCCTGTTTACTCAAGTTCACCTATGTTTGATGTGATCTCTGTTTTCACTACAGATTTCTTAAGTTGTAACTACCATTGCAGTTGAGAATAAGCTTCATGTTTCCCTCAAGAAAAACCTCTAAGTTCCATTTCATATTACGTCTACTCGAGGGGAAATCTAAAATGAGGAGTGCTACATGTGCTGACCAACTCATAAAGATGCCGAAATTGGGCAAATGACAGGGTTGGTATCTCTGCACATTTCATAAAAAATTATTGAGGAAGAATGCATTCCAGTGAGGATTTAAAATCAGTGATGAATGATCTACTTTTTCTTACTTTTCTCGAGAAGGTTTGACTTCATACCCTCTTCCATCACTGATAATTTCAATGTGTCCATGTTGGCTTGTTGTGTATATTTTGATATTTCTATATCGAAGTATATCAATTACTCGAGTGTGAGGATGCCCAAAACTATTGTTTTTGCCCACTCCCATCAATGCAGTTTCGGGTCTGGATGCCATGATGAATTCCTCATGTGTTGAGTTTTTAGAGCCGTGGTGGGATACTTTTATTACATCGATGTCCTTTATCACATGCTCTCTTGTTAGTGATAACTCAATCTCACTACTGATGTCACCAGCAGACAGCATCCTGAACTCCCCATATCCCACATAGCCAGATACAGAAAGGTCATTATCATTTTTTTTACCTTTGTTTTTTACCATTCGATTTGGGTCTTGTTCTTGTTCGGTCTTTTTAAAAACAGAAATATCTTCTACCTCTGGCCAGATACTTAGAAAAGTCACGTCCGTTTCTCCATTTTCAATGGTTATTTTCTTTCCTTGAGTAAGTGTATGAGTCTCTATCTGGTATTTTTTTATTATTTCTTCAATTGCTTTACTGAGTTCTGTGGGCTCCCATGGTGGATTGCGAAAAATAACACCAACTTTATATGAAGTAACTATCGATTTAATCCCCGCAGCATGATCTGCATCATCATGCGTTAATACTATTACTTCAATATTCCTGTCCCAAAATGGCATGAATTCCCCAAGACAGTCCAATACAGCGTCACTTGGTCCGGTATCAATCAATAGTTGATGAAAATGCAGATTGATAAGTATCGCATCTCCTTGGCCGACATCACACATGACCACATGAAGTTTATCATCAGGCCACTTCCACCAAATTAAAAAAAACAGAAGTATTAATCCAATCAATAGTACATACAGAGCCTTTTTCATTTTGGTCTTTTATTAAATTGACGATGAAAGTAGAAAATTGAGAAAATTATTAATCCATACACAATCACCATTTGCCTCCCAGTTACTGTAAACACCACACTTGCCCATTTTGGACTGCTAAAAATTTCCACCAACTCAAAAAATACAAATAATATTGAATCACAGACCAAACCTAGTGCTTTAGCTAAAAAAGGATGGATAAGCCAAGATCCAACGATGATCACGCCAAAAGCCATCAAAATCGGTATAAATAGTAGTAAGACTGAGTTAGCTACAACTGAAATGAGGCTTAACCGCTCAAAGTGATACACAATTAAAGGAGTGGTGAGTAGTAATGCTGAAATGGTTGCAAAAAGATTTTCTTTGATGGAGTCAAAAAGGAACTTGCCATTCAATGACGTTGTTTTAAAGTTGAACTTCGCAAAAAATGTTTCAATGAGTGGTGAGATCCAAATTAAACCGGCTGTTGCTAAAACTGAAAGTTGAAACGAGATTTCAAAAAGGAACCATGGATTCCATAATAAGAGTATCAAAATGGTTAACCAGAATGCCCAACTCGTTTTTTGTTGACGTCCATATAGTTGTGATATGAGAACCACACTAATCATTAATGTCGCTCTGACAATCGGAGCTGTGAGTCCTCCAATAAATGCATAGATCCAAATGAAAATGAGTGCAACAATTCTCCGCATTCTAAAACTGAGAAATAACTGAGTAAGCGAAAGAAGACTTGTGCTTACCACCATGACGTTGTATCCTGATGCAACCAAAATATGAGTCATACCTACTATTTGGAATTGATCAGCACGATTTTGAGGCAAATTATCGTCGCCTCCAAAAACGACACCATAAATAAAAGCTGCATGGGTCGGTAAAAGACTTTCGTTAAAAATTTTTCGTAACCACGTCTTGTTTTTCTCTCTCCAGGCTAAAAAGTGCCCTTCAACATATAAACCCGAATCAGCGGAGTGATTTTTAACTTCAATTTCCTTTGAAATCAATCTAATTTGACACACAAATTTTTCTATCATTTGAGGACTATTACTGCCATCCTCCAACTCAGTATTTGTACTATTCTTACTACCCATTTTTAGCCTGGTACTATCACTACTGGTTGACGTTATTTCACTTGAGCTAATTGAGTGAAATACATTCTTTTTTTCTTCTACTTGAACTGTAATCAAGAGATCACTCAAAACTGTTGGATTTTCTAAGTCTTCAGAACTTTGTATCTGATACTGAGGAATTGTAAGGAACATCGCTCCTTTTCTTACGTAATACCCACCATGCTTACTCTGTTTTAGTTCCGAAGTATTTGCAGTAATCACAAAAGTGCTTCCGATTTCCTTTTCACGACAGTATTCAGTTAACTGAATTAGGTGCAATAATATAAAAGATGTAATAAGCATCAATATGGATCTAAATGCATACTTTCGTAACGTGCTTCGTCGTCGTAATTCGTCCGTGAAATGAGTAACTTCTGGAGTTAATTGCCTTGAATGGCTCATAAAGAAATCTGGTCTTTAATTTTTTGAAAAATACTTTCAGACAGAACTTTCTTAGAAACTAACTCTTCAATCGAAGAATATGGGCGGTTTTCGATAATATTATTCGCTCTCGACTCACCAACACCTTCCAATGTATCAAGTTCCCCTAGTGTTGCAGAGTTAATACTAATTTTGGAAGAGTTTTTTTGAATAGAGCTCTGACGAGCTGACTCGGAGGAAGATGGAATATAAATTTTCTGTTGATCTTGAATGACTTCAGCCAAATTGATTTGCTGGGCAATATAAACAGCATCTGCATGAGAATTCCACCCACCAGCAAGTGCAATTGCATCTTTTACTCGACTACCTTCAGACAAAGTATATACTCCTGGTTTTTGGACTGCGCCACTTATATCCACTGTTATTTTACTTGTGACTTGAGTGCTTATTTCCTCTTTCACATCTGTATCAGTAACAGTAATACTGTCATTCGTTGATCCAACAGCCCTGAGTTGTACAAAACCGAATCCAAATCCGCCTAAGCCAAGCAGGATGAGCAAAAGAGACCAGATCGGAGGGAGGGTTGAAAAGAATGAAGAGGACGGATGAACAGAATCACCAGAATCTTCCATTCATTCATGAAACAGAATTTACTTACAAAAGTCAAACATTAATTCACAACAATGCTTAAGATCTTATTGGGAATATAGATAATTTTTTGAATATCACCTTCCAGCCACTTTACTAACTTGTCATCACCTTTTGCTTTCTCCAAGATCAATTCTTGAGTCAAAGACTCACTGGTATTGATCTCTAAAGCGCCACGAATTTTCCCGTTTATTTGAACTGCTACTCTAGCCGTATCTAATGAAAGTAAACCCTGGTCAGCTTGTGGCCAAACACCTAAGTGAATTGAGCTCGATGCTGGATTGACAGTACGCCAAAGTTCTTCAGCCATAAATGGCGCGAAGGGTGCCAGCAGTTTTAAAAACATGTTTATCTCGTTTTTAGAGAGTGAGTTTGGGGCTTTTTCCCACTCATTGACGCACTCCATCATCATCGCAATTGCAGTATTAAATTTGAGCTCTGTAATGTCTTTGGAGACTTTTGCCACTGTTTGATGAAGCTTCCGTACAACCAATTTCTCAGAAGTTTTATCGCTATCTTCTTGAGAAAGTGTCCAATTTTTAACCAATGAATAGATACGATGGAGAAAACGATATATACCAACCACTGAGCTCGTACTCCATGGTTTATCGGCCTCGATTGGCCCCATAAACATCTCATACACCCGTAAAGTATCTGCTCCATACTTCTCGATAATCTCGTCTGGATTGATAACATTTCCTTTACTCTTACTCATCTTCTTTCCATCTGGACCTAAGATCATTCCTTGATGTCGCATCTTCATAAATGGTTCATCAAACTCTAGGTATCCTTCATCTCTGAGGAACTTGGTAAAAAATCTCGAGTAGAGTAAGTGAAGCACGATATGCTCTGGGCCAATCATGTAGAGATCAACTGGCAACCACTTTTTAATTTGATCAGAAGAAGAAAATTCTTGAGTATTTCGTGAATCGACATACCTCAAGAAGTACCAAGATGAATCCACAAAAGTGTCCATCGTGTCGTACTCTGGTCTCCACCCTTTTCCATAGAGTTTTTCAGTTCTTTCAATAAATTCCTTCGAGTACGTTAATGGCGACTCCCCGGTTGGTTTAAACTCAACATCTGTGGGTAATAACCACGGTAAATGTTCTTCTTTGACTGGATGTGGATTCCCCTCAGGGTCATAAACGACTGGGATTGGAGCACCCCAGTATCGCTGTCGAGAGATCAGCCAATCACGAAGTTTGTAAGTTGTTTGCCAAGAAGCATAACCGCTTGAAATCATCCACTCGGCCATTTCCTGCTTCCCTTCTTTCCATGCACTCTTCCCATCAAATTGAGCTGAGTTGATTAGTGTTCCTTCTCCCTCTGCAGACTTCTCTCCACTCGAGATCGCCTGATTGAGTTCTTTATCGTCATATGCAACAACTTGGAGAATATCGAGTTCATATTTTTTTGCAAATTCAAAATCTCGGCCATCATGGGCAGGTACACCCATAACGATAGCTGTTCCAACTCCCATTAAGACATAATCCGCAATAAACAAAGGGACGACTTTCCCATTCACTGGATTCACGACAGTTAAGCCAGTATCTACTCCAGATTTATCTTTATTTATTTTTCGTTCTTCCTCAGTTTTTTTCTTACTTTGACTTAAATACTTCAGCACTGATGCTTTCCGTTGAGGCTTAACTTGATCCAACAGGCTCATCTGCTCAAACTGCTCTGGAGCAATAACAAGAAAGGTCACACCAAATATAGTTTCCCAAAATTTAGTCCAAACCGTTAACTTCTCTTTTTCAGGCGTGTTTAATTGAAAATCGATGGCTAACCCCTTTGATTTACCAATCCAATTTAATTGTTGCATTTTTGTTGCATTCGGCCAATCTACTTGATCAAGTCCGGAAATCAATTCATCTTGATACTTAGTAATCTTAAAAAACCATTGCTTCATGTCCTTCTGAATCACTTGACTTCCACATCGCTCACAATTGCCATTGACTACCTGCTCATTAGCCAAGACGGTTTGGCAAGAGGGACACCAATTTACCATCCCAGTTCCTTGATAGGCTAAGTCTTTTTTATACATTTGTAAAAATAACCATTGAGTCCACTTATAATACTCGGGGTGATTCGTGGCGAGTTCATTCGCCCAGTCGTAAGAAATTCCAATTCTTTTAATCTGTCGACGAAAAGTATTTATCGCATCCTTTGTGGTTTTTACCGGAGGGATTCCAGTTTTTATCGCATAGTTTTCCGCTGGCAAACCAAAGGCATCCCAGCCCACAGGGAAAAATACATCCTTCCCATTCATCCGATAATACCTCGCAAGAATGTCTAAAGCTGTTTTTGACTCAACGTGACCGACATGTAAACCGGCTCCTGATGGATACGCAAATGCAAAAAGCAAATAGATCTTGTCTTTTATGGATGGCTTGGCTGAGTCTTGAAAGAAACCTTCTTTTTCCCAAGATTTCTGCCATTTTTCTTCTATCCTGATGTGATCATACATTGGTCGTGTCATATGTTGCCTTTATAAACAAAAAATCCCTCTAAGGGGATCTTTAAACATCTACTTATCCCCTGTTCTTAATTGTTAGGAAGAAGAAGCTGTTGATAAGAATGAATCATATTCATAACTTTGAGAAGTATATCACATGCACAATAGGACATAGTAACCTTAATCTGAGATAAAAACCTTTTCACCAGAGTATTTTCCGAACCATATATAAATTACAGAGATATTAACTCACATTCACCGCATAATTACCTCATAGCCTGTATAACTATCAACGCAGTACTCTTATTTTTACTATAAAGATCTCTTAGTACTACTATATATAGCTATATGCTCGTGTTCACATACTTTCACCAAGTGCCTGAGAAGATTCTTGCTAATTTTTTCACGAATAGATCGCGTCAATCGAAAATGATGCTGTTTTATACATATTGATATACTTAGATGCATTTAGTTTTGATACGAAAATGACGCGACATTATCGCTCTGCAGTCAAGTTACCAGACAAGAAATTGTTTTCACTTCGAGATCGAAGTCATTGAATACCGCAAAATACAAAAGAATGTTAGGCAATTGAGGAGGATTTGGAAAAAATAAAGGTTTTATAAAAACCCGTAACTGTAGAAGCCTAAATAGTTAAAAAGGATTGATCAATAAATATAATTTTGATATGTAAAAAATATAGCAGAACGAGTAAAGTACCGATCGAACTTGAGGGAATTAATTAAGAAAGCCGAGGTAGACTTCTATATGATTTTCAATCACTCGTAAAACTCCACTTTTTACCTCAATTTCTTCAACTTTTCCTTCCGGAGTTTTCAGAACGATTTTTTGCTCTACTAGAGTGACGAAGTTCGAATGCAGAGACAAAATATCAAACGTACCCTTTTGATTGATGCCTGTCAGAGACAATATAGTACCTTCAAATAGAATACCTTCTCTATTCCGAACGTGAATAGTCAGCGGTATTTCAGAGTTGTCTATCATACTGCCCCGAGTTCTTGAACTGTACCAATAAAAAGGAAATGACTTTCTGGGATAGTATCGTACTTACCACTTAAAATTTGAGCCACTGACTCCACTGTATCCTTTACTGGAACAAAAACCCCTTTTTGCCCCCTTTGAGCTGATGCTGTAAAAAACTTCTGTGTCATAAAATAACGGAGTTTCCTTGCCCTCTGGAAAATTCGTTGATCCTCGGCGGATAACTCATTTTCTCCAACGAGTGAGACGATTCGCTCTAACGCTTGCGCATTCTTTAAGAGGTGTCGAGCTTCGAGTACGACATCATAATGCGCTTGACCAACAATTCCTGGCTCTAAGGCAGCAGATGAAGAGGACAATACATCAACTGCTGGCAAAATCCCTTCTTGATAGACACTTCGAGATAAAACAGCCACTGAATCAAGATAAGGGAAAATTGTTTGAACAGCATGGTCGAGTAAATCATCAGCTGGCACATAGATCGCCTGTACAGCACTCATGATTGACGTTGGAGTTGAGACTAATCTTTCTTGAAACTGAGCAATTTCTGATTCTAGAGTTGCTTGATATCCATCTTCTGACGGAATCGTATGAGTGAGTGTTGATATTTCATTTCCCGCTTGAGCAAAACGAAATAAATTATCAATAAAGAACAACACGTTCTTATCCATTTTGTCTCGATAGTATTCAGCAATTGTTAAGGCTGCAAACGCAGACAAGAAACGTGAAGAAGGATTTTCTCCCATTTGACCAAAAACTAGTGTGGAAGCATTCATCACCCCAGATTCTTGCAATGACTGATACAACTCGAGTCCTTCTCTACTTCTTTCTCCAACTCCAGCGAATACAGACACAAAATCTGCATGACTACCCACAACATTATGCAAAATTTCTGTCAGCAACATGGTCTTACCTACACCAGCTCCACCAAACAGGCCCATTTTTCCACCTTTAATCAAGGGCGTAAAAAGGTCAATCACTTTGATTCCTGTTTCAACTACTTCCTGATGAGTTGAAATTTCAATGACCGGATGAGCAATATGAATTGGCCATGCCTCTTCGGTTTCAATTTTTCCTGAACCGTCAGCAGCATATCCAAATGGATCAACCACCTTTCCGAGTAAATTTTGTCCTACTGGAAAAGAGAGTGGTTTTCCAGTATTTAACACTTTCCCACCTCGGAAAACTTTGTCTCCATGAACTAAACATAAACAGTAAAATGTTTGGGGTCCACTGGATGCATACACCTCTAAAATCGTTTCTGGATAATCCTCTAAGTACAGCAAGTCATATATACGTGGTTGATGCTCAAAAAACTGAACCTCAACTACCTGACCTCGAGCAGTAATAATCCTCCCAAAGGGTTGGGTTGAAGAAACATCATGGTGTGAGTTGGTTGGTACATTCATTCGAATTTTTATTTCAAAAAAATTATTTAACTGAATTTATCCGACATTCATTAAGATACCAGATAATGAGTCTAACTGTTTGCGGTCCGACTGACGATGAGATGCCGCATGACGAGCTAAAATATAGCCAGTCCGTTGGTCTTTGATCCGATCCATGGCTTGATCCATTGCCAGGATACGCGAGGCAAATTTTGCCAACTGTGACTCACGAACACTTTGCTCAAAAAGAGACGCAAATATTTCTTTTTCAAAGAATTGTAAAATTTTCTCTAAATTCGGTTCAAACAGGTACTGTCGTTTTGATTTAATTTCTTGAGGTTTTGAAAAGTCTAACTCAGCAGCTAAGGTAAAGACCACCGGCTTTTGCACTAAGACATTTTCAAACTGGCCAAAGAAAAGTTGGATCTGACTATATTGGACGATATGTTGCATGATCTTGAGAATAGCGTCTTGATTCAAACCATAGTCCGGCAATTCAAAAAAAGTGTATGGCTGATCAGGAGCATAAAATTCAAATAAAGCGGTTCCCTGTCTGCCAATAATTGTAATCTCACTGTTTTTCTTTTTTGCTTCTTCTAGAAATACACGGAAGGTACGATGTACAATATCTCCATACAATCCTGAATTCGATGACAGTAAAACTGCAACTGACTTTCCATTATGTGAAAGCAAGGTCAGCCCTTTATTGGTTCGCCGAGAACTCTGTTTCAGCAACTTGGTTATTTCTTTGGCATAGTTGGCTCGGACCTCTTCAAAAACGTCTTGAATTGCACTTAAAAATTCTCGAGCTGATAAGACTGACGTGCGAGTCGACTTCATTCGAATCGATGCAATTTCTCCATAGGTCTGAACAACGCTCTGAAGCACATCTAGCTCGGTTAAAATTCCAGTAATTTTTTTCTTGTCCATTATCATGCTTGTACGGAGCCTTTCATTTTTTCAACTAGCTCAGCAAAACTCTGAGCTGTACTCAAGAGTTGATCAACTTGGGATCGGAAATTGGCATCCTGATCATATTGTTTTCGATAGTTCATGATCTCACTCTTCACAGTTTGTGGATCTTGATCTTTCCATTGCCCATTCCAGAGTAAGCCTAATACATACACACTAATCGAGACAGATACGATTTCGTCAGGGCTTTGATCGAGTAAAACAAAAATTCTTTCTCCTAGGTTCAATTGATCTCGAACACTTTGGCTGACTTCAGAACCAAAGTGACTGTACTGCTTAATTTTTTCATAATTCACCAGATAACTCGTGAGTTGCCTGGAGACATCTTTAATCAAAGGAAGCTGCACTCCTCTTCCCACACGAGTAACTGATAAAAAGGGATTCACCGCAGGGCGTCGCCCTTGATCAAAAAGTTCTGTGTCAAAAAATATATGCCCGTCAGTCATCGACATGATATTGGTCGTAATATACGCCGAGAGGTCACCGAGGATGGACTGAACCACCGGAAAACAAGTGATCGGGACATTTCCTTTCTTTGTGACAAAATTACCGCCGCGTTCCATCAAGCGTGAATGCGTATAAAAAATATCACTTGGATACGCGCTTCTTCCTGGGAAACGTCGAGCCAACAAAGTAATTTGTCGATAAAACTGCGCATGAGTTGTCAGATCATCAAAAACAACAATCGTTTCTTTTCCTTGATCTCGAAAGTACTCAGCAATGGTCATGGCAACATATGGATTGAGAAAGATAAGTCCAGCAGGATCTGATGCTCCAGTAGCGACAATCACCGTATTCTGAGTCACACCTTGTTTCTCAAAAAATTCTTGAAGCTGCTGAATTTCTAACTGTTTCTTTCCGATCAGTGCGAAGATACAGATGACTCCTTGACGGGCTTGACGCAGTACAGTCTGGAGAAGAAAAAGGGTTTTCCCTGTTTTACGATCACCAATAATGAGCTGACGTTGGCCTTTTGCCAGAGGAACAATCAAGTCCACTGAAGTCACACCACTCTCGAGTGGGTCTACTATGGGAGCTCGAGCAAAAATACCTGGAGGTTTCGTATCAATCTGTCTGTATTCAACCTCCCCTAAAATGGGTTCTGACAATGGATGTCTTCCTAATGGATCGATTCTTTTTCCTAAGATCCCAGGTCCAACTCCAATCGTGAGTCGCTCTCCGGTTCGGGCTACTCGAGTACCAATTTCCAAAACGTTTCTATCAAACAGAAGAATTTCTACACCAGATTCAAGTAAACCGATGACTTGACCTTTTTCGCCAGATTCAAAAAATACTAATTCGAACAAACGTACACCTGGAAGTCCGTTCACAACAACGAGACTCTGTTTGAGCTCTTGAACAGTTCCGACTTCTTGAGTGGAGGTAAGGTATTCTTGAAAAGATTTCATGGGCAGTCTGTTTTCCTATGGTGCAAATAACACTTGACGAATTTTGTCTGAATTATGTAAAAAATACTCTTGGACTTTTCGATGTAATGAGTAATCAAAAAACTTTCCGTTGAGAGTAAAGTGAACTCCTCCCATGAGCTGAGGCACCGATTTCAAACTCAGTATCGCATTACCGGACTCGGGGCTTTGTCTGATAAGCCGAATGATCTCCGCAATAAAATTCGGCTTTACTGGGAACGCCAGTGAGAGTTCTATGACTGGTAAGTTCTGAACTTCTTTTTTCCAGACCTGCCAGTCCTGAGGTGTCAGAGTATTTTTTTCTAAAAATTCAGTCCAAATCTGTAGACTCTGTGGACGAACCGTATTATTCAAAGTTTCTTTTTTCTTGTCAGGATCAGTAAAAAAAGCAATCTGGGATAATAACGACATCTCTTCCAACAAAGCGTTTCTATCTTCAAGGGTGAGTAGTATTGGTTGAAACTCAGAGTACATGATCTTGTTTGGCTTTTTGTAATGCTTCTAAAATAAGTTGCTCGTGTTGTTCTTGACTAAGTAATTTTCCGGAAACGTCTTCAAGCACTGATTGGACTATTTTGAAAATATGTTCTTCTAGTTTGGAATTTAACTCAGTTTTTCTCTCCTGAATATATTTTTCCAACTCGGCCTGCACTGATTCAGTTTTCTTCTCTAAAACTTGTTCATTCTTTTTTGTTTCTTCAAGCAGCTTCGTACTAAAACTATGTAATTGCTTGACGGATTCGGACGTAATCTTTTTTTGAATCTGATCCATGGTTTTTTGATACTCTTCAGCTTCTTTTTGTTCTGCTTCTACTAATGCTTCTCGAACATGTTGCTTCATATCAGAAGAAATGAATTCGGAATCTTCAATGATCTTTAACGCATGACGATGCGCTTTCTTGATCATGGCTTCTGAATGAAGAAGCACTCTCTCCCACAGCTTGTCATACTCAGTTTCTAACTCAGTGAAAGATCGCCGTTGGCGAAGATACACCATGATCATTGCGACAGTGGTGACAATGCCAATGCTGGCACTTGAGGCTAGTAGGAAGAAAAGAAAAAAGTCATTCATATTATTTTTGTTCCAATAAATTATTTCCGGTCATCTCTTTGGGTACAGGTAAATTCATCATGCCTAACATCGTTGGAGCGACATCACTTAATGCCCCTGGTCGTAGCTGAATTGCTGGATTATTTTTAAATGCTGGATTCATGATAACAAATGGAACGGGGTTATTTGAATGCTCTGTATTTACCGTCCCTGGACTACTGGTAAAAAAGAAGCTCGATTGATCATAAGTCAGCAATTCTTCTACATTTCCATGATCTGCTGTGATACACAAAGTACCTTGTCTTTCGATTAATACATCGACAATTTCTCCCACCGCTCGATCTACAATTTCACACGCTTTGATCGAGGCTGATAAATTTCCACTGTGCGCAACCATGTCCGGATTCGCAAAATTCATGACGATAAAATGATACACATCTTTCTCTAAAGCCAGATGAAATTCTCGCATGATCTCAGACAGAGACATTTCAGGTTTACGATCATATGTCCCTACTTTGGAAGAAGGCACAATCATAATGTCTTCACCTGAAAATGGCTCAAGTCGCATGCCATCAAAATAATACGTCACCATTTTCTCCTTCTCACTTTCCGCTAGGTGAAATTGACGAAGGTTTTGTTGAGCCAATACCTCTGAAAGTGTATGCTCAACATCAATTTTGGGATATGCGACTGCGGACACAGGTAAATTATGCTGATACTCAGTCATGGTCACAAAACATAAGTTTTTTAAAATAACTGGTCTCTCAAAGGTGCTCACTCTTTTTTGTTCTGTTGAATTCTTAGAGCTCTCGACCAAGATTCCCTGTTCAAAATCTGGAAGCACAAATACTTGACTCAACTGCCTGGCACGATCTACACGAAAGTTAAAATAAATCATCGCATCGCCATCTTTGATAAAGACTGGAGGTTTTCCTGGTTGATTGATAAGAGTTGGGATGACAAATTCATCAGTTAAATTTTGCTCATATGAACTTTTTATAGCCTCAGAAGCACTCGTTGCCGTTGCTCCTTCTCCAAGCGTCATGACTCGATATACTTTTTCAGTCCTTTCCCATCTGGCATCTCTGTCCATAGCGTAGTAACGACCAGCTACTGAAACAATTTGACCAAGTTGAAGCTCAACGAGTCGTTTCTCAATGGTTTCCATCACCCCTGCCCCATCCTGAGGAGGAGCATCTCTTCCATCGGTGAATAAGTGTAAATACACTCGAGTGAAGGATTGGCGTTTACACAATTCCAACAACGCAAATAAATGTTCGGTCGAAGAATGAACATTCCCTGAGCCAATTAATCCACACACATGCAGATTGGTATTATTCTCTCTAGCATAACTAATTGCTTTGAGTAGTGCTCGGTTTGAATAAAAATCTCCAGTTTCAATTGCTTTATTTATTCGTGGCAAACTTTCCAACACAGTCCTTCCAACCCCCATCGTGAGGTGACCTACCTCAGAATTCCCTACTTCATTGGCTGGCAAACCGACAGATTCACCGGAAGCAATCAGCTTGGTATTTGGATACTCTGAAATGAGCTGATCCCATCTTGGTAACCGAGCCTGAGACATTGCATTTCCCGCTGAAGGCGGAGCGATTCCCCACCCATCCAGCACCAATAAAACCATTGGCCGTATGTTGTACGTCTTGGGAGTAGAAGAAGCGTTGAATAAAGTATCAAGCCAGGAAGACATAGAAATAAAAATTTACAAAACCAAAATCAAATAAGCTAACGCTAAACCAATTAGGAAAATAAATAACATCAAGACAATATTGATAATAACGGTGGTTTGTATTTGAAAACGAGCCAGAGGATTTCTACCAATTGCTTCAATACCCGTTCGCGCAATTCTGCCAAAGAAGATGAAGCCTAAAATAAATGCGGCTAACACGACGATTGCTGCCAGAATGTATCGTAAAGCAGCCAGTGGTGTTAAGACAGGCGCAGCTAATCCTTCTCTCAACGCTGCAAATAGATTTGAACTGACATCAGTAAATGCGGTCGTTGGATGAATATTCAAAGAAACTAAAATGATGCCTGTCGCTTCAGGATCATCAGACTCGTAGTTCTCTAAGGCCAAACCTAAAACATATCCATTCCTGGTTGCTCGCTGAGCAAGGCCTGGTTTCCGTGAACTTGCAATCAAATCACCAGCCGTAATATTTCCATTTTCAGAGCTCACTCGAACTAAGGTTTTCCCATTTGTAACGGTGAGCCTTTGTGCGCTATCAGTGGCTTCATCAAAAAAAGAAGCTGCTGGATTGTCAGTCACCACACCATAGGTGGAAGAACTATACGAATCATCACATAAGTGATAACCATCTTGGCTGGCACAGACGAGATCTCCTTCAATGACAGTATCATTGATTATTGTGACTGGAAGTGCTACTGATGAGGAACTGACCTGAGCAAAGATTCTTACAGGTTGTTGACTGAAGATAAGAAAAGAAAGAATGAGAAATAAAATGAGCAGAAATTTTTTCATTCGTCTTAGTAGTATAGCGATCCTAAAAACATGGAGCAATTGAAGAAGTAAAAAGGAAGGGCTAAAAACAACTATAGGACTCGCTGGTTTTGAAGAACATCTTATAACAAGCAAAGTTGTTCTTACTAAAACAAGTGCTTCATTCACACATAATTCTTATTAAGAATTTTCTCAATAAATGTCCAACCTTTGAACGATGTGTCTAAGTTTAAAATTTAAGAAATCATTAATTATTTCATTCACATTTTAAACTTTCTCAATGCAAATATTTTTAATATCACAAGGATTTTAAAATCAGCCTTTCTGTTATCATCCGTCATTTTTTTGAATCACTTTTACGATGATCCTATATCATTCAGTGCTCAATGAGACGATAACAATTCTTATTGATTCCAATTTAGGCTTCAAATAACTACGACTGAGTCCAACACTCTTCTTTTTTAATTTTCTCAAACAGAAAAGGAAATGAGTTTAAAATTACTTCATTTATATTTTTATATAAAAACAAAATTCTTTTTGAAAACAAGTTGATTGATTTTCATATATTCAAAAAATAATGATTGAGTTTGGTTTAGCAACTTCATCATTTGCTTCCACTCTTAGGTGATTTCTTTATCACATAACACAAACGCATGCGTTAATAAACTATATTTGCATTGATAAATATTTTTTCTATCTTAGATTATATTTTTAACGATTACTGTTCTTGCGATATTAATTGTTGCGTCTTCGGCTGAAATAATCTTGTGCTATTTTCAAAGAGTCTTCATTCCGCATTCATCACATAAACACCCACTGAAAGATTTTAACGATTTTAAAAAGACTTTGTATCAATTGATCAAGCAACTTGAGCGAAAATAATTTACAGAATCAAATGAGAGAAAATATTACCAGCAGGCTAAATATGTGAATAAAAATGTGTTCGTTGTGAACTTTTATTTGTATTTTATTCGGTAATAATTAAACATGATTATTACGAAACACAGTACACCTCTTGACACCATCAGGTAAAAAATGCCTTAATGAAGTTGGACAAAAAATGTGACAATTGCTCTTAAAATGTCCCACATTTCGTAAGAACGTAAAAAAATGATTCCCAGTGATCTGCCCCCACTAGTCTCCATTCATGAAGCTGCAAAGTTTCTTAAAGTTTCGACAAAAACTTTACGTCGTTGGGAAGATCGACACATTTTGTTACCAGCTCGAACTTCTGGCGGACACCGAAGATATGATCTCAACGAGATCAAGGCCTTCAAAAAACAAAAGTATTCCAGTGGCTCAGTCGTTCATCAAACAGTACTCCCACTTGCAACAGTTAAACCACTTGAATCAAAAGTGGTTGACCAAACAGATATTCTTCAAGTTTCCAAACCACTCATCATCAAACCCATTGATCATTTTCCGTTAAAAACACCGAAAGTAACTGCATACAAGCCATTCCCAGAGACAATTACGAAAGTAAAAAAAACATTTGAGTTTCCTTCATTCCAAGTTAGAAACAACATTCCTCCTCAGGTCGAAATTCCCACAGAGAAAATAACGGATTTCCCTATTCCAACCACTCCACCTTCTTGGGTGTCTGTCTCAATCGTGTTGGCTTTTTTCTTTATTTCAGCTGCAGCATTCAGTATTCAAGGTTTCTTCAAGCCTCTAGTTGCAAAACATCCAGTCCTAAGTGAAATTGCGTATTCCCTCGAAAAGAGATTGGCAATAAATGTTTTTCCTAAAAAAGAAGTGATGATTGTTCAGGCTAACGATAGCAAAGTCTTGGGAGAACACTCCAGCTTAGATTTTTTAAAATTTAATATTAATGTCGAGTCTTCTTTTCGCGAGTTTGCGAACTTCCTCTCAGATGTCAATGTCGAAGGAAATGCCACGGTCAGTGGAATTTTAAGTGTGAACTCCGGCTCACTTCAAACAACTTCTGAAACAGCTCAAGTTTTTGAAAACGCTTCTACTCTCTCAATTGCTGCGAACACTGGCACCACAACAGTGAACAACTCACTAAACGTGGGTGGAAATTTAACAGTAATTGGTTTGATAAATGATATTGCCGGTACTCTCAATCTTTCCGGTAATACTTTGACTTCAACTGGTGATCTAGTTATTGATCCTGGCGGAGGTGGTGTTTCGATTGGAGATGCCACTCCAGGAATTATAGATATGACAGATGGAGATTTTTTTGTTTCAGGCGATGTAGAAATTGACGGCATTTTATACGCACCAACTGCAAATATATCAGGCACTGCGAGTATCGGCACTGTCTTGGTGAATTCCGACAGTATCAATGACTTTACTGGAACAGGCTTGACTGTCTCTGATGGAGCTCTTCAAACCACAATTGGCACATCGGTTTCTTCCTCTGAAATTGAGAATGACACAATTTTGGAAGAAGATCTTAAAGTCTCAAATGATGCGGTAAATGGTTATGCTCTTACCTATGATAATTCGACCGGCGGATTCACTTGGACAGATATTGCATCCAGTCAAGTTTGGATCGATGGTGGCTCAGTCTACTATCAAGCCACGACCACCGATGATGTGGTGATTGGAGGTACTTCCAGCTTGGGTAAACTCTCGGTCGATGGGGATAGTGATGAAATCCAACTCGTAGTTCAAGGCAATGGGACGCAAACATCAAACATCTTCGTAGTTGAAGACTCCAGTGGGACAGATCTTTTTGTGGTGAACAATACTGGAAGCATCACCATTGCGTCTGGCCAAGATCTCACCATTGGGTCGATTGGATTGAATGATGTCGGAACAGATAATGTCACTTCTGGAGCATCACTTATCGGAGTGTTTGATGAATTCACTAACTCCTCAGCTACGACACTACAAGATGTCCTCGATGATTTTGACGCTGCTATTGGTGGTGGAGCTTCAAAGTGGGCTCAAGATACTGGCTTTGTTTACCTAGCAAGTACGACTGACGACATCGTTGTCGGTGGTGACACAATAGCTAATGGTTCTTTGTATTTTGATGAATCTGCGGGAAGTCTGTATCTCGGAACTAATGAGGCTTTGAACGGCTCACTTACTCTCTACTCTTCAGGAGCAGGGATAACTGACCCTACGATTACCGCAGATGCTACAGGAAATGCGAATATCACTACCTCTGCCACAGCCTTAGTAAATATATTAGCGGGTAATTTGAAAGTGGGTAATGGCGCGCCCACTCAGACCTTAAATGGTGAAGATGCCTATGTCGAAGGCACGCTTGAAGTTGATGGGATACTCTACGCTGGTTCTGCCACTACAGCCTTAACCGTAGCAAGCGGACTGATCGATGCTGATGCAATTGCTTTAACTCCAACCACTGAGGGATTAAGTGGTATCTCATCAGGCTCAGGTTTAGCGGTATACAGCGACACACTTTCTCTTCTCCAAGGTTGTGGTGATGGTCAAGTTTTGAAGTGGAACGAAACAAATGATTCATGGGAATGTGCAAATGATACCGGCGCTTCTTTTGCCGTGGTAAACATTGAGAACAATGATGTTGCAGTCGGGAGCAATGTCGATTCCATTGATTTCTCTACTGATTTCTTAGTCACTGCTTCCCCATCAAACGAAGCCAATGTTGCAATCGCCGATGACATTTTAAACTTCACAGAATTCTCTGATGCCCTTACCTTAGATGCCGCTACCACCATCACCAATTCTTTAGCCGGCAACTTGACAATCGACCTCACTTCAACCGGTGATTTCGTCATTGCAGATGGTGGAGTTGCCTTCTTTACCTTTACTGATGGTGGTGCTTTAACTCAGGCTGGAAGCGGTCAAATAACCTTGACTGGAAACGTTGATGCTACAAATGGTCTTGATATAACAGGCGCTTCCCTAACGGTTGGTGGTGCAAATGCCACGATCACCACAGGTGGAGCGTTAACATTGGCATCAACAATTACAGCAGCGACCGACGAGACCATTAACGGCGTTGATATCAATGCCGGTACCGTTTCAGATGTTGTGAATTTAACTATTAATTCAGGTGGTGACTTAACCATTGGTTCAATCGGTTTGAATGATGTGGGTTCAGACAACATCACTTCCGGTGCTTCCTTAGTGGGAGTGTTTGATGAATTCACCAATTCAAGTGCAACAACTGTTCAAGACGTCTTAGATGATCTCGATGCAGCAATTGGTGCTGGTGCAAGTAAATGGACTGACTCTGGTACTGTTACCTACCTTACTGACACGACTGACAGTATTACGATTGGGAGTTCAACCGAACTTGGTAAACTTGCAGTCGATGGAGATGCTGATGAAGTTCAGTTATTAGTTCAAGGTAATGGAACCCAGACCAATGCCCTTGCAATTTTTGAAGATTCAACAGGTGCTGACCAATTTAGCATTAGTAATACTGGAAACGTGACGTTAGCTGGAGATTTAACAATCAGTGGTGGAAATATTACCTCTGCAACTACCTTTGATTCCACCGCAACCGTAACAGGAACATTAACAGCAAATGGCACTTTAGATGCCAATGGGATCTTCACACTTGGTGACAATGGCGAAACCGGTGCAATTGATACTTCTGATTGGGATATTTCTGCCACCGGTGTACTCACTGGAGTGAGTGGTATTACCACTGATGGTGGATACACTCAATCAGGCGCGACCGGAAATACATTTTCAGGCAATGTCGATGCAACTTCTGGCCTTGATGTCACAGGTGCTTCTCTGACTGTCGGTGGTGCAAATGCCACGATCACTACAGGTGGAGCGTTAACTTTAGCCTCCACAATTACAGCCAACACAGATGAAACAGTGAACGGAGTTGATATTAATGCAGGGACTGTTTCTGATGTGGTGAATTTAACAATCAATTCTGGTGGTGACTTAACTATCGGGTCAATCGGACTCAACGATATTGGTTCAGACAACATCACTTCCGGTGCTTCTTTAGTTGGAGTCTTCGATGAGTTTACTAATTCAGATGGTCTTAATGTACAAGATGTCCTTGATGACTTTGATGCTGCTATTGGTGCAGGTTCTAGTAAATGGACAGACTCTGGTACTGTTACCTACTTAACTTCTACTACTGATGACTTAGCCGTGGGAGGATCCACTGTCCTGGCTTCCATGTTTGGCATTGATGAATCGGCAGGAAATTTCTACTTTGGCTATGACAACTCAGTTTCCCCTACCTTCAACTTTGAAGCCTCTGATGGTGATGCTGGTGAATTTGGATTTAATACCAATGACACATTCTTCTTCTCCAATGCACGAGTGGGTGTCGGAACGACCAATCCTTCAAGGTTATTACATGTAAGTGATTCTTCAGGGTCGCCCGCCATTAGAGTTACTGGTTCAGCCAGTGGTTCACCGTTTATTGAGTTCGAACAGTCAGGAAATGTTAGAGGTGTTTTTGGTTATGATAATACAACTTCGACCTTGCAACTTGCATATGGAGCGAATTTTAGTACTACCTTCCTATCACTAAATAGTTCTGGTTCTATGGGTCTTGGAACCTCTGCACCTGACGCCGCATTAGAAATCAATCATGCTACGGGTGATAGTTTACGACTTACATACAATGACTCAAATGGTTCCGCTACCAGCTACACAGACTTCTCTCTCGCCTCTGATGGAGATTTAACAATTGATAGTGCTGGTGGTGCCATAAACCTTGGTGCAAATGATGACCTCAATATCACTGCTTCTACTGACTTAATCTTTGGAGGATCAACCTCTCTTGGTGAATCTACAGGAGCGGCTGATTCAGGAGCTTTCTTAACTGGTATTTTTGATGAATTTGATAACTCTGCTTCCTCTACAGTACAAGATGTGATTGATGATATTGATGCAGCTATTGGAAATAGAACATACACTGCTGATAACTACGTGACTGATGGTCAAACTCTGACAGCTTCCATCAATGCCCTTGATATTGCACTTGCCTCTGTTTCAGGCGGTGCGTACACAGGATGGAGTATTGACGTGGATGATGACGGAGCTGATCCAATTGCAAGTGGAGCTACGCTGAATGTTGATGCTGGAAGTAATGTGTCATTGACCTACACAGCTGGTACCAATACGCTTTTAATTGCTGCTACTGATACAAATACTACCTACACAGCTGGGAATGATCTTGATCTTACCGGAACGGTCTTCAGCCTAGAAACCACCCTCGATTTTGTCGACACAATTAATTTAGCTGGGACAGGAACTCTCAACGGTCTTGATGCCGTTGATGCTACTGGAGAAAATACTATTGAGGCCCTGATCTTTGATACAGATGCTGAAAGTATTACCGGAGTCTGGACGGTAGCTGACTCGACCAACTTCAGAATTGGTACCGGTGGTGACTTAACCTTCGCTCATGATGGTTCAAACTCTACTATTACTAGTACGACGGGTGACTTACTTATCGACAATACAAATGCCACCGGTTCAACCATTTTTGACCTGGGCACAGATACTTCAGCCACTGATTTCCTTATTAGGAATGATTCTGGCACTCAACTCTTAAGCTTGAACGGTGCCGGGGCACTTCAGCTTGGAAGCAATGGTCAAGATGGTCAGTTCATCCTCTACAACGAACTAGGTGTAACAGATTACACAAACACAATTAACCCAAGTGGTTCTCAGTCCCAAAACATCACCTATACCCTACCTCCTGATGATGGTGGCGCTGATAATTACGTTCTCACCACGGATGGAAATGGCGTATTGCAATGGGAATCCGTCACTGGTGCCGGTGGAGGAAGTGGAGATCTGACAGATATCATTGCTGGGAACTACATTGATGTTCAAAACGCTGGTGGTCCGAGTCCTACTGTAGACTTTGATCCAACCGAACTTGAAGGAGTGACTTGGGGTGCCTCATCTGGCGCCAGTGAACCTTTTACCTGGACGTATGATGTGACGAACTCCGGAACTGATCCTTCCATCACTTTCGCGGACAATGCCATCACTCTCACAGCAGCAACTCTTACAGCTAGTGGTGATTTAACAATTCAAGGTGGAGACGCAACGCTTGGAATGGCTGGAACCGATGGTTCGCTCACTTTTTACAATGAACTCGGAGCCACAGATAGAAGTGTTATCTTTAACGTCTCGGGATCGCAGTCAGAAGATATTGTCTACACTCTTCCTCCTGATAATGGAGCTGCTGACAACTATGTTCTTACCACTGATGGGTCAGGTGTGTTGCAGTGGGAATCAGTTTCCGGAGCTGGTGGCGGAACAGGTGATGTTACCGATATCGTTGCTGGCAACTACATTGATGTTCAAAATGCTGGTGGCCCAAGCCCAACCGTGGACTTTGATCCAACTGAACTTGAAAGTGTGACCTGGGGAGCACAAACTGGTGCTTCATTTACCTGGACGTTTAATGCTTCATCTGGCACTGATACCAGTATCGCCTTTGCGGATGGCAGTATCTCCCCCACACTCGCTGCAACTGGACTATTCAATGTCTTAACTGGAAATTTGAAGGTCGGAAATGGAACACCTGGACTTTCGCTCGATGGTGAAGATGCATATATTGAAGGCACTTTTGAAGTGGACGGCGCATCTCAATTTGATGGTGCTTTGACAACTAATGGAACGTTAACCGCAAACGGCCAGTTCACACTCGGAGATAATGGTGATACTGGGGCTATTAATACCTCAGATTGGGATATTTCTACTACTGGTAGTCTCACAGGAATTTCTGGAATTGCGAATGACGGAAGCTATACCCAAACCGGATCAAGTGCAAATGCATTTACAGGTGTAACAACATTTAACACTGATGTTGATTTCACCTTCGCTGATACTGAAAATATTGCCATTACTAATACCGTAACAGGCACAAACGGTCTCGATCTTATTTCTGCTATTATCACAAATCAAACTTCCTCTGGAACTCAAAGAGGTATTGTTATTTCTAATGCGAACGATGCTGCCAACGCCTCAACTGAGTCATTAATCTTCTTAGACAATGCCGAAACTACCGCTTCTACCCTTACAGACGCAATACTCATTACTTCATCTGGTGCTGATGGTGGCATTGTCGATGCCATTGATGTTTCAGCTGGCAACATCACCAATGCGCTCAATGTCGGTGGGAATAATATCATCGGAACAACAGCAGTCATAAACTTTGATAACTTTGACATTGATGGTTCAGGAAACCTCGTAACTGCTGGAACATTAACAGCTGCCACGAATGAAACAATTAATGGGGTTGATATCAATGCTGGAACTGTTTCAGATGTGGTGAATTTAACAATCAATTCTGGTGGTGACTTAACTATTGGTTCAATCGGTCTCAATGATGTCGGATCAGACAACATCACCTCTGGGGCTTCCCTAGTTGGCATGTTTGATGAGTTTGATAACTCTGCGTCCACCACAGTTCAAGATGTTATTGATGACATTGATGCAGCTATCGGGAATCGAACCTACACTGCTGATAACTATGTGACTGACGGTCAGAGTTTAACCGCTTCGATTGATGCCCTTGATGTTGCTCTTGCTGCTGTCTCCGGTGGTGCGTACACGGGCTGGGATTTAGATGGTGATTCCGGAACCGCCGAAACCATTGCTAATGGCAATACGGTCAATATCCTCGGTGGCACCAATGGAATTGATACCGTCGTAAGTGCGACTGATACTTTAACTATTAATTTAGATACTACGGAAATTGGTACAAGCACTTTTGGATCTGGATCAGGTTTTACTTGGACTTTTGACGCCGGTGCTACTGATCCCACACTTGCCTTTGCAAGTAACGCCATTACTATCGGGGGTGCTGCTACACTCAACTTTGGCGGTACTCTTGACCTCGGAACAAACACTCTCAGTGATGGCAACTTTAATGGTAACTGGGCATTTAATAGTGGAAATCTCTCCGGGATTGGAACCATCGGTGCTTCTGGTGCGATTACTGCTGCAACCGATGAGACCATTAACGGCGTTGATATTAATGCAGGGACTGTTTCTGATGTGGTGAATTTAACAATCAATTCTGGTGGTGACTTAACTATCGGGTCAATCGGACTCAACGATATTGGTTCAGACAACATCACTTCCGGTGCTTCTTTAGTTGGAGTCTTCGATGAGTTTACTAATTCAGATGGTCTTAATGTACAAGATGTCCTTGATGACTTTGATGCTGCTATTGGTGCAGGTTCTAGTAAATGGACAGACTCTGGTACTGTTACCTACTTAACTTCTACTACTGATGACTTAGCCGTGGGAGGATCCACTGTCCTGGCTTCCATGTTTGGCATTGATGAATCGGCAGGAAATTTCTACTTTGGCTATGACAACTCAGTTTCCCCTACCTTCAACTTTGAAGCCTCTGATGGTGATGCCGGAGAGTTTGGTTTTAATACCAGTGATTCCTTCTTCTTTAGTAACGCCTTAGTTGGTATTGGAACTGCAAGTCCAAGCGAACAGCTAGAAGTTGGAGGAAATATCGAGCTAACTGCTGCAGTTCCTCGTCTTGCGTTTGACAATACGAACGGTGATAACGATTGGTATATACAAGCTTCAGCCACTGGCTTTCAGTTTAGAAACTCATCTGATAACGTCAACTACCTTTTGATCAATCAAACAGGTCTTGTAAGCATTGGTGGAGATGATTCCCCTGATTATCTGCTAGAACTTTATGATGCCACAGCCACTCCTACATTTGCCTTATCTGATGATGATGTTACACACGGACTCACAACACTTGCTCAGACAGATGTGTTTTCTCATCTAACATCACTCTCAACCACAGCCGGAGGTGCAGAACTTACCACAATCAGTGACACAGATGCTCAAGCACTATCGATCCGAGGCGTGATTGGTTCTACTGACCCGACCGATACGACTCCAGCAGTTAAGCTTGTAGGTGCAAAGAGTAATGGAACAACCGGTATGGCAGATCTTGGTGCAGCAGAAACAGTATTCCAAGTTGCAAACAATGATGACGCTTCAGCATTAACAATACTTGGGAATGGAAATGTTGGGATCGGTGATACAACGCCAGCTGCACTTCTGACCGTTGGAACATCAGATGCATTACAAATTGATGCTTCTGGAAATGTTGTGACGACTGGAACAGTAACTGCAGCTACGAATGAAACAATTAATGGAGTTGATATTTCAGCAGGAACGGTTTCCGATGTGGTGAATTTAACAATTAACTCAGGTGGTGACTTAACTATTGGTTCAATTGGTTTGAATGATGTTGGAAGTGACAACATCACTTCTGGAGCATCGCTCGTTGGTGTGTTTGATGAGTTCACCAACTCAAGCGCAACAACAGTTCAAGATGTCTTAGATGATCTCGATGCAGCAATTGGTGCTGGGGCAAGTAAATGGACTGATGGTGGAGCTATTACCTACTTAACAGCAACAACAGATGACCTCGCTGTCGGTGCTTCCAACACTCTCACTGCTCCTTTCTCTGTCGATGTCTCTGCCAACTTAGTCAGAATCGGTACTGGTTCAACAGCCAATGCTCAACTTGACATGTATGCTTCAGATGGCGACACAGGAAGTCTTATTTACAATACTTCAGATCAATTTAACTTCACCGGTGGTGATGTCTTGATTGGTCAGGCATTAACAGTAACTGGAACAACTACCGCCAATGGTGCCTTTGATGCCAATGGTCAGTTCGATCTTGGAGATGGTGGCGATGCTGGAACAATTTCTGCAACTACGCTAGACATTGATGCCACAGGTGCTCTTCAAATTAACTCCTCAGGTGGAGCTATTGGGATTGGTAATGATGCTGTTGCTCAAGCAATTAACATTGGCACTGGTGCTGCAGCTCGAACCATCACTATGGGAAACAATACCGGTGCTTCAGCGCTCCAACTTACCTCAGGAACTGGCGACATTACTTTGACATCAACTGACGATATCTTATTCACTCCTACTGACGATATGCTCGCAACCTTTGCCGCAGGCTCAGCATTTACTATAGATGCTGCAACCACTGATACGACAGTAACCGGCGGAGTTCTTGCCCTTGATGTCGATGCTGGAAATGCGGCTGTGATTGGAATTGATTTAGATTTTTCTCAATCAAGTGGAGCAACGACAGGGACAGATGCTATTGGTCAAAACATCGCTGTTTCAGCCAATGATGCAGATGGTGATGTATTTGGACTTTCAATCCGATCAAATGCCACAGCCAATGCTGGAGTGGGTTCTTATGAGGCATTAATTCGACTAATTAATGCTGAAGATACCGCCTCGGCTGTAACAGACGCTATTTTAATTGACTCAACTTCAGGCGTAGACGGTGACATCATTGATGCGATCGATGTTTCTGATGCAAATATCACCAACGCTTTGAATGTTGGCGCCAACAATATTATTGGTACTTCAGCTGTTATCAATTTCTCAAGCTTTGATGTAGATGCTTCAGGAAATACGATAATTGGTGGAACACTCGACGTCACTGGAATTTCAACTCTAGTTGGCAACTTGAACGCAAACGGTGGTCTTGATGTCGATAACGCATTCGTTGTAGCGGATGGTGGAGTGTTAACCACCTCTCAAACTGCTAACTTTGATGGCACAGCTGACTTTGATGGTGCTGCCGACTTCTCCGCTGGAGTTACAAACTCTGCAGGTGAATTCTTAGTTTCAGGTGGAAACCTCCAGCTCAATGACAATATTAATTTGACGGTTGGAACTGGTGATGACTTAACTATCGTTCACAATGGAACCAACACACTTCTCACTTCCGTAACGGGTGACTTAATCTTTGATAATACTTTAGTAACTGGTTCTACTATCTTTGATCTTGGAACCGATACCTCTGCAACTGACTTCTTAATTCGAAACAATTCTGGAACTCAACTTCTCAGCATGAACGGTGCTGGTGCATTCCAACTTGGATCAAATGGTCAAGATGGCCAGTTCATTCTCTATAACGAACTGGGTGGAACTGACTACACAAATACAATTAACCCAAGTGGTTCTCAATCTCAAAATATTACCTATACCCTCCCTCCAGACGACGGCGGACTAAACTACGTTCTTACCTCAGATGGTAGTGGTGTACTCACCTGGCAGTCTGTCGGTGGAATCGGAGCTGGTGGAGATTTAACTGACATTGTTGCCGGAAACTACATTGATGTCCAAAATGCTACCGGGCCAAGTCCTACAATAGATTTCGATCCAACCGAACTCGAAACCGTGACCTGGGGTGCCCAAGCTGGATCTTCCTTTGCTTGGACATTTAACGCGTCAAGTGGCACTGATCCTGTCATGACATTTGCCGATAATGCCATCACTCTTACAGCTGCTACCACTACTCTCTCTGGAGATCTTGCGATCAATGGTGGAAATGTCACAACCGCGACCACCTTTGACTCAACACTGACAGCAACAGGGACACTTACAGCAAATGGAGCCCTTGATGCTAATGGTCAGTTCGATCTTGGAGATGGTGGCGATGCTGGAACAATTTCTGCAACTACGCTAGACATTGATGCCACAGGTGCTCTTCAAATTAACTCCTCAGGTGGAGCTATTGGGATTGGTAATGATGCTGTTGCTCAAGCAATTAACATTGGCACTGGTGCTGCAGCCAGAACAATCACAGTGGGAAACAATACCGGTGCCTCCGCACTCCAACTCACCTCAGGAACCGGAGACATCAACTTGAATTCTGCCGATGATATTTTCCTGAGTCCAAGTGATGACCTTACGGCCTTCATCACCGCCGTTGGTCAATTTACTATTGATGCGGCAACAATTGATAGTCAGAATACCCTCGGCGCATTTAGACTTGATATTGATAGCTCTACATCAGGGACTATTGGATTCTTGACCAACTTTAGAGCTATTGATGATGACGCAGCCGACATTCTCTACGCCAATCGTACTGATGTCACAATTCAAGATGATACCACTGCTTCTGACACCGTCTATGGAAATTATATTAGTCTCATTCAGAATGACACCACACCAGCAACAACATATGGCTTAGCGGTAGTAGCAGAAGATGCTGGTACTTCCCCTGTCTCTACTGGAATCTTAATTGAAAACTTACAAGCAACTGATATTGATCTCACCGATGGTCTGTTGATCAGAGCAACAACAGATGGTTCATTAGTAGATGCTATTGATGCGTCAGATGCAGAAATTACCAATGCCTTAAATATTGGGGCAAACACAATCTTAGGAACAACTGGGGTTATCGATTTCACTAACTTTGATGTTGCAGCTACAGGTGCGCTCTCACTCTCTACCGCCGGAAATACCTCAGCCTCCTTCACCAGAACATCTGCTGGTCAATGGATGGCATTCAACGATGGCACCGATACTTGGGGTATTTACAACACCGCTGGTAGTCCTGAAGCATCGTTGACCGCAAATACTGGAGCCCTCGCAATGGATACAACCAATGGAACTCTCTATGTCAAAACTGATGATGGCGATAACACAGGGTGGGTAAACCTCGCTTCCGGTGCTTCTTCACCTTGGACTGATTCAGGGACGACTTCCTACTTAACCGATACTACAGATGAAGTAGTGATTGGTGGAGCTTCCCCACTTTCCAGTGCCAAATTTTCAATCGATGGAGATGCGGATCAAACTCAACTACTTGTCCAAGGCAATGCAACTCAAACCACAGACCTCGCAATCTTTGAGAACTCAGCGGGAGCAGATCAATTCAACTTCAGTAATACTGGAAACTTGATTGCAGCTGGAGACATTACTGCCACTGGTGGAACATTCAACGGTGCATCTGGAGAAAGTATTGACCTCGGAGTCGCAAGCTCAGATGTCCTCACCTTCACGACTGGAGCCTCAACTGAACTACTCCTTTCCACAACTAACTTAACAGCTGGAACAGCTGAAGGAAACTCACTTGGATCTGCAACAGTAGAATGGGAACAACTCTTCCTTGGTGATAACAATGGAATTTCCTTTGGTCTCGATCAAGATTGGTCATTTGGTTATGATGAAGCTACAGATGATCGACTTGAATTAATCACAGCAGGAACGTCTGGAATGTTAATCCAATCCGCAACGGCTACTGGCAACGGATTAGCACTTACTTTTGATTCACTCTCAACCGGTGAAGGACTCTACTTGTCTTCTACTTCAACAGCATTAACATCAGGTGGACATCTTGGTCTCTTCGAGTGGAATCCTGGAAGTGCCAGTTCGACCACCGCAGATCTGTTTAGTATCAATATTGGAAGTAACGCCACTGTGCTGGGAGATATCTTTAATGTTCAAGATAACGGCTCTGATCTTTTCTCCGTTGGAGAAGCTCAAATTACCTCTGCTCTTCCCCACTCATTTACCGCAGCCGGCGATGTATCAGTGGCCTACGATCTCCAATTTACCAATCAAACTGCTAGTTATTTGAAAACATACGGCCCACTTCAGATCGAAGCTGGTGAATCGTTTGAATCAAATAACTTAACGATAAAAACATATAACTCAGGTGACGTCGTCATTGATCTACCAGCCACCGGCCAAATGATCGTACAAGGTGCGTTCTCAATTGGAGATCAGCAAACACTTCCTGCCGGAACCACACCTTCCGTAGCCGGTGGTTCACACTACATTGGAAACGCGAATGGATTGATCACCAACTTCACCAGTGGAACTGCAGGTCAGATCCTAGTACTTGAGTTCGATGGAACTTCGACTGACCTCGACTGTAGCACTGCCGGACCGATTCGTTGTGGAAGTACAGATATCACTACCCAACAAGCAGCCGGTGACATCATTACCTTCATTTATGACGGAACAAACTGGAACATGATCGAGTATGTAGCACTGGACGCAGACTCTACAGCTGGAGCTGACCTTGCCGAGTACTACCCCGCTTCTGAACACTTAGAGCCAGGTGACATCGTCAGTATTGATTCAACTCAGCCAGTGATGGTGGAAAAATCTCACGAGTCTCATCGTCAACGAATAATGGGTATCGTATCAAGTGATCCAGGATTATTACTTGGTGAAGAAGCGGATAATTCTTACCCCATCGCCTTGGCAGGGCGTGTGCATGTAAAAATGTCAGAATCATCTGAAGCTATTCAACCCGGCGACTTAGTTGGAGTTTCTCAGGAAACCGGAAAAGCCAAAAAAGTAAACTCTGGATATACAGTTGGCCGTGCTCTTGAATCATGGGATCCAAACTCTGGCGATCGAGATGTGGTGGTATTTGTGAACTTATCATATATTCCCGTAGATTTAGCTTTAAATAATGATGGTCAAGTCAGCTCAAGCTACTCACTTATTACGACGGATTCTCTTGAGTACGCGATTCGCGATCTGAACAATGGACAGGATATTCAACAAACCTTAGTCTTGGCCGAATCATTGATTGGACGACTGGAAACCGGAAGTATAGTTACTCGAGAATTACAAGCTCAAAGTATCGAAACTGAAGACTTCCTCACGAATAACGCCACAGTATCTGGACAACTCAATGCCAACTCTGCAGAAATTAACTCATTGAGATTTGAAACCGCCACAGTGGCGGGTCAACTTTTCTTATCAGATGGACGAAGTGTCGGCTCATTACTGGATGAAAATGATGCCTACTTAGCTTCCCTCTCAGCTCAGACCCAACAACTCGCACAATCATTTAGTGAGCAAACTGTCCCAGGCACATCCACAGCCTTTGATGAATTCCTCGCTCAACTGACAGGTACAGAAGACGCTTCTCTCTCAGCTGCCTTAGCAGCAATTCAGAATCAAGAAGATATTGAACTCGATGCAGAAAGCATGGTCCTGGCACCAGACGCAGTCTTTGTCAAAGAATACTTGAATGTCACCGGCTTCACTCAATTAACTACGGCCAGCATTTCTCAATCACTTACTGTGGGAGATGGTTTACTCTTAACTCAAGATACGATCGCCACAGCAGAGGAAACACTCTATATCCAACCAACTGCCGGATCACTGAACTTACTCGCCGGTTTGATGACACTCACTCCAGATGGAAACGTCACGATTAACGGTGATCTGACTGTTACTGGAATCGCTTCCATTACTGATGGAGTGAAAACTAGTCAGCTCTCTCCAAATGACTTTACGCAAGATTTGACAGTCAAACTTGCATCAGAATCAGCCTCAGTCTTGGGCACAACTGATAGCTCAGAGTTCCAGATTTTGAACGCCAGTAACTCAGCAGTGGCCAGTATCGATGCATCTGGATCCGCCAAGTTCTCTAGCATTTCAACTGAAGGCTTAGTCTTGAAACAACCTCAGTCAGAGGCATCATCCTCTGCTCAACGACAAGCTGAAATTGCTCGCAAACAAACAGCGGGACAATTAACTCTTGAGGCTGGTGAAGTCACAATGGAAATTGAGAATGATAATGTTGAAGACGACAGCTTGATTTATCTCACTGCAACTTCAGATACTCAAAACCAAGTCATGTATGTTGGAGAGAAAGAAACCTGTGCATTTGCTGGCCCAACCTGTCAAACCAGCTTCACCGTAAAAATTAATCAACCGATTGCTACAGACATTAAGTTCAACTTCTGGATTGTAAATGTCTCAAAACAACAGCCGTAAAACACTTGCCGAACTGAATTCATTTTTGCAATTTCTTCATGAATACTCTTACTTTTCAGATTGAATTGGTATTTTTTGAACTCTGAGATCGAATATGAATATTTTTTATACTCAAAAAAGGGTTGATCAATAAACATTTACTACTTTTTAGAAAAATAAGAATACAAACTCTCTTCAGTTTTTTCTCCACAAATTTCTTAATTCTCCTCTGGTATTTCTCAATAATAAAAGCAGATTAAGTCGGAGATTTTTGGTATTATGTAGATAGAAATTCATGTTCTCATTTCGTCGTCGCCCACTATCTTCCGTATCTAGAAAACGCTCACCGAAGGTAGTTGTTCTCTTATTGTTGTTAACACTGCTTTTACTCCCAATCGTCTACAGCCTCATTACACGTCCCAATCAAGGAACAGCTGCACCACTCAACGCGACTGAAGATTCTACTTCCATCACAATTACATCCCCAGGAAAATATCGAGCAGTGATCCAAAAAGGCGATACCACAGATTACATTCTTTTTTATGATCTAGCTGAAGATGCCGGTAACCCTGATCCGACACATGAGTTTAAGGGCCCGTGTGTTTTGGAAACAAACACGTATTGCCTGCGAGATGATAGTAACCGAATGACAACACTGATTGAGGTGACAGACACCGTTGTGAAAGTTCGGGTCATGGGCAGATTCAATAACGAAGCCAGTACTGATTATCTTGATGATGATACGCCACTCTATTTCCCTGAAGTGATCGAAAACTATGCGTTCACTCGTGATGGAGTAAGTGTCATGAACCGTACGGACTTCGCTACGGGAACTGGTGTCACTTTTGATGCAGATTCTGGGCACAACGGATATGACTGGCTCGGTGTGTACTCAGATGTCACCGATGGTGCATACGATGACACCGCCAATAATAACTATGGTGATGGTGCGACTGAGGCTCAAATATCCGCCGATGGAGAGTTTTCTAATACCAATAGTTACTTTCACATGCCTGGAACTGGGAGCTCTACCTACCAAGACGCCTTTGTCGGTATACATCGAGATGGTTGGTATAGCGATTTAAACTCCAGTGGTGTCCATGAGTGGAATTGGGATGAGGCTGAATCAGGTACGCAGGATTTAATCACAGCACAAGAGCAAAACTACAACTCCAGCAGACGTCATGAGGCCAAATGGTATTTCCTCCTGAAAAGTGAATCAGATCTTGATACTGAAGCCGAACGAGAAGCTTTGAACAATGAAATGATCAATGCCGATATACTCTCCTACACCGTAGGTGAAACGTCCTACGAGATGCCGGTGACTGCAACTGCAATCAATTTTGATGCGGATACTGATTACGTCAACGTGCCTGACAACTCAGCCTATGATTTTGGTGATACAGCAGACTACTCTGTTGAAGCGTGGATGATGAGAAATGGAAACCCTATTTCAGGTGATAACCCCATTGTCTCAAAACGGCTCTGTTGTGGTGCTTCCGGCTGGGAATTCCAGATTCGACTTTCAAGCGCACGAATGCGTTTGCAAATGACTGATGGAACAGATACGTATGATCTTGAAGGCAGTACGGTTCTTAGTGACCAAACTTGGTACCACGTTGCAGCCGTGTTTGATCAAGACAACGCCAGCAATAGCATTATCTATATAAACGGTGTTGCAGAAACGATGACTCGGACAGGGACTATTGGAAATTTGGGCAGTATGGCAAGTACCGCTGGACTCGGTTTTGGTGTTGGTGAGCCTGGTATTGGGAACTATAACAGTTTTTCCGGCCGAATAGCTGAAGTACGAATCTGGGATGATGTGCGAACAGCAGCTGAAATTCGCGAAAACATGTTTCGACAAATTGACCCCGCATCAGCAAACCTAGTGGGATACTGGAAACTGGATGAAGGGACCGGAACTGCAGTACATGATTCCAGTGCAACCGGTGCGAATGGAACAATTGTTGGAGGTGCCACTTGGGACTCAGTCAATGAACGTAAGGCCGATCACTTCAATGAATTTGAATTTGCCCACACACTTCAGTCAACAGCCCAAAATGCGCAGTACGATATTGATGCTGGAGCATCAAATGTCTCAACAACAGCCAATGGTGCTATTTCCGATAACGCGACCACAGTCACAGTTACCTCCACGACAGGCTTTGCCTCTTCGGGAATTGCCTACATTGATGGAGATAAGTTTAGCTACACTGGAACCACTGCCACGACATTTACCGGTGTTCCCTCTTCTGGTGAACACAGCGTAATTGCTCATGTCACAGGAAGTGTGGTCGCTCAGTTCACGCGAAGTAACACCAACTTTAAGGTTGGTGGCTACCAATCCACTGAGAAACCTGCGCAAATTACCAAAGAAGGTATCTCGCAAAAAGAAGGGGTCGATTTCTCAGCTTCTGTAAAGCCAGTAACGGATGGCTACTTTGCCCAAGACTTAAGTTTTTATGCAGACTTTGCAAGTACGACAGTTGACGTTGGTTCAAACTTGACCAATAGCGGATGTACCCTGACACAAGGTGGCAATGACTACACTTTAGGATTTATCACCGTATGTGATGGTGGCTCCGATGACATGACATTTACCTCAACAGGCAATATCGACTATGCCAAAGGAGCCCTTGAGTTTTCGATCGCGGCATTCAGTACCAGTGCTGACAGTACCGAACGTACATACTTTCGCATAACCGATGGCACCGATGAGTTTCGATTTCGCAAAACATCAGGCAATACTTTAGAGTTTTTAATTGATGAAGGCGCTTCCACCTATACAGAATCTATCTCAAGTGCAAACTACAGTTGGGGGTTTTTGGACACTGTTCACATTCGACTGGAATGGGATGACAGTGCCTCTACCACAGAAGATGAAATGAAAATTTACATCAATGGAAGATTACCGACCTCCACAGATGCGAGTGGTTTTACCGGTGCAAATGTGTCTCCTGGTACCACCTTCCGTTTAGGAAATAGTGCAGACTCTGGAGGTACGCACTGTAACTGCTTGATCGATGAATTCAAAATCTATGACTTCAACGGCAGTGGTGATCAAGTTGGACTGGCCAAGGTTGGAGCCGGTGGTGGAGGTGGTGATTATTTCTATAACCCAAATAATAATCTGACGCTTTCTTTTGCTCCGGTGGACGCTGGTAATCGAGGTGAGTATCTCTACTTAGGCGCTGATGCCAAAGTCAATGGATATAACTTTGATCTTGCTACCAATGGTGTTGGAAGTTCCTTAAATCTTGATTGGGAATACTGGAATGGTGTCGCTTGGACAAGCTTAGAATCCATTGTTGGCTTTACAGATACGACAAGTAACTTAACCCAAAGTGGCACCGTGTATTGGACTGCTCCACCGACCAACTGGAGACCATATGCGATGAACAGCAAAAATGAGTTCTACTATATTCGAGCTTCCTTAAATGCAGCATCTGGTACGTACACCACAAGTCCTGTCGAAAATAGAATCACCACAACAACTCTCTACATTCGAAGCGACACGACACTTAATCTTGAAGATCAAACGTTTGTCATTCCCACCCAATTCCAACCATCTGTTTTCTGGAAAATGGATGAAGGTCAAGGAACAGCAATCAATGATAGTACTGGGAATAAAAACGACGGAACACGCCTCAATGCGGTGTGGCAAACGGAAGATATGTGTGTTTCAGGAAAGTGTCTCTATTTTGATGGGAGTGGCAGTCCAAGAGACTATCTGTATAGATTAAATGATGACAGTTTCAACTTTACAGCCAGCGAAAGTTTCTCAATAAGTATTTGGATAAAACGTGAACCAATATCTACAGACCCGAATGTGATTCTTGCAAAACATAACTCAAGCGGTGGTGGATATAAAATTCGAATGGAAAATGATGGTGATATCAGTTGTGGAATTGATGATGACAGTACGTACACCCCTGATGCTGAGGCAATTAGTACGCTCGCCACCTATGATGATAATCAATGGCACCACATCGAGTGTGTCAAAGATGGTACTTCAAGTTTGTCGCTCTATATCGATGGAATACTTATTAATACCAACTCCTCTATCTCTGGAGTAGGAAGTCTTGTAAACACGCAACCGTTTTACCTTGGAAATGGCGGTGACGGTTTATCAGATGCATTTAAAGGCTTCATGGATGAATTCAAAATGTATCCCTATGCTCGAACTGCAGATGAAGTAAAAGCCGACGCTATTGCAGGCGCTGGAAATCGTGGCTCCTCCGCTGTACTCGGAGCACAGGACACCGCATTTCTAAATGACGGCTTAGCCGGTTATTGGTCACTCGATGAAGGAACCGCTAACTCTTGTAGTGGAGGAACAAACGATAGCTGTGATAAATCTGGCAACAATAATGATGGTGCTTGGCAGGATAATGCCACAAGTACGCGTGGTAAGTTTAGTCGTGGCACAATTTATGATGGAACCAATGACAATGTCACCATAACTGATCCAACGTCTGGGACATTAGATTTTGGGACAGGTGATTTTACCGTGTCAACCTGGGTGAACTTCAGTGCTATCGCGAATGGAAGTACCCTGCTTGGGAAAAACTTCACTGGTTCGGGAGCCGGGTATGGTATGCGTATACAAACCACTTCCCCGACGATATGGGTGGGAGATGGTGCTACTACGGCTGAGCTTGCCCACACGGCAGTACTTTCAAACTCTGCCTGGTATCATGTTGTTGGTGTCAGGAAAAACGGCACATTATATATATACGTGAATGGTGTACAAGGCTCATCCACTGCATCTTTTACTGGGAATGTGAGTACCACAGGAAATCTGTATTTGGGGGCCAGAGGAACGGGAGCAACAGCAAATATGGCTGGAAGTTTAGATGAGGTGAGAATATATAATCGGGCCCTTGCTCCTGCAGAAATAACTACTTTATATAACTGGGCACCCGGACCGGTAGGATATTGGAAGCTGGATGAAAATACGGGTATCAGTGCATATGATTCATCAGGTAATGCTAGCACTGGCACTCTCACAAATAGTCCAACCTGGACACCAGGAAAATTTGGTTCTGGAGTCAATTTAGGAGGAAATAGTTCCAATCATTATGTGAGCATTGCCGATAATGATCTCTACTCTCCTTCACTCTTTGCAGGAGCTACTATCCAGGCCTGGTTCAATCAAGACACCGCAACTGCAGCCCGAGACTGGATTGTGGCGAAGGGAAACACAAGTAACTTCGAGTGGGGTCTCGCCGTAAGCAATGGTGTTCTCTATTGTGAGATCTGGGATTCATCTGGTAGTAGTCAAGCCCAAGTCGTTGCAGGCGTGGTATCCACTGGAGCATGGCACTTCGCCTCTTGCACCATGGATAATACCAATGGTGTTTATCTCTATCTTGATGGAGTGTTGCAGGGATCTTCCCCAGGACTTACTGGTGGAATGAGTAATACTACCTCTGCTGTACAAATTGGTAATCGTGCCGATGGTGGAGACAATAATTTTGACGGAACTATCGATGAAGTAAAAATCTACAACTATGTTCGTACTCCCGGCCAGATGCTTGAAGACATGAATGGTACTCACCCGGTTGGAGGCTCCCCGGTGGGTTCTCAAATACTTAATTGGAAATTTGATGAGGGCAATGGAACCACAGCAAATAACGAAATAACTGGTGGAACAAACGGCACCCTTACCAGTATGGCCACTGCCCCATCGACTTCTTCTTCAGGGTGGACTGCCTCAGGAAAATTTAATAAAGCCTTAGTTTTTGATGGGACAGACGACAAAGTCGTCATTGACACTGCAAGCGACGCAAATGTGGACTTCAATGCAAGTGAACAGTTTTCTTTGTCGGCCTGGGTGTACTCCACCACTGTTCCCACTACTGCAACCGACGAGGATTTAATTATAGGAAAATGGGACGAAACAAGTTCTCAACGTGCATACAGAGTGTTCCTCGAAAATGATGATACTGATTCAACAGGTCACATCCGAGTTGAAGTCATGGATGAATCCACCGGAGGAAATGAAATTCTCTCAGCAGTTACGAGTAATGACACTATCTCACAAAACACTTGGTATCACGTCACCATGACATTTAATGGAACGATCACTGGAGCTGCAAATAGTCTGAAGGTATATCTAGATGGCAAGCAACTTGGTACCAACGCAGCGAATGCAAGTTTCGTAGGTATTGATGACGTCACCTCTGATTTCACGGTAGGTGATTATGATGCCACAGACAGTGACGGAGATCTTGATGGCTTTACTGGTCGAATAGATACTGTGCAAGTGTATGGTGCAGAGCTTACAGCAGATCAAGTAAAAATTGTCATGAATGCGAACTCCGGTGTCAACTTCTCTACGGGTAGAGTTGAAACTGATCAGTCTATTGATGGAACACCATCAAACATAGCTGGATATTGGAATCTGAACGAGAACACAGGGACAACAGTGAATGATACATCTGGTAATGCAAACGCATTAACGATGAGTGGTGTGTCTGCTAGCTCTTGGGTACCTGCCAAATACGGATCAGGCTTGTACTTCGATGGAGCTGATGATTATCTCTCTATTGCTGATGATGCTGATTTTGATTTTGCTGCAGTTGATAGTTTTACTATTTCTGCCTGGGCAAAAAACTCTGGCTCACTTGCTTCAAGTCAACATATTTTCGTCAAAGGTGACACCACTGATGGGGGCTGGAAACTCTACTTAAATACTGCCGGAAATTACTGTGTCCATTTTGCAGACAACATTAATAATGCCCCGACTGACTCAGCGTGTTCTTCATCAGGAGGATATGACTACAATGACAATCAATGGCATCACATTACTGCAGTGAAAGTAGCTAACTCTGAACTGCATCTCTATATTGATGGTGTGCTGGTAGCCTCTGATACAGCATTTTCATACTCCGGAACACTTGCAAACACTGGATCCTTATTGGTGGGCATAGGACAAAGTACTACTACAGAAGAATTCACAGGTATCTTGGATGAATTAAAAATTTCGAGAACACCACTTACTGCCTCCCAAGTAGCTTTTGAATACAATCGTGGCCGTTCACTAGCCTGGTGGAAATTTGATGACTGTACTGGAACTACTGCATACAATGCTGCCCAAAACGGTAACGGCGATGCGATTGGAAGTAATGGCACCATTACCATAGGTGCAACCGGTTCCAACACATCCGCAGGTTCTTGTAATGTCGTGAACACCGCCACAGCTTGGTACAACGGGTTGGTCGGTAAATTTAATAACTCCATTGATTTCGATGGCACTGATGATTATGTTTCTGTCGCAGATACAGAGATACTTCGACCAGAGGCAGGTAGCTGGTCCGTATCCTTGTGGGCAAACCCTGCAAATATCAATCAAAATTCTCCACTTATTACCAAGCGCCTAAACAGTGGGAATTTTGAACAATGGTCACTCTATATCTGTGGAAACATTGGATGTAGTACCGATGGACAGCAAGTGCGCTTTGCTTTTGTTGAGGCCGATGGAACTACTGATCGCAAAGCACTCAGCACTCTAGACGTTGTTGATGGCAACTGGCATCATTACGTGGGCATAGCCAGTAAAGACGATGACTCCATTATTTTATACAGGGACACAATAGAGCTAACTTCAACTTCTACAACAAATGGTTCCTGGCCTACTGTCAATAATACTGATCCTGTCCGCATCGCAAACGACAATGGAAGTGTTTACTATAATGGTCAAATTGATGATGTGCAGGTTTTTAACTATACTTTGTCTCAGGAACAAGTTAAAAAATTGTATAATGAAGGCTCTAGTGCTCGGTTTGGACCAGAAAGTGGAACTCCTTAAGCTTCTCTTCTTACGATCATTCAAGAAAGAAACTCATTCAGTAAAACTTCAGTTTCCCTCTTACATTTTTCTCTCTATAAACAAGCTTTTTTTTATGAATTTTCTACTTGTATCTCATTGCAAAATACCGGTACAATGACTACTTAATATAGTGAAGGTAACTTAATACGCACCATGGCACAACCGTCCACTCGCCCACAATCACTTGATCTCATCATTCCCAAGCTCGTTGAATATATGCTGTATGGAGCAGTGATTTTAACTCCATTATTCTTTTTACCGTTTCTGCAAAATATTTTTGATACATCAAAGTATGCCCTGCTCTTGATAGTCACATTGATTTCACTTGGACTTTGGACGGTAAATACGTTGAGACATAAAGTATTACGATTTACTTTTCATCCTTTTACCTTTCCATTAATTCTTTTATCGTTCAGTATTTTAGTTTCTTCAGTATTGTCACCGGTGTATTTTCTTGAAGATTTTGCGGGAATTTTTGGACTCATCTTTTTCTTAAACTTACTTATTCTGTTTGGTTCAAGTTTAGTAAAAGTCAAACAAAGTAAAACATTTATTGATATGGCAAGTATTGGGGCCATTTTATTGAGCATCGTTTCTCTTCTCCAGCTCGCTGGAGTTGGACCAACAGTTGCATTAAATTCTTTACTGACCTTACAGTTTCCAAATACTTTTGCATTCTCTCCCGCTGGATCTCCATTGATTGGTTTATCTGCATTAGTAACCATCTTGGTACCAATGGTTGTGATGTTGGTTACTAATAAAGCATGGAAAGAAAAAATTCCGACAATGGTAGCTACTGCTATCGTCGCGATCGGAGTACTTCTTCATGTCGGAGTAATGGTTGCAAAGCCTGAATTTCGACCTAACCTGCTTCCTTTATCAGCAAACTGGTTAATCTCCGTAGAAATTTTGAAGAACCTCCCCAGAGCCCTTTTTGGAGTTGGTCCTCAAAATTTTATGGATGCGTATGCTCAATTTCGACCAGTGAGCTTAAACAGTAATGACACATGGCAACTACTCTATCAATCAGGATCAAACACTCCATTCTTTATTTGGGTCAGTGTCGGGACTGTGGGATTGATTGCTTGGATCTTACTTTTTATTCAAAGTTTACTATTGCTCAAATCATCTCCAATATCCGCTCGCCCAGTTGGAATCATGGTCGTCACTGCTTTTATTATCGAGTTATTTATTCCGTTTAATATTGTCCTTGTCGCTCTACAAGCACTGGGTATGTTGTTCTGGATCGCGACACTCAGAGCTGAGCATCATCCCAAAAGTTCAGATATTGTCGTTAGCTTAAATGCCTTAAAAGTTACTCGCCCTGAAGACTACCCAACAGAAAAGAGAATGGGATCTTTGACATACATCACCACATTTTTTGTTCTGGTTGTAATCGCAGTCAGTACGTACGGTCTCTTTAGAGTTATGGCCGGAGAGTTTTTCTTCTTCCAATCACTCCAAGCTGCTCAAGCTAGCGATGTCAAAAAACTGTATGAGATTCAACAAAAAGCCATTCAATACAATCCATATCGAGATATTTATCGCAGAACCTATGCCCAAACCAACTTTGCAGTGGCATTAAATTTGGCTCAAAAAGAAGGTATTACCGAAGAAGAAAAAGCCACACTTTCTAAATTACTTCAGCAAGCAATTCGAGAGGCTCGTATTGCCGCAAGTTTGAACCCTGCTCGCTCAGTCAATTGGAGAGTTTTAGGTGATATTTATCGAGGATTAATTGGTTCAACCAAGAATGCCGAACAGTGGTCAGTCGCATCATATGTCCAAGCCGTTCAAACTCATCCCAATGACCCAACGTTGCGTGTTGATCTAGGTGGAATTTTCTTGAGAACCAAAAACCCTGATCAAGCAGCTCAATTGTTCCAACAAGCAGCACAGCTCAAACCAGATTACGCCAATGCCTACTACAACTGGGCCCAAGCATTAATTTTACTCAATCGACCAGATACAGCTGTCTTAGCGTATGAGAAAGTTCTCACCTTACTTAAACCTGATTCAGCCGATTACGTCAAAACTCAAAAGGAGTTAGTGGATTTGAGAGAAAAAGCCAAGGCCGCTGCAGCTGCTCAACCAAAACCACCTGCTACTCAAACCGCAACTGGATCAGCTACGACACCCACACCTCAACCAACACCAAGTAATACTCAACCTGAGGAAGCTGCCTTACCTGAGTCAGTCAAGCCATCACCAGGTTTGTTAGATCAAGAACCTGAAAATGTCCAGCTCGATCCTAATCAAGCCAGTCAATCAGCCACTCCCCAACCCAATCCAACTGCTGCTCCGTAAAGAAAGAATAAATTAAAAATTGAAACAAAAAAGCTGACTAAAAGTCAGCTTTTTTTATGGTGGACCGTGGGGGAACCTGCCTGCCGTCAGGCAGGTCGAACTCTCACTGTGGACTCACGGGGAATTGAACCCCGAACTATGCAATGCGAATGCATCGGTATACCGTTTACCTATGAGCCCGAATGCTATGTACTACCACTATACGAACGGCCCTCATTTCAATTAAATCAGTCGCTTATTTCTAAAAGCAAATCCTGCTCCCGTTTTTAAATACTTTTCAAATTCTATTGCGAGTTTTTCTGAAGCAAAAGCGGAGTAGAAAATTAGTTTACATGGGAGAAAGTTTTTTGTTGCCTTAACTCTTCCCGAGCTATGCTCTTTCAAACGAGTTTTCAAATCAGAAGAATAACCAGTATATATTGTGTTATTTATTAGCTGAAGAAGATATGTGTAATACACTTGAACCTTAAAGTCCTACTTCGCTAAAGCTACGCGGGACACACTTCGCATGACTTAAAATATCTCTTACTATAAAAAGTGGCCTGCCACACGAAGCTCTGAGTGATAACGAAGAGCGAAGTGTGGACCCGAGGGGAATCGAACCCCTTTCTATTCCATGCCATGGAAGTATACTACCGGTGTACTACGGGCCCCTAAAATAACTTTTCAACTTCTCCTCCCTGATGTATCGGGGAGAAAGCTGAGTTCTGTCATAACAGAACCAGCAGGTGGGGGTTTCAATTAAATCAATCTCAGAATTTTAACATACGCTTCTCAAGTTGAAAGGATTTGTTCCAAGCCTTGTTTGACTTGTTCAATTCCCTGTTGAGTGGCACCACTCCAAAATACAAGATTTTTCTTTTCTTTTTTAAATTTTGCCTCGACTTTTTTCTGAAGATCAGGTGAGTACAAATCAATTTTATTGATACTGATCAAAGACGGTAGGTTAACTAGATCTGGATTGTAATTCTTCAGTTCATCGAGCAACTTGTGATAATCATCAAAAATCTGTTGAGCCTGATCAGCTACTGATGCATCGAGATCTTGAACGAACAGGACATATAACAACACTCTACAACGCTCAACGTGACGAAGGAATTGAATTCCTAATCCCTTGCCTTCACTTGCTCCTTCAATCAAGCCTGGAATATCTGCGATCACTACTTCTTTCCCATATAAAGAAAGCACACCTAAATTAGGAGATAGGGTTGTAAAAGGATAATTCGCTATTTTTGGATTAGCTCGAGTGACAAGAGAAAGAAAAGTTGATTTCCCGGCATTGGGAAATCCAACTAAACCAACATCAGCTAGAAGTTTTAACTCGAAATATACTTCGAGACTTTTACCTGGAGTACCTTTTTGAGCATACATTGGTGTAGTGTTGGTAGAGCTTTTGAAACGATCATTCCCTTTTCCGCCATGCCCACCTTTAGCAACTAACTCTTCTTGACCATCAGCTAAAATTTCGACCACTTTTGTCTTTTGAATATCTTTGAGTCGAATATCTTTCAGTTCTTTCTGGCGGGAAATAAACACTTCTTCAATATCATCCACTTCATCCTGCTTTAAATTTGCTTGAACTTTCTTTTTTGAATCCGAAACTTCGGATTGCATCTCCCAGACTACAGTACCAATTGGTACATCAATATACAGATCTTCACCTTTTTTTCCAAAGCTTTTATCTTTCCCACCCACTTGGCCATTCTCAGCTTCTAAGACAGTGTGACCCGCAAAGTCTTGTAAGGTATTTAAATTTTTATTTCCCCGAAGATAGATACTTCCTCCATCACCACCGTCTCCACCATCTGGTCCACCTTTAGGAACATACTTGGCTCGATGAAAAGAAACTTTTCCATCTCCACCTTTTCCGGCTCGTATTGTTAAGCGTACTAAATCTAACATAGTTGGTTACTTTAAATACCTTCCTGGGTCTTCTAATACCCCATTTCGTCGGATTTCGAAGTGCAAGTGAATACCTGTACTTCGGCCCGTTGTTCCCATTTGTCCGATCACACTTCCTCGATTCACGGACTGGCCTGACTGAACCTGGATGACTGATAAATGTCCGTACAAAGTTATATATCCATTGCCATGATCAATCATGACACGATTTCCATACCCGGAATTATCTGGCCAACCAGCCACAATCACTGTTCCACTATCTGCGGCCAAGATCGGACCACCACCTCGGTTAGAGATATCGAATGCTTTATGATAAAAACGGAAACCTTGAGAAATTTGCCCTGAGGCTGGCCAGACGAATGCACCTGTGGCTGAGACTGAACCTGCATCAGGAGTCAGACGTGAAGCAAATCGAGGTTGAGCTATCGTGGCTTCTTGAGGTTTGACTCCATCAGGCACCATCACGAATTGTCCAACAGTCAAGGTAAAACTCTCATCATCCTGAAATTCATTGAACGGATAGTTCACAATACCCTGTGCTTCTGTTTCATCAAGACCATACTTTTTCGCAATCGTAAAGATATTTTCACCTTTGGCAACCTTGTGACGAATTCCATCAACAGGTAAAACTTTGATTTTATCTCCAGGCTTAATTTTAGATTTGTCAGTTAAATTATTTTCCCAAAGAATGGTT
Organism: uncultured Pseudomonadales bacterium; assembly: GCA_964406075.1. Classification (GTDB taxonomy): domain Bacteria; phylum Patescibacteriota; class Microgenomatia; order UBA1400; family PJMF01; genus CAYOQI01. The sequence continues at coordinate 122,610 of CAYOQI010000004.1, forward strand.
GTAACGGATAAGTTATATTTCGTTGCGATTGAAGATAACGTTTCACCTTCTCCAACCGTATGCTCCAAGATTTCTCCACCTCGAAACTGGGCCACTTCTTTTCCTTGAACTGTCGTGATGTTTGAACCGTAATCAGTAATGGAAGTCAGCACTCCACCTGGAAGAACCGACGACTGCTCCTCAGAAGCGGACGTCTCTTCAACGATCATCGGACCGAAGGTAATTCCAAACACCAGTAATCCCATCATGCCTGAATGCAAAAATGGTCTGGCATACTTTCCTCTTTGTTTGTACAACAAGTCGACAATCACATCTTTTCCTGATTCAAATCGAGAAAACCAGGCGTATCCTCTTCGACGAGAATAGCCTCGAGCATATTTTGAAAATTCGCCAAGATCTTTGAGTAGTTGTGGAGTATTTAAACGGATACGTGCCATGAGAAGCAATCATTATAGCAGAAAAAGCTGACAACCTATCACTTTACTTTACAATCTCTAAATGTATATTTAAATATATACTTCAATATACATTTCAATATGAACTTACTTGATCATCCAGTCATCACAAGTACACAACTGCGTACAAACGCCGCGGATCTTATTAAAGTTCTGAAAAAAGGAAAAATTGTTCACCTGATCCATCGATCAGAAATTGTTGGAATTATTTACCCAACCACAAAAGTGTTTCCAAAGAAAACTAAAAAAGAGAAAAACTAACAACCTCAGAAGAGATGAACTGTTCTCTATCCTTCTTTGAGTGAAGCCAAGAATTCTTTATTGCTCTTGGTTTTTTTCAATCGTTCGATCAAGACTTCGGTTCTCTCATCATCATTGAGCATGTCAAACATGCGATGGAGAGTAACGATCGCTTGATAAGTTGTGGAATCAAAGAGCAAGTCATCTCGACGAGTTCCAGAACGTTGAACATTGATGGCAGGGAAAATTCTTCGCTCTGCTAATCGACGATCTAGATGAAGTTCTTGGTTTCCAGTTCCCTTGAACTCTTCATAGACCAAGTCATCCATTCGAGAACCTGTGTCTACTAAAGTTGTTCCAATAATGGTTAAACTTCCACCCACTTCAAAATTTCGGGCAGCTCCAAAGAACTTCTTCGGAGGGTACAAGGCTGCTGGATCAAATCCACCAGACAGGGTACGACCTGAGGTTGGGATAGCTAAGTTATATGCTCGAGCTAACCGTGTAACTGAGTCGAGTAAGATGACAACATCTCGCCCACCTTCGACTAAACGCTTGGCACGCTCGAGAGCTATCTCTGCCACTCGGCATTGATCTTCAGCTCGCTCATCAAAATTACTGGCAGCAGTTTCACCTAATCCTTTAGTAATGTCAGAAATATGACGACGAATTTCAGTTACTTCTTCTGGACGTTCTCCAATCAACACAGCCATGATGTGCATATCGGGATTGTTCTTGGCAATACCAGTAGCAATATCCTTCATGATGCTGGTTTTTCCGGCTTTTGGAGGAGAAACGATCAATCCTCTTTGCCCTTTTCCAATCGGGGCAATCAAGTCAATAATACGAGTAGATAATGGTTCTGTTCCAGTCTCTAAAGTCAGTTTTTCATTTGGATGAACAGGAGTGAGTGCTGAAAATTTAACTCCTCGAACTACTTCATCTGGTCGAACACCATTGACCTTTTCTACTTTCAAGAGTCCCCAATATCGCTCATTCTCTTTTGGAGCGCGTGCTGGACCTTCAATCAAGTCACCTGGTCGTAATCGGAATTTCCGAATCTGTGAAGAACTAATGTATGCGTCCCTATCAGATGGAGAAAAATTTGGTCGGAGTAAACCATGACCTTCTGGTGAAGTATCAAGAATACCGACAAGAACTTCGGTTGGCTCATCAGCATCAGGAATTCGTCGATCATCGACAACACCTGTGAAATTTCTTCGAGGTGCTCTGCCTCGAGGAGGTTCAGCATTTCGCATCATACGTGGTTGATTCATTGGTTTATCCATAGGTTGGAGTGGTTCAGGTGAGAGTCTTCTAGATAAGACTGGAGACTGCTCTGTTTCTAAAGGCTGTTGATCTTGTTTTTGACCAATAAATTGAGAAAGATCCTCATTGTTTTCACTGAGAACATCAGGTTCATCATTGGTCTTGGAGGGGGTTCGAGGTGTCATACGAAGTAAAAAAACAGCCAGATATTATGCTGACATGTTTACGCAGCTCCTTCTGCTTGGAGAAATAATATACAGGATGAAAAATTACAAAATTGCAGTGTCATGGAAATAATCGATCCTCTACTCTAGAGGAGGTGTTTGTAATAGATGATGAGGAAAGTTCCAAGCATCGTTATTACAGTCACTGGTTAAAACATTTACTTTTTCTTCAACTAAATTTATGAAAATACTATGAAGACACAAACTTGAGTAGCCGTATTATACGCTTCTCTAGCTTTATCTGTCAAATAGGGAGAAAGTGTACTCAATCTTGTCAAGAAAATGAAAAATCGCCTATATGGAAACTCGGAGCCTGCCCAACGTCCGAGCCTCCATGTAGGCGACAATCTTGGTTTTTCTCGAGAAAAACCCCACTTGCGTATTGACAAATGTATTAAAAAACTCTATTTTTGATTATTGAACAAATTACTTTTTGGGATTTCAAAAAGCAGTTTGAATTCAGCAAAGTCTTGCATTGTTACACGTGGATCTCTAGGCCAACGGTAATGATGCTTCTTTGCGTTTTAGCTGACTTTTTTTTTAAAGTTCAATTTCAAGAATTTACTGCTCTCCTCCAGATTGGAGAGCTTTTTTTTGCCTATTTTCAGGCTATTCTCACTTCTTCTTACCATTTCTCACCTAATAACAGTGATTCGTCTACCATTGCCTACACTTTTCTCTATCTCTAACGATGAAGAATATCACCTGATGTATAACTCCGCAAGCATATATTTAAGTCCTATAATACTTTCCTTATTAGGCTTATAAAATAATTTGTTAAATAAATAGCCTGCTATAAATTAGTTATCCACACTAATTAGCAAATACTTGCTTCTGTGGACAATTTAGCGTGTTTTGTGAACAAACAGCACCTTCACACTTACTCTATTCCCTCTCTGCTCCACATAGCTCATGCTCAGCCCAACATCCTGACTGATACTCTTAGCTAGGGTTTGATATGCTTTAATCACCAATGATGTAGTAAGACTACTTTTTATATAGTTTGATGCTGTCAATTACTCTAGGATGGTTGTGTCCCCTTTCTAGCAGAAGTTCATCAGATCATGAGTTCAAATGTTCAGTACAATAGCATTATGAAAATAATCCGATTTGAAGACTTACAAATATGGAAAGACTCAGTTAGATTGGCAAAAGAAATTTATCAAATAACCTCTACTTTCCCTAAAGAAGAAAGATTTGGAATAGTTGACCAGATGAGAAGGGCCTCAGTTTCAGTTGGTGCAAATATTGCTGAAGGGTTCGGTAGATATCATCAAAAAGAAAAATTACACTTTTATTTTATCTCTCGAGGTTCTCTGATGGAGTTACAACACTTCATTTATGTCTCAAATGAACTTGGGTTTATTGACGGTTCCCAGAAGGATGAAATCCTCGAACGGACTCAATTGCTTTTATACTCACTCTTGGCCTATGGCAAACAGTTAAATAAGATTGCCATGCATAGTTAGTATTTTAACTTATGAACTCTACAACCTCTGAACTATTGAACTATTAGCTCTTTGGCAATAACTCCCTCACCACGTCTCGAAGATGACGATGAGTTGATCGGGAGATGATCTTGGTAAAGCCTTGACGCTTGGCTTCTTTGATTCGTTGTTCAAGTCCATTCACTGCCCGCACTTCACCGAGGAGACCAACTTCCCCAATAAAAACTGTATGAGGCGGGAGTGGTCGATTCAAAGCTGAACTGGCAATAGCCATAGCAGTTCCAAGATCAATTGCGGTCTCTTTGATCTGAAGTCCACCTGCGATATTTACAAACACATCGCACTCACCAAGTGGAACCTGAGCGTGTTTTTGTAAAACTGCGGTCAATACTTGGACCCTTGGTAATGGAACTCCCTGTGTTACTCTTCTCGGGACTGGAAGCATCGTTCGAATTACTAACGCCTGCACTTCAATCATCAGCGGACGAGTACCTTCCCTTATGCAAGCGACTGAACTTCCTGCCACTCCACTCTCATGCTCAGCCAGAAGTAAACCCGCTGGGTTAGAAAGTTCTTGCAAACCAAATTCTGACATCGTAAAAAGACCAACCTCGTCAGTGGGTCCAAATCGGTTTTTTATCGCACGAAGTGACCGTAACTCCCCAGCTCTTTCACCACTGAGTTCCAACACCGTATCAACGATATGCTCCAAAACCTTAGGCCCTGCAATCTCACCATCTTTGGTGACATGGCCGATTAAGAAAGTTGGAATGTGAAGAGATTTCACACAGGTTGTGATTCGCTGAGTACATTCTCTCAATTGGCCGACAGAGCCAGCAGCCCCAGTCAGGTCTTGGGTAAAGAGAGTTTGGATACTATCTATTACTACCAGGCTGGGACGCTCTGATTGGATTAATGAACACACTTCGTCTACATCTGTAGTGGTCACGAACACAAAGGCCTGTTTCCATGCACCCCCTTGAAGGGTAGTTTTTGTATTCGTTTTGGACGAAGGGTCGTTAGCGAGAAATGAGTCAACCACTCGTTCAATACGCATACTGATCTGGGACGGGCTCTCTTCTCCACTTACATACATCAGCGGGTGTTCGGTTGAGGTGATAAGGTCTTCATTATCACTCTTTGAATTGCGATTAATAATCATTCTATCAATCAATATTTTTGAGATCATTTGAGTAATTAAAGTTGACTTCCCTATTCCTGGCTCGCCGGCCAGTAAAATAACCGAACCCCGAACGATGCCGAACAGCTGTTTTCCATCAATTAACGATGATCCAAACACCCGATCACATTCAAATATCCCCGTACTGAGTCGTTGCCACGCCACCGTCTCTTTTTGGACTGCATCCAATGTCATGAGGTTCGCTTCCTTATTTACCTGCACCGCTTTCCCCTTTCGCTTCTCACTGGTCGTTTCTGCCACGGTTTCAACCAGAGTATTCCAAGCTCCACACTCATTACACTGCCCACTCCACTTCGGATGGCTTGCACCACAGTTTTGACAGACATATTGAGTTTTTGCTTTTGCCATACGATTTAGTCATCCTCGCGAATGCGGGGATCCAGTTTAAAAAGATGAAGTAAATTTAATAAAGATTTATTCTTACAAAAATAACGATACTTTTATAGCTTCCATTATACTCCCCACTCACAAATGAGCCGATTTTAAGGCTGTAGAGGAGGTCGGCCCCCCTTGAGGACTCTTCCTCAAGAGGACTACCTTCCTCTTACAAAAACTGCTCAATTTTAACCGTTTTTATCTCCATTTCTTACTATTCTTACATTACGTCCTATAGTATTTACTCTTACTCTCGTATTTGGTATAATAGACAATAGGTTAAGCCACACAGCGTGGCTTGAATCAAAAAGAGGAAAGAGAAGATGTACGCTTTTGGAACATTTAGTATTGGAGCTGGACTTGCAGCATTTGTCCTACCGCCAATACCTGCAATGATTGTGATCGGTTTCGTTTTTGTTATAGGAGTTCGAACAATTAAACTCGAACTCGGGATGTAGACTGCACTACTTCCCCTAGCCCCGCGACGGCATGATCGTCCGGGGCTTTTTCTTTGCTTTTTTCCTTTTTTTGTCATTCTGAGCGATCTGGCAATCCAGACAGTCGAAGAATTTCTGTTAGCAGAATAATTGAAAGTTGAATTTATAAATCTTGATTGAAGATCTGAAATAATTTTAAGACTTTCACTTTAGATTGAAAAAGGTATCTGTCATCCCGAGTGATAACGAGGGAACTGTAGGTTGTACAATGTACAGATTCTTGTGCTACCGCTAAAGCTAAGGCGACACGCGGTCGGATTACCTCAGAATGACAGATAGAGTGAGTAAAAGTCCTCAATTAACGATTCTCCCTCATCTTCGACTTGATTCACAACTCTAAAATCAGGCATACTTACTATTGTTTTCTATCGTATGTCTAAACGTCATTCTGTTGTTCAAAAACTCTCTGCTTTTATACTCACTCAACCACTATTACTGGGGCTGGTGGGGATTTTGAGTTTTGTGGCAGTGTTTGCCTCTGTCGCTTTGACTCAGCAACAACAAGATCTTCGACAGAGAGCTCAGGTTGATCCTTACGGCAACTGTACCGCTTCCCAAAGCTACACATGTACTAACAACACACAGTACTACTGCCCTGCCATTGGAACCACACCGTCTATCACTACCTGCGAACACGGTTGTGCCAGCAGTGGTCGGTGTAACGCTGCTCCCTTCTGCGATACAAGCAAGTGTCCGGCGGGTTGTAATGCTGATCTGACTTGTGAGGCTTTCTGCAATAAAACCTGTGGATTCAATGAGCAGTGCATAAAAAACCAAACTGGTGGATTTTGTCTAGTCATTCCGACCAATACTCCGATTGCGACCGCTACTCCCTCGACTACCTGCACTTCTGCTGGAATAAAACCGAGTGAAAATGCAGGCCAAGCTTGCTGTTCTGGCCTCGTCTCTGATCCTATTACCAAAATCTGTCGCACTCCTACTAGTGGCACTGGAGGCGGTTGTGTCAGTAACAATGACTGCAATGCGGGTTTGCGATGTTCGAACGGACGCTGTGAAGTACCTCCAACTCCTATTCCCGCATGTACACTTGAGGGTCAAATGCCGATTGAGAATCAAGGGCGAGCCTGTTGTTTAGGATTAGTAACAACTTCCAGCACATCTACTTGTCAAAAACCATTAAGTGGAACAGGTGGTGTTTGTACTAGTAATGCTCAATGTAATGCAGGTTTACGCTGTACCAATGGAAAATGTGAGAATCCTTTAACCTCAAATTTACCTGACTGTCAGTCAAACTCATTTTCCTCAGGCGGTACCAACCGCCGAGAATGCCGTTCACCTCTTACTGGCGATACCAGATATGAATGTATCCCTGGAACAACCGGTGTTCAAAACTCATCGGGACAATATGAGTGTAAAGCACCCGCTACTGCTACTCCAACTCCTACCCCTCGACCCACACCAGTGAATAATCGACCAAATGGCACTTTTTGCAGTACCAATAGTGTCTGTGCCTCTGGATACTGTGATACTGTCGCGTTGAAGTGTGCAGATAAACCTGCCGACTATTGCACTGTTAATGCTAATTGTTCACAAGGATTTCGCTGTAGTGCACAAAATCGCTGTGTGAATGTAAACAACACGCCTTCACCTACTCCTAGAATCGGACCAGTTTCCTTGAATCCTGACACTCAAGGCGAAATCTGTGGCTCAGCATATGGCTGTATCTGTAGTGCCGGACCTGATACCGGAAAACGCGTTAGTATTGGCGAAAAGTGTACATCTTCATTTACAGCTGGCCAAGTCGGTACCTTGTGTTCTCCTTCAGCACGTATTCAATGTATTGGCAGTAATGGTCTACGCATGTGTAACTCGACTGGAAATGGCTACACTGATCTCACCTGTGCCCCTGGATATGAATGCCGAGATGCACAGTGTCAGAGAATACAGAGTGAACCTACTCAAACTCCACCAGCAACTACTTCAAATAAAATTATTGAGAATGGTCAGACTTGTACCGGATCAATTTTTGACAAATGCCAATGCGGAGATAAAACGATTAATTCTGGCCAGATTTGTGTCTTAGCTATTACTTTACCCAGCACCAATCGAGCTGATGGTGCATTTTGTAGTCTCAATACTCAATGTGGTTCTGGCTTTTGTAATACAGTGAATCTCCAATGCGCTACCAAACCAACTGACTACTGTGTTCTAAACACTCAATGTTCTACTGATGGAAGTAGAAAGTGCGTACTAAACACTTGTGTGGAAGCAAGCACCGTTGTGAGTGTTTCTGTCAATGATTTTTTGAGAATTCCGGAGGGCTCAATCTGTTATGGAAATGCTCCATGCGTTTGTAGCAGTGGTCCTGATATTGGCAAGACAATTTCTCCTGGAGGAGTATGTGCAGTAACGCCTTCGAATTACGTCGCTAGTAACTATACCGGTCCCTATGCAGGACAACAGTGGTTAGACCGAACCGTGGCTCTCATCGAACAAGGTCATACTTTAGATCCTATTACCTTTGGTACATTAGCGTTATATCAAGGGTTTGATCTTGTTACTTCAGGAAACCTTTCCACAGCTTCTAATTCTGTTGCATTTGCTGATGAGCAGTGTGCCAATCCAAATGTAACAGCAGCCGAGTGCCTTGCTCATAGACTTGGACAAGTGGGAAATATTGCATTGGCAGCTTTTGATGTGGCGACACTGGGGCTTAGCGGAGTGGCTCGAAACTCAGCTGATAATGTGGCAACAAGTGTGGTGAGAAATATCGAAAATGGAGCCACCTACATTGATCCTGGAGCAATTGAGGCATTAAATAATGGTGGGAATTTGGCAATTTATGTAGAGTCATCTGACGCCGCAATCTTTAAACAAATCGGACTTGAGTATGCTCGTCGAAATAATGAACAGGTCTTTTTCGATGATATAGTAGGAGCCTTTGAATCTGTAAGTAGAGGTGAATCATCTAGTGTATCTGTTTTGGGCCATGGAATAGATGGTGGTGGAAGAATTTCATTAGCAGATCAAGCCTGGACAGGTCAGGAATTCGGTCAGATTGTAGATCCATATGTAACACCGAACAGTACAATACAAATACTTGCATGTCAGTCAGGTAGAATTTGCCCCAATGGTACAAGTTTTGTTGATGACGTTGCTCAAACACTCAGTCATAAAAATGTAACAGTAATTGGTCCAACTGGGGATCTCAGTTTCGTAAATGGAAAGCCAGTAGTAAAAAATCCAGTGACAGGGCAAATTATGGATGGATCAGGTAGTTTTCGAATGAGTAGATATAATGTAGGTAGTTTTGTAATTAGGTAAAATATGAATAATGAGATCAACGGTATACCAGTTGAAACACTTGAAAATAGACTACGCCCTGATCCCGATCAGAAAAGTCGTTTTCATTCTGCTTCTGGGTTCATTGGTAATGATGATCGGCTCTTGGAGGTTTTAGACCGTGATAATCAAATTGTTAATGAAAAAAAGCTGTCACACCTAGAACTTGCACAGCCTCTTGAAAAAATCGTTAATTTAGTACTCTCAGAAAATTTTTACGAAGGCCAAAGTATTGTTATTTCTGATCAAACATTCATTGTTTCAATGGAATACTTCATGGGATATCAAGAATCACCATTTGAAGACGGATTAAAAGGTAATATTGATATCACAGTTACAAGAGAGAGGGATAAAAAAATTATTCTTTTCTCCATGATTTTACCTGAATTTATTAAAAGATATGGTTTTTACGAAGGAAATGTACGTTATCGAGTTGCGCCAGAAACTATTATTGAATTTTTCAATCTAGCACCTGAAGAAAATATTAATCATCAACCACGATCTGCCGTATAAGGCAATAAATAAAGGAGTCATATGTCTCTGCCCATTACACAATCTAAACTTCAAAAAGGAGCTGTGAGTGAGTTCATGCTGATCGCGCTCAGTATCTTGATACTTGCCGGTGTGGGTGCTTTTGCCAGCTATAAATTTTTTGTTCCAACCAGATCTGTCACCGTCATTGGTGTCGGACTAGAAACGACACTCGCGAGTAAAGCGACTGTCACCTTTGTCTATACTGCCAATGCTACTCTCCAGGAAACAGCCGTCGCCAATGGTGAAGATCAATTCACTGCACTTTTGGGAGAAATAAATGCGTTTGCTCCAACAAATGTAAAAAGAATTCCATACCAGATTCAACAAGTGGTGGCACCGTCTGATAATACCGTGCAATTCCAATATGTCTCAGGAGCTCAAGTGACTGTGGATGGTGAGCTAAATGTGACTGCGTTGAACCGATTACTCGAGCGTGAAGGCGCTCAAGTTGCCAGTGTTCGATATCTTCCAGACGATGAAGTTGGTGTAAATGAGAAAGTTCAGCAATCAGCTCTTGATGATGCTCGACGAAAAGCTGAGCAAATCGCTAAAGCATCTAATTCCTCGGTCGGAAAAGTTTTGGTCGTCAGTGAGCAATCATCGAATGCCCAGACTGGTTCTGCCGTGACGAATTTGAGCAATGCCACTTCGAACAATGTGGAAGTTCAGTCTGCATTGTCTGTCACGTTTGAATTGGAATAGTGGTAATGAAAAATTGTATTGAATAACAAAAAAATCCCGACTTTCATCGGGATTTTTTATTTTAATATCTTTAAAATTCTTTTATTCTTGAGCATTTCCAGTCATAGCTTGAACAGCATCAAGGTAGACATGCATTTCTTTTTCCACACTTTCCCAATCACCTTTGGCTTCTCGGATGGCATTAAAAAGTAATTCCATATCGATCAGGACTTGGTCATCGGTTACGATCATGCGTTGTTTAGACATATATACCTCGCTTTATTCAAATTATATCAAACCACTATACAGTATCTCTTGTTTTTACTTGTATCCCATTGGGACAGTGGTCAAGACTGGACTCAAACTCATACGACGTTTATCAACTTCGATATTCTCAACCATGACAGACACTTTTTCTCCGACTTTGTAGTCATCAAGAGAGAAAAGTTTACTGATGTGAATCAATCCGTCCACACCTGGTTCGAAGTTTACAAATACACCGAATGATTCAACTCGAGAAATTTTTCCACTGACGACTTCTCCAATCGGATATTTTTCAGCAATAGTTGACCAAGGATCCATAGCAAGTTGCTTGATAGAAAGATTTAACTTTCCAGCAGCTTGATCGATTCCTAAGACTTTGACTTTGACTTCTGCCCCATCTTTGAAGTAATTGTGTGGATCTTCCACTTTCATCCAACTCATTTCACTAATGTGAACGAGACCTTCGACTTGTCCTTTGGATTTATCAGGGAGTTCTACATTGACAGTGATAAAGAGTCCAAATGGCATAATGCCAGATACGATACCGGTCAAAATGTCGTCGACGTTGATTGTTTGCAACGCATTATCTCGTTGAGCGATCATGGCTTGTTCAGACACATGACGTTCAGAGAAAATCAAACGATTTTTTTCTCGATCAACTTCAATGACCTTGACGAGGAAACGTTGATTGATCAATTGAGGAAGCTTGTTGGTATATTGTTTTCCAAATTGACTGGAAGGAACAAATCCTCGAACTCCAGATGCAACTACAATCATTCCACCTTTATTGACTTCAACACCTTTGACTTCCAAGGCTGTACCATTTTTCAAGGCATCAATAAAGACATCCCATTTCTTATCAATTGCAGCTTTCTTTAGTGAGAGTAAGGTTTGACCTTTTTCATTTTCAGCTGACATGACGTAGACGGAAACTTTATCACCGACCGTTAATTCATCAATGAAATCTTGTGCAATTTCAAATTCTTTATCAGTCACAACACCTTCAGTTTTACCACCGATGTCGACGATAATCATTTTTTTAGTAATATCACTAACGATACCTTCAATAACAGTTCCTTTACGGGGAACAATAATTTCTGTATTTGTCAGAGCTAACAGCTCTTCCATTGTTTTTGGCTGAGTATTTGCCATATATTAATTATTCGTGATTTTAATTGTTGAACTAAAACACACGGAGTCCTTTCAAATTGTAAAAGCGAGATTTAAGGACAAAAAATCTCTTCTTGAGAAGAACGATTGTACCAGATCAAGAAGTCGTTGTCAGGCAGGAATTAACAGTTATCTGTAAATATGAACAGGAAAAATGAGAATGAATGAAGAGAATTTTAAATTTAAAATAAAAAAACACCACTTAGTTTTGGCCTTGACCTATCTTCACACCCAGTTGCCCAAGCATTATTGTCAGCGCTGAAGTGTTTCATGACCCTGTTCGGAATGGGAAGGGATGGGACCACCTCGCTCTAAAGACCAAAACTAAATGGTGTTACGCAATTGTTTTGTGACACTACTTCCGACAAGTCGGAAGCCTGTGAATCTGGATATTATACCAGATTTCTCAGGAAAAATTGTTTCACTAATCCCACTACTCCGCCAGTTGGCGGATTCGGGGACTGGTCGCTCATCCGCCTATCGGCGGATTTTGCTCCCTAGAAAGTGAAGAGAATATTCATACTGCATGGACTTTTGTAATTTCAAATAAGTTAACGTCATTTCAACCGAAGTTGACGAGTCAAATTATTGTGTTCAATCGATACTTAGTACAGCTAGGCTTAATCTGTTACCAGACTTACACCGGCTGCCTATTAACGTGGTAGTCTCCCACGGATCTGATAGGGATCTCTCATCTTGGGGACGGCTTCCCGCTTAGATGCTTTCAGCGGTTATCCTAAAATAATGTAGCTACCCTGCACTGCGCTTGACAGCAACAACAGGCACACTAGGGATTATCTCACCCGGGTCCTCTCGTACTACGGGCAACTCCCCTCAAAGATCCAACGCTGACAGCGGATAGAGGCCGACCTGTCTCACGACGGTCTGAACCCAGCTCGCGTACCGCTT
>CAYOQI010000005.1:0-96449 GCA_964406075.1 uncultured Pseudomonadales bacterium
CAGTTTGACTCTTGATTAAGGCAGATATAAAATATTACTATTAATACAGATAAGTATTTGTAAATTTCTTTATTCCGCTCAGCGGGATGAAAGGCACACATGAATGTAAAAAATAAAGTCATCGCAACAGCCAGTGCGGTTGGAGGGTTACTCTCATCAGTAGTCCCAGCTTTGGCTGCACCTTTAGCTCCTCCTCCAGACCAGAAAGTTGTAGTGGATATTGCTGATGCAGGTTTTAAAATTACTGACATCGGATCTTTGCTTACTGGTTTGTTAAATATGGTTATGTTTGTGGCTGCACTCTTAGTATTCTTTTACTTAATCTGGGGAGGAATTCAATGGATTACTTCAGGTGGAGATAAAGGTAAGACGGAAGAAGCACGAAACAAAATTACCGCAGCCATTATTGGTTTGGCAGTGTTAGCAGCTTCTTATGCGATCTTCCTGATTGTGTTGAGTTTCTTAGGGGTTGGAAATCCATTTGCTGGAACTGTAGTTATCCCTAAAGCTTATGGAGAATAAACGTAAATAATTTTTTTACTAAAAAAAACCCTCGTTTGAGGGTTTTTTTATTTTAGATTTATTTATTTAATGAAGTGTTTTTCTCGACTTTGACTTTTTAGGGATAAACAGAGAAAATACCTCTCCTCCTTTTAACAAAGGAGATTTGTTACTACAATACATCTATGTCTTTGTTCAAAAAGGCTGCTCTGGTGAGTTCGCTCATCATGAGCATGTTTTTGTTTTCTACCCATTCCACATTCGCTCAACAGACCGAACAGATTGTTGATGGGACTGGTGATGGCGCCTGTGCTATTAGTGGGGTGATGACGATCCGTGGAATTGAATGTATTGTTCAGAATATTTTGACGATTGCTGTGTCCGCAATTGGGTTTGCAGGATTTGTGATGCTGATCATTGGCTCATTCCAGTTTCTTCTGTCTGGTTCAGATACCAAAGGAGTGGAAGGTGGTAAATCCACTATGACATTTGCAGTGATTGGTTTAGTGCTGGCTATGACTTCCTGGATGATATTGAACTTCATTGCTACCTTTACTGGGGTTACGACCATTACCCGTTTTACTGTTTTTTTCCAATAAATTTGTTTACAAAAGTCTATTCAAACCTGATTATCCCGCAGGTGTTTTTCTCGGGTGCGGAATGACAAAGTGATAGTATAATTAATTCATGTCCCGCCGGAGTGTCATCGCTGGCTTAGTTTTGATCCTTCTCATTGTCATGGGACTTCGTTTTCGTCAAACACTCCTTTATCCATTTCGTTCTCAAGCTCAAGAAGGTCCATCCAATGTCGGTCCTCACGCGGCTTTCTTCGATTCTGGTGGAAATATTCAGGTTGCAGGTATGGTGAAAAGTAAAACGCCAGCCAATCTTCCGATTACGTTAATGATTGGTATTACTGCTCCTGTGAGTGAAATTAGCTCAATTGTGAGTGCCGGGAGTGGATTGCGTATCATGTTACGTGTAACGGGTGTTGAAGTGGGTACAACTACCAGTCAAGCGAGTAATATTGCTCAGCAGCTTAACGGAGCAGGCTTACCTCCTGGAACCTTGGTGGTTTTTGGAAATGAATTAAATAATTTAGATAAAGAATGGAAAAGTGTAACTGATGCTCAGATAGCCTCAATTGTGGCAGGATGTGGAGGAAATCAGGACTGTATCAAGGCAGCAACCCGACCGTTAATAGCAACTGAAGCTCTGAAGTATGGAAATTTATTTCGAGAATTTCAGTCAGCTTCTTCAGGATGGACTGCAGTACCCGCACCACCAGATATGTACAATGGTTACTATGATTGGCAAACTTTTGTACAGGCCGCTGGAGTATATGGAGGAACTTTAGTAGCAAACGTTTATGATATTGATCTAACCTTATGGCAACAACTTCCAGGTACAGTCGTTGCTTTTACAGAATATGGACCCGCTCCGAGTAAAAGTCTTCAAGAACACCTCGATTTCTTTTTAAATAATCCTGTACCAGCTGGTATTCAAATGGCGACAACGCTTATTCCTGATAAATGTGATCCTGCTTATAATCTTGAAACAAATCCAGACCTGTATTTATATTACGTTCAAGGACAACTGTATGACAAAGATGGCTTGCTTGTCGATCCCAATGCAGTAGGTTCAGAGAACTGTAAATCAGGAGAGGCAAGCGAAGAAAGTAATTACCATCGTTTTGTCTATCCTTTTTATTCCAATGATGTGAATGTGATGTTGGAGCAATTGACCGAAGATTACGATGTGTCGTGTGTACCGAAAAGTACCTATACCGCTGGTGTAGGTGGAGACGTCAATAAACTCATTGATTTCCTTAACCCTCTCATTATTCCAGATTGCCAGGACGGACTAGCACCCGATGGGAACGCCTGTTACTTTGAACCCAGTGGATCACTTGAAATCACGACGGCGGGTGCGTCACGAATCTTTGGAGTCTTACGGGCTGAAAATTTAGTGAAAACTCGGTTTAATACCGATGTCCAAGATCCCACACGAAGATCGTTTACCAATCGATTCGAATCAGTAGAACAATGGTGGGGAGCGAATAACCCACCTGATATGAGTTATTCCGGTAGTATCCCAACTGAAATCCAAGAAACGCATCAGGGACCTTTTTTCAAACTAGCTGGAACTGAGTTACGATGTCAAGCAGCGATGGATATTATTCAAGCAAGTAAAGCACTCTGTAATGAATGGAGTGCTCGTAAGCCCGGAGACTACACAGCCATTGAGACTTGTCCGCTGGCAGATCAACCTCTGCGTGGGGCAGGGAAATCAATGTCAGATTTATTCTCAGTTGATACCAATTTTTGTCAAACCTATTTCACATCTCGTTTTGAACCGATAAGTGAGGCAGAAAAAAACAGATTAGATGCAGTCATGAGTGATCTCATGAAAGTTGATTTATTTATGGAAACAGCTTATCGACCGGCCTTTTTAGTGGCGGTTACGGAAATTGATGACCCGGAATTTGGACGACCAGAGCGACAAAAAATGATGGGATTACGATCGGATGGACGAGAGACAGTGGCAGCAACCGACCATATCGTCGATTACCTGATTTATCACGTTCCAGCAACGTTGACAGACACTGATCTTGGTCCTGATTTTAAAAATAATCCAGCTCCATACTCTGATGTGATCAAACAAACAGCAAAGTTGATTACGCCTCAGGAAGACATTGATGATTTTAATGAAAAAGTAGAAGATTATCGAGCGCAGGTCAAGACTGTCGTCGATGCTCGACAAGGAACTCGCATCCGCTGTGCTGAGCCGGAATGTCAGAATGAACCACTTCGTAATGCCTTAATCACCTATCTCAATGCGGTATTATCCGCCAACCTGAACTTCAAGTATTTGGATGATCGACCAAGCAGTTTTGATATGAGTTGCGAGGGTGAAGATGAGAGTGATCCGGATACTCGGCGAGAGTCAGGATCTCAAATCGGATCGGCGTTACAACAACAAGATGAATTCAGTGATATTGAAGACGCAAAAGATTACATCGGGATGGGCTTAGGAAGCACTTCAACTGATACCATTGATGTTGATTTTCAACTTCAACAGTACTTTGAGCGAAACAGTAGTATTCGTAATCCTCGAGCTGATGAACCTAAGACGTATCTTTTCAATATCTCTCCCCATCGAGCCAATGCGGACTTTGTGGCCCAACGTTTAGATGCACTTTTTACTGAAGCACAACAAAGTGAGAATTTTGATCAAGACGAAGGGTACTATGACAAGTTTGAAGCAATGCTCGGCAGTGCTTTTACTGTCACAGAACATACCAGACAATATAGTGAAATTATCCCGGCTCCATTTCCGAGTGTTCCACCGCAAATAATTACACAGGATGTACCCGCAACGATCTTGGAACAACACGAAGAACCTCAGAGTTTACGATTTGAGTGGTTGGCAAAAATTTTCAATCGATCAACTCGAGCAATCACCCAACTCATCTTTGAGGAAGGCACAGCCATGCTCGATTGTGCTCGCGATAACAATAACCCAGAGCATAATACTGAGGAATTTTTGCGGAAGTGTCAAAATCAAGCGGCAGGTGCTCCAATTGGTTCAGCTCCTCCAGCAGGAAGTATTTGTAGTATTGAAGGGGGATTCCCAATTGAGTCAAATATGATAAAAAATTTAATAGCTGAATCAGGACGAAAATATAATGTCCCAGTGGAAGTCATGATGGCAGTCCTCTGGACAGAGAACTGCCGAAGTCAAACTCAGTATCCTCCTAATAGTGGAATAGCAGCTACTGTGTGTGAAAAGCCAGATGCTTTTCTAGAAAGTCTGAACAATGTGTATCCACATACGGCTGGTTGTCCGGGATCAACTCGACCTGAAGGAACCGGAATTTTCCAATTTAACCTTGGGTATTGGCGAGCCTTTCAAGAATCACCGAGTAGTAATGCTTGTGCTATCCGAGATCCATTTTTTGATGCTGCTCGCTGGCTGAATGCCAACTACAGTTCATTCGGTGTGCCATCAACAATTGGACAAGCTCCGGTCGCCTCATCTTGGACTCCGGAAGACATGAAGCGATCTGTGACGCGATGGGCGGCCAACACTGCTACTTGTGATGGACATCCTTTTGCTCAACTTTATTGCTGTGTGATTGATCAGCTGACTGTAGGAAGTAATAGTTGTAGTGAAGGATGGATCAATCAGCTCACTCCAATTCAAACTACTTGTAACTAGTGTTTTTTTATACGTATTTTCAGGTTAATTTTCCCAGCGTTTTTTGCGTGAATAGTGATAAGATAAGGCTCTTATGTATTCCGCAAACTTTACGATTTCCCATAATTTATTGTTATATGTTTCTCGAATTGAAGCAGCTCGGGAAATTTTGAGTCATGCTCCGATTGTGCCAGCGTGGGAAGCTCGTTTTCGCGACGAAGCTCGAGTCCGATCGGTTTTTCATGGCACCCATATTGAAGGAAATGATTTAACTCAAGAGCAAACAGAACGATTAGTGCGTTCAGGAGTTCGTGATGTCAGTACCGCCAATCAATTGGAAGGAGTTATGGCTCCTGAAAGAGACATTCAAGAGGTTATCAATTATCGAAGTGTGTTGTTGTGGATTGATCAATGGCAACAAACAATTGGTAAAGATGTCGTTTATTCTGAGGAAATTTTAAAAATTCTTCACAAGCTTACTACCAATCGCATCTTACCTGAAGATCAGTGTGGTCAATATCGACGACAGCAAGTGGTTGTTCGGAGTGTAAGTACCGGTGACATTGCCTATCGTCCGCCAGTAGCGGTGGAAGTTCCTGATTTATTGGAAGAGTTTCTCGTTTGGCTCAACGCATCTGAATCACGAGTTTTACTTCCGATCTTACGAGCGGCGATTACTCACTATGAACTCGTTCGGATTCATCCATTTACTGAAGGTAATGGCAGAACGGGGCGGGCTTTTGCAACTTTGGTGCTCTATGCCGAAGGGTACGACTTCAAGCGATTTTTCTCTCTAGAACAATACTTTGATAGCAATGTGGAAGATTACTACAAAGCCATTTTGTCTGTGCAAGAAAGTGAGAATAATGACTTAACATACTGGTTAGAGTACTTTTGCTATGGCTTAGCGGTGGAGTTGGATCGAGTAAAACAGCAAGTTCTCAAGTTATCGAAAGATACTCAACTTCATGCCAAATTAGGTCGACAAATTGCTTTGTCTGAACGACAGATCATCATTTTTGAGTTGCTACAAAAACAACAGCAGGTGACGAGTCAAGATTTTTCGCAAGCCTTACCTAACGTCTCAGTCGATACAATTCTTCGCGATCTGAAAGATATGATCGATAAAGGTATTATTGAAAAATCCGGAGTCACCAAGGGTGTTTCATATTCACTGCGAGAGTAGTAATTTTCATTCAACTCAGTAAAGACCTATTCATTTGGGACAATTTCCGGCAAACTAGACAACATCTGTTATTCTCATCATTTTTTACACTATGAAATTTTCTGAATTTGCGGTTTTTTTACAAAAAATTGAAGCCACTCCTAAGCGTTTGGAAATGACGAAAACATTGGCGGTCGTTTTCCAAGAATTAGATCAAGAAGAAATCCAGTCCGCTTGCTATCTTTTACAAGGGAAAGTCGTCCCGGTGTATATTGCTCAAGAATTTCAAATGTCGACTAAAATGATGTTGAGAGTACTTGACCAAATTCAATCAAGTAAAACGAATGAGCTTGAACTCGATGGTGATGCAAAATTATCAGATCTAAGTGAAAGATATAAAAAAGTAGGGGACATTGGCGTTTTTGCTGAAGAAATACTGTCTACTTTGCCTGCAGTTACTACCTCGTTAAGCGTACTGGAAATTTTTACCCAACTTGTGCAAATTACCAAAGAAGGTGGAGCTGGTTCTCAAGCCAGGAAAATTGAGTTAACAGTCCAACTATTTCAATCAATTGATGCATTATCCGCTCGATATATTTCTCGCATGATTGTGGGAAACATGCGGTTGGGATTTTCCGACATGACTATGATTGATGCGTTATCTTGGAGTCTTGTGGGAGATAAGTCACTGAGTAGTCAAATCGAATTAGCCTATCAAAAACAAGCTGATATTGGAGTGATTGCAAAAGAATTACGGAGTAAGGGGATAGGTGGACTCGATCACATTTCAGTTCGAGTAGGTACTCCAGTTATTCCAGCTTTGTGTCAGCGATTAAATACAGCTCAAGAGATTATTGAAAAAATGAGTACTGTCTATGCAGAGCCAAAATATGACGGAACTCGAGTACAAATTCATTTTAAAAGACAATCAAATGGTTCAAGCATCATTCGAACGTACACCCGCAATTTGGAAGAATCTTCACATATGTTTCCTGAGCTCCAAGAGTTAGAAAAAATTCTGACTTGCGACTCATGCATCTTAGATTCGGAGGCTATTGGTTACGATCCGAAGACCGATTCCTTATTACCGTTTCAACAAACAATCCAACGAAAAAGAAAACATGGTGTGGAAGAAACAGCTAAATCCATTCCGTTACGATTCTTTATTTTTGATGTCTTAGCGGTAAACGATGAATCTTGTCTTGATCTTCCGCTTCTAGAACGAAAATTAAAATTAAAACAATTATTTACTTCTGATCAAACCTTTGTGCACTCACCATATATTGAAACCAGTGATCCAGTCACACTTCATAACTATCATGAACAACAGTTGCTGGAGGGCTTGGAAGGGGTAGTGATCAAGAAAGTTGATGCTGTGTACCAGAGTGGAAGAAAAGGATATTCTTGGGTAAAAATTAAAGAAGCTGAAGGCGTACGAGGAAAACTTTCCGATACAGTCGATGCAGTGGTAATGGGGTATTTTTATGGAAGTGGGAAGAGAACTCAGTTTGGTATGGGGGCAGCGTTGGTAGGTGTGTTAAATGAACAAGGCGAAATTGTCACAATTTCCAAAGTTGGATCAGGTTTTACAGAAGCTACAACTCAAGAATTTGTTCAACGAGTTAAAGATCTGGTTCGTGAAGAAAAACCATCTGTTTATCAAGTAAACAAACTATTACTTCCTGATGTCTGGGTCGATCCAGGACTTGTTATTGAAATCGCTGCTGATGAGCTGACTCAGTCGCCCTCACATACTTCTGGTGTGGCGTTGAGATTTCCAAGAATAATTCGATTTCGTGATGATAAAAAATGGGATCAAGCAACAACTTTGGAAGAACTAAAGAAATTTACGATTTAAACTGGCACATTTTCGTGAATGTATTTGATTAAATTGTGTTTCTCTTTTTGAAGATAGCTAGCAAGTTTCTCCACATTTTTACGTTTTTGTTCAATACGATCAGGTGAGGCAAGTAACGTTTGAAGTACGTGAATAGCCCTTTTTTTATCTTCTTCGACAAATCCAATGTCATACTCTTGAATGATCTGAATATTTCCATCTTCGAGTCCGCCGATATGAGTGGTAGCAAAAAATGGGGTGTTCGTAGCAATCGCTTCAAAAACCATGTTTGGGCCTGCTTTGCCAACGACCAGATCAGCAGCTTGCATATATCTATGAAGTTGATTGGTAAAAGGAAGTGCGGTGATATTCTTTGACGTAGTGTCACTGAGTGTTTTTAACTGCTTCAGTAGTGTTTTATTGTTTCCACAAGCCACGATGATTTGAACATTAGCAAAATCTTTCAGTGATAAAGCAGTATCGAGGATATCTTTTGTTCCTTCAGAACCAGACACACATAAAATAGTTAACAGATTATCTTTTAATCCAAGTGATTTTCTGACTTGAGTCTTGTCATATTTGCCTTCAAATTGTGGTCTTACAAACCATCCGGTGGTTATTACATTCGTTTCTTTGATGCTTTTAATATCTTGAACTGTTTGTTGATCAAACACACACTGCACATTTGCTTGATCAGCAATATCTTGTTTAAAAAAAGTCCGAGGATTTGGAAGAATATTGATGAAGTGAATTTCGGGGTGAGTTTGTTTATATTTCGCTATCGCTGGTGTAAATCCCAAGCTAGTACTAATAATTAAGTGAGCTTTTTTTACATCGAGAATTTTTTTCACACTTTCTTCGTGTTCACTCAGTAATACCCGTTTCAAGAAAAAATTAGCCAAAAAGGTATGGGAAAATTTATAAAAATATCGAAATGAAGAGGGACTGTATTGATAAATAAGTTTGTAATACTTGAGTCCAGGCTCTTCTATAAAGACCAACTCACTAGCAATATCATTTTGTTGCAAAAAATGAACGACAGATTCACCAATACTCTTGTGACCTTCTGATGTAGTAAAAACTAAAACTGGAGAAGTAGGCATTTATTTTTTCAACAAGAAGATAATATTTTTTGTCTTATCGAATGGAGTATAGGAAAAGGTTTCTTGCTTTAAAATTTTCAAATGAAGCTGTTTAAAAAGTGAGTTCCACTCGTTTAAAGTTAAGTAATTGTACGGTAATTCAATGCCATACGGTGCGTTTCCAGCCCAGTCGGCTTTTTTTAATGCCTCAAATTCTTCTGGCGTTTCATAATAGTGATCTTTAATTACAAGATAGGTAGTTGTAACTCTGAGGATTTCTTTCAGTAACGAAAAGATATTTTTATCATGGTGTAAAACGTCAACGATTAAAGCGGTATCAAACCAGTTTTTTTTAAAAGGAATGTGTTTCCCATCATATTTTTGAACTGGAATATACTTTTGGGATAAAACAACTGTATCGATTCCTTGAATATTTAACTGAGGATGGGCATTCATTAATGAATGTGCCAGTCTTCCATTTGAGCTACCAACATCAATGATTTTTTTGCTATTAATCAGATACTTTCCTAATTTATGAGTTAAAAAGATATACCTGAGAGGAAAAACGAGGAGTGAGTTATATAATCTCAGGAGAGTAAAAATCATTTACTCATTTTAGCATGACTCATTTAGTGCAGATTCACAAAGTTTTAGCATGAAAATTGCAATTTTTTCCGATCTTTTTTTACCCATCATTGATGGTATTGTCACAAGTTTAGAACAGTTAGTTCTCGAGTTTGACAGGCAAGGGCATGAAGTATTCCTAGTTGTACCTAGAGTAAAGGGTGCCCCTAAGAAGATTGGGAAAAACGTTATCATTTATTACTTGCCTTCAATTCCGGTGATTGTTCACCCGACTTGGCATTTTAGTCTTATTTCGCCACGACTGATTCGAACTTTTAAATCATTTAGTCCAGATGTAGTACAAATTGCTACTCCAGCAAATGTGGGATTTATGGGAATATTTTTGGCCAAGCAACAACATCTTCCTTTGATTGGGGTATTCCATACCTATTTTATGAAGCCTGAGTATTTACAGGTTGTGGGAATTACTCGTGGGATGAGATTTGTAGAAAATCTGGGTTGGCGTTTTACTCAAATGGTATTCGGGCAGTGCACTATAATTATTTCTCCAGCTGAATCCGTCAAAAAAGATTTACTGGCACATAAAATAAAGAAGGAAGTGGTGGTGTGCCCGAATGGTTTAAAAATAAATACAAATGTGTATATCGAGAGTTTGCATGAAAAAATTAAAAAGAGATTCAAAATTACTCCTACTAAAACATTTCTGTATTTAGGGAGACTGAGTAAAGAGAAAAATCTTGCAAATCTAATTAAAGTTTTCTACTTACTTCATAGAAAAGAGCCAGACGCAAAGTTGTTGATAGTTGGTGATGGACCAATACGACGCGAGCTCGAGCAGCTTGTGCTTCTCTATGATATTCATCAGTCGGTTGTTTTTTTAGGTGAAATAAAACACGAGGATATATTTCGTTTAGGAATTTTCAAGCTTGCTCGAGCATTTGTGACGTGCAGTACTTCAGAAGTACAACCGATGAGCTTAATTGAAGGTCTTTTCTTTGGATTACCGATCATTGCTCCTCGTTCGCAAGGAATGGTGGATTTAGTTGATCAGGGAAGAAATGGATTCTTAGTAAAACCAGGAGCTTTGAATTCATTTGTGAAAGTGATGCAGACTGTACTAATAGATGATCTGTTGCATAAAAACATGAGTGTAGCAGCAAAAGAAAAGTCGAAGTTTTTTACAAGCAAGCACAGTGCTGAAAAATATTTACAAGTTTTTAAAAGAGTGATTGATGAATCGGCAACAACTACTTCCGTTTAGATTGTCAAATCGCATAGAATAAGAATTAACTATGATTTTTATCACTGGTCTTGGAAATCCAGAACAGCAATATCTCTCCACTCGCCATAATGTGGGATGGATGCTCATGGATTTTTTAGCAGAAAAGTGGAATTTTCCAGCGTTTTCAGAGCAAAAGAAGTTTTTCTCTCACATATCTCGTAAAGAGAACACTTTTTTGATAAAACCAACGACTTACATGAATAATTCAGGTCAAGCAGTACGGAGTTTCATTCAATTCTATGAACCTCAGCTATTTCAAGAAAACGAAGTAACGTTTCCGAATGTCGTAATTGCTCATGATGATTTAGACATTCCAGTCGGGAGTTGGAAGTGTCAATTTGCTTCAGGTCCAAAAGTTCACAATGGTATTAACTCTATTCGAGATCATTTGCATAGCAATTCATTCTGGTATGTCAGAATTGGTGTGGATGGGAGAGAAGGACAGCGAACTATCCCAGGAAAAGACTACGTACTTCAATCATTTACTCCAGATGAAAAAGAACAACTGAAAAAAGTTTTTGAAGAAATAACGACAAGATTAATCAGCGAATTTTCGTTACGTTTTTAATCAACTTCGCCTACTTTGAACATACACTCTTCATACTTCGAAAGGAATGCTTCATACTAGAGTGAATGCCCAGACAGCCTGATTTTTTCCATCTCAGTTATCGTGTGTTTTCACCTGGATTTCGTACACTCTTTTTTTCTAAAATTCTTCACGCTTCTGGGATTCAGCTAACATTGTTATTTCTTCCTTTATACCTTTTTCAAATAGGTTCCGATTGGAATATTTTTCAAAGCTTTTCTCTTACTCCATTTCAACAAGGAATGCTGATCGTTGGGGGATATTTTTTGATACAACGATGTTGGGTATTGTTGTGGTCGGTTCCCGCTTCTCAAATTATTTCGTTCATTGGAGTCCGAAATGGAATGATTGTCGGGCAACTATTAAACATTTGCACATTAGTATTTTTTGTTTTATCTGAAAAAACGCCGCAACTGCTTTTTTTCACAGCCTTGATTGAAGGATTAAAAATCTGTTTCTTCTGGAATTCATATTTTTCTCTTTTTTCGACCACGGCTGTATACAAGAATATGGGTGCCAGTGTCGGGACGTTTGAATTTTTTACCAAACTTATTCATGTAATTTTACCTACGATTTCGGCTTTCTTAATACTTCGGTTTGGATTTTCAGCCGTATTTTATGTAAGTATTTGTTTACATTTATGTTCTGCAATTGTGTTGTTACGATTGCACAATCCTTTAGATTTTGCTCCAGTAAGCTGGAGTGAGTTTAGGAAATGGTTGGGTGAAAGAGAGTTTCAAGTATTTGCCATTGCTGGTGCAGGGAAGTACTTTGTCGATGCACTTCAGTTGTTATGGCCATTTTTTGTCTTCCTTTTAGTCGGGAGTATTGAAAAAGTTGGATTCCTGTATTCACTGGTTTTATTTTTAACTTTGATCATTACTTATTTCAGTGGGTGGTTTATTGATCATTCGAAAAGTAGACGGCCATTTACGATTTTAGGATCTGTGTTGAGTCTGCTGTGGATAAGCCGAATGTTCATCTCAAGTATCTGGTCAATTGTCATGATCGATACATTCGATAAATTGGCGAGTAGTTTTTATGTTCCATTTTATGAATCAATCTTTTTACGTAGAGGAAAAGGTCGACATGCTTTATCCTATTTTACGTATAGGGAAGTCATCCTGAGTGTTGTTGCCATTCTGTTTTGGAGTGTCTACTGTGTGTATTTTCTCTATTTTGAGTCTTGGAGAGGATTTCTTTTATTCGGATTTATTGGGATGTTAGCAAGTTTGCAGATGAGGGATCGTCAGAAACGACTGTAGAGTACAATAGAGTCATGTCAGATGTTCCAGATACCAGTCAAGTGAGTTTATTCTCACTTGGTGATCTCGTTAAAAATTACCAGCGAAAACCTAAAAATAAATATATTTCTCAGGAGTTTCAAAATTATGGCTATGCGCTAGCCATGGAACTTGATGATGAGTCACATAAAAGTTTGTATATAAAAATGGCAAAGCAGATAGATCGAGGAATCTTGGAGGCTGCACGAGGTTTTGTAAAAGATGCCAATGCGAAAAGTAAAGCCAAATTATTTATGTGGAAGGTACAAGAGTTAAAATTAAAAAGAAAACAAAGAATTGAAAAAAACACTCCGACTTTACTCGATTAAAAACTCAATTTAGGAAAATGTAGTATGAAAAGATTTCCTTCTCAAACACTCGTCCTTCCTTTGATTATTGCTTATTTCTTGGTGTTCATTTTGACCTTTGGTCTGAATCTTCAATATGCACTTTTTATTATTGGTGGCGTATTGGGAGTGAGTTTTTTTTGGTGGGAAGTTCTTTTTTATCTATATACTCGACCAAGTCATATTCAGGAAAAAAAACTGCTGATCAGTTTGATGAAAGAAAAGAGATTTCGAGAAGCAGGAATGACACTTCAAGCTGAAAGCCAAAAAATTCCTCTTATCTCTCAGTCATTACTTTTTGTCGGAATTTATTTGATCATGGCTTTCTTTGTTATTACCTCAACTGGCAGTGCTCTTGGAGTAGGAATGATTTTGGGATTAGGCGTAAAATACTGTACTGACATTTTTGCTTTTCGTGAAAAAGAATCAGAATTACAGAGAATTTATACACAGTTTGGTAATTTTGAAGTTACCAAGAATCTTTTCTCTCAGTTGAAAAAAGTCTATCTTGCGCTCTTCATTCTCTTGAGCGTACTTGTACTCCTGTAGGAATCTATGTTTGAGTTATTTGATTTTCAGTTTCATCTGTACGGAGTTATTTTGGCCGGTAGTTTATGGGTCGGATTTAGTCTGGCTCAGAAAATTTTACACCGGGAAAGAGTCAGTATTTCTAGCGATTCTTTATTTCTTTGGATCGTGTTGTGTGGGGTAATCGGAGCGCGTGCATATCATGTCTTCACCGATTGGTCGCTATATGAAAATCTGCCGCTAATGGCATTAGCAATTTGGGAAGGGGGATTGGGAGTAGTAGGTGCTGTGATTGGTGGAGTAATTGGGATGTGTGTAGGACTCAAGCGACAAAAAAAGTTAGGTGAACTTTCGAAAGTCTTAGATGCAGGATTTTTAGTACTTCCTTTGTCTCAAGCAATAGGGAGGTGGGGGAATTATTTTAATCAAGAACTGTATGGAAGGCCGACTGACTTACCTTGGGGAGTATACATTGAGCCAATGTATCGAGTAGTTCAATTTAAGAGTTTTAGCCACTTTCATCCACTTTTTTTATATGAGAGCATCCTAACACTTTTGTTATTTGGATTCCTTTTTTTTCAATTTTATATAAGAAAGTGGAGGATTGGGCAGTACAAAATAATGGGAGTATACTTGATGGGGTATAGTATTATTCGTTTCTCTCTAGAGTTCTTGAGAACTGAAACAGCATATTTTGGGAATAATTCGGGTTTCTTGTCAATTATGCAATGGCTCATGATTGTCGCATTTTGTTCGGGTTTGTATTTTTTCTTTATTTATCAACATCAACAGAAATATGATTAAAAAAATTGTAATATTTCTTTTTATTTTTCTTTGTATCTTTGGAATTGTTTTCTTGATTGATTTATTTGTCATTCAGCCGAAATCAACAATTTCAGAATTATCAGTAATAGCCGAACCATCAATTGTTACTCAGTCACCACAGACTGAGCCAGCATCGATATACTCAAAAAACCCGAACTTGCATCGAATGGAGATAGGAGAGCAGGTTCTCTATATAGAAGTAGCTGACACACCGGCAAAACAACAGCAAGGTTTAAGTGATAGAGATGAGTTAGGTGCGGATGGAATGTTATTTTCTTTTCCAGTTCCAGCTCAAACAAGTTTTTGGATGGTTGATATGAAATTTGATCTTGATTTTATTTGGATTAAAGATGGAAAGGTATTTGAAATTACGCCAAATGTTCCCCATCCAAGTGTTGGTGTCCCGACAAACGACTTACCGACTTATCGAGCAAGCAGTCCTGTTGATGCCATGTTGGAAGTGAATGCAGGTTTTGCTCAGGCTAAAGGCATTCAAGTGGGTGATGTAGTGAAGTTGATTAAATAAAAAATTTTCAGAAAAAAGGTTTGAAGATGAGCACAGAATTCGGTCAGGTTATCGTTTTTACCGGTGAGGGAAAAGGAAAAACTTCAGCGGCACTTGGAACTGTCATTCGTGCCTTAGGGAATGGATGGAGAGTGGGTTGGGTTGGATTGTATAAGGAGAAAAGCTGGAAGATGAGTGAAAGTGAGTTCTTCGCTTCCCTACCTTCAGAGTTTAGAAATAGATGCGAATTTATCCTGGCGGGAAAAGGTTTCTATATTGCTAGTGCCGGAAAAAAAAATTCAAAGTTGAAAACTGCTCCAGTGAATGACCAAGTTGTAATTGATGATGATTCTCCAGAGACTCATCAAAAAGCAGCACAACATGCATTAGAAATAGTTGAAGAAATGTTGAAACACGGTGATAAACAGTTGATTGTAGTTGATGAGGTATGGAATGCAGTACATGATCAACTTATTTCTCTGCAGTCGGTGATATCACTCATTCAGAATAGAAAACAAACCCACTTAGTATTAACGGGGCGTTATTTTCCTCAGGAAATTATTGATCAAGTTGATGTGGTAACTGAAATGAAGAAGGTAAAACATCCTTTTGATCAAGGAAAAAATGCTATTAAAGGATTAGATTTTTAAGAAAAGTAGATTTTTATTCATAAACAAAAAGTAATTCCTTTCTTCATCACGTCGTCCTGATTTGATATGATAGGCAAGTCATGACAGATCCCAAATTACAGACTCTTGCTCCAGTTTCACCAATAACTCCCCTACCTCAGGTAGCAGAGGAGCCTGTTGGTCCACAAGCTCCGCAAACAGCTTCGACTCAGATTCAACAACCGTTTAGTCAAGATGAAGATCAACGTCCAGGTACTGCGACACAAGTACTTTCTCAGGCATTGCTGAGTGAAGACCAACCTATACAAGTACAGTATGGATCGACAGGAAAAGAACAAGAAGCATTTGCAAACTCTCAAGAATGGGAACTCCCATCGAGTATCAGTGCGATTGAGTATGAACCAGTTCCAGAAGTTTCACCGGAAGTGGAAAAGTATGTGACTGCAGTTCAAGATGATCCATCTGATTTTCCACAAGAGGTCGTCATTGCCGATAACTCAGTCTCGTCAGGTGTGCAACCTCATTATGTGGCAAAGCCAGTGATTGTGCTTCCTATGACGAAAGCAGAGCTTGAGGAAGGACTGAAGCAATCTAATGAGAAAAGTGCTCGTTGGTTTGCTGAATGGGCAAATAAGATTTGGAAAATGTTTTCCGGAGAGGTTGTGTATCAGGATGATGCAAAGCTCTCTAATCAACACTAAATATGCAAAATTTTGATGAATTAATGGCTCGAGGACTTTTTTTCGCTGCAATGCTTGGCGTTGTTCTGATTTCAATTTTGGGTGCAGTTGTTTTTTTATACATGATCTTTCAGTGGTTAAAACACCGAAATAAAGAGAAATACTCCTTAGATTTTGTTACTTTAATTGTATCTTTACCAAAAGATAATGAAATTAAGATTGATGCAGCGGAGCAAATGTATGCTTCTTTGCACTCTTTACGGAAGACAGGGATGGAGTCCTGGTTTAAATCACAAGACCATATTAGTTTTGAAATTGTGGCATTGAAGGAAGAGATTAAGTTTTATGTCTCTGTTCCAAGAAATTTACGTGATTTAGTAGAAAAGCAAATTAATGGTGCCTATCCTGATGCCAGGATTGAAGAACATGACGAAGTGAATATCTTCAATGAAAATGGTCGAGTTGCTTTTACTGCGCTAAAATTAAAAGATTCCGACTTTTATCCTGTTAAGACATATAAAGACCTTCCAACCGATGGACTCTCTTTGCTCACTTCTGCGTTGTCTAAAATGCAAGAAGGTGAGGGGGCTATTGTGCAAATCCTGATTCAGCCAGAAGGAGAAGGATGGAGAAATCGAGGCTCAAGTTATTTAAGTAACACTAAGAAAAAGGAAGCCGATCCAGAGAAAGCATCATATAGTAATGATCCGAAGAAGCTCGACAGTATTGATAACAAAGTGAATAAACCAGGTTTTAAAACCAGTATTCGAATTGTAGTGTCTTCTCCATCTGAGCGTGCCGCCAATTCACATTTAAATAATATTGTCAGTGCGTTTGCCCAGTACACTTCCCCATTCAACTCTTTTGTTCGCTCAAGGATCTGGTTCAAACAATTGTTCATGATTGATTTTATCTATAGATATATGCCGATGTGGAGTCGAGGAGTTTTTATTCTTAATTCAGAAGAGTTAGCTACTGTTTTTCACTATCCAAATAAAACTGTCGAAACGCATCATATTCATTGGTTGAAAGCCAAGAATGCTCCAGCACCAGAAAATATTCCTCAATCAGGAATGTACTTAGGAAAAAGTTTATATCGAGGGACTGTGAAAAAGATTTTCATTGGTGAGGATGATCGTCGTCGACACATGTACATCATCGGAAAAACCGGAACTGGAAAATCTGAGTTCCTGAAAGAAATGATTCTTCAAGATATAGAAGCAGGAAAAGGTGTTTGTGCTATTGATCCTCACGGTGAGTTTGTGGAAGACCTTTTACAGTTGGTTCCTCCTGAACGAGCGGAAGATATCATTTACTTTAATCCTTCTGATATAGAGCGTCCAATGGGTATGAATATGATGGAAGCTTATTCCGAAGAAGAGAAACACTTTGTTGCTTCATCGATTATTGGTTTGATGTATAAACTGTACGATCCACATAAAACTGGAATTATTGGGCCACGATTTGAACATGCGATTCGAAATGCCATGTTAACAATTATGTCCAAGCCAGGAGGAACTTTTATTGAAATGGTGCGTATTTTGACTGATGCGAAGTTTGTTGAGGAGATGCTCCCCTTTGTAAAAGATCCCATTGTTCGCCGATATTGGACTGATCAAATTGCTCAAACATCGGATTTCCATAAATCTGAAGTTTTGGATTACATCGTTTCTAAATTCGGTCGTTTCATCACCAATAAAACCATGAGAAATATCATTGGTCAGTCTGAGAGCGCTTTTAATGTTCGAAAAATTATGGATGAACAAAAGATTTTATTAGTAAACCTTTCTAAGGGGAAACTTGGTGAAGAGGACGCAAAGTTCTTAGGTTTGATTCTGGTTCCGAAAGTACTAACCGCAGCAATGAGTAGACAGGATATTCCGATGGATCAACGTAAAGACTTTTATCTGTATGTTGACGAGTTTCAAAATTATGCGACGGAAGATTTTGCGGTCATTTTATCTGAGGCTCGAAAGTATCGTCTAAACTTGATCGTTGCAAATCAATTTGTGAGCCAGATTGATGAGGATGTTAAAAATGCAGTTTTTGGTAACGTGGGAACAATTGTTTCCTTCCGAGTTGGTGTTCCTGATGCGAACTTCTTACAACATGAATTTGCTCCGGTTTTTTCCGAAAATGACCTAGTGAATATTGAAAAATATCATGTATACATACGAACCATTGTGAAGAACGAACCAATTCCGCCGTTTAGCATGTCATTAATGAAAGACATGGATGAGCAAAAAGCACGGATGAATCCAAAATTAGCAGAAATGGTGCGAGAGTTATCAAGATTGAAGTATGGACGTCCAAGAGAACTGATCGAGGAAGAAATGAATAGAAGAGCAAAGTTGTAATCTTGTGAAGTGTGCTTCCACAATGCACAATCCATAATTCAATGTATAATTTCCCCTATTCTTGCTGAAATGTATAGCATCGTATCCCTTATCGGGTACGTTATTTAGGGCACGTGGCGCAATCGGTTAGCGCAGGAAGCTTATACCTTCAAGGTTCCTGGTTCGAGTCCAGGCGTGCCCACAGCGTAAACAATTGTTTAATAGCGACTTGCTTCTCAGTAATATTCTCACCTTCGAACAATGCAGAGTTTCCTATTTATAAATACTTTTAGTTTCAATCCTCATCTGATTTGGTTATGGAGCTCTTTAAGCGTTGGCATATTCCTTTAAATGGTTGTCAAACATCTAAGTTGAAAGAGGTGATCGTAAGTAAAAACAAGCTGAATTTAGTTAACTAAATATTTCCGCATACGAAGATAGACTTTAAAATCAAAATTAAAAAGCCGTACATACGTACGGCTTTTTAATTTAATTCATTCTTTTATTTAGAGTACAAACATGAATCCGAGGATTCCAATGATGACTACTACTGCACCAGCAGTCAGGATCATCAATGTTGGTGTGCTGTTTCCAGCTTCAGGTAATCCAGTTGGAGTTGGTTTTACTGTTGGAGTAGGAGTGGCATCACATTCTAAGACAGTTACAGGAGGTGAGATACTTGTTTCAAAACAGACTCCGTTCGGATTGATAGTGCTTCGAGCACTTATTCTGGACCGATAGGTACCAGCGGGTAATTGAGTGACGTACTGACATGTTCCAGAAGCGCAGTTGAATGCACTAGCATCTGTCCAAGTATTATCAATAATGACCTGATTATTTTGATCTAAGATGTCAATCTCATACTGATTAGCACCTGCTAAAGCTTGCCATCTCCAAGTTATGGTTGTGGTGGCTACTTCATCAGGAACACATGCTGGTGTTGCCGGATCAACTGGTGCGACAGGTGGACAAAATGGTGTACCTGTCGGACTCGGACTTGGTGTGCGTGTCGGACTCGGTGATGGAGATGGAGTTCTGGTCGGGCTAGGGGTTGGAGTCGGTGTTCTGGTTGGACTTGGAGTCGGACTTGAGCCACCTGTGCCTGGAGTTGGGGTGGGTGTTGATGAAGTAGTAGGTGAAGGTGTAGGACTTGGTGTGCGTGTTGGGCTAGGGGTTGGAGTCCTTGTGGATGAAGGTGTAGGAGTTGGAGAAGCAACATTAAAAATAACAGTACATACAGAATTAGTTATGGGGTCACCAATAATACAGCCATTAGGAGAACAAATGGCGTCAGAACCCGCACAAGTACTGAGTACGCAGGTAGAGGTTCCATCATTATTATGATCTGCACAGATAAAAGGAGATTGGCAACCGGCAGTGGTTACACAAGTTGCACCACACTGAGCTGGCGAGGGAGGTGTTTGGGCTTGTTGTCTCACATCTTGAGATCGAGAACTGAGTAGTACAGAAGCAATAATTCCAACTACGAGTAAAAACAGACCAAGTATACCTAAGATAAATGTGGGCTGGTTGGTTAAAGATGTAGTTTTTTTCATTGTTGTTCCCAAGGTTGGCAAGATGCTGCATCAGGTCCAGAGCACAGTCTACACTGAGCTCCATGTGGACCACTTTGAGTAATGGTGTATGGCTGAGATACATTTGATTGAAGTGAGATTGGTTGAAGGGTAATCACACTTCCACCTGGAAGACCAATTCTGAATTCATATCTGTATGTCCCTGCCACATTTCCACAAGTAAAGGTAACTGGTTGTCCAATTGCAGGGTTGGGTGGAGTCATTTGAAGAGAGATACAAATTGCCAATGGAGTGGCAGTTGGAACTGCACTTGGAGATGGGCTAGGCGTTCGAGTCGGACTTGGTGTAGGAGTAGCAGTATTAGATGGGGTTGGAGTCGGACTAGGAGTTCTGGTCGGACTCGGCGTTGGAGTACTTGTTGATGTACTCGTAGGAGATGGGCTAGGCGTTCGAGTCGGACTTGGTGTAGGAGTAGCAGTATTAGATGGGGTTGGAGTCGGACTAGGAGTTCTGGTCGGACTCGGCGTTGGTGTAGCGGTATTTGATGGGGTTGGAGTTGGAGAAGAAACATTGAAAATAACCGTACAGAGTGCTGCAGGTGTCGGACTAGGTAACCCAGCAATACAATCACAAATAACCGTACTGCCATCCCTTAAAAATTCTTGACAGCTTCCAGATTGTCCTCCGACAGTTTGACAAGAATTTGCCGTTCCAACCACATCACCATTACATGAGTTACTTGAAGTAGTACTAGAATTACTTCCTGTACAAGTAACAGCAGGTGGAGTGGTAGGTGCCACCTGAGCTTGTTGTCTCACATCTTGAGATCGAGAAGATAAATAGGTGGCAGCAACTATTCCAGCAACAACTAATATCAAACCAATAATGGTTAATATTGATTTAGAGGAGACTCCGACAGTAGGTTTTGTTGCTGATTCCATATTAATTTGAGATTTCCCAAGGTTGACATGTACTTGCTGCACTTCCTGTACAAATTCGACACTGTGCCCCGTGCTGGCCACTTTGATTAATTGTGAAAGGCTGAGAAACTCTTGATTGAGCTGAACTTGGTTGGACTGTGACTAAAGTGTTATTTGGTAAGCCCACTCTGAATTCATATCTAAATGCTCCGGCAACGGCACCACAAGTGAGTGTTATTGATTGGTTAATTGTTGGGTTAGGTGGTGTCATAGTTAAAGATACACAGACTGGTCCAGGAGTAGCCGTGGGGGAAGGGCTTGGAGTAGGTGTTCGAGTTGGAGTCGGGGATGGGGTAGAGGTTTGGGTCGGGTAGACACAGAAGTTGTCATAGGCGACACCCCAGTTGGCTTTTGTACCTTGAGGGATGACATCAACGTAAGCAATCGGACTACTTCCGATTAAGGTGATTGGATAACTTCTTCCATCAAACTGCATATTACCTGAGGCAGCAGCGACAGTCAGTGTGGTCACTAATTGATTACTGGCATTGTAGGCATTAATGATTGACCTTTCTCCATTGTCCACATCAACTAAGTCAAAGATGAAATCATTGCGTCTAAATCCACTTGCAATACTAATTCTGACCGGACAAGAGAAGCTTTGAAGGTCAGAAGAATCAGTCATGAACGGACTTTGAGCTCGATCACCAGGATAGGTTAAGTCTGGGAAACCACCAACTCCAGGAGAGGTTTCTTGACCTTGAAAGGCAGTTCGAGGAGCACCAGCTAAAGCAATACGAGGACCAGAGGTAGCAGCACAAGCATCACGAGTTTCTTGGGTAGCAGCAAGCTGAGGTTGAAGAGAGAAACTTAAACCAGTCGTTGCTTGATATTGAGTATTTAACAGTAAGTTATCAGCAGGAGCAGAACCATCATCTAATCGGCTTAAATCGATACGAGATCCGGTACACACGACTGGAGTAGGTGTAGGTACATTGGTAGGAGTATTTGTGGGTGTATTGACCGGAGTATTAACAGGTCCTGGAGTTGGAGTGTTTCCACCAGTCCCAGGTGTTGGTGTAGCTGTAGGTGTGTTCGTGGGTCGAGGAGTAGGAGTATTTCCTACAGGACAGCACGCAAACCCACCAGTTTCGCTACATTCTTGTTGATTTCCTCGTAAATAATAACCATTTGAACAATCAAATCCTGGTTCAGCACAAATTCCACCTGTACATAACGGTTCAGTATCCTGAATATCACAAACACATCGACTAGGTTCAGCGTCAAGGACACACAATCCATTTTGACCTCCGACACTACATCCACTTCCCTCATTTTGACCTAAACAGACTGACTCAGAACCACTTCCACAAACGACAGTATATACCTGTGCTTGTTGTCTCAACTCGGTGTTTTTATTTGCAAGAAACATTGCACTTGCTACTCCTACTGCCAACAAGGTGAATACCAATGCCCCAATTAATAAATTGGGTGATAAGGAAGGTGTTGATTTCTTTGAACGATTATCAGAATGAGATGAACTTGAATTAGATTTTGATGAAGAAGTAGAAGAACCAAACTTCTTTTCGAGCTCGTCAAGTATTTCCTCTATAGATTGATTATTAGTAGTTTTGGACGGGTTCGACATGGTAATCAGTTTTTTATAGCAATAAGAGTAGTCCTAAGGCTGCCAAGACAAGGATAGTGATAGCTGTTGCTACGATGACAAATGTTGAACCTGTTCCACCAGCTGCAGGTAACTGAGGTTGGTTGGTAGGAGCAGGAGTTGATGTTGCACCAACACAGGTGCTACTTGTGGGATTACTGGCTAAACGACAGACCGTCTTAGAACCTGTATTGAAACAGATATGATTACTATCGGCACAATCTGAGTTATAGGTACATGTTTGTTCACATTGAGCAAGCACTTTGGTGGAGTTTAATGTGACATCATCTTGATCGTCTTCACCAGTCACGTTATTTCCTGGAGTGGAATCTGGATCAGGTAATGTACTAGTCACAACTTCCGCAATGTTGGTGATACTTGCAGCAGAATCAACACGTGCCGTTATGTATAAGTACACAGTTTCGTTGAGTGATAATGTTCCAATTGTCCAGATGCCGTTAGAAGAGTTGTATGAACCTTTGGTGGCATTTGCTGAGACAAAAGTAAGTGATGAAGGTAACACATCTTTGACAGTCACATTTTCTGTTGTATTCGGACCCTTATTTGTCACTTGAATAGTAAAGGTGATGTTCTGACCCACCGTAGGTGTAGTTGTACTAACTGTTTTTTGTAATTCTAAGTCAGCTCGAGGAGTTGGTGAACTCGTTGGTGTAGGTGTCGGAGTATTTCCACCTGTTCCTGGGGTAGGAGTTGGTGAATTTGTTGGTGTGGCACCTGGAGTTGGTGTGCTCACTGGGGTTGGGGTAGCAGTACTAATAGGTGTACTAGTCGGGATAGGACTTGGTGTTGATGTTGGAATAGGTGTTGGTGTATTACCACCAGTTCCTGGTGTGGGAGTAGGAGTATTGGTTGGTACAGGAGTAGGAGTCGGTGAATTAGATGGGGTACTGGTTGGATTAGGTGTTGGAGTAGATGCTGTACAAATACAGTCCGCTTCACTAGAACAACTCACATTTCGACAGAAGAAACCTGCTCCAGTATCAACACAACGCTGGTTCTGAGCATCATCACACTCTTTATCTGATTCACAAGCTTCGTTACAGATTTTTTGCCCAGATTCTTCATCGATGGTTAAATCTACACTACATGAATTAGAAACATCACCACCCGCTATACTAGCTGAGTTAGTAATAACAGTTCCAACTGGAGTGTTATCAGCAATTCTGACGCGAAAAACAACTCGAGCTTGACCAGAAGAAGCAACTAAATCAGAAAGTGCGCAAGTGAGTGTCCTGTTTGATGTGTTATAAGCATTAGGGCCACAATTGGAATCAACAAACGTCACATAATTAAGATTATTGGGTGAAAGTACATCAGTGAGTGAAATTGTTACGGGGGTGGAACCAGTATTTGTGACATCAATTGCCCATACTATCGTGTCACCAGCTTTGGCTGTCTGAAGAACTCTTCTTAAATAATATGTACCGGGAACATTATCAAATTCATCTTGGTAGGTCTTTTTAACACAATTCACATCTGGAGGTGTCCCAATTGTAATGTCTAAAGAACAAGTTCCTGATTCCACTACTTGAGCTTGCTCTCTGAGATCTTGAGATCGAGAGTTAAGAATAATTGAAGCAATAATACCAACTCCCAATACAAGTAATCCAGTTAAACCTAAAAGAAATGCGGGTTGGTTGGTAATGGGCGTGGTTTTTTTCATTGTTATTCCCAAGCTTGGCAAGTGGATTCATCTGTTCCCGTACAAGGTCGGCATTGAGCTCTATAGTTACCATTTTCAGAATAGGTGAATGGTGCTGAGACACGAGCTCCGGCAGCGCTAGGATTCAAAGCATTCCAGCTACCATTTGGAGTGCGCACTCTGAACTCATATCGGGTTGCTCCAGCTACTTCTCCACAGGTGAATGTGACTGAGTCGTTGATCTGAGGTGCTTGAGTGCTTCCATTTAAGTTTGTCATTGAAATAGACACACAGAGTCCAGCTTGTGGCGTAGGAGTTGGAGTAGCTGTGGAACCAGGAATGGTTGCTGTTGGTGTAGGACTTGGGGTAGAGGTTTGAGTTGGGTAGACACAGAAGTTGTCATAGGCGACACCCCAGTTGGCTTTTGTACCTTGAGGGATGACATCAACGTAAGCAATCGGACTACTTCCGATTAAGGTGATTGGATAACTTCTTCCATCAAACTGCATATTACCTGAGGCAGCAGCGACAGTCAGTGTGGTCACTAATTGATTACTGGCATTGTAGGCATTAATGATTGACCTTTCTCCATTGTCCACATCAACTAAGTCAAAGATGAAATCATTGCGTCTAAATCCACTTGCAATACTAATTCTGACCGGACAAGAGAAGCTTTGAAGGTCAGAAGAATCAGTCATGAACGGACTTTGAGCTCGATCACCAGGATAGGTTAAGTCTGGGAAACCACCAACTCCAGGAGAGGTTTCTTGACCTTGAAAGGCAGTTCGAGGAGCACCAGCTAAAGCAATACGAGGACCAGAGGTAGCAGCACAAGCATCACGAGTTTCTTGGGTAGCAGCAAGCTGAGGTTGAAGAGAGAAACTTAAACCAGTCGTTGCTTGATATTGAGTATTTAACAGTAAGTTATCAGCAGGAGCAGAACCATCATCTAATCGGCTTAAATCGATACGTGAACCGGTACACACCACTGGAGTAGGAGTAGGAACATTGGTCGGTGTATTGACAGGAGTATTCGTTGGCCTTGGAGTTGGAGTGTTTCCTCCACCCGTCCCAGGGGTTGGTGTAGCAGTAGCCTGAGCAATAGTTGTAGGAGTAGGGGTTGGTGTGTTTCCACCACCTACAGGACAACATGCAAATCCACCAGTTTCACTACATTCTTGTTGATTCCCTCGAAGTTGATACCCACTGGAACAATCAAATCCTGGTTCAGCACAAATCCCACCAGTACACAGAGGTTGAGTATCTTGAATATCACAAGCACAGCGACTGGGTTCAGCGTCAAGGACACACAATCCATCCTGATTTCCTACACTACATCCACTTCCAACATTCTGACCTAAACAGACTGAATCCGAACCATTTCCACAAACAATAGGATATACCTGTGCTTGTTGACGTAAGTCTTGATTCTCACGAGCAAGGAACATTGCACTAGCTACTCCCACTGCAAGTAAAGTGAACACTAAGGCGCCAATGATGGTATTAGGCGAAAAAGAAGATTTTTTCTTGTTGTGTGAGTTATGGTTTGAGTGAGAAGAAGCGTTATCAGAACCAAAGCGTTGTTCTAATTCAGCTAAAATATCGTCTAATGATTTGTTTGCTGGAGATGAGTGGTTTGGCATGATGTTGTGTATGAACGTTATTAAAATCTGAAAAAATACTCGTGCATTAAGAATACTCAGTCTTGTATCCTCGCGTCAATAGGTGAGTGAGGGAAAATATGAGAGATTTAAAGAAGTTGTAAGAATATGCTTCATATTTAAAAATGTTGCTTATCTTAAAACAAGCTGAAATGGTAAGATGCAAACCTCATCTATGATGAAAACAATTTCGCACTCTTTTTTAAAAAAACAGTATTGGGATTTCCTTTTTGCCATGACGGAAAAAGAAATCAAAGCCAGATATAAATTCGCAATTCTTGGGTTTCTCTGGGTTATTTTGAACCCTCTACTTCAGATGCTGGTGATCGGTTTCATTTTCCAATTCTTCGTTCCGGTCAAAGTTGACAACTATTTTTTATTCCTTTTTGCTGGTTTACTACCGTGGAATTTTTTCTCCATGACGGTTCAGAAAGCTACTCCTTCTATCGTTTTTGAGCGAGGACTGATTCAAAAAGCAAAATTTCCTCGAGAGGCAATCGTATTGTCAATAGTTTTATCAAATTTGTTTCATTTTTTAATTGCACTCAGTTTACTGATACTGGCATTAGTGATAGATAAAATTGTTTTTGATCATTATGGAATAAGTCAATCCATTTCTTATATATTCCGAATGTTATGGCTTTTGCCTTTACTTTTCTCTTTGACTTTACTGACTTCGGGATTCTCACTTATTTGTTCAGCACTCAATGTGAAGTATCGTGATGTGAACTTTATTACTCAAGCCATTTTGCCTTTATGGTTCTATGCTACTCCCCTCGTGTACACACTCACTCTTCTTCCTGAACGATTTCGAATTTTCTATTTGCTCAATCCCATGGCTGGAATCATTGAACTTTTTCATCTAGTTTTATTAAACTTACCACTCACTTCAGTATATTTAGCTGTAGTAAGTTTGGCTATGAGCATAGTAACTTTTTTGATTGGGTGGATACTTTTCCAAAAAGAAAGTAAATTTTTTGATGACTGGATTTAGGTCAGTTATCGGAGATCAGTTGTCACTTAACAGAAAATTTCAACATTATGAAAAAGAAAAAAGAAATTGCTATTGAGCTAAAAAATGTCTCGAAGCATTACATCTTGCATCATGAGAAGCCGACGTTTAGTGAACGATTAGTGCATCGAACGAAAAAGGAAGTCTTTACAGCCTTGGATGATATTTCTTTAACGATTTATAAAGGAGAGAAGGTAGGGATTATTGGTCGTAATGGAGCAGGGAAAACGACATTATTGAAAATAATTGCAGGTATTACCACCTCTAATTCAGGCAGTCTAAAAACCAATGGGAAAATCGTCTCTTTAATTGATTTAGAGGCAGGTTTTCATCCAGATTTATCTGGAGAGGAAAATATTTTTTTGAACGGAATGGTGATTGGAATGACGAAAAAAGAAATTAAACAAAAATTTCAAAAAATTGTAGCATTTGCTGATATTGGTCAATTTATTGATGCACCTTTATATACATACTCAGCTGGAATGAAATTACGGTTAGGGTTTTCAATAGCTGTTCATGCAGATCCAGACATTCTGATTTTAGATGAAGGTATTACAGCAGGTGATCAAGATTTTCAGGAAAAATCCATGAAAAAAATAAATGAATTTTTTAAAGCAGGCAAAACAATATTAGTTGTAACTCATTGGATAGAGTTTTTGGAAAAGAATGTGGAAAGAATAATTTGGGTTGATGAGCATAGGGTCAAAAAAGATGGAAATATAAAAATTATACGATCCTATCTTCAATGATTTCCATTTCGATAGTAATTATTTCTAAAAATAGATTTGCTGAAGCAAAAAAATGTTTGGAATCCATACTTAGACAAGAACCTTTGCCCAACGAACTTCTTTTCATAGAAGACATAGAAAATAACAAATTTTTTTCACAGGAAGAATTGGTGAACTTATTTAAATTAGTCACAACGAAAGTAAGATATTATTCTGTAAATAAAAAAAACTCCTCATATTCAAGAAATTTAGGTTTAAAGAATGCTAAAAGTGATGTCATTTTATTTGTTGATGACGATGTCATTTTAGACTCTTCCTATATTAAGAATTTATTAAAGCTTTACAAAAACAAAGGTACGGCTTTAGGGTTTGTCGGGAAAATACTCCCTCAAAATAAAAATATATTTGGCCAATTTTCATCCGAATTTTTTATGCAAGAAATCCAATCAAAAGATAAAGAGCAAAAAATAATAACCTATCCTTCAGCTGCATTTTCTATTTTAAGAAAAAAAATTATTAAAAAATCAATTTACTTTAGGGAAGACTTTTCATATTGTGAAGATATCGACTTTTTTTTAAATCTTTATAAAAATAAATGCACCATTTATTTTTCGCCATCACTTTTAGTAAACCATAAATTTAGAACATCTATTAGTGGATTCCTCTTAACATATTTTAAATACGCACAATATTATCTTCTCTTACAGAAGTATCATAAAGAAAATTTCAATTTCACTTATTTTTTTCCAAGCAGAAAATTCCATTTAGTATTTTTCCCACTTTTCTTATTGAATTTATTTAGAAGTTTAATGTCAGATTTTTGGATAAAAACAAAAAAAACAGAAATGATCTATATATTTCCTTTGATTCTCTATGCATTGGCAACTATTTGTGGAGTATATTCTTCAAAAGAAGGCAAAAACTTTTTTAAAAAAAAATTACATATAATATTTACTCAATAGAAAAATCATTAACTTTAATTTTCCATTTTTTTTCAAACTTTTTTTTATCTTTTAAAACATTAGTTTTAAATTCTTTTTTAACTACTTTTGAATAACTTTTCCGTCCATAATGAAAAACATAACAACCAAAAATTTCAACAATGGCTTCAAGGTTATATTTTCTAGCATAATCAAGTAACCTCATCTGATAATCATCATCTCCAAACCAGATCGAAAAACTCTCATCAAACAGTCCAACCTTTTCAACAGTTTTTTCGGGAAGAAAAAAACAGAAACCTTTCATCCATTGAGTAGGTGTTAATTTTATTTGTAATGTTTTAGTCATCCAGGTAAAATTTTCATCAATATTTTCTATCCTTGCGCCTTTCCAAGCCGCAGTAGGGACATAACAAAGATGACCTTTTTGTTTTAATGCGGAT
Source organism: uncultured Pseudomonadales bacterium (assembly GCA_964406075.1). Classification (GTDB taxonomy): domain Bacteria; phylum Patescibacteriota; class Microgenomatia; order UBA1400; family PJMF01; genus CAYOQI01. Next base: position 28,938 of record CAYOQI010000005.1, read on the forward strand.
AAGATTTCAATAAAATTTAGTGGAATTAGTATGTCGTCGTTCAAAATCAAATAGTCTGACTTTTTTGATTGCTTGATACCTTTATTCCAAGCTTGATAAATATTGCCTTCGAAATTAGCAATGATTTTTACGTTTGTTGATGGTAAACGCACATAATCAACAATCATTTTTGCAGATTGTTCTTTAGAAGAGTCAATAATTGTTATGTTTTTTATCCTTTTTGTTTGCTGCTGAAGTAAAAGTAAAATTGTTGTTAATCCGATGGTATTTGAGTAGTAAGGAATAACTACACTGATATTGGTAGGTAAAAAGTGGCTTTTTTTAAAGCTGAAAATTTTTTTTATTGTTAAAAACATTAGTGGATTAGATTAAAATACAACTTTTTATAATTACTAATATTTTGTTTATAACTAAATTGAGTTTTTATTTTTTTCTTAGCCGTACTAGAAATAGTATGAAGTTTCTTCTTATTAAGATCGATAATATTTAATATTTTTTGTACTAATTCATTTTCTTTAAATAAAATCCCATCTTGGCCTTGTTCGATGATCTCATCTGCTCCTTCACCTTGTGAACTAATCAAAATATATCCTAAGGCCATGAACTCGATATTCACAAAACCAAACGGTTCATGACGAGAAGGTACTATAGCTACACCTTTTATTTTTTTTAAGAGCTCTATCAAACTGTTTTTATCATCTATCTGTGGAAAAAAATAAATCCTTTTTTTCACATTTTTAAGAATTTTTAAGTTTGAGTACCAGTCCATAAAATTAATATATTCATTTTTAATGAAAACTTGATGTTTTGAGTCTCCGATTAGATATAAATTCAGAAATTTATTATTTTGGGCTAACTTAATGAAAGATTTGATAAGAAGATCTATTCCTTTCCGATGTTCAAACCTTCCAATAAACACAATATTATTTGTGTTCACTTTAATTTGGTTTTCATATAGATCTGGGTAAATAAAATTGTAAATAACTGTTGTTTTTGTTGTATATTCTGGAAATTTTTTCAGAATATTTCGAGAAATTTTTTTGGAACAAGGTACAAAATAATCGGCTTTTTTTAAAAATGTGTTTTCTAGCCATTTTTGAATACGCAGGTCAAAAGTAGATTTGTAGAATTTTCCACTCAATTCTTGAAAACTTTGTATGTGAATAATTAGAGGTATTTTTTGCCAAATAATTTTGATAAGTAAACTTGGTGATAAATAACTTACAGAATGAATAATATTAAATTGATATTGTTCATGAAGTTGTTTGAAGCTTAAAAAAGAAAAAAAATTCCATTCTAAAATTAATAATGTTAAGGGGAATAAATTCTTAAGGTAATTTCGAACTAAACTAAAAGGAAATCGATAGTAAAAAAAGTTGATCAATTTAGAGGAAGTCTTAAAGGGGACGTAGTGGATATATAAATTTTTCTCTGGATTTTTAGTTTTTAGAACATCTCCAACATTATCATAAGTAATAACATGAACTTCATGACCGATCTCATTTAAGAGTAAAGAAAGATTTTCGTTAAATGTTGCAATTCCACCCCAATTTGTGAGAGGGGGGTACTCAGGGGAGATAATGGCTATGACGAGTTTCTTTTCTTTCATTGTTGAATATAATCTTTAAGATTGATGATACTTTCTTTTCCCAGATATTTTCTTCAGCCAGTTTTCGTTGTTGCTGTTTATACCTTTCAGACCAAGGTTTAGCAAGCGATTCCTTGATCTGTTTTTCCCATTCTTGAGCCGTTGAGCCAATTTTGACATATCGAGGGAATCTCTTCAGTTCTTCAATTGGAGTAGAAATCACTGGTTTTCCGATATAAAAGTATTCAAATAATTTCATTGGATAACAGTAGGTATTAAATTGAAAACGTATATCGTATGGGATGATTCCAATATCAAGTGCTTTGATATACGGAATTAAGTTCCGTCTAGCAAGTTTAGGAATCCAAAAAATATTCTTATATCTTTTTAATTCTTCAATCATTTTTTCTGTATCACACATACTGTCTTCGGGATCACAGGGGAGATATGTATCTGAAATGAGGAAGAGGTGATTTGGATGTTGAGCAATCAACTTATTAAGTAGCTCGTAGTCAATTCGGTATGTTAAATTGCCAACAAAGCCGATCTTTTTCCTTCTGTCCTTTTTAAGGACATCTGGTAATAAATCAAATTCTGAACGTAAAAAGGTTTCTTCATCAAATCCTTGGGGAACTAAGTGTGTGTTTTTATTTAATTTATTACAAAAAGAATACAGAACGTGTGAGTTAGCGCACACAACATTTGACTGTTTTAAACTTTCATGAAATGCATCTTCGATTTCAATTTTTTTTTCAGGAATGATACTGGTGTAGTAGTCCACACAGTCAAAAAGTGTTGTAATTTTAAGTTCGTTGATTTCTTTTAACAAATCAATGTTGAATGGATCAAAATTCCAAAATATATCAGCACTTTGGTAGGAAATAAAATGCTTCAAAATAAATAGTGAAAATCTTCTGTTTATTTCCATCATACCTGGTAAGAAGTTTAAAAAGGTGGGAATAAGCACAGGAGTCTTGAAGACTTTCAGATTATTAGTATCAAAATCTGCTGAAATATCTAAATGAAGATGATGTCTTTTCCAAAAAAAATTGAATAAGAAGATAGGAAACCAAATAAAATGTTGACGTAAGAGAACGGTAACTTTAATGGACCGTTTTTGTAGCTCTTTAACTGTTTGAAAAATGAAATCACATTTTAAATCTAGGTCTTGGTGATGATATGGGATGATTACACTTTGTATATTATTGATCATTGAAAGAGATTAGCTATTTTATTGAGGTTATTCTCCCGAAATATTTTTCTTGTATTTTCGGAAATGGTAGTTGTCGCTACGAATGTCCAAAGTATATTTTCATAGTTATTAGAATCTAAGACGATTTTCATGGGCGGAATATCTAACTTTATATTTGATAAATTCAGTAATGGCCGACCAATTTTTATTGTAGTGCAAACTTTATATTGGAAGTGATTTTCCAGATAGTTTGTAAAAAATGAAAGCAGTTTTTTTTCTTTATTTGACATATAAACTACTCTTGTAAGTTTGAAATGTATCTGAAGAATTTGAAGAAAATAGTAGCCATACCCAATGATTGGAATGGAAGGTATAGAAGAGTATCTAATCTGACAAGTTGTAGCATTCATTTGAAGCATGATCATTTAAGTGGTTTCATTTTTAATATGGTAACTTCATCACTTAACATTTCATAAAGATGAAGCTTACTATCACTGTTTGGATTATGTCGGTTATATGCTGAAAGGGGGGTGGAAATAACTTCATACCTTCCGTCGGCTTTTTCAAGCAGTGGCAAAAAAATAGCTTGATCTTCACAGAATTGTACCCAATTTCCATCTGATCTCAGAAAATATTTTTTTGGAATGTTTTTAAATTCACGAGCTTTCCAAGTTCTGAGATGCAGTGGGCGGAAACCTTCTTTTCGATAACTGCTCAAATTCTCTACCTTATCAGGGTATCGTTGATTAATAGTTGGAATAACTTCTGAACCTTTTTTGTTATGAAAAGCTTCTCCGGGAGCATGGTATACACAATTCCCATATGTGAGTAGACAATGGTGCACTTCATAAGTTTTATCAACGACGTCAATTACGTCATCTCGAATAAGCCAATCATCCCCATCAAGATTAATAATTATCGCTTCATCATTGTCTACATGCTCATGAATCATCTCGTAAGCATTTCTTAGAGAAAATTTTTGTTCTTGATTAAATTGGACAATATGCCCTTTGAGCCTTTGTTTGATGTAATTTTGTTGAGCTCGGGTATACTCTGAAGCATCATCGACAAATAAGACTTTATAGTTTTGTCGCGATTGCCTTTGTAGTGAATCGAGGCATTTTCCTAGATAAGGAAATGCATTGTGAGATCGAATTAAAAAATAAAAAGAAATTTTTGGTTTTGACATGAAAAAATGGATTCTTTTTGTTACTCGTATTTACTCAAGCATCTTCGCTCAAGCATTCTTTATTTCTTGTGTGACATATTTGTTTCCTGACAATTTTAAAGCATATTTTGGTGTTATTTGCATGTTATTTGTGGGAAGTATTGTTTCGCAGAAAAGTTTACTAATTCCTCTCAGTATATTTTTTATAGTATTGCTTCAATTTCAGATACCAGGAAAGTACTACAGCTTTGAACTCATTCCTCCCGGGAATTACAGTTATGAGCAAGAAGGTTTTGAAGCAGGGATTTCCGAGGGGTATGGAATCATAATGTCTGATTTTATTGCTATTTGGATCTTACTTTATTTTCTAAAAAAAACTGTCTCGATGCTCTCATCGAGAGCATCTTTTATTATAATTTCTCATTATAAGTTAAATTCGTCACTTTTCTTTTTAACGATGGTTTCCTGGGGATTAGCATTTTTTCTTGCTCTTTTGGGAAGTCTCTATTTCTCTTTTTTTCCTTCTTTTTCTGTAATCGTGCTTTTACAACACATGAAAATTTTGGTGGCTTTTTGGCTGATTTACTATCTTTTATACAATCATCAATCAATAGGGAAAAAAATCATAAAGGAAACGATCTTTGCCGTTCTGGTTTTCCAGATCATTCTGGGTATTTCTCAAATTTCCGCTCAGCTACTATCTTTCAATCTGAACTCTGGGTTTCGTCCGACCTATATAGTTCCTGATGAAAGCGTTTTTAGTCTACGTCCGTATGGCTCATTTGCCTATGCAAATCAGTATGCTTTCATTTTATCAATGATACTGTTTATTTATTCTGTAACTTTCGTTCAGGATCACGAGAAATCTTTTAGTGTTGAAAACACTAAGAGAACTAATCAGGAAGCAAAGGTATTCTTGAAAAATAAGAAGGCTCGGTTGTTAACAATTATTCCCTGTTTAGCGATGATGATCTTGACTCAAAGTAGAGTGATCTGGTTAATAATATTATTGGGCGGAATATTGTTTTACCGAGAAATTATCGAAATTTTGAAAGAGTTGAAATCATTCTTAACAAACAATAGTAAATTTTTCATATTCTTTATCATTATTTTTGAAGTATTTTTCATCCTTATTTTTCCGCGTTTTCTCGGGTCAGCCACTTTTTTTTCTGAAGAAGGAGGTGGATATCTTCGGTATAAAATGATTCGTGACGGCCTACAAATCTTACAAACGGCGCCAGTTTTGGGATATGGGGTGGAAACTAGTATTTACCAAGCTTTTCAATTATTGCCATCTGGTTATATATTTGAATTTCCGTTTGCTATTCACAATGCTTTTTTACAACTTGCTATAGAACAAGGGATACTTGGTATTCTATTATTTTTCTTTCCATTTTTATATCTTTTCAGAAAAACCGTAAATCTGCTTATTGAGCATAGGAATTGGATATTAAAGTTAAATCACTTAGTTTTACTCAGTTTTTTTCTTTACTATAGTCTTCATCCATCATACGGCAGAGTAGAATTTCCCTTTTTAGGGATATCTTTGGCATTAGTCATTTATAATCTTGATACTTTCCCCAAAAAGTATATAAAGAGCAAACATGTTTCAATCACTTAAACAATTGGTAAAAAAACTGAGCATATTCGATCTAAGTTTGCTTGTTGTAGCAGTTCTCATTCCAGCTTTTATTTTTTTATTCTTTCGTCGTCAGGAAGATGTTATAGAAATAAAGTTGCAAGTGACTGATAAAGATGTCCTATATGCCGGCACAGCGCCTAATTTGACATATTCTGACAGTTTCAGAGTAGGAGATGTGGAGAAAAATGAAATAGGACAAATCATAGCTGAGATTACGAAAGTTGATGCTTTCCCTATTTCACGCACCCACAAAATCACTTTTTTGACTATAAAAGTGAAGAGTTTATATAATCCAAGAAAAGAATTGTTTTCTTTGAGAGGGAAACCAATAATTTATGGGGAATCTTTTAAATTTAACTTTAGAAATGCCGTCGTTGAAGGTTTAATCGTTAATTATCCAGGATATACTCCATCCTCATCTGAGGATAAAACTATCCATGTTGAAACACAACTCAGATATGACGATCGACAATTTTCTGATGTGTATGGAGTGCCGGGCTACATCGCTGATCAAGTAAAAGAGAATGATGAGGTAAAAGACTCACAAGGTAGAGTTTATGCCAAGATTTTAACGAAGAGAGTGGTTCCAGCCAAAAGAACGGTTTTAATGAATGGGAGCGCTGTTCAAGTGGTGGACCCAGATCTAAAAGATGTTTATTTCACAATAGAATTGTATGTGAAAAAGAGAGGAAATGATTATTTCCTGTATGACCTTATCCCTGTAGCGGTGACTGAATCACTACCGCTCAGCTTTTCAAATATTAGTGTTTTCCCAACAATATTAAAAATCCTTGATGAAGAAAACGAATTCGGAAAAGAATAAACACCCAAAAATTTCAGTCGTCATCATTACGAAAGATCGAAGGAGTGAACTTCGGGAATGTTTAACTTCCTTAGTCGTTCAAACTGTTGCTCCAGATGAAGTAATAATTGTAGATAGTAGTGTTTCATTTGCGATTAAAAAATTGGTTCAAAAATTTCAAAAAAGATCGCGTTTTCCTATTCGTTATTGGGCTAATCAAAGTCACTCATATGGGGCATTGAGAAATTTTGGTATTAAAAACACGAAACATTCTTGGGTTGCTTTTATAGACGATGATTGTGTTGCTGAGTTAGAGTGGTTTTCCACAATGAAGAAGGTGGTAAAGAGTAGCCAAGCCGAGGTTTATTTAGGATTATCACAGACATATTTTCAAAACAATCTTCCATCTTTAGTCACTTCTTTCCTAGATACCTACTGGAAAAGAAGAAGAATAGATGCAAATTACAGCATTACAGATTTTGAAATCACCGATACTAAAAATTTACTTGTGAGTAAAACATTTTTAACTAAAAATAATATTTCGTTTCATGAAGACCTATCATATGGCGGGAAAGGTGAAGACTGTCTTCTGGGTGTAGATTTAGAAGGAGCAGGTGGTACCGGAAGATTTTTACCCAGTATGAAAGTCCTACACAAGGACCCAATAACTTGGAAACAGTATTATCTTAAACTTTATCAAGAGGTTTTCGCTTATCGTACAAACGTTCAAAATTATAAAAAGAGAAAAATTCCTAATAACCCTCAGTTAAGAAAAGTAAATTTCACGATGTTTTTCAAAGAGTGGATCGAAACATATAAGCTAAATTTCTTAGAAAGAATTTCTTTTGGCTTCAATATTTTTTTAACAGTTATTCTTATTAAAATAACAAAATTTTTCTGATTCTTTATGGTTAAGAAACTTTTGTCACCTCAAATTTCTGTCGTGATTGTTACGAAGAATAGAAGCCGTGATCTAATTGCTTGTATTGGATCACTTCTAGTACAGTCTGAAGAAATTGATGAACTAATTATTGTTGATAACGATTCTTCAGATGAAACTGCAAGTTTAATCTTGAATCTAAAAAAAAATTGTGTAATGAATATTAAATACATCCAAGAAAGAAGAGTTGGATATCCCATTATTTATAACCGAGGATTAAAAGAAACCCGGTTTCCATGGGTAGCATTTATAGATGATGATTGTGTGGCGCACCCTGATTGGTTCAGTTCAATAAAAAAATCTATTAAAAAACATAGAAATGCAGCAGTAATTGTTGGAAAATCAAATACGTATTTCAATAAAAACATGTTTTCTTTAGCTACTCTCTTCTTTAATCAAATGTGGAAAGAGAATGGAAAAATTGAAGAAAAAATCACTTATTTTGAAACACTAGATAATAAAAATATTACCTATAACAAAGATTTTCTAGTAAAAAATAATCTTGAGTTTAATGAAAAAAGATTTAAAGAAAATAATGGTGCAGGAGAAGATGTAGATTTGGGGCTTCAAATCTCTAAGAAAAAAGGAAAGGCCTTTTTTGTTTCAAATATGCTAATTCAACACAAAGATCCAATTACATTTTCTTCATATTTTATGAAGCTAAAGTTCGCCCAAAATGCTGCTAAAACTGTAGAAAACTATTCTGAACCTATTGCTAAAGATAGAAAATACAGAATAAGGAATTGGTTTCATGTTTTTTCTGATCAACAATCTTTAAATACTTTCCTCAAAATAAAAGTTTTTTCATTAATCGTTACAACTGTTTTCTGGCAAAGATTATGGCTCCGGCACTAAAAAAAATTCTTTTTGTTTCACAACTCCCGCCATATCCAATTTCAGGTGGAACGTGGAAGTCGTGGAATCTTATTGAGGGATTATTAAATGAAGGATTTTCGGTAGATGTGTGTTGTTTTCAAGATCCAAGTTTGCCAAGTCAAGAAATTAAAAGAAAAAACCTCAGAGTATTTTCCTTTCAAAAGAAAATACTACACCTCCACTTTGTCGAAATTGCCATCATATTGTTTAAGAGTTTCTTCAAATTAACTCCTTTACGGGTGTTGAAATTTTTTGATTCCGATTTTTTAGTTAAGCTAAAGCAATTACAAAAAGAAAACATGTATGAATTCTACTTGTTTGAAGTACTATCTTCACTTCAATACTTGCCATATTTGAAAAATATTAATAAATCAATTTATATTGAACAAAATATAGAATCAAATTTAGTTTTTCGGCGAAGAAAAACCTCATCCTTTCCTCAAAACATATTTTGGTTTATTGAGGAAAAACTTACAAAAAAGTTTGAAAGAATCTATCTAAAACAAGTAGATAAAATTTTTGCGATTAGCTCAGAAGATAAAAATAAACTATTTACATCTTTTAATCTGTCTTCTTCAGTATTACCTATATGTCTTCCTTGGGTAGGAAAGAAATATCTTTCGAAAAAGATAAAATATCTTGTATTCATTGGGTTATTAAGTTGGCCTGAGAACGAACAAGGTTTGAGATGGTTCCTAATAAAAGTTTGGCCAAAAGTAAAAAAAGACTTTCCTAATAGCTGTTTGATTGTTTGTGGCTCAAACCCATCCACGGCTTTAAAACTAGAAATTGAACAGCAAGGAGCGGAGTATAAAGGATTTATTGAAAATCTTGATAGTTTCTTAGAAGAAAGACAATATGACAGTATAGGAGTAGTTCCCATACTAAGTGGCTCTGGGATTCGAATAAAAATTCTAAAACTGTTACAGTACGGTATTCCAATTATTTCAACATCTATTGGAGCAGAAGGAATTGACCGAAGACTCGTGGAAATTGCTGACACTAATCAAGAGTTTGTAAAGAAAATTAGAACTATGGTCTTAAGTTCTGAGAGGCGACGAGAAAAGTTTCATAAGATTAAAAAGATTCTTAGTAAAGACTATAACGAACAAAATTTAAGAAGTTTCTTAAAAAGAGAATTAGTATGAAAATTTGTATGGTAGTTTCACCTGGGGGTCATCTTTATCAGGCAATGATGTTAAAAGACTGGTGGGGAAATTTTTCTAGGTTTTGGATCACGTTAAATTCTCCAGATTCGTCTTATTTATTAAAAGATGAAAGAGTGAGATATGGGTTTGGCCCTGAAAATAGAAATGTAGTTAACTTTTTTCGCAATTTTATATTGGCATTTTTTATTTTAATAAAGGAAAAACCTCAATTAATATTTAGTACAGGTGCTGGAATTGCTCCGCCCTTTTTTATTTGGGCAAAAATAATGGGAATTAAAACAATTTATTTGGAACCATACGATTTTATTGAAGAGCTATCTTTGACGGGAAAGTTAGTTATGCCGATTTCAACACATTTCTTAGTTCAGCATGAGCAGCTTACTCAAAAGTATCCGAAAGCAAAGCATCAGGGTAGCATTGTATGATATTTGTTACGGTAGGAACCACTCAGTATCCTTTTCGACGCTTAATTGATTGGTCAATTCAGCAAGCAAAATCATATCCGAATGAAAAAGTAGTGATTCAAAGTGGAGTGTATAAAGTAATTCAGAATGTTTCGGATAATATATTGATTCAGCAGTCTTTCGCATTTCCTGAGGTTCAAGAATATATTAAAAAATCCGATCAAATCATTTGCCATGCGGGAATGGGAACAATTATTCAGTGTTGGTCTTTTGGGAAAAAGCCTTTTGTTGTTCCACGATTAGAAAAATATGGAGAACACGCAAATGATCACGAAACTCAAATTTGTCGTTATTTATATCATCAAGATAAAATAAACATATTGAATATGAATTCCCAGCTGAATCTAGGGTTCATAAAAAGTTGGAATATGAAAGTATCTGACTCGTCTAAAAAATTGAATTTAATAAAGTATTTAGCTTTAGTATGTTGAAAAATATTGATCAGTTTCTTGAGAAATTAAACTCAGATCATAGCCAGGTTTATCGTTTAACACGGTGGGGGATTTTGGTTTTGATTAGTGTTTTTTTTCTTTTTTTACGAGTTTCACATTTAACCTATTTATCTTTAGATTCTGATGAAATTTTTTCGGTAAATTTTTCAAAATGGTTTACTTATAATCCTTTAAATTTTCAAAATCCATTTGATGATGGAAATCCACCATTACATTTTATATTGATTAAATTTTGGACGAGTGTTTTTGGATTTTCGGATGTATCTTTAAGATCTCTTCCTCTTTTATTTTTTATCTTTGCATATGGGTATATTTATCTTATTGCAAGAGACATCCTTAAATTATCTTTTTATCAAAAAGTACTCTTATTAATTCTTTTTGGAGGATCTTCAGTACTCTTTCATTATTCTTTAAACATTCGGCCTTATATATTGTTAGTGCTCACTGCTTTAGGTACATATTTTCATGTAACGAAAATATTACTTCAGAATGAAATTTCGAAGAAAAATATCATATTTGGAAATTTATGGATGCTGATAGGTTTGTACAACCATTACAGTTTTGTCATTTTCTTTTTGTCTTTCTTTCTAACATGTATACTTTTTCATCCAAAAAAAATTCTCAAACTCATTTTGTATCTTCTTCCGTCTTTCCTACTTTTTACACCTTGGGCTATTCGATATTTATTAAGTCAAATTTATCCAGAACAATTTGGACTTGGAGTGAGCTACTATTTTTGGCAAGCTGAAGAAGTGCCACTTACTTTTTTCAGATGGGTGAATGTTGTTTCAAATTATTTGCTAGAGAAGCAGTTTGGAAATCTACTAAGTATAGGAATATCTTTTGTTTTTTTGGTATCTAGCATTCTTTCGCTGAAAAATAACAAAAATGACCCATTTCAAAAATTTACAATAATCTTCACTTTAATTTCTTTTACTATATTCTTTCTTACTCCGATTCATCAATTTCTTACAATACCAAGATATTCTATTTTCCTAATACCTTTTTTCTATCTGGTGTTATCTCAAAGTATCTTACTTAAAAAAAAATATTACTCAATTTTCTTTATCATTGTAGTAAGTATTTTCTTTATTAAAAACTATGATATTCCTCAAGGAAATGAAGACTGGCGAGGGGTTGGAGATTATCTCTCTCAAGCTACAACATCACATTCGAACTCACTGATTCTTGCTGATGTATATTATTTAGTTCCCGTAACGAAGTATTATTATGAGGGAAAAACAAGCATCGGATGCTTATCTCAAGGTGATGAGTCAGGAGAATGTGAATATAGTACTGATACCTTGGAAGGTTTTGAGTATATTTACTATGTTCAAAGTGCTTGGAATTACCCTTATGATGGGTTTTTAGAAAATGAAAAAATTAAACTGATTGATCATCAAACATTTCCTTCAGTGAATATCTATGCATTTTCAAAAAATGATTGAAAATCCTGATCTTAAGAATCTTACTTTGATAGGATTTTTTCTTCTGTGTAGTTATTTATTGCTATATTGGCAGGATCCTCCTTTAATGTTAGTTTTTCTTTTTGGTAGCTTTTTTATATATTTATTTTCACAACTTTTATATTGGATTTTAAATATCTCCTCATGGCGTGAAATAAGTATTATTTTCTTATCTCAATTGTTTATTGTTGCACTCGTTTTCCCAAGGATAAATTCTTTGGAATTATGGGGTGACGAGATTGGTGTTATTGAATTATCTGAGTCTCCATTCGAGACAATCAGTCATTTGGTAGCAATTTCACATGCATCTGTTCCACCTTTTGATTATTGGATCATGCATTTGTGGGGGGGGATTGTTGGACGATTTGATGTATATTATCAAGAATTTTTATATAGAATTCCTTATCTTTTTTATCACATTCTCGCAACGATTTTTTTCTTTTTAATTTTGAAACATGAATCTTTATATTTAAAACTCAAAGAGTCTCTAACTATCAAAAAAATCATTTTGATAACCACTTCTCTAGGATATTTTGTCCATCCTCTTTTATTTCTCTATGCTGTTGAAGTTCGATTCTATTCATTGGCAATTTTAGGTGTAGTTGTTACTTTATATTTATTTTTAACAAAACGCTTGCAAACAACTTCAGCCATTATTATTTCTGGAATATTTTGTCTAAATTCAATCTTTCAATTCATTATTATTTTTCCGCTGCTAGTTGTTAGTTTAATTGAAAAGAAATTTCGTAAACAAGCTTTTTTTGCTTTGATTTTTCACCTGATTTTATTAAAAATTATTTGGCCTAGATTAAACATGTACCTGCCAATTTCAGGAAATGAATCGATTGCTTTAATTCAAAGTTCTTTTAGTAACTTTGTTGCGAATCTGTTTGTAAGTTCATTACAGTTAACGATTTTCAGTATCGTGGTAGCAGTATATATATTTAAAATTAAACGGAAAAAACACCAATTTTTAATTAGTTTAACAGGGGTTTGTTTGTTTGTTATTGCATTCTCCTCATACCACAAGGGATATTTTGATTTCCATCTCAGACATTTTATCTTCACTTTGCCAATTATTTTATTTTTATTATTATCTTTTCCATTGCGTATTTCACATCGTTTTCCCAGAATATTAATCTTGGGTTTTATGGTTGTATTTACAGTACCGTGGTTTATTAGCACTTGGTATTCTTTAGGTGGTCAGAATTCTTTTTCAAAAAGTTTAGTTGGAGCGAAACAAATTGTGAGCAAGGCAAAAAGAGAAAATAAGACTTTAATGGTTTTTCCCATTAGTAAAATACATGATTCTTATCTCGAAGGTGTGTACAGCTTTAATGCAAGAACACTGTTTTGGTATGCAAAAAGATACAAAATTGAGATTAGCAATGAAAAATTAAGTAGTATTTCTTGTGAAGAGATTACGAGTTCAATAATTGTTGTGCGTTTTTGGGATGCAATAGATTGTCTTGAAAAGGAACAAATTGAAAAAGAAGTAATTTTTGATTCAAATGTTTATACTTTGTAGAGAAAAAAAAGTTTTAACCTTAAGTTAAATAAGGAAAGTCCTATTAGTATGGAATCTTCACTACTTGTGCATGATATTTTTATTTCGATTTCTGAACATCAGGCCAAAAAAATTGGAATATTGTTAAATACTCATACACCAATGAATATTCTCCAAATTGGTTGTGGAAATGGAGATTCGACTTACTGGATTGAAAAATTGTACACGCATACGCATAAACACACCGTAGTTGATCATGAGGAAAAATTTATTCAATCTACCAAACAGCTTATTAAAAAACACAAATTATTATTGCCACAGTTTATTCATTCATCTTCTCAAATATTTTTAGCAAGCAGACCTAGAAAAAATTACTATGATTTCTGTTTATTAGATGGTGATGAAAGGTTTGATGGTTGTTTGACTGATTGGTTTTATTTAAAAGATTTGATTAATAAAGAGGGGATAGTTGTAATGAGAAATATTTGGAACCCTTCTGTACGAAAAGTGATTTCATTTATATTAAAAAATTATCCATTTGTACTAACTGAAACTAGCTCTATAGATAATATTTTTCTTAAAATTCCTTGGCTTCATGATTTCTGGTTAGAGAGATTAGGAAGAAAAAAATGGCTAGATTTATGTGTGCTTAAGAAAATTGATGAAGATAAAAGGAACTGGAATCATTATGTTAGGTTTTAAGAAATTATTATGAAAATAATATTGATTGGCTATGGTTATTGGGGAAAAAAAATTTTCCAAACACTTCATAAAATAACTGAAGAAGAAATTATTGTTTTTGATAAAATTGTTACGCCTGAAGCTGAGGTAGAAATCCATAAAATTGAAGAATTTGATGGTTTCTTAAATACTTTAGAAAAAGGCAAAGGATTTTTTTTCATTGCCACCCCTGAGCATACGCATTATGCGTTGGCAAAAAAAATATTACTTTGTGGTCAAAATGTTTTTGTAGAGAAACCGTTGTGTTTAAAACACCATCAAGCACTTGAACTGGTTAAAATTGCAAAAAATAATTCATGTTGCGTATTTGTAGATCGAATATTTCTTTATGACGAAGTGTATCAACTTATTAAGTCTACAGTAATGTTAGGAGCGATAGGCTCGATTACTAACGTTAGTTCAATTCGTCATAGTAATAATATTTACAAGCCAAATTTATCTGTAATCGAAGATTTAGTTCCTCATGATATTTATCTCCTTAAAGATTTAATGAATGTATACCCGATTAAAACTGATGTTGAGATTATAAAAAAAGAAGGAAATCAGTTAATCGAAGTGAACTTAAGCTGGGAAGTAAAAGGATGTATTTGGCAGAATTGGTATAGTTGGAACACTCACGAGACGGAGAGAACTCTTCAAATTACTGGAACTTATGGAAGTATTCTTTGGAAAAAAGGTGAAAATGGTGATGAGTTACTTTTAACAAAGGGCATCGAAGAAAAAAAACATGTCTTTCAAAAAAAGGCTTCATCTCTCGAATTGATTATTAAGGATTTTTTTCAGACCAACTCGGAAGAGAATTTAGCTATCAGAGACACTCGATATGAGTCATATATTCATGAAATAGCTGTGCTAGAATCCATTCGTGTACAAAGTTCCACTCTTTAATTTAACTAGCCAACACGCTCCATTAAAATCAGAAATTCTTCAAGAAGTATCAGATATTATTGATCAGACATCCTTCACCCATGGTCAACAAACAACAGATTTTGAAAAATCTTTTGCCATGCTCTGTGCAACGAAATATGCGCTAGGAATGCGATCGGGTACAGCATCTTTATTCGTTGCTTTAAGTACTTTACAACTTCAGCCCGAAGATGAAGTAATTACGACTCCGGCTACTTTTTCAGCAACTGCCGATGCAATCAAATTTGCAGGAGGGAAACCTGTTTTTGTCGACGTTCAACCTTTAACTGGAAATATTAATCCGAAAGAACTAGAAAAAAATATTACTCCTCGGACAAAAGCGGTGGTGATTGTTCACTTATATGGAGTTCCTTGTGATATGGATGAAATTATTAAGATTTGTAAAAAACACAAACTAGTTTTGATTGAAGATGCTTCACATGCACATGGAAGTTTATATAAAGGTGAACCTGTTGGAAGTTTCGGTCGCTTTGGTTGTTTCTCCTTATACCCTTCTAAGACATTAGGAGCGATTGGAAATGCGGGAATTATTACCACAAATTCGTTGCAAGCGTATAAGTTAATTAACTTATACGCAAATCATGGGGTGAAATCTCCTGAAACAAAGTATAGACATCATGTAAGCGGCTACAATGAGTTAATTGATAATATTCAATCAGCCGTTTTACTTTTAAAGTTAAAAAAATTAAAAAAATGGATTAAGAGAAAACGGAATATTGCTGAGTATTACAATCAATTTTTTCAAAAATATGAACATGCTGGCATGGTTTGGCCTGAGTATGTTGAACCATCCTTATATGTTTATGCAATTCAAATCAAAGATAGGATCAGGTTTCAGGAACATTTTCATAAAAAAAATATTCAAACTGGAATCTATTACCCAATCCCGCTTCACCTACAACCGTCAATGGAAAAACTTGGCTATAGTAAAGGTGATTTTCCTCTGGCTGAGCAATTTTTTGACCGTACAATATCTCTGCCACTGTATCCAGAATTAAGTGACAGCCAAGTCGAATATGTTGGACAGTCAATTACTTCTTTTTTTACCTCAAGTTTTGCTATCATTAAGAGATGAGTGGATCTCAACAATTTAGCTTTATCATTTTTTTAGTACTCCTGCTTCTCACACTCATTTTAGGAGAATCATTTCTACGATTTATCATATTGGGTACATGGTCAATTTACTTTTTGACTCATTGGAAGATCCTTCAATTTAATGCCATTATTCAACATAAATGGGTAGCATTCAGTTGGTTAGTTTATTTATTAGGTTTATTGACCTCTTCACTTTTTACCCACAGTATTCCATTCACTCTTGATTTTGTATTTTTCTCATTAACAGGGTTTATAGTTTTTTGGTTTTTTGTTTTACTTCCAAAAGATTATTTTTCTCAAAAACTTTTTTCAGCGGGATTATTGGTTCTTGGTGTAATCATGACCTTCATTGGGACCTATTTCTATTTTTCGCCAGGTTTAGCAGTAAATTTACCAGGAATGAACTTATTTTACTCAACATATGGACACAATCATTTGTCAGCATTTTTACTATTACTTTTCCCACTCTCAATATCAAAGTTAGTTGAACAAACAGATCGAAAAAGAAAAACAATTTATGGATTTATCGTTCTTTTATTTGGACTAGGAATGATATTTAGTTTTGGTCGAATAGCTTTGTTGTTATCTGCACTTGAAGTATTGGTATTGCTCTTTTTTTACCGATCTCAAAAACAAAAAATTCAGTCCCGATTAATAGTAAGCGGTTTTTTTGCCACTATTCTTATAGTCGCAGTTATATATGTTTTGTTTTCCTTTTTACCTGTCATTCATTCAAATTTTTCCTGTTCCGGAATTTTGATACAAATACGGTTATGTAAAAACATTCAGGAGGAAGCGAGACCTTTATATTGGTTACAGGCTTTTTATGCTTTTCGTGAGTACTTTTGGGAAGGGTATGGTCCCGGAACATTCTCTTTAATTTCTCAGAAATATCAACAGTCTCCAGGAATATATACAGGGTATGCGCATAATGCTTTTTTTCAGCACTTTGCAGAAACTGGCTTAGTAGGTGGGATGAGTTTTCTGTTCTTAATTGCAGTTTTGTTGTATAAAAGTACACTGAGTTTTTTTAATAACAGAAAAAAAGATGTTGCGATTTTAATCGCTTTGTTGGTATCAGCTCTTAATGCTGGAGTTGATTTTGATTGGAGCTTTTCTGGTATTTTCTTGTTAACACTTATTTTTGGTGCTTCTTTACTGAGAAATGTCAGAGTCGAAGAAGTTACAAATTATGCTTCATCATTTGTCGTGAGAACCTTTCAAGTTTTGTTTCTTATGATTAGTACATTTTGTATAAGTATCATGATTGTCAGTGCAATCACGGAGATACTCTTTATAAGAAAAGACTATGATCCTGTGATTCGTTTTTTTCCTTATATATCTTCTCAACGTCTGTTTTTATTTACTCCTGAACGAAGTGATTCCCAGAAAGATAAAATAATTAGAATCTACTTTTATCATTCCGATATGCAATTTCAGTTTGAAGAATATATTCTTCAAAGAAAAATGTTGAGTAAAGAACAGTTAGCAAGTCAACAATTTATCATGAACCCTTGGAATAGAATATTTAATGAACTGAGTTCGATTGAACATTTAAAAGTTGTTGATCTCAATGAATCAGAGCAATACTCGATATATATAAGGTTTTTAATAGATGCGAAACAAAAATATGGATATGAACTGTCACATGAGCAAATGAAAAAAATATTAGAGCAGTTCTTGCTCATAGCAGATGCAAAAGCGAACAAAGGTTCAATAGAAATAGCGGGTAATGATTATCTTTTAGCCTATCAATTACACCCATGGATTATTAATGATCACAAACCTTTCTTTACTTCTCAACAATTAACTGCTGATCAAATTTCTTTACTAATTCCATTATTATCACAAATAAAATCAGATGACTTCGGTCAATATTCCGATGAATATGCAAGAATATATCTTCAGTTTGTTCTTGAAAAAGGAAGTGAATTATCTGAGGATGATCGACAAATACTTCTTCAGCGTATTTTAGCGATTGCACCATGGAAGGAAGATGAGGTGAAAAACATTACTTTTGAATAAAGTTTATTTTTTCAATTTGGTCAAGAAATACAGTAAAGGTATTTCAAGTGCTCTTAAAAGTATCCGAACATCTTTTTTAACCGAGCTAAATTTTAATGTTTCAGTTTCCAATTCTTCCCAAAGTTCTTTGGATGAGTGTCTAGATTTTGATAAAGCCCATAACGATAGAATACCTGGTCGTACAGTGTGTCTAATTTGCCAATGAGTCGGCAAATTTGAGGCTTCTTCTACAGGTAAAGGGCGTGGTCCAATCAAACTCATTTCTCCTTTTAAAATATTAATCAGCTGAGGGATTTCATCCATACCTGTTTTTGATAAAAATTTTCCGATACCGATAAAACGTGGATCATCAGAAATTTTAAAGGTTGGAAAAGGTGACTCATTCTTTTTGATCAATTTTTTTTGATCTTGGTGAGCTCCTTTGTACATAGTTCTAAATTTGATCATTTTAAATGGTTTGTTATTTTTTCCGGTCCGTAGTTGTGTAAAGAATATTGGCCAACCACTGGTGAGCAGAATAGAAACAGAAATGATTATCAAGAAAGGTATGAGTAGTATGAAGCCTACCGTTGAGAGCGTTAAATCAAAGATTCTCTTCTGTTTTGAAAAATAATATGAAGAAATAAAATCGTGAGACGTATTCATGATTAATCAAATTTGACCGAGGTTTTTAGTGACTTTTACCCGTGGTAACTAAGTACACTCCACTGAGTGTGAAGAAAAGACCTCCCAGTAATAGTAAAAGCGTTGTCTCAGAAGAGCCAGATACTGGCTGTTCTTGAGTCTGGGCAGGTTGTGAGACAGATTGTGCGGTAGGTACGGGGGATGGAGTGGAAGTTGCAGTTCCACCTGTACTCACACTGGTTGGAGTAGGTGTTCCTGTGGGAGTTGGTGTAGCCGTATTTGCCACATTGGGTGTTGCAGTAGCTAAAGATGTTGGTGTGGGCGTAGGAGAATTTCCACCAGCTCCTGGCGTTGGTGATGGAGTTGATGTGGCGACAGTTGTTGGTATAGGCGTAGGAGTATTATTACCAGGAACTACGGTAGGAGTTGGGGCAGGTGTGTTAGTAGCCCCAGATCCAGAAGAAAATGTGTAGATTTGAGGTTCACCGGGAGTTCGTAAAACATCACTTTTGGTTTGATTCTGAAGGATCTTAGATAAAGTAGGATTAAATGTAAGTGTCATACTTCCAGATTCAGGAACAGTGAATTGGAGTGTTCCGACGACTAAATCAGTGTTGTTGGCACTATACACACTTGGTGGTGTTGTAATGTACGCAACTGATAATTTTTTCCCCGTAGCGGTATCGATAAGTGAAGTAGTTACAGGATTTAGACCAGGGATCGTGGCTTGTGTGAAAGAAAGATTGGTGGGAATCGTACCAGAAATATCAGCTATATATTGGATCCCATCAATATTAATTTGTTCAACACCCATATTTATTTTCAAGATGAGAGTTTGTTCACTTCCTGGTGAAAAAGATGTTGATTCAGGAGAAATCGTAAGAACCGCAGTTCCTGTGGGACTTGAAGCTTGTTGGCGAATTTCTTGACTGGTTTGACTCAGATAAAAACCAACTCCGCCTCCGATGGTAACAATCATCAACAGTAGTCCACCTAAAATAAGTTTTATAGGAACTTTTTTGGGTTTGTTTATAGGAACAGGAGTAGCAGCGGTTGCCGGTTTTTGCAGAATTGGTGATTCTTGAATTGCTGAAGCAACTTTTGCTGATCCATTTGAATTAAAAGTTGATTGAGGGAAAATGCCAGCTGGTGGAGGATTAGGATAAGGAGATTGCATATTTATAGTAGATTCAAATCTATTTGTTGATTACCTCTTGAGGTTTTAATGCTAGATAAATCATTCCACCGACTGCTGTTAATGATAAACCAAGTACGAAGAAGAACAATGTATATTCTGCATTTCCAGAGATCGGTTTAGCACTATCTGTTGCGGGCATACTGACTGATGCACTTGATGGGGTGGGGGTCAGCTTCGGAATTGCCGTTGCTGTAGCCACAGGTGTGGCAGATGCAGAGGCAACTGGAGTTGCGGTTGCTTTGATGGTCGGAGAAGGACTTGGGCTCAATTGGGCTGAACCACTGGCTGTAAATGTTGGTTGAGCGGTAGTTCCAGCACTAGGAGATTGAGTGGGGTTTGTACTAGAAATAGGAGCGGCGGATGTGGTGGTAGTGGGTGATGGAGCTTGTCCTAAAGTAATAGTTTCTACAGGGAGTTGCGGTTGTCCAACGGTTGTTGCGAGCTGGGCAGTTTCGGTATTCTTTTTTCCTTGAACAAATACTGACATTGGTGTGGAAGACGAAATCTGAGGGATACTCTTTCCATCGGTTGATCGAAGCTGGGCTAATGGAATCGCCCATGTTCCGGAAGAGCGTACTAACGCTGAAAGCTCTTGAGAGTTTTCGATTGTGATATACACCATACTTCCTTCAGCTGGTGTAGAAGCGTTGGTCAGCACAGTACCATATATGGTTTGGGCTAGACTCGATCCACTTACCTTTGCTCCAGTTTTAATGGTATATGGTTGGCCATTGTTATCAAAAGAAGAAGTACTTCCAGTTCCCAAGGTGAAGAAATATGAGGTATTCGGTTGTAAACCTCTTACCGTGATGTGATGTGTCGTATAGGTTCCAACATTGCCAGTGAGCTGATCTCGATCATCACTTGCTTGAGATTTTAAGGCGTTTGCTGATGTTCCGTACTTTAAAAATCCAGCTGTTATATCTGTCGTGAGAAATGAAACGGTAAAAGAACTATCAGTAATATTGGTGATTTTAACTTGAGATGGAGTAGTCTCCGGCGTTGCTCTAGGAGAAAAAACACCAGGGCCCGAACCAATGAAAAAAATACCCGCTACTAAAGCGCCGAGTAAAATAGTGAGTCCGATGACGGTCGGAAACTTTTTTTCAAGTACTGATAATCTGGGAACTTTCATGAGGCAGCAACTAATCGCTATTTTAAATATGTAATACTCACTGTAGAGAATACTTCAGAGAAGCACAAGGTGAAAAAAAGGCGAATTACTTGAGATAACGTTTCTTATCTCAAACACTTTTTTAAAGTGAAGAGGGTGAAGGAGTGGAGGAAGATTGTGGTTGTGCAGAATCGGAAGCTATCTCCTCTACCGTTTCTATAAGTGATTCATCTTCTACTGGTACTTCCGTCACTGGAATACTGACCGAAAAACTTTGCAAATCTTCGTCAGAGAATCCTCTTCGACTTTCTATTTCTTGTAATGCATTTCGATCGATATTAGGGTTAAGTGGTAATGTATATCGTTGATAGTCTTCTGGAACTTTCGTTCTTTGTTGTGAAAGATAAATTTCAAATCCTATCCAAAAGAAAACGGTAACTAACGTAAAGATAAAAATACGTAACAAATCCTCTCGCTGACGCAAACCTTCTAGAAGTGAAAGGTAGCTGGTGGATGATTTTGTTTGTGTCATATGCTTGGTTCTGGAGTAGCAGAAGCTGAAGGAGTTTCTGACCCTTTTCCATAGTAGTGTAGCTCAAGTCGTAAGGTAGCTGAAATGTACTCTTCCTGATTAATAACTTCACCTTGATCATTAGTGGGGCGATTGGCTTTCGCTAAACTGATGGTATCTAAAGTGATGAGTGGTCGAACAAACAAGAGTTGTTCGAGAAAGTTGCGAAGCGATGTGTATGAGCCGTTTGTTGATATGACAATTTCTGTAGTGGTTGGTTGTTTTTGTCGGAATTCCAACGTTGACGCAGCATTTCGGATTGGTACTTCTTTCAGACTCAGATTTGAGACTGACAATTGATTTTCAACGGCGAGTTTTTCAATAATTTTGAGTATTTTTTTGGTCTCAGGTTCTTGCGTGATAATCTCGTCTAAAAGGGGAAATTGATTTTGTAAAGCAAAGTACTCCACTTGAACTGAAGAAAGGGAAGCAACTTTTTTTGAAAGAGCTTCAGATGTAGTTCTTTTATCTTCAATTTCTTTTATGAGATCTGTCATAGTTAAAATAGTTGGACGAATAGCAAATACGGCGAAAAAAACCACCGCTCCAATTGTAAAGAAAAGTTCAGTTGAAACCTGGGCAACAGGCTTTTGGTAGAAAGCCAACAAAGCCTTTGAAACCTGTGGTTGAGAAGCAGATGATGAGTTAAATGAAGTAGCCATGTGTTCGGTTTTTACTCGATTGAGGCTTCGATTCGAAAATCAAAACCTGGATTTTTACTATCTTTGTTTGAGATATGTTCCACTCTGACTTCAGAGAAATACTGACTCAACTGAACATTCGTAATGAACTGACTTAAAGCTTGAGTCGACTGAGTTCTGCCGCTAATTTGAACAAGATTATTTTTTATTGTCAAATCGATGTATTCAATATCTCTAGGTGTGACAGTTGTCAGTTGATCAAAAACTTCGTTTATCGGTTGCTTCGGTTTCAACTGTTGATAGGTGTCAATTTTTTTCTGAATATCTCGAACATTTTGTTCAAGCTCTCCAAACGATTCAATCACTGTTTTCTTTTCAACAATTTCCTTATTCAAATCAGTTAATTGTCGATCGAGCTGAAATCGAGAAAGGAAACTCATAATCACAACTATTTCTGTAAAGATCACGATATATCGACCGACTGAGAGTGCCCATGTGGTGCTTTTGCCAAGGATACTATCGTAAAACGCATCTTTGGGTAAAAGATTTACTTTCAATTTTGTGGAGGTGGGCAGTTTTTTTTTCAGCATTCGACATTTGGCAAAACGTACTTATTTCATTCTACGTGAGTTTTGCATGACAGTGTAGATGATCAAAAAATTGAGATGAATATTTATTCAGTTTGAAGGAGAAAAAACACAAACTTTAAACAGCTGATTCATCACTTTGACCGGCTGTTTCCATAGTTTCAGTAGTGCGCGAAAGGTTTGTTTTCCAAGAAGTGATGACGGTTGCAACTTTTCGAAGCATATAGAGTTCTTTGACTTCCAGTAAAGTTGCGAATAATAAATATGTCAGCATTCCAATAGTACTGACAATAATTGTGAGTCCAATCAGTTCAATAGTACGGGTAGTGTCAAAAATAAGTTCGTCAAAGATCCGAAAAGGAAGGTAGATAAAAACAGCCATTAAGAAACTGGCAACCAGCATTTTTAATTGAGGTATCCATAACTCAGCCGAGTCGAAACCTCGAACTTCTCTGTTGAGCAAATACAGAAGTAAAAACATTTCGAATACACTTGATATTGTTAGAGCAAGCGCCAATCCCAGTAAGCCAAATTGAAAATAGAAAACAGATCCAACACTCAGTGCTAAGAAAATAGCGGTTGAAAAAAGGGAAACACTGAGAGGATGTTTTGTATTATGAAGCGCATAAAAAGCACGGATTAAAATATGAGTCATGGCTTGAGCTGCAATCGAAATTGTTAAAATTGCTACGAGTCTGCCGGTAAGCAGAGTGGCAGGCCATGGAAACTCTTTCGCTCCATACGCTAAACGAACAATCGGAATTCTTAAAATGAGTAATAATATCGAAGCGGGCATGGCTAAAAAAGAAATTTGATGAAGAGATCGTAAAACTAATGCTTTAAAGTGGCTCAAATCTCCTTCTCCTGATTCTCTCGACAGAAAAGGTAGGGCAGCTTGACCGATTGGGGCACCAAAGATACGAATGGGAAATGTCATGAGTTGCTGTGCCAGGCTCATGATAGTTAAACTAATTCCACCTAATTGAGTAGCGAAAAAAACAATCGAAAAAATTTGAATTTGGCCAATTGATAAAGAAAGTGTTCTTGGTCCCATCAGTCGTATTATTTCTTTCACACCAGGATGACTGAGATTAATTTTGAAACTATATTGAAAACCGAGTTTTTTAGCTAAAGGAAGCTGTAAGAAAAAATGCAAAAATGATCCTAAAACTACTCCGATGGTTGGTCCGTATACACCCAGATATGGACTAAGAAGTAAAGTTCCCAGGATAATACCAAGATTGTATGCAATTGGGGATAAAGCAGGAATAATAAAACGTTGATAGGACTGGATAGCACCAGAAAGAAAGTTTGAAATTGCAAAGAAAAATTGAGCGACTAACATTACTCGAGTGAGATTTGCAGACAACATAATTTGAGCTTCAGAGAAACCATCTCCAGTCATAAGTCTGGTTAGCGGAACAGCAAAAATGAAAATAAATACAGAAAAAATTGCAAACCCTAGCAGAATTAAATTCAAGACACTTGAAGCCATGAGAAAAGCATCTTGTTTAGATTTTTTTTCATACTTAGTAAAAACAGGAATAAACGCAGCAGATAAAGCCCCAATAACGAGCAGCTGAAAAACTAACTCTGGCAGTCGAAAGGATACCCAGTAGGCTTCGAGTTCCATTTGTAGTTGAGGAGTTTTGAAAAAAGTAGTGACCAACAGGCGATTTCTGACAAGTCCTGTTAATGAAGAAAGAAAAACTGCCGCGGTGATGATAGCTGCAGCTGAAAGAATACTCACTTGTTGTGTTTCAAGCCATTTATTGCCATTAGAAAAAAGTTGTGAAATTCGAAGTGTCATACCATTGAGCATTATAGAAAGATCGGTGTAGAAAAGGAACGAGCAGGTGTGTGTACTTAATAAGTACAGCATCTTGAGGTGCTTGATCTGGAAAAGGAAAAACTGTACAATCACCACTTAGCTATCTTTTTGATTGGAGAATTATGCCACTTTTACAAAATGCCAAAAAAGCTTTACGAGTAAGTAAACGAAAAGCAATTGTAAACAAAACTTTACGATCTAAAGTAAAGACCATGACCGACAAAGTAAGAGAAACTGTGTCTGCAGAGAATATGTCTTCAGCGTTCTCGAGTATTGATAAAGCTGTTAAGAAAAACCTTCTTCACAGAAACAAAGCAGCTCGGATGAAATCTCAGCTTAGTCGTTTATCGAAAGTTGCTTCAAAGTAAGATAGCATTACGAGACTGTGAACTCATCTCATATCCGAAACTTTTCTATCATTGCGCATATTGATCACGGTAAGACTACTCTTACTGATCGACTTCTTCGTCTAACAAATACAGTTTCAGACCGACTTTTTCAGGAAAGAATGATGGATAGTAATCCAATAGAGCGTGAGCGAGGAATCACTATTAAGCTTGCGCCAGTTCGTTTGAACTATAAAGGATATCAATTAAATTTAATTGATACACCTGGTCATGTAGATTTTGGGTATGAAGTTTCTCGATCCTTAGCTGCTTGTGAAGGAGCATTATTGGTGGTGGATGCAACTCAAGGTATTCAAGCTCAAACGCTTTCTAATTATGAAAAAGCTAAAGCACTTGGATTGAAGATCATTCCCGTCATTAATAAAATTGATCTTCCTGCGGCAGATGCTGATCAGGCGATGCTCGATATTATCGAAACCTTTGGTTTAGATGAAGATAGTATTGTAAAAGTCAGCGCTAAAACTGGAATTAATATTGATGGTTTATTGGAAAAAATTATTACCCATATTCCAGCACCGACAGGTCTTGAAGAAGATCCGCTTCGAACACTCGTTTTTACGTCCTTATATCATCCTCATAAAGGGGTGATTGCCTATGTTCGAGTAGTTGAGGGAACTTTAAAAAAAGAAAAGTTAAAATCAATGGGTACGAGTAATGATTTTACTCCGATTGAACTCGGGATTTTCTCTCCCCAAATGGTTCCCGTCACTGAGCTAAAAGCTGGTGAAGTCGGATACATTGCAACAGGACTGAAAGATGTTCGTCAGCTTCGAGTAGGTGACACTATCACTTCAGCAAGCAACTTTGCTGAGAATCCGTTACCTGGCTACATAGAACCTCAACCGATGGTGTATATGGAGTTTTACCCAATGGATGGAGATGACTATGCTCTGCTTACAGATGCGATGGGAAAACTAGCACTGCATGATGCAGCACTTCAATATCAATCCACTCACTCTCAAGCCTTAGGAAATGGATTACGAGTTGGTTTCTTAGGAATTCTTCATGCCACTATTGTTCAAGAAAGATTAGAAAATGAATACGATATTGGATTGATCGCAACTTCTCCTTCAGTTCGTTACAACATCAACTTGCGTTCAGGAGAAAAACAGGAAATTCATACACCAATCGAATATCCAGATCCGACTATAATTGCCTCAATTCATGAACCTATTACTCTGTCGACAATTTTTACCCCGAAAGATTACTTAGGTGCAGTCATGCGGTTATGTGAGACTCATCGGGCAAGTCTAGAAGGAATTGAGGATCACGGTGCTCGTGTCAAAGTGACTTACTTTCTTCCTTTGTCTGAGTTAATTGTGAATTTTCATGATGAGCTGAAGTCAGTTTCTTCTGGATTTGCAAGTTTGGAATATGAGTTGTTTGATTTTCAAGAAGTTGACGCTGTTAAGCTTGATGTAATGATTCATGGTGAAAAAATTGAAGCACTTTCTCAAATCGTTGTCCGAAGTCAGGCAGAGCAAATTGGTCGAAAGTTAGTGAAAAAATTAAAAGAAGTCATCCCTCGTCAAAATTTTGAAATAGCGATTCAAGCTGCCATTGGTGGCAAAATCATTGCTCGAGAATCTTTGAGTGGATATAGAAAAGATGTGACTGCTGGCATGTACGGAGGAGATCAAACTCGAAAAGATAAATTGTTACGTAAGCAGAAAAAAGGGAAAGCCAGAATGAAAGAGTTTGGGAAAGTTAGTTTGCCTCAAGAAGCATTTCTGGCTGTTTTGGAGAGATAATGTCCAGAAAGTGATATAATAAATTTCACTCATGCCTGAAATTTTTTCTTCTCAATCAAAGTCACCTACTGGAAGTACTACCGTTGTTTCCAAAGATGAGGTGCATCCACCTAAAAAAAATCACTCTGAAGCGAAGCCACATATTGTTCATCATCGAAGTGTTGACGAGTATTCTGAAGTCATGAGACATGAGCATCCAAACGGAAATCCGTTAGCGGCTTATTCTCCGAAACCTCACAATGCCCATTTCGAATCTCAAGCTGAATCAGAACATGTAGTTCTTCTTTTACGTCGTCACCCTATTACCAACTTGTCATGGATTTTTCTTACTGTTCTACTCTTGATTGCTCCGATCATATTGCAGTTTGTTCCATTTATTACTTTCTTTCCATCAATGTATCAAACGGTTGTGCTTTTAGGGTGGTACATGATTGTGTTTGCGTATGCTTTGGAGAAGTTCTTAACTTGGTTTTTCAATGTCATGATTATCACTGATGAAAGAATAGTTGATATTGATTTTGAAAACTTAATTTACAAGCGCGTTTCCTCAGCCAAAATTGATAATATTGAAGATATTACTGGTACCACTGGTGGATTTATTCGCTCTTTACTAAATTTTGGAACTGTTATTGTTCAGACAGCTGGAGTTGAACAAGAGTTTGATTTTCATGATATTCCTCATCCGGATCGAGTCATAAAGTTGTTGAATGAATTACTCTTAGAAGAAGAAAGAGAAGTGTTGGAAGGGAGAGTTAATTAAATGTTTAATGCTCAAGGTTTTGACCAGTTTTTGCAAAAGCTTCTTGATCCAGGTGTCGAGCTTTTCCTTTTCACTTCATTTTTAAAAGTAATGTTTTTACTCGGTTTTGGAATATATATATTATTTGCTGGGATGGTGGTGAAGCAAATATTTATGATGACTAAAACAATTCAAACACCACTTGCGCCTTTTTTAAAGATATTTGGTTTAGGTTACTTAGTGCTTTCAATTATTGTTTTCTTTTTTGTCACTCTGATTTAATATTTTTGTAGTTCTTTGAGTGTATGAAATCCAATGCAACTTCACTCATTTGCTTTTTCTAATCCATCAGAAAATTCATCTACCCAAACCTGGGTGAATGAAACTAAAAACGTATTTTTTACTTTTGCGTTGTATGGCGCTTCGGCCAGATCTGATGCTGAAAAGATAGTTTCTATCCTGCAATCTCCTTGCGATTCTCCTGAAGAATTCATTGCTCTTTTTAACACTATTCAAGATCTCTCATCTCCTGGAGATGAAATTGTGTCGCTGTGGAGAAAAGATGGTCAAATTGTAACAGCGGTAAAAAATGGAAAAATTTGGTTAAAACGAGGTAGTAAAGTTGGAGTGTTAATTCAAGGTTTGGAGGAATCCAAGATCATCCAAGGAAAACTTCAAGATCAAGACCTTTTTGTGCTTCTGAATGCTCAAGCTTCAAAAGAGTTAGATGAGTATTTAAGCGAAGTATTACCTTCAGCTTCAGATCCAGAATTATTAAATACACTACTAATGAGCCAAGCTCAGGAATTTGAGCAAATAGCAGTGGCAGGTATGATCGTGACTTCATCGTCCGATCAAGAAAACTTTCCAATTGAACCCCAAAATGAAAAAATTTCTACTAAAGGTCCGGTTATTGGGACAAATATTCTGAAATCACTTTCTTTAAAAGGTGGACTTTTTTGGCGAAGATTCAGAGAAAAGAACGCAAAGATTTTCCGCTTGGTATTTTTATTAGTAATAATAATTGTTGTCGTGATTGGGATCATTTGGGGAATGAAAAAAATTGAGTTGCGTAATACACAACAATTTATCTCATCGTTTGAGGTGAAGTTACAACAAATTCAAGAACAGGCGAATTCAGACAAACTTTTGGCGAGAGACCAATCTCTACAATTGTTAAAGGAATGGGAAGCAGAAAATGAAGCCAAAAATTTTCGAGGAGCTTCAAAGGAATTATCAGACGCTTTCCAACAAAAAATACAAGAAACGTATGGCACTCTATCAGGACGAACGGAGTACTCTGTGCTTCCTACTTTCTATGATTTTAGATTGGTCCGTTCTGATTTTATTGCAACATACTCTGATTTAGATGGGAATCTCGCTCAATTTCTTGATCCTTCAAAAAGTGTACTCATCCAATTAAACCTTGATAACAAGCAACAACTGGTATTGCCAATCGGTGAGTATGAGACATTGAAAGATATCAGTTTTACTCAGGAAAAGGTGTATTTGCTTAGTAATGGATTGTTTGAGTTTCAGATCGATTCTAAAAATGATGCAGTTAAAATCCTTAATGAAGATGAAGAAAATAAAAACGCAAAATACCTAGGAGCGTTTGAGAATTTTTTATATGTGTTTAATGCGGAGAAAAGAAATATTTTTAGGTACAACTTAGATGATACTGAGAACTCAACGACAGCAATTGGCTGGATTCAAGATAAGAAAGATTTGGATTTTGATCAAGTACATTCTATGACAATTGATGGAAATATTTGGTTAGGAACGAATACTGGTCAGATTTTTCGATATGAACGGGGAACGAAAGTCGAGTTTGTACCCAAAGGTGTAGAAAAGGATTTTTCTTCTCCAATCAAAATTTTCACCAAGCCAGACTTTACCCATATTTATGTCTTGGAACCTTCTCAAAAACGTGTCGTTGTTCTGTTGAAAGATGGAACATATGTCAAAGAATTTGTTCACTCTTCTCTTGAGGCCGGTTCAGATATTATTGCTCGAGAAGAAACGAATAGTATCTATGTGGTTTCTGGAAGTCTTTTATATGAAATGAAGTACTAATTTTGAATATATTTCCCAATTTTTGACAACGAAGTTTTGATAGCAGATGATAGGAAGAGTAGTACAATACGGCCATTATGATTTTAGTTGATAACAGAAAAGCTAGAGCAGAGTATGAAATACTGGAGCGTTTTCAGGCTGGAGTAGAACTAAATGGAGCTGAAGTTAAAAGTATTCGGTTAAAAAGTGCTAGTTTGCAAGGTAGCTTTGTGAAAGTTATCGGTCAAGAATTATTTCTCCTGAATGCTCAAGTTACCCCGTACAAGTTTGCCCGTCAGGAAGATATTGATTCTAGAAGAACTCGAAGATTGTTGGTTCATCGTCGGGAGTTAATTAAATTGCAGGAAATTACCACTCAAAAAGGAAAAACACTTATTCCGTTGTCATTCGAATTAGCGCACAATTTAATTAAACTAAACTTCGCAGTTGCACGCGGAAAAAAACAATTTGAAAGAAAAGAAGATATAAAGAAGCGAGATCTGAAACGAGAATTAGGACGAGAGATGAAAGGGCAGAGATTTTCATAAGTACAAGTTAGGAAGGAAATGGTATGTACGATTGTAGTTTCAAAGTTGCTGTCATTGGTTGTGGACATGTTGGGGTTACGGCTGCATATGCGATGTTGCTGAATGGTTCACCGACAGAATTAGTATTGTATGCACGTGATAGAAAAAAAGCAGAAGGTGAAGCGCTTGATCTCGAGCATGGTCAAGCTTTTTTAGGTTCAACAAACGTAATTCCTACTGATAATTTTGATGATGTAGCTGGTTCTCAGTTCATCGTTGTGACTGCTGGAGTTGCACAAAAACCTGGGCAAACTCGATTAGATTTAGTAAAAGAAAACCTCGAAATTTTAGAAAAGACAATTCCTCCATTAGTAGCGGTAGCTCCAGATGCCACAATTTTAATTGTTGCAAATCCGGTTGATATTTTGACCCATCATGCTGTGAAAATTGGTGGTCGGAAACCAGGCCAAATTTTCGGTTCAGGAACATTGCTTGATACCGCCCGTTTTCGATTCCACCTAGGAGAAGTGTTAGGTGTTCACCCACGAAGTGTTCATGCATACATACTTGGCGAACATGGTGATAGTTCTTTTCCTACCATTGCTGGAGCCACAATTGGAGGACAACCGCTCTTAAGTTTTCCCGGTTGTTCGAAAGAAACGGTTATTGAAGCATATAATCAAAACAAGAATGCAGCGTATAAAATTATAGAAGCCAAAGGTGCGACGTATTACGCGATTGGGGTGGTGATTATGAAAGTGATGGAAGCAGTATTTCAAGATTCACGTTCGGTCTTACCTGTCTCCATTCCTTTGAATAACTATCATGGAATATCAGATGTATGTTTGAGTGTGCCCTGCATTGTAGGAAGACAAGGCGTCAGTCATATTTTAGATATTCAACTGTCCGAAGAAGAATTACATTCATTACAAAAGTCAGCTGAAACTGTAAAGCAATTTATTCCAGGAACATTATGACAACTTCTCACTTTAGAATTGCGATAGATGGACCAGTCGCCGCTGGAAAAGGAACAATAGCTCGTTTAGTGGCAAGTAAGCTGGGATATTTGTATGTAGATACTGGGGCAATGTATAGAGCTACCGCGTATGTTGCAACTCAAAAAAAAGTTTCCTTAGAAAATGAAGACGAGGTAGTTCAGATGTTGCAGTCAGTAAAAATTGAGCTTCGTAACCCAAATGAAATGGAAAAAGATGGACGTTTGACCACAGTATTGCTTGATGGAGAAGACATTTCTTGGAAAATTCGTACAGAGCAAATGAGCCAAGGCTCGTCGAAAGTTGCCAAATTGGCAAAAGTTCGAGCGGAACTCGTAAAGCACCAGCAAAAAATTGCACTTTCTCAGGATGTAGTCATGGAAGGAAGAGACATTACTTTTCGAGTGCTTCCGGATGCGGAATTAAAAATTTATTTAACTGCTTCCGATACAGTGAGAGGAAAAAGAAGATACTTAGAACTACAAATCCGAGGTGAAATTGCAAGCTTTGAGGAAGTTTACAAAGATTTATTGCTCAGAGATGAACAAGATATGCATAGAACCATCGATCCGCTTCATATTGAACCAGATGCGTGGGTTATCGACACAAGTGACTTATCAATTGATAAAGTTGTAGATATGATTGTTACGAGAGTTGCTATTATGAAGTCTCATTCAAATAAACAAAAATAAAATGAAAAATGATTCAGAATTAAATAAAAAAGTTTCAGAATCAGTCACCACTAAAAAAACTACAGAGAGTGGAGAACGTCGTGTATCCACAAAAAAGAAAGAAGAAGTTGGTCCAGGGAGATATTGGGGAATTGTGATCTTGTTGTTAACCGTTGTGGCTTCACTTTTATTTCGTTTTTTTAGCTAAGAGCCTGTTTGAAAAGTCGCATTGAACTGCAAGTCAACAGGATTTGGTAAAAAAGATCTTTTCTCTCTCCTGAAGTAGGCAATGCTACTAGGCGTCGAGAAAAAACACTTTTTTATTCAAACCTGATTGTCTTTCGTTACGAAAGGGACTTTTCAAACAGGCTCTTCTTCAAATTGGCTTGTCCTCTTTTTTCCTAAATTGGTTCGCTACACATTTTTGATTGGGTTCAGTGCCTGGCAGAAAATACTCTTCCTTTGTGGAAGGACAACCTTCACAAGCCAGTGTCCCGGTTGTGGTGCAGATCGCTACTTTAATAAGTTGGGTTGGCTGAGCAAAAACGTGAGGACTTTCTTCATGTAGTTGTGTGCGGATAATTTTATTCCAAATAGGTGATGCACCCGTTATTCCAGAGGCAACATAACTCATTGGAGTATTGTCATTATTTCCCACCCAGACAGCTACTACTCTTTCAGTGGTGTATCCGATGGTCCAGTTATCTCTCAAACTGTTTGTGGTTCCTGTTTTGACCGCAACTTGTTGATTTGGAATACTGAGGACTGAGTTAGTTCCGAATGCTGATGATCGAGCTTGATTGTCAGATAAAATATCCGTAATCTGGTACGCTACTCTTGGATCAAGACTGCGGCGTTTTTCGCAATCAAGGGAGACGTTCACACATGGATTTTCATATAAAATTTTTCCTTCAGAATTTTTAATTAATAAAATTGGATTTAATTCGACTGTCTGGCCATTATTTGCAAAAGTTCCATACAGTTCAGCCATATCGGTCATTTTGACTTCACCTCCTCCAAGCGTTAAAGACAAACCAAACCTTGATCGATCATTCCAAGTATCAATCCCCATAAGCTTTCCTTTATCAATCATTTTATCTATACCAATAACTGAAAGGGTTTTTACCGCGGGGATGTTGTACGAATTTGCTAACGCTTCGCGAATTCTTACTTTGCCATGAAATTTTCCATCGTAATTTTGTGGTGAGTACGGAGGGCTCCCTGGAATTGAATATGTAATAGGAGCGTCTTCAATCGTAGTAGCAGGGGTCATTCCATTTTCTAAGGCTATAGCATAGGTCAGAGGTTTAATAGAAGAACCTGGAAGTCTCAATCTGTCGGTGATATTTACTTGTCCATCATGCTCAATATCAAAGTAGTTGGTGCTACCAACCATAGCGAGTATCTCTCCGGTTTGAGGCTCAGTTACGAGGGCAGAACCATTACTTATTCTGAAACCTTTCAATTGCTCAATTTCTTCGGTCACGATTTGCTGAGCTGTTTGTTGAAGTGAAAAATCAAGTGTTGTATACACTTCTAGACCACCTTGAGAAACCATGGTTTCGCCATACTGTTCGTCTAATATTGATCGCACGTACATGACAAAATGTGGAGCAAGAATATCTGTTTTATTTTCATTAAAGATCAGTTCTTCCGTCATGGCTTGATTCGCAAGTTCAGGAGTAATGTGTTGTTCTTCAACCATTCGTCGTAATACTTCGTGTTGTCTCTTAAACACAAGTTCAGGATTATTTCCAAAAGGTGAGTATGTGGTAGGAGCAGCTGGAATTGCAGCAAGCAGTGCGGCTTCACTGACAGTTAGATCTTTGGCATGTTTTCCAAAATATTTCAGTGAGGCTTGTTCAATACCATATATCGCCCCACCATAAGAAATTTGATTAAAGTACATGCTCAATATTTCATCTTTTGTATAGAGAGCATCGACAGCAATCGCCAATAAGACTTCTCGTAACTTCCGTTTATATTTTTTTTCTGATGTAAGCAAAATATTTTTGACTAATTGCTGAGTAATAGTAGAACCGCCTTGAACTTTCCCTTCAGTGAAGTTGACTTTCACGGCCCGCAAAATTCCTTTTGGAGAAAAGCCGGGGTGTTGAAAAAAGTCAGCATCTTCAATTGCAAGCGTGGCATTTATAACATGAGGTGGCAGATCAGATAATGGGACTAGAGTCCGATTTTCATCTTTAAAAATACTGTACAGTTCTTTCCCGTGTCGATCGTATATTCGAGTTGTGAGAATTTTTTCTTTTCGAGAAACTTCCAGCGGTGAAGGTAAGTCTTGGAAAATGAATTCATAGATGAACCAAGCAGTCGTAGAAATAAGTCCAACTGTGATCGCCAGAGTGGTAAGGGATTTTCCTACTCTTGAGCTAAAAAAGAAAGAAAAAAGTGTAACAAAAAAAAGAATAATATTTTTGAAGAGAAAAGTTATTACTGAAGTAAGAAGTTTAATGAAAGAAAGTAAGACATGAAGGAAAAAATTTGCGACGACAGTACTTTTATGAGTGAAAGAATTTTTTATCGGTTGTAATGCGTATTCTTTATTACCAGTGGTTTGAGTCTGAGTGAAAAAGGAAAATCTGAAAAAATCAAAAAATTTGGAAATAAACCACATGCTCACGAGCCAACTTCCCAAAAACACACTCGCGCATACGTAGTACAAAGGTTGACCAATATACTGAAGCAAGTGAATAAGTACAAAACGATGAGAAGTCCGAGAAAATTTTTGTCTCACTGAAACGGCATTATAGAAAGCAAAAAGCTGTAACTCAACAAGGTAATTTCATCCATGAAAGCAAAGATTTTATTGAAAATGATCCTTTTATAAAACAAATTTCTGTTACAGTTCATCTCTAATAACGTTCCACAGTTCTCTACTTTCACCTTCGTACCCAAGTGCCCAAATTGCAATACCTCCAATATCAAGCTGTTGTACGAGATCAAGCTTATATTTGAGGGACTGGGCATTTTCATAACTAATCATAAAGTGCTTGTCTTCTTTTTGAACGTAAAGAAACGGAGAAAGTGTGTCATCCTCCCAAAAATGTTGAATGATACTGCTTGAATCCAGAAGAAGAGTGTTGATGCGTTCAATGCTTGCCGTTGATCCAGTTCGAGGAAGGGTAAAAGAACGCGGAAAAGGATCGGTTGTTTCCCATTCATATCCATAAAAAGGAATGCCTAACAAAATTTTTTCTTTCGGAACTACTTTTACAAACTTTGCTAAGTAGTAAGTGATATTTTTTTCTTTTTCTTTCGTCCCGGTGTTTAACAGTGGAGAAATGGGACCGGCGTTATTAGAAGAAGCGCGATGAAAATCGTAGGTCATGACGACAATATAATCGACAGGTTCATGGAGTGCTGGGATATCCCAGAGCGTCGTTCGTTCAATACTGCTCGGATAGACGTCAATCGCGAGTGTGAGATTTTTATCGTGACCATCTAGCCAGATATTCGTTCTTTTTATAAATTCTGTGAATTGAGTTCGTTGTTCGTCTGTAACGTCGCCGGTAACTTCAAAGTCAATATTTATTCCTTGAATAGAGTATTGATTCATAATACTTTCCAACTCAATGAAAAACTGGCGTTGAGCGGTGGTCGAACTTAAAAAAGCTAACACTTTTTCTTTTTCAAATTGGGCGAATGTGATATCAGTTTTAATGTTCTTTGATTGTGCGTCTTGATAAAGGGTTGAGAAACTCTTATTGAAAAAAGCATAATCAGGAGTTTTAGTTTTTACTAGCGTTCCATCACTGTCAATTGTTAAGGAGAAATATGCCCAATCAGTCAGCTCCGGTTGGAAAGTAGCTTTTGAACCTAACCAATATGGAACGAACCCATACACTTTTTTGGATGAAGTAGTCTTGGGTATTAGCTTTTTTTCCGAGGAAATACTTAGAGGGTTACTGAGACTTCTTTCTTCTAATGAATATCCCATCTTCCACGCGAAAAAAGTTGCAATGAACACACAGATAAAAAACAATAAAAGCAACTTCATGGTGCTATTGTACGATATGAAGTAGTGAAGGTTATTCTTGAGGAGTTAATTCAGTCTCCAGAGATTTTTTTTCTTCTTCAGTTAAAGAAAAGTTGGAAGGCACAATATATCTTTCGTATACTGTTTTTCCTTCTGGTGTAAGAGCTCGAGTACAGTCGACACAGTACTCATTTGTAAATGGATCAGAGTAGACTGTGTGTTTTTGGAGTTGTAAGTTTAATCCTTCCCACGAAACTCCACTTTTAGGTGGTAGGCCTGTAGTTGGATCGATCCAGATTTCTTTTGTTGTTTGGTCTGATTGAGTTGGCTCAGTTCCCTTCCAAAAGAATTCATTGCGAGTGCCACATCCACCTTCACCACTCGGAAGCAAACCAGAGACTGAACAAATGGCTTTACTGATGACATCTGCAGGTTGTTCAGGCCATTGGGAAGGCTTATTCGCTAAGGTAAGTGTCATGATATCGTTCCAAATGGGAGCAGCGCCTGTCACACCTGAAACAAGTGCTTGATTCATCGGAGTATTATCATTATTTCCAACCCACACTACGGTTAAATATTCAGGTGTATACCCAACAGTCCAGTTATCTCGTAAGTTATTGGTTGTTCCGGTTTTGACACTGACGACTTGATCTTTTATGACTAGCTGAGAATTTGATCCGAATGCACCAGAGCGTGCATTGTTATCCAAAAGTATATGACTGACAAGATAAGCAGGCGCTCGATGAAGAATACGTTTTAAATCTCCGAACTCAGTCACTTCCTCATCATCCATCATTTCTTTTAATTGTGATTTTCGCTCTTCAGTGTCAACAGCTTCCAAGGTATTCCCTTGGTAATCTTTGACTTCCAAGATACTTAATATTGGCGTTTTAACTCCTTGGTTTGCTAACACTCCATATGCTTGAGCCATATCAATCATTTTGACTTCACCTGCACCCAAACCCAGTGAAATTCCATATCGACTTGGATCATTCCAAGTTGATATTCCCATAGCGGAGGCGGTAGCAATTAATGAATCCACTCCATTAATATACGTCGTTTTTACTGCAGGGATGTTATACGAGTTACCCAGAGCAAATCGTTGTTGTACCGGTCCTCGGAATCCACCGTCATAGTTTTTAGGACAATAGAGTGGCTGACCTGGTTGTTCGAAACAAGTTGGAATATCAAGCAGCATACTGGCAGGTGTGAGTTTTTTCAGCTCAAAAGCTGTTGCAAGGTTCAAAGGCTTGATTGATGAGCCAGGTTGTCTTTCCTCGATCGTGACGTTAACTTTGCCATCAATCGTGGCATCGAAGTAGTCTTTCGATCCAATCATGGCTAAAACTTCACCCGTATTGGGCTTCGTTATGATTGCCGCACCATTACTCACTTTATAGCGAGTTAATGTTTTAATTTCAGCCGCGACTGATGCTTGAGCCTGTTCATGTAAGTCGAGATCCAATGTCGTTTTTACTCTGAGACCGCCACGTTCAACTTTTTCTATTCCATATTTTTCTACCAATTGGTCTTTCACAAAAAATACAAAGTGAGGAGCTCTGATGTTGGTTGTTGAAAGGGCAAACTTCAGTTCAGTATTTTTTGCTTCTTCAGCTTGTTCAGGAGTGATAAAGCCTTCTTCTTCCATTCTTCTTAGCACTTCGGCTTGACGATTCTTTGAATGTTTAGGATCAGCTTGAAAAGGCGAGTAACGAGAAGGAGCCTGAGGTAATCCAGCTAACAGTGCTGCTTCTGCAATACTGAGATCTTTGGCTGGCTTATCAAAGTAGGTTTGAGATGCTGCACCAATTCCCCAAGAAGTGCCTCCATATGGAATATGATTGAGATACATTTCTAAGATCTGATCTTTTGAGTACAGCACTTCGGTTGCAACGGTGAGGACTGCTTCTTTGGCTTTGCGTTCCAGTGTTTTTTCTCGAGTAAGCAGTGCTGTTTTTACGAGTTGTTGAGTAATTGTAGAGCCACCTTGAATGGATTGTCTAAAAAGGATATTTCTCATTGCCCGAGCGATTCCTACGAGATCAAATCCAAAATGACGATAGAAACTTTGGTCTTCAATTGCAATGGATGCTTGATAGACATGTGGAGGAAGTTCACTCAATTGAATAGGAAGTCTGTTTTCATCAGAATATATTTCATATAGTAGCTTTCCATTTCGGTCAAAAATTTGAGTACTGACTGGAAAGTTTTCCGGTGCGTTTAATTCCTGAGGTGAAGGGAGATCTCTCAGGACATATAACATCCAAACAATGAAAGCCAATACTAAAATCAGAAAAACGACAAGCAGTTTCTTTTTAAACCCAAAGGAAGTTTTTTTCCTTTTTTTTGGAACTGAATGCTTGTGACTTGAGTCCGTCACTGGTTTTGACGCAGAGCTAGTCTTTTTTTTTGATCGGCGAAATGGCATAACTAGTAAACCATTATATCTTCGTTTTACAATCTTGCGTAAGAAATTATGAATGTACCACTCCTCATCCGACAACAATGGTTTAAAAATCTTCCATCGATCCAACAAAAGATGATTCGTCAGTCATTGGAATTACTTGAAAGGGAAAAAAGACTGGCAACTACATGGAGTGATTATTCATTCATCCTTTTCCCAATGGCCAAAGCCTATGAAGGTTTTATTAAAGAGTTTTTTTATAGAAGAGGATTAATTTCTCATCAAACATATATAGGAAGAAAATTCCGAGTTGGAAGATCGCTCAATCCAGATATATCTCAACATCATCAAGATGAATGGTGGTTATACGATGATCTGAGTAAACAGTGTGGTGTTGGAGTTGCTAGAAAACTGTGGGATGCTTGGATTGAGTGTCGAAATCATGTATTTCACTATTTTCCCCAGCAACAAGCAGAATATTCTTTGGTAGAAATAGAAAAAAAAATACATTTACTGATTGATGTGATGACATATGCCAGTGAATGTGAATAATCCAGATGTATCCTCTGCTGTGTTTCCGTAAATCGTGGTAACATATCTGACCAACCGTCTATATTTTTTGAAAAGGTGACATATGTCTGCAGATTTTTTCAACATTACTATTTCTGGATTACCAGGTTCAGGTTCTACGACTCTGTTGCGAGGGTTAAAAGAGGCGCTGCAATTTGAAGGATGGAAAGGATTTAGTGGTGGTGAGTTTATGCGTGCATATGCGGAAGAAAAAGGACTTTTTAAAGTAAATGCAGGGATGCATCATGATTCTCGTCATTATGAGGATGATTTTGATCGAAAAATCGACATGGGAATGAGACAAAAACTTCAATCAGAAAAGCAATGGATTATTGAGTCATGGTTATCAGGCTTTTTAGCTCAAGGTGTTCCAGGAGTATTAAAAGTTCTGATGTTTTGTAGCGATGAAGCAGTAAAAATTGATCGAATTGTAAATCGCGACAGTATTACCCCTGATGTTGCCAAACACAATATGAGAGAGAGATATGACGCTAATCTTTCTAAGTGGGCAAGAATGTATGAAAAAGAGTGGCAAGACTGGGTAGTGAACTCAGGTGTCATGAAAGCTGACGATCAGATTGATTTTTGGGATCCAAAACTCTACGATATTGTTATAGATACATATTCTCAAAATCAGGAAGCAGTTTTAACAACTGTATTGAGTGCTTTAAAAAAGAAAATCGAAGATGGTAGTCGCCCAATTACACCAGGAAAATAAGTCTGATATATCGACCGTAAATCGACATAAAATTTTTGTTCCTCTTCTCCTTATCCTTTTTCTCATCTGGACTTTGTATCGGGTGTTATTCTCGTTTCCAGTCTGGTTTGACGAAACAATTGGAAAACTTATTTTTTTTGGATTACCAGTTTGGATGTACGTTGTAGTTGTCCAAACTCGAATTATTGAAAGCACATTGAAATTTGCCAAACTGATTCCCGGACTGTATCTGGGATTAGCAATTGGTGGACTGTATGGCTTTGTCGGTGTTTTAGCGATGACGGCAGGCAAGCAAGAGTTTACGACGGTCTTTTTATTTTTTTCAGCTCGATTTTGGTGGGAATTTCTTCTGGCTTTACTAACTGGTTTTTGGGAAAGTTTATTCTTTTTTGGATGGGTGTTT
Source organism: uncultured Pseudomonadales bacterium (assembly GCA_964406075.1). GTDB lineage: Bacteria > Patescibacteriota > Microgenomatia > UBA1400 > PJMF01 > CAYOQI01. The sequence continues at coordinate 68,795 of CAYOQI010000005.1, forward strand.
TTAGTGGCAGAAAAACGATTTATTGCCCGATGGCAATTAACAGGAGTTTTACTTTTTACTGCGCTCGTTTTTATTCTTTTTCATATTCCCAACACAATCTTAAGATTCCCTCTGGCCTCGGTCCTTCCTCAACTGTTTCTCCTCTTCTTTTTTGCGATTGGACAAGGTTTGCTCTTCTTTCGTTATCGTAATATTTATGCAATTGCTCTCTCTCATGCAATCTGGGGTATGGTGCTACTTATTTATGGGTCATAGGTTTTTTTGAAAAATTTGCTAGAATAGGCTTTCACCTGATTATGTGGATTCGATTGTCATTCATTACTCTAGCTTTTTTATTTGGTTGTGGGATTGTGGGTGTCTCCTTAGTGAGTGCAGCCACAGTTTTTCCAACTGAAGTAATTCCTTCGACAGCTCCTGTCGTATCGCATCTTTCTGATTCTTTACTCCCTGGTCATCTTGGCTATCCTGTCATGGCTGCAACGCAAAAAGTTCAATTGTATTTTATGGAAGGCGAAGAGCAATCGTATGAACGTTTACGTATTGCGACGGAGAGATGGCAAAGTGCTGAGGAATTAATAAAACTGAATAAATTGGACCTGGCTGTTTCAACAACACTTAAAGGTCATCAATATGTCGCAGAAACGGCATTAAAGGTACAACAACTTCCAAGTGATCATCCTCTCAAACTCAACGTCATTCAAAAGCTCTACGATTTTCGCGTTCATGTTGATGTCATGAAATCTGCTTTCTCAGATCAGCAGAAAGTACTTTTAGACCAAGCCCTTGCCGAGAATGAAGCCCTCTTGACTCACTTGGGTGCACGACTTTAATTTTCTCCATTTTGATCTCATTTGATATATTGACTCGCTTCCGTTGAGCGTGGTTCACTTATACTCCTTTCACTTATTTTCATCGAAACACAATAGGTTGTAGGTTAAAAAACAAGGTGTAACAGGATGTGGTATAGGTATGAAATGTCCATATTGTTTCCATGATGGTTCAGCTGTTTTAGATTCCCGGGATTGTGAAGAGGGGGAAGTAATTCGTCGTCGCAGAGTGTGTGAAAAATGTGGAAAAAGGTGGACGACCTATGAGCGAGTTCAAGGTGTAGATCTGTGGGTAATCAAAAAGGACGGAAACAAACAGGTTTTTGATCGAGAAAAATTAAAACGTGGCATTGTAAAAGCAACTTGGAAACGTCCCGTTTCAATGTCAGATATTGAAGACTTACTCGATGATGTTGAGCGACGACTAAGATCGCGGGCATCGACAGAAGTGAAAAGTTGGGAAATAGGGAATTTAGTTATTAATAGATTGCGCAAAGTTGATGCGTTGTCTTACTTACTTTTTGCAAGTGTATATAGAGATTTTGAAAGTGTTGAAGATTTCCAGAACGAAATCAAAAAATTACTTATAAGTCCAGAAGAAGCATTTACTTCGGACACAATTGAAAAACGGTCTGCTCAAGAATACTCAGACCAGACACTCTAAGGAGAGGTATGATTTCACAGTCTTCGGGTAAACTTCCCAAGAAAAAAATGACATTTATCGATCGTAAGCTTGATGGTGGGATGGGGATGGCTGTGGCGAAGCGGACATATTTGCGTACTGTCATTGATAAAGAGACTAAAGAGGAGCGATGGGAAACTTGGGCTGAAGTAGCTGATCGGGTTGCGAAAGGGAATACTGGTTTATTAAAGAAATTGAACAAAAAATTTGACGCAGATCGCAGAACCGATTATGCCCTAATGAAGAAACATATTAGTAATGGTTCGCTTTTGATGTCAGGACGTCACTTGCAGCACGGAGACGAGACTCAATCTGACCGTAACATGGAGGTTTTCACCAACTGTAGTACAGCTTCTTCGTCATATATTTTGTTTTATCTACTGATGAATGGATCAGGTGTTGGTCGTCCGTATGACGATGATATGACTATCGTGAACTGGGACAACATGCCGAATGTTCGTTGTGTGATTGATGAAACTCATGGTGATTTTGTTTGGGGATTTGATGAAAGTACCAAAGATGCTCGTCACAAATATGGCGATCTTGATGAAGAAGATAATGTGCATTGGTTTGAAGTTCCTGACAGTCGTGAGGGTTGGGCTCAAGCAATTGAAATGATGGAAGTTATGGCATATGAGAAAAAATTTAAAGATGACGTCTTAATTTTGGATTTCTCAAAAGTTCGCCCAAAAGGTGCTCCAATCGCTGGGATGCAAAACCGTCCTTCTTCTGGTCCCAAGCCCTTGATGAACGCAATTCAAAAAGTGACGACGCTCAAAGGAGCGGGTATGTCACCTTGGAAGCAAGCGATTTTTGTTGATCATTACTTAGCTGAGTGTGTATTAGTTGGTGGAGCTCGTCGCAGTGCTCGCATCGCTACTAAAACTTGGAGTGACCCTGAAATCTTTGACTTTATTAACATCAAACGAGGTGGCTTCTTATGGAGTGCCAATAACTCAGTTGCAGTTGATGAAAAATTTTGGAAACAACGAAGTAATCACGCACGCAAAGTTTTGACTGCGATCATGAAGGCCAGTTACGAAGATGGTACTGGTGAGCCAGGTTTTATTAATCAACATCGCTTAGTCCAGAATGATGATGGCTACGAAGGATACCAAGATGGAAAGTATGCTGAAAGTGCTAAGTACAAACCGTTTAAACGTACCGAAAAAATGTTGTCACACATAGCTCGCAATGCTGGTGCCAAAATTTACTCTCAGATTCCCAACCCATGTGGTGAGATTTCACTCAACATGTTGGGTGGGTATTGTGTGATTGCTGACGTTGTGCCGTATTTTGCACCCACTATTGACGACGCTGAAGAAGCTTTTCGTACTGCCACTAGAGCATTAATTCGCGTCAACACCATGGATTCTCTCTACAAGCGAGAAGTGCAACGGACCAACCGAATTGGTGTGGGTATGACCGGTATTCACGAGTTTGCGTGGAACAACTTTGGATACAGTTTTCGCGACCTGATTGATGAAAAAAAGTCTCAGGATTTCTGGCAAACTATTGCTCGTTTCAAACGTGCAGTGGTAGATGAAGCAGAGATGTACTCCAAGAAGCTTGGAGTGGTAGTCCCTCATACCAATACCACTATTAAACCATCGGGGACGATTTCTAAATTGTTTGCTCTGACTGAAGGTGCACACTTACCCTCAATGCGTGAGTACATTCGTTGGGTGCAGTATCGTAGTGATGATCCCATGGTCAAAAAATATCAGAAAAAAGGTTACCCAGTCAAAGAACTGAAGAGTTACTCGGGTTCGACTGCGGTCGGTTTTCCTACTCAGCCATTGATCTGTCGTTTAGGTATGGATGACTTACTCGTCACGGCTGCTGAAGCCACTCCTGAAGAACAATACAAATGGTTGATGTTGCTCGAAAAATACTGGATTGTCGGGATAGATGAAAAAGGAGAGCCACTCCCAGATACAGGAAATCAAGTTTCCTACACGCTTAAGTACAACCCTTCAGTGGTGTCTTATAAAGGTTATTCTAAAATGGTTGAAAAATACCAGAGTCAGGTCAAGTGTTGTAGTGTCATGCCACAGCAAGATTCGACGGCGTATGAATACCAGCCAGAGCAACCCGTGACCATTTCAGAGTTTATGAAAGCATTAAATGAAATTGAGGCTGATGAGACGCTCTTAGAGGATATTGATTACGAGCATTTGAAGTGTGAAAGTGGAGCGTGTCCAATTTAAAAAAAGAATAAAAATAAATAAGCGTGCTCTTTTGGGCACGCTTATTTTGTAAGAAGAACAATGGTATATAATTACAACTATGAAGTTTTTTCCGTTAGCTGATCTGCAACCTCAAACTCGAACACCGTCGTCTCAAGGATTTACTACGCTACTTTTTCAACGAACCGTCACATTAGAGGGATTGCAAAAAGAATTTACGAAAATTTTGCTTTTTCCACGTCGACGTCGCGAAAAATGGCTTGATCAACATCAAGATTTTATTTATCAAATGCTTCATCATGTTCGTCAAGAAAGTTCTTTTGTCGTCAATGAATTAATTACTCAGAAAACAAGTCAGCAACAAGTCACCGAGTATATGGTTACACTTCAGCAAACGCTCATAACACTTGAAAGAATCGTTGACGAAGCAGATGAATTGAAAGTCTAGATACACGTCATTTTCCTATGTTCCACCTATTTCAGGTATTTATTTACCAACCTTTTTTTAATTTACTCGTTGGGTTGTATTGGTTATTGAACCAAATTCCTGGTGCCGATTTGGATATGGGTGTGGCAGTCATCGTATTTACGATTCTGATCCGTATCCTTTTACTTCCCATTTCCTTAGCCGCCCATCGTCAGGAAAAGACGCGCAAAGAGATTGAGTCAGAAATCAAATCAATTGAAGAAAAATATGCAAATGATCCTGTCATCCTTCGGCAAGAATCAAAAAAAACTTTTCGTCGCAATAGAGGTGTCGTAGTAGCTGAGTTATTTAGTTTAGCTCTTCAGGTTATTGTGGCATTGATGTTGTGGAAAGTATTTGGAAGTGGATTACGAGGTGAAGATGTTCACTTGGTTTATTCGTGGATGCCAGAGATTTTCCCCATTCCGGACGAAAAACTCATGTTTATGGGATATTCTCTCTGGGAACCACATTGGCAACTCAATTTGATCCAATCGTTATTAATTTTCGTGGTGGAAACCTTAGCCGTCTATGTATCACCGTATCCTATCTCCAAAGGAGAAGTCGTTCGATTGCAACTGGTATTACCAGTTATTTCTTTTGCGATCTTCTCTCAACTCCCCGGTGGAAAAAAACTTTTTGTGATTGTAACGCTGCTTTTTAGTCTGGCAATCATTCTCATTCGAGCGATTAGCTTGAAACTCAGAGAAATTCAGAACAGAATAGAAAAGAAAGAAGAATTGGCTCAAAAACAGGAAGATCAAGTACTGGTAGATGTCCATTAAGCCATATCTTACGTATTTCTGGAATTCAGAGTAAAATACGTACATTACATAACCGGTTATTTTATGGAATTTGATCGATTAGTTGTTTCATTTCTTGTAGATGAAGTCGTAGGTGGCTTTTTTATTTCTGTTCCTCCAGGACATGTTGCGTGTGTATATGACCGTGGTCGAGGAGTACTTCCTCATGTCTGGGGTCCAGGTCTTCACTTCAAAATTCCTTTTTGGCAAATTGCAAAACTTTTTAATGCTCAAATACTCGAGTACACTATTCGACGAAATTTTGATTTCACCAGTAATAAAGAATCATTGGGTGATGAACCAATCGTCATTACTACCAAAGATGGAAAAACGGTATCGATGGAAGGTTCAATCTTATTCCGTATTGATCGTCATAATGCTCCAGAACTATGGGAAAATCTCGGTGAAAATGTGGTTTCAAAAGTAGTGAGACCTTTTGCTCGTAGTCGAATCAGTGCCGGCTTCTCAGTTTTTACTGCTCAAGAGATTGCCGCCAATCGAACTCGAATTGAAAATTTACTCAAAGAAGAACTAAACCGATCTTTTGAAGATAAGGGATTACTGTGTGAAGGTGTGTTGTTGTCAGAGGTAAAATTACTTGAAAATGGACACCGAGAGCAGACCTTGATTCAAGAAGATACACATATTGTAGGCGCAGGGACGCATGCTTCCTTACCGACAAATGTTGATGATCCTTCCTCGAACTAATTTTTCGTCACTTGTGTACTTGACAGCCCCTTAGCACTTATATAATATAACTGCTACCTAAGAAACTTCTGTCCATTCTTAAAATTTCATTTATATATCAATATATTTATAGGAGAAAACTGTATGGTATCTCTTTCCCCAAAACAGATTAACCCAGCGCCAGGGTACGTATTCGTAGAACCGGCGGAAGCTCAAAAACAAACATCTTCAGGAATTTATCTCCCTGATTCACATGGTGAAAAACCTCAGCACGGAAAAGTGTTAGCTGTTGGTGATGCTGCGATGGACGATGGAGCTGAGATCAAAAGTCCCGTCAAAGTCGGTCAAACCGTGATTTACAAAAAATGGGGTGGAAATGAACTCAAAATTGGCGATATTGAGTACCAATTTTTGAAATTTGAGGATATTTTAGCGATTATAAAGTAATTAAGGATATGAATGAATCAAGAAGAATTAAGGCAAAAAACTGAAGAAATTGAAAGAAAAGTAGAGCAATTAGGAATAGAAGCTCTTAAGCGAGATCCGAAAATATCTGTGGAAGATTTAAACGGATTGCGAGCTGAAATAGAACAGATTGAGAGTGAATCAACTATTTCTGTTTCAGAAGGGGAATATTCTAGAAGTCAGCTTGAAGCATTGTTGAATGAATTTCCTAATTGGGAGGGTAAAAGACGCCTACTAAATACAATTGAAAAATCTATAAGAAGAAAAAATTAAAAGATTAAATTAAAATAAGGAGTAAATATGGCAGCAAAACAACTTTTGTTTGGCGACCAAGCACGACAGAAAATGTTGGTCGGTATTAATAAATTAGCATCTGCAGTGACCACTACTTTAGGTCCCAAGGGACGTAACGTAGCACTCGATAAATCATGGGGATCACCTTCAGTGATTCATGATGGAGTCACAGTTGCGAAAGAAATCACCCTTGAAGATCCATTTGAAAATATGGGAGCTCAGCTTGTCAAAGAAGCAGCGTCTAAAACCAATGATGTTGCAGGTGATGGAACAACCACAGCAACACTTCTTGCACAACAAATCAGTGTCAAAGGTATGAAGTTTGTCGTTACTGGTGTCAATCCAATGATCATGAAACGTGGAATTGATCGAGCAGTGGCTGCTGTTGTTGAAGAAATCCGACGCTTATCAAAACCAGTTTCAGAATCAGATTGGGAAAAAGTCGCCACTATTTCAGCTCAAAACGCAGTGGTTGGACAAAAAATTGCTGAAGCACTTAAACTCGTTGGAAAAGATGGAGTCGTTGAAGTCGAAGAAGGCAAAACCATGGATATCACTATTGAGCATAAAGAAGGTATGGAGTTCGATCGAGGATATTCCTCACCATACTTCGTGACTAATCCTGATGACATGGAAGCCGTGATTGAAGATGCTCATATCTTAGTTACTGATCAAAAGATTTCCTCAATTCAAGATTTGTTGCCAATTCTGGAAAAACTCATGAAAGTGAGTAAAAACTTTGTCATTATTGCTGATGATGTGGATGGCGAAGCCATGACAACATTAGTGGTCAATAAATTACGTGGAACTTTCAACGTTTTAGCTATCAAAGCTCCAGGATTTGGTGATCGACGTAAATCAATGTTGCAAGATATTGCTGTTTTGACTGGAGGAACATTTGTTTCCAGTGAAACTGGCCGAGATATCAAGCAAATTGAACTCGAAGATCTCGGTCGAGCTGATTCGATTCGAAGTACGAAAGATGTGACTCGAATTGTCGGTGGAAAAGGCAATAAAAAAGCTATTTCCAGCCGAGTTGCTCAAATTGAAAAAGAGTACTCACTCTCCACTTCAGACTTTGACAAAGAAAAGTTGATGGAACGCAAAGCCAAGTTAACTGGTGGAGTTGCAGTTATTCAAGTTGGAGCAACCACTGAAGTCGAGATGAAAGATCTTCAAGAGCGAGTCAAGGATGCCAAGGAAGCAACCAAAGCCGCCATTGATGAAGGTATCATTCCCGGTGGAGGTGTGACTTTACTTCGAGCTGTCCGAGTCCTTGATAAATTGTCTTCAGATAGTACTGATGAACAAGCTGGTATCGACTTGATCAAGTCAGTTGCCGAAGAGCCAATTCGAATGCTCGCATCTAACTCAGGCGAAGATGCCGGATGGGTCTTAGGTCAAATTAAAAGTAAGAATCAGGCCAATTGGGGATTCAATGCAATGACAAATTCTTATGAAGATTTGGTCAAAGCTGGAGTGATTGAACCGGCTAAAGTGGCAATTGCTTCATTGCAAAATGCGGCTTCTGTCGCTTCAATGATCTTGACTACTGAGTGTTTGATTACGAATGTTCCTGAAAAAGATAAACCAGCCCCAGCCGGAATGGATGGCGGTATGGGTGGAATGATGTAATTTTGAGTAAAAATTATTTAGAAACGGCTCTCGAAAGAGAGCCGTTTTATTTTGTCTAGTAAAAGCTTACAATTTAAGATATGGATATTCCAGAAAATAAAGTACAAAAAACTCGAAGTTTTTCTTCACAGTTAATTTTTACATTTGTCGCATTTTTTATTACTTCAAATATCTTGACTTTTTATCTGACCCGAACATTGAATACTAGACTTGATAATGAGTCCTTATCAGGATCGGAACCTCAAATTATCAATGTCAGACCAGCTCCCACTTCCTACTATCCAAGTTATAAACTTCACAAAATGATTGAGGGGAAAATTTATACTCTGATAAGTAAAGAAGAAGTTACTTCGGAAGAAGAGTATTTTAGCAATTTGCAATTGAAAGAAAATGGCGAGCCTCTTTCGAATGACTATTCCGAGCTTGGTCGAGAGATGGCTAGATTCATTACTCCTCAAACGAAAGATTTTTGGATTGATTTTGAGAATAATCGGTTCTATTTACTGAATACACGTTCGTCTCAGTCTGGAGGAAAGGCTTCATCTGATTTTGTTCTTTTGGAAGAGTTCTCTTACGATGACTCGAGTTTACGAGGAGGACAATATAAAGTTGTTCGAGCACTTCCAATCTCTGTATATTCAGGATGGGAAATACTTCACTTTGATAAAAACAGACAAGCATTTGTTTTAAAGATGGGACAAGGTGACGGTTGCGGTGGAGGTGGGAGTATTTATACTTTGCCTTTGGGTTCAGCTGTGATGAAGAATATTGTCTCCTATGGAAGAGGATGCGCTTTTGATGAAAAAAATCCATATCGATTTGGAGGCATGCTCAATGGAAGACTTATCTTGTCTGAAGCTGAGCTAGCGAAAGAAAATTTTAATGGATATATTTCAGTAGATTTGAAAAATATTTATTTGCTTGATCCCTTTTCTTTAAATAAAGAAGTCATAACTGATGATAAAGAAATTTTATTTGGAAAAGATCTGGATGGTTGGAGAGCAAGTGAGCGAAGCATGTTTACTGAAGGTATTTATTTAAGTGGTTACACTGCAACTCAATTGCAAGAATTAAATAACAATAATTTGGGTACGGCAGAACTTTTCCAATATGATTTATTGACCAATACTTTAAATCAAGTGGCACAGTAATGACAATTTCCGAAATTTATTCCCATTTTGATATTCCTCCCAATCTTCAACGCCATATGTTTGAAGTTACAGCTGTTGCAGATGTTATTTGTGAGAACTGGCAAGGACCTCAAATTGACCGAGGTCTTATTATCCAAGGTTGTTTAACTCACGATTTAGGGAATATTGTTAAATTTAAACGTCCTTTTTGGGGGGAGTTACAAGATAAATTAGAGTATTGGGAAAATGCTCAAGATGAAATAATTCAAAAATATGGAAGTGACACATTTACAGTCACACAAAAAATGATGGAAGAGATTTCAGTTGATAAAAAAATTCGTGAACTACTGGTTTTTGTGAAAGCTGTCGTAGATTTACCAGATAAAGAACACTCGTGGGAAGCTCGAATTGTTGAGTATGCTGATGATTGGGTGTCCCCAGAAGGTATTATTGGGATAAAGAAAAGATTAGACGATTTAGCTATTCGTTATCCAAATGAACCTCAAAGTAGCTGGGATGCAATGAAAAAAAATGCTGAAGTGGTACAACCTTTTATTAAAATTGATCTGAGTTCTCTTTCGCCTCAAGAATGGGCTCTAAGAATAGAGAAGATGAAGCAAGTCGATATTAAAATAACTTAGCCTAATTTTGTAAGGAGGTTGTCCTTTGACAAGTGATCCCCGCCTGGTTACAATACTTGGATTGTCGCGCGGGGTAGTGTACGGTTGCACGTGAGGCTCATAATCTTACAGACAAGGTTCGATTCCTTGCCCCGCAACATTTATTAAATTCGAAGTTCAAAGTACGGAATTTTCTCAAGCGTTGAGATTTCGAATTTAGGATTTCGAATTTTTTATTAGCCAGGGTAGCTCAGCTGGTTAGAGCACAGCATTCATAACGCTGAGGTCGTGGGTTCGAGTCCCACCTCTGGTACTTTCACGAAATGTCGTTTTTTATATAAATTTAATTATTTTTTGGTGGAATCGAAGCATTTGGAAGCTGGAGAATAACTTCGTCTGGTTTTTGCAAATTGAGCTGATCACGAATGATCGTTTCTTGATAAAAAGGATCATTTTGATTATCAAGTTCAACTTTAAGCTCATTTACTTCGTTTTCTAATTTTTCAGTACGTTCTCTATAGATATTTGTTGGTGGATCTTGGCTGAGTATTCGAACAATACGCCAGAGGAGAGAAAACGTCACAAACCCTACTGTACAAAGTAGAAGCGCAACTACGGCTGGGCGGGCAAACCACGAGGTCTTTTGTATTGTCATTTGTCCATTTTTATGATACTATAAGACGTTGAGCACGGATAAAAGCCGTGTTTTTATATACATGTACTATATTTTAAATTGATGCACTTGCTTGGTTGAGTTCATGAGTAGCATATCATGAGCAAGTAAAAGCAAACCTTACTTTATGAAATTCCCAGAACTTCACAATGATTTTATTCATCACCTTCGAGAAGAAGGACGTGCTCATGCCACAGTCTTGGCCTATGGAAAAGATATCGAGCAGTTACTTCATTTTCTTCATGAAAAAGATAAAGACTCCTTGATGATTTTAACTGTAACTGATGTCACAACTGATCATATTGATGAATTTAAGCAGTCTTTAAAGAAACTGAGATATACCCCAAAGTCAGTTTCACGAAAAATTAATTCAATCAAAACCTTTTTCCGATTCTTAAAAGTTCGAAATTTAGTTCAACATAATCCTGCAGAAGCAGTTATTCACCCGAAGTATGATCAAGCTGAACCAAGAATCCTTGGTCGTCTTGAGTATCGAGCCTTACGCGATGCCTGCAAACATGACATGCGTATTGCTGCAATTGTAGAACTTCTTCTTCAAACCGGAATGCGAATCAGTGAATTAGCAGGTTTGAAAGTAAGTGATGTTGATTTAGAAAAAGATAAGATTCGAGTTTCTGATCCTACTTCGAATCTAGAGCGTACCATTCCTCTCAATCAAGCAGCCAAACGTGCAGTTCAAGAATACTTGAAAATTCGACCAAAAGACGTTGTAGAACAAATTGTGTTTCTGACTAAAACTTGTCGTCCTTTTCTTGTTCGAAATATTCGAGCTTCAATTGATCGCTACTTTAGAGTTGCAGGTATTAAAGATGCCAAAGTGAATGATTTACGTCACACATTTATCGTTGAACAGCTGAAAGCTGGTACGCCTTTAACCTACGTAAGCCGATTAGTTGGACACAAGAGAGTGACAACCACCGAGAGATATCTTGACCTCATTCAGCAAAGTGACCAAAAAGCACCTTTAAAACTGGAAGAGCTGTAATATAGTTATCCCAAACCTTTGAATTTAGGCTTCATTATTTTGTTATAAAATAACAATTCAAGTTTCTTTACTATGAAACCAATCATTACTTTCCCTGATTTAGAGAAATTAGACATTCGAGTTGGAACAATTGTTTCAGCTACTCTTCCTGAGTGGAGTGAGAAGCTTATTCAACTTGAAGTAGATTTTGGTTCAGAAATTGGAAAAAAGACTATTTTTTCAGGCGTCAAAGCATTTTTTACACCTGAAGAACTTCAAGGAAAGCAAAGTCTTTTTTTAGTAAATTTAGCTCCCAGAAAAATGGGTCCTGCCATGAGTGAAGGAATGATCATGATGGCGGATGATGATACTCCAGTTTTGTTATCACCTTTTCGTCCTGTAGCTGATGGATCAGTAGTTCGCTAAAGCTCGAAAACTGAACTTCTCCCTTCAATAATCTCTGTTATAATTTCCCAACGGAACGTCAAGTTTCGAATTTTTGTTATTCATCACGTTACACGTACATTACACGAACTTTGTTTAAAGGTTTCACCTATGTCACAGTCCTCCTCGAATCAATCTAAATCTCCTTTGAAAATTAAAAAAATGGAGATGAACTTTCATCTTAATCCTCGCCGAGTCATCATTTGGGTGATCGTAGGATTATTATTTTTGCCATTTGTCTTATCTTTAACAATGGGAAATCCAGCCGACAAAATTCCTTTGTCTCAGGTAGTGAGTGATGTGCGAGAAGGAAAAGTAGAAGTGGTTGAAATCATGGGCGAAGAATTACAAGTAAAGTATCGTGATGCTTCACAAAAAGAATCTCGTAAAGAACCAGGCCAAGAGCTTTTCTCTATTTTTGATTCAGCCAATATTGATTTAGCGAGTGTCCGAGTGGAAGTAAAAGATCAATCAGTTTCTCAGCTTTTCTGGGATTTAGTGATTAACATTCTTCCATTAGTTCTGATGGTAATCTTTTTCTTATTCATTTTCCGTCAAGCTCGGGGAGCACAGGATGGAATTCTCGGAATTGGAAGAAGTAAAGCCAAGATTTTTGTAAAAGGAAAACAGGATGTAAAGTTTGCTGATGTTGGTGGAATGAAAGAAGCCAAGCAAGAGTTGGAAGAAATTGTAGACTTCTTAAAGAATCCGAAAAAATATACAAAACTAGGTGCTCGTACTCCTAAAGGTGTGTTATTAGTTGGTCCATCAGGAACCGGAAAAACTTTGTTAGCCCGAGCTGTAGCTGGGGAAGCCAATGTTCAGTTTCTTTCGATGGCTGGATCCGAGTTTATGGAAATGTTGGTTGGAGTAGGTGCTTCACGCGTTCGTGACTTATTTGATACTGCTAAAAAATTGGCACCTTCAATCATTTTCATCGATGAAATTGACGCGATTGGTCGAGTTCGAGGTCAAGGAAGCATGGGCGGACATGATGAGCGAGAACAAACTTTGAATCAAATTCTAGTAGAGATGGATGGCTTCACAGTTAGCGACAATGTAATTGTGATGGCTGCCACCAATCGTGGAGATTTGCTTGATCCAGCATTAGTTCGACCAGGACGTTTCGATCGTCGAGTGATGGTGAGCCTTCCAGATTTAGAAGAGCGCAAGTTTATTTTAAGTATTCATGCCAAAGGAAAACCTTTTACTGATGACGTAAAGTGGGATCGAGTTGCCAAAAGAACCGTTGGATTTTCAGGGGCGGATTTAGAAAACATGTTGAATGAAGCTGCCATCGCAGTTGCACGAGAGAGTCGTGAAAAAATCGATTTTGGCGATATTGAAGAAGCTGCCCTAAAAGTAAAACTTGGACCTTCCAAAAAAAGATTGAAAGATGAAGATGAAAGAAAGATGACTGCCTATCATGAGGCAGGACATGCTGTCATATCTCACGTACTCCCGAATGCTGATCCTGTGCATCGAATTTCGATTGTTTCACGAGGCCAGGCGCTGGGTTTTACACTCACTCCTCCAGAACAGGATAAATTACAACAAACCAAATCTGAGTTAGAAGATACCATTGCAGTCATGCTTGGTGGACGTGCTGCTGAAATGGAAGTTTTTAACGAATTAACTGGTGGAGCCAGTAATGATATCGAACGGGCAACTCGGATTGCCAGAGCGATGGTAACTGAATTTGGAATGAGTGTGCTCGGACCAATTAATTTTAATCCCGAATACGATACACGCTATGGAAGAGCAATTTACGAACCATACGTCATCTCTGATCGAATGAAACAACAAGTTGATGATGCTGTTTCTGCGATTATCGATAAAGAAGTCAAACGAGTACAACTACTCTTGAAAAAACATCGAGCAGCACTTGATCGAATTTCAGAACGGCTACTTGAAGTTGAAACTATTGATACTGATGATTTCAAAGAAATCATGCAGATGGATAAAGCTCGAAAATAATCGAGTGCTTTACTAGTTCAGCTCTTCAAATAAGTTTGCTATTCTAGACAGATGTCTAGAACGCTTACTCATATCCTTCACCGGCGACGTTTTCGAAAACTTTTAGCCATACTTGTTATTGTCACACTGCTGATTGTGCTGGTTATTGTTCCCGTAGAAAGTCAGGCGCCAAATGGGAAAATAAAAACGCATTTTGATGCCTTATGGTGGGCAACCAGTACTATAAGTACGGTTGGGTATGGTGATTATATTCCCGTAACTATACCTGGCAGAATGCTGGGAATGATTCTTCAGCTATGTGGTTCATTGATGTTTGGAGTGTCTATTGCCCTTTTTAGTATTTCCTTAAATCGTATTCACGATGAACACCATTGGAATCGGACACAAGAACGGTTTGATCGAATGGAAAAATTACTCAATGAATTAGAAAAACATACGAGTTTCTTAGTACGATCTGATCAGAAAAAAAAGTAAGTATTTACAGAGGATAACGGTAATTCATTGTCTATAGTGTAAAATACTCCTAATGATAGAAACACCAGAACCATTAAAGCCAAAAGGTAAAGAAAAGAAAGGAAAAAGACTTCCAGAAGATCCAACAGATTTTTTGCCTGATGATTTGCCCGAGAATGTTGATGCTTTAAAAAATTTAATTGATGAATTAAGAAAAAAGAAAGATATTGGAGCGCTAGTCACATCGTTGTCAACTTTGTTAACGGGGGCATCAGTCTATGGATTCGCATATGAGGTTCAAAACGCTGTAGATCCGCATGTTGTGGCTTCACTTGAAAAAGCTTTAGCTACAGGGATGGGTATGATTGTGGGCTATATGGTTTTATTGACGAGTGGAATTAGTACAGTAGCAATTCATAAGCGAATTAATGATGCTATTCATAAAATAAATGATCAACGGTCTAAGCAAGATGCTGGGGTGGAATATTCAATTCCCAAGGATGAGGTAGTGGAAATAGCGATGGCAAGAATACAAGATGACTCTGAAATAAGTAATCAGCCAACGAGTTTAAGAGCATTATTGACCAATTTAGAAGACAACCGCGAACGAGATTCAGAATAAATAATATGACACTCACTTATCAAAAACTTCATCAAACACTTGAGTATTTGGGTTATTCTAGTGATAAATTAGAAAAATTTGAAAGAGAATTGCAATCGAAAATTCTTCAAAGAATAGGAAATAGTGTTGTAGTGTCACTTACTCCAGAACAGAATGAAGAATTTGTTCATCTTTTGGAAAATGAAAATTTAAAAGAAGAGCACATATTGGATTTTTTTAAACGATCGAATATCTCCAGACAAGATGATGTGTTGACAATAGAACTTAACAAGTTGTTGGTTGAAACAATGGATAAAATCATTCTTTCTGTATCAAATGAGCAAAGAGAAAAAATAACAGCAATTTTAAATGCCGAACATTCTGCATAGCGTTTTCGAGGTTGTCATTCTGAACGATTCCAGCGTCCACTTCGACAGTTGAAGAATCTTTGTCAGCGGAAACTGTGAAAGTAATTGGAATAATGAGTAGTAAAAAAATGTCCTCAAATGTTTTTCAGTCTTTTAATTCTATCGCTAACAAAGATTTCGAACAGTAATTGATTATTCTGTGTTAAGTTGTACCTCTCCTGCTACAATAGCTCTCATGTCTGAATCCTCACTCGTTCTTATCGATGCCCACGCGCTTATTTATCGTGCATATTTTGCATTTCCTCCACTTACTACTCCAGAAGGAAAACTAGTAAACGCAGTTTATGGATTTACCCGAATTTTATTAACCTCGATTGAAGACTTATCTCCTGAATATATTGCAGTGGCTTTTGATTTACCAAAACCTACCTTTCGGCATACCCAATTTGCTGGGTATAAAGCTCAGCGAAAAGAAATGCCCGATGATCTGCAACCTCAAATAGAGATCGTTAAACAAGTGGTGAAGTCGCTGAATATTCCTGATTTCTCCGTAGAAGGATATGAAGCAGATGACGTGATTGGAACGCTGGCGAGACAAGCAAGCGTCATGAATGATGCTGGCGGAGATCCTAACAAAGTAGTGATACTGACCGGAGATAGGGATGCATTTCAGCTCGTTACTGATGATATCCATGTCCTCATGCCGGCTCAGGGAAAAAATCCGCCTCGTGAGTTTGGACCGAGTGAAGTAAAAGACAGAATGGGAATTCGACCAGATCAAATTATTGATTACAAAGCCTTGGCTGGAGATGCGTCGGATAATATTCCTGGTGTACCAGGAATTGGAGACAAAACAGCATGTCATCTACTGACGGTTTTTGATTCAGTTGAAAATTTATATCAAGAAATTAAAGATCAAACTCCTCGAGTTTCTGACAAGTTAATATTAAAGCCAAATGTCTTAAAAAAATTAAGCGAAGGATATGAGAGTTCCGTCATGAGTAAACAATTAGCCACGATTGATCAGAACGTTCCAATTCAATTGAAATTAGAGGACTGTCGTGTCGCTGGATATGATAAATCCCAAGCGGTTGAACTATTTTATTCTCTCGGTTTCAAGAGTTTACAAAAATTATTACCGAAAGATGATTTTGAAAATGGTTTGCAGGATGCGCTGTTTTAATTTTAAAATAATGGTCTGAATACAATTAATATGTCGGAAAATAATTTATCGAGAAGAGATTTTTTAAAAAGAACAGCGGCGGCTGCAATTACACATTTTCCAGGAATAAATAGATTACCTCATAATTCTCCAGAACGATCGTTGCCCAAACCAGAAGAAGAACCATTTGTAGATTTTGAGTTAATGTATGCGGAAGTATTTTTTGAAATAAATAAAGCAATTACTGACTTTAATTCAGGAAACACGGAAACATTGTTCATCTATTTAAATAAAGAATCTCAGAGTGATTGGGAATTTCCTTCAAGTATGAATTTTCAGTTTCGTTTTATGGTGCAGTTGCCGGACGAAGAAGCATCTAGTGACGAAGGTTTTCTAATTGATTTTGATCGATTTATTGATGTGAAGTGGAGTCAGGAAGGAAGAGAAATCTCTGATTCTGTAGCTTATTTAGGTGGTGAAACTGATCAAGATCTCATAATCACGACGTTTGAGGAATTTATAAATATTTTGCCAAATGTTCAGAGTGTGGAATTTAGTTGTTATCAGACAGAAGAGTTGGATGACAATATTCTTGATACATTTACTCAATTCCAGCCAGAGCTAGAAGTGATCCTGCGTCAAGAAACAGGAGATTCATCTTTAATTCAACCTTTTTCTTCTGAGATGGTTAGTCCAGAAACCTCTGCACGGTTAGAAAATTTAAATGAAACATGGGAGAAAAAACAATTTACTTCTAAAGTTCCTCAACTAGAATACACAGTTCGAATAGATGGTGAAGATGTGTCGGTTACTTATAAAATCGACGAACAAGCAAAAACTTTGGCAAGTATTCCAGGTCAACATGACACCGTAACCAACATTGATGATGTCATGATAGTAAGTGATAGAGTGGGGTTAGAAATAACTTTTTCATTGGATGGACATAATTCTGAGCAGATTTGGGATATGAACTCAGTGTTTGTTATTCCACTTCCAGCCTTAGGATCACATGGTGAACCAGATAGTGGAAGCACTCGAAATGTAGCTATTACAAGTCATGATGATTTAATAAAAAATACAGTGTTGAGCTTACAGGAAGTACTTTTTAAGTAATTATTATGAACAAGAATCCAATCTTACGAGTGGCTTTAGTACATGACTATCTTCGAGAATACGGCGGTGCTGAAAGAGTATTAGAAGCTTTGCATGAGTTGTACCCAGAAGCGCCACTGTATACCGCATTTGTGGATTCAAAAAGCTTAGGACCTCACTGGCAGAAATTTCAAAATTGGGATATTCATGAGAGTTGGATGACGAAAATTCCTGGCTATAAAAAACTCTACTCACCATTGAGATTATTTGCCAATATGTTTTTTGAACAATTTGATTTGAGCGAGTATGACGTTGTCATAAGTTCATCAAATATGTATTTCGCGAAAGCAGTTCTGACCAAGTCCTGGACTCCACATATTTGTTACTGCCATACCCCACCACGATCTTTGTATGGATACTCAACTATGACTGACTGGCAGAAGAATGTTCTTACCCGTTGGGTAGGTGAGTGGATTAATGCAACAATTCGACCAAAAGATTATTTAGCTGCTCAACGTGTTGATCACTTTATTGCCAATTCTGAAGAAGTGAAAAAAAGAATCGAGAAATTTTATCAGCGTGATTCGACTGTTATTTATCCTCCAGTCTATGTGCCATCCACTTTACCAAATGAAAGTGATAGGAATTATTATTTATATGTTAATCGGCTGGCTTTTAGTAAACATCCAGAGCTTGCGATTCAAGTTTGTACACAGTTATCTCTGCCACTCAAAGTGGTAGGAACTGGGAAAATGTTAGAAAAGTTGAAAGAAATAGCTGGGCCAACTGTTCATTTTTTGGAAGCTGTGACAGATGAAGAACTACACGAACTTTATGCGGGTGCGAAAGCCTTACTTTATCCAGTAGAAGATGAAGATTTTGGAATTGTGCCGGTCGAAGCCATGGGCTATGGGGTTCCCGTGATTGCTCATCATTCTGGAGGGCCAAAAGAGACAATCGTTGATGGGAAAACCGGATTGTTTATCTCAGAATTAACTGTGGAAGCATTATCAGAAGCACTTAAAAAATGTGATGAAAAGAAATGGGATCGAGAAAAAATTCATGAACATGCCAAACAATTTTCAACTGCAAGATTTAAAAAAGAGATAAAAGAGTTTGTTGATAAAGTAGCAAAAGAAGTTAAAAAGTGAACTCCACAATTTTTTCGTTTTTCTCATCACTTAAGTCGGAGTAACGTATCCACAAAGGTTCTACTTTCCAATAACTTTGATGGGGTAGAGATTTAAATTTAATCGCTCCGGGGACTTTTTTATGATACAACGAAACATATTTTTCTTGTTCTTGTCCGAAAACTTCTTTAGCAACTCCTTCATACTGCACAGTGATAAAGTCTTCGTCCCAGCCAATCACAAAAGCGACTTTATTATTTTCTTTTAAATTTTTATATTTTCGAGAAGTAGTGTAGGTTCCGAAGATGAGTTCAAAATTATCAGTTTCTCCAAATCCAATTAGAGCTGCTTCGGGTTGTCCATTTGTCCCACAGGTAGAAATGACGGCATGAATATTTTTTTTCAAAAATGGCAAAACATCTTCTTTCTGCATAGTGTTTATTATTTTAATTGAGCAACCTTCCAAAACCGGTTTCAGGCTCTGTTGGAGTTGGAACAGGTGTCGGCAACGGAGATGGTGGAGGAAGACTCGGAATTTCGCCGGTGGTTGATGTTAGTTCGAGCAGGGCGACTGAGTTTGCAGGTAAAGTGACTGTCCCTCTCATCATATTACCGCTACTGGTCAGTGTGGCGGTTTGTTGTCTTCCACCTAAAAATTGTTGTTGAAGTGTGTACTCCCCATCTGGGAAGTTGCGGAAAGCGAGTGGAACTGCCTCCACATTTCTCCCTGAAGTATCATAATTAACAATAATTACTTGAAGTTCGTTTTTTTCATTTTTAGTAGCTAATGCTTTTACCCAACTTCCATTGCCCACCACCGATACTCGGGTTGGTCCAAGTTGATTGAGTAATCTCAAAGCTTGGTAGCGAGGTTTAGTTTCTGCTCCAAAACTTTGATGTGTGAGAAGTCCCCAGCGTCCCCATCTGGCATTTCCCTGAGGATCTTTTCCATCTTCGACCTCAAACACAAAAGCTTTTTCTACTCTCCCCACCATTTCAATTGATGATGCGACCGTATGAGCAGCACCAAACTGGGTGTCATAGCCCGCGTGATTTTCCGAATCGTGCCCCCACTCGGTGATGATCAGTTCTAAATCACTGGTATTGGGATATGGAATTTGCCAAGTTCGAATATCTTGGACATCTTCCTGAAAGGCTTCGACTTTCAAGTTGTACCGATGCCATGAGAAAAAATCGTATCGTAAATTATTCTTTTGGGTGTGTTCTGTTAAAGCCGTAAACCAGTTTTTATACAATCCTGTTGTTCCTGGTCCACCCAGCTTAAACGGTTTCACGTTTCGAGCTTGAGTCGCACCACGGGAAGAATGGGTATACATAGTCAGATAATTTTTTTGGCCACTGTAGTGCCAGCCACCAAAGAGATCAGGTTCATTCCAAACTTCATAGTAAACGTCAGATATCCCACGTTTTCCACTGATATGCTCGACAGTCCGTTGGACAGTCAGTTGCCAATCGGCCCAGTTATTCGGCTCACTAATGATGTCGGTTTTAGCGATAGCTGGAGGCATGTATGAGAGAGCAATAAAAGGTTTTGCTCCGGTAGCTAGGATACTGTCGAGAAGAGGATCGAGTTTAGAAAAATTAAATTGAAGCTGACCATTTCCATCACGACTTACCACATCATAAAAATCATATATGTGATCAATTCGTATATATTTTGGTTCAAGTGCTTTTACTTTGGGAACAATTGGTTGCATATCCCAGGCATGATCTTCTCCACCTTGCGCGAGATACTGCCATGGGCGACTCAAAGGGCCTTGTTCAGCCTGAAAATCAATCACTAAATTTGCTTTTTGACCACTTGCACTTGAGAAAAACTCACGGACGACTTTAATCTGGGAAACTCCAGCCATGACAGAAATAAATAAGATTCCCAACCCAAAAAGTTGAAGATATTTTTTAAAATGAATGTTTGATCTTTTTTTTCGCATACATCCAGCATAGAAGAATTATGAGGTCAGCTCAAGTAAAAAAAATACCAATCTATTTAGGAATATTGACACATTAGCAAAAACAAGTTACGATTGCTAACGTTTCCTTGATTCACCCTTTTGTAGGTAATGAAGGAGAAGAATTATGGTTGATCTTACTGCCAGACAAGTCCAAATCTTGCGTGCCATTGTTGAAGAATTTATCAGCACGGCGGAGCCTGTGGGTAGTGAAGCGCTTGATCGCAAATTTAACCTAGGAGTGTCTCCTGCGACTATTCGTAATGATATGGTTCAGCTGACAAAGTTGGGCTATTTGATGAAACCACACTCATCAGCAGGGAGACAGCCGACAGCGGCAGCATTGAAACTGTACATTCGCGAGCTGATGAAAGAAAAAGATTTGTCTGTGGCAGATGAAGTTTCACTTAAGGAGCGTATCTGGAGTGAACGAAATGATAAAGATGATTTATTGCGTGAAGCGACTAAAATTTTGGCTGATAAATGTGATGCAGTCGGAATAGCGATTGATGCAGGAGATAAATTTATTATCTCAGCAGGCTATTCTCATTTGCTCAGCATGCCAGAGTTTTATGACATTGAAACGATGCGACATGTTTTAACATTGATTGAAGAATTTCCACTGATGCACGAGATTGTGGTTTCCACCATAGACGACAATCCAGTCAAATTAGTGTTCGGAGCAGATTTAGGAAATAAATATCTGGCTCCAGTCAGCATGCTCTACATCGATTTTACGCTTGATGATAATCTCTACCAACTCGGTGTACTGGGTTGCCATCGGTTTGATTATCAATATGTGGTTCCGATGTTGAGATACTTTCGAGTTCTCATCCAAGATATGGTGAAGTCCGAATAATACATGAGGAGGAATACTATGTTTGCAAAAACACAAATTGATCCTATTGAAAATCAAGATGAGGATCAAAAAGAAAACAACAAAAATGAGACTCACTTTGAAGAGCTTGAAGATGATGACGATCAAGACAGTGATGAACTACAAGAAAAAATTGAAGAGTTAGAACAGCAGTCGAAAGAATCCGAAGAGAAGTATCGACGAGCTCTGGCAGATTACCGAAATCTTGAACAGCGTTCTCAAACTGAACGCATCCAATTCATTCAGTTGGCAAATAGAGATCTTATGGGGGCTTTACTTGAACCCATCGATTTTTTGCATACTGCAACTCAACATATCAAAGATAAAGGTTTGGAGATGGTGATTCAACGATTTCACCAGGTGCTTGAAGAGAGAGGATTGGACGAAATTAAGATAAATACTGGTCAAGAGTTTGATGAAAAAACAATGGATGCTGTTGATACAGCGGACGGAAAAGAAAATGCAGTAATTGAAGTCAAACAAAAAGGCTATCGATTACACGGAACCGTTATTCGACACGCAAAGGTCGTGGTCGGAAAAGGGAAATAATTTTTATAGGTTATAAAAAATACTTAGACAGTGAAAAACTGCTTGAATTAAAAAAGGAGAAATATGGCAGATACACAAAATACAGGCAAAATAATCGGTATCGATTTAGGTACCACCAACTCTGCGGTTGCAGTCATGCAGGGTGGAAAAGCCACAATTATTCCAACAGCTGAAGGAAAAAATACATTCCCTTCAATTGTCGGTTTTAAAGGCGCAGAAGTAGTCGTTGGAGAACCAGCGAAGCGACAAATGGTGCTCAATCCGAAGCGTACAGTCAATTCCGTGAAGCGTTTCATGGGACGCAAGTACGATGATCCAGCTGTTCAAGCTGCGGTCAAACACGTTGCGTATGAAATCGCCTCTGGAAAAGATGGTATGGCAGTGGTCGTCATCGACGGCAAGCAATACACTCCTCAGGAAATTAGTGCCAAGATTTTATCTAAAGCCAAAGCTGATGCTGAAAGTTTCTTGGGTGGAAGTGTTACTCGAGCAGTTATTACTGTTCCTGCTTACTTTGACGATTCTCAGCGACAAGCAACCAAACAAGCTGGAGAAATTGCAGGATTGACTGTAGAACGCATAGTCAATGAACCAACAGCCGCTGCTTTAGCGTATGGTTTGGATAAAAAGAGTAATCAACTCATCGCAGTGTATGACTTAGGTGGAGGAACATTTGATATCTCAATTCTTGAAATCGGAGATGGGGTATTTGAAGTCAAGGCCACCAATGGTGACACCTTTTTAGGTGGAGATGATTTTGATAATGCCATCATCGATTGGATTTTGTCAGAGTTTAAAAAAGAAAATACCAATGTCGATCTGGCCAAAGATCCTCAGGCTTTGCAACGTATCAAAGATGCAGCAGAAAAAGCCAAAATTGAGCTTTCTTCCGCTCCTCAAACTGAGATCAATCAACCATTTATCACTCAAGGAAGTGATGGTCCATTGCATCTGACAATGACATTGACTCGATCGAAGTTGGAAGAGTTAGTGGATGGATTGGTTCAACGAACACTTGCTCCATTAGAGAAAGCCCTTGCTGATGCTGGCGTTAAAGCTAGTGAAGTGAATGAAGTCGTATTGGTCGGTGGAATGACCCGCATGCCGAAGATTCAAGAAACAGTCAAAAAATTCTTCGGAAAAGAACCACACAAAGGCGTGAATCCTGATGAAGTAGTAGCCGTTGGAGCTGCTGTCCAAGCTGGAGTCATCGGTGGAGATGTCAAAGACGTCGTCTTGTTGGACGTATCACCTCTGACCTTAGGACTCGAAACTTTGGGTGGAGTGCGTACCCCACTGATTGAACGAAATACCACTGTTCCAACCAGTAAGTCTCAAGTCTTTTCTACGGCTGCAGATAACCAAACTCAGGTTGAAATCAATGTCTTGCAAGGTGAGCGAGAAATGGCTGCAGACAATAAATCGCTTGGTCGATTCATCTTGGACGGTATCCCACCAGCTCCACGAGGCATGCCACAAGTGGAGGTCACGTTTGATATCGATTCCAATGGAATTTTGAAAGTGACGGCTAAAGATAAAACCAGTGGGAAAGAGCAAAAGATCACCATTCAAAACTCTACCAACTTATCAAAAGAAGAAGTAGAGAGAATGAAGAATGAAGCAGAGCAGTATGCCGAGGCCGATAAAAAGAAAAAAGAACTGGTTGAAGCGAAAAATAAAGCATCGCAGGTAATCTTTGAGCTGGAAAAGCAACTGAAAGAGTATGGAGATAAAGTCGACAAAGAAACTGTAGAAAAGGTGAAGACAAATGTTGATGCTTTGAAAAAACTTACCGAGAAAGAAGATGTGACCAAAGAAGAGCTTGATAAAGCTTCTGAGGAAACTTTGACATCTGCTCAAAAAATCGGTGAAGAAATGATGAAAGCTCAACAAACACCTCCAGCTCCTGGAGCTCCCGGAGCAAACCCTGAAGGTGAAGCAAAAGCTGAAGATGTCACTCCAAAGGATGACAAAAAAGATGCAGAAGAAGGCGAAGTGGTTAAGGAATAAAAAATTGAATTAAAAGATTGATTTGGGGACGCACCAGCGTCCCCTCTTCAAAAAAGGACAGTATGGCAAAAAAAGATGAAGTGAGACTTCAAGTGCTTGCTGTTGCCGATCAGGTGATAGAAGCAAAAGATGGCAAGAAATCCTTAATCGGACTTTTTGATCGAATCTTTGTTCAAAATCTTCCTTCGACTCATCCCAGAATGACGTTGTTTATAACACTGGTTGGAGAAGTCGATAAAAAAGATGCAGTTTCTTTTGTGGTTGAAAAACCAAGTGGTAAACAACTTTCTGAAAATACCATTGATTTTGTTTTTGGGAAAAATGGTAAGGCTGATCTGATCATTAATTTGGAAGGTTTTCCCATAGAAGAAATTGGTGCGTACAAGATCATCTTGAAACATGCCGGTAAAGAGTTAAGCGAGTACCTTATCCAAGTATCTAAAGTGCAGGAGCAGAATGCCGGATCAACGGTCATCAATTAATTCCAAATAGAAATAATTCAATAGAATAGTTAACTTTATGGCAACAAAACGTGATTTTTACGAAGTACTCGGTGTAGCAAAGACAGCTTCTGATGCAGAGCTCAAGTCCGCGTACCGAAAAATGGCTTTGAAGTGGCATCCAGATCGTCATACCGGTGAAGAAAAGAAATCAGCGGAGGAAAAATTTAAAGAAATTAACGAAGCCTATCAAGTGCTTTCCGACAAACAAAAGAAACAGGCCTACGACCAGTTTGGTCATGCAGCCTTTGATCCCGCAGGTGGCATGGGTGGTAATCCATTTAGAGGTGGTCAACAGTCTGGACCGTTTACCTGGAGTTACTCAAGTTCAGGTGGCAATCCATTTAGTGGTATGGGTGGAGATTCACCATTTGGTGATCCATTTGATATTTTCGAACAATTTTTTGGTGGGGGATTTTCTTCACAACCTCGAAAACCTCGGTACAGCTTTACTATCGATTTTATGGATGCAGTTCAAGGTGCTGAGAAAACAGTCAGTATTGGTGGCAAACAGAAAAAGATTAAGATTCCACCTGGTGCTAGTGATGGAACACGAATTCAGTTTTCAGACTTTGATATTACTTTAGATGTTCGACCACACGAGAAGTTTTCTCGCGATGGATACGACTTGTATGTGGATCATAACCTCTCATTTGTGACAGCAATACTTGGTGGGGAGATCGAAGTTCCCACTGTGGAAAAGTCGATCAAATTAAAGATTCGGCCAGGCACCCAACCAAATACTTTGGTTCGAATCAAAAATGAAGGCGTTCAGCATCTCCAACAACGTGGAAAAGGTGATTTATACATTCGGCTGAAAGTAGCGATTCCAGAAAAAATAACGAACAAACAGAAGCAGTTATTGAAAGAGTTTGAAAATTCTTAGAACGCCTTCAGGAATTGCATTTTCCGCAAATCAAGATACAATTAGCTCAAGCAGTTAAGATGAGAAGAGGTGGGGGAACCCATCTTTTTTGTTAAATAACAATATAACTACTCGTTTAATAAAAGTTAAATACAGAAAAATGAATGTTCAATCCATTTCTACTGGAGAAGGAGAAGTGGATAGGTCCTGAATATTCGGATCGCTTTCTAACTAAAAGTTAGAATCCGATTCGACCTTTCAGGATGACATCAAGGAAAGGAAATTTTTTATGGCACAAAGTAATATGGCACGCACTGAATTTGCAGCTGCTATCGCCCAAATCGCCAAAGAACGAAAAATTGAAGTAGAAGCAATTCTCTATTCGATAGAGGAAGCGCTTGTTGCTGCCTATAAAAAAGAAAAAGGCATCATTACCGAACGAGATGAAGAAGGTAATGAATTAGGACCGGTGTATAAAGCAAAGGTTGATCCAAGCAGTGGTGAGTCGAAAGTGTTTGAAGAAAAAGGTGGAAAAGATGTGGACGTTACTCCTCCAGGTTTCGGACGTATCGCCGCTCAAACAGCCAAACAAGTCATTTTGCAAAAAATTCGTGAAGCAGAAAAAGCTTCAATCATTCATGATTATGCTGATCGAGTAGGGGAGATTGTGTCTGGAATGGTGCTTCGAATGGATGGCAAAAATGTCATTATCGATATTGGACGTGGTCAAGGGATCATGCCTCCTGAAGAGCAGATGCGGGGAGAGTTCTATCGCATGAATACTAGAATCACTGTTTATATTGCTGATATTCGCGAAACAATGCGAGGGAAAGCCATCGTTGTTTCTCGTAGTCACAAACAATTGGTTGCCAAACTTTTTGAACGAGAAGTTCCTGAAGTAGCTTCAGAAGTGGTAAAAATCAAAGCAGTTGCTCGGGAAGCTGGTGTCCGTACGAAGATTGCAGTGTTCACTGATCAATCTGGAGTAGATCCAGTTGGAGCATGTGTTGGACAAAAAGGTGTGCGTGTTCAAGAGGTCATTCGAGAACTCAATAATGAAAAAGTTGATATTATTCCCTATAGTGACAGTATTACTCAATACTTAGCAGCCGCTTTAGCTCCTGCTGAGAATTTGAATATTGAGGCCAATCCTGAAGAAATGACGGCAATTGTGACCGCCCCTGATGATCAGCTATCATTAGCCATCGGTCGTGGAGGACAAAACGTTCGATTAGCAGCCAAGCTTACAGGGTATAAAATTTCTATCAGATCCAAAGCAGGTGAAACTTCTATGGATGTGACTGGAGAAGAAGAATACGAAATTGATCAACATATCGAAGGATTAACACCTGAAATTCGTACAGTTTTAGTCGAAAACCGACTGACAACTTTGGAAGACTTACGATATCGTAAAGAGCGTTGGACAACATTTGAACAAATTCCTGAAGATCAAAAAGCGCTTTTATTAAAGAAAGTAGAAGAATACGAAAAAACTTTAATTGAACGAGAAGAAAAAAGAGACGAGCAGATCGCTGCTTAAGAGTTTTTAATTTTAATTTGGGAACGCATTTTATTTATGGCAGTACAATCTCGACCACCAGTTGTTACCATTCTTGGTCATGTTGATCATGGCAAGACTTCTTTATTGGATTACATTCGTAAGGCCAAAGTTGCTGCAGGTGAAGCTGGAGGAATTACTCAACATATTGGTGCTTACCAGGCTGAGCATCAAGGTAAAAAAATTACCTTTATCGATACTCCTGGTCACGCAGCTTTTTCGAAGATGCGATCTCGAGGTGCACATTTAACTGATATTGTCGTATTAGTTGTAGCTGCCAATGATGGAGTCAAACCTCAAACAATTGAATCCATCAAGCACATTCAAGCTGCCAAAGTTCCATGTATTGTCGCCATTAACAAAATTGATCTTCCCGGTGTCTATCCAGATATGGTCAAAGGCCAATTGGCAGAACATGAAATGTTTGTTCAAGGATACGGGGGCGAGATTGAATTTGTTCCGCTCAGTGCCAAGACTGGCGAAGGTGTTGATAAACTTTTGGAAACCATTTTATTACTCGCGGAAGTAGAAGAACTTCAAGCCGATCCAGCAGCACCTGTGCAGGCGGTAGTCATTGAAGCGATCAAAGATCCAAAATCAGGTCCAATTGCGACCGTGATTGTCCAACAAGGAACACTTCAAA
>CAYOQI010000006.1:0-1879 GCA_964406075.1 uncultured Pseudomonadales bacterium
TTGCACCCTACGTATTACCGAGGCTTCTGGCACGTAGTTAGCAGGTGCTTTCTAGCGAGGTACAGTCAAGAGTTCTTCCCTCGCCACAGTGGTTTACATTCCGAAGAA
Organism: uncultured Pseudomonadales bacterium; assembly: GCA_964406075.1. Taxonomy (GTDB): domain Bacteria; phylum Patescibacteriota; class Microgenomatia; order UBA1400; family PJMF01; genus CAYOQI01. The sequence goes on from CAYOQI010000006.1 coordinate 109, forward strand.
CTTAATCCCACACGCGGTGTCGCTGCGTCAGGCTTTCGCCCATTGCGCAAGATTCCCGGTTGCTGCCACCCGTAGGTGTAGGCCCCGTGTCTCAGTGACCTTGTGGCCGGTCATGCTCTCACACCGGCTACCCGTCATAGGCTTGGTAAGCCATTACCTCACCAACTACCTGATAGGACGTAGGCTCCTCTCAAAACGTCTTACGACTTTAATCTTGCGATCACATGCGGTATTACTCCGCCTTTCGGCGGGCTATTCCCCATTTTGAGGTAGATTCCCACGCGTTACTCACCCGTCTGCCGCTAAGTATTGCTACTCCGCTCGACTTGCATGCTTAAGGCACACCGCCAGCGTTCATCCTGAACCAGGATCAAATTCTCAAAAAAAGAATTTAATTTAGTTCTTATTATTGTTAACTAAAAAACTCAAAAAAATGTTCTACTACCATGCAAATTTCAGTGCATGGTTTTTATACATAAAAAAAATTGTTTGTGATGTTATGTATGTCTTAACTTGTTAAAGAGCCAAACTTCTTGTTTTCAATACTCTTCCTTCACAGCAAAAAAACCACAACTTGCGTTGTTTTATTTTTAATGACTGCGTTGGAAAGAAACAGTTATCCCGATCTTCTCGGGATCTTATCTCTTAAAGTGTTAAACGAGTTGAAAAGAATCAACTCCAGAAGGTGAGATGAATAATACCAAATTGTCAGCCAGTGTCAAGGAGTGGTAGGATATTGGACGTAATTAGGAAACTGAATAAACTAGTACCGAGAAAGGCACTTATGAATGAAGATCAAAAACCTGATATTAATCCTGGAGAAGATCCGGACGTACCAGATCAAGAAAAAAGACATTGGGAAACAGATCGAATTGGAAAACGTTATATTTTAATTAAAAAACATGAATTAAATTTACCTGAGGACACAGATTACATTACTATTCTTGAAAAATTTTTAGACAAAGAGTTCGGACAAACCTACACAGGCCCTGAAAAAGGTTCAGAAAGAATAAAAAAACTTAGAGATATAATTCAAGAATTATTTAAACGCCCTAAGAACTAAACCTACTCTACCCTCTCCGCAAACACCAACTTCCGTTGATGAGCAAACCCTAACGGCCAACACGTTTGAAGCACAATTGTTTCTTTCGGATAAGTACGAGAGAGAAAGTCTAACTCTGTGGGTGAAGTGACTTCAGAGCCAATGACTTTGTATTCATACTTCTCCCCATTGTGAAAGACAAACACTTCATCACCAGATTCTAATTTTCCCAGTAAATAAAAGACGGCTTTGAATTGACGAGTAAAAGCCGATTGGGCTGAATGGGCAAAGTAGTATCCAAGCTGACCATTGCCTGGAAAACCTGTCCCTGCGGCGTGAGCGATCCCATTTGAAAGCGCAACGGTATACGATTCCTCATCATTGGGATCGACATTAAATATAACTGTTTCTTTGAGGCGAATTTTGGGAATCACAATTCCATACTGATAATTCACGTCAGGATCAGCCAACTCCCAGCTTACATTTCCCGGCCAAAATAATTCTGAAAGTTGATCTGCACCGACACTATCCATAAATTGGCGCAGTTGATACTCAATCTCTACCTTAACAGCAGGACCAAACGTCAAGACAAACCAACTCACGGAAATGAACATGAAGATAATAGGCAAAAGTCTCCACATACTGGTACTCTGTTTTGAAGTAATGCGAACAGCTTACTTCTTTTTATTGAAGAATTGCATGACTGCACCGACAGTTCCCATGCCACCC
>CAYOQI010000006.1:1979-67865 GCA_964406075.1 uncultured Pseudomonadales bacterium
TTACTTCTTTTTATTGAAGAATTGCATGACTGCACCGACAGTTCCCATGCCACCCATACCAAGGGCTAAGACAATCGGGACACCAGTTTTCGGTTGCTCTTTGAGTGACTCAGTCAAAATAGATGCATTCTGCTGACAACTACTATCGCCACCTTTCCAGTTTCCTTGACTGTCTAAAACATACGCTTTGACAGGATAAGTACCTGGAGTACTGTAATTGAAATCAAATTCTTTGGTGGTTTGTTCTTTGACATTTCCATTTCCAAAATCTACTTTGTACTTCTGGATATTTCCTTTATTGTCAAAACCTTCGACTCGTACTTTCAAAGTACTTGGTGCTTTTTGATTGTTTCCTGCTTCAAAGAAAAGATTACTACATCCTGATCGATGTGATTCCACTACATTCGCTTGCAAAGTGACTTTAGTCTCACAAGCACTACTTGTTACTAAATTTCCTTTGGTATCACGGATATACACACGAGCATTGTATGTACCTGAAGTGTTGTAGGTATGGGATGCAACGTTAGTCATTACTTCCGCTTTTTCTCCATCACCAAAATAGAAATGATATGTTGAAATTCCACCTAAGTTATCAGATCCTTGTGCTTCAAATTTTACCGTTGCAGGAACCTTAGCGTTATTCCCTTCTGTAATTTTTAAAAAAGTACATTGACTCACATGATTTGAAGTTGGGATTGGTGAAGGACTACGAGTGGGTGTCGGACTTGGAGATCTAGTTGGTGTTGCACTTGGACTTGCCGTAAAAGATGGTGTGCTGGTAGTACCGGCTGGGGTCGGTGCTGTCGAAGGAGGAGTATCTGCAAATACCTGGCTGGTAAACGCAAAAAGGAAGATAAAGGTGAAGAGAAAATGAATAGTGCTTTTCATAGACCGAAATTATACCATAACACCATTAGGTATTTGCTTCCTAATCAATCTTTTTTACTTACCACACGTAGACCCAAGCTGTTTCTTGACAAGCTGAACCGGTATATCCTCGAGTAGTGACTTTTATGCTGTACCATCCAGTACCAGTAGGTGTCACCTTTCCGGCATTACTAAAATCCTTCGCCATTCCTTGTCCATTTACTCGAATACGAGTATCAGAAGCGAATTGTCCTGTCTCATTATGGAAAGATCCAACATTGAAACTGCTTCCTTTCCAAATACCAATTACTTTCTCCCAATCACGAGTAATATCGGCTTGGACTCGAGCTTGGGTATTTTTATATGGACAAAGAGTTGGAATCGGAGTCGGTGGTGTGACTGGCGGAGTAGGACTGACTTTAGCTCTGACATGTACCTTGGCTTGTTCACTGCATCCGCCTCCAAATTGATTACGGGTGTTTACATACAATGTATATTGACCAGTTTGAGGAACAGAGATTGCCTGACCATTTTGATGAAACTCAATGTGACCAGGCCCTACTACTTGAAGTACCGTATCATTGGCAAACTGCCCTGTTCCATCATGGAAGGATCCAATATTGAAGGTTTCCCCTTGTTGAATAGTTATCTCAGGCTTCCAAGGATCACGAACATCTTTCTGAACTCGAGCCTGAGTACTTCCATATTGGCAATTTATTACTTGAGCAGAAGCAGGCAAAGGGGAAAAGAAGAAGGCAAAAAGAATAAATGTTAAAAAAGACAACGCATATTTCATGATGACCTCTCTTTTTTATTTTTAAAGATTTTCTAACTACTCACTACAGATATTACACCACCACCAAGACATACCATATCTTCAGTGGATGTTTTTTCTTTTAAGAATTGTGAAAGAGGTGCGTAAAAGACAGCACTCTGCCCTTCGGCTATTCCCTGGATAGGCTCATCGAGCTGGCAAACAATCTTTCCTTTTTGCTTTTTAATTTTTGCTCTAATTAGCTTCCCACCATGTCTGATACGAACAAGACAGTTGATTAGTTCATCGGTTGATTGGTTCATTGGTTCTTGGAGTTTGGAATTTAAAACTTGGAATTTATTATTAATCAAATGCACATCCTCTACTACAAACTCTTTTTTATACGTCTCACTACCAAATCCTACGATTAACTGATTTTTTGCGGGGATTTTTCCAACTACGTAGTATGGAGGCATTGCATGTTTTTCTTCGCCTTGCTGACTTTTCCATTTACCGAAGATCTCAAATCCATGTCGTTGCCCTATTGTGTAGAACCATAAGCCTTTGTGCTCACCCATTACCTCACCCGACGAGTTTACAACTTGCCCTGGTTTTTCACCTAATCTTTCTTTCAAAAAGTTGTGTACATTTATCTCTCCAATAAAACAAATACCTTGACTGTCAGGTTTATTTGCAACCGGAAGATTCCTTGCAACGGCTTCTTTTCGAACCTGGTCTTTGGTCAAATGACCAATCGGAAACAAAATATGACTCAGTTGCGTTTCCTGCAATCGATACAAGAAATAGGTTTGATCTTTTTTTGCATCATTACTTGAAGTTAAAAAGAATGCTTCCTCCTGATTTTTGACTCGGGCATAGTGTCCCGTTGCAATGTAGTCAAAATTATTACTCATCGCCCAGTCATAAAATAATCCAAACTTGATCTCCTTATTACACAGTACATCTGGATTCGGTGTTCTTCCCGCTTCATATTCCATGAAGAAATTTTCGACAACTTTTTGTCGATATGCTTCTTTAAAATCTAAGACTTTGAAAGGAATATTAAGTTGTAAGGCAACCTTTAACGCATCCTGACGATCCTCTTCTGTCCGACAACCTGGGGCTCGCCAACATTCTAAGTAGACTCCGGTAACTTCATAGCCCTGCTCAATCAACAAAGAAGCAGAGAGTGACGAATCAACTCCACCGGACATGCCAAGAGCTACTTTTTGTTTCTTTTCCATTGCGGGATTATACAATATCAGAGGAAACAATAGTATTTTTTAAAAATTAAACGAAGTATAATTCTCGGATATGTCTGTGAAACCTCGCGTCGGTTTTGTCGGTAAACCATTTATGGAGTTCATTGAGTGGCTTCACAGCCATGATTATGAAACGTATCTTTTTCATGATAAGAACGAAACCTATCCCACTTCCAAACATATTACCAAAACGTATGCTGTAGATTTCTCTTCAAAAATTGCTTTAGAGACTGATCTGGCGAAAGTAGCCGAAAAACCAGATTTCTTTGTTAATACATACGAAAATGCAGTGGTTCCAAAAGCTCGAATTGCTGCATACTTTCAGAGACCCAGTCTTTCAGAAAATTCTGCACTTTGGGCCACAGACAAATTTTTAATGCGGTCAAAATTTCAAGAAAATTGCCCTCAGTACACACCTCGATTTACTCTAGCAACCAGCTGGGATGATATACAGGCTTTTCTTGATTTACCAGAAATTAACTTTCCACTGATTTTAAAACCAGCCAACTTATTTAAGAGTTTGCTCGTAACTAAAAATACCGACATTGAAGAGCTACAGAATAATTTCAACGAAGGATTGCAACTCATTCAGAAAATTTATAGACAAGAAAGCGTTACCTTTGAGCCAAGGTTTGTGCTCGAAGAATACTTGGATGGTCCATCATACTCACTCGAAGTATTTGCAGACAAAAACGGTGATACTGTTTCTGCTCCGTCAGCTGTAGATCTCATCATGGGCAGGGATCTGGGTGAGAATGATAACTACAATTATTCTCGAAAACTCCCCTCACAACTCTCTCAAAATCAACAGGATCATGTTCGCCAAGCAGCGATTGCCGGAGTAACAGCTTTAGGACTAACTTCTTCTCCCGCTCATGTGGAATTAATTTATACCTCAAAAGGTCCAAAGTTAATTGAGATCGGAGCAAGAACCGGTGGCTACCGTCAGCGTATGCATTTACTCGCGGAAGATGTTGACTTGTTTCAAGCGCAAGTTGATGTGGCTCAGGGCAATCCACCAACATTAACTCCAAAAAAAAACCATTGGTGTGCTACTTATGAGGTCTTCTGCCAGGAAGAGGGCTATTTAAAAGAAATCTCTCACATCGATAAGGCTTCCAAACTTCCAAGCATGTTTTATTTGCGAGTCAAAACAAAAGTGAATGAAAAGACAGGTCCTTCAAAAAAAGGGTATCGCGCTGCTGTGGTCGCAATCTTCGTAACTGATGACCAAGTCCAATTTAAAAAAGACACAACGTTCTTTGAAACACACATCCGCGTAGTGATAAAATAACCAGCATGAAGAAAACCATCGGACTGTTTACCAATCATCAAAACATCAATGAATATTTCGCGAAAAAGCCTGAGTATCACCAGGCCTACGGTGAGTTGTCAGAGGAAATTTCACGACAAGGTGGAGTGATGTATTTGGTTGGACCTCAGAATAACTATATGGGAAATGGGGATTTTTCTGACAGCAAGCAATTCGTGAATCAAAAGGTGGAAGACAGCGGAGCAGTAAAAATAGATGTGCTCTTTGATAAGAGCAGTTTTCAATCAGATCAAACTATTCCTGTATTTAATACTGCCTTCATAAATGAAATTTGTACTGATAAATGGATGACGTATCAGACATTCCCACAATTCTGTCCAGATACTTTTAAAATTTCTTCTTTAGAAGAGTGGCGAACTGCTTTACCTCAGATTGAAACCGATATTATTGTCATAAAACCTATTGATGGCGGTGAAGGTAAAGGAGTCATAGTTTCCTCTAAAAGTGATGTGTCTGAAACCTCCCTTCAATTCCCTCTTCTCCTCCAAGAGTTTTTAGACTCTTCTCAAGGTGTTCCTGGTATCGTCGACGGCATTCATGATTTTCGAATCGCGATTGTGAATGGTGAGATTATCTATTGTTACTTTCGCACACCACCCTCGGGAAGCTACATCGCAAATGTTTCCCAAGGAGGAAGATTTGAAGTAGTTCCTGTTCAAAAAATTCCTGAAGATGCATTGGACGTTGTTGCTTCGATCGAGAAATTCATGAGTCAAAGTCCGAATAGGTTTTACGGTGTAGATCTAGCATTTACCCCAAAGGGTGTAAAAATCATTGAGATGAATTCGATGTTGGGATTACTTCCCAATAAGGATGGTGAAGAATTTAAAAAACTGAAACAACGGCTTGCCTCAATACTTCTTTCACTTTCTAAATAACTACTTCTGTTTACTAGTTAAGAAAAATCCTTTTGATGTTTCTACAAATTCTTCAAACGAGCGTCTTCGAATGATTTCAACTTCATTGGTCGAATACTTTTTACTAACATCTTTCTCAGTGCTATCTGTCACCACAATATAGGAAATTTGATCATCGATTGTTGTAACAAAAACTAAATCTGATAAAGCGATCTTCGGATTCAGCAAAAAGGTCGTTTTCCAATATCCAGAAGGAAATGCTGAAAAACCATAGCGTGCTTTGAACTCAAACACGCCTGCTTTGCTCAGAAGTCCAACTGGATTCTTGGCCTTACCATGACTAATATCAGAGAGGCCTTTTTCCAACGAATAGGAGATCAACATTTGTTCCAAAACTCCCCCTACTCCACCCCTACGATCTGGGAACTTTTTCTTCGCTCCAAATGAAACGACCGCTTGTTGATCCTTAATTGAGAAAACTATCCCCGATTCTAAAACTTTCTCTTTAAACATCCCAATGAGAAACACCGGCTTGTTTATCAATATTTTTCCAAGAATCTGCTCTTTCAGCGAAAAAATTTGTGGTCTTTCCTGCATCAGCGTCGTTCGTTGGTACAGTTCAAAAAATTCTTCAAACAACTTTCCGGTCATTGGAACAATCTCAAAATAGTATCCTTGACTCTCAAACCATTCTTTATTTTCTTTCAAAGCTTTAACTTCTTTTTTTGACCGAATCATTTCAGAAATATTTTGAATTCCCGATAAATTTCCACCCCATATCATTTCTTGTGAATGGTAAATTCCACCGTCAACCTTTTCGCGAATTTCCACGATGTCTGCTTGGACCACCTCATCTTTGTCTACTTGTTTGAGAGAATCAAACTTCGCAACTGTGAAATCAAATTGATGTGAAAGCATACTCAGAAATTAACCTAAACTATTTGTCTTTTTTATTAACTCAACCTGTTCCACATACCACTCTTTTCTCGCTTTATCTCTTAAAAACCACGGGAGTACTCGATCTGTCATGACTCCGATTGACTCAGCCTCTTCCAAATTGGAAATATCAATCTTCCCAATGTAAAGACGTTCAGTGGCATAGTCATGACTTTCCAACCATTTCAACAGTTTGATGACTGCTCGTAAATAGACTTGGTCTTTGGTAAAGGCGCCTTTCTCTGAGGTATCTTTCATTCCTCGTTTGACTCTCAAACAGATTCTCCATCTTCGCTCTTTATCATCAATTAATTTTTCTAAGCGTTTGAATAACTGCGTGAATGACATTTGGCTAGCCCAATATACAGCCGCATAATGCACCGCTGTTAACCAAATGAGCTTATGTTCAGAAGTGAGATGCTGATGCAAAATGGCCAATCCTTCTTCAGTCTCTAAGTAATTATCAAAGTGGACATCTTTTTTCTTTTCTAGCCAGGGTTGGCGTAATTCATTCACTCTACGGAAATAATGTGTGCCAATTTCATGATCAAGAACTCCAGGAAACGTCAAACGTCGATACTCTAACGGTAATCTGATATTGAGTGTTTCTTTATAGACAGAAGTTCGCGATACATAGTTCGTGCCAAATTGAACAGTTAATTTCTTTACATCCGGTGAGTTTGTGAAGTAATCATTGATCTGCTGGACCACTTCAGTTTTTGTCAAAATCTCACCTTCATGTTGGATAAAACTTGATTCATTTGGCCATTTTTTTAAAACAGTCTGTATTATTTTTTCAGCAATATCCATGTATCTGTCTTCAACTTCACCATGTTTCTCCAAATCATGCTCTCCGATTTCATTGTCATACGTAAATTGTGGATTGTATTCTTGATCAAAAAAAAACTTTTGCTTTTCAGATGGAGTATTATTTGGTTGAACTCTCCGCACCAGCGGGATAAATATTTTTTTACTCATGTTCGCTCCTCTCCGCCAACTAAGAATCCTTTCAGATCCTTCCGCCCCAGCTCAATATCCCATTGCCGGCTACCTAAATGTTTTGATACACCCATGGTCGTCGTAAATACTTTGTCTCGGATTTTGTATTTGACTTCCACAAATGGCAATTTCCCTTCCTCACCTACTGCCTGCTTCCACAAGGTATCTTCTGGTTCAAAAAGACCCAGCTCTTTAGCGACTTCAAGATTAATCACACTTCGAGTTCGACCAGTATTCATTAGCCCATTGATCGAAACTTCATTTTCGTTATCACCATAGACAGTCACAGGTTCAATCGGAGATAAGATCATCAGATCGAGATCGCTAAATGTTTGAGAGGGATAATTTTCTGCAAAAAGTGCTTGAGCTATCTTGACCGCGTGATTTACATTTCGAGCTTCAACGTCGCGTAAACGCTCTAATCTTCGTCGAAGTCCAGCTCGATTGGCAAGTTGGATTGAAAGACCAGGAAAACCATTTACTTCAGCCACAACTGGGCCACGCTCAGGATCAACAAAAATATCAACGCCTAAGTATTTGTATCCCGTTGCATTGGCAACTCGAACAGCAGTTTTTAACACTTGTTTCCAATACGGAATTTCAATTCCACCCACCGGGACATTATCACGGGGGAAAAACTTAATGGTTTTCTTCTTTCCTGATACTCCATAGGTTGATCGTCCTGTTCCAAAATCAATCCCGACCGCAATTGCTCCTAAATCTAAATTTGCTCGTCCTTCAGATTCTTCGGTCGGTAATCGAGCCATGGCCATCACAGGAATATTGTTCAAAAGAATGACACGAATATCAGGTGTTCCAACTTCTACATACGGTTCTAAATCTGGATGAATACCAATTCTCTCTTCAATCAGAGCTTTGTGTTGCGTTCCCCAAGTGGTGTACTGCCCTTCCAAGATATCAGCTACGTGTAAACTCAAATCTTGAGCGGAATACTCGTTTCCTTCAATATCAGCCCAGACAGATTGATTTTTAAGTTTTCTTTTAATGACCAAAATACCTTTTCCCGCACTCCCACTCGCTGGCTTCACGGCGAACGCACTTTTGATGCTACTCCAGTCAAACGCGCGCAATTCTTCACGAGAAGAAATTACCGCATATAGTTCGGGAACGGGAATGTTGTGTTTCTTTAAGAAAGTTTTGGTTCTCAGTTTGGAAAAGCCCAGTTGTTTGGCAGTCGAATCATTCTGCGCAGTGTACTGTTGAATTCGAGCATTCATTCCAAGAATGTGTGAAGGTTGAACAATACTCATTACTCCTCCTCTTCATCCTTAAGAATAGGTCTGAAACGCAAATACTCAGTTACACGTAGTCCAGTGTACCGACCAATAGCAATATCAAAAGCCGCTACTGAAATGATCGTAAACTCAGGATGAAGAATCACAAATTCTTGAACGACATCCATACCCATAAATAAGGCTGACCCCACCGCTAAGAAAACTGTTTCCAAAGTCAGCTCAATCAATCGATATTGATTGACATTTTGTTGAGCCCCGACGAAATTTTCAGAAAGTAGGACTAAGACTAAAATTGGGAAAATCCCGACTACGACTAAATTAATGTAGCCAACTAAATACGGAGATAGTAATAGAAGTCCAAACACACATAACGATACAAACCATAAGATCAAGGCTGTTCTTGGTAAATACTGGAGTTTTAAGTATTGAAAAATAAATCGACCAACTGATGCTGTCATCATAATGATCAAGAACAAACTAATACCAGTCACGATTCCAGTAGATAGAAACACCACGGCCAATACAGCAGGAGTATAAATACCAAAGCCTTGTAAACCAATCACGTGCCGAGAGAATGCAATTAATGACGCAATCACTGGAAACAACAACATCAGCACAATCATGTTTGCCGGAACACCTTCATTGACAGCATTGCGAACACCATGTTGAACAAAATTCACCGGAGAAAGGAAGCCAATAGGGTTCGCATCCAAGTATTGTGCCAAACGACTCTTCACCGCACCTCGAGTTTCAGTAATATCACTTTCGGCTCTTTGATCAATCCGTTCTTGAATCGTGGCAGACTCTGTAGCAACCGCAGAATCAGTTGCGACAAGTGCTGCATCACTGGCAGAGGATGTCGCCTCTAGAGCAGAGAAACTACTTTCCCCGTTTTCTTCTGGAATAGCAAAAGTTTGAGCAACGACGGTATTACTTGCAACAAAGAAGATAATTAAAGAGAGAGAAAAAGTGAGAAAAAGAAATTTAGACATGAGGATCTCCACAAGTATTGCTGGTCACCTATTATACCCGACATACACAAAAACAAGATGCGAAATTTTGAAAAACGTTTATACTTGATCAATAAAGCTCCTCTTCTTTTCCCTCTTCCTTCTCAAGCTGAGTGATATAAAATAATATTTGTCATGATGAAACCAAAACGTCTCCTCTACATTGCTTCATTTTTCTTTTTTCTTTCTGCATTTGTGTTTTTACCTCGGATTTTAGCTCAAGAACCCCCTACTCAAAACGAACTCCAAGAGGAGTTTACAACTTCTGCTAATTCGACCACTGACACCAATCTTCAACAATTTGGTTCTAATGTTTTTGAGATTGTTAATCGAGCAGCGATTGAGTCAATGGCTCTTACGGATACTAATTCCACAAGTCGATATGGAGCTGGTGCGATTAATAGTGTCAGTAAAATGGTCGCAATGACATATGAGAATAAGCCTGCAGACACTCAGACATTTGTTGCGGACCTTCTCCAAGACGCAGGGATTGCTCAACCAGCCTATGCTCAAGGTTTAGGTTTCTCTTCATTGACTCCTATTTTAGAGTTGTGGAAAGTATTTCGGAATATTGCTTACGTGTTCTTTGTACTTCTCATGCTCGTAGTTGGATTTGCCATCATGTTTCGACAAAATCTCGGTAGTCAAACAGCGGTGACAGTCCAACAAGCTCTCCCTAAAATTGTTGTTGCTCTTTTAATGGTTTCATTTTCTTACGCAATTGCCGGATTACTCATTGATCTGATGTATGTCGTTATGTTCTTCTTACTGGTGGTTTTTTCTGCCAGTGGTCTGATAGATGCAAAGTTTGTCGATTATGCAAATGGTGCCGAGTCTATTTTAAATAAAAACGTGTTCACTATATTTTTTGATCTAATTGGAAATGGATTTGCCATATCTTCAGGTGATGCCGTGGGAAATTTTGTGTCAAATGCTTTAGGAGATAATTTTGTTACAGATATCGTTGGAATCGCTTCAAGTATGTTAGTAACTCTCATTATCCTAGTGGCAGTGTTAGTAGCTATGTTCAAAACATTCTTCGCCATGATCAAAGTATATGTGGAGATCGTACTCACTATTGTTTTTTCTCCTTTGATTTTGATGATGGGCGTAATCAATAGTGGTGTTGCTGCAAATTGGATAAAAGGATTAGCTGTGAACCTTTTAGTATTTCCAGTCTTTCTTGTTTTCGTTCTCATAGGATATATGTTCATGGGATTAAATACAGGAACAACAGAAGGCGTCGATGTCCAGTTTAATGAAGGTGGTTTTCTTCCACCATTTGTACCTGGAAGAGGTAGCGCAACTGAAATCTCGATGATTGTTGGACTAGCTATTGTGCTCCTACTTTCAGAGGTACCTGCTATTGTTGGTAAGTTTAAACCCAAAGGAATATTTGATGAACTCGGCGGACTCGCAATGAAAAATGCGATTGCTGGCGAACCTGGATTGCCAGTTATGACTGGAGCTGTTGGCGGTGCTTATGGAGCTGGTATGGGGCTATATGCATCTCGAAAACAACCAATGACTGCTAGAAAGAGGATCGGTGCAATGGTTTATGGTATCCCTCAGTATGATCCAAATGATCCAAACAAGGAGATTGGAAGAACTGGTGGAGTTATGCCTCGTTTCTCAGATGCATATGGAGTCGGTCAGGGCGTGAGAAAAACACTTGATGATGCACGCGATGGTCGCCTATTCCAACCTGACAACTTTAGAGCCCAATTAGACAAAGTCATTAAAGGGCAGGAAAAGCCTTCTGCCACTACTGATCCAAAAGTGAAACCAAAGGGTTAAAATTCCCAATCATCTAACTAAAATACTCAGTTAAATATCAGAATAAAACAGAGAAAGTGGAGAAGTGCAACAATTAGATTTATCTTAATGCTCTAATTTTTCAGCAGATGCTCTGTTAAGAACTTTAGGTAGCTCAATATTCTGTTTCATCACATTTCTAAAATAAGTCGCGTCATCACCTCTCGCTAAAAATGTCGACGGCGATATCATTTGCTCGTTTGCCATCCAGGCTTTAACAAATATCTCAATGTTCTCTGTATTCCATTTGAACGGATCAAATAAAGCTTTTGCCATGACATTTTGACCTGGTTTTTTACCATGTATATGAGCATGTAGGAAATGCTCAATATCATGTCTGAGATTCTTAGCTACTTCTTTTGACCGAGTAGTAAACTCAACCTCAAATTTCCTTTCAAAAGCTTCCTGTTCCGCATCGCTGAGTTTTGCACCTTTTTTCTTTTCTTCCGCTCGCAATGCCTGTTGAAAAGTTCTTGAGCGATATCTACGCAAATACATTGTTCCGTCAACTTGTTTGCCATTATCTAAATAATGCAGATGTGGACGAATATCACCATTCATTAGGTTTCGAATAACTAAATCAAGCTCAAATTGAAATGCAGCTGTTGTAGCATCTTTTCCGTTTTGATCTAATAACTCAATCACTTCTCGGAATAATCTACCTCTTACATCAGGATCTTGATTGTTAAAATCTAAAAATAATCGCAAGATATAATCAGTTAATAAGGGCTCCATGGTTTTTTCAAGAGTTTTTCCTGCTCCAAACATTTTCAACTGACCAGCCGCTTTAATCCAATCTGTAATAAGACCACTATCTTTTTTAGCTTTCTGCACGATGGTGTGTTCAGATAAATTATCAGGGGTCTCTTCCGTCATTTTATTCAGAATGTGGGTCCAACCATCTTCTGCATTTGGATACTGACCTGCGTCAGTAACCTTAATCTTTCCGGTATTCCAATCTAGCACCTCGTCTTCCTGTAAATGGACGTAATCATACGTTGAAGTAAAAACAGTATCAGCACCTGTCACGGGATCAATTGAATCAAATAAGACTTCAGCATCATCTCCAAACAAAGCTCTTCTTCTTAACCTTTCTAAATATTGCACTTTTCGCAAGATTTCTCTTTTTTCATCGTTAGCACAATAATCATCGGTAATTTCTTGAAAAACAAACCAGTTCATTCTTTCTGATTTTATATTCGTAGCTCTTTGTGCTGAATGTACTGCCCCTGCAGCCGGATCATCTAGCCATATCCGATCTTTATCTGGAACTTGAGGGTTATGACCACGAGTTTTCGTTCTTCGCTGAAGCATTCGAAGAATATCTGTCAGCATATCGTGACTAAAAAATGTTTCTACTATAAAAAATCTCGCCAAAGATCGTCTCTTATTCTCTTCTTCTTCTAATTTTCTCTGTTCTACTGAAGCCTGTGGCGAAATGATAATTTCCTTAACTCCAGGCTGATCTTTTAACCAATCCTTTAAGTTATCTCTACCTCTGGTCTCACTGCACAATTTCTCATAGGAGATAATATGAGCAGCATTTCCTGAAGCCGAAACTTCATAAGAGGTATAAATTATTTTTTCTAAGAAATTTCTGACAGTCTCACCCCACTCTGGGTGATACGTTACGCCTATAAAGAACTCTGGCCTACTTAGTTTGTAACTGGTCAACCCACCTGCTTTAAGCACCGTACCATCTGGCGAAACAGTATCGAATATTTGAGATCGATCCACAGTGGCTGATTTCCTCCCTTTTTTTAAGGAAACATCCATAAATAATAACGATGCCCTCATCTTCTGAACAATTCTATTTAGCTCGGCTGGATTTCTAAAATCTGAATCAAGAGAATTATCAGTTAAATCATCAAAACGTACAATCAAATCTCTAAGTCTAAGATCTGATTGATTATATTCGCCAAAAGGATCTGCCTGTCTTGTTATTAATTCATCAACAACTTCCTCTAAAGTTAGATTGTTCGGGGCTTCCCTTAATTCTCTTAGTCTAACAATATGTCTCTCGGCTTTATCCAAATCTGAAATATCATCTTGATTTGCCAAGGAAACTCCGGCCGCTCGAGCGACCAATCGGGCTTTATCCAAATCGTCTTGTCTTGATTTTAAATACTCTCGATTATATGTGCCCGCGTTATCTTCTTTTAAAGATAGAATCTCAGTAATAATCTCTTTTAGAACCTTTTGTTTATCTGCCCCCACATCATCTTCTAATTTTTTAATTCTCAATCGTAATTTTTCTAGAACTTTTATGGGGCTATTTGGGTTACTTGAACCATCGAGAATTTCCTGCTTTACTTGGTCAGTTTGAGTTCGATTTTCAGGAATCAAATTTAGATTTTGAGACTCAAAAGCTGTATTCAAGTTAGTAATTCTTACTAATAATTCTTGTTCGGCCGGTTGAAGCAGTCCATCAATATCATTTGAGGAAAGACTATTACTTGCATCTTTTACTGCTGTGTCTAATTTTTGACGAATAATAACACCAGAACCAAACAAGACGTCTTTGAAGAAAGCCATTTGTGCTTGTGGCAACTCTGCAATTCGTTGATTAGCTTTGTTAAGTCTAGCTTGAATATGCTGTTGTCCATTAATTTTAAATCGATCTGGAAGAATTTTGATTAAATCCTCCATTGAACTTTGGATAGCATTTGATTCATCACCCAGATCTTTATAAAGATAAAGATACTCTTCAAGTGAATGACAACTTCTTGTCGAAAAATCAACAAGGACTGCTAAATCACCATTCATTTCCTCAATCCATAACCTATACACTTCATCTTCAAGAGGCTGAGCTTGATCTTCAATGGGAATAATATATTTTTCTCGAATAAATGACTCTACTTCACGTTCGTATCCCTGATATTTCTTTTGCTCGACTAAAATAATTTTTTCCAATCCAGCAACAGCATTATTAAAAACATCTAACTGTGCCTGAGCTGATTTTCTATCGGAATATGCTGCTTGAGTTTTTATTTCTAAAAGTTTTTGGAAAAACTGGAAACCTGGTTCTTTTGGAGCTGTTTCCTTCCACTGCTCAAACAATAGTTTTTTCTTTCTCTCTTCTAATCTAGTCAGCAATTTTTCCCAAACTGGACGCACTGCTCTTCTTATCTGATCTCTTTTTTCTTCAGCAAAATCCTCTCCCATAACCGTCACTGACTCATACTTATTCAGGGCAGACAGCATTTTACTCAGAGAGTTTATGTCTGAGACTACTCGATTAAGCTTGTTAGTTGTTTTTTCTTCAGGAGGATATTCTTCCGTTAGTTGAACATCTTCAACATCATATCGAGAAGTAAATGGGGCAAGTTCACCAAGTGGATTTGGAGTAAATTCAGGTCTTCTGACAAGTTCTTTGAAAAATTCTCTGGGATTAAAACGTTCTTGTTGCTTTTCCGACGCAATAACCTGGGTTTTTATTTCTCCATGCTCACTTAGTCTTTTTGAGATATGAGGTCGAAGATTTTTTACCCATCTTTTGGCAATTTTCAGTCTTGCTAAGGGTGTTTCCCAGTCAACATTATTTCCACTAAGATTTTCCTTTTGTTCACCTGCTTCTTCCTCTTGAATTAATTCATCAAGACTAGCATCTATGAGATCTAAGGTTTTTAGCTCATTCTGTAAATCTTGCTCAGAAATGCCTTTTGCAGGTGTTTCGTTTAGTTTTTTAGCTAAGGAATAAATTTTTGAAGCAATAGACTCATAACTCCTTAGAGATTTTTTTCCTAAATCCTGATGAGGCTCTGTTAGCTCTGTATTTGTATGTAAAAAATGTTCATTCATTTGATGTGATTTTACCATAATCTTATTGAAGATTAAAGCACTATAGGATATTTAGTCCGAATATATACTCGATGATCTGTGCAAACCAGTATGACATAAATAAGAGTGCAAACCCAGTCAAGGCTGCTGTGATCCGCTGTTTACCAGCTTCTTGAGACTTGGGAGTGGCAGCGCCAGATAGCATTTCGAATCCCCCCCACAGAAGCATGATAAATAAAATCAAGCCTGCAAACGTAAATAACCAAGGCAACAGGGCGGATAGTATTCCTCCTGGTCTACTAAATTGCACCACTCGTAATGCTCCAAAAGGATCCGCAATGGTACATTCTAGTAAAGTGCTACAATTCCCCGCATCAACAGTCAGAGGATTGGTGAGAATAAGAAAAGAATCGTTCGGTAATAATGGATCTGGTGGTGCAGGTGGCGGAGGTTGGGAAGTTGAGGTGGGACCAGGTTGGCTTGCAGAAGGAGCAGGTCGAGCAACACAACCCTCACCCTCTACACACATTTCACTTGAAGTGCAATTCTGTACAATTATTACTGGACTTCCACCCGCATTACAAGTAAAAGCCTGTTGTGGTTGAGCAGGATCACAATATGTCTCACCATACTGCCTCTCCCCGTTATTGCAAGTAGGCGGGGGTGGCTCAGAACTACACTCAGCAATTCCCTCACAACAATAATCACTCCCATCTGCTGAACATAAGAACGGAACTTGGCCTGAACATTGATCATCAAGACGAGGCACACAAACCGCCTCTGTTAAACGGACAGAACTCAAAAAAAGAAATACAAATAGTGGAAGAATAAAAAGTATTTTTTTCATGAATTTATCTTCCAAATCCGGGAATTTGGAGAACGTCTACCCCAATAAATCGTAAAATTGTCACTGAAAAAATAACGAATAGTATTCCAATCACTGCTGAACTAATCAAACTTTTACCTTCTTCGACTCTCTTTGGATCACCTTGAGAGGTTGAAAGTAGGAACGATCCTGCCAGTACCATGAGTACTACTACTCCACCCGCAATCCCTAAACCAATGGTCATCAGAGAACGAATCATTAAGGTTACTCCACCCGTTGCATCACCGGATGCGGTCTTGTATGGGATACACCCTATAGCTGTCCAAATGCCATTGTTTTCGAAACAAGTATTACATAAAGAATAATTTGCCGTACCGGCTTGCTTACATAATTCGAACGGATCTCCAGATGCACCAGGGGCATCTTTATCTATTATGGTAAATGTTGAGTTATTAACCACACAATACCTAGTGGAATCACCGACAGCACCAGTTACTACTACCTGATATTGACCAGCCGGATGTGGCCCTGAATCTCGGGGTACTGTAGCAACTAACTGACCACCCGCAGCATCAATGAGTGTTAGAGACCCGGAAGCCTGGCTATCAGTCCTTTCTAAAAAGACATTGTAAGTTCCATCTACAAAACCGCTCGTCCCAGCACTGTCAATAATTAATCTCACTTGATGTGAGGAATTTACTTGTGTCCCAAGAGAGGGATTTCCATTTATAATTGGGGCGAACTGAAAAGAGTTATTTGTACACTGAGTTGTAACTGTTTGTTTTTTCCTGACTAAAAAATTATCACCACAGATCACAATAGCGCTTGCAGGATCTCTTTTTCTCAGTTCCACTGTAACGTTCTGAGTCTGAGTCGGTGACATTGAAAAATTGTCGAAAATAGAAATAAGCTGGGATGAAACATCCATCTCGGATAAAGTTCCATTCGTCAAAGCACCTGACGGGATATCAACTGTAGCAAAAAATGGATTCCCTCGACTAATGTTTAGAACATATTCCCCATCCGCCGTTATAGGATTATCCTCAAAAATTGCATTGGTAGCTGAAACACGAAGTTTGTCGTCAGGTAGATCGAAAACGGCATCACTGCCTGACCCAGAGAAAGTGAGATTACAACTATTCGCTGCTTTTACTTGAAGGGGAGTATAAAAAAGCCAGGACAATAACAACAAAAAAACTAAGAGGCTTTTTATCCTAAACTTCATACTCTTTGATTTTATCATTTATCTTGGAAAAAATAGAACAGGGTGATTTTATGATCCTATAGTATTTTAATTGCCCTAGTGTATAATTTCTGCCATATTTCATACAATACGGTTATGACTGAACATACAACACATTCAACTCCACACACTGAAAACCCTGCTAAAAAAGGGTTTCCTTTTAAGGAATGGCTTCGTACTTGGAAAAACAGATTTAGAGAAGATCAATTTCCAAACGAACCACTACCAGTAAAAAACCCTGTAGATTTAGAAAAACTTAAAAAAGAGAATCCAACCAAAGAAGCAGAGTTTCGTAAATTTGCTGAAAAGGCCGCAACACAATTTCGAGAGAGAGCGAAAAACAATCCTGGAGCTAATCCTGATACTTTGCAACTTCTTTCATCCGATATTATTAATGAAATTCATCAACAATTCCCAGCTGACGAAACGGCTCAGATGAATATTTTTACAATGACAAGAGATCTTGTTTCAGAAAATGCTCCTGTCCCACTCCCCCCAGAACCTCCACAACCACCTAAAGATGAGCCCGGCAAAGAACCCAATTCGGAAACAAGAAAAAATGATATTAAAGAATGGGCCGAAGCCCTTGTAAAATTGAGAAAAGAGTATGAGGCAGATGGTAATCCACGCAATGAAGAAATTGAAAAGATTATTGAAGAAGCAAGACTAAAATATGGTAATGATGTAAGTAGTGAGATTTATGCAGAAAAAGATAGATTAATGGGAATAACAGCAGTGCCAGAAGCAGCGGAGCAAGAAAATAAACAAGAGGATGACAAACAAAAAAAACTAGGTTTTGCTACTGTATTAGCAAAACTTTCTCGCATACCAGACGTTGAGACACGCAAAAAGAACTTTGAAGATTTATTGCAACAAATGAGCGTTGCTTTTCCAAATAGCAATTCCCCTAAAATCTTTGAGGAAATAGGATTAATGGCAATAGAAATCAACAGTAAAGTTCAAGAATCAAGAACAACCACTGATGATACTTCTAACGAAGATACTGAGCAAAAAACTGATGTAGTAGATTCTGAAGCAGACCAAAGTCCTGAAAAAATTGACCAACAACAAACTGCAGTCACAGAAACTGTGCAACCCATTCCAGAAATCACAGAAGCAACTGAACCTGAAGATCCTAATAAAGTTACAAACTATGACGAAATTCGAAGAAGACTTTTTGCCAGCGAGGGGTATGCACCACCAAAACCTCGCACGTCAGTGAGTTCAAAATCTGAACAACCTGTTGTAGCTAAAAAAGTTGATCCTGAACTTACACAAATCACCACAGATGGAAAAGCTGAAACCACACCAAACGAAGAACCGACGAATCCTGCCCCTGAGAACATCCAACCAGAAACAAACATCGAATCTGGACTGAAACAAGAAGACGGAAAAGTTTTTTATAATGGCAAAAAAGTGGACTTCTCACCACAAACTGAAGCCAAAGAATCAACAGCAGATGAAATACAACACATGAAAGAGATGATTAAAAATTTAGAATTGAATGTAAATCTTATACCAGGGCAACCAGTCGAAATTAGTAATCAGCGTTTACGTTTAGAGTGGGAATACCAAAACAACACCCAAAAGGGAGCCAATTATTGGATTGACGAAATTGTAGATTTTTCTGATCAAGGACTGCTTATTTTGGTTGAAAACCAAACGCTTTCTGATGAGAAGAAATACTACGGTGTCTCAGCCGTTGATTTGGAAATGTTAAAAAAAGTTTAATCTTTCTTTTTCTCTTCACCTCTTTTTCCGTCCATGTTACCATGAGCACATGGATAGTCGTTTCTTCTCTGAAAAAAAGCTGAAAACACTCCTTTTTGTGGTGTCTTTTTCTTTTGTTTTTTCTCAAATCTACAACAGTAAAAGCGTAGTTCCAACCAACCTTCTCCAATATCTAATATCCAATATCCAATCACCAACATATGCCATCGACCCTGTCGAAGAACTCCAGAATCAGATTAATGAACTAGATAAACTTAAAAAGCTATCTGAAGATGCAACCAAACCTCTCGAAAAAGAAATTGCTTCACTCAACCAACGCGTGAAAAATGCCCAAGCAGGAATTGACACTGCCAAGAAACAAGCAAGCACTCTAGCAGAAAATATTGAGGAACGAGAAAACATGCTGGCAGATCAAATTGCACTCTTCTCTTATCGAGTGTCTGAACGGTATAAACAATCTCGCACTACCTCCCCTATTACACTACTACTAGCATCTACCAACGCCAATGATTTGACTCGAGATTTAGCCTATAAATCTTCAGCTGAGGAACAAGATAAACAACTCATTCAGAACCTGGGCGGTCAAATTTCAAAATTAGAAGAAGATAAAATAAAACTTGAAAGTGATCAGGTAAAGCTCGCTTCTCTTCAAACGCAATTGAACTCCCAGGCTGCTTTTTTCAAAAAAGAAGTTTCCGGCGCCAAAGCCTATCAACAAGAATTAACTGGCCAAATTGCCGCCATTTCTTCAAAACAACAGGAAATTATTAATGCCAGATCTGGATCTTTTACTGCATCTATTGGTGATAGCGAACTCGCCGATGACATTAATGCCTCGATCAAAGGATTTCGTGATTCTGCTCCTGCTGGTAGTTTTGCGGTGTTTTCATTTGGTGGGCACACTCATCGCAAAGGTATGAGCCAATATGGAGCTCGAGGTAGAGCTCAGGCTGGGCAAGACTTTAAAACAATTCTAAAAGCCTACTATGGGAAAGAGCCTGTCAGTAAAGATACTGGCGGAAGCATTAATGTGGCTGGACATGGGAGTATGGATTTCGAGACGACATATCTGTATGGGATCGCTGAGATGCCTGCTAGCTGGCACAAAGAAGCTCTCAAAGCTCAAGCTGTGGCTGCTCGAACCTATGCGTATCGATATAAAGTGGACGGCAAACAAATTTGTACGACTGAAGCCTGTCAGGTTTTTAATCAATCAAAATCAAATAACGCACCGGAAGCGTGGAAAAACGCTGTCAATGAAACCAAAGGCCAAGTTCTCGAGGACGTTGTGACCTATTACGCTTCTACTCATGGTGGATTTGCTTCTCCCATTGGTTGGGATACCACTGACGGATCTGGTGGAGGCAACTTTATAGATAAATCCTACGACAAGCTTGGTGGTTCACCTTGGCTTTACAAAGCCTGGTATACCAAAGGATACAGTTCTTCATCTGATAAATGTGGACGGTCCAATCCTTGGCTAAATGGTGAAGAGTTGGCCGATATCATCAATGCCGCCCGATTCAGAGATGATCGAGTGACTCCGATTACCACTTCCTGTTGGGGAGGAAATCCATACAGTCACGCCGAGCTGAGGGCTAAATCCGATGGTCCTTCTCGAGTAACCAGTGTCCGGGTCGAACAAGGCAATGGCGTTACTAATCGTGTGGTTTTCCAAACAGATAAAGGTGAAATCAGCCTATCTGGAAGCGAGTTCAAGACTGCTTTCAGTCTGAGAGCTCCAGGCTATTTAGCCATCCCCCAAAGTAGCTTTGCCTTTTTCAATATCGAACAGAAGTAACTGTATAATCTCCTCATGCTTCTTCAGGACGTTACCCTCTTCCACTATCGAAACTATGATCAGAAAAAGTTTGAGTTTCCTCAGAAAACAACCTTAGTCATTGGGAATAATGGCCAAGGTAAAACAAACTTGTTGGAAGCGATTGCTTTTTTTTCAACTGGTCAAAGTATTCGCGGTGCCACCATTGATGACTGTGTTCAACTGAATCGTGAGTACGGTCAGATCTCAGTCAGCGTTCTAAACAACAAAGAGGAGTCTCATTTAGAAATTCTTCTCAGTCATGGAACAATTCAAGGACGAAAAACCTCTAAAGTTGTTTACTCTATTAATAATGTTCGCAAACAGAAACGAGCAGTCATTGGTTTGCTTCCCACAGTGGCTTTCCTTCCGGAAGATCTTCGAATCATCACCGGCTCCCCTGCTCGTCGTCGTCAATTTCTCGATGAAATTTTGATCCAAATAGATGCTGAATACTCCAATCATCTTGATCGATATACCCAAACTCTCAAACGCCGAAATAAAGTTTTAGAGCAAATACGAGATAATAATCTTTCTCACAACTCTTTGACTTTTTGGACTCAAGGTATTTTGAAGCACGGACAAGCTATCCAAGAAGCTCGACTCAATTTGGTTGAGCAACTCAATCAAACAGAGTTCCCGATTCAATTTTTCTTTCATTACGATCCTTCAGTTATGTCTGAAGAACGCTTAGAAAAATATGCTCAAGCTGAAATCGCCGTCGGACACACCTTGGTCGGACCACAAAAAGATGATTTTGAGATTAAATTAGAGATCAGAGGCCAGAGATCAGAGGTTGAAATCAATAATCAATCCCCGATCTCAAATCTCCAATCTCTAGCATCTCATGGTTCTCGCGGTCAGCAACGACTCGGAGTTCTCTGGGCGAAATTAGGCGCGTTTCAAATTTTAGAAAAAAAGAATGGCTATCCTCCACTCTTGCTGCTTGATGATATTTTTTCTGAGTTAGATCAGCAACACCGACAGATGGTGTTACAACTGATTGAAAAGACTCAGACTATTATTACCAGCGCCGAAGAACTTGAAATGCTTCAGTTCCCAGAACTTTCGAACGCTACTATAATGCGATTATGATTCCCGCAGATTTCACGCAGTATTTCCGCAACATCGAGTTACCAAAGTCCAATTCTCATAAAGGTCAGAATGGGAAAGTCATGGTGATTGGTGGAAGTGAACTTTTTCATGCCGCCAGCCAATGGGCACTGACTGTCGTCTCTCGAATGGTTGATATGGTGTTTTACTCGTCAGTTCCTAGTAACAACGACCTCATCCAAGACGCCAAAAAACATTTTCCCAATGGGATAGTCATTCCTCGCAACGAGATTGAAAATTATATTGAAGAAGCTGATGTGGTTTTAATCGGACCAGGAATGGAAAGAATCCAAGAGACAGAAGATCTGACCAACTCTTTACTGAAAAAGTATGCCGATAAAAAATGGGTGATCGATGCTGGAGCTTTGCAAATGATTGATCCAAAGTTGCTAAAAGCGAATCACATCATTACTCCTCATCCGGGAGAGTTTGAACGAGTAGCGAAAAAGATTGAAAAAAAATTTGAATCTGAAAAATGGCGACAAGAAATATTTTTACAAAATCCAATGTCCAATTACCAACTACCAATTACTATTTCATCGACAGTTTTACTAAAAGGTCCTACTGATTTAGTTTTCAACGCTAAACAGCAAAAGAAGGTAACAGCCGGAAACGAAGGCATGACCAAAGGTGGAACGGGTGATGTTTTAGCCGGACTCGTTGCGGGACTATATTGTTTTACCGATGATCCCTTTTCTGCTGCAATTGTCGGAAGTTATATTAATAAAAAAGCTGGTGATGAGTTGTATAAAAAAGTCGGGCCGTTTTTTAATGCTACTGATCTTGCCAATCAAATTCCACAGACACTTGCCAACACTTTTGAGTACACCTCATAGATCTGCATTCCCTACACCAGTTCTAGGAGATATAATCGAAGAACATGGATCTAATAACTCAAAAAATCCCCGAGACTGTTAAATTAATTAGCAAATACGAAAAACGTCAAGATGCTAGGTTAAATTTTCGTATTGCATCTGACTCTTTTTACTTTAACCCTCAATTCCTCACTCAACTTCGAGAAACTCTAGAAGATTTTAAGGCCAAACGTAATACATCTGAAACAGTACGTGTACATTTAGAGAGTCTTGGAATTGATGAAGTTGTTCTTTTCCGTGATTTTCGTAAATTATTCAATGTCATTATTACCCACATCAACGAAGCAGATACTTTTATACAGTTTGATCCAAATCAACTTTTTTACGATGAAGAACTTTCTCCAAATGCCGATGATGACTCGGTTCGACATCATGATGATCAAGGAATTGAAACCTATGAACTTCTAATTGATGAATTTAACTCTATTCATAAAAGAATTGAAGCTGGAGAAACCTCAGAAGAAATTGCTAGAGAACCTCGTCGAAAAGAAGAAATTAAAAAAGCTGTTGGAGAAAAAGGCGATACAGAAAAAGCTGCAAAGATACTTGCTGAATTACTCGCAGGACAACAATCAACACAGACAGGTGGTGGTGAAGGTCAAACGGTATATCCAACAACTCCTTTAAATCAAAATGTTGTTTCTGCTTCACCATTTACTCCTGAACAAGCCTCTGTCGAATCAAGCATCGAACATGCCTTGGAGATGCTCCTTATTCGCGAAGTCGCTCGTGAGACAGTCATTCTCGAAAATCTTGTTATCAACACCTATGACTTGTCCAAGTATGGCGTTACGAATCTTCCGCAAGGTTTAGAGGAAGTCATTCGAGCAAAAGTTCGTGAATCGATTCTGGGCTTAGATATTCACAAGTATTTAAAAGCTGATGGAACTTTGGATCAAACCAAGATTATCAGTCTCCGTGCCCACCTGATTCGACACGCGCTTCCAGCAGTCATGCAAAGTGCAATTTTCCAAGTGGGACTGGCAGAAATGGTTTCCTCCAATGAACGAGCTGTCCAACTGGCAATTGAAGAAGAAGTTCTCAATCAACGCATTGATGCTACCAAAGCTTTTCAAGACGATACGTTTAAAGATTTTTTCAAAGAACAAGTAGCCTTAGAAGTAATTGCCAAAGGCCTCGATCCTCGAGACATCATTAAAAACGGTAAATATGCTGAGGTTTTCTCACAAATTGACACAGGTGAACAAAGTAATTTAATTCAAAAGATTAAAGAGAGAGCTGAAGATATTCAAAAGAATGGATTACCGGAACATGACACACTGGCTGAAATTTTTAAGAAAACCTCTGTTGAATCTGCAACTGCCTCCGCAATTTTTAGTGACAGCACAATCATTGCCTCTCTCACTCAAGAATTTATTGAGACGAATCAACGAATACCTCGAGATTTTAATGAGCTTTATCAAAAGCTTCCCAAAGACTATCAAGAGCTTTTTCAAGTGTTATCTCCCAAAGAGCAAAATCTTATTTACGTCCGGTTTGTGCGAGTGTCTGAACGAATTCAAGTTGTCCTTCCAAGCGTTGCAATAACTCAAGGTAAAAGATTAACCCAAGATGAAGTCAAGCAGGTCAAACTTGCTTTAGTCGGAATGGGTGGGTTTTTCGTTTCCGCAGATGAGAAAACCGATGATCAAGCTGAAAAGAGTTATTCCGACGGACAGAAGAATAATTTTAGTAAAGATGTTTTAAAAGTCGCAGCTATATCTCAGCTGACAGACCAACGTATTTTTGAACGTGTTGTTCAGTCTGCTTTAAAACAACAGGACATCGCCAAACTGTTAGAAAATTCTTTTGATTTAGAACGGTGGTTCCCTCCAGAATACAAAGAATTATTTTCAGTGATTCCTCCGCAGGATCGTCAGAGGTATTTGGCCAAGGTCCTGCATGCAGTTGAACAAACGCCCAAAGGTGGGTTCGGTCGAATCCTCAAAGACATGGTTGGGAGAAGAAAAGATTTAAGCGTTACCGACATCTCAACTCTTTTTAGCAACGTTGATTTTTCAAAACTTCCACAAGGTGGAAGAGTCATTACTCCACAAGAATTTTTACAATTAGGAATTTTTACTCCAGAACAACAGCGTGAACTTGCCCGAGTTCAAAAAAATAATCCTGAAGGCATAAAATTGTTGCTTCGCTCGCTCAGAAAAGTAACGGACTCTGACAATGGTGGATTACTCAATGCACCTGCTTCACAGAAACTTCAAGAAAAATATGAGCAGATAAAATCTGATCGACAATTGATTGAATCCGGTTTAACGCAGTTACTAAAATCTCATGGAATCGATGGTGCTGATCAGCAAGTCATACTTCGACTGCTTCATGCCTATGGTTTAACCAACTCCGCTATCCCGGATCTTCAGCCAAACATGGAAGCGCTCTACAAACAGTATGGTGGCCGGCTCAAGGGACGCATTGATGATTTACAGAGACAACTCAAGTCTGCAAGAAAAACCGACAAAATTCGAGAACTCAACGAAGAGTTAATTCGCAGTCATGCATTGCTCAATAATTTAAAAAACTTCACTGAAGTATTAGCAACTTCTCAGATAGCTCAGCTTTCAGCCGAAGAATTTGTCCGACAAAAGAAGTCAGTTCGATTACAACAGCTCGCTGAACAAACCTCATCTGAAATGTCTCAAGGTGAACTTGAACAACTCATTCAAGAAGAAGAGACTGCCCGACTCCTAGAAATGAATGCGTTGTTGGAACAATACAACGAAGCGGTCATTGCGGATGCAGTCTTCCAATCAGAGCTACATAATCGAGATATCGCACACGTTCAGCAAGTGCACGCCCTCCGTGGATTGATGTTGGCTCAGATGAGTGAAGCCGACCAACGACAAATTGCAGATGCATTAGAAGTAAATACTGAAAATCCTGACTGGATGGATCAACTCCGAACGAATGTTCAAGTCAGAGGTTTTGGCAACGATTTTCCCAATCTTGGAGCGTATAACCAGTCCAGTTCTGCTCTTTCCAGATTGTCAAACTGGAGAGATCGACTAAATCGACTGAAGTCATTCAAAGGCAAAGCAGTTAAAAAGTTGGCGGGAAAAATTACCAAAGAAGGGCTTAAAAAAGTTGTTGTTGCGGTTGCTCCTGCACTAGGAGCTGGCGCGGCAGCCGCATTGATAGCTAAATTACTTGGAGCAACTGTTCAAGTTGCTGCTGGAGCCGGACTCGGCGGGGTTGTTGGCGGTGGTATCGGTTTCCTCGTTGGAGGACCGCTAGGTGCAGTAGCTGGTGGTGCAATAGGAGGTTTTCTTGGTGGTGCACTTAGTAGCTCAATCGGTGGGGAAACTCTCGTTGGTGGAAAAGCTTTAGCAAGTGATCTAGCAAGCACTGCGGGAAAAGCAGCTCAAACAGCAGGAAAAGCGTTAGTGGAAGGTGCCACAAACACCGTAACCGCTTCCACCATTTCTCCAACCCTAGGAGTTCCAGTCGGTGCTGTTGTCGGAGGGACCGTGGCCGGGATAGGTGCCCTCGGAGCTTTCACACTCATGACAGTTCTCGGTGCATTTCTCCCTGATGCCAGCTCTGAATTCGTAGGGTCGGGTGAAATTTCCCGATTTGTAGAAATTCGAAAATCTGCTTCACCTAAAGCGATTAATAATAATGAAGAAAGAGAGATTAATTACACCATCACAATTTCACCGAAGGCTGGGTATACCATTACTCCTACGGATATTACCGATACTTTTAGTTATTTAGGTGGGACAAGTCTTTCTTTAACAGATCAAACAGCCCAAATTCTGAGTTTGTCGGACGGACCAAAAATCGGACAAGCAATTACAGAACCAATCACTTTTAACTACAGTACCTCAATGCAAGGCGTCGATGTTTTAGTGATCAATAAATTCACACTTGCTTTTACGGCTACAAGAGAAGGTGAATCAGAAGTTGATGAGCTGTCTCGCTCTGCTTCAGTTCGAATTGGAAATCCGAAAGTTGGGTGCATTGAATTTGGACCCGGGGGATATTACTTCCAATCTGATAGACCTCAGACAACGATTGAGTGGCCTGAAGAAGATAAAAACAGACTTTTGGAAGCATTTACTCGGAGACTAGGCACAAATACCTCAGCTATGGAACTACTTTGTGCTGATGGGCAACCTATTACAGTTTATCGACTAAACATACCAAGTGGCATAGGTTATCATGGCTTTAAAAACGGGTTAACTTTAGGTTTCTATACTGCAGCATTTGGGAATAATGA
Source organism: uncultured Pseudomonadales bacterium (assembly GCA_964406075.1). GTDB lineage: Bacteria > Patescibacteriota > Microgenomatia > UBA1400 > PJMF01 > CAYOQI01. The sequence continues at coordinate 28,690 of CAYOQI010000006.1, forward strand.
TAATTTAGAGTATGTACTCACACATGAGCTTGGACATATTTTAGATGAAAAAAATCCAGGCCTTCTCCAAGAATTTGCCAGAGCTCAAACGACAAATGACTGCTTTAGTTATCCTTTTGGTTGTGCCGTAGCAGAAGCATTTGCAGAAGGATTTGCCGACTTCATCGTCTATACCACCAGACCTTTTGGGGCATATGATGACCCTGGAACTCTAGGAAATGATGGCTACAACTTTAAAGCCCGGTGGCCAAATGAGTTTCAATGGTTCAAAGACAATGTATTTGGAGGAGAAGAGTGCGACGTAAGTAGTTGTACAGTTCAGTAATTAGGATTCATTATGGAAAAACCACTTAAAACAAAAACTACGACTCTTACATTTTGGAAAGAATATTGGTATGTAGCTGTAGGAATATTGATATTTGTGTTGCTGATCATTTCTCAAATCGTACGAATATTGACCCCAACAGTGGTACCTATTCAAGAAAATTCTTGGAAAGAAGTCACTCCTGGATACTCATCACTAGATCAAGTCACGGAAAAGCTCGGGCCACCACTTACTTCAGAGCCAACTAACCTTGGAACTGCACTGTATTATCAATCTGACTTCCCAGTCTATCCCAATGAGGTGATTATTGATCAGACCAATACCGTCCAATTTATCAAAGAATATATTGTGTATGATCCCAATCATCTACTTTCTCAATATATTGAACAATTTGGACAACCAGACCTCGAACTATTCACTGAAGAAACTGGATCTGCAAGGCAAGCCAATGTCTTTTTAACGAAAGGGCTTGTCATCATTTCTCATATTTCAGGTGGAACCGTCGAACAAAAATGGTACTTCACTCCCACGACAAAAGATGTATTCATGCGTTCCTGGGGAAATACACTCACAGACAAAGACGAAGGTCATGGATTTGCACCATAGTAAAAGGTGCTGAAATTATTTCATTTAAAATAAAGACCTAACTACCAAGCTTTGATATTTTTTAGTTTCTCTTTTTTTCTTTCAACTCGAACTCTTCACCCGTCAAACTTTTTTGGCTTTTTTAGCCATAAAACTTAGTCGGGTGAACCACTATCCCCTACTTCTTGATCGCGATACAATAGCAGTGATAAATAAAAATCGTTAAACGACATAATTCATTACTCATGCGAGAACACGCCGTTCCACAAAATGTCACCAGCTATGAGTTCCACTTGATTGGGAACATGACACTGAAGCAGTTTTTAGAACTGGCAGCTGGAATTGTTTTGGCTGTAATTGTGTATCGGACAAACCTTCCGAATTTGATCAAAATTCCCATTGCCGTAGTTTCTGCAAGTATCGGCGCCATGATCGCCTTTGTGCCTTTCGAAGGACGACCTCTCGATAGATGGTTCATCGCATTCGTAAGAGCGATTTATAAACCCACCGAATTTTACTGGCGAAAAACTGGGCACATCCCTGATTTTTTGACCTACACTCCATCACAAAAAAACACACTCGTCGATGAGGTTGATTTAACCCCATACAAACGTCAAAGAATTATGGAGTTCATTGGCACACTTCCAGCCAATTCCCAACTCCAAATGATTGATTTAGAGGAAACCCAACGCCTCAATGGTCTTACTTCTCTATTTGACGAAGTAGAAGTTACTCACGATGTGGTGACCGCAATTCCATTAGAACCAGAAAAACCATCAGTTACTCTTGAGCCTCACGTGCTTAAACCGATTGAACAAATTCAAGACACCGACTTACCAAGAGCTGTTTCTATTCCTGAAGAACTAACACAAACAGAGCCCGTTCAATTTGACCCACAAACGATTCCTGTTTCACTATCGCCACTTCCCCAATCAGGAATTTTGAATAATGATCAATCATTCGCTCAGCAAGAAGTCGTCTTTGAAGCACAAATTCAGCCACAAGATACGTCACAACTAGCACAATCAAATCAACAAACTTCCCAAGAAGTAATCATTCCAGGTCAAGATACTATTGCGGTTAACCCTCAACAAAAACCTGACGCAAATGTTTCCAATGTTTCGAATTCATCTAATTCTGTTGACATTTTCTCGGCGGCAACTCCCATTCAACAAGTCCAACCGACTCAACAAGCTACTACTTCAAATACTCTACCTTTCCCTAAAAAACCAACTATTCCCAACCTCATTGTTGGAATGGTATTTGATCCAGAAGGAAAAATTGTAGATAATGCCATTGTGGAGATTACAGATATGGAAGGAGTCCCGGTTCGAGCAGTGAAGTCGAATTCTATCGGACAATTCTTTATCACCACCCCATTGAAAGATGGTGGATACATTGTGAACACCGAAAAAGTTGGCTTTCATTTTCCAAATCTGTCTTTGGAATTAAAAAATGATTTAGTTGATCCTTTATCAATATCAGCAGATTCTATTGAGAACTTATCATGAAAAACGGCACCGCCATCACTTCCACTAGTCAGCTCTTTCTCAATTTGTTTGACATTACGAATGACTTGATCATCCTTGATGACGGTGCGGCCACAATGGTGCTCATGGTTTCAGCCATGAACTTCGGACTGCTTTCAGAAGACGAACAAGATGCCACGATTTACGCCTACGCTGCGTTACTCAATTCTTTAAGTTTTCCAACTGAAATTGTTATTCGTTCTCAACCAAAAGACGTCTCTATTTACTTGCGTTACATTGCACAAAAAGAAAAAGAAACTGCGAATCCGTTATACAAACGTCGTATTAAAGACTACCGAGAGTTTGTCGAGTCACTCGTTCATGAACAAAATGTGCTTGATAAAAAATTCTACTTCGTGATTCCGTTAAGTGCGGTCGAAATGGGTTTAACTCCAACTAGTGTCATGCCTGGAGCCAAAGCAAAACCGATTACGAGTTATGATAAAAACTACATCATTGAAAAAGCTCGAACCAATCTCGAACCTCGTCGTGATCATTTGACTGACCAGCTGGCTAGAATTGGTTTATATTCACGCCAATTAACCACTCAAGAGCTGATTCAAATGCTTTACTCGTCATACAATCCAGAATCATTTGAAGGGCAAAAAGTGACCGATACTCAAAATTACACGACTCCTTTAGTTGAGGCCAAACTTCAAGCTCCGCCCGCGCCGGTTCCAACGGAACAACAAGTACCAAGTCCAACTGTTGAGGCTTCAGCCTCTCAACCGACCTTTGCTCCTCAAAACGCACAGCCCGTTGCCCAACAATATCCAACCGAACAACTTCAAATTAACCAAGAAGTTGACCAAGCAAACGTGTTAGCCCAACAAGTCGGTGTTGATCAGTCGTATCTAGCTCAACCTGAAGGAACACAAACATAAGGAGTATTCCATGAGTCCATCGATTTCACTTCCATTCCCTTTCGGAAAAAAGAAAGTGAAAGAGGAAGATCCAGCTCAAAAAAAGATTGAAGAAAATCAACTCGTTTTAAAGCAGTTTGCTCGCGGGTTAGTCAGTATTCAAGACATTATTGCTCCAGAAGCGATTGAGGTTGATTTTACCTATCAAAAAATCAATTCTACTTACACTCGAACATTTTTTATCGCTGGATATCCTCGTACCGTTCCTGCCAACTGGCTTTCACCACTGATCAACTTCCCACATCGGGCAGATATTGCCATGTACATTTTTCCGGTCGAAGTGCAGAAAATCATGGATGATTTACGCCGAAAAATCACAGAAATGGAAGCCGAAATTCAGTCAGACATCCGTGCTGGAAAAATCAGCAACATTAATACTGAAGTGAAACTTGAAGATGCTCGCTCACTGCAAGAACAATTGGCCAAAGGTGCGGAGCGGTTTTTCCAATTTGGTTTGTATATTACGATTTTTGAAAGTTCTAAAGATCGCCTCGAAGCTATTACCAAACAACTTCAATCACTCCTCGGAAGTTTGCTTATTGTTTCAAAAAAAGCCTCATTACAAATGGAGGATGGATTTAAGACAACCCTTCCCATGGGTGTCGATCGATTGTTAATTACTCGTAATATGGATACGACTTCCTTGGCAACGACATTTCCATTTACTTCGTCTGAATTAACGATGGATACCGGCATTGTGTATGGCTTGAATGAACACAATGGTTCGTTAGTCATCTTTGATCGTTTCAGTTTAGAAAACGCCAACATGGTAGTATTCGCGAAGTCTGGAGCTGGAAAATCCTACACTATTAAGCTGGAAGCCTTACGTCAGCTCGTTTTCGGAACTGATATTTTAATTCTCGACCCCGAACACGAGTATGAAGATATGTGTACAGCTGTCGGTGGTGAGTACATTAACTTCACTTTTGGATCAGATACAAAAATCAATCCGTTTGATTTATCTGCTGTCTACGAAGAAGGTGAGAATGAGTTGGGTCAAAAAATCATTTCATTACATTCATTATTAAAAGTCATGCTTGGTCAGATGACAGCTACGGAAGAAGCTACTTTGGATCGAGCGCTCGTCGCAGCCTACAAGGCCAAAGGTATTACACCTGATCCCGCAACCCAAGCCAATGAACCACCTTTAATGGAAGATCTTTATAAAGCATTGATTGGTATGGAAAATGATGAAGCCGCTGGTCTGGCTGCTCGGTTAGAAAAATACATCACGGGATCTTTCCGCGGAATTTTTGATCAAAAATCTAATCTCGATATCAACAACTCTTTCACCGTTTTTTCTGTCAAAGAATTACATGACGAACTTCGTCCGATTGCCATGTTCATTATCTTAGATTTTATGTGGACTCGAATTAAGAAAAAGTTAAAAAAACGTATCTTGATTGTCGACGAGGCTTGGTACTTCATGAAGTACGCGGATTCAGCTTCATTCTTACACTCGATGTCAAAACGCGCTCGAAAATACTACCTCGGGATTACCACTATTACTCAAGACGTAGAAGACTTTTTAACCAATGATTATGGAAAAGCGATTGTGACGAACTCTTCGATTCAATTCTTGATGAAACAATCAAGCGCATCGGTTCCTGTTTTAACAGAAACATTCTATCTTTCTCAAGGAGAACAACGATTACTCTTGGCATCCGATGTGGGAGAAGGTATTTTCTTCGCAGGAACCAATCATGTGGCTTTACGAGTAATCGCTTCACCAGAAGAGCATGAATTGATTACCACTGATCCTGAAGAACTCTTGGCTCGTCAAAAAATGGCTCAGCAACAAGCTGCTCAAGCTAAAGTCTTGAACGACCGACAAACCACGAACTTAATGAGTTAAATAAGAATTAAGAAAAAAGCTGTGGATATACATTTTCATAAAGAGCCTAAAAAAGAATATATTCCACCAGTTTTGGAAGTTGTTGGCCAAGCTGTCAAACCTAATCTTAAATCACTTCATTTGGAGTTCTTCGACAAAACTTTACACAAACGATTTACCATAGAGGAATTAAGAAAATTGGCTAAAGAGCATACTTTAATCATTAGTGAGACAAAAAGAGACGAGAACGACGAAATAAACCTGACTTCCTATAGTATTAATAAAATGTTTGACGATAATGGTAAAGAAATTCCTATGGCCGAATACTCTGATGATGTCAACTCTCCACATCGTGTCGGCGGTATAACAGTAGAAGATAATAGGAAAAGAAATACTCTTTAAGAATTTTGTGTCTTCCATCTAACTTTCCTTTCGTCTTTTCTTCACGTTGTTAAATGTGGAAAACTTAGTGTATAGTTGTGGAAAGCTTCCCTCCCCCTGCCTGGAAAGTTTGTTTTAAAATTCTCAATAAAAATTTATGGTGGAATCTCCAGCAACTCTGTGGGCTCAGGTAACAGCTCATCTATCTCAGAATCTTTCTCAGGGTGTTTTTAGAACTTGGGTAGCTCCAAGCCAGCTTCAAGAAGTTAATTTCCAAGACGACCACTTAGTCTGCGTCATTGAAGCACCGACCAACTTCCACATCACTTTTTTAGAAAAAAACCTCAAAACGAGTTTAGAAAAAACCCTCACAGAATTCACCCAGGTTCCAGTTCAAGTGATCTTCAAAGTTGGGCAACTCATGCCTCAGCCAGGTAAAACTGGATCTGGTAAACAAAAACCAATTTCTTCTTCTCCACCACTTTCAGAAATTCAAAATGTAAAAGATGTTCCCAACGATCAATTCTCCCCTACGGTTGAGTCACTTTTTTCGCAACACTCGGTAGCACAAGCCGAAGTGGATTACACCGAACATAAAATTCGCAACGCCGGATTAAACAAACAATACACGTTTGAAAACTTTGCGGTCTCCTCAACTAACGAAATGGCTCATGCCGCAGCAGTGGCAGTCTCTCAAAATCCAGGCAAGGCGTATAACGTATTGTATTTATATGGTGGAGTTGGAGTCGGAAAAACGCACTTAATGCAAGCAGTTGGTCAAAACATTATAAAAGAAAATGCTGATGTCACACTCCTCTACCGCACTGGTGAAGAATTTATGAATGAAATCGTCGAAGCCATTCAGACCAAGAAAACCATCCAGATGAAGCAACGGTATCGGTCAGTTCAAGTGCTATTGATTGATGACATTCAGTTCATGGCAGGAAAAAGGAGTATGCAGGAAGAATTCTTTCACACCTTCAATGCTGTTATTAAAACGAGAGGCCAGGTTATTCTCACTTCAGATAGAGCTCCGCATGAAATCCACCCACTGGATGACCGTATTCAGTCTCGTTTGGAAGGCGGACTGATTATAGATATCCAACAACCTTCATTCGAATTACGTACGGCTATTGTGTTGATTAAAGCCAAACACTATCAAATTCAAATTCCGATGGATGTCGCTCAAACGATTGCTTCAAAGGTAACGAGCACCCGCCGATTAGAAGGAGTTGTCAAGGGCGTACATTCTGAAGTCGTTTTTCGAAAAAAAGCCATCACCAATGAATTGGTCGAACACATCTTAAAACAACAACAAATTCAAGATCCGGAAAGTTTAAAAATATACGCCAAACCTCTAGATATCATCAAAACTATTTCCAATCATTACCATATAAAACTGATGGATGTCAGAGGTCCTCGTCGAGAAAAATCAATCACTCTCGCCCGCCACGTTGCGATGTATTTACTCAAACATGAACTCAATCTTCCACTCCTCGAGATCGGAAGATATTTTGGAAATAGAGATCACACCAGCGTCCTTCATGCCGTAAAGAAAATCGAGTTTATGCTCGATTCTGATGACCAGCTTGGAACCCAAGTTCAAGCCATCAAAACTTCTCTTTCCGGCGGAGTCAGTCAAGCTCAATATTCTCAAGAAGCATAGTTTTCCACAACTGTGGAAAAGTACGTGTACAACCCTGTGGATTTACTGTGGGGTTTTATTAGCTTGAGGTGTGGATATGTGTGTAACGTTTTTCTTACCTTCGCTACTTATCCTCTTTATCCACATTTGTCCACATTTTTATCCACACCTTTACCCACCTATTTCAACACGAATAAAAAGCGAACTACTCAATGACTTTGCGCTATTTATTCCTTTTATCCGCAGTTCTACTATCTATTACTACTAATTTATATATATATTTTCTATACTCCAGCCACTATGGAGTTCACAACACGACGCGAAAACTTTTTAACGGCTTTGCAAACTGCAACGAGATTTATATCATCGAAGCCTCAGTTACCTATTTTAAATTCTTTTCTTTTAGAAATAACGAAAGAGAACATTGCCACGTTATCAGCAACTGATCTTCAATTGGGAATTAAAATAACATTTGCAGTCACCACCGCTCAACCAGGGGAAATTGTTATTCCCGCCAAGCTCTTAACAGAAGTTATTGCTGCTAGCTCTGCTGGAGAAATTATTTGTTCTTTAGCTGGATCAAGATTTTCGGTAAAAACCAATACCACCAAAGCTCACTTCCAAACGACTCCCGCCGAGGAATATCCAGTTTTTCCTAAGCAAGAAGGTGAAGTCGTTCAACTTCCCAAGTTATTTTTTAGTGAAATTGATAAACAAATCGTTTTTGCCACAAGTAAAGACGAAACTCGTCCAGTCTTGACTGGAGTGTATTTGCAAATTAATGAAGTACTCGAAGCGGCAGCGACCGATGGCTATCGTTTGGCTCTCTTTCGACAACCGTTCGTAACGAGTAAAAACTCCACGATTCTCTTTCCTGCTCGAGCAATTCAGGAAATTTCCCGGTTGCTAGAAAAAGTTACGTCCGCAAATGTTGATTTTTATTTTTCTTCAGATCTCAAACAAGCTTTTTTCCGTTTTGACAATTCGGAAATGGTCGTCCGCACACTCGACGGAAACTTTCCGACGTACAACAAAATTATCCCCAGAGATTTTCAAACAACCGTGCTGATGGATAAACAAGAGTTGGAGCACCAGGTGAAGACAGCTCTCTTATTTAGTCGAGATATCTCAAGTGTTTTGAAAATGACGTTAGAAAATACGTCCTGCACCATCACGGCTGGAGCTGGCACCACCGGTGAGTACGAAGCTCAAGTGGAGATAAGTGAAAAAGTTCCAGAAAAGAAACAAATCGCATTTAATGGCAAGTTTGTGCTGGATATTTTGCAGAGAATTCGGACGAAAGAAATCTCCTTCCAGATGAATGATGAGATGAAACCTGGTGTTTTTTCTGAAGTTGGCAACGATCAATTGCTGTATGTGGTGATGCCGTTCCGGTTGAATTCATGAAAGCAAGATAAATGAGACTTGAAGCGAGATATTGTTTATTTCGATTCATCTTGATAGAATATCGTTCTGACAATTTCCACTTTTGGGAATTTGAGAGTTTTTACTTACCTGTTGGAACGTGATCTCGATTTATACTAGACACAACTTCCTGACATTTTGATTGAATACTTATGGCAAAAACAAAACGAACATGGCAACCAAAGAAAACTAAACGTGCTCGAGTTCACGGCTTTTTAAAACGCATGACTACCCGGGCTGGTAAATTGGTTCTCAAACGACGACGTACAAAAGGTCGATGGAGATTGACAGTTTAATCCCACTTCGTTAAAAACTTCGCGGGACAAGATCTGAATTTATTCATTTCTGAATATTCAAATATTTTCAAATTAATAACACTGATTGCAGAACGCTGAGATATTCTGCCAGAATACCTGAGCAATGTCTTTTTCTTCAACAAAACTGCCACTACGCAGTCTCACTTCTTTTTTTAAAGATTCGAAACGTTTCAAAACGCAGTATCTGATGGTGTTTTTCATCCCCGCTGAAACGCCGTTTCGTTTTGCGGTTACTGTTCCCAAGAAAAATGTTTTATTAGCCAGTAAAAGAAATCGTTTAAAGCGTCGTGTGACTGAAACAATCTACAAACACGTTCAGCAAAACTCGGTTTTCGGAGATTACTTACTTGTAGTTTCTGCAAGAATCGCGCATCTCTCCCCTACTCAGCTTCAACAAGAAATTGAATATGTTTTTAAAAACACCCAGATTAAATAAAAATGTTTTCCGAGTTGGTCATTTCCCTAATTAAGCTCTATCAGTTTTTAAATCCATTTCTGAATCGAGTGGTACTGAGTGTTTTTGGTTTTACCTTTACATGTCACCAGTCTCCCACGTGCAGTGAATACACAATCCTGGCAATCCGTCAGCATGGTACAATGCGAGGATTCTATAAAGGTCTTCAGAGAGTTTGGTACTGTCGAGGCTAATAGTTTTATCTTTTATGAATCCCTTCATTTTCGTTGAAAATCTCACTAGTCAACTTCTTTTCTGGTTATATCAAGTCACAGGAAATCTCGGTTTGGGAATTTTGTTGTTGACTTTGATTATGCGATTTGCGCTTTTTCCGTTGTCGACAAAATCTCTTCGATCACAGAAAGCTATTCAAAAACTCCAACCTGAAATTAATGCGTTAAAGAAAAAACATGGCAAAGATAAAGTAAAACTTCAACAAGCTCAAATGGAGCTGTATAAAAAATACAACATCAACCCATTAGCTGGATGTCTGCCATATTTAGTTCAAATTGGTTTCTTAATTCTCTTATACCGAGTGTTAGTGAGTTTCTTAGGGCAAACTGAGATACAAGGTGTGAGTATTTCCCCGCTGTTCTTGTGGTTAGATTTACGTCAGCCAGATCCATACTTTATTTTCCCGATTTTAGCTGGTGTTACTCAATTCATTTTGTCTCTTATGATTGCTCCCGGAGCTGAACAGCCAGATTTGGTTAAGAACAACAGCAAAGATAAAAAAGTTCAAAAAGAGAATGAAAAAGAAGAAGATTTTGCTGAAATGGCCATGTCCATGCAAAAACAAATGTTATTTTTCATGCCGATCATGACCGTGTTTATCGCTTGGAGATTTCAATCAGGATTAGCGTTGTACTGGGTAGCAACCACTGTTTTTAGTATCGCTCAACAATATTATATATCTGGTTGGGGTGGGATATTTTCTTACTACCAACTCGCTAAAAGCAAACTTTTTTTCCGTAATTAACTTTTAGAAAGGACTTATATGTCAGCTACAACTGTGACTGCCGTGAATGAATATGTTACTGAACTCATGAAGTATGTCAGTATCGAAAATGTGGATGTAAAGAGTGAGGAACTCGATGATCGTATCCACGTTCATATTTTAGTTGATGAGAATGAAAGTGGTATTTTAATTGGTCATCATGGCGATACGATTGCCAGTCTACAGAGAATCGTAAATGTTAGTTTTATTCATGATTTAGATGGAAAAAGAGTGGTGTTGAATATCAATGATTACAAAGAAAAAAGAGAGACCATTGTTTTGGCTATGGCTCAACGCTACGTAGAACGTTTGAAAGAAACCGGTGAACCACAAGTACTCCCCTATCTTCCAGCCAATGAGCGTTTGATTGTTCACGTTGCCTATAAAAATGATCCAGAAGTTGAAACTCGATCCGAAGGTGAAGGTCGACAACGAAAATTGATCTTATTACTTCGTTCCGAATCTCAAGAAAATTAACACGCCTATGCAGTTAACGATTCATACTGATGGTGGTGCTCGAGGAAATCCAGGTCCTTCTGCGATTGGAGTCGTGGTTCATGATGAAAAACTCAATATTGTTCATGAACATAAAGCTTTTTTAGGAACGAAAACTAACAACGAAGCGGAGTATGAGGCTCTACTGTATGCGACGGAGTGGCTGAGCCGATTTCAAACAACCCAGAGCGTTCAAAGATGCATTTTTTTGCTCGATTCCCTCCTCGTTGTTTCTCAGGTTAAAAGACAGTGGAAAGTAAAGGAAGCTCGTCTACTTTCCTATCAACAAAAAATAACTCAAATTTTTTCATCGCTTCCCTTCCCTTGTGAAATAAAACATGTTCCTAGAGAAGACAACTCTGAAGCTGATGCATTAGTCAATCAGTCTCTCGATGAGGCTACTCGAAATTAACGTACTTTACTTCCCTACTTTCTCACTTAATCGGCCTGTTTTTACAGAAGTTTTCAAATGATTTCTGCTCCAGTATGATGGAGTATAGCCATTTTTGGACTAAATAGTTGTTTTAATTGATATATCAATTAAAAGATAGAAATGAATCCCATTCAATCACATTCGCCAATCATCATTTTTACGGATACTTCAGAGATAAAACGAAGAGTATCTCAAATGGTTTGGGAAAACAAAAAAATAGTTGTGCATGAATTTAGTAAACAATTTGATTTACGAATTGATTCCGATGTTAGTCAAGTGTGGTGGATAGATGATGCTCAAGAAGTGACGTTGGCAAAAGCGAAAAAATTTGTAAAGCTGACTAAAAAAGTAAATATCTTGAGTTATGTTGTTTTTCAGCAACCGTTTTTAAGTAGGGAAGCATCAGAGCGAAAGATAGGGGAGGAACTCAACATTGTTACCGAGTTTATAAAGCAAACTGCACCATACACCTCGTTAATCTTGTACAAAGGTATTTTTGAGGAAGGTTTTTTTTCATTTAAAAATCAAAACGGGGGAGTGAGTTTTGAATATGTGTTGAAGGAAGCGTTGGATGTTGGCAAATCTCCCAGAGGTGGAAAAAGAAAAATCATTACTCCAAAGAATTTCTCAATTGATGATATCCAATTTATTTCAGAATTTTCTCCAGTCTATCTGAAAGAAAATTTCAAAGTAGAGAAGAGCGTTCCTGAAGTCATCTCGCATAGCCATGTTGATATTGTTGACACACCTGAATCAAATCTACCTCGACCTGAATTTAAAAAAATAAAAATAATTCAGCCTGAACATCCGCCAGTCGCAGAAATCAAACAATCAGAAGTCTTACGAGTTCGGACGAATAAGCCAGTTTGGGGCGAGAAGGAAGTGCTTATTCCCAAGGCTACTCAACCAGATATTCACCGTTCTCGAGTTGTTTTACACTCGATCTCTGAAAAAGAAGTTGAGAAAAAGATAACACCTTGGCAGCAAGTTGGTGTAGATCACCCAGTTAAGGTAATTTCTACTCCAGTTGCACCTCAAGTTAATTCTCAGGCATTTGATAAAAAATTTACCAATCTTTTTCACCAAACCCTTCAACCAGTTGAGGTAGATCACGAAGATCTAACCAAGAAGTTGCACATATTTGCTCAACCACATCCTCTCAAAACCAAAGTGGTATCAAAAGTGAAAAAAAGAAGGAAAGTCTTGTTCTATCTGTTTGTTTTCTGGCTACTTTCAATGGGTGTTTTGGGAAGTGTAGTGTTTGCGAACTCGTTTGGAAAGACAAATTTCGTCTATTTCACTCAACATCTCCCAGTTAATGAATCAAAATCTCTTCGAGAAAGAGCCTATTTTAGCAGTATTGCATATCTTGATTCGACTCAGTGGATATTACACCCAGTGGTAAATGATGAGGAGGAAAAAAGCATTCAAAAACTGATCGAGGCCTCCAAAGCGCTAGAGGACTTCTTTATTGCACGAAGAAAAAGCAGTCAAATTCTTTCTGAAGTAGGTCAAGAAGTCATGGGCTATACAGACGGTGATGTGTTTACTTCACTCGATGCATTTCCAGCACTGGCTGAAGAATCGTATAAAAAGCTGTCGACGCTCGAAACGTTGGTGAAAAATCCTGAGTACGATGATTTGTTATTTGGTCAAGATCGATCCACTTTTGTGAAGGAACTTACCTCACTCAGGAAATCACTTCGTATTCAGCAAGAAATTGTTCAAACTCTTCCAGAGCTACTCGGAAAAGATGGCAAAAGAATCTATTCGATTTTCCTTCAAGATTCACAGGAGTCTCGGCCAAGTGGTGGGAAATTGATGTCTATGGCAGTAGTGACGTTTGAAAAAGGGAAGCTGATTAATTATCAAATCGTTCCGTTAAGCGAAATGGCAGAACTTGAAGAGTTAGTTGATGCTCCGGAAGAAGTAAAACAATATTTGCAGTTAGAGCATTGGCCAATAAATGAAGCCAATTGGGAAGCGAGTTTTCCCCAAGTAGGGAAGCACATCACCTGGTATTTGGAAAAAGCCTTATCACAATCAATTGATGGAGTGATGGTGATTCCGTCTGTGAGTTTTAAAAACATTATTGGTCCGACTCATGGAATCAGTTTGCCTGAAACAGGAGAAGTGATTGATCAGAAAAACTTTCTCGAGAAAGTGCGATTTTATACTTTTCAAAAAAGAGCCAACCCTGAGCCTGAGTTTATCGCGTTTCTAGAGAGTTTCTTCTCCCAATTAAAAACACTTGAATCAAGTAGTTTTGGTGAAGTGGTGGGGGAAACCTATCAAGAATTAGAGAAACATGAAGTGTCTGTGTATTTTAAAAATGAAGAACTACAGAGTATGAGTACGATGTTGGGGTGGTCTGGAGAGATTCTTACACCCAATTGTCCGGCCCAAATTGTGCAAGGAACATGCACAGTAAGCACTTTTTACGAAACAAGAACTAATATTGCGAAAAATAAAGTTAGCCTGGATGTGACAAAAACAGCAGTTTTTGACATCGATTTTCAACCCGAACAAACTATATCAAACTATGATTTTTCATATAAAAACATATCACAACAGATCAATTGGCCGGGAGGGGTGGCGCAAGAACTCATCCGTATCTATGTACCAAAAACAGTCCAACTCGAGGAATTACGTATCCAAGATGTCGTTTTAACCACCGATGAGTATGAAGAAGAAATAGTGGGCGAAAATAAAAAAATTGAGTTTGTGGTGAATATTCCACCAGGAAGTGAAGTAACCGGCAGTATGAAGTATGTTCAGTCCAACGTAGAGCTTCCTTTTTCCTACTCATTTTTTGTCCAAAAACAGCCTGGAATTCTGCCTGTACCAACAAAGATCCGTTATCATTATGATCTACCGTTTTTACCCTCAGTCGTGGCGCCAGAAGCTACAATTTTAGATAAAGGGGCGGAGTTTGAATTATCAGGCGAAGATCATATCTTCACTGGAATAAAGTTTCGGTGATGCATTGAAATAAAAGTTGAACGAAGTACCTCTGTGAATTCACTGCTGAAATTTCACTTTCATTTCTCAAGATACTTGATATAATACCTGGATAATATTTTTCTTCGCTCGCTATAATTACGTAAAGAAAGATCTCATATGACACAAGATAAATTTGAATTGAACGTCGCTCCTCGAATAATTTTAGGAAAAAAGACCAAAACTTTACGTGCTCAAGGATTTGTACCAGCCAACATTTTTGGTGAAGTCGAAAAATCTATTGCTATCTCTGTCTCTGGAAAAGAGTTCCAAACTCTCCTCAAGACAGCAAGTGATAATAGTATTATTTACCTTCAAGTAGAAGGTGAGAAAAAAGCTCGACCAACATTGGTTGATGAAGTCGAAAAAAATCCATTGACTGGTTCCTACGTTCATATTAGTTTCCGTCAAGTAAACTTGAACGAAGCTGTAACTGCTGAAGTCCCAGTTGAGCTTATTGGAGAATTGGTTGTTGCAGAAGCAACAGCAACTGTTGTTCGTGAACAAATTGAAGTTGAAGCTTTACCAACTGACCTTCCAGAATCTTTCGAAATCGATCTATCAAAATTCACTGAAATTGGTCAAGAAGTGTTTGTCAAAGATCTTCAGTTCGATCGTTCTAAAGTAAAACTTTTAGTTGAGGAAGATGAGAAGGTATTGATGATTCAAGCGGTGGAACAGATGGAAGAAATTGAAGAAACTCCAGCTGAACCTCAAGAAGTGGAAACAACTGCTATGGGTAAGACTGAAACACCTGAAGGTGAAGAAGCCCCAGCAGAAGAGAAAAAAGAATAACTTAACGAAAAAAATTAATAATCAAACAGGGCTTGCAAGAGTCCTGTTTTTTTATAGAAAAATTTTAATTTGAGGCAGGGAAGTGAGGAGCAAAGTAGTTAGGATCAAGTTTTTTGGCCTCAGAAATAGCGGCTTTTGCCTTTTCGGGTTGGCCTAAAAACTCATAGAGTTGCGCTAAGTAGACATAAGCAACTCGACTAGGAATATCGGACGCAATTTTCTCCCATTTATTGACTTGTGAGAGTGTCCAATCAGAATTTCTTTGTTTTTGAAGATCGTAGTACTGTTTCTGAACGACTTGTTCTTGAATGATATTGTTTTTTATAGCAACAGCACTTGTGAAGAGAATCAGAAACAAGAGAAAAACAGCAACCGTTGTGGTGCCAACAAGTGACTTCAAAACAAACGACAACACATCGAGAAGTAGTGTAAATATCAGTCGAACTCGCAAAAGAAGTAAGGAAATACTATCCATGGCTTATTGTAGCCATAAAAAACTATTTCGGAACAAGATGTTGATGAGGAATGATTACTTCGTTGGCCAGGCAGAAGAAATAAGTAACTCTTCATTTTCAATTAACTTAGCTTCTTTGAGTTCTTTCCAAACCGCTTCCGTGACGAACGGTAAAAACGGATGAAGCAGTTTTAAGAAAGTCGTTAAACCTCGAGTAATTGCGGCCCAAGACAACTCACCTTTTTTAGCTTGTTCAATACATTGATCACAAAACCAATGCCAGAACTCGTTGTAGACGGTTTCAGCAGCTAGACCAATCTTCAGATCATCGAGTTGTTTTGTTACTTTTTTAGTTACTTCTTCGAGATGTAAATAGAAATCTTGATCGGCAACATTTGGTTCTTGGCTCTTTGATTCAAGATCTTCGAGATTGGTGATAACAAATCGAGTTGCGTTCCAAATTTTATTCGAAAAGTTTCGCATGCCTTTAACTTTCATTTCTCCTACAGCTGAGTCACTCCCTGGTGTAGTGGACATGACGAGTGCCATTCTCAGTGCATCGGCTCCATATTTTTCTACTAGATCTAAAGGATTAATAACATTGCCTTTACTTTTACTCATTTTTTGACCTTTTTCGTCTCGAACAAGTCCATGGAGATAGACATCTTTAAACGGAGTTTTTCCGGTCAAATAAATCCCAAGTAACATCATTCTCATCACCCAGAAGGGGAGAATGTCATAACCTGTTTCCATGACAGAAGTAGGGTAGAAGCGGTCAAAGTCGTTAACTTGATTTGTTTTTAATGTCACTACCGGCCACTGTCCAGAAGAGAACCATGTATCGAAGGTATCAGTTTCCTGAAGAAAATTTTCACCTGGGGAAGTAGTAGAAACAGTGAATGTTGCTTTTGACGGAGCAGTTAACTGTTGTAACCCTTTTTGAATTTCCTCAGTAGAAAAATCCTTTTGTAAATCTTTAATAACACCGGTCTGTGTCTCACCTTTTGTGTCAATAAAACGAATAACTAACTCAGGATTTTCTTCAACTGAATACCACACTGGCATTCGGATTCCCCAGACAATTTGACGAGAAATATTCCAGTCTTTCAGATTTTCTAGCCAATGTCGCAGGATCTTATCTCGACCAGCTCCATGAATTCGCGTTTCCTTATTATCTAAAACTTCTAGTGTTTTTTCGACTAAAGGTTTGACTTTGATGAAAAATTGAGGCAAGGGAAGTGGTTCTAAAACGGTTCCACATCGATAACACACACCGATCGTATTGGTGTAATCTGTTTTAGTGGGTTGTGCTAATAATCCTTTTTCGGCTAAATCTTTCTCAATTTGTTCTCGAGATATTTTAACTTTCAAACCAGCGTATTTCCCAGCAACTTCTGTTAACTTCCCATCGAGCCCAATGACTTGCTTTGGCTCAGGCATTTCTTCTTTGTGACGTTGCCAGACTTCAAAGTCGTTAAAGTCGTGATATGGAGTAATCTTCACGACTCCAGTTCCAAACTCGCGATCAACATACTCATCTGCAACTACTTTCATCTTGAATTTTCCCAGCAAGCCTTCGACTTCAATTTCTTGACCGATGTACTGTTTGTACCGATCATCTTCTGGATGAACAGCTACAGCAGTATCAGCAAACTTCGTTTCCGGTCGAGTAGTTGCTAACGTGAATGGTCCATACTTGAGGTAGTAAAGTTTTGAAGTTTGTTCAACGTGATTGACTTCCAATTCAGAGTAACTAGTACCGCACTTAGTGCAGAAATTAACAAGACGTAAATCGCGATACACCAATTCATTTTTATGTAGGTCTTGAAATGTATTCAACACAAATTCGACGATTTCAGGATTTAGCGTGAACTTAAATCTTGACCAATCCGCACTTGCACCGAGTCGTTTCATTTGATTTACCGCCACTCCGGAGTTTTCTTGCACATACTCCCAGATCATTTTGTAGAGGGTTTCTCGATCGAATTGAAAACGAGATTTGCCTTGTTTACTGAGTTTTTTCTCAAACACAAACTGTGTTTCAATCCCAGCGTGATCAGTACCTGGAATCCAAACCGTGTCATCACCTTTCATTCTGTGATAACGGATTAAAATATCCTCAAGTGCCACAAACATCGCATGACCGATGTGAAGGGGATCATTAGCATTAGGTGGAGGCATGATGATAGAGAAGGAGGGTGATTTAGATTTCTGAGTATCTGGAGTAAATGCTTTAGCTTTTTCCCAAAGTTCATAGATTGGTTGTTCGTATTGGTTGTGGTTATAAGATTTTTCCATAATTAAACGTCGTCCTGGAAGGTCAAGCCGAACACAATAATTTCATTTAAATTCATATAAGGCATGAATATTCAGGATCCCTCCTTTGATAATAAAAAAACCTTTTGTATACAGACAATATATCTGCAGACAAAAGGTTTTTCTAATTGAATTTAGAAAAAGGTACCAACCTTTTTATTCTTAATTGTTGCTATTACGGGCATACCCGTTGAGGTCTACTTGCCAAAAAGGCGTTCTGCTCAAATTCCCATAAAGGGATCGGTGACTAGCCGAATGCTTGTACAATGCATTATATCATTTCGAAATTATCATTCGAAATGAAACTAAGGTTGTGCATTTAATAATTAGCCGATTTTGATGACCTTTGATGTCAGTACTCTGGAAAATAAGTTATTGTTTGTATCGAAATTCTTATTAAAGAGTTACACATGAGTGCTATTCCTTTAACTATCAAGAAGAATGATCCCACTTCGCCAAAGGCTTCGTGGGACTAACCTAATTCAGTGATTTGTCTTATAAATACGCCAGTGCAATATATTATTTTTTCGTTGTAAAAGTCCGAGGAAGGAAAATATGTCAGATTCATTGCTTCATAAAAAATGCGTGCCGTGTGAAGGGGGAACAGAGCCACTCAAAAAAGAGGAAGAAGATCTCTACTTTGAACAAACTCCCGATTGGACAGTTCTTCGTGAAGGCTCTCATCAATTAGTTCGAGAGTTTGAGTTTAAAAACTTTCGTGAAGTCTTAGACGTGGTTGCCAAGATAGGAGAGATTGCTGAATCTGAAGGTCACCACCCAAATCTCTATATGCATGATTGGAAAAAATTAAAGGTGGAACTCACTACTCATGCTATTGGAGGTTTATCTATTAATGATTTTATTCTTGCCGTGAAGATTGATGAGATGGTGAAAAAAGGTAGTGTAGAATTTTAAACTATGCAAAAAAATACAGTTGAACTTGGTTGTGGTCTTATTGGTATAGGACGAGTATGGGGAGTTAAGGAGAGTCGGGTTCCTTCCGAACAAGAAGCTTTAACTTTTTTAAACGCAGCTCTAGCTCAATCTATACGTTTCTTTGATACAGCTCCCTCATATGGTCTAAGCGAAGAAAGACTTGGGAAGTGGTTAAAAACCTTAAATAAACAGCAAAGACAAGGGATTATAGTAGCTACAAAATTTGGAGAGCACTGGTCCAATGAGCGACAACAACCTTTTGTTTCCCATGAGTTTGATGTATTATCTGCGAGTTTAAATCAGAGCCTTTTGCGACTAGGGAAAATTGATGTTTTACAACTTCACAAGACGAACCCAACAGTGTTGAAAAATGATGGGGTAAAAAGGGCTCTAGAATATGCCAAGGAAAAAGGCATTCAGCAATTTGGAGCTAGTGTTAGTGATGTTGAATCAGGTGAAATGGTTTGTGAAGACGATCGATTTACCTTAATTCAATTACCGTTTAATCAGGAAAATACTATCTTCACTCCAATTATTCGGGAAGCTACTAGAAAAGGAAAATTGGTAGTTACTAATAGACCTTTTAATATGGGTGCTATGGTTAACAAAGAGGGAAATAAAACAAAAACTCTTTTAGAACAAGAAGCTTTTCAGTTTATTCTGACTCAATTTTTTAACGGCTTTATTCTAACGGGAACAAAATCACCAGATCATTTGAGGGAAAATATTGAGGCTTTTGATAAAGCAAAAGATTCAATATCTTAATGTCGGGGTGACACGACTTACCCTCGTCAGACTCAAATTTTTAAACTTTAATTTTTGAGTTCGTTTGATCGGGCACGAGTCGTCGTGTAATTACTATTTAAAATCTATTCTGACTTCATCAGAACCGATTTTAAATGTCGGGGTGACACGACTCGAACGTGCGACCTCTTGCACCCCATGCAAGCGTTCTAGCCATCTGAACTACACCCCGGCTAATTAAATTCTCAAATGAGAATGTTGAAATACTAACATTCTTTTTTTAGTTCTTCAGCCCTAGGCTGCCTGCCCGCCGAATTGGAGGGATCCGCTTTTGGGCGGAAAATTCCAATAAAGATTGGGATGAGAATAAAGAACTTCTGTGTTCGTGATTGTAATAATTTTATTTTTCCAGTATACCTATTCTTTAAGTAAGAAACGAAGAATACCCGTTGGTTATTTTTACTTACAATCTTTTATCACGAACCTTACGAATAGTTGGGATTATACCGTAATACAGAGAAAGGAAAATGGCATATGGCACGACAAAAAGATCCTGCTGATCAAACAGCACCGGCAGCAGATGGAGTAGGAGAAGCGCGTAAACAAGCTTTGGGAATTGCTCTTCAACAAATCGAAAAACAATTTGGAAAAGGATCCATCATGCGAATGGGGGATCAAGCGGAACTCATGGCTTCGATGCCAGTGATTTCGACTGGTTCACTTTCGTTGAACTTGGCCTTAGGAGTCGGTGGATTTCCTCGTGGCAGAATTGTAGAAATTTATGGACCAGAAGCCTCTGGAAAAACCACGTTGTGTTTGCATGCCATTGCTGAAGCCCAAAAACTTGGTGGAACGGCTGCTTTTATTGATGCTGAGCATGCGCTTGATCCAGTCCGAGCAAAAAAGATTGGGGTGAATTTAGAAGAGCTCATCATTTCTCAACCAGATTATGGAGAGCAAGCATTGGAAATTGCTGAAATGCTGATCCGATCAGGTGGTGTAGATATCATTATCGTTGACTCTGTGGCAGCCCTGGTTCCGAAAGCTGAAATTGAAGGTGAGATGGGCGATGCCCAAATGGGTCTTCAAGCTCGGTTGATGTCTCAAGCCATGCGAAAGCTGACTGCAGCTATTAACAAATCTAAGACACTGTTAATTTTCACTAATCAATTGCGTATGAAGATCGGTGTCATGTTTGGAAATCCAGAAACGACCACTGGTGGAAATGCCTTGAAATTTTACGCTTCTCTGCGTATCGACATGCGAAAAATTGGAAATATCACTGAAGGGGAAAAGATGTTGGGAACTCGTCATCGAGCCAAGGTGGTGAAGAACAAAGTAGCTCCGCCTTTCAGAGTGGTGGAATTTGATATGATGTTAGATGGAATTTCTCGAATCGGTGAAGTAGTGGATATTGGAATTGAAAAAGGAATCTTGGAAAAGAGCGGAAGTTTTATTAAATACAAAGGCGCTGTGCTTGCTCAAGGTCGTGAAGCGGCCAAAGAGAAATTTAAAGAAGATGCAGCTCTGATGAAAGAAGTTGAGCGAGAAATTTGGAAGAAAATAAAAGAAGAGAACGCGGTAAGCTAGTAGTACGTTTATAAATTTTTATCTAACTTGTATGGATCCACTTATCCTCGTTCTCACTATCGCTGTTTCTATCGTTGCTGTCGTTATGACTGTAGCTGGTATTCAGCTCATCATGACTTTACATGAGGCCAGAAAAACCTTGCGACATGTGAACTCGTTAGTCGAAACACTTGAAGCTGTGGCGGTCCATTCCATTGGATCACTGGCTGGTTTAGGTGGCATGATGGAGGGAGTAAAAAGTGGATTACGAATTGCTCAGTCTTTTTCATCTTGGTTAAACAGAGATAAAGAGCGTTGAAGTGATTCAAACAATAGTTCATGTTAGATACAAAAAAGTATGACTACAGATCAAGAAAATGAAGAACTAAAGTCTACCGGTGGAGGCAATTTTCTGTCTGGCTTATTGTTCGGTGCTGTGGCTGGAGCGGTTGGCTACTTCTTGTTTGGAACAGAAGAAGGTAAAAAAGCTCGTGGAAAATTATCAGAAGAATGGGAATCAGCCAAAGGGAAATTGGTGGAAGAAGGCGTTGTTTCCCAAAACACGATAACTCTGGGAGAAACAGTTCACGAAGTCATTCATCATGTGATTGAAACACCAAAGCGACGTATGCCGAGCCGAAAAACAGTGATCGAAAAAAAGAAAGAGCTAGAAAAAAAAGTCAAAGAAGAAAAATCTTAATACGGCTTGGCCGTTACTTTTTCCCAACTTGTTTCTAACTCTGGATGAAAAAGTGCATAGGCTCCAATCATAACTGCATTGTCCGTACTTAAGTTCAATGGCGGTGCAAAAAACTTCAACGCATGTTTCTTGGCGACTTCTTTAAATCGAGATTGTAAAAATTTATTCGCAGTTACTCCTCCAGAAATCAGAAGTGATTTCGTCTCAGGATATTCAACTAATGCGCGTTCCGTTTTTTTAACTAACACATCCGCAATCGAGCACTGCAGTTCTTTTGCAAGGGCAGATTTTTTTTCATCACTTAATTCCACGTCAAAAATCATTCGACTGAAGGCCGTTTTTAATCCAGAAAATGAGACGTCGTACGTTTGTTCGTGCATGAGTGGACGAGGAAGAGGAAAGTGCGTCAGCTCCTGAGCAAGTAAGTCTTGAGCCTGTAAAGCGAGTTCTTCAATGAACGGTCCACCCGGATAATCTCCACCTAACAACCGAGCACATTTGTCTAAACACTCGCCAGCCGCATCATCCACTGTTTTGCCGAGCACTTTCATGACCTCGTGAGATTCGTAATATGTCAGTTGGGTGTGGCCACCGGAAATAACCCAAGAAAGAAGAGGAAATGCCGGAATTGACGGGCTAGATTCGTTTTGGACAACGAAATTTGCGTATGGATGGGCTGAAATGTGGTTCACTGGAATGATTGGTGAATTCCACACACTCGCTAATGTTCGTGCAACTTCAACTCCGACCAATAATGAACCAATTAATCCAGGTTGAGTTGTGACGGCAATTGCGGTTAATTGCTCAGGTCTAATATTGGCTTTTTTTAATGTTTCTTGAATAACGGGAAGGATGAACTTTACTTGTTCTCGTGCGGCGACTTCAGGAACGATGCCTTTTGTGGCTCGATGTTTGGTTAAACTGGTAGCGGTTGTTTCCGATATAATTTTGACAGCCTCACTGTTGGCGTCTTTTTGAACGATAGCAGAGGCAGTTTCATCACAAGAAGATTCGATGGCAAGAATAGTTTGTGTTTTCACCTGGTTATTTTAGCACTTGCCATGAAATTACTTCTAACCATGGTCGACAAATAATTTGAGGAGGGAAAGATTCCCGGCTTCCTGTTGCAGAGTATCCGAGCGGACAATTTTTTCTGACACCAGGGTTTCCTCTGTTCGAGTAAGATCTATCACTTTCACCAATTTCCATGATGTATGAAGTAGAAGGTTTTGCCTTTATTAAATAAAATTGCCAAGTGAGAAAAGAAACTAAACCTAAACAAAGTAAAGAAGTTAAAATGAATAAAAGTTTTTTCATTAATAAATTATACTCCGGTTCCACGTCTGTATTTTGCACTCCAAGGAACATAATTCGAGAAGTACTCTTTTTCGCGAATGACATTTCCTTCTTTATCACGAGTTATATGTTTAAATTTGGCTTTGATTCCACCAACCGCCCAATCGACTTGAATGATCTTCCCGGCGGGAAGAGTAGGGTCATCTTGATACACAGATTCAGGTGCACCGCGGGCACCCCATTTTTCATATTCAGTTACTTCAGTCGTTCGACCATCTGAGGTTCCATATATTTCGACGAACATATACTTCGTTTCGGGGTTCGTGACAAAATGTAACAGCACATGATTCGGACTATCATTTACAAATCGTAAATCTGTTTCACCAGAAAAAACCGCGGCATCAAAACCGGGTTGTCTGTCTAATTCGTAGTAACTGACTCGATAACTATGTTGTCGGCGTTTGGTGATATCTAAACCAGAATCAAGAAGGGCTCGGAATAACGTCGTACTGACTTGGCAAACTCCACCGCCATCCCCAAGCACTGTTCGTCCGGCTTGGATAATGTAGGCGGGTTTGAAACCCGTAGCCTGAGTGACATCTCCGAGATAGTTATTAAAAGAAAACTCTTCGCCAGGAGGAACTATCGTATTATTCAAAATTTCCGATGCTCGTGAGACATTATGAATTCGAGTGGGAATCGAGTGGTCGTAATATGATTCCCCAAATCCAATTCGTTCTTTGATACCAAGCGTGTTGCTGTTTTCCAAAGTGATATCAGGAGCAGAAGTGATGAGAGATAAATGCATTTCAGCCATTTGTTCACCGCGTTCTAATTTCGTTAATGCATCTAAAAGCAGTGTCTGAGTAGTAATGATGTCCAGGGTCCAGCCATCACGCTGAGGCTGAAACTTTTCGACTTTCAAGGTAGTTGGGTCATAAATAAATTCCGCATTCTGACCGGGGCGCTTAACTTGCTCTTCCCAAGAAGTTAGTCGTTCCCGAACATGTTCTTCGTGAAAGCCAAGCGGAAAGCCTAATAATTCAATAAGTTCAGTATCAAATAAAGTGAATTGTTGACGATCAATATTAAAGGTTAAAGATTTTCCGAGGTATTTTTTCGCACGTTCTTGAGCTTCGACCACTTCCGACTCACTGAGTTCAGCTCCGGTAGTGAGAAGTACAGCCTCGGTTTTTATTGATTCGGAGGAAGCAAGCGCTTGAATCTTTTCAACAGTTTTGTTCACATCAACAACTTGTCCAGTTTTACCGATAAATATTTCAACCTCCGTATTTGTTTTCTTTGTTGCTGACGGAAAGGCAATTTCCTGATCGACTTGCTGAGCAAAGACCGTTGAGAATTCATACAATTTGCCAGTATTAAATTGAAGAGGAGTGTAGAGTGAGGTGGAAAAATCTGGAGAAAATCGATATTGAAGATAGGCGACTAAGGCACTGACTCTGTTACTTCCGCGACCAAGTTGAAAGGCAATTGGAAGAATTTTTTCATACTGCTTTTCCAATCCTAACTCAGCACTCGAAGAAGCGAGCGTTTGGGAATCAGATGAAAGTTCGACTGTCAGATTTTCAAAATGGTCATTTTGTTGAAGTAGTAATTGTGCTTGATCAAGGGTTAAACCACCAACATTCTGATTATCAATCATGACTCCTGAAACGAAACGCTCTTTTTGTTTGGTGTAAAACCAGGAAGAAGCAAGAAGATAGAGAAGAAAAATACTTACAAGAAAAATACCAACGCCGACAGCAATGATTTTAGGTAAACTCGCGTCTTGTCTCACGATTTTCATGAATGCTATTATATAGGTCAACTCTTCCTATTGTGTGGAGTGGTTAAAAGTATAACTTTCCGGTACACTTTAAATTAACGTAAAGTAAAATTATGACTGATCCACAACTGCCCCAGCCACAACAACAACCAAAGCTCGTTCAACCCAATGAGAAACAGTTACCAATTGGTGGGAGTGCAGCTTTGCCAACCTCTAGTAATCCGAGTTTTTCTCCCAAACCTTTTACACCGCCTTCGTTGCCTCAAAAACCAGCTACTCAAGTTCCGTCTCCGGCCGCAGTGCTGAGTGGGAATAATGATGCATCTCCGACTCCAATTTCTTTATCATCAGATGGAAAAGCATCTCAACCAGCCGAGTTACCTGCTGTCAGATTGCCAGGTTCACCTGCTCAATCGAGTGGGAATTCTGTTCCAGCCCAGACTCCGTTTGGAATTCCAAAGCCACCAGTGATTGGAAATCCTCAAACACCAAGTTCAAATAATCCTTCACCCGCTATTTCACCAAGACCTATTTCCCCACCAGTGGGTGGAGCACCCATGAATCCCGGTGTTAAGCCTCCCGCTTTTGGAGGGCAAGCTCCGCTAAATCAAGTCAAACCACCTGTTGTCGGTGGTGGTATGTCTACTGGCCAACCTCGGCCTCCTATGCCAGCTGTTGGACAAATGCAACCGGGATTAGCTGCAGTTAAACCGCCTGTGCCTGTTAATAGTATGCCTCCTGCTCAAGTTCCTCGGCCACCTTTACCGCCAAAACCAAGTAATCCTTTACCAAACACGTCACAACAGCCAATGGGCGGATTTAAACCACCGGCACCACCAGCTGCAAACAATCCAAATCAATCAGTGGGGAGACCACCCATTTCATCAGCTCCAAGTACTATGGCTATGAAGCCAACGATGAATTCACCATTGACACCTGGAATACAAAATCGACCGCCAGCTCAGCCGATGGGCGGAGTTCCACCTCGACCGCTTTCACCACCAGGACAAGTCAACCCATCAATTCGACCACTTCCACCAGCTCCACAACCAGGAGGAATACGGCCGCTTCAGTCACAGCCAGCAGGTGTTCCACCCAAAGGTCCAACACCGCCGGGAGCTGCACCTGTCTCAAATTCCGTTCCGCCTTCAAATCCTGTCAGACCACAACGATCAATATTGCGGTTTTTACCAATTTTAGTGATTGTGTTAGTGATCCTGGGATTAGTGGGATACCTATTAATGAGATACTTAGGCCAACAAGGTACTGAAACTCCTGATGGTGGATCAACCGATTCGCAAAAGACCGTCGTTACGTATTGGGGTTTGTGGGAGCCAACCACGGTGATGGAAGAAGTGATCTCTGAATTTGAAAAACAAAATCCAGATTATGACATTCAATATGTTCAGCAGAACCATGCTCAATATAGAGAAAGGCTGCAAACAGCCATCGCCCAAGGACAAGGTCCTGACCTTTTCCGATTCCACGCCAGTTGGGTGCCTATGATGAGGAATGAGTTATCAGCGTTACCTGAGCGAGTGATGAGTCCTGTTGAATATCAGCAGACATTTTATCCTGTAGCTCAACGACAATTGAATTTAGAGGGTAATATTGTCGGAATCCCTCTGATGTATGAAGGTCTCGGGTTGTATTACAACACGCAAATATTTCAAGTTGCGAACGTGACTCCACCGAAAGATTGGGAAGAACTGAAGACTGTTGCTCAAACTTTAACAATTCGTTCAGGTTCTTCAATTACCCGCGCAGGAATTGCTTTGGGAACTTCAAACAATGTAGAACATGCATCAGACATTTTGGGTTTGATGTTGTATCAGAACAAGCGGAGTGAAGATCTCAATCAACATGACCTCTCGAACGTATCTAACAAAGAATCGCAAGATGCGCTAGATTTTTACACCAGTTTCTCTCGTGATCTCAATGTTTGGAACGCCTCATTCCCGAATGCGACTGAAACTTTCGCCCGAGGTGACGTGGCAATGATGATTGCTCCATCTTGGAGAGCACATGAAATTAAAGCAAAGAACCCTAATATCACTTTTGCAGTGGCGCCTTTACCTCAAATTTCTGGTGGGGAAAGAGTTGCTTGGGCAAGTTATTGGGCAGAAGGTGTGAGTGAAAAAAGCTCTAATAAAGAAGTCGCTTGGAATTTCTTAAAGTATGTCAGCTCAGCTGATGTGCAGAAAAAGCTCCATTCTGATGCAAAAAAACAACGAGCTTTTGGTGAACTCTATTCGAGAGTAGATCTGGCTAGTGAGCAACTTACCGATCCAGTTATGGGTGCATATCTTGAAGATGCACCATATGCCAAGAGTTGGTACATGAATGGTTATACCCACGATAACGGTATTAATGATCGAATCAATAAATACTATCAAGATGCTATCAATGAAATGAATCAAAACCGTAAAGCAACTGATGTGTTGCCTACAGTTCAACTTGGTATTCAGCAAGTCCTTCAACAATTTGGGTTAGCCGTAGTTCAATAACGTTCTTCTTAAGAAGAAGTGGTACGATAATGCGGTGAAATTTATCCCGTCTGTACCGATTCAATCCGCCAAAACTTCAATGAACATCAAGCGTAAAAAAGTGACGAAAAAGGCCATTCCAGTTCAATCAAAATTTTCTCCCGAACAAGAAACTATTCTTAAAACTTTAGCCTACTCTCAGGTCTTCGATTTCCCTTTAACAGTGGAAGAACTCTATACGAGACAAATGCGGTCACCGCTTCACGAAACGATTTCTTTACTCAAAATAAAACAACTCGTAAAAGCTTCCCTAGTTGTAGTAGTTACTACAGACTCTTTAATTGCATTTAAGCAAAAAAATAAAACGATTGAACTCAGAAAACAACGGTTACGGTGGTCAAAAGAAAAGTGGTCAGAAATTGACGAGATAAAAAAAATATTACGGTTTGTGCCGTTCATTCAAGAGGCATACATCACTGGTGCCTTAGCCGTGAATAATCTTTCAAGTCTGAATGACGATATTGACCTTCTCATTATTTCTAAGAAAAACCGATTGTGGATCACTCGATCTGTTGCGGTCTTGTTTGCGATTTTGAAAGGGAAGTATCGTTTTCATCATTCAAAAAAACAAACTGGGTGGTGTTTCAACTTATGGTTAGATGAAGCTCATCTTGAGTTACCGGAAGAACGAAGATCTTTATATTCAGCGTATGAAGTGATTCAGTCGAAACAATTTATCGGAAATAAAAACATGTTGTTGCGAGCAAATGCTTGGGTAAAGGATTTTCTTCCCTCCATGACACCATCGCTTCAATATACGCCAATTCAAGATTCTTCGAGTGGAATTATGACAATATTCAATCAAGTACTGTATTTTTTTCAATGGCAAATTATGAAAAAACGTCACACGATTGAGAAAGTGGGGATAGGTTATGCCTTTTTTCATCCCAGAAATACCCAACGAAATGTGATGACAGAGTATCGTAAACTCTTGCAGGAACTCGGAATTCAGGAATAATAACAACATATGAATGACACTTTCAATTTACCTTCGCAATTAAAAAAAGTGCTACAAGTGGCACATGATTCTCATCAGAAAATTGTGTTGGTAACTGGTGTCTTTGATTTACTGCATGAAGAACATAGAAATTTCTTGAAAAAAGCACACCAAGCCGGTAATACGTTAATCGTGGGAATTGAATCTGATGTGAGAGTGAGGAAATTAAAAGGTGAGGGAAGACCAATTTGGGATCAGGAGCGAAGAAAAGAAGAGCTGGAACAAATACCTGAGGTGTCGGGAGTTTTTATCCTTCCTGAAATCTTTGATCAACCAATTCATCATGAACAACTTATCAAAACGATACGACCCAGTGTTTTGGCGGTTTCTTCTCATAGTCCGCATCTAGATCGTAAGCAACGAATTATGGATTTAGTAGGTGGAGTAGTAAAAGTAGTTCACCAACTGAATCCTGACGTTTCAACAACACAAATTCTTGCTGAAACGAAGTAACTTTTTACAGATCACTAAAGTCTTCATCTAAAATGGCGGTTTCTTGAATTTCGGCTTCAATCGTCGTTAAATCGGTTGATTTTGAGACATCAGAACTAGTGCTGGGTTCGGGCGTCATGTCTGCCGTCATTTGTTCATCAATGACAACCTCGGTATCTGGTTCCACTTGTTCAATAGAAGTGGTTGAGTTCATTTGGCATCCAGTTAAGAGAACAACCATTGCGAGTATTATTACAGTAACGATTGAGAATTTTGGTGAGAAATTTTTCATATACGTATTATTTAATATTTGTTAATAAACGAATGACTTCTTTGAGTTGGGTTAAGACAAGTTTGAACTGTTGACGGGCTTGGTTTGCGAGATCACGTGATTTCAAAGCTTGCGTTCGTTGAGCTTGATACTCCTCTGGATTTATTGTGTTAAAGCCTTCAACTGATTGATCAGCTAATTCTTTGGCTTTTTGTAATGATGTTTTTGCTTCATCAAGTTTAGTTTGAGCGGCGGTCACATCTTTACCATCAGCTTTTAATTCATTCATTCGAGCTTGAAGTTTTTCAATCAACTGGCTTAAGCGGAGATAGTAGGCCTGAAATCTTTTTTCTAATCGGTCGGCATGTTTCTCAGAGATACTGTCTCTAAAATTTTGACGAGTTTCTTGGACTTTTTCTTTAAAATTTTCTCGGGATTCTGTGCGTTCTTGTTTAAACGTGTCTCGAGCGGTATTTAGTTCTTCTTTCCTTTCTTCTCGAGCAGATTTGGAGGCTGTTTCTTCCGCACGGATAAGTGAAGTTTGGTTGATAAGTAAGAAAGATGCTATTGCCAAAGCAATGATTTTTTTCATACAATTTCTTTCCGTTTAAATGCAAATAATGTGTGTCTATAGGCATAGTACACGTTTCAAGAACGATTTCAAGTTTCCCTCAGTACAGCCTTGACATGCATACCCCCTGGGGGTATATACTGTTTGTCATGAATCAAGATTCTGTCGTTATTCAACTCAAAAAAGCTCGTGGACAAATAGATGGGGTTTTAAGCATGTATGAGCAAGAAAAAAGTTGCCTTGAGATTGTTCGCCAAATTATTGCTTCTCGAAATGCATTGACAAGAGTGGCTCGAGATTTATTAACGACGGAAGCAAATAGATGTTCACGAGAAAGACGAGTGGAAGATCTTGATGAAGTGTTAGCTGAAGTTTTTAAATACTCTTAGTAATACAAACTATTAAATAGCACTTAGAAAGTAATAATGAAAGGATTTTTTATGACAGACGCAACCGCACAAGCTGGAGCAGCTCATGTTTCAGATCAAGAATTTGATGAAAAAGTGTTGAAATCAGACAAGCCAGTTATGGTTGATTTTTATGCTGATTGGTGTGGGCCGTGTAAGTTGGCAGCTCCTATTTTAGATGAGCTTTCTTCTTCACAAGATAAAGTGCAAGTAATTAAAATGAATGTCGATGCAGACCCAGATACAGCACGTAAATTTAATGTCATGAGTATTCCAACTGTGATTCTTTTTGAAAAAGGAAAAGAAGTGACTCGACAGGTTGGATTTTCCGGGAAGCAAGGCTACCTGAAGTTAATTGATTCAATTAAGGAATAGTTTGCAATTGAAGAAAGTGGTTGTATGTCAGAAAAACAAAGACTGATTATCATCGGTTCCGGTCCAGCTGGATATACGGCTGCGCTTTATGCTGCTCGGGCTCAGCTGAAACCAATTGTGTTTGCTGGAGAAAAAGCCGGTGGACAATTGATGTGGACCAGTGAGATCGAGAATTTTCCAGGATTTCCAGATGGTGTACTGGGCGCTTCTTTAATGGATCAAATGCGACAACAAGCTGAAAAGTTTGGAGCTGATATTCGATATGAAAATGTCTTACGCGTAGATTTTCAAGATGTGAACGCTAAAAAAGTGTATGTCTTAGAAAATGAAAAAGAAGTTGAGTATCAAGCAGAGTCAATCATTTTGGCAACTGGGGCCGAGTCGATCATGTTAAATATTCCCGGTGAGCAAGAATTATTTGGAAAAGGTGTGGCAACCTGTGCTGTGTGTGATGCAGCATTTTACCGAGATAAAGTAGCGGCTGTGGTAGGTGGTGGAGACAGTGCGATGGAAGATACCTTAGCCTTAACAAAATTTGCGAAAGAAGTATATGTCATTCATCGTCGAGATAGTTTTCGAGCGAGTAAGATCATGCAACAACGAGTTTTAGAGAATCCAAAAGTAAAAGTTCTTTTCAATTCTTCCGTGAAGGAAGTAAAAGGCACAGAAAAAGTTCAGTCAGTGTTAATTGAAAAAGAGGGGAAAGCAGAGGAATTAGCATTAGACGGAATTTTTCTAGCGATTGGACATCATCCGATTACAGAGTTTCTAAAAGGACAAGTAAAAATTGATGACCACGGGTATATTGTTACTCGTCAAAGTGCTACTCAGCAAGGAGTCGAACAAGCCCAGAATGCGGTGAAAGACGGATTAGTTTTATATCCAACTATGACTTCTGTCGAAGGTGTTTTTGCGGCCGGTGATGTTGTTGATGTCCGATACAAGCAAGCAATTACCGCGTCGGGACAAGGTTGTTCGGCTGCGATTGATGTTGAGCGATGGCTAGAACATCAATCATCTACTACACAATGAAGAAGATACTTGTTACACTTTTCCTGATTCATAATTTCTACATTTTAAGGAGATACAATGTCTGAGCGTTCTACTTCACCCTACTCTTTACAGAGTGTTGTAAAAGCTGTTAATGACAATTTCGGATTGTTGTTGATTGCGGTTGCACTATTTCTGGGAGGATTTGTCATCGGTTCACTGTGGACTGAAAATAAAATGTTAGCGAATGGTACAGGAGGAACAGGCGTTCCCGCTGCCGCAGCACCTGCTGCAGCCCCACAAGAAGCAGCTCCATTATCTGATGCTGATTGGGCAGAAGTTACAAAAGGTGGGATTGTGATCGGTGATGAAAATGCAAAAGTAACTATGGTGGAATTTACCGATTACCAATGTCCTTTCTGTGCTCGTCACTATACTCAGACTCATAATGAAATTATGAAAAAGTATGTGGACACTGGGAAAGTAAAAATTGTTTTACGTGACCAACCTTTATCTTTCCATCCGAATGCAGCATCCGCGGCTCAAGCAGTTCGATGTGCCGAAGAACAATCAAAAGGTGTCGCAATGCATGATGCCTTGTTTGCATCCCAAGATGCCTGGGCCAATCTTACTGGCGACGCTGTTACTGCCAAATACAAAGAACTCGCTGATACAGCAGGTATTACAGGTTCCCGAGTGGAGAGTTGTGTAAAAGCTGAAAAATACAAACAAGCTGTCGCTGATGATTCAGTGTTAGCAAACAAAGTGGGTGCAGGTGGTACTCCAACGTTCTTTATTGAAAAGAAGCCAGTGGTCGGAGCTGTTCCGTTTGCAACTTTTGAACAAGAGTTCGAAGCTGTAATTAACTAAATAGTATTTGATTTTTAAAATGAAAAGCGTCTCGGAAGAGACGCTTTTTTTATGACTTTATAAAATAGTGAATTTAAGCGCCAAATCGGCGTTGGCGATGAGAGAACTCTGCGAGTGCTTTATCGAGTTCTTCAGCTGAAAAATCAGGCATGAGCACGTCTGTGAAATACAATTCAGCATAAACACTTTGCCAAGGCAAGTATCCAGAAAGTCGTTTTTCACCACCTGGTCGAATAATTAAGTCAGGATCAGGTTGGTCAGCTGTATCTAAGTGTTGAGAAAGTTGTTCTTCGGTAATGTGGGTAAGGTCATTATTTTCTTCGGCAATTTTGTGAATTGCTCGGAGAATTTCGTCTCGTCCACCATAATTCAGAGCAAAGTTGACTGTGATTTTAGTATTCTCTTTCGAAAGTGTGACCCAGTCTTTGGCTTGCTGAGCTATGTCAGGAGGAAATTTATTAATATCTCCTAAAATATTTAAACGCACTCCTTTGTTATGTAAATCTTGAGCGTTTTTCTTAAATGCTGTTCGGAAAATAGATAATAAGCCATCAACTTCGTCTTTATCTCGATGCCAATTTTCGGTGCTGAATGCCCAGAGCGTTAAATGGGAAATACCTAGCTCGATACAACGATCAACTAATGGTTCAATCACTTTATTCACGACATGTGAGTGGCCTTTCAGGACTTCCAACTTGTGTTGTTTCGCCCAACGACGATTTCCATCCATAATTATTGCTATATGCTTGGGAATTGAAGAGATTTGTTGATTCATAATAAATTTTTTTAAGTCTGAGTCTCGCCCGCCAACTTTTTATGAGAAGACGAAGTCACACTCAAAAAATGTTGAGGGTCCATGATGATAGCGATGTGTTTGGGAAATGTGGAATTTGACATACAAGTGGAAAATCTTAAATGATTTGGGTACCGACCCAGTTTTTTTGAGTGAGGGTGTTGTATAAATTGTCTTCAACCAGTCCAGAGATGATTTTAGACAAAATTCCTTTTTTAACTAGTCGCAAAGATTCTTCAATTTTCAGTCCCATCCCACCAGTGACATCGAATCCTTTAGTGGCTGTAAGGGCCGTTTTCAAACTAGGCCAGTTTTGCTCACTCACTTTATAGATGAGTTTTTTTTCGTGGTCGAGCATACCAGCGACTTCAGTCACATGCACAATTTGTTCCACTTGCCAGCCTCTGTCAGCAAATTGTTGAGCGTAAAAAGACAAGACTTCTTCAGCTGACCAAATGGTGCAGCCCAGTTTTTTATCAACAATTACATCACCACTCGTAATGGGGAACAGTCCTTGCTTGATATATTCTTCAAAAACGTCGGTACAGTAATTTTCAGCCACCCGATTATTTGTGACCAAACTATTACTTGGGTATAAAGAAACGGCAGGGATATCATGACGAATAAATTCATGCACGACAATGCGATTAAGTTGAGCGGCTGTGTCTTGAACGACTGCCATCCCGTATCGACTTTCATCATTAATAAATCCTTGCATTGTTTTGTATTGATGAGCGGGAACATGTCCAAAGCTGCCTTGTCCGTGACCAACAACAAAAAGAGTATCGGGAAGTTCTTTTCGAGCTTCGGCAATCTCTTCGACCAATCGACTCAAGACATCTTTTCGTAAAGACATCGGAATATCTTTATTTGTAATGACTGACCCACCAAGTTTGATAAGAGTAACTTTTTTTTTCATAAAAATCCTAAAAAAATTATGACAATTGTCGACGACGTAAAATAAGTTGACCAGCCAGATAGACATGAGGTCGTAAGATTTTTTTATTCTCTCTTAAAAATCTTGGTAATGCTTCATCACCTACTTCAATGACAGGTGTTTTCGCTCTTAACTGAACAATCTTTTCATAGGGAAGTTTCAAGGTGTGACCGATTGCTTCTAGATTGTAATTGAGCCCGGATCTTTGTTGCTTAACTGAAAAACGAGGTAAACCATTTGAAATCCAGCTTGGATCAACATCTAATTCCCATTCTTCTAATGCTTCACGTTTAATTGTTTCGAAAGGATCTTCATTGTTGTCAACTTTTCCACTAATAATTCCCAACATTCCGGGTTTAAGTACAACGGGTTCAGGATGTAAGAGTGTCTTCTCCTTTTTTCCAGTATCTTCACAGGGTAAATTAAGTACAAAGGAAGTATCGAGAAGATCAAGACCTCTTATCCATGCATAAGCAGATGGATCAACTGGAAGTTTTTCATTTAGCATAGGAATTTATTGCAGAAAGAAGTTTTTCATCTCCCAGCATCCATACAAACCATGGAGCGAGTGTGAACGACTGATTATTAATTGAAATTTGTTTAGTATTAAATTCTTCCTTTTTTAATTCAGAGACGGTTGCTTTTTCTTGTAACTCACTCCAATTTATCCATTTATAATCTTGAGCTTCATCTGGATTAAGGGATACATCCTCGTCATACCATCCGACAAAAACTTGATCCAACTCGTTTTCCGAAAATTCTTCATTACAACGAACTTGATATTGGAATTTATACATTGGTTGAATTTCAACTTTCGTAACTCCAAGTTCTTCTTTGAGCCTGCGATATGCACATTCCTCATAACTCTCTGTTGGGCGTACATTCCCACAAACTGTATTTGCCCACATACCTGCCCCGACGATTTTTTTGACTGAACGCTGTTGAATTAATAGATCAACAGAATCTTCAGTTTTTTTAAATAAATAGACCGAGATAGCGCGATGAAGTTTTCCTTCACCTCGATGGGCTTCAATTTTATCCATTGAACCAATAACTTCGTCATTGGGAGTGATTAATGTAACTTGATCTAGATTTATCATGCTGCTTGGCGTTGTGGTAATAATTTTTGCTCTTCGGTCGCTTGCTGATTTGTTTGAATATAGATTTCCCATTCTTCTAAAGTCTTAAATCGTTGGTCTTTTTTTAAATCTCTATCCTGAGTTTGCAAACTCACCTCACCAGCGGAATTACGGAATCCTTCTAATCGATATCTTTGTGAATTTAATCGCCAGTGACGACTAATTTGCATATGTTCTTTCTCTGATGCATGTATAGTCGGAAAAACTATGCGAAATCATGCAAAGTAAAAAACTGAAATTTAGTTGAAAATTGTGACTTAAGTGAAGATTTAAGCTATTTCACCTCAAGGTTACCCAAAAGCGAAATAGCAAATATAGAAGCAGAATTTGCCAAAATAGAGTAAAGCAACTTGCCCAAACGAGAGTAAAAGCCCAGAATCCGATAAATGGCATAGAAAGAAAGAGGAGTTTAATACTTATCCACCAGACGAAAATGAATAGTGCAAAGAAGACTGAAGGAACAAAGGCAAGCCAAACGAAAACTTTTTCTTCGACCAGATATTGCATGGTCTGATATGGGTGAAGAAGTAAGCCGATTGTGGCTTGAAAAATACTGTAGGCAGTAGAAGTTAATAACGTTAGTGGATGCATATCTTTTTCGCAACCAAATAAGGGAATCCTCTGATGGGAAGCCCTTTTTTCTTTTTCCAATTTACTTAAAATTAATGCGGGAAACTATACAATATTGTGCACTATAGAATAAAAAAATTCAAACCAAATTAAAAACACAATCCAGGCTATTACAAAAGACAAGACAAAAAGACTTTGCCACGGAAAATCTCCGATTATCGTCATTAAAGGGCGAAGAGGTGACGGCATGATTTGATTGGTATGCAATTTCGATTGTTGAAGCGCTCGCTGTTGTAGTGTTTTTACAAAGTCAGATTGTAGTTTTTTCATAAAAAAATGCTCTGCCTACGAAAATTACGTAGTGGCTGGAGACAGAGTAAGATAGAGAGTTCGAAATTCTTTTCGAGCTCGGAAAAGATCTGATTCGATTGATTTTACAGATCGTTTTAAAAGAGCAGCAATATCTCGAACACTAATATGATCGACATACTTAAGCAGGAGTAACTCGCGATAGTCTTGTCTCATATGTTTGAGTACTTCTTTGACATATTCAGCTGTTTCGTGGATATCTTTTGGATTTTCTGGAATGAGGAGGTTGGTGAGAGGGATTGAGTGAATAAATTTTTTGGCGTATCTTTTTCTATAGAAGTCGGCAATTTCATGGGTCGCAACTTTGAACATCCAAGTTTTAATTGAGGATTTTCCTTGGAACAGTGGAAGATGACGAAGGCAATTGAGAAATGTTTCGCGAACGATTTCTTCAATGTCAGTCGAGGCTTTGATTCTGCGAGCAACAAACGAGTAGACGAGAGGATTATATTTTTTATACCAGACAGAGACCGCTTCCGGTAAGCCCAGACGTAAATCTTCGAGTAAGTAGTGATCAGTGTGACTCATATACAGTGTATTCGATATTGTTCTGTCCGACGCGAAATGAGAAGATCATTATACTGTGTTTTTTTCTTGGCAACAAATCTTAGGTAAGGAATAATTGTGAGAAAACAAGGTTGAGCTGTAAAACATCGAGAGTGTTTAGTATAATAAGGTTTAGATTTTATGAATTCAAAAATACTTGCACAAGGCCCTATTGATCTGAGTACAGCAATAAAGCTAAATGAGACCCAATCGGTTGGTGAGATATTTGATGATCCAACTGATCTCATCAATCTATTGGTACCTAATTTATTTATTCTCGCGGGTACGATTTTCTTCTTCTTACTGATCTTGGGTGGATTTACGATTATTTCTTCTGGAAGTGCTGATGGCGTTGATAAAGGGAAGCAACAAATTACTGTCGCAATTCTCGGATTTGCAATTATGTTTTGTGCCTACTGGATCGTGCAAGTTGTTGAATACCTTACTGGAGTAACAATTTTAGCTTAAAATAAAATGACTATGATTTCACTTTTCTTCTTTCAATTTTTTGGTTCAGTAGCACCTCCCCCTGGTGTTGATAATTATGGAAGTCTTGAATCTGGAGGATTAGTCCTTTTTATGTCAAATATCATTCGACTAATTACGATCATCGCTGGATTGTGGTCATTTTTTAATGTGGTTTTTGCTGGCTTTTCATATATCACCGCTGGAAATGATGCAAAAGGTATAGAAACAGCTTGGAAAAGTATTTACATGAGTCTGATTGGATTGCTTATCATTGTGGGCTCTTTCACACTGACTGCTATCGTGAGTTACTTATTGTTTGGTGATGCTGGTTATATCCTGAACCCAACCTTAATTGGAGTGTAATGCTTACTGCAAATTTATTAGCACAAAATAGAGATATCAACTTAGGTGGCATTGATGCGCCAACAACCGCTTATCAGCCAGGAATTGGGTCGGATGTGACGAGGGCAGGGACTCAATTGGAGTTGTTTTTATCAAATATTTTGGCACTTATTACTATCTTTGCGGGGTTAAGTTTTCTTCTGTTTTTTGTATTTGGAACCATGCAATGGATTTTAGCTGGTGGAGATGAAGGAAAAGTTGCCAATGCTCGTAAACAAATGACAAACGGAGCGCTCGGATTGATTCTGACCTTAATTGCCTATGGAATTATGGGGGTTATTAGTCAGGTATTGGGATTAGATTTCTTGGATATTGGAGCAGCCATTACAACTATTGCACCTATATGATATTTTCTCTGCTTGCCCAAAACTCCCAGCCTATCGGTTCATATCGACCTCCCGCGGATGTCTATCAACCAGGTGCTACTCAGGCGACTGCAGCCGAAGCTCTGAGTCAATTTATTTCCAACATGATTGGTTTTCTCACAATTTTGGCGGGAATTTTGTTTATGTTGTACTTCTTTTTCTCCGCTTTACAGTGGGCAACTGCTGGAAGTGATGAGGGAAAAGTTGAGTCTGCCAAAAAGCAAATGACGAATGGAGCAATTGGCCTTATTATTGTTATCTTGGCGTATGGTATTATTGCAGCACTAGGGTCAATTGTCGGATTAGATATTCTTGACCCAAGAGATGCGATTCGTTTATTAAATCCTGTTGGAGGAACCTTAGCTCCAGTGGAAACACTATGACATCATCACGTTTACTAGCCCAAATTGTAAATCCAGTATTACCAGCTGGCTACGGTCTAAATGCTGTTGATAGAGATACAGCATTAGCAAACTATATTGTTTTGTTGTGGAGAACGTTAATTGTCCTTGGAGGATTAGCGGCTTTAGTATTTTTGATCTGGGGAGCGTTGGACTGGATCTTGGCTGGCGGAGAAGAAGGAAAAATCACCTCAGCCCGTAAAAAAATGACCGGAGCTGTGATTGGTCTGGCTCTGTTGGCTTCTAGCGTAGCGATTGTGACTTTGATTGAACGATTACTGGGAATTTCCCTATTAGATATTACTTTTCCTAGTCCTATATAATATGGCAGAATTTAAGATTGATTTACGATCGAGAACAGGTGAAATTGCTCTGGTCGATGAGTTTGAACCAGCAATACAAGGGTATTTGCAGGCTTTTTTGATCATCGCAGCATTAGCAGCCTTCTTTTACATGTTGTGGGGAGCGTTTGAATGGATCACTGCTGGTGGAGAGAGTGGAAAAATTGAATCAGCTAGAAAAAAGATTACCGGAGCAGTTGTTGGATTAGCGGTACTCGCTTGTGTTGGAGTGCTTTTCTTGGCATTACAGAGTTTCTTGGGAATTAATGTTGTAACAAGTGGTGGCGGTAGTGGTGGAACAACCGTTCCACTAGGACAACCAGGTGAGGCTTGTGCTGTTGGAACAACTTGTGCTTCCGGGGTATGTCTTACTAGTGGTTGTTTATAAACACCAGTTTGACTCTTGATTAAGGCAGATATAAAATATTACTATTAATACAGATAAGT
>CAYOQI010000007.1:0-57952 GCA_964406075.1 uncultured Pseudomonadales bacterium
AGATCAACATCCATTTCTCCCAAACACCATTGCAGTCCAATATATCGAGTATTACTTGGATCACTCAACGGTCCACCGGAGAGCGGTCCTCCCACAGTCGTACTGTCAGCTAAGGTAATAATGTTATCGTCGAGAATTTCTTCAGCGGTTTGAATCACAGGGGTAAAAAGCGGCACTTCAGTCGGGGGTTCAAAAATATTATCTCCATCGTCATACCAA
Source organism: uncultured Pseudomonadales bacterium (assembly GCA_964406075.1). Lineage (GTDB taxonomy): Bacteria > Patescibacteriota > Microgenomatia > UBA1400 > PJMF01 > CAYOQI01. The sequence goes on from CAYOQI010000007.1 coordinate 220, forward strand.
CCAAACATGGTCAGTGCCTGAGCGAGTTCACCATTTCCATCACCTTCAGTGGTATCTACTTCACCTTCAGGTTCCGTTAAGCTCGGGTCGTTATTTTGGAAATTATTAAATTCCATACATGCCCAAGCATCATTATCAACCACATGCAAACTAATCGTATTCTCACCATAATCACCTGGCTTGAGGTCAGTAAAATCAAAGAATTTTTCTTGAGTAAGGTCAGTCAAAATCCATGATCCGAAACAAGGTGTACCACTGATTGGAAATTGAAGAGGGAGAGGAGAAGCATTCGGATTTTCTGGTCCCCAAGTCTTGGTGACGGGATCACAGACCATGCCGTTGTAATGAGCTGTACTATCTATTTTGAGATCGACGCCTCCAGCTTGGAATGTATTATTGGCTGACACCTCGGTGTCGGAAAGGAAAGCTCGTGTCCCTTGTAACAGGATGACACTAATTGCCGTGAGTGCGGTTGCACTTAGAAGTAGACGTCTCATGGGGTTCACTTTCATGTAGTAAAGTATTGAGACATACCTCAGTCTTTAAGCTGAGCTGTTTTGTTAAGCTTACTTTATAATTTTTTAAAACTGTCGTGTCAAGCGGAAAAAATGTGTTCAATCGCACTTTATTTCTTGATCAAGATACAGCCTGGAAAAAATGAGATTTTTATCTTGAGTAGTCCGCAAAAAAATGAAATCCATCCAAAAAATTCACTTATCACATATATGTTTAGTGTAAGGAACTCTTTCTAAATATTTAAAAAGGAAAATGTAAGCAAACAGTAAGAAGAATTTACTTTTAGAAAAATAGAGGAAATAAAAAAGGGAATTTTTCAAGGCCGAGGGCAGGTAAGCTCGTCCCACAAAGTGGGAACTGGTGAACAAACCTAACCCTGGCTCAAAGAGTGTACAAAATATTTAACAGAAAAAAAAGAGTAATTTAAATCAGCTTTTTTTTCTTCGAGACAAGATAGCCTTTGAAGCTTTTTCTAATGAATCACCTGTGGGTTTTGCTACAAACTCTATACCTTCACCAATAAAATCAATTCTTTCCCCTGCTGTATGAATGATTATTTGATTCTTTGAGTAGCCTTTTGCAACTAATTTCTCAACTGCTGTTTTCCACTTACCATTTAGTCCATCAACTGTAATAAGAGAAATATCATCAGGAATATTATCAAGTTGTTCGCCCTCTTTTTTTTCATTCCACTCATGTGTGTGCACTTCAATCTCTTCATCTAAATCCCATACATGTTGAAAATATATTGGAATGAGTCTCAAGGAATCGTTATCATCTTCAATTACTAAAACTTTTGTTTTTTCACTACTCATATATCCTCCGATATATCAATCTCCTTACATATTTTGTAAGAAAGGGAAAAGTATACGCTTTTTTTTAATTTGCACAATCTGTATCGCAAATTGAAAAAGTTGCCCTATACAACTAACTCTTAACAATTTCCGATCAAACAGACATAATCCACTCATGGCATCACTTTCAATTGAAGAACTTCGTCAGAAACACCCAACATTTACTTATAAATCCTACGGTATTTCTCGAGAGAATAATGATCTTTTAATTACTCATCACTTTGTGATCGAGCCCGACATAGAGTTTCATACAAAGTTGATTATTCCGAATGCCCCAGATAATTTAGAATCTAATTACTTATATAATTTCGCCTTTCAACTTGGTTTGGTGGAAATGATCAGTTACTGGAAAGCAACGTGTTCACCTCAAATTATTATTGAAGCCGGCGCACTTCGTTTATCGCAAATTGAGTGGTGGAAAAGTGTGTTACTTCACGGACTTGGAGAATTTTTTTACCGGAACAATATTGATTTTAGTCAGCCAGATTTTTTGACCATGACTTCCAATCGCAGTGATTTTTACTCAATTCCTGAAGTTCAATCTGAAAACACAGGTAATTTAATCCTTGTGAGTGGCGGTAAAGATTCTTCAGTCATGTTGGAAACGTTGAAACCATCTCCACAATCTGATCAGTTACTATTAGTAAATCCTACCCAAGCTGCTCTCGATCAAACTCAAATTGCTGGCTTCACTTCTCCGATTATTATAAAAAGAAACATCGATCCAAAATTAATTGAGCTTAATTCCCTCGGGTATTTAAATGGGCATACGCCATTTTCTGCATATTTAGCATTCGTGGGAGTATTAGTCGCTTCATTGTATAAAAAGAAATACGTTGTGGTGGCAAATGAAAAAAGTGCCTCAGAAAGCAATGTCAGTTTTCATGGGATGGAAATTAATCATCAGTACTCCAAAAGCTACGCATTCGAGTCACGTTTTCGTTCATATGCTAAAGAATACGTGAGTAAAGAATCCGAATACTTTAGCTTTATTCGTCCTATTTTTGATCTTCAAGTCGGTCAACTGTTTTCCAAATTCTCTCTATTTCATCAAACGTTTCGAAGTTGCAATGTTGGTCAAAAAGAAAATAAATGGTGTGGGACCTGCCCGAAATGTGCGTTCGTGTATCTCACACTGTTTCCATTTTTTAGTTATGAACAAGTTCTGGGTATTTTTGGATCCGACTTTTTTACCCATCAAGAAATTGCCCAGCATCTCCGAGGATTAGTCGGTTTGGAAAAAGAAAAACCTTTTGAGTGCGTGGGTACTGTCGATGAATCAAAATTAGCAGTACAAATGTGTATAGAAAAATATGAACTTGAAGGACAACCACTTCCGCCTATTTTAGTTGAACTGCAAGAATCAATTGGAATAAAAAATCCTGCTGAATTCGAACAACTCAAAACGAAGATTTTGAAAAACTGGGACACCGATCACTTTTTACCTGAACAATTTGAACAGTTACTTAAACTGCAATTAGAGATGCAATGATCTTCTCTCCTTTGGGAGAGAAGCCAAGCGACGAAGGAGCATGGCAGTGAGGGAAAATTTATGAATATACATGAACATCTAACTAGTCATCCCACCGCAAAGATTCTCATTCTCGGATATGGAAAAGAAGGCAAGTCCACTCACGAGTATTTGAGCAAACACTTTCCTGAACTACAGATCTCAATTGCAGATCAAAATGAAGTGAAACCGATTTTCCCAATTGATCAGATATATTCTGGAAAAGAATATTTACATCATCTTCCTGAATATGACGTTATTTTTCGAACACCAAGTATTTCTTTTTTCACAAAAGAAATACAAACGGCACTTCAATTAGAAAAAGTGGTAACTTCTGAAATGAATTTCTTCTTTTCTATAGTCAAAGGAAAAACAATCGGAGTCACGGGAACCAAAGGAAAAAGCACCACATCATCTTTAATCGCTCACTTTCTCAAACAAAAGTATCCAGATGTAAGATTAATTGGAAATATTGGAAAACCAGCATTAGACGATATTGATAATGCAAACGAATCAACATTGTTCGTAGTTGAACTGTCAAGTTTTCAGCTCGAAGATCTTCATTTCAGTCCAAATTACGCCGTCCTACTCGGAATTTCTGAAGAACACCTCAATCATCACGGAACGATGGAAAAGTATATTGATGCCAAGAAAAATATTTTTCTTCATCAAACAGAGAATGATGTACTGATATTTGATGGGACGAATAAAATTGCAAATCTCATCGCTCAGCAAGCTCGATCAAGAAAAATTGGTTTTAGCTCTGCCTCACAACTTTTACCTGAACAAGAATTAAATCACCAAATTGCTTCAACAAAATATTCCGAACTTAATCCTCAATTAATTGGTCACGGCTATGCCACTAACATTCTTGCTGCTTCCACACTTGCCAAAGAATTTAGTATTTCTGACAACCAAATCACTGAAGCTATCAAAACTTTCCAACCCCTCCCTCACCGGCTGGAATATTTGGGCGTGACACAAGGCATTACTTTTTATGACGATTCAATTTCCACAATTCCTGAGGCCACCATCAATGCTCTTGATGCTTTAGGTGAAAACGTTCAAACTTTAATTGCAGGTGGATTTGATCGAGGAGTGAAGTATCAAGAACTCGGAAAATATTTGGCACAAAGTTCCCTCAAAAATTTGATTCTCTTTTCACCTTCCGGAAAAAGGATTGATGAGGAAGTAAAAAAACATTCACCAAAAGGTTTGAAAATATTTTTTGTCGAAAGTATGGAGGAAGCAATCAACCTCGTCTTTGAACATACAGATCAAGGAAAAATTTGTCTCCTCTCGCCTGCTTCTGCCAGTTTTGGACAATTTAAAGATTATATCGATCGTGGAAATCAATTCCGGAAACTGCTGGGATTTCCTGAAAGTACTCTAAAGTAACGTCATCCTGAAAGGTCGAGCCTAATTCGAATTTCGATAATAAATTAGGCACGAATATTCAGGACCTTAAGTTATATAAAGCTTTTTTTTTAAAACATCAAATAAAAAAGCCCTTCCCTCATGTTAAAATAATTTGTTACTTCGATCTTAATTCTTGTATCTTAGATCTTGAAACAAAATTGCTGCGGTACCAGAGCGGTAAATGGCTAGGTCTGCAAAACCTCAGTTCAGGGGTTCGAATCCCCTCCGCAGCTCAATATAAAGCTGCCCGATAGGGCAGGTTTGTGTTGAATCTAGTGATGGGATGACTCGTGCCCGATCAAGCGAACATCCTAAAATAAATATATAATTGTGAGCATGACGAGGGTAAATCCCCTCCGTGGCTCAATTTTTTCTATTGTGTAATCTTATATTCTTAGATAAAAAAATAAGGAGACACTATGAGTTTAGAGCAAAAAGAAGATTTGACTACTTTTGCTGAACGCTTTCTCATAGGCTTAAATGAGCCCCAACGAGCTCGGTTATTTGTTAGTTTATGTGGTTTAAATCTTGAAAGTTTAAGACACGGTCGTCCAAAGGTAATTATTCCTGAAGATCCATGGCCACTGACATCAGAATTAATTGAAACAAAAACTCTCCAACAAATTCAAGGTCTTTTCTTAGCTTTACGAACTATTCCAGAATTTTCAGGAATTTCCGGTATTCTAATGCAAGGGAAAAACGGATCATATATTTTACGATCTTCCGGAACTAAAGAATTATGTGGTCAGGACACAACTGAGCCTGGTCTTATACCTGCGTCAAAACTTAAAGAATTTATTGCTCAATCTAAATCAATTGATCAAAAATACTATAAAGAATTTTCAGATTTCTCCTATCCTCTTTGGTCACAAATGCTTTTAGCCTACTTTAAATAACATCAATATGCACCTCCCTCTCTCCTCCACCATGACCAATGCAGAACTAGCAGAAGTCTTTGCCTTCGTGTCTCAAATTGTCAAAATGAATAAAGAAAGTTTTTATGCAGCCCGAGCGTACGAAGAAGCTGGAGTGATTATTCGTCAGCTCGATTATGAACTGAGTGAAAGATTCAATGAGTTAAAGAAAAGTGAGCCCGCTGTCTATGAAACAGAATTTGCCAAAGAATTAGAAGCACTTCCTAGTATTGGTCCCACTATTGCGAAGAAACTTGTCCAGCTTTTTTCGACTGGGGATATTCCCGTTTTTCAACGTGATGTCGAAGTATTTCCGGCTGGAATGTATCCATTAGTAAAACTGTCGGGAATCGGTGCTAAAAAAGCTTTAAAACTTTCCATGCACTTTAAACTTGACGATATTGAGACTGCTACACAAAAATTACTTGAGCATGCGAAAAAAGGTGAAGTTCAAGTAATGGAGGGTTTTGGTCAAAAAAGTGAACAGGATTTAATAAAAATCCTTGAAGAAAAATATCAAAAAAGTCGCATTCCTTCCGACCAAGCAAACGCCATTGCCGAAAAAATGAAAGCTGAATTAGCCAAAACCGACTGTGTGTCACAGGTCATGACGTTAGGAAGTCTGCGTCGGAAGAAACAAACCGTCGGTGACATCGATATGGGTGCAGTTGTTCACGACATGCCAAAACTGAAAGAATTTATTAAAACGATTCCATTTGTCAAAGATGTCTTAGCTTCCGGTGAAAGTCTTATTCGTGTCATTATCGATGATAACTATCAAATTGATTTAAAACTTTCACCTGCCGAAGCGTGGGGAAGTTTTCTTCAGCACTTTACTGGTAGCAAGGAACACAACATTCGACTTCGGGAAATTGCTTTGAAAAAAGGATTATCGCTTTCGGAACACGGTATAAAAATCAAAGAAACCGGAAAAACCAAGACATTTAAAAAAGAAGAAGACTTTTACAACTTCTTAGGCTTCGATTGGATTCCACCAGCAGAGAGAAACGGCGGACCTGAGTTAGAAAAGTATAAACTAAACACTCCACAGTGATTGTTCCAAATCAACTTTTTCCCCTTTAAAAACAATTCCTTCATCTTCCAACATCATTTTTTTGGTAAAGATTCCTGCTCCTGCAGAGTAGCCAGTTAATGAACCATCAGATGCGACTACTCGATGACATGGAGTCGCTGGCACATCTGGATTTGTTCGCATGCACATTCCAACTGCTCTAGCAGCTTTTGGACTACCTGCTAAACGTGCCAATTGACCATATGTTGCCACTTTTCCTTTTGGAATTTGACGACAAAATTCATATACTTTTTGTTTAAATTCTGATTTCACAGTTTTTCCCCTAACAACTAACAACTAACAACTAAGTCTTTATCTAGTATAATACCCTCGATGTCCCACCATCATATCAGATGTAGTGCTAACGGCTTATTCAGCCGTATCACAATCTGAGTATTCCGGCGGGTAAACAAGTATATGAAACAACGAACCTACTATATCCATACCTTTGGTTGTCAGTCAAACAAAAGCGATTCGGAACGAGTTGCTGGCGACTACGAAGCACGCGGTTACACTGAAGCAAAAAATTGGCGAACAGCTGATGAAATTGTGGTAAATACCTGTGCAATTCGTCTTCGGGCTGAACATCGTGCGAAAGGCTTTTTGTTGAATGTGGTGAGGTACTTTGATGAACAAAAGCAATCTAAACCGAAGTTAATTTTAACTGGATGCATGACTCACCATGGTGATCAAAAGTTATATAGCATCCTTCCAATGATCGATGAAATTTTACCGATTAATGAAGTTGGATTTAACCAAGCTGCAATTCGTAAAGATTCTCCAAGTAGAAACGGCATTAAGCATGCTTGGGTTCCGATTTCATTTGGATGCAATTCTTTCTGTACATTTTGTATTGTTCCCTATTCCCGTGGTCGTGAAAAATCGAGAGGTTTCGAAGAAATCATCGCAGAAGTGCAGATGCTAGTCGATCAAGGGTATGAAGAAATAACCTTGCTTGGTCAAAATGTAAATTCATGGGGTTTGGAAAAAATGGGAATTGGTCTTCGAAAAATGTTGTTATCTACCGAAAAATTTTCTCTCAAAGATATTCCTGCCAACATTTCTCAGTATGATAAACCCACCGGTACTCCTCCATTTGTGAAATTGTTGAGAGCGGTCAGTGACTTTCCACAAATTAAAAAGGTTCGATTTATTTCTGCAAATCCATGGGATTTTCATGATGAATTGATTGAAGAAATTGGAAAAAATAAAAAGATCGATCGATTTGTACACCTTCCTGTTCAGTCGGGTAGTGATCGAATTTTAAAACTCATGAATCGTGGATATACACGACAAAATTACTTAGATTTAGTGACGAAATTAAAAGCAGTTGATCCTGAAATTACAGTTGGAACAGACATTATTGTTGGATTTCCGGGAGAGACTGATGAAGATTTTGCAGAAACTGTTGATCTCGCTGAAAAAATACAGTGGCATGCAGGTTTTGTTGCTCAATATTCTCCTCGACCCGGAACAGCAGCTTGGAAATTATTTCAAGATGATGTAAATCCACAAGTGAAAAAACAACGATGGGAAATTTTAGATAAAGTGATTAATAAAGATAACCTCTATCGTCGACCAAAAATTATTTAAAGATGACTAACCTGCTCCCCAATCAATTAACTAGTAAAATCACTTTTATTGTTGGTCCCACAGCTACCGGAAAATCCGATTTAGCTTTTTCTTTATCCAAAAAAAATGCTTGTAATATTTTAGTGGCTGACAGTCGTCAGGTGTACAAAGACCTGGTGATTTGTAGTGGGGCTGATGTTCCGGCAAGTTTTTCTGTTCAAAGTAACGATGAACTTCCATATTCTTTTTTTTTTGATGGTGAAACAGAACTCCATGGTGTCGCTTTTTTAGAAACCACTGATCAATGGTCACTCGGTGCTTTTCATCACTATGCTCGCCAAGTTTTAAAACGGACACTTTCCCAAAAGAAATCATTGATTATCGTTGGTGGAACAGGACTATACACACATTCACTGTTATTACCGGCTGAACACATCATTTCTTCCCCTTCAACAAATTTGAGAACTGAATTACAAACACTTTCATTAACTGAATTACAATCGAGGGTTTTAACAATTGATCCTCAATCTGAATCAAAATTTAATAACTCAGACTGGAATAATCCTCGTCGATTAATTAGAGCCATCGAAATTTTGTCAGAATCTCCATCACCAAAAATAGATATCAATATGCTGAAAAATGAAATCAACTTAGGTGATGAAACAATTATCCCTCAATGGTTTGGCTTAACCATAGAAAAGGAAGATCTTGAGCAAAAAATAAGAGCCCGAGTGGTAAAAAGAATCGAACAAGGAGCTATCGATGAAGTGGAACGATTAGCCAGTTCAGTCGATGACAAAAAACTCTCAATCTTTAGTACGACTGGTGTAAAAGAAATTTTAGGATATATAAATGGTATGTATGAAAAAGAAGAGTTAGTCGAATTGTGGTCAAGAAGAGAGTTTCAATATGCTAAACGTCAAATAACCTGGTTTAAAAAACGCGAATATATACATTGGGTCTCAACTGAAAAATCCATATAACTCATATCTAGACCAAGGCAACTAGTCCCTATATACTATTGTTTATGCCTTCACACTCTCACCACAAAGTCACTATCTCCTTTCAAACCATAGTATTAACCGCACTTTTCATGATGGGGTTGATCCTTCTGTTTTTTATTCAAGACATTCTGATTGCTTTATTCTTTTCAGTTATTTTAATGTCAGCTTTCAATCCATTGGTAAACTCAATGCAAAAGCGTGGAGTACCTCGCCCTTTGGGAATTCTTATTTTGTATGTAATTACTATTTCAGTGATTGCTTTCTTACTTACGCTTATCGTTCCGCCACTTGCGAGGGAGTTTAGTAATTTAGTTCGCAATTTTCCTATTGCCAATCTTCCTCAAGAATTGACTCGATTAAAACTAAACATTTCAGATTTTAGCGGAGTACTCTCACAAATTGGTGGTTCAGTCACCTCAGTTCTTGGGTTCATTTCATCCACTTTTTCTTCTGTCTTTTTTGTCGTTACCGTACTGGTCATGAGCTTTTATCTGTTAATGGATCGTAAAAATCTTCACAAAAAATTCCACTGGTTTAATGATAAAGAGCGTTGGGAAACTATTGCAAAAGAATATATCGATCGGGTAGAAATCCAACTTGGTAGTTGGGTTCGCGGACAACTGATTCTTATGTTTGTCGTTGGGTTTGTAACGTACATCGCTTTACTGCTTTTAGGTATTCCCTATGCGTTGCCATTAGCTGTCATCGCCGGTTTGCTTGAAATTTTGCCGAACCTTGGACCGACACTTGCTGCTGTTCCTGCCGTAATTATCGCTTTTTTCATGGTCAATCCCACAATGGCCATTTTTGTACTCGTCTTTTATATCCTAGTTCAACAGTTTGAAAATAGTTTCCTGGTCCCAAAGATTATGAAGAGCGCAGTGGATGTGGAACCGCTGACTTCAATATTGCTGATTTTAATGGGAATAAAGCTGGGAGGAGTCGCTGGTGCATTACTTTCAGTTCCATTTTACTTATGTCTCCGAACATTTATTGATATGTATGTCCGAGAGGTAAAGAATGGTCGAAAATCATGAGGATAACGAGAGCTTAGAATTTCTTCGAAACTTAATCGGTGATGTGGCTTATGATTTTCCAAGTTTTGAAGCTTTTATTGAGCTATATACAGGAGAAAGCGATGCCAGTTGGCAAATTTATCTTCAACAAATTTCTCTACCTTCAGCAGATAGATCTGCAGAAATGTTAAATGAAGTAATCAGTAAAATAGGTTTTTCTGAAACAAGTGAAGGTCAGCTACTACAAAGAAACTCTGATCGAAAAATCCATTAATTTGCTTTAAATTTCTTCTTCGAACTTTGTCAAGGTTTCTCTACAACTAACCAATTAACTAACAACTGTCCTCTGTTCACTATTTTTTTTGGATCTGGTCTATAAGCCGGATTCTGTATTTGTATAGTCATTTCTCTAATGCCTGCAACATTATCACTATGATAGGGAACACATCCATTGAAGTGAAATTCGGCAGTTGCAGCAGGGAGGATTGCCTAGCGGTCTTCCTTGACAGGGAAGTGCCAACCCAAAAGCTTGGTCGTTTCACTCGGCGCTACCCGATTCGTCACTGTTGCTCTAACTGTCTTCCGATAAATCGGAACCCTCACCTTTCAGTGAGCACCCTGTGTTCTGCTGTCCGGACTTTCCTCCCCTCATAGTTCCGCTAAGCGGAACGACGTGGGGCGACTACCCGACCAGATCCGCTACTATTATATCTTGAATGCTGTGAATCTGGTATCTCTGCTTGTTTTTATAAATAAAGAAAGAGTAGAATAATCAGAACCTGTTTGAAACAGTAAATAATCACAAAGGAGGATCATGGAGCCAGCTGTAACATCTTTTTCTTCAAGTTTTGATTCTGCATTGACGCTTACTGCTGCCCAGGTTTCGTTGTATTTCCCCAAGATTATTGCTGCATTGCTCATTCTCATTTTTGGAACGCTTATTGCCCGGTGGTTACGTCAACTCGTAATGAAATCTTTGGAATATATTCAAGTTTCCAGAATGTTAAAAAATACTCCTATTGAAGGGTTTTTAGCAAATGCCGATGTCACTACAAAAATTGAAGGTATCGTTGGCACAATCGTGTACTGGGTATTTATGCTGGTTGTACTACAAACAGCTGTTGGATTACTTGGACTCGATTCACTGACCTTAATTTTGAATACAGTACTTGGATATATCCCTCGAATCTTCTCATCCATGATTATCATTGTGTTAGGATTAATTGTTGCTGGAGTTTTAGAAAGTGTTGTAAAAGGGGCCATTCGAAGTATCGAAGGTCTTGAAGCCAAACAAGCTCGAGCGGTCGGCAAACTCACCAGTTACTTAACAATCATCATTTTCATCCTCGCAGCTGTATCTGAGCTGGGTATTGCAGAACAATTCATCATTATTTTATTCATCGGTGTTATTGCTACATTAACAATTGCCTTAGGTTTATCAATTGGACTTGGCAGCAAGGACGTTGTCCATAAAATAGTTGATGAGTGGTATGCCGGTTTACGAAAAGAAATGAAAAAATGACTTCCCTTCAAGCGGCGATTCTAGGTACCGTTCAAGGATTAACAGAATTTCTTCCAATCTCCAGTTCTGGTCATCTCGTTTTGTTCGAACAATTTTTTGGGATTCAATCTACTTCACTTCACTTTGAAGTTGTTGTCCACGTTGCTACATTATTTGCTGTCCTGATTTTCTTCTTTAAAGATTTAAATAAATTAAAATTTAGATACTTAGCCGTTCTGGGCATTGGAACTATTCCAGCAGTACTGGTTGGATTATTTCTCAAAGACCAAGTCGAAGCTGCTTTCTCTTCTATTACAGAAGTTGCCATTGAATTTTTCATTACTGGAATTATTTTGTTTATTGCCCAACGTGAGTTAAATAAACGAGAGATGAATCCAAAACACAATTCACTTGAATCTACTTCACCTCTTCACGGATTGATCATTGGAATCGCCCAAGCCATTGCCATTTTCCCAGCCATCTCAAGATCTGGATCAACTGTTGCGGCAGCTCTGAAATTACATATCAGTCGTGAAGAAGCGTTCCGTTTTTCCTTTTTGCTTTCCATTCCAGCCATTTTAGGAGCAAGTGTATTAACACTCATTGATATCACAAAAGAAGGAATTCCGACAACTGACTCTGTTATTAATTATTTAATTGGTGGAATCTTCGCCTTTATCTTTGGGGTTATGAGCTTGCTGTGGTTTAAGCGTGTGATGCAAAAAGCTCAATTACATTACTTTGGATATTACTGTTGTGCGTTATCTGTTTTACTTTTGATAAATCAATTTATTTTATAATTTGGATACTATTCCAACTATTTAATAAGAACGCATGCACGCAAAAGTATTGTCTGTTACAGCCGTTGGTTTGCAGACACTCACAATTGAAGTTGAGGTCAATGCAGGGCGTGGTAAGCCTGGAATAGGGATTGTTGGTCTTCCAAGCAAAGCGGTACAGGAATCACAAGATCGTGTCAAAACAGCACTTCAAAATTGCGGCATACACTTCCCCGCTAAAAAAATTACGATCAACTTAGCCCCTGCAGATATTTCAAAAGAGGGCCCCAGTTTTGATTTACCGATCGCACTTGGTATTTTAGAAAGTTTCGATATTTTTCAAATCCCAAATCCTGATTCAATTGCTTTTGTGGGTGAACTTTCTTTGCTCGGTGAACTAAGGAAAACCAAAGGCGTACTTCCATATGTACTCCATGCTCGTGAGAAAGGTTTTAAATCAATTGTCATTCCCTATCAAAATGCAGAAGAAGTAAATATTATTTCTGGAATAACCATCATTCCCGTCAAACATATTGCTGAACTAATTGCTCATTTTCAAAATAGCGAACCACTGACTATTTTGTCACCTCAGCCATTTCAACAATCATTTTCTGATCAACCGATCATTGATTTCGCCCATGTACACGGACAATATCAGGCCAAACGTGCGTTAGAAATTGCCGCAGCCGGTGGACATAACATTTTAATGAATGGCTCACCTGGATCTGGGAAATCCATGTTGGCTCAGGCTTTGAACTCGATCCTTCCGGCTATGACTGAAACCGAGGTCGTCGAAGTCACAACAATTTACTCAGTCGCCGGTCTTGCTGATCAAGGCCTTATTCGTTCTCGACCTTTTCGTTCCCCACATCACACCATTTCACAAGTTGGATTAATCGGCGGTGGGTCTAAACTTCGACCTGGTGAGATTTCACTTGCACATCGGGGCATACTGTTTTTGGATGAATTTCCAGAATTTTCTCACTCAGCGATTGAAGCTCTTCGCCAACCATTAGAAGATCACGTTGTGAATATTTCTCGAGCATCAGGCTCGGTGCGTTATCCATCGAATTTTACTCTTGTCGCTGCTGCGAATCCTTGCCCATGTGGTTATGCATTGTCAAAAAAAAGAACCTGTAACTGTTCCCAACTCCAATTAGAACGTTATGAAAAAAAATTGTCAGGACCGATTTTAGATCGAATTGATCTACATGTCAGAGTGCAAGAAGTTGAAGTCAAAGACTTAGCTCAGCAAGATGATACACAAAGAGAAAATTCCAAAAGTATTCAAGAACGAGTCAATTCAGCTCGTCAGATACAACTCAAACGGTATCAAGAATTAACGTATTTAACAAATAGCGAACTTTCTTCGCAGATAGTAAAGACGCATTGCGTGATGACAGAAGATGCGAAAAACACGTTGCAACAAGCGGTGGAGAAACTGCATTTATCAGCCAGAAGTTATTTTAAAATGGTAAAGGTCGCACAAACGATTGCAGATCTCGCCAACCACGATCGGATTGAATTGGAGCATGTTGCTGAGGCACTGCAATACAGATGAAGCAGAATATATTTCTATTTATTATTTCAGTTGATTCCCAAAACAGATACAGATAGGTATACTAGCCACATCAGATCACGAAAGGATCGTATGAAAGGTATTATTCTCGCCGGTGGAAGTGGAACTCGTCTTCGTCCTCTCACCAAAATCACCAGTAAACAACTTCTCCCAATTTACAACAAACCAATGATTTTCTATCCGATCGAAACGTTGGTGACCGCCGGAATTAAAGATATTCTGATTATCATGGCGCCAGAACGTGCAGGAGATTTTTTAAACTTGCTTGGCAGTGGAAAAGATTTTGGTTGTAAATTTTCATACGAAGTTCAGGAAAAACCAGAAGGTCTCGCTCAAGCATTTTTGATTGCTGAAAACTTTATTGGTGAGGATCCCGTTACTTTAATTCTTGGCGATAATGTATTTGAAGATGATTTTTCTCAGTCTATTCAAACGTTTGAAAAAGGTGCTCGAGTTTTTGCGAAACAAGTACCTGATCCAGAGCGATTTGGGGTTGTTGCATTCGATGAAAATAAAAAAGTCGTATCAATTATCGAAAAGCCCGCTCAACCTGCTTCAGATTATGCGGTCACTGGTCTCTATATTTATGACAATACGGTGGTTGAAAAAGCGAAATCACTGAAACCTTCCCCACGAGGTGAAATCGAAATTACTGATCTGAATAACTTGTATCTGCAAGAAGGAACACTTGATGTTGCTTTTGTAGAAGGCAAATGGCTCGATACCGGCACATTCGAAGCCATGTTTGAAGCTATTAAGTTCGCTCGTGAAAAAGCATTGGCGAGTTCACCCCAATCATAAAGAAATACTTAATAATTTCAGATGAACTGATAACTGACAACCAACTTACTTAAGTTGTACAATATCCTCATGAGAAAAGTGATTATTTCCTCACTACTTTTGAGTTTTTTCTTTTCACTTTTTTTTGTGAACTCTGCTCTTGCTCAGAATGAAGAACCTTGGCTTCCATTTCCAGAAGAAACACCGTCTCCCTCACCCACTGTAACCCCTGATCCCAATATTGCTACTCCGGTAAGTCCTCAACCTTCAGCATCCCTCAACCCTGAACCAGATCCAACAATTATTGGTGGAGTTCCAGCAAACGTCACACGCTTTGAAAATTTGCAAAAAAAATACTTTGAATTACTTGAAAGTTATCGAACTCAGGAACAAATATTTACTGTTGCCAAAGCGCAGTATGTACAATTAAACACCCTTGCTTCTCAGGAGTTGGCGGTCAAAGAAACCAGGACACTCATTGATATTCGGGCTGACATTTTCATTGTGTACCTGGATATGTTAGAGGAAATCCTCAGTCAAACGAAAGGTATCCCACTAGAAAATAAGACACCTCAACTCGTAAAAATTCAGTTGTTGAGAGAATCAGTATTACTTCATAAAAATATAAATACTAGTGCTCTTGATCGACTAACACTTGATGCAGAATCGCTTAAATTTAAAGCAACCATAACCAACTTACAAAGAGAAGCATATTACAGTCTCAGTTTAATCCGATTAGGTCGAGTCCAACACGCATTCGATAAGTTGCTTTCCGTTCGTGCTGAAGTAGAAAAAGATGTGATGGGAAGAGATCTCTCTTCGTCTCAACGAGCACAAAAAGAGCGAGGATTCAATGAAATTCAACGCACCACAGATTTAACAAATACCCGTCTCACCCCAATAGCCAGTGATGTTTTTAAAAAGCAGAATGTTCGATCACTGGGTGATTTTTCTTCTTTAACATCAGAATTAAATCCTGTGTTTTCCGGGATAAATCAAACCGTAGAATTTTTACAAGAAATCAGAAAATAAATTCATGAATTCGGAGTAAAAAAATGAGTGACCAGATGAATGACAATCAAACTATTTTTTCAGAAGAACAACCTTTTTTTGATGTTGATTCTTTTGGGAAAAATTTTATTGATCCTTCAGTTCCAAAAAAGAAGCGTTCACCACTAATCTTCATTATCATCATCGTGATTCTGGTCATACTGGTCGGTATTCTGACTCTGATGAGATTGTTTCAAAATAGTGGGGGAATTATCTCACCGTTTGCATCACCAACTCCTACACCAGTGACTTCACTTTCACCCCTCGATCAATTATTTATTGAACTGGACAATGAAATAAAAAACGCTGACCCCTCTGAAAACATCTTGCCTTTTCCTCCGGTAAGGGATACCATCACCATCTCACCTGAAAAGTGATTTCTCTTATAAACTTTTTTTGCTCAAATCAATCATAAACCGTGAGCATTATCACTACATATGACACTCAAAGACCTTCAATCCAGTTATTCACTGATTGCCAAACAACTGCATCAACATTGGCCATTAGAAGACAAGGATCATCAAATTTTTGCTCGGACCATCAAGGTGCTCGAAGAACTTGGTGAACTGGCTGATGAAATTTTATCAAGTATGAAGCTCCAGCGAGCCTCGAAAGTTGAACTACACACGAGGGAAAAACTTGAGGATGAATTTGCCGATACGATGGGATCGCTGATGTTACTTGCTCATGAATTAGACATTGATTTAGAGAAAGTAATGTTGCGAAAAATAGAGTTTACGAAAAAGCGACTTTCCGATCTTTAAACGAATCAACAAACAGCTAATTAGTCATTTGCGAACTCAGTTTTTTCCAAATTGACGATTGTACCAATATCATCTCCGTGAACTGCTCTTTCCAAATTATTCTCTTCAAACAATTTGAAGACCATAATCGGCATATTATTTTCACTACACATGGCGAGTGCTGCTGTATCCATGACTTGGATATCATCATTTTCAATTGCTTGCTTAAAGTTTAGCACTTTAAATCGCTTTGCTTCAGGATATTTCATCGGATCTTTATCGTAAACACCGTTAACTTTGGTTGCTTTCATAACAACATCACAATGCAACTCTAACGCATGTAAGGCTGCACCAGTGTCTGTGGTGACATATGGATTACCAGTTCCCGCTCCGATAATAACTACACGACCTTTTTCCATGTGTCGAATTGCTTTTCTTCGAACAAATGGTTCAGCTACTGATGGCATTTGAAGAGCTGATTGTACACGTGTGGGAACGCCCACTTTTTCTAAAGCATCTTGCAATGCTAAGGCATTCATCATCGTTGCTAACATCCCCATATAATCCGCAGTTGCTCGTTCTATTCCATTTTTTGATCCAGAGATTCCACGAAAAATATTTCCTGCACCAATCACGATCGCTATTTGAACACCCTTAGCAAAGATCGTACGAATATGTTGTGCGACTTCTTCAGCCGAATCGGGATCAATTCCATATTCCCGTTTTCCTAACATCGATTCACCACCAACTTTAAGTAGGATGCGTTTAAAACGATTCACAGCCATATAAACCTTTCAGTAGTGTTCCTGAACAAAAAAAGTGTGCCTTAGCACACTTCTTATTCGCGACGAAAACCAGAATACTTTTTTTGTGAAAGACAAATGAAGCCTGGTAATTCAGTCATAATTCGTTATTATAGTAATAATATAGGCACATTGTCGAGTGTTAAAGCCTATATCATAAATGTACTGCATCCTCCATGGGAATAACAAGCTCAGTTTTGTATTGTTTTCTTTACTGATATGATGATATATATGAAAAAAAAATTCCTACTTTTATTGTTTTTAATCGTAGGGCTGCTCTTCTCAAATTCTCATTCCGCATACGCTGCAACAGGATTCCCTTCCGGTTTTACTGAAGCTCAATTCGTTTCCGGTCTCAACCAACCAACGACACTTACTTTTGCTCCGGATGGAAGACTATTTATTTTAGAAAAAACTGGAAAGGTTCGTATTGTTAAAAACGGCCAACTTTTATCTACACCCTTTTTAGAATTAACTGTCGATGATTATTCTGAAGGCGGCATGATCGGATTTGCCTTTGATCCAAATTTTGCTACAAACCGTTACGTTTATCTTCATTACTCAGTCGGTGGAAGAGTGAATAGAGTGAGTCGTTTTCGAGCGAGCGCAAGTAATCCCGATGTAGTGGAGGCGAATAGTGAAACGCACATCTTAACTCCCATTCCCAATGCCGGTGGAAATCACAATGGTGGCGATCTTCATTTCGGACCAGATGGAAAACTGTATATTGCTGTGGGTGATGGTGGCCAAACTGCCCAAAACGCTCAAAACTTAACAAATTTAAATGGGAAAATTCTTCGCATAAACTCAGATGGTACTATTCCCAACGATAATCCCTTTAGTAGTAGCTCTACCGCTCGCAAAGAAATCTGGGCATATGGTTTGAGAAATCCGTATCGTTTTGCATTTCGGCCCGGCACCTCAACTATGTATATCAACGATGTCGGACAAAGTAGTTTTGAAGAAATTAATCAAGGTCAAGCCGGTGGCAACTTTGGTTGGCCTACGTGTGAGGGAACATGTAGCAATTCCAACTTTATTAACCCGCTTCACGCGTACAGTAGAAGTGTTGGTGCCTCAATTACTGGCGGAACGTTTTATACCGCCACTCAATTTCCACAACAATATCAAGGACAATACTTCTTTGGAGATTATGTGAGTGACTGGATCAAAATATTCAATCCGTCCAATCAACAAGTCACCAATTTTGCCAATAATGCCAATACAGTTGTTGATATCAAAGTTGGACCAGATGGTGCACTATATTATGCTTCCATCCAAGAAGGTCGCGTGTATAAAGTCTCATACGGAAGTGGTGCAACCGCTACACCAAGCCCTTCTCCATCTCCAACACCTTCAAATAATCAACTTCCAAATATTACCTTCACTTCCCCACAAAATGAATCAAGATTCAATGCAGGCAATGTGATAAATTACGCTGCAACTGCAACTGACCCAGAGGATGGGACACTTCCTGCTTCAGCTTTTTCCTGGACAGTTATCTTTCATCATGACACGCATACACATCCGTTTCTCGGTCCATTAAATGGTCAAAGGAGTGGTGCTTTTACAATTCCCAAAATTGGGGAAACTTCTGCCAATATCTGGTACAGCATTCAGTTAACTGTTAAAGATTCCAAAGGTGCAGAACGAACAATGTCTCGAGAGATTTATCCCAACACGGTAAACCTCAGGATTGAGACCGATCCACCAGGCGTAAGCATCACGCTTGATGGCCAACCTCAAGCAGATGGGTATATGTTTGAAAGCGTAGTTGGATTTACCCATTCGCTTTCTGCACCCGGAAACTTCATTCAAAATGGGCAGAAATATATATTCCAAGCGTGGTCAGACGGAGGAAGTATGCTTCATTCATTTGATACACCCGCTCAAGATCAAAATTACATAGCAACTTTTATTGAATCAGCTATTACTGCTTGCGACGCCGACATCAACTCCGACAGCTTTGTTGATATTACTGACTACTCTTTACTCGTGGGTGATTTTTTGGAAACACCACCGTCAGATCCCAAAACAGACATTAATCAAGATAACATTACAGATATTACCGATTACTCACTACTCGTTTCGTTCTTCCTCGAAACATGTTCAGAGTAGCTTGATCTTTTCTGCTTCTTTGTCTTTCTGAAGTTAAATGACAACAATCCAAAGCCTGTTACTTATGGCCTGCAACCGTCACTGTCATTCTGAGGCATCTGGTAATCCAGATAATCGAAGAATCCCTGTTAGCGGGATAATTTACAAGTCGTATATATAATCCGTATTGAAGCTTTCTTTTCTCTTACTGCAAGCAATATCAATTCTCAAACAATCTCCAAAGACAGGGATCTTTCAACTTCATCTCGACCTAAAGTCGGGATTTCGTTCAGGATGACAAACATAAGAGCAGGAGCACCTGGTACTGATAACAACCAAGCAGCAAACTAAGCTCATACTTTTTCAGTAACTCTATACTCAATATATTTTCCAAGCATTAGTCGAGTATGAGCATCAAGGCCAGGCAACGCCGAAAAGAAAAACCCGAGCACAGGCAAAAGAAGGAATTCTAATGGTTGGAGGATGATTGAAAAAAGTTTGCCAAAAAATGTTTGGTGCGGACGAGGAGGTCTGTTTCGAGCATCAATCACGAAGATGATAAACATCGAGATTAATGATAATGTGAGAAGTCCTGAAGTTACCTGTGGTAAAGTTTTTCCCAACACGGTTCGATTAAATTCTTCATTTAAAAGTGGTGGTAAAAAGGCCGAAACCGTAATCGCAAACCAGTTCACTGGCCATAAGAAATGATCTTCAATTGTCTTCAAAACTCGAACTGTCTTATCCCAAAACGGTACGTCCTCAGTCAGGATATACTGCTTTATGATATAGGCGTCATCACTTACTCCCCACGCCCATCGTTGCAACTGTTGATACTGATTCTTGAGTGTCGCAAAGTAACCATTTGATTCAGCGGCATCGGCCAAAACTGGTAAAAAGATCGGTTCGACTTCCACTTTTCCTTTTTTGGCAAAATACGCTTTGAAAAACAAACGGTAGTCTTCGGGAATCACATCCGTATCCCAATATCCAATTTCATCCACCAGTTTAAGTGAAGTAGAGTAAGTGGAAAAATTAATCAATCGATCCTGACGCATTAGCGCAAACATTTGGTTCACAGAAAAAACTGAGGAGAGCACACGAACAGGAGCTGGTACTTTCCAAATATTGTTATAAAAAACAATACTCGCTTGCCATATACGTAGGTATTTTTGTGGATGTGTCAAAAAGTTATAGGTGAGACAGGCAAAATAACTTTTGTGAAATATGGCATCGGCATCTTCACTGGTAATAGTTGTATTATTAATATCGAAATTTTCCTGATCAATCAAAAATTTCTTTGCTTGCTTCGCTCCCCAACTGGTATTTGAAGACTTCCCTTTTACTTCT
Organism: uncultured Pseudomonadales bacterium; assembly: GCA_964406075.1. Taxonomy (GTDB): domain Bacteria; phylum Patescibacteriota; class Microgenomatia; order UBA1400; family PJMF01; genus CAYOQI01. Next base: position 20,779 of record CAYOQI010000007.1, read on the forward strand.
CCAGCAATATCTGGATGATACGTCGTCCATAAATGTCCAAAAACTTTTCCATATTTTGCCAACAATTCTTTCGCTTTTTCATGTGCTTCTTCACCTTCTCTTTCTTCAAAGGACAACATAATGTGCAAGTGATCAAGTGGATAGGTTTGAGCCGATAAAACAGTCAATGTTCTTTCGAGAGTGTGCAATGGCTCTTTATAGGTTGGAACAATAATGATGTGATGAATTTTCTCCCAACTCTTTAACTCTCTGACATCTTTCATCCAATCATTCTTAGATGACGCTTTGATTTTTAAATCGGCTAAGACAGACAAAATCGCCAAAGTTAAAGATCGATACAACCAATACACAGAAAAAGCGATCACGTAATACGCAACAAACTCTGGGATGATAAAAGATCCCCAAAATGGAAACAGTATTAATGACCAAGAAATGAACCCAGGTAATATTTCAAGGAATCGTTGTGATTTGACTGGATGTCTTCGAACCCATTTTTTAAACATATATAAATAATTTTCCCTTCTTTAGAGGGGAAAGGGGAGAATTCTCACTGAACTTAATTAGTTCAAATGAAACAATCTCAAACTATTTTCATAAAAACTACTTTTATCAACTTTAAAAGTTTGCTCAATATATTCTACCGTTTCTGCGATCATCCATGGTTCGCAAGTTTTTCCTCGGTAACTTTGAGGTGGTAGATAAGGGGCATCGGTTTCTACCACTCTTCGATCTGTTGGCACAATACTAAAAATATCACGAATATGCTCAGCATTTGGGTAAGAAATATTCCCATCAAATCCAAAGTATCCACCCATCTCGACTGCTTGTTTGATATAGGAAAGTGGACCAGAAGCACAATGGAGTACAAATTTCTTCACATCAAGTTTTTGTAAAATGTCTAAAGCATCCCAATACGCATTTCCCTCCTTTTTCTCTTCAATTACTTCTTGATCACGAACATGACAAATGAGTGGTAAATTGTGGTGCTTCGCTAACTCAATTTGTTCTTCAAATGATTTTTTTTGCAATTTTTTAATAATTTCAGCTTCAGCATCTGATTCAGGTAATCTAAAATAATCCAATCCTGTCTCACCAACAGCAACTACTTTTTTATTAACTATGAAACTTAATTCCTCCATATCTGTAAGAATGTCACTTTCATGTTCATCATATGAATGGGTAAAATCAATATCTTGATATTCATGAGGATGGTAGCCAACTGATGCAAATAGATGTGGCGATTTCTCAGAAAGATCTAAAGCTGCACTTGAAGTAATAAAATTTGTGCCTACGACAATCGTTTTTTTTACCCCTGCCTCAACCGCTTTTTTCAGATGTGGTTCCCAAGTTTCTACATACTCAAAAACATCATATCCATCTTTCTCTTTCCATCCGACTTGAATCTTCTCTTTTTCATTTGAGGTCAATAAGGGTTCCAAATTATAGTGGCAATGGGTATCAATAATCATAACTGTAACGTCATCCTGAAAGGTCAAGCTGAATTCAATAACTCATATAATGAATGAAGCATGAATATTCAGGACCAACTACTAAATACTAGCTACTCTCGGAAATATTGGTGACAACGCAGTAATTGATTGAGCAGTGAAGTGTGAATGAATCATCTCAGCAGTTTCCGGCATAAAAGGTTTTAACAGTTCCGCAATGTGAATGATTTGACCAATGACGTCTTCCAAAATCATCTTTTGCTCATCGCCAGTTTTTTTCCAAGGTTGGGTTTTTGCAAGATGCTGATCAAGCTGGTTTACTTCAAGCATAAGTACTGTTAATGCTTCCGAGATATGAAAAGTATTCATTAATTCTTTAAATTGCTCCTCTTTCTCCCACTGATAACTGATAGCTGATAACTGGCTACCTGCCTTCTCAGCCATCTTAGCTACCCTCGAACACAAATTTCCAAATCCATTTACCAAATCGGCTGTATATTTTTCATCAAATTTTTTCCAACTCACATCCATATCGTCACCAAACGCTCCGAGCGAAAGCAAAATGTATCGAGTGGAATCTTTGCCGTACTTCTCCACCATTTCTACAGGGCTAATAACATTCCCCAAACTCTTGCTCATCTTCTGTCCATCCACACTAATAAATCCATTAATCAAAATTTTATGCGAAGTCGCAACTCCAGCCGACATCAACATCGACTGCCACATCGCAGATTGCTGACGTAAATTATCCTTTCCAGCCAATTGAACGACCGGCCAATACTTTTCAAACTGCTCCATGTCATTTGGCCATCCAATCGTCGAGATGTAATTAATCAACGCATCGAACCACACGTACATCACATGATCTGGATCATCAGGAACTTCGACTCCCCACGGCATTTTTTCTTTCAGACGAGAAATACTAAAATCTTGTAAACCTTGCTGCACAAATGACACAATCTCCTTCATTTTGCCTTCTGGTTGGACAAAATCAGGTGATTTTTTATACAAATCTAATAACTGTTGTTGAAAATTTGAAAATTTGAAAAAATAATTCTCTTCCTCTCGAATTTCTAACTCTCGATTTGGATGAAGTGGACAACGTCCTTCTACTAATTCTGAATCTGTTTTCTCTAACTCACAGCCGACACAGTACTTCACTGCATACAATTTTTTGTAAATATCTCCATTTGCTTTACAACGTTTCCAAAACTCTTGGGCAGCTTTTTTATGCTCGGGATTCGTTGTTCGAATAAATTTGTTGTAACTTAAATTGAGCAGCTGTTTGAGTTCATCAAACTTAGCAGCATATTCATCCACATAGACTTGGGGATCCATTTTTTTATCAATCGCATTTTGGTAAATTTTTTGGCCATGCTCATCAGTTCCGGTATTAAACACTACATCTTTCCCAAGACTTCTTTGCCAACGACAAATCACATCACCAGCAATGATTTCTAAGGCGAAACCAATATGCGGTTCAGCATTCACATACGGAAGGGTAGTTGTAAGGTAAAAACTTTTAGACATACTTGAGATTATAGCAAGCTTACTAAAAACTTTGTCATCCTGAATAATCTGGTGTAATCACCAGAAATGAAGGATCCCGTCGTGTAAGGAGTCTATAGAAGATATTGATAACTAAAAATTTTATGACAATTACAAATGTAATTTTTTATACGCGATATCTTATTGTGTAGTCTGTAAATTCTTGTCCTTTTAGAGTTTTTCCTGAAAGTCCACTTTCTGATGTTCTTGTGTACAACGTTCCACTTTCTGCTACTCCTTCAACAATACGAAAAAGTAAGAAAGTATCTCCAATTTCTATTCCGTTTTTTTGAAAAATATCCGCATAAGCGGGACTATCTTCTGGATAAAGTCTTACTATTTGTTTAATATTTTCAGGCATATTTTCCTTTCATGCATTTATTTATAGTGATGAATGAAATCTTAATTCTTCGCTTAGCATTCTTGGTTATACCTGCTAACTAATGAACTTATCAACTAATTAACAAACCAACTCACTAACTTTTCCATCCAAAAAACTTCATGATTTTGTTCGCTAAAGCGTCAGCCCATTTTTCAGTTTCCACTTTTTGAAGAATCAATTGCATACCTTTTGTACTCATATTTTCTGCGACAGAGGAAATTGTGGCACTCGAAACACCATAATACTTGCGTATTTCTTCATATGACTTCCCTTCTTTGAGGGCAAGCAAAATAGCCAACCGTTTTGCAAACATGTGTTGCTCGGAAGCAGTAAAAAAATCGTGTACAAAATATTTCACTTCAGATACGGAAGAAAAATCTGATAAAAGTTGAAGAAAAAGTTCAGAAGGGACTTTAATGTGAGCACTTAACCGTGCATCGGGTACTTTTTTGCTCGTCATTTTTCTTGTAGGACCAATGAATTTTATTCTCACAATCATATATGACTCGGGTGGAAAACTCAATCACACTTTTATGAATGAAACTGGTTTATAAGCTCGAACTTCATTTTTTTTAAGACAAAAATTTGAACTGAATTCATACTTGCACCTTGAAGCTTAGACCTCAAACCTCGATAATAACCACATGGAAATTGTACTTCTTGTTGTCTTAATTATTGTCTGCGCCGGCGGGATTGCGTTAGTGTATTTTAAAATAAACTCAGCCATGTCTAAATCGAATCAAGACAAAGATTTAGAAGCCGTTGTCCATAAAGTCTTTGGCATGTCTGCTCTACAAATTGCTGAACAAAGTAAGCAGATTTTGTCCGGTGATAAAGAAGTTATTCAAACTGACTTGGCCAATAAACATCGAGCTATGGAAAATATTTATAAGCAAGTTCAGACTTCGTTGGAACAGAGTCAGCAGTATTTACAGCGAACTGAGAAAGAACGTCATCACATGTTTGGGGAAATGAGACAAGCAATTTTGGAACATCAACGTTCTACTCAAGCACTTCAGGTTTCCACGGATGCCCTCTCCAAAGTTCTGCAAAATAACCAGTTGCGTGGTCAATGGGGGGAAAGAATCATTGAAGATCTTCTCCAATCGGCTGGCCTGATTGAAGGTGTTCATTACCTTAAACAGACTCAACTTGCACACTCCACTGATCGACCTGATATTACCCTCTTACTTCCGAATAAACGAGTTGTCCCTGTCGATGCAAAATTTCCATTTGCAGATCTTCAAAGAATGGCTGTGGCCGAAAGTGCAACTGAGAAAAAAATTCATTTAGAGAAATTTGGTGAGGAAGTCAAAAAGAAAATTCGAAAAGTTGCGGAGTACGTTCAGCCTGAATCCGACACTTTGGATTATGCGTTGCTATTTGTACCTAATGAAATGGTTTTTTCTTTGATCAATCAGAAATATCCTGAGTTAATTGAAGAAGCAATGCGACTACGAGTCATGATGGTCTCACCATTTAGTTTTCTGGTTGTGGTAAGAACAGTCATGGAAAGTTATCGCAATTTCATGATGGAAAGTAATCTTCGAGTGATTGTCAAACACATTGGAGAGTTTGGTAAAGAGTGGGATATGTTCGTCGAAGAGTTTGATAAGTTTGGGAGCGGAATAAATAAACTGGAAGAACAATACCGAAAAATTCGTGACACACGCCATCGTCAAATGCAAAGAAAAATTGAGAAAATTGATTCTGCTAAAGGAAAGGTGAAGTTGCTGGAGTAGTATGGAAAGTCGCTCTCGCCTCTTTTTGTCATCCCGAGTCATCAGGTAATCCTGACAATCGAGGGATCTCTGTTAGCTGAGAAATAGAAAGTCAAACGCACTTTTCTTGATTGAAGATAAATGCTGAAGGATAGGTCTCTCTAAAATGCTGTTGGTAAAACACTCCCACTAGGCGTCGACACCTGTTCTTGGACAATCGGCAACGCAGATTCTGTTGCAACAGGACTTGCACTTACTGTTGCTTCAGGTGTTGGAGTAGCTAAAGATTTTTCAATTAATTCTTTCCTGAAAAACTCAAAATTACGTTGAACCACTTGATCCCAACCAGGTTGTAAACTGTGGTCAGCATTCTGATAGACAAAATACTCGACTAAATCTTTCTTACCTACTCTATCCATATTTCTGACAAATTGGTCACTCCACGTAACCGGCACTGCATCATCTGCTGTTCCTTGATGAAGTTGGATTTTTGCAGTGATTTTATCCATGTACTTTCCTATAGTGAATTGCTCAACATCATAATCTTGTTCAAAATTGGACAAGACGGAACGCAGTGATCGACCAAAATCTTCAGATTCATCGGTGAAGTATAAGACTGAATACGGGAACGGCTTGGTGACTGGCGCCCACAATGTGGTTGGGTAGGATTTTCCAGTTATTTCAAGAATCGATAATGCGATTTGCCCACCATTACTGTGTCCCCAAATTCCCAGCTTTTGAGAATCAAATCGTCCTGCAACTTCTTTATTAAAAATTAATGGCTGCATATGGAATGACTCAATCGAAGAAATTAAATCCAAGATATTCATCGGTTTTATAAATCGTGATTCCAATGAATCACCTGGTTGCGGATCACTTTCACCAAAACCTAAGAAATCAGGGGCTAACGTAATGTACCCTTGCTTTGCAAATGCTTCACCGGCTCGGATAGTCCCCGCCCCAATAGCATACGTCTCTTCAGGAACAAATCCTCTCAACATCAAAATGACTGGGAAATTTTTATTGGAGTCATCAGATTTTGGAATATTCATCAATCCTGAAATTGTTTTTCCTTCCGATTCATAATTAAACACATATGACGTGAATTCTGGATTGGTTTTGATCACTCGTTTAATTTGGATGGGACTTGTTTGAGGTTGTCTTTGAGCAAGTTCAGGAAAAGAATACTTTAATAAAGGATATGTTTTCTCAGCCTTTTCACCCTGAATATCCGGATTATTTCCATCTTCACTTTTTTCAAGCATTGTCCAGTACCCTAAGCCAATTCCACTAGCAAAAACTAAACCTGTCCAAAGCAGTAAAAAAAACGGCAAAAGTAAGTGCGAAAAATGTCTGTTCGTCACATTTTTTTTCACAAAATTAGGTTCCTTCTGGGGAATATAAGGAATCACAGGATCTTTTTCCACGGTATTGGGAAAGATCACAATTTCTGGCTGATTAAAAAGTGAATTATTTGACACGTGCGCAGTATAGCAAGATATGAATAAAAGTTGAAGAATTTATACTAGTTTTTCTACCCAGGCTCCTAAGAAATAGGCCGCAGTGGCTGCAATTGCCCCAATTCCCAACATCTCAAGTCCGTTCAACCACCATCTTCCTTTAGTAATAAATGTTCGCAAACTACCAACGATAAACATTGCTACAGCGGTAGAAATTATTGAAAGGACAAATTGTTGACTCTGTTGAATAGGTGCACCTAAAAACTCCAAAAAATATGGAAGCAAAGGTAAACTCCCAGCAATCACGAATGAAATAAATGTCACCAATCCGGTATTCCACAATGCTCCTTCAAATTCAGGGACTACACCCATTTCATCAATAAAACCAAGTTCAGTCCAAAGCTTTGGATGTTTAGTAATGATCTTAACTAGAGACTGACTTTCTGTCTCTGAAGCTCCTCGCTTTTGAAAATAGTGAAGTAACTCTTTTTTTTCTTCCTCAGGGATATGATCAATTTCCCATTTTTCAATCTCAAACTGATGTTTCATATATCTGCGCTCAGACCGTTCTCCAAGATAATCTCCAATTCCCATCGACAATCCGTCAGCAATCATGTTTGCAATTCCAAGGATAAGAATAATCGAAGGTGGTAATCCAGCTCCTGCTACACCGGCCACAACCGCAAAAGTCGTCACAATTCCATCGTTTGCACCATACACCGCCGCTTTCAGCAATCCTTGATCCAACCGACCATGAATGGTTTGTGCTCTGCCTTCTTCATGCAATTTTGTTACTTCAGCAATATCTAAATGAATTTTTGACATAAAGCGTGTCATCCAGAATAATCTGGTGTAATCACCAGATATGAAGCCTGCCTGCAGGCAGGCAAGAATCCCTTCGTTCTAAGAAATATTAATTTAATCCAACATTCTAACCAACCAAACTCACCTGTTCAATCAATCGATTGCAGTACCCCCACTCGTTGTCATACCAACTCACTACTTTGACTAAGTCGCCAGCAATCACTTGAGTTAGTGCCAAATCAACAATAGAAGACTCTCGTCGTCCTACAATATCTGAAGAAACCAGTGGTTCATTGGTCACAGCCAAAATTCCTTTCCATTGATCTTGTTGTGATGCTTCAGTCAATGCCTTATTCACTTCTTCGACAGTAGTCGGGCGACCTGTTACAAATACCATGTCTGAAATTGACCCGACGGAAACTGGAACTCGCATAGAGATCCCATCAAATAATCCCTTTAGTTCAGGTAAAGTTTCAGTCACCGCCACTGCGGCACCTGTAGAAGTGGGAATAATATTTCGTCCTGCGGTACGTGCTCTTCTCAAATCTCGATGAGAATTATCTTGCAAATTTTGATCGTCTGTATAGGCATGTACTGTAGTCATCGTAGCTTTTTGAATACCAAATGTTTTGAGAATGACTGCAGTTACTGGTGCCACACAATTGGTAGTACAAGACGCATTTGAAATAACTTCACCGCTCACTTGATTGACACCGATCACCGCCGTATCTATCCCTTCACCTTTTGCTGGTGCGGAAATGATGACATTTTTTGCCCCACCTTGGATGTGTAACGAAGCTTTATCTTTACTGGTAAATGCCCCGGTAGATTCAACAACAGTTTCAACACCAAACTGTTGCCAAGGGATTTTTGCTGGATCACGTTGTGCGGTCACAGCAATTTTTCGACCATCGATGACGAAATAGCCGAGCAATGAATCTTCGTCACTAACTTCTTTTGTACTTTTTATATGTTCGACTGTCATACCTTGATCCCAAACTCCATAGTTCGAGTCGTATTTGAGCAAGTGAGCCCAGTCTTCAATTTCCATCGATCCTGAGGTGTTCACTGCTTTAAGATCAATTTCATCTTTGTGAAAATTCCACCAAACTCGAAAAGCCGTTCGGCCAATTCGACCAAATCCATTAATACCAAAATTTTTCATATAACTCCTTTAACTGATTCATTCAATGTACGACAAGACTACCACAAAAATACAAACGATTTAAAGTGAATAATTACTTACAATCAGAGAAATTTAACTTTTTTTATCAGCTTTGGTTTTTCCACCAAATTCCATTTGACTGCGCTCTAAGGCCTCAATCAAAGGTAATGTACCTTTGGCGATGTATTCCATCATTGCTCCGCCACCAGTGCTGACATGAGTAAAGGCTTTTTCTTGATCAATGCCAAGGAGTGAGACTGCTGCTTCTGTATCGCCACCACCGAGGATTTTGAATCCACGAGTTCGAGCAACACAATCTGCAATGTACGCAGTTCCTTTTCGAGCATCTTCATCTTCGTATTTCCCCATCGGACCATTCCAAACGATGGTTTCAGCTTGGACGATGAATCGTTCAAATTGCTCCATCGCAGCTTGACTGAGATCTTTTCCATCTTCTCGTAGCTCACCAATAATGAGCTTTCGATTCGGAAATTGTTCATAAGTCATTTCTTTTGGAAGTTTTCCTCCAACCATAATGACACTGACTCTTTCACTGATTGGATCAATCAAAGGAATTTTAGTTTCTGGCTTTCCACCACCAAGGATGAACACAAATGGCTGTTTTGGTGAGCGAAGTAATTTTTTCAAAGTGGTGAGTTCTTTGTAACATTGAATTCCAGTACAAGTTGGTAAATACTCAGGAATACGAGTAACTGAGGTATGATCCCGATGAACTACTGCAAACGCTTCATACACATACAAGTCAAATCCTTTTGACAACTCTTTTGCAAATTTACTATTTGGCTTTTCTTCTCTCGGATCAAATCGTAGATTTTCTCCAACTTCAAGCCATTTTTCCAATTCTTCCTGTTTTACTTTTTTAAATGCTTTATCTTTCAATAAAGATTCATAAAGTACAGCAGTTATCTTCTTCATCGAGTATTTTTTTACCACTTTACCATCTGGTCGACCAAGATGACCGATTACTTTGACATGTTTCGCATCATTTTTATAGAGAAAAATTAAAGACTGCAGACCATCCATTAAACGAGTTGTATCGTATTTCCCATCAACTTCTGGCAAATCGAGGTCCATACGGACTAATACATTGAGGTCTTTAACTTGGAGTAATCGAAGAGTTTTCATGGGTGGAAGTATAGCATTGTAAAGGGAAAATGTCGCTACGAACCCGTATGTTATTTTTGAAGGAGTGAAATGAAACTTTCAACTTCCAAACTTGCCCCACCGACTAAGAATCCTGAGATTTCGTCATGTTCAAGAAAAGGAGTGACTGAATCTGCATTCACGCTTCCTCCGTAAATAACTTGCTTTGGTGAATATCTTGATTGAAATTCTTTGACGACTTTTAAGACATCTTCTACAGGTTGTGTTTCTGTTCCACCAATATACTCAATCGGTTCATACGCAAGAATAATTTTTGAACGTATTTCATCTGAAATATGAACAAATTGCTCAGCAGCTTGATCAGCATCTATACAGAGTATTGGTTGAATAGAATTTTCTAAACATTGTTCTATTTTTAAAGCAATATCTTGATGTGTTTCATGAAAATATTTTCGGCGTTCCGAATGACCAACAATTGCATACTTCACACCACTGTCTTGAAGATTTATCGCACTAACAGCACCTGTATAAGCTCCAGCCGGATAAGCACTAATATCTTGAGAGCCTAAAAGTAAGTAATCACTCATTTTCTGAGAACCAATGAAATAGTTTACCCCTGCAATCGATGGAAACGACGGTGCTATTACAATTTCCTTATCGTAGTCTTTTTGTAAGACATGAGGTGCTATTTTTTTGCAAAATTCAGTAATCCAAGCTGTTGATTGTTGAAAATTTTTATTTGATTTCCAGTTAGCTATGTACAATTTTTTCATACCACGTCCTTCCACCGAATCGGCATAGAAATATGATACCATGACCTTTATCTTCCTATGGATTTTCTAGATCAACTCAACCCAGCCCAACTCGAAGCAGTCAAACATCCTGCTGGACCTGCGTTAATTCTGGCTGGTGCAGGTAGTGGAAAAACTCGAGTATTAACATCAAGAGTAGCTTGGTTGATTACTGAAGGTTATGCTCAAGCGGAAGAAATTTTACTCGTCACCTTTACCAATAAAGCTGCTGGTGAAATGGTTGAACGAGTCAGTCAGCTCACACAACTTCGTTTGCCTTTTGCCGGAACATTTCACCGTATTTGTGCACGCATTTTACGTCGAGATGGACATTGGATTGGATTACCACCTAGCTTTGTGATTTTTGACAGCGAAGATCAACTTCAGTTAATAAAAGCGTCGATGAAAAAACTGTATTTAGATCCAAAAGAATTTAAAGCTTCTGCACTCGCCGGCATGATCAGTGAAGCAAAAAATAATTCCTTAACTCCCGAAATGTACGCAGAAGTAGCGGAAGGTAAATATCAAACAGCGGCTTCTAAAGTGTATAAGCTCTATCAAAAATCACTGCATGATAACCACGCGGTCGATTTTGATGACATGCTTCTTCGAACTGCGGATCTTTTTGTTCAACATCCTTCCGTACTCGAAAGATATCAAAAACAATTCACGCATGTTTTAGTGGACGAGTATCAGGATACAAATGCAATTCAATATCAGTTAACCAAAATGTTAGCTGCTCCACAAAATAATCTCTTTGTCGTCGGTGACGCTGCCCAAGCTATTTATAGTTGGAGAGGCGCGGATTACCGAAACATGTTGCAACTTCGAAAAGATTTTCCAAATTTGAAAGAGTATCGGTTGGAGCAAAATTATCGGTCAACACAAGTGATCTTGGATGCTGCGTCCAAAGTCATCGGGAACAATACTTCTCATCCTGTTTTAGCGTTATGGACGGATAACAAACATCAATACGATCCGATTGAATTATTTATTGCACATGATGGTATGGACGAAGCCAAACATGTGGCAGAAGTTATTGCTCGTGAATATTTGACTTCAGATCTCGATCAGGTTGCGATTTTATATCGAACCAATGCGCAAAGTCGGGCATTTGAAGAGGCTTTTTTAAAACAAAATTTGGCTTACAAAATTGTCGGCGGAGTTCGATTTTATTCCCGTAAAGAAATTAAAGATTTACTCAGTTACCTTCGCTTAGTATTAAATCCCAACGAATCTGTCAGCTTAGAGCGTGTCATAAAAATTGGAAAACGTCGCTATCAACAATTTGATGCATGGAGGACGAAACTCAAAGATTTGGCAGTTGAGTTAAGTCCACTGGAAATGTTGGATCAAATTATTATGTCGACAAATTTCAAAGATATGTTTGATACCCGTGATGAAGAGGATGTCAGTAGACTTGAAAATATTGAAGAACTTCGAGCAGTCGCACATGAATTTCAAACTATTGAAGATTTATTAGAAAATGTGACATTAACTGATGGTTCCGCATCATCCAACCGCGACCTTGCCGATATTCAAGATCTATCAGAAAAATCAGCAACTATTACTATGATGAGTATTCACTCTGCCAAAGGGCTAGAATTTGAAACTATTTTTCTCGTCGGACTAGAAGAAGGACTTTTCCCCCATTCACGTTCTCTAATGGATAAAAATCAGCTGGAAGAAGAACGGCGACTGTGTTATGTGGGAATCACCAGGGCTAAACGGAAACTTTACTTGAGTCATGCTCAGCAACGGTTCTTTTATGGAAGTTTTTCTACTACGACACCTTCTCGATTCTTGAAAGAAATTCCCGAGGAATTAATTAATACACAACACTCCGAATCATCTTCTTCATACAATCAAGGATTTTCTCGTTATCAACCGTACTCATTCAGTTCTCAACTTGTTAAGGCCAGCACGAAGCCTACAAACAAACGCCGGATTGTCGTTGACGACGCTGAGCTTGATGATATTCTCAGTGGAGCCATAGACGTCGACGCATGGTTGAGTTCATAATATAGTCATGAATTGGAAAACTCTTACCCTTCTTCTTCTTTTTATTTTCACACGTATTTTTATTTGGCAAAATCCTCCTCCAGACTTTTCAGAAATTATTTATAGTTACATGCCATATGCACATTTGTGGGATAGTGGAACTCGTCCTTACCTCGATCAATGGTATGAGTATCCACCTGCAACCATCCCACTTTTTTATATTCCTCATTTGATTGATAAAACTTCTCATGGTTCTTTTTTTTCGATTAATTATGGTCAAGCCTATCGCGGTCAATTATTGTTAATTGACACCCTTATTTTCTTTTTAATTTGGAAAACGCTCAGCACCCTTAAAGTAAATGCTAAAAATAAATTTTTAAGTTTACTTTTCTATATTGGATTAACAGCCAAAGCGAATCACTTCATTTATGATTCGATGGACTTAGTATTTGCGTCTGCACTAATGATAAGTATTTCTGGACCAATTATTTTTAAGAATGAAATTGCCCAAGGATTGTCTAAATGGATTGGTTACTGGCTTGCGGTAGCTTTGAAATATATTAATGGCCCAATGGGATTAATTGGAGTGGCACTAAATAGGAAAGATTGGAAAAAAGAAATTGTAATTTGTGGAATTTCGCTTTTGTTAATTTGGGGAATTCCTCTTGCCTTATACCGTTCTTCACTCCAGGTCAGTTTGGTGTATCACCAAATTCGTGGGGTTCAAATTGACAGTGTGCCGGCCGTGATTATCAGAATGATTGACACTTTTACACATAGCGAAAAAGTGATTGAAATTTATAAAAACTACGAAATTTCAGGGCCAATTACTTCTCAAGTTTCAAAAATAACAAGCCCACTTTTTATTGTCGGCTTAATCGGGTTTATAGGAATGCTTTCTATTCAAGCGTTAAGAATTGATGAAAAGAAGAAAAGTATGTTTTGGTTATCTGCTACAGTTGGCTACATTTTTCTTTTTTTGTTAATTGGAAAAGTACTCTCTCGTCCATTTTTACTCTGGACTATTCCACTCCTGGCTGTCTTGCCGTTTGAATCTATTAAAAAACAACTTCATTTTTTAATTCCTGGAGCAGTAATGGTTCTGTTAACTTTTTCCCCTGTACCAAATACTGTCATCGGACCGTTTGCAATACCGTTATGGGTTGGCATTATTCGTAGCATCTGTTTGGTTTGGATATTTCTAGCATGGATAATCTGGCACCAATCCTTTTTCTTTTTAAAAAAGTCTGAGAAAAAATCTAAACGATGAAAGCCAATAGAATTCCTGTTAAAGAAAAATCTTTATTAATAAATAATTTGCCTGAATTTAGTAGATTTTTTTTAGATAAAATCCACTTCATTTTCATCCTCAGTTTACTCATCTTTAGTTTTTTCTTTATTCGAGCTAGTCAGTTCGGATACTTCACTGACGAATATGAACAACTTACGGCTGGTTGGTTTATTTCTGAAGGGATGATTCCGTATACTGATTTCTTTTCACATCATGCTCCATTGCCATTATTAATTGGAGCACTTCCATTCATATTTCCATTTGCAGAAACAAGTATTCTCACTCAAAGAATGATTGTATTGTCACTATTGTTAGTATTCTGGGTAACTATTTTTTACTTTAGTGAAAGAAAGTGGAGAATTATTACTTCAGTTTTTGCTATTCTGAGTGGTTCGATGATTCCTGTATTTAACCTTCAAATGCACCTCGCGAATACATATTCCACGTTTGCATTAATCGGTGTGTTGCTAATTATTTTTCAATACCTTGATTCCAATAAAACAATTCAGTTTTCAAAAATTTGCTTAATCCTGATTTTGGGTAATTTCGCATTCTGGTCAAATATTTCTTCAGTACTTGGTTTTCTGGGATTATTAATCCTTTTGGTTGTTGAACAAAAAAAACAATTTCTGGAGCTTATTAAAACGCACAGCATAAAAGTTCTATCAATAATTGGTCTTTCAGTTATCTTTCCTATATTTTTCATAATTAAAAATTCATTCACAGAATTTTGGTGGTCAGTTTTTACATACAATACAAAATATTACTTTCCTTACCGACTAGCCGAGAATGACACCGAACGTACGTACGGACCTCTCTTCCGACAGATTAACCAATTCTTTTCAACATTCATTGAAACATATCTACTTTTTTTAGAACGCTCAAGAGTCTTCATTCAATCAATACTCGGATCAAGAACGCTACTTTTCGACGCTTCATTCCAACAAACGAGTAAGTATTTTCAAATAATCTTTGAACAATATTTTTCTTTCCTTTTTTCTTTTGAAACAATACTCGTCCTTCTTCCCACGATGACATTTTTACTACTTTTATTTAATAAACAGCTAAAACTGTCTATCACTTTATTTTTCTTAACAGCCATGTTCTGGTTTCGAGACAATGAAGTATTTCACTTTGGAATTATTTTTTTTCTTTCCTATATTTTTCTACTTCAATTTATTTTTCAAAAATTTGATCAGAGAAAAAAAAGCCAACTGTTACTAGCAATCATAACCATATTGCTTTCAACTATCCCTCTTGTTGGAATGCGTCAACGTTTCTTTTATGAAAAAAGACCGACAATCGATCCTGCGATCGTTCTGTCTGCAAATGAAATGAAAAAACTCAGCAATGTTGAAGATCACATCTTAATAATTGATGAAGATATCATTGGATACTATATTGCACAGCGACTTCCTTCTTCGCCATACTATTTTTCTTATCCATGGACCGTACAAGTTGATGAGATTGAGAATGATATTCTCATGAATATTTCAGCCCGGAAAGCTAAAATCGTGAAGCTAGATACCCAACTCTCACATCAATTTCCGAAGCTCGAAGAAGAACTCTTACTACACTATACGAAATCAGAACACTCGCTCGAATTATTTATTCGCAACTAATTTCATTGAGGTAATTAGTACGAATTTGTATTTTCCAACTCAACACTTTTATTTATAAAACTATTGAGAACATCTAATTTTTCTTTTCCATCTAACCAAACTGGTTGTCCATAATTATCTATACGAATTGGATGAATTTTGAAGTCCACCAATTTTTTCTCTTGAAAAAAATATTCTCCTACGATCCCAATTCTCGTCTCCATCGACCACATTTGATCAAACACAAAATTACCATGTGAATACACTATTAATTTATCTTTATAAAATTCGAGCGGTTGCCACCAATGTGGATGATTCCCAACAACCACATCAGCTCCTGCATTAACCGCATAGTGTGCCCATCTCACCTGATTCGCAGTAGGCGAATAGGTATACTCAGCACCCCAATGAAATTGGACAATTACAACATCCGCAACAGATCTTGCTTCACGTACTTTTGCACTGACTAAATCTTCGCTGAGATCAGGAACTCCTGATTGAGAATTTACTTCATTAAATCCTAAAAATGCGAACTTGATCCCATTCACACTTTTCACTGCAAATTGATTTATCCCAGTCACTTCAATATTTGAATCTTGTAATAACTGAACTGTTTCAGCAATGCCTTCTTTCTCCCAATTTCCAGCATGGTTATTCGCAAAATTAACAACATCGACGCCAGCATATAATAATCCGTCAACACTACGAGGATCACCACAAAAAATCATCCCATCAGATTTTACTGGACAATTAGTAACAAGAGGGGTTTCTAAATTAACAAAAGTGATGTCGGCTTCTTGCAACTTCTCGTTGGTCAATAAAAATGGCCATCTAAAATCATTCATTTGTGTCATTTTTGCATTTACAGATCGAGCGAGTAACACATCACCAGTCACAAGCACTGAAGTAAAATCTCCTTCGATTTTTTGTTGCAAATCCACTTGATCTAAAGAGGTTAAAGGGTGCAATTGGGCAGAAACTGTAGATAGTTGGGTAGTAGGAGATTTATTTATTGAAAATGATTTGGTGATTTCAATTGCTGGACCCGGAAGCGTTTTGTCGCTCTTAAAAAAGTACTGAATCAACAAAAATGTCCCGAATAAGCTTCCAACAAATACAAACACAAAAATGGCAACAGTTTCAATCATTATTTTCACTAATATATTATGGCATGTAACATGATACATTGCTTCTCCCGCCATCAGCGGGAAACCTGGTCAGCTAGAGGTTAATCAGCCTTAGACTGAAACCTTGATCTTGAACCTTGTGCATAGGTACAGCATAATCCCAACTATGAAAATCGCCATCATTGGAGCCGGCTATACCGGATTATCAGCTGCTCATCAGCTTTCTAAATCTGGACATACAGTTGATGTATTCGAGGCTGAAACTGTTCCTGGAGGATTAGCGGCTGGATTTCAAGAGAAGGAATGGGAATGGTCCGTAGAGAAACACTATCACCATCTTTTTCGTTCAGATAAAGATTTTCAAGAACTCCTCGCCGAAACAAACTTGAGTGAAAAACTACAGTACTATTCGGTAAAAACGTCAACATTATACAAAGGTGACGTTTTTCAACTAGACTCACCCCTTTCACTACTTCAATGTTCAGCCCTTTCTTTTTCAAGTCGCTTAAGAACAGGTGCTACCTTAGCAGGATTGAAATTTATGCCTTGGCATAAAAAATTGGATGAAATCACGGCGAAAGAGTTTATTTTAAAAACTATGGGCAAAGAAGTCTGGGAAGTGCTGTGGGAACCACTTTTCATTGGAAAATTTGGTGGATACGCCGACAAAATTAATGCGAGTTGGTTCTGGGCTAGGATTCATGTTCGTTCTCAACAACTCGGATATTTATCTGGAGGATTTGGCATGATTGCCCAGGATTTAGTGAAGTTTTTAAAAAGTCAAAAAGTTTCAGTACATTTTTCTTCTCCTGTAGAAAAAATAATGAAACAGGATGAGAAATGGAAAGTGAAAATTAAAAATAAAAAAGAATTAAGTTCATATGATCAGGTCCTGGTTACCGGTCCTCATACTTTACTGCACGCTTTAGTTCCTGAACTCGATCGATCTTATACCCAATCACTTAACGGATTAAAAAGTTTAGGAGCCATGACACTTATTTTAGAGCTCGGTTCTCCATTTTTTTCTGATCAAACCTACTGGTTAAATATCAATGAAAAAGGTTGGCCATTTTTGGCTGTGGTTGAGCACACAAATATGGTTGCTTCATCACACTATGACGGCAAACATTTACTTTACATTGGAAAGTATTTAAAACCTGATGAGAAACAATTTTCATTAACAAAAGATGAATTACTAAAGTTGTATACACCTTATTTATCAAAAATTTCTCCTAATTTTTCATCGCATATTCGACGATCGTGGTTATTTAAAGAACGGTACGCTCAACCGATTGCTGAGGTGAATCATCATAAAAATATTCCTTCAATTAAAACTCCGCTTGATGGGCTTTTTTGGGCCAGCATGCACCATGTGTATCCATGGGATCGTGGAACGAATTACGCTATTCGATTAGGAAAGGAAGCAACTAGATTAATGCAATCCAGTTAATCTTCATTCTTCATAAGAAGTTATTAACAACTGCAAAACTTAATGAAGTAACTTTTACCTTGTATCTTGCACCCTACCCCTTATTCCCCTCATAATGATCTAATTCGAAAGAGCCTGTTTGAAAAGTCCCTTTCTTTCGAAAGACAGTCAGGTTCGAGAAAAAAAGAGTGCAGAACGACGAAGGAGTAGCCGAGTCTACTTTAAGGAGTGATAAACACTTTTTTACCGAATCCTGCTGTATTGCAGATGAATGCGACTTTTCAATCAGGCTCTCAAATAAGACCATGCCCAGGTATCAAAAATACTTTTCCCACTTCAAGACGTACTTTCATAGATCCAAACCATACTGGAATATTTTTTTTGTCATCCTTGTTTGTGTTGGTTTTTCAAGCTATTTAATGTTCTCAACATTTTCATATACTGATAATTCCATCGTGATTGCTGGGAAAATTTGGTCTGATTTTTGGGCAAATATCCCACTGATTCGATCTTTTTCCTTTGGTGATAATATCCCTCCCGAATATCCTCTTTTCCCGGGAGAACGTATCCGTTACCATTTCTTTTTCTTCTTTTTGGTTGGCATGTTGGAAAAAATGGGCCTTCGAATTGATTTTGCTCTCAATTTTTTAAGTATCATTGGGTTTTCCGGAATGATGATTGGGGTGTATTTTTTAACGAAACAAATCAGTAAATCAAAATTGGCTGGGTGGATTGCAATTTTTCTTTTTATTTTTAATTCATCTTTTTCTTGGTTGTATTACCTCGACAAAGGCATTGACTCACTTCCTGAAGTTGTGACGAACACCGAATACGGTTCGCATGGTCCATATGACAATACAATTGTCAGCGGTTTTTGGAAGTTAAATGTCTATACCAATCAACGGCATCTGACCTTAGCATTCACCTTCTTTTTCGTAGCGATCTGGTCAATTGTCTATGCCAAAAATAAAAAATGGGCCTACCTTGGTGTGATTTTATTAATCTCACTTTCATGGATGCATAAAGCTATATTGCTTATTTCTTTTTTACTTTTAGGTGCACTTTTTATTACTCAAACGGGAAAAAGGCGGAGGATCCTTGGAGCATTATTACTTGCCGGAAGTTTGTGTATTCCAGGAATCTTATATTTAAATGGTGATGGTGTGACTACCGAAAAAGCAATTACGTGGAGACCAGGATTTTTATTTAACGCAACAGATTGGCATGAATTTTCATTCTATCTCAAGGGAATTCCAAAATGGTTGGTCTATTGGTTCTTAAATTTGGGCTTCCTCCCTATCGTAGCGTTGTTCGGCTGGATCACATTATCTTTTCAAGCGTTAAAAGGTAAAAAAGTTTGGAAAAAAATCACCACATTTTTCACTTCAGATATGGTCGTATGGTTTGTGGTAAGTATTGTGATATTTGGTATCGCTAATTTATTTAGTTTTGCCAGTGATTTAGGGACAAATCATAAATTCATTAATTTTACTCAAATTGTTTTAACGGCCTTTAGTGCGAGTTTTTTGGCAATTCTTTGGAGAACTCGAGTGAAAGTGATGGTCCCAGTTTTGTTAATTCTATTGAGCTTAGGCGGAATTTTTGATTTTTTCCCAGTCTTTAATGACAATAAAATTATTTGGGATGATGTCGAAAAAGATCCGGTCGCACGATGGATATACTATGAGACAAAACCCGATAGCATTTTTCTCAATACTTCATATGGATATAACTCAATCGGAATTGCTGGCAGAAAAATATTTTGGGGGTGGGATTATTTTACCAATGGGATCGGATATAATTTGAGAGGTCGTCACGAAGAATTAAAACCTCTTTTCCAAGGCGTACTGACACAACAACAAGCGTGTGAATATTTAATCTCAAAAAGTATTGATTATATTTATCTTGATTTGCATGATCAGGAATTGAAAAATACTTTTCTCGATGTGCGGGTGAATCAAGACTACTTCGATACGACTTTTGTGACTGTTGCCACCTTCCCTCTTGTTAAAATGTATGACGTCGAACTGACTTGTCAGAATTAATGTGTTTTCTTAGCCGTGATAACAAGCACTGATCCCCACATTGAACCAGCTGAATATTCCAAATGATCAATTTTTTCGGCCAACTTCCAACTGACGCCACTAATCCAAGGAGCAACTCCACACTTTGTCCCAATGTAGGTCACTTCAAATCCTGTTTTCATGAGTAAAGATCTAAGCAAATCGGGAGTATAGTGAGAAACATGTTGGTCTCCATCAAGATGAGGAACCAGATGAAAAGCATCAAGTCCTTTTTCAATCAAAGGCCACAAACTCCGATAATTTGGAGTTGTGATAAATATTTCCCCACCCTTCTTCAGTAATCTTTGAGATTCACGCAGCAATACTTCGCCTTGGTCAAAATAGATGTGTTCGATCAACTCTAAACAATAAATTTTATCGACAGGTTTATGAATTGAAAATTTTTCATCAACTAACGCTTTTATAAAGGTTAAGTTCTTTTTTTTGAATTGTTTCTGAGCAAATTTCATCGCACGCGTGCTTCCATCAATCCCATACACTTCAGCACCTGAATTAGCCAAGAAATCACTGATGACACCAGATCCACAACCGATGTCTAATATCACATCTTTATTTTTCGGAGGGAGCACTCGCTGAATCGTTGTTTGTTTTGAGGTATGCCAAAAGCGTTGAACTGAGCTTGAAGAACTCAACGCCTTAAATTGATAATCACCCGCAATTTCAATTGCATCACCTTTTCGCCGGCGAGTGTTCTGAACTACCTTACCTTTTTTTTTCATGAGTGAGAATCTCTCGTACAATAAATAAAGGACGTTTCTTCACTTCTGAAACCAGTACTCCTATGTACTCAGCCAGAATGCCGAACAACACAAATTGTACGGAAAACAAGAAACTAATCAGGACAACTGTGGTGGTGTAACCTGGAATCGTTAGTCCAAGGTACTTCATAATGATCGAAAATATACCAACTAATAAGCTACCAAAACCAACAATTAATCCAATCACAACAGACAATCGAAGTGGAACATGAGAAAACGCAATCAATGCTTCAGAACTGAGATTAAAAAGTGAAAAGTGCGAATACTTGGTTTTTCCAAAACGTCTATTTGGGGCAGTGAAAGAAATAAGTTTTTGTCTAAATCCTAAAGTTTGAATAAGTGCTCGTGTGAATCTTGAGACTTCTCCGTAATCTTTCACTAAATGATCTGCAACTCTTCGTGAAATCAGGAAAAAATCACTCGAATTGTGGTGGATCGTATTTCGTCCCGAAAAATTTAATAATCGATAGAACAAAGCATTTTCAAACTTGCGTAACAAGGAAGCCTCAGATGAATGAATTCGTTGCATGATGACGATCTGTGCCCCTTCTTTTGAGGCTTTAATCATTTCTGGAAGATATGACGGAGGATGTTGAAAGTCAGCATCCATGCAAATGATGCTCTCACCTTTTGCAAAAGAAATTCCTGCAGTCATAGCTGCTTCATGGCCATAATTTCGAGAAAACATAATGCCTGAAACCAACGGATTTTTTCGAACTATTGACTCAATTTCATCTTCACTACCATCTGTACTGCCATCGTTCACAAAAATAATTTCGTATGAAAATTTGTTTAAAATTTCTTTTAAAGAAGAATACAGTTCTTTGATATTTTGCTCTTCGTTAAAGACTGATATCACAATACTAATTTGTGGTAGGGTTTGAGGTTTCACGAATATGTATAATAGTTGTTTATACGAAATTCTAACATATGGACGTTATCATCTGGTCTTTGACTCTCATCGTCTTTCAGTTCATTTTTCTGCCTTTTTCGGTATATTTGTTTAAATCACTCAATTTTAGAGGCATTTTACTCAGCAAATTAATTGGAATACTCTTCATTTCGTTCTCAATTTGGTTTTTCGGATCATTACACATTTTAGCTTTTTCTCGATTTTCTTTGCTGATCTTACTCGCAGTTGCTGCAATACTGAATGGGAGATTACTTCAAAAAAATCTGACAATTCGCAATTTTCTTTTTTCTCACAAGAGAAAAATTATTTTGACTGAACTTGTATTCTTCTTGCCTTTTCTCATCTGGGTCATTCTTCGAATGTTTAATCCTCACATCGATAATTTTGAAAAATTTATGGATTTCGGCTTTGTCACAACTATTTTACGCTCAGAGTATTTTCCACCCCAAGACTTATGGTTCTCTGGTGAACATATCAATTACTACTACTTTGGACACCTTGTTTCTGCCGTGTTAATTAAACTAAGCGGAGTCTCCCCAACAATTGGATATAACCTCATGATGGCCACCATAGTTGGGTTAAGCTGTACGGCCACTTTTACACTGGGCTCTACATTCGCTAGCTATTTAAAAAAATCGTTTCGTGCTCAAGTTTTTGTTGGAATTATCTCAACTTTATTTGTTAACTTTGCCGGGACACTTTTTACTTTTGGGTTTTTATTTGAAGAAAGATTAGAACCATTTTGGTTTTGGCGATCCATCAGACTCATTCCTGGAGCTATTCATGAATTCCCACAATACAGTTTTGCTGTCTCAGATTTGCATGCACACATGCTCAATATCCCCTTTGTCTTACTCGTATTATGCTCACTAATGAACATCTGGTACCTACCTTTCTTACCGAAATTGAATTCAATTAAAAAGCACATCCCACACTTGGTCATCCACGGATGGATTCTCGGAATTTGTTTTATGACCAGCGCTTGGGACCTTCCAATCTATTTAGGCGTATCAGGTTTAGCTTTTTTCTTTAAAAGAATACTGAATGGGAAAACAGTCCTGCACGGAATGCTTGGTAGTTTGATTGAGTTTGTTATCGTCATTTTGGGAATTATTGTCAGCACGCTTTTATTTGTTGTGAAGTTTGATTTCAGCATTTCTCAAGGTGTGCACTTGGTTTACTCACATACAGAGCTTATTCATTACTTCACTCTTTGGGCGCCACCACTGATAACAATTGTATTTGGTTTTTGCTTTTGGTTTTTTTCATGGAAAAAAGAAAAATTGGAATCGACGTATGTATTTCTTTTTTTACTCGCCGGCTGGGGAGTATTGATGACACTTATTCCAGAAATTATTTATTTAAAAGATATTTACGGTGGTGATTTTTACCGCGGAAATACCATTCTCAAGTTTTATTATCAAGCGTTTATTATTCTCGGTGTCGTCTCTTCTGTTTTGATTTGTAAAATATTTTTGAGTCGACCGAAAAAAATCATTCGTCTTCTTTTACTTCTTCCAGTAGCAATGTGGATTGCATGCTTGATCTATCCATTTCAAATAATTCCTGCCTATTACAATCAATTTACTATGAACCAAGGTTTGGATGGCGCTCTTTTTATTCAGATGTATCATCCCGAAGATTATGAAACCATTAATTGGCTAAATGAAAATGTCAACGGTCAGCCTATTGTGCTCGAAGCTGCCGGCGATAGTTACAGTTACGATAATAGAATTTCAGTCTTTACTGGACTCCCTACTGTCCAAGGATGGTTTGTTCACGAATGGTTATGGAGAGGTGGTTCTGAGAAACCTGGAAAAAGAGCGAATGATGTCAGATCAATATATGAAAGTGGTAATCTTGAGGAAATTCAAAGACTCATTTCTGAGTACAACATTGAATATCTATATATCGGAAATATTGAACGCTCAAAGTATCCAACTCTCCAAGAATCAATTTTTGATAGACTTGGTTCAGTGGTATTTCAAAGTGGAAACAGCAAGCTCTATAAAATAATGAGGAACTAAGACGTTTTGCTTTCTTTCTCTTCTAAATACATATCATCGTCGTTTATATCCCACACACTTTGAATTGTTTCTCCTGCCAAAATATTACGGGCAACATAAAAGCCTGACAAAATTGAGTGATCTTGATTGTTATATCGGAACAGCCCACCTCTTCCACATGGAAAAATATTTTTAAAGTTCTGGATAAACACTTTCGCTTGTAAAAGTGGCGTCTGATAATCAAAATTGTAAACTGGATATGCGTTGTTCACTCGGTATACAAAACCATCAATAATATCTGTGGATTGGACTAAACCAAGTTGAACGATTTCTTGCTTTGCGAGAGCAAGCAGTTTCGCATCAGACATCTTCCACAACTCATCATTTTTACTCGCAAAGTATTCCATACCAATTGGAGTATTATTTTCACCTTCCGGAATCATATAAGGACTCCAATTTCTGAAATTTTGAATTCTTCCGACTTTAACTTGTGGCTCATGAATATAAATCCATTGATCAGGAAATGGGTTGTTTTTGATGATTAAATTAACAGTAATAAAATTCCGAAATTGTAATCTTTTTATCTGTCTCTTTAGGGAAGCTGATGGTTTTAGAAGAAGAATCAACTCATTAAATGGCATTGTGGAGACAAGAGAATCCACACCAATTTTTTGCTGATTTCCATCAGCACCAACGTATCCAATACTTGTCACTTGAGATGAGTTTTTCTTGAGATTAATTTCATTGACAAAAGTATTAAAATAAAAATGTACACCTTTTTTCTCGAGCATTTTCTGTAATTTTTTGTATAACATTCCTGGACCATATTTCGGATAGTGAAATGATTTAATAGCAGTTTTTGCTCCCATCGGAGACTTCGTAATTGCCGAAATCATGGCTTTCCCTAAATTAAAATTTTGAATTCTTTGAGCGGCCCAATCTGCTGATAATTCTGATGTCGGTATACCCCAAACTTTTTCTGTATATGATTTAAAAAATATTTTGAATAATCGATCTCCAAACCTATTTGAAACCCATTGGTCAAAAGTTTTTTCTTCAGAATGTTTATGAAGTTGACGAGATAACCAGCTGAAGACGATTTGAATTGATGCGATTATTCCTAAGTTATTTAGTGCATTTCCTGCACTCAGCGGATAATCAAAAAAAAGTTGGTTGTAATAAATTCGAGACAAGCGTTTTCGACGCAACATGTCTTTTTCTAAAAAGTTTTCGTAAAATTTTTTAATTTCCGGAAATTTTGTGTAGAAGCGATGACCTCCCAAATCAAATCGATATCCTTGAAAATCTAAGGTTTTAGAGATTCCTCCAACCTGATCAGAACACTCAAAAATATGAATATCATACTCATCAAGTTTTCTTTTTTTGAGAAACTCGTACGCAGTAGCAAGCCCCGCCGGTCCCGCACCAATAATGATTACTTTTTTCTTTCTATTCATAACCTTCGTTGATTTTTTAAAATCGGACACAACAATAAGAATGATATACCAAAATAAAACTCATATGTAAGTCCGTATTTCGGATGTGTTTGTACAATGACTGTCTGCTTTTTTTTTATTGATAAATTCGTTAGAGTCATTACATGCACAAAAAAGTGTCAAATGAATTATTGTTGAAACTTCGGTCGCAGTCATTTTTCTTGATGGGTTTAGGCTTCACTTTTCTTTTTTTAATCCTGGGATATGTAGCTCACGCATTTCATTTCTTAAATATATGGACAGGAAATTCTTTAACTTGGATAAGCTGGATCCTCAGTATGTTGTTTGCTCTGATTACATGTACTGTGAATGGGGAAAATCTTCGATCTACACTACCTCGTTTCTCACGAACCACACTCATTTTATTTTTTTGCAGTTTGATATTCTTTGTTTCTTTTTATTTCTATAACTTTTCAATTGCACCTTGGAACCAAGATGGATTGTTTGATGATGCTGCATGGGATATCTACTTCATGAAAAGATATGTTTTAAGTGATGAACCTTTTCAAGCAGCCTTTTATGATCACGGCACTTCAAGAGAAACTTTCTTTCACTACTATTTAGCACTAATGCTGGGTATTTTTGGAATGAACGTCAGAGTTTTTAATATTGCAGTGGTAGTACTCTCATTTTTCACTTTATTTTTTACAACACTTCTTATTCAGCATCTATTTAAGAAAAAATGGATCTCTATTTTAAGTCTACTCGTATTAGGAACACTTCCATTTCAGTTTTTGTATAGCTACGTCGGTCACCGATACGTCATCAATGCACCTTTAACTATGATTTCACTGTACTTTGTCGTGACAAGTTTTTCATATCGTTCAACAAAACGAGGGGTGATTGGTGGAATTTTTGCTGGATTTAGTCTCGCAAGCGCCATCATGGGAAAACAATATATTTTAGCTTTACTCTCTTCCGGACTGTTTTTAGCTCTTCTTCAAATCAGAACTCTTGAATGGAAAAAAATACTGCCTCCATTTTTTTCTATAGTACTTGGATTCTTGTGTGCCAGCGCGCCACTTTTATCCTATATTGCTTTTAATCCTATTTATTTTCTCCGAGAAAAAGGACTAAGTAGCGAATTTCGGCAAAAAATTTCCGAAGAAGGCGTTGCAGGGATCACACCTTATTTTCAACAATTAAGCGAAACTTTTTTCAGTCTAGATACAGGATTGAGATGGTTTCTTCCAGATTATGTTCCAGTTCCCTATCCGTACATGTTTCTAATCATCCTGGGGTCAATAATTTTGTTGAAGCGAAAGCAGTTCTTGTTTTTAGCCATGGGCACAATTCCAATTCTAGGAGCACTCATAGCGGGTGCTCATGATTTTCGGTATTTGCATGCAGTTCCCATTTGGATAATTGCACTCGCCTCTTGCTTTGATATCGGTTCTCAGTGGTTGGAAAAATGGAAATTAAAAAAACAAAACTTGGTTCTTCCCATCATTTTTCTTGCATCACTAATCATCGTTGTGTGTGCTGGATTTATCCCAAACACCAAATATGTTTTAAAAATCTCAAAACAAACAGGTTCATTGTTTCACTTTAATCAACATGTCGTTGCCTCATCTCGATATCTAAGAGATATCGTTGCGAATGTTCCCAACCCATCTACTCAAGTTCGGGCAAATGAATTTGACAAACTGAATGAATTTTCACCTTCGCCTTATCAAACATATATTTGTCAGGAGTGGGGTTATGCCATTCCTCATCTCTTTTTATACGATTACTCAGACACAGAGATTTTAAAACTGTGTGATAACTTGCCATTTAATCTTATGCCTATTGAAGATATTTTTCTCCATAATGCAAAAACGATCGCTGAACTTAATTCTCAAAAAGATGTGAAATTTATTTGGCAAGTAACTGAAAAAACAGAACCAGTCATCCGAGTATTCAAAACATTTGAAAGATTAGGTCATGCGGAAACGCTTCGCTCATCACATCTAGATGTAACTTTTGAGTATTACGTGTTAACTATTCCAAAAGAAAACATAGAAATATTGAAAAACGAAATTCACACTGTTCCGGAGCTTACTTTTGAAGAAACTCTGCTGAATTAAAAAGGTGAAACTTCATGTGGAGATATAACCGAACCGCATCTACACAGGCCTTGAGAATCACTTTGAAATTCGCCCCGGTTGGCTTTCCAAACTTGCGAGGAAAATGATCGACAGGAACTTGTTTAAAAACGATCTTCTTCTTTTTTAATTTATATAACATTTCTGCACTAATAAATGCTCCATTTGATTCGAGATTCAAAGAATCAATATCTTCCTTCTTGAGAAGCTTGAAGGCACAATCTATATCTTTTACGTGCAATCGGAACAGTAAATCAATAAACTTTTTATATAGCCATGCGTTTCTTGAACGAACAAATCCATCCGCTCTTCGCTTTCGATATCCAATCACAACTTGATATTTAGGAGTGTGTTTTACGAGTAAAGCCAACTGTCCAAGGGCAAATTGAAGATCACCGTCAGTGAAGAACACCCACTCATACTGAGCCGCTTTAAACCCTGAAAGCAAGCTCGCTCCATATCCTTTATTCTTTTCATGATGAACAATTTTTAACTCGGGATGTTTTTTGGCTAAGCGTTGAGCAATTTTTTTGGTATGATCGTTGCTACCGTCATTTACAATAATAATTTCAAACTTTTTTGAAATGGTCGGTAACACGGTTAAAGCGTCAGCAACAAAAATCGGTATATTTTTTTCCTCGTTATAGCAAGGAAAAAAAACAGATAGTGAAGGAAGCTGTGTCTTTTTTTTCACAGCTGATGGTACACTCTTTCTCATAGGGTGCTGAAAGAAGAAGGAGGGAGCAGGATTTTCCGTCTACTCAGAAAAAAATCTAGTGAAATAATAGTGATCATTCTACGCACAAAAATATGAAAATAAAACCTCTTGATCAATGGATTACTGAACATTCATCACTTCTACTTGGGATAATTCTCCTTTTTTCCTTTATCGTTCGAATTTGGAGAGTTCAGATCCCACCAACATACTACTTCGACGAAGTGTATCACGCCGTGACTTCAAAGTTAGTAGCGAGAAATGATGAACGAGCATACGAATGGTGGCATGCACCGGTTGAACCAGATACAGCAATCGAATGGACACATCCACCTTTAGCCAAACTCTTCAAAGCAACTGGGATTCTTATTTTTGGTGAAAACTCTTTTGGTTGGAGAATTAGTTCCGTGATTTTTGGAGTTCTGTGTATATTCATGGTGTTCTCAGTTTCTGAAACGTTGTTCAAATCAAAACCTATTTCACTCTTAGCCGCCTTTCTTTTCTCGATGGATGGTTTACCTCTGACGCAATCTCGCATCGCGATGAACGATATCCATTTACTTTTTTTCATGTTGCTCTCGGTAAAAATGTATTTGTTGTTTAAAGAATCACAACCTTGGACAATCGAATGGAAAAAATACTTAATTCTCAGCGGTGTCGCTTTTGGATTGACGTTCGCTTCTAAATGGTCTGGAATTGTTATTCTGGGAATTTTTATTGCCGATCAATTTTTGACTTTTCTCAAAGAGAAGCATATTTCGATTAAAATGATCATTGTCTATTTCTTCGCCTGGATTGCTCTTCCTATTTTCGTGTACTCGCTTTCATTTTCACAAATGTTTTTACAGGGAAAAAGTCTCGATCACTTTAGAGAATTGAATGGCCAAATGTATTGGTATCACTCTGGTTTAGTTGCTACCCATCCGTATCAATCGAAACCATTGCAGTGGGTGTTGAACCTGCGTCCAGTCTGGCTCTATGTCGATTATTCGAAGCCAGATCAAATTGCTAATATGTATGCTCAAGGCAATACTGCTTTATATTTATTCGGTTTTTTTGGCATTCTCGTGTATCTGGTGAGATCATTGTTGCACTCCACTTCAATCATTACATCACATATCAAAGAAACTTTTATTTTCAAACTTGAACTCCATAAAATTACGCCTCAACTGCTTTTTGTAATCATGGCGTACTTTATTGTTTGGTTGCCGTATACATTAAGTCCCCGCATCATGTTCTTTTATCACTACTTGCCTGCCGTTCCGTATCTAAGTATAGCTTCAGCATTTTTTATATATAAATTACTTCAGTTCGATGACATACGAAAAACGATAGCATTAACTGTACTGAGTTTAATTATTGTGAACTTTGTTCTGTTCTATCCAAATTGGACTGGTATGTACGTTTCAACTGCTTTCAGAGATAATATTTATGGTTTTATGCCATCTTGGAAGTAATTTTTCATGCCTTCACTTAGACCTGATCAAGTTCTCTGTTTACTGATTGCCACCGCAATATGTTTGACACTCCCTGCTCCTGTTCGCGAAACATTCACCGTACAAACCTTAGCAGCTCCACCAATTTACGAAAGTCAGCAAGAAATTCCTTTTCCAAAGGAAAATTCTGCTCCCACACCTGACATATCTGCAAATGGTGTCATTATTTTTGAGCCATATTCAGGAAGCATTCTGTATTCAAAAAACGCTGACCAATCAATTCCACTTGCTTCGTTGACAAAATTAATGACTGCGTTAGTCGCACTCGAAACGTTTCAACTCGATCAGGAATTGACTGTGCAAACTGAAAATACAATTGAGGGTAATCGCATGAAACTCGTGAGTGGAGAAAAAATATTAGTCAGAGATCTACTTGCCGGTTTGCTTATTTTCTCAGGAAATGATGCTGCCATGACACTTGCGAACAATGATCCAAATGGATATAGCAACTTTTTAGAAAAAATGAATTCTACTGCTCGCAAACTCGGAATGAATCAAACCTCTTTCGAAAATCCAACTGGTCTTGATTCGGAAAACCAATTTTCATCTGCACATGATATTGCGATTTTAACAAAAGAAATTCTTCTTCAACCTGAAATAGCACGAATTCTGGGTGAACAAATGAGAGAGGTGAAGAGTACCGATGGACAGTTCACTCACACACTCTACACAACCAATGAGCTACTCGGGAAAATAGCTGGACTTACACTGGGCAAAACTGGGAGTACTTTATTAGCGGGAGAGTGTTTGATGACGGTTGTTGAGCGGAATGAAAAAAAACTTGTGACTGTAGTTATGGGGAGCCAAGCTCGTTTTGATGACACTCAAGTTTTGATTGATTGGGCCTATGAAAATTTTACCTGGACAACACCTGATCTTCTTGAGTACAATAAGGAAGACATCATCTAATGCCAGAAACGTCCACCTCACAACCAATGAATCTTACCAGCGCAGCCTCAACCATGAGGAAAGTCATTAAATTTGGCGCCATTTTTCTCGTATTTCTCATGGTGGGTCGTGTCGCTCTGACCTCATTTATCGCATTTTGGAAAGCAGCCAACCCTCCTCCGCCTCCTCCACCAAGTGTTGGATTTGGACCCTTACCAAAAATTATCTTTCCAAATCAAACATCAAAACCAACATCATATCGATTGGAAACAGTAGGTGGGACAACTCCTTTTATTACTGATCGAGCAAATGTGTATTTCATGCCTTCCGTTCAAGCAAATATTAGAGCATTAGAAAGAGCGAATCAAAAAGCCGTACTACTCGGATATCAATTTGAACCAGAAGCCATTGATTCAAGAAGATATCGATGGACAAATACCACGCCAATTGTCTCCACCTTAGAAATGGATATTTTGACCGGTACTTTTAGTATCACCACTAATTGGGCATCTTACCCAACATTATTAACAAATACTCGACTCGCTTCAAAAGAGGATTCCATCAATCAAGTGAAAAATTTAGTCATCCAAGCAGGGGCAGTTTCCACTGACTTTAAAACAGCCAGTGCTTCTGCAAAATATCTCAAAGCCATCGGAGGTCAATATCAAGAAGTGAGTGTCGCAATTGATGCAGATTTTGTGCAAGTGGATTTATTCCGACCCGCAGTCAATCCTAAATACTCAAGTGTTACGTCCAAAGGAAAAGAAGGTCCAGTGCATGCAGTCATCACACCCACAGGAACAATCTTAGAAATGAAAATGCATCTTTTCCCAATAGAGACCCAACCAGCAGAGGACTACCCGTTACGTTCTACAGCTGAAGCTTGGCAACTGCTTTCAAATGGGGAAGGGTATGTCGCTCAAAAGGGTGAATTAGACACCGCAATCGTTCGTTCAATTTATATGTCCTATTACGAACCTGATACAGAACAGCCCTATTATCAACCGGTGTATGTTTTCGAAGGCGACAAAGGATTTGTCGGAATTGTGGAAGCAGTTGATGCACGGTGTATTCAGCCAAATCTTTGTCAAATACCTGCAACCCAATAAATCTAAATTACTCCCTAGCTCCTAACCTCTAGTCACTATATAATTCCTGCCATGACAGTACGTACTCGTATCGCTCCCAGCCCTACCGGTGAGATGCATGTTGGAGGTTTATCCATCGCACTCAAAAACTATGCACTTGCTAAAAAGCATGGTGGTCAGTTTATTATTCGAATTGAAGATACTGACCAAGCTCGAGAAGTTGAAGGCGCTACTCAACGAATTTTAGATGTCCTCCAAAAATATGGATTGGACTGGGATGAAGGACCAAACAAAGAAGGTGCGTACGGTCCATATATTCAATCTCAACGATTAGAGTTGTACAAAAAAGCCGCACAACAACTGATCGATAAGAAACTGGCATATTATTGTTTTTGTTCAAAAGAGAGATTAGAAAAAGTCCGAGCTGAGCAAATGGCCAAACATCTACCTCCAAAATATGACCGTCACTGCCGAAATTTAAGTGATGATCAAATTAGACAGAAACTCGAAAGCAACGAACCATCTGTTATTCGACTAACAGTTCCAGATGATAAACCGATTCTATTTACTGATTTAATCCGCGGACAAATTGAAATTTCTTCAAATGAAGTTGATGACCAAGTGCTTTTAAAATCAGATGGTTTTCCAACTTACCATTTAGCTGTCGTCGTCGACGATCACGCTATGAAAATTTCTCATATCTTACGTGGTGAAGAGTGGATTAGTTCTACTCCTAAGCATGTACTTTTATATGAAGCATTCGGCTGGCCACAACCTGTCTATGCCCACATCCCTATTTTCCTAAATCCAGATGGAAAAGGGAAAATGAGTAAACGTCATGGCACAGTTTCAGCCCAGTCATTTTTAGATAAAGGCTACTTACCAGAAGCCATGCTCAATTTCTTTATGATTTTAGGGTGGTCTCCAGCTGATCAGAGTGAAGTCATCTCGCTGAAAGAATATGTTCAAGAATTTGATCCACAAGATATAAGTAAAAATTCTGTCGTTTTCGATCTGAAAAAACTTGATTGGATCAATGGTCTGTACATTCGGACACTTTCTCCAGAAAATCTCCGAGAAAAGATAACTCCTTTTATCCCAGCCGACTGCCCAAAAGAAATTGTTGAAAAAGTACTCCCTCTCATTTTTGAGCGACTAGTCAAACTTGCCGACTTTGAAGAATTAACATCATTCTTTTATCGTGATATTCAGGTTGATATGAATGTTGTAAAAAAGAAAGTTGAAGCTGAAGTACTGATGGAACAAGTAACTCAGACTCTTATGTCATTACAAGAATTAAGTACTTGGGACGTGCCTTCGATTGAAGCGTCACTCAGAGCACTTCAAGAAAAACAGAACTGGAAAAAATCGCAGTACTTCATGATGTTGAGAGTTTCTCTGACTGGAAAAGAAGCCACTCCTCCACTGTTTGAAACCATGGAAGTGATTGGCAAACAAAAAACTGTGGAAAGACTTCAGAGCATATTGAGCCAATTAAGTTGAAGATAATAAGAATCAATGCTCAACGAATAAAAATTTCACACATCTTAATTCTTGCTTCTTGAATCTCGCATAGCGTATCATAACTAGAATGAATCGATCATTTTCATTGAAACAGCTTTTTCTACGAATTTTAAAAAAATCGGATAAACACGAAGGTCTTTTAATTTTATTATGCCTTCATATTTTACTTCGTATACCCAACCTTTTTGAGCCGTATTGGTATGGCGACGAAGCTATATATCTGACCATTGGTCAGGCTCTTCGAAATGGTTTAACCTTGTATCAAGATACGATCGACCATAAAACTCCGCTGATTTATTTCTTTGCCATGCTCGCGCCAACTCAAATCTGGTTCAGAATAATTCTTATGGTCTGGATGACCGGAGCAATTTGGTGCTTCTTCACAGCACTGAAAAACTTTTCTTTCTCAATTCTGCAAAGAAACCTATCAACACTGATTTTTATTCTTTTCACAACTTTACCTTGGCTTGAAGGTCATATTCCAAATGGTGAACTTTTTGTCATGGGATTTATTTGTATTGCACTTTGGCTCTTTTCTAGAATACCTGAGATGCAGGAAACGTTCTCTTTCAATTATCTGAAAAAAGAGACACCATCGACTGAAACAAGTATCACTAATGTGAAGTTACTGTTTTTAACAGGAGTATTTTGTAGTTTAGCAATATTGACGAAAGTACCAGCACTCTTTGATGTGGCTGGTATCCTTGTGACTGGATGTATCTTGTTGTGGTCCCAAAAACGATTCACTAAAAAGCAAATTTTAATTTTCTTTCAACGGTATTTTATTTTGATATCAGGAGTGATGTTACCCATCATCTTGAGTTTTGTATATTTCTTTTTAAAAGGCGCTGGACAAGACTATATCGATTTTGCTCTGCTCTACAATTTTAAATATGCCGGCAGTTGGAATCTTCCTTTTTCACAACCGCAACTTGTCTGGTTGCTTTCATTACAAGGGAAAATCTTCACTCTTTTCTTAACCTTTATTGTCATGTTTTTCTTACGACGAAGAATAAAACCCTTGTATCAGTGGCTTGCAATCTGGTGCATGGCATCATTAGTTGGGGCGAATCTTTCACTGCGTCCATATCCACATTACTTTCTGCAAGTTATTCCACCGTTAGCAATTCTGTTCGGTTCATACGCATATAAAAAAATCTTGAGACCTTCATTTGAAAATGGAATTGGCATCCTTTTTGTTGTGCTTTCACTTTCTGTATGGACCCTGATTGGATTTAGCCCGTACTCAACAAAAAAGTATTATCAAGATTTTTTCCAATTAATTACTCAAAAAATATCACGTGAAGAATACAATCAACGATTCAATGCGTTTATGGCGGACAACGAACTCGCAACAGCAATACTCCATCAAACCGAAGAAAAAGAAATTTTTATTTGGGGCACAAATCCTATGCTATACGCCCAATCCCGAAAAGTGCCAATTGGCAGATTTACAGTTGCATTTCATATTCAAGATTTCCCTGGTGCATTTGAAGAGACTGAAAAAGCCTTGTATGAAAAAACACCTGAATTTATTGTGGTGATGAAAAATGAACAAATTAAATTTCCTGAATTTGATGCGTTTCTTTTACTCAACTATATTCCGTACAAAGATCTCGAACACATGAAAATCTACCGCCGATCACGTCTTTCTCTGCTGTAAATCTAGAAGCAAACTAACCCCTAGTCCCTAACACCTAGTCACTATATAATTCCCTCATGGCTCTCGTATCATTTCGTCAAGAAGTTCAACCTTTTCAAGCACCTCAGGAACTGAAAACTCCCCTTCTTCTTTGTCTACTTATTGTTGCTTTAAGTGGATTGATAACAGTTACCACGTATTCCCGGACACAACCTGAAATTCCTTTATTTTATTCCTTAGCACAGCCAGAACAACAACTTGTGAATAAACAATGGCTTTTCCTCTTTCCAATCGTATCTGCGGCTATTTTGGTCATTCACCGAATTTCGATTCAATTTTTACGAAAACATGATGAAAAACTGACCAAGATTTTTACCTGGATGACTCTCTTTCTTTTAGCAGTACTAAACTTTGCTCTTGTTAGAATTTTATATGTAATTGGATAGCGCTGTTACTTTTTACTCTTTAATTATTACTTTCACTCATGTTTTACTACATCCTCGCTCCTTTCATGAGTTTCTTGCTTGCAGCATATATTGCTCCCGCTGTCATTCGTTGGTACAAGAAGAATGACTGGATAGATCATCCTGATACCCATCGTCACGTCAAAGTTGTTCATACTTCCCCAATTCCAAGAGGTGGTGGAATCGTAATTGGTGTAGGAATACTTGCTAGTAGTCTTCTTTTTTTGCCAATGACAGCTCAAACGATTGCAATTTTATTGAGTGTCCTCGTATTAACAATCA
Organism: uncultured Pseudomonadales bacterium; assembly: GCA_964406075.1. Classification (GTDB taxonomy): domain Bacteria; phylum Patescibacteriota; class Microgenomatia; order UBA1400; family PJMF01; genus CAYOQI01. Next base: position 56,112 of record CAYOQI010000007.1, read on the forward strand.
TGGGAACATATGATGACATTTTTGATCTCAATCCCTACTTCAGATTTATTATTGGAGGTCTGGTTGCAGTGTTAGTGGTCGCTAGTGGAATCACGGTTCAATATATTACAAACCCACTGGGCGAAGGAGTCATATTTCTCAATCAGCTGACAGTTTCACTTCCAATCGCTGGTCAAATAAAATCCTTTAGCATCTTCTCAAGCATCATTGGAATACTCTGGATTTTGTGGAATATGAATGTTGTGAACTGGTCAAAAGGGGTTGATGGTCAGCTTCCTGGAACAGTTGCCATCGCCGCATTTTTCATTGCCTTGCTAGCCAATCGATTCAATGGGGATCCCACTCAAACTCCAGTGATATTACTGTCATTAATCACTGCAGGCGCATACCTGGGATTACTGGTTTGGAATATTTATCCTCAAAAAATGCTCCCTGGATATGGAGCTGGTTCTTTAGGTGGATTTTTACTGGCCGTCTTATCGATATTATCTGGAGCCAAATTAGCTACTGCACTCTTAGTTTTAGCAATACCTACGGCCGATGCAGTATTCACCATTCTTCGTCGATTAGCTCGGAGAAAATCTCCATTTTGGGGAGACCGCGGTCATCTGCATCATAAACTGCTTGATGTTCTCGGATGGTCAAAACGTAAGATCGCCCTTTTTTATTGGTGTACCACTGCTTTTTTTGGTATCATTGCGCTTCAATTGAAGCCTGAACAAAAACTCTTTACAATAGTACTTATCATTAGTCTGGTGTTTGGATTTTTAATATGGGCCAAACTCTTTATTTCCTTCTCAAAACGGCCCGCCCGAGACAATGGCTAAAAAATCTGGCGGTCTATGCAGCTCTGATTTTTTCAGGATTCTTTTTCTTTGAATTTCCTTTGTATCTTTTGACAGTAACTTCGTCATTCATTCTGTTTTGTATATTGTCCTCATGCATTTACATTATCAATGATATTGTCGATGCTGAAACAGACCGCAATCATCCGTTCAAAAAGAAACGTCCGATTGCATCGGGTGAACTTCCGATTCCGACAGCACTATTCGCAGCTTGTGTCGGATTCGTGATTGTCTTCTTTCTCTCATTATCGTTATCTCCATACTTTTTCATTTTGTGTTTTGCATACATCGTTTTACAAATTCTTTATTCTTTTCGGCTAAAACATATCCCTATTTTAGATGTCCTTTCAATTGCTGGTGGTTTCATTATCCGTATTTATGCGGGAGCGGTGGTGGTGAATCTGCACATGAGTGTCTGGTTTTTACTAACAGTTCTTTCTGCCTCACTCTTCTTAGCCGTAGGAAAAAGACAAAGCGAACGCACTCTTCTTGAAGGTCACTTAGGTCCAACCCGAAGAACCCTTCAACATTATTCCCAACGATTGCTTGATATTTATACTGGCATGTTTGCCAACACCACGTGGCTTACTTATGCACTCTATGCGTATCAAAGGGATGAGTTTGAACCAACAGGAAGTGTTCTGAAGGCATTCACGTTTCTTCCACGAACTTTTACTTCCGAAAAATGGTTAATGATCACAGTCCCATTAGTTATTTATGGAGTGATGAGATATTTACAACTCGTTTATGAAGCCAACCAGGGTGAATCACCAGAGCGTGTCTTATTACGTGATAAACCACTACTCGGTGCTGTCGTTATTTGGGGACTGATGGTGATGTTTATTATTTACGGAATTGGATAATCAATTATCGTCATCCTGAAAGATCAAGTCGAATTCGTCGAATAATCAAAACAATAAGATGAGACATGAATGTTCAGGACCTCTTAACTCTTAACTCTTAACTCTTAACTCTTAACTCTTAACTCTTAACTCT
>CAYOQI010000008.1:0-38446 GCA_964406075.1 uncultured Pseudomonadales bacterium
TAACTCTTAACTCTTAACTCTTAACTCTTAACTCTTAACTCTTAACTCTTAACTCCAATCTACTTCACTACTTCCGAATACTGTCCACTCACCCAACCTTTTTTCCCGGTCGCATACTCAATTTGATGCCAACCTTCTGTCGTTTGAAAGAAAGAAAACATCTGACCTGGTTTTACTTGTGCCACTTCACTAGCATCTGACTTCGCTTCTGCACGAACTCTCAAAAAGTTTGTCGGAGTATCCAAAATTTTCACATACGGCTTAGCTGGTGGTGTCGTTGACGCACTTGAAGTTGCGGCTAAAGTACTTGCTGGCTTGGCTGTTGCTGAAGCTTTTGGCGTAGCAGAAGACTTCGGTGTAGCAGATGCTTTAGGCTTGGCTGAAGATGTTGCTTGAGCTGATTTAGATGCTGAAGCTTCTTCACTGGCTTCCAACATTCCTAATGTCGCACTATCTGTTGCATTTTTGATCTTGCCCAACTTTACCATCATGTGCATTTTCATTCCTTCTACTATATTGATATTGTGATCTTGGGTTTTATAACTCGGCAGAGAAATTTTCACTTCATGGTCACCTGGAGTAATCTCCTCCATCAGAACAGGCGTAAAACCTTTCGATTCGTTATCAATATTCACGATAGTACTATCAGGAATACTTGTTAATGAAAGTGCGGAATTTTTCCCGTTCAATGGCTCCATCTCAAACACGACTCCACCACTTTCTTCCAAACTGGAAGCAATGGTCCAGTTCATGACTGCAAGTGTATTTGGATAAATAGTAATTGAGGTTTCATACGCACTCATACTCTTATCATCAGGCTCTAGTTTCACTGCATACGTTCCAACTTTAAGATTTTTATCGACATACGGTGTTTTATTTGCAAACTCTCCGTTTAGGAAGACTGAAGCAGTGCTTCCTTCAGTATTGATTTGTAGTCCGCCTGCCTGGTTTTTTTGAAGAAAAGGAATTTTTTGACACCCAGCCAAAACAAGACTTACAAAAAGTAAGAGAACAATTTGAGTAATTCTTTTTCGATTGTAATAAAACGTGTGTATATCCATTCAATCCATTGTAGCAAGAAATTATGTTACTGCGTACCGGAGCTTTTTTGCTACTAAAATATCCGATTTATTCTGCTTAAATAGCACTCCTTGACAAACTGTGCTAACTGTTTAATACTACTAGCAATTAACAGCATTGATTGCCAACAAAGGCACGGAAAGGAAAATATGGCACTTGTTAGATGGAATCCTCTCCTCTCTCGATCACTCAGCCAATGGCCTGATCTCTGGGACGATGACTGGATGTCTAGTTTAAATACCCAAACGAATACCAATTTGGATGTATTTGAAACTGACAATCAGGTTGTCGTACGAGCAAATGTCGCTGGAGTATCGGAGAAAGACATTGACATTACTTTTGAAAAAGGTGTTCTGTGGATTAAAGCAGAACGTGCTGAAGAGCAGGAGGATGCCAAGAAAAAACACTATAGTAAATCCACTTGGAGCTATTCATATAAAGTAGCTGTCCCAGGTACGATTGAAATGACTCAAGATCCTGATGTTCAACTAACTGATGGAATGCTTGTCATTCATTTTAAAAAGGCTGAAGCATCCAAGCCTCGAAAACTAAGTGTCAATAAAAAATAAGAAAAAGGCCTAGAGATCCTAAAGTTAAATCCCGATACAACCGTATCGGGATTTTTTGTAAATAAACCTGACTTGCATTCGTCAATCTGTTACAATAAGCCTCTATGAAAGACGTTTTACTCATAATTCAAATTGTTTTATCCTTTTTCTTAGTTGCAGCAATTTTGCTCCAGTCTCAAGGAAGTGGCCTCGGAAACATGTGGGGTGGCGGTGGAGAGAGTTACCACACCAAACGTGGAGTCGAACGAGCACTCATGTATGTTACTGGCTTTTTGATTGTATTTTTCGCCATTGTGACTGTATCCACAGGCGTCTTGGTATAAAGTAAAAACACCCAATAATTTCTCCGGAATCTGAACTATTAACGGGCTAACCTGCTCACTATCTTCTGTTACAATACTCTCATCATGTTCTCTACCTTGAGAAAACTGTACTGGTACACATCGGCATATTTGAGAAAGCATTTTGGTAAAATCGCCTCTGCTACGGCTTTTGGTGTGATTTTATTTGCCTTTCTTCTTCCATTGTTAACACGAATTCCTCAGGTCAAACCAACAACGCATATTGGAATTATTGGAGGATATAACTTTGCAACCTTACCAATAAATATTCAGCGTCAAATCAGTCGAGGTCTCACCACAGTAGCTGAAGATGGTTCAGCTGTTCCAGATATTGCGGAACGATGGAGTGTGGAAGATGAAGGGAAGACCTACCGATTTATTCTAAAAAAGGATGTCCGCTGGCAAGATGGTACGCTGATCAAACCAGATGATATTTCATTTAACTTTCAAGACACCCAAATCGTTGCTACTGATAATGAAATTGTATTTAAGTTGAAAGAACCATTTGCGCCTTTCCCTATTGTGGTATCTCAGCCACTGTTTAAAGAGGTCAAGTTACCCTATTTACGCTTTTTCCAAAGGAAGAGAATTATTGCACTTGGAGAATACTCCGTCAGAAAAGTTACCTATGCTGACACTATCATTTCTGAGCTGATCTTAGACTCACCGACCGACCGGATTATTTATCGGTTTTATTTGACAGAAGAACGTGCCAAAACAGCGTTTAAACGAGGGAATGTTGATCGAATTCTTGATTTAGGTTCACCAGAAGAACTTGCCACTTGGCCCAATGTCACCATTACTCCTCAAATTCATTTTGATCAGTATCTCGGTGTATTCTTTAATCAAAATGATCCCTTATTTACCAAAAATATTCGGCAAGCTCTCGCCTACGCTACCGAAAAACCAACTACGATAGAACGTGCAAAAAGCCCGATGAATTTAAATTCATGGGCATATCTTGATGGTGTCAAATCGTACGCCTATGACTTAGAACGTGGAGTTGAACGCGTCCTTGATGGCATCCCTGCTTCACCACTTACAATTAATCTGACCACTTCTTCTCGGTTTGAAGCTGAAGCAGAAAGTATTAAAGGCCAATGGCAACTGCTCGGTGAAAAAGCATATGCAACTTGTATGACAAAGAGTGATATTAAAGATAAAAATGAATGCGAAAAAGTGAAGATCACGGTGAATGTGTTGATTACGAATTTCCCTGATACGAATAATTACCAAGCTTTATTAATCGGCCAATCAATTCCGAATGACCCAGATCAGTATGGACTCTGGCACTCGACTCAAAACACCAATTTCACATTTTATAAAAGCCCTCGGGTTGATGTCTTACTGGAAAATGGTCGGAAAACAACCGATTTGACAGAAAGAAAAGCACTTTATCAGGAGTTTCAACAGTTTTTAGTTGAAGACAGTCCGGCTCTTTTTCTCAGATACTTAACCAGTTACAACGTACAAAGGATTTAATATATGCCGAAAAAAAAAGTATTAGTGATCATCGGAGGAAAATCTGGTGAACACGAAGTCTCAGTTCGTTCTGGAAAAGCCATCGCATCACATTTAGATCCAGAAAAATATGAAGTTTCGTTTTTAGGAATTACCAAACAAGGTGAATGGATATTTAAAAATCAATTGACCCAACTTGAAACAGAAGGCAAAGTACTACCTTCCACTACAGCAACTGAACTGCAAACTACTACTCCATCAGACGTGAGCATCTCTCATCAATTCAATCCCGATCAATTTGATATTGTCTTTCCAGCCTTACATGGAACAAATGGTGAAGACGGCCGGCTTCAAGGTTTATTAGAAATGTCAAATATTCCGTATGTCGGCTCAGGCGTTACTGGATCGGCTGTCTCTATGGATAAAGTCATTCAAAAAACTATTTGTAAATCTCACAGTATTCCTCAAGTTGAGTTTGTGAGTTTTACTCAGCACTCTTGGCTGAAAGAAAAAGATGTAATCCGAAAAAATATTGAAAATAATTTGACCTTCCCCATCTTTGTAAAACCAGCCAATTTGGGTTCGAGTGTTGGTGTGGTAAAAGTGAAAAGCATGCTTGAAATTGATGATGCGATAACAGATGCTCTAAAATTTGACACCAAAATCATTGCAGAAAATGGGGTCGAAGGAATCAAAGAAATTGAAGTGAGTGTACTGGGAAATTACGAACCCACTGCCTCAGTTTGTGGTGCAATTATCCCCCATACAGAGTTTTACGATTACGAAACCAAATATATTACTGATGATATTGAGGTCGAAATTCCAGCAAAAATTCCTGAAGATGTGGCAAAAAAAATTCAACAAACTGCAGTTGAGGTATTCAAAATCCTTGATTGTAAAGGTTTAGCTCGCGTTGATTTCTTTTATCAACCTTCTACCGGAAAATATTTTTTAAATGAGCTCAATACGATGCCCGGATTCACGTCCATCAGTATGTATCCTAAACTTTGGGAAGCATCAGGTGTTCCGTTTTCTGAACTCGTTGATCGTTTAATTGGACTTGGATTAGAAGAGTGGTCAGCCAAACAAGCGCTTCAATATTCTTATCAACCTAAATTGAATTCATGAAGACAATTTTCGGCACAATAATTCTTACTTTTCTCAAATTCCTGGCTCAACTTCAGTTGATGAAAGTACATCCAATTGTGGTTGGAGTAACAGGGAGCGCAGGAAAAAGTTCAACTGTTCGTGCGATTGCTCTTGCTCTCGCAGCAAAACACAAGGTTAAAGTCGGTCAAAAAGGAAACAGCCAAACTGGTATCCCTTTTGAAATACTAGATATTCCCATTCAAGATTATCGAGGAGTTGAGTGGCTGATTGTTTGTGTAAAAGCGGTTTTTCAACTTGTTGGTAATTGGAAAAAATATGATGTACTCATTCTAGAAATGGGAATCGATAGTGATAAACATCCCAACAATATGGAGTATCTGCTTTCTATAGTTGAACCTGACATTGGAGTTTTATTGAATGTGAACCCAGTTCACTCTGCAAACTATAGACCAAGTGACGACATACTATTATCTATTGCGAACGAAAAAGGGAAATTATTGCGAGCAGTGCCCCCATCTGGCCTAGCTATTCTCTCAACTGATCAAAGTCAAACCAAACAACTTATTCCAAAAATAAAAAGTAGAGTTCAAACATTTTCTGTAAAAAATGCTGATGCCGATATTTCATTAAGTGACTACAAGGTGAGTATGAAAGGAACAACGTACACTTTTGTTTTTAAGAAAAATAAATACACTCTTTTCTTTCCAAATAAACTCTTTTTCAAAGAAGCCTTTGGTGGTTTTGCATCAGCCCTTATCATAGCTGATCATTTGCAGGTTCCTATTTCAGACGCAATTGAGAACCTCGTCTCACAGTACGAACTTCCTCCTGGCAGAATGAGCATTCTGGAAGGTATAAAAAATACGACCATTATTGATTCTACTTATAACTCTTCTCCCGGTTCTACGTTTCCAGCACTTACTATGTTGAGAGATCTCTCTGGAAAAAAAGGAGTTATTTTAGGTGATATGAGAGAGCTTGGTCCTGAAACGAAAAAATCTCATGAAGAGCTTGCTGAATATGCAAAGAATGTTGCCGACTGGATAGTGTTAGTCGGTCCACTCACTCAACAATACACATATCCAGAATTATTAAAATTAAAATTTCCAGAAAAAAAAGTCATCTCAGTTCAAACTGCGTATCAGGCTCTTCCAATCATTCAAAAAATGATCGATGAAAAAGATTTGCTTTTTATCAAAGGTTCTCAAAATACAATTTTGTTGGAAATTATCGTCAAAGAATTGATGAAGTATCCCGAAAAAGCTGAAGTACTTCTCTGCCGACAAACACCATATTGGGAAGAAAAACGCGAAGAACTAAAAACAATTTAATAAAAATGAGTTAGAATTTAACACTCTACATGTACCAAAGGAGCAATGATGTCAAAAAAATCTGCACTTTTTTTTACAATTCTTTTCAGTATTCTACTCAGTGCTTGTTCAAAACAAACAACTGAGAATACTGAAAGCACACTTGGATACACCCAAGACTCAATTAGTCCATCTCAAACAACTAACTCTAATCCAACCGAAATGGATAGCATGAAAGGATCTGGCATGAAAAAACTAGAAGATTTTGAAAAAATTGAGGCGACAGAAGCCACAATTGTTACGAATAAAGGTGAAATCACGTTTACGTTATATCCAGAACAAGCACCTATTACTGTTGCTAATTTCTTAAACTTAGCAAAATCGGATTTTTATAAAGGGGTGAAATTTCATCGAATAATTGCTGATTTCATGGCACAAGTTGGAGATCCTATTTCCAAGGATGACACCAAAAAGTCACAATGGGGAACTGGTGGACCTGGGTACACTATTCCTGATGAGTTTGATTCGAGTTTGAAACATGATTCAGAAGGAATTGTCTCGATGGCCAACGCTGGACCAAACACCGGTGGAAGTCAGATTTTTATTACCTATGAACCCACTCCTTGGCTCGACGGCAAACATACTATTTTTGGAAAAGTAACCAAAGGTATGGACGTCTTACGAAATTTGGAAATCGGAGATGAAATTTTAGAAGTAAAATATCAATAATTTGTAAGGTTTTTAATTAAGGGAATAACTTCGGTTGTTCCCTTTTTTGTATCACAATCGGCTACAATCTCCTCAGCATGCGACAAGTCATACAACCTCATATTTCAAAGACGATCAAAAAGGGTATATTTTTTCTGTGCGGATATATTCTGCTTTCACTGGTCATTGGTCTCTTTTTCACCGCGATCACAGTTTTAACTATATATACACAAAATTTCAAATTCACTAGCGTTTCAAGTGTCAGCGCTCGTGTAGTTATAACACCACTCACTATTCTTTTCCCAGAAAGATTTTTTCCGACCATGCATCTCTGGAATTCCGGACTAAAAATTCTCGATCTCTCACCGAAATTTCTTACAACATTCGAATCAGGTTTTTCTGATTTTTCCCAAAATGCTTCTTTATCGTTAACAACAAGAAACGATGCCCAAAAAGTAAGTTCACTGGCATGTGCCGAAATATACAAAATTAAAAAAAACTCTGAGCGATCTTTTCTCATTGCAGTACTGAAAAAAGAAAGAGTTGATAACATCGAAGCAAATCTCGAATTGACTGAAAAACTCTGTGTGTTTTCCCAACTCGTATTCCAAAATTATGAAGTGTTAACAGGTAATGAGGAAGAAAAGAATTACCTCATTCTTTTTCAAAATGATAGAGAACTTCGTCCAACTGGTGGATTCTTAGGTTCATATGCGTGGGTCACTTTTTATAAAGGTCAAATGACTCATTTTGAAGTTCAAGATATTTACGTTCCTGATGGTCAATTGGGTGGTCACGTGAATCCTCCCCTTCCAATTCAAGAAGCATTTCAGCAAGGATTTTGGAAACTAAGAGACGCCAACTGGCATCCAGATGCCATAAAGTCTGCTGAAAATATTGAGTGGTTTTTTGAACAAAGCGGATCAAAAAAAATAGATGGAACTATATATATTTCGTATCATTCGATAGAAAAAATATTCGAACAAATCGGAGATATTTATCTTCCAGATTATGGCGAAACGATCAAACCAGAAGAACTCTACACTTTTTTACAAACTGAAGTTGAAAAAGATTTTTTCCCAGGATCGACAAAAAAGCAAAATATTTTAAGTTCAATATCAGCTCAGTTTTTTCAAAACATACAACAACTTTCTATAGAAAAAAAACTTTCATTAATAAAAGTACTCGATCAGCAACTGAATGAAAAATTTATTCTGTTTACTGTAAAAAATGATGTGATCCACCAGTACCTCAATGATCAACATTGGTCCGGCCAATTTACGAATATTCCGTGTCAGAGTGAAAACTGCCTCAATGATTTCTTTTCGATTATTGATGCTAATTTAGGTGTGAATAAAGCAAACTGTTGTGTAGAACGAGTTGTAAACATAACAAAAAATTTGAATCAAACTGATCAAAAAATGAACACTGTCGTACAACTTGAATACACATTGACTGAACCGAAGGAAGAACTGAAAAAATTTGCAGGAGCTTATAAAGCATTTGTCAGAGTGTATTTACCCACTGGAACAACATCGAAGAAAATTATGTTGAATGGACAGACATATGATGACTTTATCCAAAAAGGAATTGAAGCATCTTGGTTTTATCCGAAAACCAACATTCATCCGACACAAGATGATTTTGATCAACTGAGCGAGTATGGATTTTGGATATATGTGCAATCAAATGAAAAACTGATCGTCGATATTGAGTTTGAAACACCACTTCCCTCTGCGGAAACCTATCAACTTTTTATTAGAAAACAGCCTGCAACTTTGGATGCATACAATAATTGGACAGTAAAAATAAATGGCAAAACTCACTTTGAAAATATATTACAACAAGATAAGATAGTTACTCCGTCCTTGTGACTAGATTTTATTGATCATTTCCAGCATGATACATAAGAATATTTGAGCTGAATTGTATGTTTTCTAAAATAGTAAAAAATTTAAAAAAAAGATGGAAAATTATTCTCGTTCTCCTGCTCATACTTGCTGGAGTTTGGGGATATTCTTTTTATCGAAGTAATCAGGAACAACCTGAACTTACGTTTGTCTCTCCTGAACGAGGAAACTTAACTAAAAACTTGGAAGTATCTGGAGAAATCTCTGCCAAACAATTTGCTCGAATGCGATTTATTAGTGGCGGAAAGATTGTCTATATCGGCGCCCAAGTTGGAGATCGAGTAAAAAAATGGCAAACATTAGCCACAATCGATCAACGTACTTTACAAAAAGCCTTAGAGCGAGATCTCAACGAGTATTCGAAAGAAAGACTTGATTGGGATCAAACACTCGATAACACTAAAGACCGTACAATTCCGACCAGTGAAGATCGCACAAAACAAAAAGAACAGTACGATTTAAATAACTCTGTCATTGATGTGGAAGCTGCGAGCATTGCGATTAGTAATACTGCTTTAACCGCACCTTTTGATGGAGTGTTAATCAATGCTCCAACCAATGTTACAGGTGTGACTGTTTTAGCGACAGACACCTTTGATGTCATTAATCCAGATTCACTAATTTTTCGAGCAATGATTGATGAAGTTGATATCGCTCAAGCAAAAATCGGCCAACAAGCAATCATTAAACTCGACGCGTATCCCGATGAAGAGTATCAAACTGTCGTCCATTACATTTCGTATCAAAGTGCAGAAACAACTACCGGGACAGTTTTCCCGGTTGAGTTCCAAATGCTGGGAGAAAGAAATATTGAAAAATTCAGATTAGGGATGAATGGAGATGCAACAATCATTTTAGAGACAAAAGAAGATACCTTATCCATTCCATTAGACTCAACTATTGAAAGAGATGGCAAAACATTTGTGATGGTAAAAACTGGAGAAGAAACAACTGAAGAAAGAGAAATTCAAATTGGAATTGAAACAGAAGATCGAATAGAAGTGCTCAGTGGACTCACTGAAAGTGATTTAGTTGTTTTACCTGAATAATTTCCTTTTTATATTTCAACGAATCAATTAGAAAACTTGTAACACAAGTTAACGAACCTCATGCTACTTCAACTTAAAAATGTTTCTAAAATGTACTTAATTGGTGATAATAAAATTCATGCTCTCAGAGAAATGGATTTTGAAATTGATGCAGGTGAATTTGTTGCAATTATGGGACCCTCTGGTTCAGGCAAATCTACTTTTCTTCAAATTGCCAGCATGCTGAATACACCTAGCTCAGGAAAAATTATTTTCAAAAATAAAGAAGTTGAAAACTACAGTGAAGCCGAACAAGCACAATTAAGAAATCGGGAAATTGGATTTATTTTTCAACAATTCAATTTATTACCGAGAGCCAATGCGATTGATAATGTTGCATTACCACTCCTCTATTCCAACGTCACAAAGCAAGAACGAACAAACCGAGCTATAGCTATGTTAGAGAAAGTTGGACTTGGTGATCGATTGAAAAATAGTCAAGCACAATTGTCAGGTGGACAACAACAACGTGTTGCCATCGCCCGAGCGTTAATTAATAACCCTTCAATTATTTTTGCTGATGAACCCACCGGTAATCTTGATTCAAAAAGTGGGGAAGAGATTAAAGAAATTCTCGCTCAACTCCATAAAGAAGGTAAAACAATCATCTTAGTAACGCATGAAGAAGATGTCGCCAGCATTGCTGAACGCTTCATTTTTTTCAAAGATGGAGAAGTGTTTTATGACAGTAAAAACCAGCTAGTGAAACAGAAAATCGAATCTCTCCCAGAAGAAATTCAAAGTTTAGTCAAAAGAATGGAAAAAAGAAAACAAAAAACTCATGTCACTACTTGATACTTTTAAAATCGCTATCGAGTCAATTTTACGCAATAAAGGCAGAGCTGTCTTAACAATGCTCGGTATTATTATTGGTGTCGGTTCAGTCGTATTGTTAACTTCTATAGGAACTGGACTTCAAGCATTCGTTTCTGAACAATTTGAAAGTTTAGGCAGTAATACCCTTTTTGTTGTGCCAGGAAATCCATTTGGAGAAGATGGTGGGTTTGGTGGAGAGCAATCAATTATTGAGAGTACGAAACCGACGCTCAACCTTCGCCAATACCAAACAATCATGAGAAATAATCGCCAATATATAAAAGCTGGCGTTCCTACTGGATTTAGTACATCAGAAGCTCGATATGGACAAACCACTAAACGAGTAACGTTGTACGGGGTACATGAAACCTACGAAATTGTACAAAACTCTATCGCTGAGAAAGGTCGATGGTTCACCGAAAATGAACGAAAACAAGAAGATCGTGTCGTCTTGTTAGGGTTTAAAGTTGCAACGGAATTATTTGGTCAAGTTGATCCTGTTGGGAAACAAGTCCGACTCAATGGTCAGTCCTACCGAATTTTGGGAGTGTTAGAAGAAAAAGGTGGCGGATTTGGCGGTCCCAGTTTTGATAACTACATTTATATCCCATTAGAAACACTTTTTTCTAACTTTGATACAGAGTTAATAGATTCGTTTATTTTTCAAGTAAAAGAACAAGAAAATCTGAAAGATGCTGAAAGAGGGATCGAACAAGTGTTATTGAGAGAACTCGAAGAAGATGAATTTACTATTTTTGATCAAAGCCAGTTACTGAGTACTATTAATACAATCCTTGGGACATTAACAGTTGGCTTAGGTGGCATCGCGGCTATTTCACTTGTCGTTGGAGGAATTGGAATTATGAATATCATGCTTGTCACCGTCACTGAAAGAACTCGTGAAATTGGTCTTCGCAAAGCTCTAGGGGCTACTCCCAATCAAATATTGCTTCAATTTTTAATTGAGTCAGCCACGCTTTCTGTCATCGGTGGAATGATCGGAGTATTGATTGCTTTTGTTGGCTCACTTCTTTTGCAACCATTCTTCCCCGCCAAAGTGACACCTGAAGCAGTTGCACTTGCCTTTGGAGTCTCTGCTGCTGTCGGTATTGTTTTTGGTGGCGCACCCGCCCGCAAAGCCAGCAAATTATCTCCTATCGAAGCGTTACGCTCAGAATAATTTTCAGTATACATAGATTGTCTTATCGAACTGATTCAGCCATAAAAACTCAACATCCCCTTACAAATTACCTATTCATCGGAATATACTGATTGTGAAAGAAGTGCCAAATACTGTAAAAATCAATTCAATATGGGAATTTTAAAAATATTCGGAGTTGTAGTTGTTTTAAGTGCATTAGTAGGTGTGTATGTCATTGCTTTTCAGCCAAACTATCTTCCTCAAGCTGTCGCACAATATCATGAACCTGTCAGAGACAATGTTGATAAAGGAACGTCTTGGATGACACACCTGGTTTCAAATGTAAAAAACTCTCAGATTAAACCGTTTGGTCAAGTTGTTTCTACATCTGAATTAGTCGGAGTCGATGAACAATACTCAAAACCTCTTCCTCAAAAAGCCTTTGAATATGGCCGCTACCAGTACTGCCAGCAAGTCGTTAAAGAATATGAACTTGCTCAAGAAAAAAGACAAAAACCCTCCGATACAAAATCTTCATCTGAAGAATGATAAAATACTGGAATTAAAGAACTCAGCAATTGATACGCTTTCTTCATGACACAACAACTTCGAACTAAAATCCAAGATACTCTTCAATCAACGCAGGAGTTATTGTCTGCGATTAATTTGAGTACAACCCGGGAAGAAATAAAATCACTTGAAGCTCAAACACTGGTTCCTCAATTTTGGGAAAAGCCTGATGCAAAAACTCTCATGCAAAGAATGGGATCTCTGCAAAGTCAGGTCAAACAAGTCGAAGAAGTCCAAACACAATTTGATGATCTCAAAGCGTTGGTGGAGTTGGAGCAGGAATCACCCGATGACGAAGAATTAATTCTTTCTCTGCGAGAACAAGTTGCTCACGTACACTCCCTCGCTCAACTTTTAGAAGCTCAACAATTTTTAAGTGGAAAATATGACAGTTATCCTGCTTTGCTAACTATTCACGCTGGCCAAGGTGGAACAGAAGCTATGGATTGGTCGAGTATGGTTCAACGTATGTATACGCGGTACTGTGAAAGAAAAAAATGGAAATACACATTGTTGGATGAATCCCGGGGTGAAGAAGCAGGAATTAAATCTGCGACGTATCTGATTCAAGGTCCTTTTGCGTATGGATATTTAAAACATGAAAAAGGAACGCATCGTTTGGTTCGACTCAGTCCTTTCAACGCAGATAGTTTACGTCAAACTTCTTTCTCTGGGGTTGAGGTCGTCCCATTGATTGAAGAAGATGATAACTCGATTATTTTAAAAGAAGACGAAATTAGTTGGAACTTTAGCCGAGCTGGTGGTGCTGGTGGTCAAAATGTGAATAAAGTGAACTCTGCGGTTGAGCTTTTGCATATTCCAACTGGAATTAAAGTTGAGTGTCGAATGGAAAGAACTCAATCCGCCAATCGTAAAAGAGCTGAACAAATGTTGAAGTCAAAACTTGCTGAACGAGAAGAAGAACGCACGAGAATGGAGATTAATAAAGAAAAAGGTGGGTATGTCCAAGCCAGTTGGGGGAATCAAATCCGTAACTACGTCCTTCATCCATATCAGTTGGTCAAAGATACCCGTACAGAAGTTGAAACTTCAGATACCACTGGAGTTCTTGACGGCGACTTAGATCAATTTGTGATGAGCGCTGTGAAGTTATTGTAATCAATTAAGCAAGGTAAGTTTTTTAACTCACCCGCACCTTGAACCTGAATCTACTCCCACTATAATGGGTAGGTATGCAAAAGATTTCTATCACCAACAATGAACCAGAAACACCTACTAATGGCTTAGCAATTGATGAAAGTCTTTTGCCTAAATCAGGTTCTGCCCCCTCTCAAACTGTCATAACAACTGAAGCTGCCCCATCTGCACAGAAAGGTACTATGAAGAGCAAAAAACCACTCGCAATCACTATCATTTTTGTCGCACTTATCGCTGGTGTGGGAACTGGCTATGGAGTTCACAAGCTCAATGCTGGTGGTTCAGTTGGATCTTTGATCAGTAACGATGAATCTACTCCGATTAGTACCGGATCACCCACTGGGGAATTAAATGTTGGAGATGCATACGGTAGTCAAAATGAAGATATTTTTAAGGACAGCACTGAAGGAGTCGTACAGGCTGGAGGAATTGATGGAGAAGGTTCACACAATCTTGTCCGACCAGGTGGAAAATCCCAAACTGTTTATATGACATCTACCACTGTTGATTTAGATAAATTTGTCGGACATAAAGTAAAAATTTGGGGTGAAACATTTTCCGCCCAAAAAGCTGGATGGCTCATGGACGTTGGTCGCGTACAAGTACTCGAACTCAATGCCGAACTTCCTGCTGAGAAAAAATAAAAGCTGTAATTTTTAACTGATTATTAATCCGCCCATGATTGTTTTTCAAAACGTCACCAAAGCTTTCAGTGTTGGAAATCCCGCCCTTCAAGATGTTTCTTTTACTGTTGAAAAAGGTGAATTTATTTTTCTGACTGGCCACTCCGGTGCCGGAAAAACCACCATCGCTCGTTTACTCATGAGAGAGTACTTGCCCACCGAAGGTACCATTTTATTTGAAGATGAAGACATTACTCAAATTCCAAGAGGAAAAGTACATCTTCATCGCAGAAAAATTGGTGTCATCTACCAGGATTATAAATTACTTCCAGAACTGAGTGTCAGAGAAAATATCGAACTGGCACTTCAAATTATTGGAAAAAATGGTGAAGAGGCTGAAAAGCGAATTACTGATTTACTCGAACTCGTACAACTCCCTGACAAAATTGACCTCTTCCCAAGTCAACTGTCTGGTGGTGAAGCTCAACGCGTCGCAATTGCCCGCGCTCTGGCAACTGCTCCTGGTGTTTTATTTGCCGATGAACCAACGGGAAACTTAGATCCTGAGACCAGTGAATTAATTCTGCAAATTTTATTCAAAATCAACGATTTAGGAACTACTATTATAATGGCTACTCATGATCCTGATTCCGTAAACAAACGTCCTACTCGCTCTTTTGTTTTAGATAAAGGAAAATTAAAAGTAGAAGATCGACGAAAAAAAGAAAATCAAAATACTAAATCAGAAGCAAAAAAATAACATGTCCAGTCCAGCCTCAGTCGCCCTTACCAACATGCGCCGCTCGCCATATCAAACTTTGGCAGCCATCCTTGTATTGTCTATCTCATTCTTTGTAACCTATGTTTTCATTGCCTTGATTGCAGGAAGTGAGCGTGTCTTGCAACATTTTGAAACTCAACCGCAAGTCACTGCATTTTTTGATACCCAAGCTACCCAAGAACAACTCCAACAAGCCGAATCTGCTATGAAAGGCAAAGAGTATGTCAAAGAAGTTCGAGTGATTAGTAAAGATCAAGCGCTCGCTATTTATCAGGAAGATAATAAAGATGACCCATTGCTTCTTCAGTTGGTAACTGCTGATATTTTACCTGCTAGTTTAGAAGTCTCAGCTATTAATATTGAGTTTCTTCCTCAAATCGAAGCGGATCTAAAAGCTATACCTGGTATTGAAGAAGTTGTATTTCAAAAAGATATTGTCGATAAACTTTCTCAATGGACCGGCACCTTACGAACCACTGGCATTGCCTTAATTACCTTACTCATGTCGACCTCAACTTTGATCATCATTGTCATCACCAGTATGAAAGTTTCCACTCGTCGCAATGCCATTCGCATCATGCAATTGATTGGTGCCTCTCAGTGGTATATCAAAGCCCCGTTCTTATTTGAAGGTGTGTACTACGGAATTCTCGGTGCACTGATTGGTTGGGCTGCTATGTATATACTTTTGCTCTATCTAACTCCTTTCCTAGTCGGCTTTCTTGGTGATATTCCTCTTCTTCCAGTTCCTTTCCTTTCTATGTTGGGACTGCTCGGAGTTGGATCAGCTGTTGGAGTCATCCTCGGAGTATTTGCCAGTCTCTTCTCCTCCCAGCGTTTCCTAAAATACTAAAGTAATTCTCTCCTTGAGGAGAGAATGTCTAGTCCGAAGAATGAGGACCAGACCAGTGAGGTGTATTTTTCTCATTTAATTATTCTTCCAACTCCCTTTCCAATTCCTTCTTGACACTACTATAGGGCGTTTTATAATTTCAGAATCGGAAAAAAACCTCAATAACGAGGTGATTTTTTTAGGGAGAATGCTCGATGAAGTGTTGCAAATGTTCTAAGCAGGCATCTGTTACTCTCGTAAACTTATCTACGGGTGCAACAGGCGATTTTTGCGAACCACACGCTCGTCCAAAAAGAGCCAAAAATTGGAAGAACATTAAAGGCACTGACCGCAATTTTGGTCTCGTCGTAGCTACTCGTCAAGTCTAGGACGAAACCCTGCCAAATTTTTTTTGCGGTATTTTTTATGACCCTCATTGTGCAGACAGTGAGGGTTTTTTCTTGCTTTTTCTTATTTGTCATTCTGAGCGATCTGGTAATCCAGACAGTCGAAGAATCCCTGTTAGCCGGATACTAGATAAGTCATCTATGTTATTCCGTATTGTGAAGCCTTTCAAAAAGTTTTCTTTACTGCATCGTCTTTCAAAACCTTGAATAATTTCCGAAGACAGGGATCCTTCAACTTCATCTCGACTTACAGTCGTGATTTCGTTCAGGATGACAGAAAAAATATGATGAACAATAAACAATCAAACCATTTAACAATTCAACAATGTAATCAAACAAACTGACTAACTTCCCCGCCAACCTCTAGCCTCAGACCTCCAATTCTGCTACCCTATCACCATCATCCATGCAACGAACTGCTCTGTTTGTTACCACGTTCTTACTTCTTGCTTCCTTGACTTTAACCTCAGGAAAATTCGTTTTTGCCCAATCTCCTACTCCATCTTCCTCTCCGTCAGGAACTTCGACGCCCACACCAACTCCGAATAACGATGCTGAAGTAGAAAAAAAGAAAAAAGAAATTGAAGAGCTGCAAAAAAAATTAAATGAAATAAATGGCCAAAAAGTTTCCTTGACCAATACCATCTCATATATCAATACCAAGATTTCCATCAGCCAAGCCCAAATTGATAAAACTCAGGCCGAATTAAACACACTTGAACACCAACTCTCGGATCTTGATACTCGAATCGGAGGTCTCGAAGAGTCTTTAACTATTTTGTCGGATGTGGTTTTGACACGAGTGAATCAGATGTATAAGCAAAAACAAAGCAATCCAGTTCACATACTGTTGGTATCCGATGGACTGAATGAGTTTTTGACTCGATATCGGTATGCTGAAATCGCCCAAGACTATACCAAAGAAGTCATGGAAAAGGCTGAATCCCAAAAATTAACTTTTGACGAACAAAAGAAAATTAAAGCCGAAAAACAAGAAGAAGTCGAAACGAAAAAAGGCCAGCTTCAAGTTCAGCGTGGGCAACTCGCCAGTGAGCGCGGTAATCAACAACGATTGTTAGATGTGACCAAGAATGATGAAGCTCGCTATCAATCATTGTTGGCTGAGGCTGAGGCTGAGCTCAACTCATTCCGGTCATTCTCTACCAATCGTGGTACAGGTGTACTTCCACCTCAGAATAGTCCGGATGGCTGGTTTTTTAGCCAACGTGATGAACGCTGGGCCGGACTCTGTATTGGCAATAGTTGTGGAACGCGCAATCAGGGAAACATTTTAGAAGTCGGATGTTTAGTCAGTAGTACCGCAATGTTAAAGAAAAAATTTGGTGAAAATGTCACCCCTGCAACTGTTGCTCGCAACGCTGGTTATTTCTTTTCCAATACTGCCTACATGAATCGTCCGTGGCCTGCTCCGGCAGGATATGAATATGTGCGTACAACTGATCGATCAATAATGGATCGTGAATTAAAAAATAATCCTGTGATTGTTCACTTGAGAATTGGAACTCGTGACGGTCACTTTATCGTCATCAAAAGTGGTGAGAATGGAAATTACACAATCCATGATCCAATTGAAGGGTATGACAAGAAATTTACTGATTTTTATAAATTAAATCAAATTAGCAATATTAATTATTTGAGAAAAACATAACAACTGAAGCGTTATCCTAAAGTAATCCAAACAATCAGTTACTGTACTGCCCTGATCAACGCCAAAAAATAATGCAAAGAAAAAAAATTCTTCTTTTCTTCCTACTCATTTCTTTCACATTCGTTTCTATTTTTTCTTTGCCTCATACTATTTTTGCAGATGAACTTGAAGATAAAAGAAAACAAATAGAAGAGCTCGAAAAAAAGCTAAATGAAACAGCAGATAAAAAAGTGACGCTAGCTTCTACGCTGGAAAAAATTAATACCAAAATTTCGATTGCACAAGCAAATATTCAGAAAACCCAAGCTGAGTTAACTGCTTTAAATAAACAAATCACCCAGCTTTCAACACACATCGACGGACTGGAACAATCACTTGATGTTTTTTCAGTTGAACTCTTAGCCAAACTCCAAGATGGCTATAAACTTCGTCAGACCGAACCTTTTCAACTTCTCCTCGTTTCTGATGGTTTAAGTGATTTCATGAAGAAGTATAAATACTTACAACTTAGTCAGTCCTATACCCAAAAACTGCTGGCTCAAGTTGAAACTCAAAAGCTTGATTATGATCAACAGAAAAAATTGAAAGAAGAAAAACAAAAAGAAATTGAGCGAAAAAGAATTGAACTAAAAAAGCAACAAGACCAGTTGAAAGCGGAACAAAATTCTCAACAAAATTTATTGGCTGAAACAAATAATGATGAAAAAAAGTTCCAACAATTACTTTCCCAAGCCCAAGCTGAATATGAATCTATCCAAGCAATTATTCGTGGAAACGGTGACGAGACAGAAGTTGGTCAAATAAAAGCCCAAGACAAAATCGCAACCATCATCTCAGGATCTTCCTGTAATTCAAGCGGAACCCATCTTCATTTTACAGTGACCGATGGTGATGGAAATCCCAGGAATCCATTTGATTACTTGAAATCTGTGGAACACACCAATTGTTCAGGAAGAGTAGATGGAAAGTGCTCCCCAGCTGATCCTTTTGAACCCAAAGGTTCTTGGGACTGGCCAGTGAATCCTCCAATTTATATGGCCCAAGGGTATGGTGTGACCTGGTCAATTTCTCATGACTGGGTTGGTGATATTTATTCTTCTCACACTGGAATTGATATCACAGGGAATGGCATGGATGTTAAAGCCGTCCAAGATGGAATTTTATTCCGCGGAAGCTATACAGGTGCGAATAATTGTAAACTTCCCTACGTTCGTGTTCGTCATACGGATGGACTCAATTCTTTGTATCTTCACGTGAATTATTGATTCAATGATCAAAATCTTTCATAATAAAAAGTTAGCATGAATTTTAAAATTAAAATTTTTCTCATATTTATTGGTCTATTCTTTTTCCCATCAAAAGTTCACGCAATTACCGTTACTTTTTCTAATCCGCCTTCTCAAATTTTAGATACTGATTCTTTTTCAGTTGATGTGACTATCGATGGTTCATCGGACACAGAATATTATGTCATGGGAAGATTTACAAAAGAAAATAAAACCCAATACTTTGGATATACCAAAAATAATACTGGGAACTGGTCACAATATAATCTGAGCGACGGAACGCAATTTTTTAAATTAAAAGGCAACGAGACCTTGCCTATTGAATTCAAAGCCGATACCTCTGATCCAGATTTTGAAGGATCAGGAAATTATTCGTTTAATCTTGTTCGATTCTCTTCAACTGGACAAACTTCATATACAAATGAATCAACACCCGTTCTCATCACAATCAACTCAGCTTCAACACCAACTCCTACCTCCACATCAACTCCCACTCCAACTTCAACAAGCATTCACGCGCAACAACCACAAATTGAAATATCCGAAGTTATGGCTTGTCCATCCAGTGGAGATGAATGGGTGGAACTTAAAAATTTGTCAAACTTTGAAGCAGTGTTGAACGACTGGAAGATCAAAGATTCCGGATCATATCAAAAGAGTTTTAGTGTAACAATTCCAGCCAATGGGTATGGCGTGATTGATGCGGCAAATTTAAACAATGACGGAGACAGCGTCAAACTTCACAACCAGCAAGATAATTCTATTCACTCAATGTCGTACGGCGACTGTTCTTCAGGAAACTCGTGGATTCAATCAGGCGGAAGTTGGGTTCAAACAACCTCAGTTACCAAAAATAGCTCGAATCAATTTACAGCTCTTCCGAGCTCCACTTCTACACCCACACCTTCTCCCAAACCAAGTAATACCTCCAAACCTAGTTCTACCCCAGAAAGTACATCAACTACCACACCATCACGTCCTTTAGCCTCAAACGTTAACAATGGTCAAGAAGAAACGAGTGAATTTGGTTTCGATCTTCCGGAAGTCGGTTCAGAATCGACGGGGAATATTTTAGGTGAATTTACTGAAGACGTAGATATCGATGACGTTGCATCTTCTTCTTCAGACAAAAAACCTTCTGGGCAAAAGGGTGCAATTATAAGCATACTAGTTGGATCGCTCCTTTTTGTTGGGATTGGAGGCTACTTTATCAAAGAATGGTACAATAAAGCCACAATTATTAAACCTTAACGAGTGCGAATTCCCCTCAAGGTGAGTTGAGGAAAAAATCGAAATTATTGTTTATTTAAAATGAGTTCATAGGTTCTAGTTTTTTTAAAATTTTCAAAAAATTGGCGACTGTGAATTATTACGTCTTTTCAATCTATGTCTTTTTCCTCTTTCCTTCGTACTTATTTTTCAGCGTATCTTCCTATTCTTCTCTGGACTGGTTTTATCTTTGTACTTTCGAATCAATCAACACTACCCGGTCCTGACCTCTATTCTTTAGATTTTATTTTCAAAAAGACATCACATGTATTTGTGTACTTTGTCCTATTCTTTCTGATCAATCGTGCACTATTATTGATTCACACTTCAAATATACTCAAAGCCTCATTGTGGGCATTCATACTCAGTTTTCTGTATGCCATGACAGATGAATTTCATCAGTACTTTGTGCCTGGAAGAACCAGCACTTTCAGAGATTTACTCTACGATACTTTAGGAATTAGCATCGCTTGGCTTCGTTTACATCGTTATGTCTAAAATGTCACTTCCGTCGATTGTTGAAATCCATTCTTTATCAGAGCTTGATGCTTTTGCAAAAAAAATTGCAATGATTTTAAAACCTGGAAGTGTGGTCGGCCTTGAAGGATCTCTCGGAGCAGGAAAAACGACCTTTGTTCAATTTCTTGCCAAGCATTTAAAAATTACACAACCGATTACGAGTCCGACATTTACAATCATGCATGAATACCCGTGGAAAAGTGATTCGCAGTTCTATCATCTCGACTGCTATCGTCTCAGACGAATTGATGAAGTATTAGGTATTGGTTTGACAGAATTGATTGATGAAAAAAAGCATCTCATTGTTATTGAATGGCCTGGAGTTGCCCAACCACTTATTCCTGCGGGAACCATTTGGTGTACATTTGAAGTAACATCTGATCACACCAGAAAAATTACTACCACCTTATTTTCAGAACTCCACCATGACACTTTTCATTGATTCAACCAAAAATACTGAATTCATTATTCGACTTGATGAGCAGGAAAAAAGAATTACGAATAATAATCCTCGTGACCAAGATATCTTATTATCCATTCACCAATTTCTTGGTGAGCAAGGAAAAGAGTTGAAAGATCTGACAGCAATAAAAATTGTGGAAGGACCAGGTACTTTTACTTCACTTCGGCTCGGAGTTACTATTGCCAATACCCTCAGCTTTGCTCTGGGAATCCCGGTGAACAATTTACCACAAGGTGACTGGGTTGAGCCCGAGTATGGTAAACCTCCAAGCATTAATAAAAGGTGATAAAAACAAATAACTTTTAACCTCAGCCAAAGACTAATCTGCCTTTGACGGAAACTCTCCCCTTGCATTTCTTTTCTATGCTTTGTACAGTGGAAGATGCTAAAAAACTTGATCATCCCAACTAAGATGTTTAAAGCTTGTTTGCAAAGTCCCTTTCATTTCGAAAGGCAGACAGATTCGAATAAAAAAGTTTGCAGAATGACGAAGTAGTAGCTTTGCATACTTTGAGGAGTGATAAATACTTTTTTATCGAATTCTGCTGACTTGCAGTTGAATGCGATTTTGCAAACAAGCTTTACGAAAGGACAATATGACAAAGTCAGATTTAATAAAAATAATTGCTAAAAGAGCTCACCTTACTAAGAAAGCGGCGAATGATTCAGTAGAAGTCATGTTCGAAGAAGTTGCTCGAGCATTATCAAAAGGCAATAAAGTCGTTTTATCAGGTTTCGGAACTTTCTACCTCAGTCAAGTCAAAGACAAAGAAGTGGTTCCTTTTGGAAATGAATCCAAACGCCAAACAGTCAAACGCCACAAAGTAGTCAATTTCCGAGTTGGCAAACCCCTCAAAAAAGCAGTCTGGTAAAATAGTAACGTCCTCAAATTACGTATTACAAAATTGGTGGATTTGGAGTGTTTTTCTTTAAAACACTCTTCTTTTTTGTGGTATGAGTATAAAAAAATATCTACTAGTAATTCAACTTTCGATTCAAGATGCTATTGAATATAAATTTGATTTCTTCGTCCATACTCTCAAGTATGCTGTCATGGTTTTACTCATGACCTTACTGTGGAGCGCTGTTGAAAAAGCGAATCCTACTCCATTGCTCACTCAAAATGAAATTGTGATGTACTTCTTTTTTTCTGCTCTGCTTTATAGCTTATCGAATTTCCACACCTGGTATATCGAACAAGATATTAAACAGGGCACATTATCAAAATTTTTAATCAAACCAGTATCAACGACTGGATATTATCTTAGTTTTCAGTCAGCTAGTGTGTTCATCGAAACAGTTTTGAAAACCGTAGTGTTTCTTCCACTTTTATATCTACTTGGATTTTCTTTTGATACGTTCACGCTTCAAAACATTCTTCTATTTCTACTCTACTTACCTTTGATATACGTATCCTCATTTTTTCTTCTATCCGGAATTTCACTCCTAACGTTCTGGATCATTGAAGCATATGCACTTCGTTGGGCACTCACCATCACCTTCCGCTTCCTATCAGGAATATTAGTACCACTGGCTTTTTTTCCAACTTTCTTTCAAAATATCTCTTTTTACTTTCCATTTCAACATTTAGCATATACGCCTATTCAACTCATTTTGGGTAAAGTTTCTGTATCATATGCTCTTCAAGGACTTCTTGTTCTTTTCTGTTGGCTCATAGTATTTATTTCACTGCATCAATGGATATGGAAAAAAGGAATATCTGGATATGAAAGTACAGGGATATAAATGATAAAAAAATACCTAAAAATTTATTTCAAATTATTTGCAGTGACACTTCAAGCCAAATTAGAGTATAGGTTTAACTTTTTTGTTGAACTTTTTTATGGCCCTGCATATACCCTTGTCTTATTCTTGCTTGTGCGTATTGCATATGGAAGATCACCTCTATTAGGTGGCTTAAGTCTCGACGAAGGTTTGCTTCTATTTAGTGTCTATCAACTACTGTATTTACTTGGAATTTTGCTTTTCTTTATGAGTATCCGGTATTTTTTATGGGAAGGGGTGAGATATGGACAAGTCGACTTAATTTTAACTAAACCAGTAAACCCTCAGTTTATGATCACATTTGGTAAACCTGAAGTTCAACAACTTCCACTTTTTTTGATCATGATCTTACTTTTTTGCAGACAAGTAATTATTCTTGGAGATCAGATACAGTTTGTGAATTTATTAATCTTTCTTATTTGGTTTTTTCTTGGATTAGTCATCCTCTATTTTTCTATTTCTACCTTCGCAACCTTAGGTTTTTTCGTCACTCGAGCTCAACAAATTATCGAATTTTTTGATAAAGTCGCTGATAACTCTCAATACCCAACACCAATTTTCCCTTTTTCTCTTCAAATGGTGGCTTTTTCACTCATTCCGATCGCATTTTTTGGCTATGTTCAGACATTATTTTTACTTGGAAAAGGAAGTTGGCATCATGGATTGATTGGAATACTTTTACTTATTATTTTAATTCCCTTAAATCAATTTATGTGGAAAAAAGGTCTCCAACATTACTCATCAGCAAGTTCATAGAAATCATTATCAACAGTGTAATATATACATATGTCTAAACCAGTCATCCATATCGATCATTTAAAAAAGTACTACGAAGTCTATAAAAAAGAACCCGGACTTTGGGGCTCAATCCGTTCGCTTTGGCACAGAGAATATGAAGAGGTCAAAGCTGTAGATGATATTTCTTTTGATATTGAGCAAGGCGAAATTGTGGGCTTTATTGGTCAAAACGGAGCAGGTAAAACCACCACGCTCAAAGTTCTCTCGGGCTTACTCTATCCATCTGATGGAAAAGTCGAAGTACTCGGATTTAATCCTTGGGATCGTAAACCCGAATTTCAAAAACAATTTGCACTCGTGATGGGACAAAAAAACCAACTCTGGTGGGATCTCCCAGCTATGGAGAGTTTTTTACTCAATAAAGCAATTTATGAAATTCCAGATAAACAATTTGAAGAGACGCTTGAAAGATTGGTGGAATTATTAGAAGTGAAAGAAATTTTAAATGTTCAAGTTCGCAAACTTTCACTTGGACAACGCATGAAATGTGAATTGATCGCCGCACTATTACACAATCCCAAAGTACTTTTTTTGGATGAACCGACAATTGGTTTAGATGTGGTGATGCAAAAAGTATTGCGCGACTTCATTAAGTCTTACAACAAGGAATTTGGCGCCACAATTATTTTGACCAGTCATTACATGGATGATGTCAAAGAACTCTGTAAACGAGCAATCATCATTGATCATGGAAAAAAGATTTTTGATGGACTTCTTCAAGACATCATTGATAAATATGCTCGGAATAAAATCCTCTCGATCGTTTTTTCTAAAGAAGTCAAAGAAAAAGACTTACTTCAGTATGGTGAAGTGAAAAGTTACGAATATCCGAAAGCAACTTTATTGGTGCCACGTAAAGAAGCAACGAAGCAAGCCGGAAGGTTGATTGCTAATTTGCCGGTTGATGATATGAATATTGAAGAACCACCAATAGAAGCGATTATTCGTGAAGTCTTTTCATCACAAAAAACGTAACAATGCACAAGTACTTTCAACTCTTTAGCATCTCCTGGCAAAACGGATTGGTATATCGAACCAGTGTGTTATTGTGGCGACTCCGACAATTCCTCTCCACTGTCATGGCGCTGACCATATGGACAGTCATTTTTGATTCTAGTGATCAATATCTGCAGTACTCACAACCCGAGATGATTACCTACATTTTTATCATTTCCATTTTGCAAAGTCTTATTTTAAGTACTTCTTTGCACGGATTAGGGATGAGAGTATACGGTGGACAGCTCAGTCAAGAATTGGTGAGGCCTGTTAATCTGACAGCCTACTTCGCCACCCAGGAAGCCGCAGATAAGCTCATTAACGTTTTCTTTGTCATTATTGAAACGATTATTCTTTTCATTTTGATAAAACCTGAAATTATTTTTCCTTCATTTCCACTGTTGATCTTGACCATTCTGTGGTCACTCGGTGGAGTAAGTATCTTTTTCTTTATTCAACTTGTGTTTGGTTCATTTGGTTTTTGGAGTCCCGATACTTGGGGACCACGGTTTTTATTTTTTATGTTTTTAGAATTTACAGCCGGGAAAATATTTCCATTGAACATCCTGCCTCTTTTTATTCAAAGAATTGTCTCTTTCACACCATTTCCATATTTATCCTTCGCTCAAGTCCAACTCTTTATTAACGCCTATTCTCCAAATGAAATAATTTTACATTCATTTAAAATCGTTTTTTGGATAATATTCCTATTTCTTCTCAGTCAATTTTTATGGAAAAAAGGCTTACGTAATTACACAGCAGCAGGACAATAAACTATGAGACTTTCTGTTTACTATAAATTTTGGATCATTGTTGCAAAAAATTCGCTCCAAGAAACGTTTGTAAATCGTTGGAGTAACGTTTTATTTATAACAGGAAAATTACTTCGTCTTGTCATGGCATTATTTTTCTTGTGGTTGATCCAAACCAATGTCAAACAATTTGGAGCATACTCTTCTCAAGAATTAGTTATCTTTTTCCTAACGTATCACTGGATTGATCTACTGTCTCAAGTATTTTTCCGCGGTGTATACATGTTTCGACAGCAAGTAGTGAATGGGGAGTTTGATTTAACTTTGGTCAAGCCAATTCATCCACTCTTTCAAGCGTTAACCGGCAAGCCTGATATCAACGATGCAATTTTTTTAATTCCGAGCATGATTGCTACATACGTCATTATTCAACGATTGGGAATTACTTTTGAACTGAATGATATGCTATGGTTTGGAGTTTTATTTTTGAATGGATTCTTGATCGCCACTGCACTGCATATTTGGGTGCTGATTATCGGAATTTTAACTACGGCAGTTGACGGAATTATTTGGCTGTATCGTGATTTGCTCGAACTTGGCCAATTTCCTATTTCAGTCTATAGAGAACCCATGCGATTCTTACTGTTCTTCTTTGTTCCAATTGGACTCATGACGACAATTCCAGCGGAAATCTTAACCAATCACAATCCGAGCTTTAGTCTACCAATTGTGTTTGGAGCAGGAATAAGTTTTTTTGTAGTCACACTAAAAGCGTGGGGATGGGCGCTAAAAAGATACTCAAGTGCATCGAGTTGACAGAAATAAATCTTCTCTCCTTTGGGAGAGAAGCCTGGTAATCCAGGCAGTGAGGGAAATTTGATTAACGTCGAGGAGATTGACGTTGTCGGCGAGCTTTTCCACCCATACCAATTTTTCGAGTTTCTTTCATTCGATCATCTCGGGTGAGGAAACCTTTTGGTTTGAGCATTGGGCGATATTGTTCATCATTCTTTTTGACCAAAGCTCGGGCGAGTCCGTGAACGACTGCATCTAATTGTGCATTAATTCCTGAACCTTTGACTTGAACTGTAATTGCCCATTGATTCAATGTTTCAGTCACCTGTAATGGACCGTTATATAATACGGGAGAATTGGTAACCATTTTGAAATACTCACCGACTGGTTTGTCATTGACTAAGAAATCACCTTTTTCTTCGTAAATTCTGACACGTGCGACTGCAGTTTTTCGTCGTCCAATACCTTCAACATAGCGAGATTTTGGAACAAACTTCAAGCCTTTACTTGCTTGTTGAGCATGAACGTCTGATCGTACTTTTTTGACGATGACTTGTTTTTGTTTGACTTTTTTCTTGAGTTTCGTTGCCATATTTTTTTAAATTCAAAAATACTAAATTTCAATTTTATTGATTATTTAATTCAATTAACTGACCCACAATAGCTTTTTTAATACCATCTTCACCAAGTTTTTTTCGCATAATTAAGTAATAAGCAATATCTACCCAAACATCATTCTCAAATTCACCCAGATGCTCTTCGTCAAATCTTTCGAGCACATCTAAAGGTATACTCTTCAAATCATCACCTGGCTTAATCACTTCCGACATATTTTTTAACTTTGTGTTTTTTCAACCTTAGGTTGGATTTTATCATTGTATGTATGATCTGGTCCGACAAATACTTTCAATCTTCTCATACGATCGTCACGTTGCTTATTTTTTGGAAGCATACCATAGACTGCTTTTTCAATAACAGATGTTGGTTTGCGTTGAATAAGTTTATCGAAAGTTTCTTGTTTAAAACCACCTGGGTATTGTGAATGGCGATAATAAACTTTTCCAGTCGTTTTATTTCCAGTCACTTCGACTGCTTTGGCGTTCACAATGACGACATAATCACCACTGTCCACATGAGGAGTGTAATCAATTTTATGTTTTCCCATTAATAAACGGGCAATATCAGTTGCGATACGACCTAAGACTTTTCCACCCACATCAACAACATGCCACTCTCGCTTCACGGCTTCTTTTTTAATTTGAAATGATTTTTGTGCTGTATTCATACATGTCTACTTGAAAAGTTACTTGGTTTTCTTTTCAGGTGCTTTCTTTTCAACTTTTTCTGTTACTTTCTTTGTTTCAGTTTGAACTGGTGTTTCAGCTGAAGTTTTTGACACAAGTTGCATTTTTACTAAAGTTGCATTATCTCCTCGTCGTTTTCCCAAAGGGATAATACGAGTAAATCCACTCTTTCGATCTTTCATCGAAGGAGCAATTTGATCAACTAAAGTATTCACCACATCTCGTCGTCCAAAAAATCGAGCAAGCAATCGACGTGCAGTAATTGAGCCGTCTTGAGCTTTATGGATAAGTTTATCGGTCAAACCTTTAATAGCTTTGGCTTTGGCTTCAGTGGTTTTGATTTCTCCAACTTCAATCAGTGAAGAAATTAAACTTTTGAATAAAGCTTTTCTATTATTGGTATCTCGGTTAAGAGATGTTGATGCGATTCGATGTCTCATATTCCCCTTGCTCTAATTATGACTGCTCTGGTGCAAAATCTACACCTTTTTCCTGTAATGCTACTTGAACGATTTCGACACTCTTATCACCTAAGTTTTTGACTTTAGCAACAATTCCTTTTTCAACAATCACTAAGTCTCCAACAGTTTCGTAACTTCCTTTTCGTAAAGCGTTTGCAATACGAGTTGGTAAATCAAGTTCTTCAACTGTTAATCGTAACACTTCTGCTTTCTCAGGTGAAAGTTGCAAATCACGTTTTTGATCAAGAACTGCAGTTGGGTTCACAATTTGTTGAAATTGTGCAGCCAAAATTTCAGCGGCTTGAATCAATGTTTGCTTTGGTGAAACTGAACCGTTTGTCCAGATTTCCATGATGATTTTATCAAAGTCAGTTCGTCGTCCAACACGAGTGGAGTGAATGGTATACGCAACTTTAGTGACAGGTGAATATAAGGCATCAACTGGAATAACTCCGGTTGCATATCCTTTTCGTTCTGTAGCCATTGAGTAACCGATTCCATAATTCACAGTCATCTCGATATTCAATTTAGATTTTGGATCAAGAGTAGCAATATGGAGATCTTTGTTTACCACTTCAAAACCTGCTTCACATTCAATCATGCCTGCAGTGACTTCAGAGGTATCTTTACCTTTGACAACCAATTTACATGTTGCACCATGTTGAAGAGTAGAAGTAATACGAACTTGCTTCAAGTTTAAGATCACATCCACAATATCTTCACTCATTCCTTCGAGAGTGGTGAATTGGTGTGTGATACCTTCGATTTTGACTTCTGTAATTGAGTATCCAGCAATAGAAGTGAGAAGAACGCGTCGTAATGCGTTACCTAAAGTATGTCCGTATCCAGCTTCAAGTGGCTCGATTTCGAACTTACCATATAGAGCAGTTACTTCTGCTTCTTTTACTTGGAATTGTGCCTGTGGCATCATATATGTTTCTCCTTGTTTCACCGTCTCGCTTAGCGAGACTCCGTTTCTGGATTTTCCACTCATTTCTCGCCCTTTTGGGGAGAGAGTAAGAGAGGGGTTATTATTAATAATTTATTGTCTAATTCGACTTCCTGCTGGACCAATCTTAATATCTGGAAGAGGAACTTCCACTGGTTGCCACTCTGGCATAAATCGGGTTGGTCCTGGCTCTGTTACTACATTACTTGTTAGAGCATAAAAAGTTGTCGCGTTTTCTGGTCGTACCTCATTTAAAACATCAGCAGCTTCTTGGGCGTGATCACTGTTTAGATAAAGCAATCCGTTATATTCTCCCATGCTTTTCCTTTTTTACCTTATCTTGAGTAAAACTCAACAATTAATTGCTCATCTACTGAACCATCAATCTCATCTCGCTCTGGAAAACGACTGATTTTCCCAACGGATGCTTTTACTGCAATCCATACTGCACCACCTGAAGCATTTTTGATACTTTCGGCAATAGCTGGAATCTTTGATCCTTTTCCTTTAATCGTTATTACGTCTTCAATTTGTACTAAATAGGAAGCAATACTCATCTTCTTTCCGTTTACTTGTACATGTCCATGATTTACAAGCTGTCGAGCTGCTGCTCGAGTAGGTGCAAACTTCATTCGATAAATCACATTGTCCAAACGTCGCTCAAGCAATCGTAAAAGTACTGTACCTGTTGCACCTTTAGTTTTGGTTGCTACATCATAATGTTTTCTAAGTTGTTTTTCAGTTACTCCATAGATAAAACGGAGCTTCTGTTTTTCCAAAAGCTGTTTTCCGAAATCTGACATTTTACGTTTCATTTTCTTGCCATGCATACCTGGTCGCAATCCAATTCTCTTGGCTACTTTTTGAGGATTAGATTTCAACCCAAGATCTTCACCGATCTTTCGAGCAAGTTTGTTTTTTGGTCCTGTATATCGCATTGTTAGTTTTCAGTAGACAGTTGTTAGTTTTTTAATAACAATTCTTTACTGTATTGTATGTATTAATTCTAAGTTCTTTTTTAAGTTAAATTAAATTGTACGAATTTTTACCCGTGTTTTCTCTTTCGTGATCGAGTTCCATTATGAGGAACTGGTGTCAAATCTGCTAAGAGAGAAACTTTAATACCTTGAGCTCGGATGACACGAAGTGTTGCATCTCGTCCTGGTCCTGGACCTTTGATGTACACATCCATACTATTCATTCCGTGAGCCTTTGCCATTTCCACTGCTCGTTCTAAAGTAACAGTAGCAGCGTAAGGGGTGGATTTACGAGATCCAGGAAAACCTAAAGATCCGGTAGAACTCCAACACACTGTATTTCCTTGCTCATCCGTAATATTCACAATTGTGTTGTTAAACGTTGCTGTCACATACATATTTCCTTTTGGAACTACGCGTGTCACTTTTGTGGTCATTGGTCGTTTTTGTTGTGGTCGAGCCATACAGATTCAAACTTTTTTATGTAATTCTAATTAATCGTTATGTAGTTTTCTTTGCTTCTTCTATCTTGGTTGCCATTTCTTTACTGATCGCACCTACGGTCTTTCGTTTTCCTCGGCGTGTACGTGCATTTGTTCGAGTACGTTGTCCATTGACTGGTAATCCATGAACATGGCGTGAACCTCGATAGGAAGAAATTCTTTTCAATCGTTCAATATTTTCACGAATCATGCGTCGAAGATTTCCTTCAACATTCATTTTTTCCAAAACTTTTTGTAAACGGGACACTTCGTCAGCGTTTAATTCTTTTGCTCGCTTATCACCATTCACATTGGCTTCCTTCAAAATTTCTTCTACATTTGAAGCACCGACACCATAAATATAGGTCAGTGAGATTCTAGTCTTTTTTTGAATTGGGATGTCGATTCCGGCGATACGTGGCATATTTTTTAAAATTCCAAATGTTCTGTTAAATAATAACTAAGTTTATCCTTGTCGACCTTTATGTCGAGGATTTTTACATAATCGACGCAAAACACCTTTTCGTTTGATCAGGCGACAATCTTTGCATCGTGGTCGAATTGAACTTTTAACTTGCATAATTCTTTATTTACTTGATTTTCAATAATTAACACAGGAATGCTTGTTATACACAAGAATCCAATTTTTGAGAAGTAGAGACTTGAGAATTGTCAGTGAAATAACAACTATCAACTCGCCACTTACTTTGTTCTAAACGTAATTTTTCCTTTAGCCAAATCGTACTTGGTCACATATCCCATGACTTTATCACCAGGCATGACTCGAATGCGATTTAAGCGCATCTTTCCAACTAAAGTGAAAAGGAGTTGCTTGCCAATTAATTCTGGGACATCGCCACCATGAATTTCAACTTTGAAAGTTGTATTTGGTAGACACTCCATGACCATACCAGTCACACCATACTGACCTTCCTTGAGGTTCTGTTTTCTCTCTGGAGCACCAGATTGAGCGAATGGTTGTTGAGCAGTTTGATCAGTCATAAACACACAATATTCCCAAAAGGGAATTCTGAGATTATACCAACATCTCCAGACGGAAACAAGAGTAAACTTGACTATACCTTGTATTTTAAAAACTACACTGAAGCTGTTAAAACTTCCGGTTCCCCAGAGGTAACTAAGACAGTATGTTCAAACATAGCTGATAAACTTCCATCTTGAGTTTTGTATGTCCATCCATCCTCATCACAAACTAAGAACGCATTTCCCATTGCATACATTGGCTCTATCGCAATGGTCTGTCCTTCCTCGAGAAAAACCTTCTTATCTCTGCGTTGTGCCACACAAGGAATGTACGGTTCTTCGTGTAAATGCTTGCCAATTGTATGTCCAGTAAGCTGAAAGACCATATTGTAGCCAGCTTTTTCGACGACTTTTTGCATGGCATTACTGACCTCATAAATGGAATTCCCTGCTTTAGCCTGGGAAATTGCTGATTCTAAAGCTTTTTTTCCAGTATCAAGAAATTTTTGGATATCAGGAGAAGGAGTACCGACAAATACACTTCCGGTCGTATCGGTGTGATAGCCCTTATAGAGTAAACCTACATCAATGGTGATGATATCGCCAGTATTAGCAACTTTTTTTTGAGGAATTCCATGGCAGACTTCATTATTTTTCATGATACAAGTTGCCCATTTGTAGCCTGGAACAGTTTTAAAAGAAGCAACAGCACCTGGATGAGCGGAGATTAGCTGATTGGCAAGGGTTTCTAACTCTTCAGCAGAAACTCCTGGCTTGACTGCGGATAATAAAGAATCTCGAACTTGTGCAAGTATTCGCCCACCTTCACGCATCGCACTGACTTTTTTCGCGTCCATTAGGCTTCTTTCGCAGGAGATTTAATTTTTTCTCCGCTTTTTCGTAATTCTCGCAAAATTTGTTTGAAAATACGATCAATGGAGAGCTCTCCATCAACATTGAGCAATTTGCCTGCTCTCTTGTAATACTGAACAACTGGTTCTGTGTGCTTGTGGAAAGAATCAATTCTTTTTCTCAAAGCTTGAAGTGTTTCATCTTCACGCTCTGCTACCCGTCCGGAAATTCTCCAAAGTGCTTCTTTGTCTGAAACATTCAAGAAAACGGCATAATCAATTCCATTTTTAAACGCTTTTGCTTGAGTAACTGTTCGAGGGAATCCATCAAGAATATATCCACGATCGTATTCTGGCTTCGAAACATATTCATTTACCACTTTAATCGTCATATCATCAGGCATCAAAATACCTGCATTGATCGTTTCTTTGACGTAACGACCTGTAGGTGTTTTCTCTTTCGCCATCTCGCGAAAAATGTGACCTGATGACAGGTAGGGAATACGTAAGGTTTCGGAGAGCAAATTTCCTTGAGTGGATTTTCCAGCTCCCTGGATACCGATCAAAACAATTTTCATATGACTCCTAAGCATTGTTTTTTAAACAAATTTTTCGTAATTTTCGCCAACCAATTGAGATTGGACTTGCTTCGACGTTTCAAGAACGACAGATACCACAATCATAATACTGGTTCCACCAATCGCCAGTGAGCCAATCCCGGTTAGGGATTGAAGAACAGTTGGCAGGATAGCGATGAGACCTAAAAAGATAGCTCCTACCAAAGTAATACGAGTGATGACAAAATTGAGGAATTGTTGAGTTGGTTTTCCTGGACGAATACCAGGGACAAAGGCGCCACTTTTTTTCAACTCTTCAGCTAAATCTTCTGTATTGAAAAATACCAACGTCGATACATAGGTGAAAATAAAGACGATGATAAAATAGACCAGGTTGTACACCCAACTTGTGGGAGTAAAAAGAACTTGAAGTTGCTGACCAATTGGAATGAGTTGAGTAATACTGCTGGAAGCTAAAATACGTCCCAAATATGGAGGGACCAACATAATAGATACTGCAAAAATGATAGGTAATACACCAGACTGATTGACCTTCATCGGAAGATGAGTTGTTTGTCCGCCATACAATCTGCTTCCACGAATTCGCTTGGCATATTGAATTGATACTTTTCGAATCGCTTCATTGATAATGACGATTGCACTAATAATTCCGATAAAAAGCAAACCAAAGATTGCGATGGTGAGATACTGTTCTGTGGTGGTTGCTGAAAAAGTTTGAGCTAACGCGACTGGCAACTGACTCACGATACCGGCAAACAAAACCATCGAGATACCATTTCCAATACCATATTGCGTCACCAATTCTCCCAACCACATCAGCATCATTGCTCCAGCAACTAGAGTCAAAATCATCGCCACAATGGCCAATGGTTCTTGAGTTTGAAGCAATCCTTGGCTATTTAACAAAACAAGAATCGAGATGGATTGAACTACAGCTAGCGGCACGGACAGAAAACGAGTGTACTGATTAATACGTTCTCGACCTGATTCTCCATCTTTTGAAATTTCTTTGAGTTTTGGGAAAACCATGGCACCGAGTTGGAAGACGATTGAGGCAGTAATATATGGATTAATACCGATAGCCATCACTGAGAAATTGGCTAGAGTTCCTCCGGAAAAAATGTCCAAAACACCTAAGAATTGATTGGCTGCAAACAAGGCTTGGAGTTGGGCAACATCAACGGCTGGAACAGGAACATGAGCGAAAAATCTGAAGATTGCAAAAATCAGAGCGGTAAAAAGAAATTTTTTCCGCAGGGAGGGATTTCGACTGATACGTTTGAGCAGGTCAATCAAAGAGTTCATAAGAAAACGAATAGACACTAATGAACACGAATATACACTAATTTGTTAAACACATGATCACTAAATACGAGATATTTGCGAACATTCGAGAACATTCGTGACTACTTGTTTTCTTTTACTTCACCACCAGCTTGCTCGATGACTGCGCGAACTGATTTACTTACTTCTACTCCATCAAACACCATTTTCTTCGTCACTTCGGCTTTTCCAACAATTTTAACGGTTTGAGTAGTTCGATGAATGACTCCAGCTTCTTTGAGTGAAGTCATAGTAATTTCTTCAAATGGCAATTTTGAGATTAAAAGGAGTTGAATGGTTTCTTCATTTCGCAATGATTTCAATCGTCCTTTTCCACGCAACATAGGTAAACGCTTGATCAATGGAAGTTGTCCACCTTCAAACCACACAGGAACTTTACTACTTCCTCGAGATCGTTGACCTTTGGTTCCTCGACTAGATGTGTGACCACCTTTTCCTGAACCATATCCACGTCCAAGACGCTTTTTGGATCGAGTTGTACTGCTAGTAAGTGAGTGTAAGGATGACATTATTTCTTTGCTTCAACTTTTTTTGATTTTACTTTTTTTTCTACTTGTTTTGGAGCTTTTTGAGCTTGTTGCTCGGCTACCTTTTTTTCAGCTTCATTTTCTTTGTGAATGGCTGCTTTTTCTTTCAACTTATCTGCTTGTTCTTGAGATTTTACTTTTTCTTCTCTTTCAACATCAGCCACTGAACGGAGTTTTAATCCTTTGGTCAATACAATTTCTTGAATCTTTTTCAGCGCTTCGAATGTCGCATAAACACTTGATGCTTGATTACTTGATCCCATAATTTTACTTGAGATGTCTCGGATTCCAGCTGCTTCTACAACGGCGCGCACTGCTCCACCGGCAATGACTCCAGAACCTTTAGGTGCTGGCTTGAGCATCACTCGTCCTGCTCCATGTTTGACATCCACTCGGAAAGGAATAGTTGTTCCATCCATAGGGACGACAATTAATTTCTTTTTTGCTTTTTTAACACCTTTTCGAATAGCACTGACCACATCTTTGGCTTTTCCTAAACCTAATCCTACTTTTCCTTTTTTATCACCAACAACAATTAAGACTGAGAAACCCATCTTATTTCCACCTTTAGTTTTTTTAGAAACACGGGAAACTTGAATCACTTTTTCATCAAATTCCTTTTGTTCCTGAGGAGCTTGATTACGTGGATTTCTATTATTCGGATTTCGATTGTTTGAACCACGATTGTTGGATTGTTCGCGATTGTTGGATTGTTGTGGTTGAGTTGGTGTCATAATAAATACGTTAAACTTGAATTCCATTCTTACGTAATGTGTCTGCAACTGTTCTTACTCGACCATGATAACGATAACTTCCTCGATCAAAAACAACTTGCTTGATGTTCTTTCCTACTAATACTTTTGCTAATTTAATAGCAACTTGTTCAGCACTTTGTGTTTTAGTTTTTCCAACAGCCTTCTTTAGATCTGCTTGGATATCATTGGCTGCACACAACGTTCGTGCTCCTTGATCATCAATTGCTTGTAAACAAATGTGATGATTGGATCGGAATACGTGTAAACGAGGACGCTCTGCTGTTCCACGAACTTTGGCACGTACTCTTAATTTTCTTTTTTCAGCTGATGTTTTTGTATGATTAATTTTCATTGTTATTAAGCTGCTTTTGCAGTTTTTCCTGGTTTAGTCTTGACTACTTCACCTTGGTAACGAACACCTTTTCCTCGGTATGCTTCTGGAGGTCGGATTGCTCGAATTTCAGCAGCCACTTGTCCCACGATTCGTTTATCAATTCCGCTGACATGAATAAGGGTGTTTCCTTCGACATCCAAAACGACTTCAGTTGGGGCTTGGTAATCCACAGTGTGAGAATATCCCACCGCTAATGAGACACCTTTACCTTTTTTTGTGACACGATATCCAGTTCCAACTAACTCGAGTGTTTTCTTAAATCCATTTGCAACGCCTAATACCATGTTATTGATCAGACTTCGATCTAAACCATGAAAGGCCTTTGTTTGTCGATCATCATTTTTTCTATCAACAAAAATCTTGGATTCTTCCACGCGAACAGTAATGCCAGCATGAGTTTCAAATTGCAACTCGCCTTTTGGACCTTTGACCACAACTTGAGTCCCATTAAGAGTAATGGTGACTTGTTCTGGAACTGTGATAGCTTTTTTACCGATACGTGACATAAAAATTATTACCAAATGGCGCAGAGGACTTCTCCTCCGACACCAGCTTGACGGGCTTGTTTGCCTGTCAAAATACCTTTATTTGTAGACACAATGACGATTCCATATCCACCTAAGGCTTTAGGAATCTCATCAACTGCACTATATAATCGTCGACCTGGTTTAGAAATTCTTTTTACATCGGTCACCGCTGGTGATTTTCCGACATATCGTAACTTCACAAACAATGTTTTTTGTGGGGAAGTTTCTTGAATTTCAAAACTCGTAACATAATTTTCCTTGGTCAAAATTTCCGCAATTGCTTGCTTCATTTTTGAATGAGGAATACTTACTTGCTGTTGTCGAGCAAGATATGCATTCTTTATTCGGATAATCATGTCTGCGATAGGATCGGTCATACGTGAATCAACAATGTAATTATTTACTTGCTTTTACTACTCCTGGTAGTTCTCCCTTAAGTGCTAATTCTCTAAAACAAATACGGCATACACCAAACAAACGAATATACGCTCTTGGTCTTCCACACAGCTGACATCGGTTTTGATGACGAGTTGGGTGATTGAGTAAGCGTTTTGTTTTCGCTATTTTACTTTTCTTTGCCATATATATGTGTCGTTATTAGTGATTTGTTTTATGCTTTTGCAAAAGGCATTCCGAGTAATTCAAGTAACTTGAATGACTCATCATGATCTTTAGTCGTTGTAACAATAGTAATTTGTAAACCTCGAATTTTATCAATTTGGTCGTATACGATTTCTGGAAAAATAATTTGTTCTGGAATACCTAAATTATAATTTCCACTTTGATCGAATGCTTTTCGTGAAACACCTTGGAAGTCTTTCATTCGTGGCAATACGATACTGACCAATTTATCCATGAACTCCCACATATACTCACCGCGTAAAGTGATCATTAAACCTAATGGTTCACCTTGACGGATTTTAAAACTAGATTCAGATTTTCTAGCAACAGTGGTTTTTGGCTGACGACCGGTGATCACTCGCAATTGTTCGGTGACACTCTTCATCGCAGCATCTTTTCCTTGCTCTTCACTGACGCGAGTACTGATGACTAATTTCGAAATCTTTCCAACTGCCATTGCATTTTTGTGTTTAAACTCTTTTTGCAAAGCTGGGATAATTTCTTCCTGGTATTTTTGTCGCAATCTATTCATTGTTATTTCACCTCAATGGCTTTTCCTGTCTTCTTATAAATTCGAGTTTTTGTTCCATCTTTATTGACTGTGTAGCCAATACGATCAACCGCTTTGGTTGTTGGGTTAAAAATTGCAACTTTTGCTGTTGCTAAAGGTCGTTCTTTACGGACACGATCACCACTTTTTCCACCCATAGGTTTGATATGTCTGGTATACATATTCATACCTTCGACAACCACAGCTTCATCCTCTGGCAAGACTTTGATAATCTTTGCTTGTTTACCTTTATCTTTTCCGCTAGTGACAACGACGATGTCGTTTAAT
This sequence comes from uncultured Pseudomonadales bacterium, assembly GCA_964406075.1. GTDB lineage: Bacteria > Patescibacteriota > Microgenomatia > UBA1400 > PJMF01 > CAYOQI01. Next base: position 37,830 of record CAYOQI010000008.1, read on the forward strand.
TTGAATTTCATACTTAAATATTTTCTCTAATTCGAGTTGCACCAGCTATTCTGATGCCTCCTTGCTTGCCTTCTTTATCAAAACTATCTGGCCTAAACGTAACAATTGGATTTTCAGGTTGTTTAGGTGTTTCAATTAAGCCTGTAACAAATCCTTTACTTCTATTTCCATTTTTAAACTGGACTTCAACTCTTTTTCCAATATTTTCTTTCACCGCGTTTTGCATATCGTTTAGACTACCTCTGGTGCCAAACTTGCTATACGAGCAAATCCAGCTTCTTTGACTTCACGCGCAATCGGGCCGAAAATACGGGTTCCAACTGGGGTTCCATCTTTTCTGGAGGTAATGATGACTGCTGCATTATCATCGAATCGAACATAACTTCCATCTTCTCGACGATGTTCTTTACGAGTTCGAACAACAACTGCTTTCACCATCTGACCTTTTTTAACAGTACCTTGTGTATCTGCATCAATCACTGAAGCAGTCACAATATCACCAACACCACCAAACCTACGTCTGGATCCTCCGTGAACTTGAATTACACGAATTCGGCGAGCGCCACTGTTGTCAGCTAGATTTAAGACAGATCGTAATTGTATCATAACTTGCTTTC
>CAYOQI010000008.1:38456-46527 GCA_964406075.1 uncultured Pseudomonadales bacterium
TCTATTCTCGACTAAAATGAGTCAGAATAGAAATTATTTTGCTTTATTTTTTTCAATTTTTCGTACTACTTTATAGTGAACTGTTTTACTGAGTGGTCGTGACTCTTCAATTACCACTTCATCACCTTCTTCAACTTTTAATTTTTCAATTCGACACGCCACATTTTTACTTCTCTTTACAGTTTTTTTGTACAAAGGATGTTCCCATTGTCGAGTAACTTTTACGACGACGGTTTTTTCCATTTTGGTAGAGACGACTATTCCGGTCAGTTGTTTCATATTATTCGGCTACTTTTTTATCGGTTACTATTTGTTGAGTTAATGATTTTTCTTTCAAGATTGTTTTCATTCGTGCGATATCTTTTCTCATGATCTTAAATCTTCCAGCATTTTTTGTTTCTTGGTTTGATCTGTGCTTCATGCGTGCCAATACAAACTCTTTTTCCAATTCATCGATCTGAGCGACGAGCTGGTCGGATGTTTGATCATGGAGGGCTTTGATGTCATTTCGTTTCATAAAAATTATTCTTTAGCCACGATTCGAGTTCGAACTGGAATCTTATGTGATGCTTTTCGTAATGCTTCTTTGGCTACTTCTGCGGTCACTCCACCAAGTTCAAACAATATTTTTCCTGGTCGAATTACTGCTACGTATTGATCAATTGCACCTTTTCCTGATCCCATTTTGACACCTGCACCTTTTTTGGTGGTTGGTTTATCTGGGAAAACACGAATCCACATTTTTCCAACACGTTTTGTGTGATGAGTAATAGTTTTACGAGCTGACTCAATTTGTCTGGCAGTGAACCATCCACAATCAACAGCTTGCAATCCATACTCACCAAAATCCACGACATTCCCACGAGCTGCTTTTCCAGTCATTGTGCCTTTGAACTGCTTGCGGTATTTTGCGCGTTTGGGTTGTAACATAAAAATTCAATTCTTAACTTGCGAACTCTCCCTTGTATATCCAGACTTTAATTCCGACATATCCAGACTTGGTATATGAAGGTGCTTCTGCATAATCGATATTTGCTCTGAGTGTTTGAGTAGGAACAGATCCTTGAGCATATTGCTCTGTGCGACTAATTTCTGCCCCTTCAATACGTCCAGCTAAAACAATCTTGACTCCTTTTGCACCTGATCCCATCACTTTTTCCAAAGCTTGTTGAACTGCTCGTCGGTGAGGATATCGTTTTGCCAATTGCTCAGCAATTCTTTCCAACACTAACTTTGCACTTAAGTTTGGTTCTTTGATTTCTTCTACTCGAAGTTCTACTTTGATTTTCGGATCTGCCTTCATTTGCTTGAGTAACTTCTCTACTGCTTTCTTTACTTCTTCAAGATTTGCTCCACCTCGTCCAATCACGACACCTGGTCGAGAAACATGGAGAGTGATTTTCAAAGCTGTGATTGATCGTTCAATCGAAACTTCTACAACTCCAGCGTTCTTCAATTTGTCATTTAAGTACTTTCGTAACTTAAAGTCTGATAAAACATTCTGGCTGTATTTAGAATCTTCGGCGTACCACAACGACTTCCAGTTTACATAGTTACCTAAACGAAAGCCGATTGGATTTACTTTTTGTCCCATATTTCCTGTTGCTCATTAATTACTAATATCGAATAACTAAAAATTACTTTGATGTCGTTCTGGTCATGACTTTTTTGGCTGTCATGGCACCTTTTTCAATCTTTGCTTTTTCTACTTTTGGTACTCGATTTACTTTTGCTTTTGTACCGGTTTCGATTACTTCGGTTCCTTTATCACTTGTTACCTTGGTTGCTTTCACTGCTGAAGCTTTTTGTGGCTTCATAGTTTTTACATCAACATTTTCTTTGGTTTTCAAAATTACTCGAACATGACAAGTCTGCTTAATGATCGTATGTGCTCGTCCTCGACTCACTGCTCGAAATCTCTTGTACATTGGACCTTGGTTAATCAAGATCGTATCAATTTCTAAATCTGCGATTGATAGTCCAAAGTTATGTGTAGCATTCGCCATTGCTTGACGAAGTACTTTCAAAATTACTTCACTGCCTTTTTTACTCATCAAACCAAGCTGTTCAACAGCACGATCTAATGGCAAGTCTTTGACTGCATTTGCAACCAATCTTGCTTTTCGAGGACTATATCTAGTATTTTTTTGTTCTGCTTTTATTAACATATAAACATCTTTAAGTTTTGGTCAACATTCTCTTTACCATACGTCCATGTCCTCTATAAGTTCGAGTAGGAGCAAACTCGCCGAGCTTGTGTCCAACCATTGCTTCTGAAACAAAGACTTCAATAAACTTCTTACCTTGATGAACCAAAAATGTGTGACCCACAAATTCTGGTGCAATTGCACATGCCCGAATCCAAGTTTTGATGGCGACTTTTTCACCACTCAACTTTTGATCCATGACTTTTTTCAGAACTCTTGGATCGACGTATGGGCCTTTTTTTAGTGATCTTGACATAACTTTAATTTATCGTCTTCCTGAATTTATTTCAGGATCTAACTACTAATACTGTTTATTACTTTAACGCTCTTCCTTTTCGATTGATAAGAATAGCCTTATCACTTCGGTGATTTCGTCTAGTTTTCTTACCCAATGCATGTTTTCCCCAAGGAGTTTTGGGATATTTCATACCAATTCCACTGCGACCTTCTCCTCCACCGTGTGGGTGAGAGCCTGGATGTTGAGCGGTTCCACGAACTGATGGTCTCCATCCCATTAAGCGTTTTCGTCCGGCTTTACCGAGACTGGTGTTTTTCCAGTCCAGATTACCAACCTGGCCGATTGTAGCTAAACAGGTAGCGTTTATCAAGCGAACTTCTTTTGAAGGAAGTTGGATTGTAACAGTTTTTTCATCTTTAGATTGAATAAGGGCGGCTCCACCGGCTGTGCGAACCATCTGAGCACCTTTTCCTGGCTTCAACTCAATATTATGAATTGGCATTCCAACAGGAATTTTTGAAAGTGGTAAAGCATTTCCAACTTTAATTTCTGCTTCATCGCCAGCCATAACCGTGTCATTCACGTTTAATCCAACTGGGGCCAGAATGTATGCTTTCTCACCATCCGAGTAATAGACCAATGCAATGTTGGCTGATCGCATTGGATCATACTCAATTGCATTAATAATACCTGGAACTCCACGTTTTTTTCGTTTCCAATCAATCAAGCGTAATTTGCGTTTAACACCACCACCTCGATGACGAACAGTAATCTTTCCTGTGTTGTTTCGTCCTTGTCTCTTAAATACACCTTTAGCTAAAAGTGCTTTTTCTGGACTGCCAGCTGTGACTTCAGAAACCAAATCAATTCGGTTTCTTCTTCCAGGTGTGGTTGGTCGAGCATGTTTTAACATAAATATTACTCAGGTTGCTGTGTAATGACGTCAAATAAATCAATCTTTTGTCCTGCTTGAAGTTTAACGTAAGCTTTCTTTTTTGGAGGAATGTTAGTCACTGTTCTTCGTTTCCCAGTTTTGTGAACCCGAGTAGGCTCCATCATGGTTCGAACAGATTCAACTTTTACTCCAAAAATTGTCTCTACTTCATGTCGGATTTGATCTTTATTTGTTCTTGGTTCAACAATGAAAACATACACATTCTTCTGTTGTGCTTGTTGCATTGATTTTTCACTAATCAGTGGTGTTCGTAAAATTCTTCTGATCATACATTTTTCCTCTCTCCCCATTGGGGAGAGACTGAGAGAGGGGTGTTTGACTTAAACCCTCTCTTTTATTCTCTCCCTTCAAAGGGAGAGAGTTATTTGTTTACTTCTTTTCAGTTTTTTTAACGACTTTCTTTTTGACTTCTTTTTTTTCAGTAGTTACTTCTTTTGCTTTTGCAACAGTTTTCTTGACTGGCTTTGCTTCTTCAGTTTTCTCTTCCAGTGTAACTTCTGTTTCTTTCTTTGTTGCTTGTGTGCCCAGTAATCGGTCTTCTAATGTTTTGATCGCTTCTTTAGTAAAGATGATTTTGTCAGCTAATAAAATTTCATGGACATTTAACATGTGAGCAGTGGTAATAAGTACCCAATCCAAATTGTTGGTACTTCGCTGAATGCTCTCTTTTGATCCATCAGTAACTAATAATACTCGCTTTGCATCTGGGGCCAGTTGTTTTAAGAAAGCAACTGCATCTTTGGTTTTTGGTTGAATACTATCGAGTACTGTAGTCACTACGATGTTTACGGATTGAGATGAAAGAGCAGACATCACGGCTGATCGTCGCATGGTTTTCGGTAACTTCATTGACCAATTTTGATTTCCATCCGGTCCAAATGCGACACCTCCACCAACAAAAAGACTTGGCGTACGAGCACCGTGTCGAGCTCCTCCAGTTCCTTTTTGGCGATACCACTTTTTATGAGTTTTGTTCACTTCTCCACGAGTCTTAGTCTTTACAGATCCTTGACGTTGGTTGGACAAATACACACGAATGGCCTGAGCCAATAATGGTTTATTCACTTTTCCAGCAAATACTGCATCACTCACTGTGATTTCAGTACTTTTTCCGGTGGTGTGAGTCACTTGAAATTGCATATCTTTAATTTAATGTCATCCTGAAAGGTCAAGTCGAATTCTTTTATTTAATTACGAATTCATGAGACCTGAATATTCAGGATCCACTCCTTATTTTTCTTCTTTCTTTACTTTTTTCTCTTTTTTAACTTCTTCAGTCTTCACTTCCTCAGCTTTTACTTCTTCTTTGGTTTCAACTTCTTCGGTCTTAACTTCTTCTGCAGTATTCTCTGGCTTCACTTCAGTCTTATCTGTCTCTACTGCTTCCTGTTTACTGTCAACTGGTAACTGTTTACTTGCGTCTTCTGTTAATCCTTCAAATTCTTTGTGATCCATAACAGTTAACTTCACCATGGCATTGAGATGTCCTGGAACTGGTCCACTTACCCAAAGTTCATTGTTTTCTGCATCAATATAAATAACTTGAAGATTTTTGAGTGTTTTGGTCATGACTCCATGGTGACCGGCCATTTTCTTTCCTTTAAGAACTCTTCCTGGGGTTGTACCTGATCCAATGGAACCTGGTGCGCGTTCTCGATCTGATTGACCGTGAGTGCGTTGTGAACCATGAAAATTATGTCGTTTCATGACTCCAGTAAAACCTCGTCCTTTACTCGTTCCTTGAACATTGACGATATCGCCAACTTGAACCACTTCTGTAAATGGAATAACTTTACCGATTTGTACTTGATCATAAGCCTGGTCGTCTTTGAGTTGAACTTCACGAATATAGCGTCGACCTAAAGAAAAACCGCTCTTAGTGATCAGGGTGCGGAGCGGCTTGGTCATGTTTGCTAATTTTTTTTGTCCGAAGGCAATTTGGAGAGAAGAATACTTATCAGTTTCAGGAGTCTTTTTTCCGATGACAACACCATCTTCCATCTTGAGACGGCAGACAGCAAAACGTTTACCTGATTTACTCCAGGCTTGGCGCATGCCAATTTTAGTTGCAAATACTTGTTTAGTCATAGGTTGAGTGCTTAACTGTTTAACTTATGAGGTTAAACTTTGCGCACTTCTCAATATATTCAATTATTTCAAAACGATTTCCACAGTAGTTTTCTGTGGTCGAACAACAGATTCTTCACATCTGAGGTTACATCTTAATTTGGATGCCAACTCCTGCTGGAAGCTCAAGGTGCATCAACGCGTCAATTGTTTTACCGGTTGGATTTACGATCTCAACCAAACGTTTGTGCGTAATGATCCTGAAGTGTTCTTGCGAATTTTTATCAGTATGTGGAGAAGAAATGACAGTCACTTCCTTGATATGATTAGGCAAGGGAACTGGTCCAATCACTTCTGCTCCGGTTGAAAGCGCCGTCTCGACAATCTTACGAGTTGCTTCGTCAATGACTCTGTGATCGAATGATTTCAAGCGAACACGAATTTTATTTTGGGACTTTGCTTTATCTTGTACCATGTATTTTTAAGTTGCTTTGTATTCAGTAATTTTTCAGTTTTATTGGTTACTCATTTTATTGAGAAAATAAAACGAATAGAGTGAGATTATATCCAGAGTTTCACCAGATGTAAAGCCCCTACCCTACAAACATTTCATGATGACATAAGAATAACGTAAGAAGTATACAGAAATTTTCTCGAGGAAACAAGAGAAGACTAATTATTTTCCCGATCCTCAAAAACAGGGACTGTAGTAACTATTCCCATCTCAATTAAACGAACCATCAATTCCGTCTTATTTCTTCTTTCTCCATTTGGTTTTACTGGCATTCCAGATTTATTAAAGATACTATGAATATGATTCATCAACGTACTTTCAGAAATATAGTTGTGTTCAGCAAGCTCTGTGGTATCTGTAAGCCCACATAAAAAACATTCAATAATTCTTTTTTCTGTTGGACTAAAAATATCTCTTGTTCTTCCCGTGAAGCTTAATACCAAATGAGATTGTTCACCGTCTGAACTAAATTCATATTTAGGAAAATCTTTTGGTCTTATATAAATGAAGTGATGTTCTATTAGTTTAATGAATACATATAACTGTTGATCAACTATAACTTCTGCTCTGTCTTCAGTGACTCTCTCGTCAAAGAAAAACATTTCTGCATATATACGATCTTTATGAGAATTTACAGTGCTCTCACTTATCACTAACTTTTCCGCAATTTCTCCTCTTGATACAGTTCCTTCACATAAACATTGAATAATATTAATTTGCCCTGGAGTAAAAAAGTTTTTCCCTTTATTACTTATTGCAAGGTCATAAGGTTTTTCTAGAATCTTCGTTTCTAAAAAAGGAATATCAAGTAAACCATATTGCCAAATTAATTGTAAAATTCCTATTTCTTCATTCAATATTGATTGAGATTCATCTGATGGAGAGGTCAATAAAATTTTTAGATTCTCCTCACCTAAATTTTCTATTTTTTTTGGAAGATAGGCGGTAAATGAATGACTGTCACTTCTTTCTGTCAATTTTCCACCCTGTGCTAAAAAGGCAATAAAATCTTTTTCAGCATGTGAAAAAAAATGAATACCTTTCGGTGTTAAAACAAAATTTCCAAACTTATTTTCTTGCATAGATCAAGCATTATACATGAAGGTTAACCAAAAACCCCTCCTTTCGGAGGGGTTTTCTTTTTTAAGTTATTTAAAAATTTATTTCAAAATCTTGATGACAGCTCCGGCACCGATAGTGTGTCCACCTTCTCGGATAGCGAAACGAAGACCTTCTTCGACTGCCACAGGGACAATCAATTTTACAGTCATCTTTGCGTTATCACCTGGCATAACCATCTCTACACCATCTGGGAGAATGATCTCACCAGTCACGTCAGTGGTTCGGATGTAGAATTGTGGGCGATATCCAGTAAAGAATGGTTTGTGTCGTCCACCTTCTTCTTTGGTCAAGATATACACTTCAGCTTCGAACTCTGTATGAGGAGTGGTACTGCCAGTTTTGGCTAATACTTGTCCACGTTCCACATCGTCCTTTTCAATACCACGGAGCAAGATACCGACGTTATCTCCGGCTTGTCCTTCATCAAGTTGTTTACGGAACATTTCAACTCCAGTGACAACTGACTTCTGAGCTTTGCGGATACCAACGATTTCAATTTCTTCTCCAACTTTGACGATACCTCGGTCAATACGACCTGTTACCACTGTTCCACGTCCCTTAATTGAGAAGACGTCTTCGACGGCCATCAAGAAAGGTTTTTCAGTTTCACGAACTGGTTGAGGAACGAATGTATCAACAGTCTTCATGAGTTCCATGATGCTGTCCATGTACTTCTCATCACCTTCGAGGGCTTTGAGTGCACTGACACGAACGATTGGAGTTGCTTCACCGTCAAAACCATATTTGGTTAAGAGTTCACGCACTTCCATTTCGACGAGGTCAAGAAGCTCAGCATCATCGACCATATCGACTTTGTTTAAAGCGACAACCAATTTAGGAACGTTGACTTGTTTTGCTAACAAGATATGTTCTCGAGTTTGAGGCATTGGTCCGTCAGTAGCAGCCACAACCAAGATCGCACCGTCCATTTGAGCGGCACCAGTGATCATGTTTTTGATGTAGTCAGC
>CAYOQI010000009.1:0-39570 GCA_964406075.1 uncultured Pseudomonadales bacterium
TCATCATCAACTTCACCTAATTGTTTCTTGATTGTTCTGAGCCGTTCACGAAGCACATTTTCTTTCATGTGTTTATCAAATGATTTTTGAGTTTCACTGATAATATCTTGTTCAATTTCGTATTCATGCAGTTCTCGCGAAAGCTCTTTTATGACGATCTCTAATCGTTTCTCAACTTTTACTTCTTCCAGCAGTTCTTGTTTTTTCTCGGTGGGAATTTGAAGGGTGCTCGCGATTTGATCAGCCAGCTCTCCAGGGTGAACGCCACTCATCAGTTTCATAAAGTTAAGAAACTCAACTGGTTTTCCCAAGTTCACCGCTTTATTGAAAGTCGTGGATAAATGCTTGCCTAATACTTTAACTTTTTCTTGATCTACAAACACATCATCCAACACTTCAACTTCAGCGAGAAAAAAATCATCTTGAGAAATCATTCGAATAACTTTTGCTCTTTTTACACCTTGTACCAAGGCATTAATCTGATTGTTGGTGGGAAGGGTTCGTTCTATTGTGGCTAATGTACCAATTGTATAAAGATCTGCAACTTCTGGCTCATCTACTCCACGGTTTTTTTGTGCAACAAGCAAGACTTTACTCTGCATTTTTTCAGCTCGACGAATGGCGTTGACTGATTTTTTGCGACCAAAAGTTAAGACAGCTTCTGTCTGAGGAAACATAATTCCTTCTCGAATTGCCACAACCGGTAAGACGTAGCGTTGAGGTGGCTTTATGAGTGATTTTGAAGATTCAACTGCTTTTTTATCGTCCGAAAAGACAGTTTTTACCTCAGTGGTGGAGACTTCTTTTTTTACTGATGTAGAAGGCGTAACTGGCTCTTTTTTAGTCGTGTCAGCTGTTGCTTTTGTCTCAAGTTCGTCTTTTTTTTGTGTGTCATCTGTCATAAATTGCCTTAAAAAAGAAATGATTGTGAGTATTTTGGCTGAATGTTAACCGGTAAGTCGAGTAATTATCGAGGTTAACCTTAGCGGAATTAGCATTCTATATAATTGATTGCTAAAGAACAAGAGGAAGAATGAAACGGAACATAAAAAGGATCGTAGCAACAATTGAGAGAGCTAGCAAAATAAAAAAAAGAGAAAAAGAAAACTTATCATTTCGCATAATTTAGTGAATAAAAATTCCCACAAATGATTGAGCGATACTCAACATGAAGGTCATCAAAATAAAGGAGCCAAACTCTCCCAAGCGAAATCCGAGGAAAATCATTGGCTCTATCTCAAATCCTGGAACAATTTGTGTGGCTAACCACAGAATAAATACATTGATAATCCAGGAAAAAATCCCAAGAGTGATAATGTTGATCGGAAGAAAAAGTAACTTCAAAATTGGTCGGACAAACATTTGCAGGACAGCTAGTACTAAACCGGCTACTACTAAGGTTGACCAATCTGTAATGGAAACCGAAGGAAAAATCCACCAGAGCAGGGCAATGGAAAGGATTGCATTAATGATGGATGAAATTATTGATTTCATGATATCTCCACGCTATTGAAGTGAATGTAAAACTCCTAAAAAACCGATGTTCTTTACACTTGCAGTTTACTGCATTGCAGGCCAAGCAGTAAGTATAAAAATACTACAACGCTTTTTTTCTCCTAAACATATTGATTATGAAAATTAATGCAAATGCACCACACAGTATTCCCACAATCATTAATCCAATTTGTCCCATCGATGCATATCCAATCTTACCTAAAAATTGAAAAATCTCCGGCGCCACCACAATTTCTTCCTGCAATGATTGATCTCCAACTTGAGCGAAAAAAGTTCCTTGTTTCGCTTGAAATAATTCAGTAGTACTTAATAAAAAGGTCAAAGACTTTGTTTGATACGGAAGAATTTTTTCTATGTTCGTTGGAAGTTGAGAAGAATTGATATTATTTGGCAAACGAATTTGAACCGGAATGTTGTACCAAGCTCTTCCGGTTGCATTTTGCACAGTCATGTCGATGTGACTTCTCCAAGTAAATTGCTTCGGGACTTGATTTAAAGAAAGCTCATATTTCGAAATGTTACTTGTTTTCTCTATGCTTGGTTCTATTTTGACATCGCGAGTAGCAACATCCGCTCGTTTGTATGAGCCCGCCGGGTATGGCTTCTCACTCGAATGGCCTTGAATAGCAAACACCACATGACTGAAATCAAATTGAGAAAAATAATCTACCCCACCAGTCGTGTCACCCCAAGTTGGGTCAACTGGTATCCACATCGCTTTTTCCGCATCATAGTATTCTGGCCACGCGTGCAAAATATCTTGAACTAAACTCAACGGGCGAATCTGTGGATTCTGAGTAAAAGCATAACCAACAGCCTGACGAGCAGGTATGCCATTCGCCCGTGCGAGTGCAATGAATAAGTCTGTAAATTCTTGACAAACGGCATTGTTTGGTTGAGATAGAGCGGTAACAGCACCCAATCTCACTGGCTCGCTATCTGGCTCCAATCGTTCGTAGTTGTACTCCAATGTGCTGATAACAAAATCATAGATTTCCTTGGGTGTCTTATATTGTTCAGCGAGCTGTTTAATTTGTGGATCATTTACTTGCCAATGGGTATCTTCTTGAAGTAATTCTGGTGAAGGCAACTTTTGAGGAAAATCTGGTTGTGGTGTCAAAAAAACATGGACGAGACCAGTTGCTACGACTGTTTGTTCTTGCTTGGATTCTAAAATATAGGTTGCTATCCAGTTACCATCTTCATCTTGCTCTATTTTTTCTGGCCTCGGAGAAATTTCCTTGAACGTTACTCGTTGATACGAAGTATCTGGTGGCAAAGCAACCTGGGTAATTCCTCGGCTTCCGCTTGGATTGAGGAGATGATATGTCAGTGAAAAATCGTAACTTTGCTCTTCACCAAAAATGAGAGAAATTCCTTCTGAACTACTATCCCTGTATATAATCTTAGTCTGAGTGCCTGCTTGGACTTCATACTCTTCAGGAGAAGCAATTGCTGGAGTTGAAAATCCCTCCGGTACGATAATGATCACTTCATAATTCTCAAAAACTTCCGGATCAGCCAAACCAGGAATTCGAACTTCCAAAATTTTCCCGGTTAATATGGCAACATCAGGATCATCGTAATTGATGGTAAATTCTCTGATTTGGTCTTTACCAACTACCTTATCCTCAAAATCAATACCGATACTGGTCGAGTTATCCGTTTGGACAATATTGGCATTAAGCTTTCCATTTTTATCAGTAACTGAAATATTTTGTAATCGATTTGTACTTACTTCCAAACCATATCGCTTTGCATAAATACTACTAACATTATTTTTTAGCTGAAATGTTTTTCTGACATGTGTGATTCCAGTCGGTTTAATTTCATACTCTGTACTGACACTTGTCGTGAATTCTCCCTCAGCATGCACAACAGTTGGAATAGCCAACAAAAAAATTGTTGCTACAATACTTTTCATTAAGAATGATCGGAAATTTTTAAACATCACAGTATCTATTGTAAAGGAGAAATATGCCTTTGTTTGCTGAAGATATTAACCGAATATTTAATAATCCAGAAGAAAATGAAGAGCAGTTTGGAGATATCGTTATTAATACTACAGACGAATACTATCGTGGACCTATCTCAGGAGTCTGGATTGAAAATGGATTTTTGACAATAACAAACCTTTGGCTTGCCAATTGGGAAAATGATGAGTGGGTTAAGATTAAATCTGGGCCTACAAGAATTAAAACCACTCTTATCAAAACAGTTCAAACAACTGAAGGAATTGTATTATTTAAAACGAATGACCTAGAGATTGTTATATTGCCTGAACAAAAAAACCTTCCATTTGAACAAGTAAGAAAAAATACTTAGTACGCGAACTTCCGAATCAATCCAACACATTTTCCTTGGATGGTGACATTCTTCGCATAGATTGGTCGCATGGTGGCATTGGCTGGTTCGAGACGTACCCGGGTTGACTCTTTGTAGAAACGTTTTAATGTGGCTAAACCATTGTCTAAGAGAGCAACAACGATATCTCCATCGTGCACATCATTCATTTCTTCAATCACCACGTAATCTCCATCTAATATTCCATCTTCAATCATCGAATCACCTTTGACTTGGAGAACATAGGATCGTTTTTTTCCACTAATCATTTCTGGAGAGACTTTAAAACTTGCATTCGGATCGGTGTACGGCTGGATCGGTTGTCCTGCTGCAATGAAACCAAGGAGTGGTAAATCCAAACTTTCGGTCATGCGAAGAAAGGTTCGATCGATTAACTCAATGCCTCGCACTGCACCATCACTTTTTCGAATAATTTTCTTTCGCTCAAGTGCCTGAAGATGTTCATGAACGGTGGCCAAAGAGGATACACCCAGAGATTGCGCAATCTCTTGCAAAGTCGGGGAGTACCCGTATTTTTGAATATACTGTGACAAAAAATCAACGATTTGACGTTGTCGTTTGTAGAGTGTTGGTGGCATGTTCCTCCTTGAGGTAATAGAAACCTAGACCGAAGTACTGTTTCGGTATTTATATTGTTTTTATTTGGGCGAATGTTTAACGAATTAAACACATAGTAACCGAAACTTTACCAACACTGCAACTACATCTTTTCGTATCAAAAGGGGTCAAATATGAAGAATTGGTGATTTATTTACTAGTTTTCTTTTCTAGCAAACCTTGAAGCTTTTCAACGATGGCGTCTTTGTTTTTGGCGTACCAAATAACAGCGAATCCACCTCCAACAATCAGCACTAAAAGAATGGTCACCACTGTTTCGACACTATCAAATTTCTCAAGAATGGTCTCAACGCTCGCTAATCCGGCATAGCCAAGATAGAGGTAAAACAAATTACGAGGAAGTGTTCCTAAAAATGAAGCCAACAAATATGTCTTCATCCGCACTTTAATCACTCCACAGAGAAGTGAAACTGGAGCAGTCGGAACGACTGGAATCGCACGAGCCAAGAAAATAATAATGTCATCTCGTAAACCACCATTGAAGTGTTTGCCGAGTCGCTCAATTTCTTTATGGGAGATACCAAAGAATCGGCCAAATTTACCAACAACCACATCTTCAAGCTTGTCAGCAATGATGTACAGAAGATACGCACCAATTGTTTTTCCAATCGCTCCAATCAATGCTAAGACGAAGAGAAAAATGAATGGTCGATTTTGAGCTAAAGCAATAGACCCACCAAGCGTCATGACAATAGGGGATGGAATAGGGGCAATCAATTCTTCGATAAAGGCTCCAAGAAATATAAATAATTCTACAGGAACAGATTCCGCCATTCGCTGCAACATATCAATAAGCTGATTAAGAAAACCTGACATAGAGCCCTTTATACAAAAGATTGAATAAGTGATGAAATGTTACGGGAAGAGCTCCATTGTTCAATCAGTGTTGCGGAACTTAATTGAGACAAGTGAGAATGAAAAGCTACTGATTCTGGATTGTGATAAAACTTTCCGATGGGAAGTTTTTCTTCTTCTAAACTTCTTTGCCATGCCATCATTTTATCTGTCAGAGGATGATTGGCTTCTTGAAGATCATAAATCTTGGCTTGAAACCACTGGTGTGTATTTACTTTGTTGAAAGTCACGCAGGGTTGAAAAACATCAAGCAAAGCAAAACCTGGATGTTTGAAGGCTTCGACCATCAGTGAAGTCAAATGAGGAATTTTTCCGGCGTATCCACGTGCAATGAAATCAACTCCGGAGGACAATGCCAAACCGACTGGATTTACTGGCTCATCAACTAATCCCATTGGGGTAGATTTTGTTTTGGTCCCTTGCAAAGTGGTCGGGGAACTTTGACCAGTGGTTAAACCATACGTCTGATTATTGTGCACAATCATGGTGATATTGTGATTTCCACGCATGGCGGAAATGAAATGCCCCATGCCTTCGCCGTATGTATCGCCATCTCCCGCGATCACAATCACGTTTAATTTGTGGTTGGCAAGTTTAATGGCTGTGGCATTGGCAATCGCTCGACCATGCAAGGCATGAAAACCATACACTCGATTGAAGTCAGCCATGTTTCCACTACATCCCACCCCATACACAATCACCGTATTTTCTTCCGGCATTTGGGCTTGGACGATTGCTTGTTTCAAACTTGCCCAAATTCCATAGTCTCCACAACCTGGACACCAAGTTGGAAAAACCGGAGAAGTGAGGGTTTGATGTGTATGTTGTGCCATGATTATGAATTCTTTTTTACCCACTCAATAATATCTTCCGAATAAAACGGTCGTCCATCGTATCGTCGAATATGATCTGCAAACGTAATTCCTGTTTCTTGACGAATCAATTGTTCACATTGACCATCATGATTTCCTTCGACCATCACCAATTTTTGAGCAGGTTTAACTAACTCAATAAACTGTTCACTCGGGAAAGGCCAAACCGCAGGCAGGTGAACAATGTTGAAAAGTCCTGGTGCGTCATGAAGTGCTTGATGAAGAATAGTCATTGTCGATCCCCAGCACACAAAAGTCACTGGAGCATTTTCCTCACCAATTCGGTACGGTTGAGGCATTTCAAGTTTAATCCCATTCATCTTGCGTGCTCTTTTATCTACTTGAGCGATCGTCATATCCGCTTCTTCCGTCGCATAACCAAACTCATCATGCTCATAGCTATTAGTGACTTGTAACCCATGTGGCATGCCTGGAATTGAACGCGGGGAAATACCAGTCTCGGTTATTTTGTAGCGACGGAAAGAATTATCTTCTGTCAATTCTTGTTGTGATACAAAACTCTGTCGTTCAATTTGATACTCATCGACTGGCCGAGGCATGGCTTGATAGGCCTCAATAATGTATTTATCAGTCACGACTAAAACTGGAATGTGATATTTTTCAGCTAAATAGAAAGCATGTTGAGTTTGTTGAAAATGTTCTTCGACATTGCCCGGAGTGAACACGACTCGTTGGAACTCGCCATGTCCAGCATGGAGAATAAATTGTAAATCTCCCTGTCCTGTCCATGTTGGTAAACCTGTGGCTGGTCCTGGTCGCATCGCTACAAGGATAACTAGTGGCACTTCAGTCACACCAATAAGAGAAAGTGCTTCAACCATCAACGCAAAACCACCACCAGCACTACCAGTCATGGCTCGAACACCAGCATACGAAGCACCGATAGCATTGTTAATTGCTGCAATTTCATCTTCTGCATGGCGGAGGACTAAAGGATATTTACCTTGTTGTGCCGCAATATAGTGCATGGTGTTTGAAGAAGGAGACATCGGATAGGCACTGTAAAATTGCAGTCCTGCTGCGATCGCTCCCATACCAATTGCTTCACCAGCAGTGAGCAAAATGCCTGGCTGTTCTTTTTTCTCTACTTTTTTCAACGGTTCACCAAGTTCTTGGCCTTTGGCATATCCAGCGTTGAATGCAGCTACATTTTTATTGACCACATCTTCACCTTTACTATCAAATTGCTCATGAAGAAGTGTAATAAAAACTTGTGGATCCATTCCAAGTAAGTAACAACTGACACCTAACGCCACTGTATTTGTGGCAATACTTGAGCCCGTGGTTTCTCGAGCGATATTCGTCATTTCAATAATCGCAATACGAGCTCCTAAGTGATCATATTGATGAATGTCGTACTGATCAGCACTGGGTTCAGCAACAACAATTGTTTGAGGAGAAATTTCAGATTGGTGAAACTTAAACGCATTCTCATCAAATGCGATCAGAATATCGACATGTCGTTTATGACTGCTCGCATGGTCATAGGCTGCATACACTTGACCAGTTTGGTGACCGCCTTTGATTAGTGAAGGGTATTCGAAGTAGGTAAAAGATTTAAGTCCATGACGATGGCATGCCCGAGCAAATGTCTCAGAAGTGGTCATCACACCTTCACCAGCTTTTCCAGCAATCTTCCAATTGAGTGAAAATTCAGCCATAGCAGATGTTTGAGATGCTTGATCCATTGTGTGTGATTGTAGGGAATAGACCCCCGGAGGTCAAGGGAACAGTAGTAATCAGTATTTAGACTTTAGTCAAAGAGTATTTCTTCTGGCATTCACAAACTACAGAACAGTACTAAAAAAATAATCAAACCGGCTCTCTTATTGGTTGAGGTGTCAAAGGCTGTAGCGGTATTTAAATTGGTTTTTCAGGAGTATATCTCTTCGGTATGGTTATTGGTCTTTCTTCAATTCCATCTGGAATTTTAAGTGGAACAGTAATGGGTTTTATTTCAATGTCTTTTCTTGGCATATTTCCCTTTCTTTTCTGGGCAGGAAATAAAAAACTATTAACGGTTACTGTTGTTGATTAATAACAGCTACAGTAGGATCTTTAGGATCTTCCTCGCCTCCGGGTTCAACTGGCTGGTCAGGAATTTTAATTGTAGGGAGTTGTTGTTCAACTTCCTGAGTTTCTGCAGGGACAGCTGCATCTTCAGGAACGAATTCATTCGCGGGAGTTATCTCAGTTGGAACTTCAGCACTTTCTTGTGTGTCTGTTAGAGAAGATACGTTTTCTGTCGGAGCTTCAACTTTTATTTGATCCATAAATTCCTTTCAAAATAACAATGATGAATCCATCATAATGGGAAAAGTTCGAGAAAAATACCGTTAATTTTTACTTGATAACTTGCTACATCAACTCTCGTCCAGTCATCTCATTTGGTTTTTGAATGCCTAAAATTGACAGAATGGTCGGAGCAATATCGCCTAAAATTCCTGAAGCCAGCCCAATCTGCTTTTGCTCATACCCATTGCCAATAATGATCAGAGGAACAGGATAAATTGAATGCTCTGTATCTACTTCGCCAGATTCATTGTTGATCAATTCCTCTGCATTTCCATGATCAGCCGTGATCAAAACAATACCACCTTTTGATTGCACCGCACCAACAATTTTACCGACACAGGAATCAGTAATTTCACAGGCTCGAATCGTGGCTGATAAATTACCGGTATGAGCAACCATGTCCGCATTGGCAATATTTGCAATAATCACATCATAGGTATCTTGATTAATTATCTCGATCATCCGAGTGGTGATTTCCTCCGCACTCATTTCCGGAGCTTGATCATAGGTTGGAACTTTTTTAGAAGGAATAATGAGATGATCTTCATTAGGATACGGAGCTTCTCGAAGTCCATTGAAGTAATATGTCACAAACCGTTCTTTCTCGGTTTCAGAAACTCTCAGCTGTTTCAAACCAGCATCAGCCAAAATTTCACCAAGTGGTTTCATGATCATTTGTGGCGGGAAGGCGACATGAACTGGTAAACCCACTTCATACTGAGTCATCGTTGCGAAGAATAAATTTTGCACCACTTTTTGGCGGGTAAAGGTCGGACCCAAGGTTTTTTCAACTAAATGAGATTTTTCATACTTCACAGCATATGGATCAAAACCCTCAGGTATTTTTCCTTGTTCAAATTCAGGAAGCACAAACGCTTTTGTTAACTGTCTGGGGCGATCGATTCGATAATTGAAAAAAATCACCGCATCGTTATCTTCAATCAAATGCTTTTTTCCACTGCTGTCACAGATAACCACGGGTTCTAAAAATTCATCGGTCACTCCCGTTTTATATTTTTCTTCTATCCATGCACTCACATCTGTCACACACGCTTCTTGTGGACCTAGTGTCAAGACGTCATACGCACGCTGTGTTCGTTCCCAACGGTGATCCCGATCCATGGCGTAATAGCGACCCATGACTGACGCAACTCGTCCGACTCCTAATTCTTGGCATTTTTCCATCACCTCTCGCACATAGTTCACACCGGAAGTCGGCGGGGAGTCTCGGCCATCTGTAAAAGCATGAATATTCACAGTGTCGGTAAATCCGTGCTGTTTTGCCAAGTGGAGAAGTGCATAGAGATGCTCGATATTTGAATGAACACCTCCAGAACCAATCAAACCCATCAGATGCAACTTTGAGCCATGTTCTCGAGCATGTGCAAAAGCAGCCAACAACGTTTGATTTTGAGCAAACGTGCCATCTGCAATTGACATATTTATTCGTGGTAGATCTTGATAAACAATTCGACCTGCTCCGATATTCTGATGTCCCGTTTCAGTATTCCCATCTTCAGCGTGAGGAAGCCCAACGGCTTTTCCGGCGGCAGCTAATTGGGTATGAGGGTAGGTGCTCCAGTAAGAATTAATGTTGGGCGTGTTGGCTCGCATGATCGCATTCCCTGCTGAGTTGGGACCAATACCCCAACCATCAAGGATGAGGAGAACGAGAGGTTTGGGACGAGAAGATGTTGCTAAGTTTTCAGTCATAAAAAATATAACTAGTCAAATTACACTCTGCTATGATACAGGAATTATGAAAATGAATGAAATATCATACGATAGATCAAAAGATGAGGCACTATTAAAAAAATATGCAAAGATCTCCAAAGTTGATATCGAAAAAGAAATTATTGATTCTTATGAATGTCACAAACTATTTCGACCTATTTTAACTGACTACTTTGAAGAAAAAATTTCTCCTGATGATCTTAGCACTTTATGTGAATTAATGTATTTAAGGTTACCTCAATCTTCTGAATTATTTTCGTTGTTACTAGATGGAGCTGAACTCAGTTGGGAATTAAGACATAATCCAATTGCCGCGGCCGCCATTATTGAAGAACTAATAAAAGAATTTCAATAGGTTACTCAAATATTTCTGAGATCGGGAAAAACATGGTTTCATGAATGGAAGGTGTATCAGCCAACAACATAATGACTCGATCCACACCAATGGCAATTCCAGCAGAATCAGGCATACCCGCATGCAAGGCTTGGATAAAATCCTCATCAATTCCATACTCCACTTTACCCAATTTTTTTCGCTCTTCCACTTCTGCTCTCAAACGTCTTTCTTGCTCATTTGGGTCGTTGAGTTCTGAAAAAGCATTTCCTATTTCCACACCAGCAATATAAAGTTCAAACCGCTCTGCAAACCGTGGATCATCTTTTTTCGGACGAGATAAGGCAGCTTGAGTGATCGGGTAGTCGTATAAGAAAAGCGGTCGATCGATCGGAAACTTTGGTTCAATTTCATTGAGAAAAAGTTGATTGTAAATTTCTTCCCAGGTGGTTTCAGTGGTGACTTGGTACCCTCTTTTTTCAGCTGCTTCAGCCAATGCATTTCGATCGAGTAACTGATCTGATGAAACTCCAACCCATTGTTGAAATGCTTCTGACACAGACATTCGTGGCCAGGGTGTGCTGAAATCAAGCAAATTTTTCTGATAACTCATTTTTGTTTCGGAAGAGGCTTTTATTTTTTGTATTAAAAACAGGAATAATTCTTCGAGATCCGTCATCAATTTGGTGTAATCCGCGTCAGTCCGGTAATATTCCAAAATAGTAAATTCATGATTATGCTTCGAACTTCGACCTTCACCATTTCGAAAACTTTTTGAGATTTGAAATATATTTTTCATTCCAGCCACGAGCAATTTTTTCATTGAGTACTCTGGACTAGTCAACAAAAATGCTCGTTCGTGATCACCTTCGGCGAAGTGTATTGCGGTCTCAAATACTTCCAGATACGGCTCTGTGCCTGGAGAACGCACAAGCAGGGGAGTTTCAACTTCGTGAAACTCCCGAGCTTTAAAAAATTCTCGAATACCATCAATTACTTTTCCTCGAATCAGGTATTGATCGAGTAATTCAGGATGTTCTTTGATTTTTTGCCAAGTTTTCATAAACTTTTTTCCTTAATTTCTTTGACAATTTTCTTCTCAAATTCTTCAACTGACATTGCACCTAAATCTTTATTTCCACGTTGTCGAACAGCAATCAGATTTCCTTCAACTTCACGTTTTCCAATCACAGCGATGTAGGGAACTTTTTCTCCTGCTGCTTTACGAATACGATTTTGCATCGATTCATTTTCAGCAGATACTTCTACTCGAACACCAGCATCTTTTAATTGATCAGCCACTTTTTGGGCATACTCATTTTGTTCTCCGGAAATTGGGACAAGGACAACTTGCACAGGTGAGAGCCATGTTGGGAATGCACCAGCATAGTGTTCGATCAAGAATGCCATTACTCGCTCAATCGCACCAATCGACGACCGATGGATGACCACTGGCTGTTCTGCTTCACTTTGTTCATTGATAAAAGTTAAACCAAATCGTTTCGGCATGACAAAGTCGTACTGAACCGTAAACGCAGTATCTTCTTTGCCATTTACATTTTTCATTTGAATATCAATCTTTGGACCGTAAAACGCTGCTTCCTGAGGAGCTTCGACAAAATTACTTCCACGATCTTTGAGTACTTTTCTTAAAGTATCCTCAGCAAAATCCCAGGATGCATCGTCTTTGAAATACTTGGTTTCATCACTACGATCACCCAAAGAGAGGCGATAGTGATAATTTTTTCCGGCTTCAAGCCCAAAGACTGTCGAAATGTATTCGATCAAATCCAACACACCATTGATCTCTTGTTCGGCTTGTTCTTTGCGAGCAATGATATGGGCATCAGCAAGACAGAAACTCCGAACACGTTGGAGTCCACTCAGCTCACCTGATTGTTCAAATCGATAGAGCTTCGCCAACTCAGCAAATCGCATCGGCAGTTCTTTGTATGAATGTGGTCGATCCGAATACAGCTCAAAATGGTGAGGGCAGGTCATTGGGCGAAGCATGAACTCTTCATCTTCAATTTGGATCGGGGCGTACATTGAATCTTTGTAGTACGGATAGTGACCTGATTTTTTATACAGTTCTAATCGGGCAATGTCCGGAGTGTAGACATGCAAGTAGCCTCGTCGTAGTTCTTCGTCCACAATAAATCGCTCTAATTCTCGTCGGATGGTTGCACCTTTAGGTGTCCACAGAGGAAGACCTTTTCCAACAGTTTCAGAAAAAGTGAACAGCTCTAATTCTTTTCCCAATTTTTTATGATCGCGAGCTTTAGCTTCTTCTAGTTGAACGAGGTATTGATCGAGTTCTTCTTTACTTGGCCAAGCTGTTCCATAAATACGCGTCAGCATGGTATTTTTTTCATTTCCACGCCAATATGCTCCAGCCAAAGAAAGTAACTTAAAGTGTTTCAAGTCACGATCTGGATGATCGACATGACCACCTCGGCAGAGATCCCAGTACTCACCGGATTTGTAAAAAGTCAGAGTTTGTCCTTCTTTGGAAAATTCATCAATTAATTCGTGTTTGTATTGATTGTTTTGATACTCATTTTTGGCATCATCGGCAGACAATTCATGACGCTCAAAGCCTTTCCATGACTTCGCAAGCTCACGCATTTTTTCTTCAATTTTTGGTAAATCTTCCTCGGTGATAGGGGAAGAAAATTCAAAATCAAAGTAAAAGCCATTTTCTATAGCTGGACCAATTGTTCGCTTGGTGTCAGGCCAGAGCTCCATGACGGCTGCTGCTAAAAGATGTGCCACGGAATGGCGTAAGTGTTCTAAATGTTCTGGTTGTTGTTTTGACATATGTTCCTTTAATTATTCATTATTGATTACTTCCTAAGTTTAAAAATCTGACTAAGAAGTCTTGAAAACCTTCAGCTCCAAAAGATTTTTTAAATTTTTCTGTTCGATCAGATGAAAAAAGATCCTTCATGTTCGGATCAGAAGGAATAAGAAAATTATAATCTTCTATGTCTTCCATCAGGCTAGGATCAAGTAGCTCTACAACTTGTCGTACAGAAATATCTTCTTCAGGATATTTAAATAAAATCCAGTCGACTAAAAAGAGAGCTTCTGACCCAGGTAAAAATAATACTGTTTTCTGATCATGACTGACCTGTATACCGAATGCACGGTTTTCTAATGATTGTTTTGACATAAATATGTAAGTTAAAAAGCATAATAAATGAGTTGGTGTTTCAATATATGTTACCCGCTTAGCGGGTAGTTGGGGCAGTAGTTGATCGATTGTATTGCTCTATTAGCTCTGGCGAGAGAATAATTTGTTGTTGATCAGCTGGAGGTCCTTGAAATTGCTGAAGCTGAGAAATCATAATTTGAAGTTGATCAAGCATTGGATTTACAAAGGGAAGTACAAATCGAGCGAAGAGAAAATAGAAAAATGCTAGTCCAATCACTTGCATCACTAATGCACCAAAAGCACGTGAGAAACCAACCAGGAAATTTTTATAAAAAATTTCTCGGCTCGAAACCTTATATAGTGATACATCTTCGTCTGCCATATCTTTCTTTATCTTTAGGATACTCCTCCTTCGTACCAGATGTTTCGCTTTTGGGCTTATTCAGCCATATCGAAAATCTGGCTACTTTGGCGGATTGTTGCACTATGTAAAATTTAAACTAATGAGCAACAAAAAACCACCTCTCTTTGGTTCCAAACGTTCCAGCCAAAGACGCGGTGGTCTTAATTCATCCTGATCTGCAGGTGCAGTCTTCATATGTGTGGTTGGTGAAGCCAACTGAAGAATTTAACTTTAATGATTATCTCCTAAAAAAACTTGAAGGTAAAGAGTAGCTTATTTCTTAAGAAGTTCTCTGGCTCTTTTATGAGCGTGATCCTTTATCTGATCTGACCGGAATTTTTGATTCCAAAATGCTTTTTGCAAAGTGCTCTCAACCCATTCTTCAAACTCTTTATTCCCAGCTTTAAGACTTATGTAGTAAAGGCCCAACAAAATCGTTCCCAATAGCAATGCAACTTCTACAGTCGCTAAAGTATTTATATCGGTTTCAGACCCTGTCTGCATCTGAACCCAGATAGGCCATACCACTACCATTAATGCGACTAAATCAGCTATGAAGAGTGTACTGACAACTTCGGATCTGAGATATAACTTGGCAAGTTTTTCGTAATGGTCAAACTCTGAACGAATCTCTTTTTCTTCTGAAGAAAACATATTTTAAAATTTACAGATACTTTTTTATTTACACGTGTGGACTCAAGAGGATTCGAACCTCTGACCTCTTCAATGTCAATGAAGCGCTCTAACCAACTGAGCTATGAGTCCATTTTGTCTTTGTAATAATTTTTTAATATTCTTTTTAAATGGGTTCGACCCCATCCAGTTTTGTAAAATTTTTCTCTAGATGTGGCATCTTGTTGATTAACAAAACCTTCCAGATGAATCACCTTAAAAGGTCTTCTATTTCGAGTAGCTAAGACCTTTCCACTATTATGTTCATCCAATCTTCTTTTGATATTATCACTATATCCAACATACAAATGTTGATCGACCAAACTTTCTAGAACGTATATAAAATACATATGCGCTCTTCACCCGACTAACTTTTTTGGCTTACCAGCCATAAAAGTTTGACGGGTAAACCAACTGCTCGCCCGATTAGAATCCGCTAATGCGAATTCTTGGCGGGAGCTATGAGTCCAGATAACCATGTATTGTAACAAAGGAAGTCTATTTTTCCAGATGTAATAACTGAGAAACTTCTCTTGCAATTTTTTGAGGACTGTGACGAACGACACTTCTTTTCAACACATCACCTGCTTGTTGCGTCGCCACAACATCAGACAATAAGTCAGTTCGAATCAGCTTCACATTTGGCTGAATATCAGCTTCGGAAATATTGTCAGTCACAGGGATGTCTTTTTCTTTCTCGTATAAATCGAGCAAATTATCAGAAAAATTCAGATTATTATTGATCAAAACATAATCAATCTCTTCCAATGGCATGTATTTTCTCAAATCAACAAAAAAGTCTTTGAGCGTGTAGGCGTATGTCTCACCATACTTAGCCATGAGGTTGGAAACAAAACACAGCTTTCCCTTAGAGGATTGAATAGCTTCAACCACTCCTTCAATCACTAAATCAGCAATCGTATTGGTAAAGAAATCACCTGGTCCTAAGATAATGAGATCAGCGTTTTCAATCGCTTGCTTGGCTTCTTCAGAAATTTTGGCTTTGGGTTGAGTCGTGACATCGATAATTCTCATCGTGCCATCATGTTGCGGTTCATCAATCAAATGCTCACCAACAAGCTCTGAACCATCCTCATACTTTGCAACCAGTCGAACATCGTCATAACTAATGGGCAGAATTTTCCCTTTAACGTTTAACAACTTACATGTTTCTTCAATCCCTTTTTTCTGAGATCCGGTGATATCCGCCATGGCCGCCATGAAAATATTACCAAAGGTCATCCCATTAATTCCATTTCCCTGATGAAAACGATAGTTAAAAAGTTCACGAAGCAGAGTTGTATTTTCAGACAGAGCCACCACGCATTGACGAATGCCGGAAGTTGGAAGGAGTCCAAACTCATCACGCAAGACTTTATTTGATCCGCCGTCATCGACCATAGTCAGAATAGCAGTCACATGAACCGGAAGCGTTTTGAGCGCAGAAGCCACTACAAAAGTTCCAGTACCACCACCAAGGATAACGACAGAAGGTTGAGAAGAGTTGGACATATATAAATCAAATGCGAATAATTGAGGCAATTGTACCATTGATCATTTCTGACAAAGACAGATTGAAAAAAGTGCTTGCTCGGGTGTATTCTACGCCTATCTTATTGATCATAAATATTTAAGGAGACGTATGCCGTCTATTTCTTCCATCATTGCTCGCGAAGTTTTTGATTCTCGGGGAACCCCTACCGTTGAAGTTGATTTAACACTCGATGACGGATCATTTGGTCGAGCAGCTGTACCTTCAGGTGCTTCTACTGGAGCATATGAAGCGGTCGAACTCAGAGACGAACAAGATAAAAGACTCGGTGGAAAAGGTGTCAAAACTGCAGTTAAAAATGTGACTGAACTTCTCTTGCCAGCACTGAAAGGGATGGAAGCCGAGCAGAGAAGTGTTGATCAAAAAATGATTGAAGTAGATGGCACACCAAATAAAGGCAAAGTCGGAGCCAACGCAATTCTGGGCGTCTCGATGGCACTTTCTAAAGCTTTAGCTGTCAGTAAAAAACAACCACTGTACGAATACTTCCGATCACTCTCTTCAACTGTACCAAGTGAATTTTGGATGCCCGTTCCTATGATCAATGTGCTCAACGGTGGGAAACATGCTGACAAATCTTCAGATTTTCAAGAATTCATGATCATGCCTGTCGGTGCTACTTCATTCCGAAATGCCATGGACATGGCTGCAGAAATTTTTATGGTATTAAAAAAGAATTTACACAAAGCTGGTTTTGCGACCACAGTCGGTGATGAAGGTGGATTCGCTCCAAGTTTGGGAAGTAATCAAGCTGCTTTGGATGAACTGGTCAAAGCCGTCGAAGGTGCTGGATATACGCTTGGTGACCAAGTCGCCATTGCTCTTGATGTGGCAGCCAGTGAGTTTTATTCTGATGGAAAATATTCCCTCGCTAGTGAAAATAGGACCTTAACCGGTGACGAAATGATTGCTTTGTTCGAAGAATGGGTCGGAAAATATCCTATTGTTTCTATAGAAGATGGATTTGATCAGGATGCCTGGGAAGATTATGCCAAACTCACGGCAAAAATTGGTTCGACTGTGCAACTCGTCGGAGATGATTTATTCGTAACCAACGTGGAACGATTGCAAAAAGGCATAGATCAAAAAGTTGGAAATGCCATTTTGATTAAACTCAATCAAATCGGAACGGTTACAGAAACGGTCGACTCAATCGATTTAGCGAGAAAGAATGGATACAACACCATTGTTTCTCATCGATCAGGTGAAACTGAAGACACCACAATTGCAGACTTTGTGGTTGGATTATCAACTGGCCAAATAAAAACAGGTTCCATGTCTCGAAGTGACCGCATGGCCAAATACAATCAATTGCTCAGAATCGAAGAAGAGTTAGGAAGCAAAGCTAAGTTCCCTGGCAAAAGTATTTTTGAGAAGCGTTAAATTCTCCTCTTTTAGAGGAGAGCATCTAGAAAGTTATTTGTAATCAAAAACTTTCCAGATAAGAGGAGTGAAATGCCCAAAAAGAACCTCTCTTTCATGTGGCAGAGGGCTCGTAAATTAAGAAAAAAAGCAACCTTAGAAGAGAGAATATTATGGGCACAGTTGAAAAACAAAGAATTATTTCCATGTGCTTTTCGTAGACAGTTTGTCATTGGAAATTACATTGCAGATTTTTATTGTCATTCAGAAAAACTGATTATTGAACTTGATGGGTCTCAACATGCCGATGAAAAAATGAGTCAAAAAGATAGAGAAAGAACACTCTTTTTCAATGAACAAAAAATCAGAGTCGTAAGATTTTGGAATGACGAAATTCGAAATGATTTATCAAATGTTATTGATTATTTATTACACATAGTTGAGCGCAAATAAAACGCCTCTTGCCTAGTTTTTTTATTAAAAAACTAAGCTTTCTCCTCTACAAGAGGAGAATTTCGCTAACACCAATTTACAAAAACTTCTCCTCTTCTAGAGGAGAACATCGAGAAAATTACCTGATAAGGAATTTTCCCGATAAGAGGAGTGAGAGCCATGTCAAATAACCTACACGCACCTCTCGTCCTCGTCATCCTCGATGGTTGGGGAATTGGTGAAGCTGGTGAACACAACGGTATTCATCTTGCCAACACTCCCAACTTTGACGAATTAATGAAGAAGTATCCCAATACTCAACTTGATGCATCAGGTGAAGCAGTGGGTTTGCCAGCTGGTCAAATTGGAAACTCTGAAGTTGGTCATACAACGATTGGGGCGGGTTGCGTCTTGTATCAAGATTTAGTGCGAATCACCAAAGATGCAGAATCGGGAAAATTTGCAGAAAACTCTGCCTTTGTCACGGCCTTTGATCATGTGAAGAAATATAACAGCACTTTGCATGTGATGGGTTTGCTTTCTCCTGGTGGAGTGCACAGTCATGAAAATCACTTTCTCCAAGTCATCAATGCTGGGATTAAACATGGAATAAAAAGAATCGTGCTTCATGCATTTATGGATGGTCGCGATTACTCACGAACTGCTGGACATGATTCACTCAAACGACTCGAACAACACATCGACGGCATGGATGAAGTTCATCTCGCCACCGTCACAGGTCGATACTTTTCTATGGATCGAGATACCAATTGGGATCGGACGGATAAATCTTTCCGAGCCATTTTTGACGGTAAAGCTGCGTACGTGTATGAAGCCACTGATAAACCGTCCGAAACGATTAAGGAATGGTACTCCAAAGAAATTTTTGATGAATTGCTTGAACCTCAGGTTTTTTTGAAACCCGATGGCACGCCTGCTACCGTCGAAAATAATGACTCCATCATCTTTACCAACTTCCGCCCCGATCGAGCTCGACAGTTATCACGAAAAATTACAGAAGTATTAAAAGAAAAAAATCTGTGCTTCGTGACCATGACGAACTACGATCCAAAAATTGAATCCATCGTAGCCTATGCTCCAGAAAAGATTGAGCAAACGATGGGATCAGTCATATCTAATGCTGGATTAATTCAGGTTCATATTGCTGAGACGGAGAAATTTCCTCATGTTACCTTTTTCGTAAATGGAGGCAGAGAAGAACCGCATGAGGGTGAAGAGCACATTTTGATTCCAAGTCGCAAAGATATCAAAACCCATGATGAAGCGCCCGAAATGCGAGCCAAAGAGATCTGTGACGCAGCAATTAGTAAACTCGATACTGCTGACTTTATCTTCATGAACTTTGCCAATCCAGATATGGTCGGACATACAGCCAAACCAGCAGCCATCAAAATTGCGGTTGAAACCGTGGATCGAGAACTCGGGAAATTGGTCAAAGAAGTCTTGAAACGAGATGGTGCACTGATCGTGATCGCGGATCATGGTAACGCCGAGCAAATGTATAATTTGATAACGAAAGAACCTCATACCGCTCATACCACCAATCCAGTTCCGTTCATTTTTATAGATAATAAAAACCATCCCAAACTGAAATCAGGGAAAGGTCTGAGAGACATAGCACCAACTGTTTTGAAACTATTGAAGCTTGAACAACCACCATGCATGACAGGGGAGAGTATTTTAAAAGAATAAAAAAAGCCCCCGTTAGAGGTGGGGGCAGGACCTTTTGAATACTAAAGGAACTCACTTGTTGGCTCGTTTGCCAACAAAAAGGGAATCCCAAAGTACTCTGTAGATATCTTTTTCTGAGCATAGAACGCTTCAGCATTTTCGATGTGCATTAAGACCATTTTGTCGGGAAAAATCGTTCGGCCTTTAAAACGATCTCCTTCCGATAATTCTTCATCATTCTTTATTTCAGCCAGAATTTCTTCTTCTTTTTTTGGCATTCGAAACTTTGCATAAAGCTCAACGCCTTCTGGTAATGATGCTACTAACTCTTCATAACTTAATCCGAAGAGTTGGACAACCCCAGACAACTTACTTATATGGGGAAACAAGAACTTCGGGACACGCTGATTCATCACTTCACCCCTTAAACTAGAACTTCCTGGAGTACTTACTCCAGATCCACAGAGAAAATTATTATAACACGAGTGAGTCCTATAGTTGTCAAAATGCCTTGAGGAAAGAAAGATGACTTATTTTAGAGATTTTGTGTTAAAATTTCACAGCTCGAGAAAAGTACTTTGGCGTCCATAGTTTAATGGATAGAACTACGGTCTTCGGAACCGTTGATGGGGGTTCGATTCCCTCTGGACGCACTTTTTCATTGTTGGGTCGGTAGCTCAGTTGGTTAGAGCAGTTGCCTCTTAAGCAACTTGTCGGCGGTTCGAGTCCGCCCCGACTCACACCTTTTTTTTTCCAAATTTCCCCCTTGCATCCGTATAAGAATTTTGTAAGATTCATCTAACGTTTAATGAGTGAAAGGTTTTTTTTCCTTGATCAAATTGAACCCGCAGGTATGTTGTGCTTCAACCGGCCCGCCCACAAATCGCATGTGGCATTGCCGAGTTTAAGCCTTCATCACCTGTAAACACATATACGGGGCCAGCTTGCTGGCTCCGTATTAACCTTTTCTTTCCAAATCTTTTCTGCTCAAAAATTCCTCCTTGCAACAATCTAAAATTTTTGTACGATAAACTTGCGCACTTAGACCCCATGGAGGTGAATTATGCGCAGAGACAATAGCAGGGTTGTTTATTCCTTTTATCATCGGCCAAATTCAAGCGCGAAGCTGGCGATGCATCAATCGGCATAAATGACGGGCGTTTAGCCACCTGCACTACAATACGGGGACTGGCAGCAATGTCAGTTCCCGTATTAAACACTTTCTTTTAAAAAATCTTTTCCAATTTTAAAAATACGTTACAATCCCCTACAGCAGACTTGATTAAGTGCTTAAGAAAAAGAAGGACCTACTGGCATTGGTCCTTACCCTTCTTATCCCAGAATCAGGCCTGTTTCTTTTCTTTCATTTCCATGAAAACACGATAAAATACTCATAAGTTAGTGCTTTGTTTTTTTTGGCAAACGGATTTGCTCACACCTCACGTTTGTCGGAATTCACAACGCATTAACTGTTGCTCTTATAAGGCGGAACCACAATTTATGTAGTTCCGCTTTTTTCTTCTTGTTTTTTCATCTGATACTTTTAGAATTGCCAATGCAGATAATGGAAGCCTGAATGGACACGAAGCAATCGGGGGCGATAGCTTGTTTATCCAAGTGTTCATTTAAAAGTATCACAGTGTCTGTATAGGGTCATAGAAGCGATGACCCTATTTTTTTTTCTTATTATTTCCTCTCAACAAATTCCAAAACTACGATACAATCCATCGAGTTAATGTCTTGTGCCAGAGATCTCTTTCCTCACAAAGCTTGTCCCTTCCCGAGACATTAACTCTGTTCTCATTTGCGGGAGCATCACAATTATTGGTGTCTCCCGCTTTTTCCTTTATCCATCCATTCTTTTTTTTAATTTGATATAATCCTGATTAGTTGAGGTTGATGTCCAGGATTCCTCGCGTAAACTTCGGCCCCCCCCTGAAGTTGAATAAATGTGGACATCAACTTGAGATGCTAGTTCCTTCCCCTTTCCAGGGAACAGGGAGCTCGTCATCTTTCCAACTTAGGGACCAGATCTTCTTGGTCCCTTTTTTTATCCACTCGAATTTTTTCTGTAATGAGATATATTGCCACTTATCGTATTTTTCTAAATTTGGACGGAGGAATTGTTCATTTTTTTTTAGGAAAGTATTGATAAGCGAAGTCGCACTGGTGTGGCTTCGCTTTTTTCCTTTTTCAGAAAGTGCAGTACAATTATGAAGATTCTTCACGGGGACAAAACCATTAGGCCGGTTGCAAGCCCTTTGGAAAATTAATTTGCGGGTCTGATATCAGCCCGCTTTTTTTTTACACACCTTCTTGTTCGGAGGCTGTTTCGATGACTTTGCGGTAGGCTTCAAATTGTTTGGTTTTTTCACCACTTTCATCAAAGAAACTGAATTTTTCAAATGGACCGGGAGCACCTTTGAGTAAGAAGGGTGTTACTGCTTTGATTCGCTCATCACTCCAGATATTTTTGGCTGCATAGGCATAGTAGGATTCGAGTTTTTTGGTAGTGGAATAATTTTCTTCCCAACCGGTTTCAGTGATATAGACATCAAATTTTTTGCTGGCTAAGGGCTCTACAAAAGCCAATTCGTGTTGATATCCTCGTAAGCTCATCTTATCTTTTTTGGCGGGAGCACTACTAAATCCAGGGTTGGGATACGAGTGAGAGTTCCAGGCATCAATAGAGGCGAGCAGTTCAGGGTTGTGCTTCATCGCTCGACGCCAATACGTGAAAGCCTCCATTGTCACATTTCCATTGGGAGCAGCCAAATCCATCCCAGCAGGCAACACAATGTATTTTTCTTTCTCAGTTTTCAGCCATGAAGAAGTGAAGGCTAGAACGTCTGCATATTCTTCAGGATCAAGAGAATTACCCCATTCTTTGGCATGATTCGGTTCATTGAAAACAATAACTAGTCGTTCTTCTGTGGGCCAATCAAGTTTTTTTAAGGCCGAAGTCAGCTGAACGATATCTTTTTTGGTTGGAACAGTCCAGTAATTTCCTTCCGCTTTGGTCGCAAGACGGAGAATAGGAATGAATTTGTACTTTTCACATTCGTCAAAAAAAGCCTGCCATTGAGGACCTTTTTCAATATCTGTCAGCGTAAAAGGCACAGTCACATGCTTCCATTTACTCTCGTTGGAAGAAGTTTGCAAAAGTTCTTTTGCTTCGTTGATTTCCCCTGGGGCAAGAATATGTATTCCTAATACTTCCTGAGCCTGTATCGAAACAGAGGAGTGAAGGAAAAAAATACCGATGAATACCAGAGAAAGGATTAGTTTTCTCATGTTCTCATTTTACTCTGTTTTTCACCATACCTCAAACTACAATTTAGATTGATAAATCAATTTATTAATGTAAGAAATGATATAATATTTCTTCACTCATCAATATTGATTGCGAATAGTAGTCTTTTTTGCTACAGTGAACATATGAAACCTTTGCACCTTTTTTGGTTGCCTATCTGGTTCCTTGCTAGCTTTGGTGTAGTCGGCGCAAGTATTACCCTCGTCAATCAGCTTCAATCTGCTGAAACTGAACCTGCAATTTTAGCTCAAAACCCTCAAGTTGAGTCATTATCACCAATTGCGCCTGCACAAGCAGAAGAAGCGGTCAAAGGTGTTGCTACCAAGCTGGAAAGCGGTGATGCACGAGGTGTCATCGTCTCTGACTTTCTCAAACGACATAAATCACCCTTAGATCCTCCAGAATACTTCGGTGAGTACTTCGTCTCGTTAGCAGACCAATACGATATTGATTACCGGCTATTACCGGCAATAGCTATGCAAGAGAGTAATTTGTGTAAAAAAATCCCTGAGAATTCCTTTAACTGTCTTGGATTTGGAGTACATTCCAAAGGAACACTGAAATTTGAATCATATGAAGCAAACTTCGAACGAGCAGCACGTGAACTCAAGAAGAATTATATTGATCGTGGTTTAACTACACCTGAAAAAATTATGACCAAATACACACCACACAGTAATGGCAGCTGGGCGAACTCAGTCAATCAGTGGATTGCTGAAATGGAGTTCAATGATCGTCAAAAGGGAAGAGAAGCCAGTGGTGATGCTGACCTTACAGAGTACCTTTTAGAGGAGTAATTTCATTGGAGAAAGTACCCACTTTCATTTGCTGAAGTGAAATATCCTACTGCTTTCTCTTACCTTGACAACTGTATAAAAATACTATAAGATGTTCATACGTCCGAAGGTTATTTCCTCACCGGAGATGACGTTCGGATCTAAAAGACGTCCACCAATCCAGGTGGATTTTTTTTGCCAATTTATCCTTAGCGTGGCATAATGCTGACTATTCGCCGGGATGCTGAAATTGGTAGACAGACTGGACTTAGAATCCAGGGTCCGCAAGGATGTGCAGGTTCGATTCCTGTTCCCGGCACACAAATGATTGTCATTCTGAATTTCTGGTAATCCAGAATGAAGAATCCCGTTGAAATCTGAGAATGTTTGGCTATTACATAATAAACTCAATAAACGACGAGATCCTTCGTTTCTGGTGAGTACACTAGAACACTCTGGATGACATCGCATCAGCCCTCTAGCCTCTGACCTCCAGCTTCGCTATACTGAATTCATGTCAGACGCGTCGATTAGCGTACCAGGATCAGTTCCAATATTTACCTCATCAAATACAAGTTCGATTTCAGTTCCGGAAGTCAAACCACCTCCACCTCAATGGTCAGTCGTTGAACCTGTTACGGCAGTCGCTTCCGCTTCACCATTGGACCCAATCACACATCCGCTGACTCTTTTAAAAACAGCCGAAGAACCGCAAGAGCATTTAAACGATCTTTTCTATCATCGTTTGACTCACTATGAACCTGAAGTACAAAGTAACACCAGCTTAAAACCACTTGCACCAGTGACACCACCAGCTCCAAAAGCTGAAGTCATCATAAAAACAGAAAAAGCTACCTCTTTTTTCGGTCTATTGATGATACTTGCATCACTACTTTCATTCGCTGAAGTGATCAAATCTTTGGGTATGGCGTTTCGTTTACTAGCAGTGGAATTTTCGGTCGTTGAAGAAGTCGTCGGAGCTGGTCAATTAACCGAAGAATTATTCATTCGCTTTTCCGCCAAAGTTGGCTTCATCGTGCTGGCATTGATATTTAGTTGTTATGCAGTCGTCGTTCCTTGGATTTCTGCTCATCCTCGACAGCGCAGACACTTGTGGGTTCAAATTGGATTGATTCTCCTTGTCCTGCTTCTGCTTGGCGTCAGTACAGGTCTACGCTATGTGCCACTTTCTACAGAAATTACTGAAACAGTGTTGTAACGTCCGTTGAATTTTTCTTCCGTTGAGTTAGTATGCATTGAGCCTGTTGTAAAACCTCCTTTCTTAACGAAAGGCTCAATACCATGAACTATACTCGTAAAATAAATTCTCGATCCCGATCTCTCAAATTAAGTCTTACCGCACATGGGGAAGTTGTCGTAAGTACTCCACGATTTGTGCCGGAGTTTGCCGTCAAACAATTTGTGAACTCCCATAAAGATTGGATTGAAACCCATCTCGCTGAATTGAATGAAAAAAGAAATAAACTCTTAAAAGAAAAGAGTAATTCAATCTTATTTTTTGGAGAGGAATTTATTCTGGTCAAAGAGATCGATCACAAAAAAAAGATCGGTGTACATATTAATGACGAATCTAAATCACTCTTAGTGAACCCCGTGTCAGATTCTGCTCAATCGATGAACAGGGCACTGAATCGCTTTCTAGAATCGACTCTACATTCATATGTACTTGAACGCGTCGAATATTTTTCAAAAAAAATGGAAACGGTTGTATTGAAAATTGCTTTTAAACGCCAAAGTTCACGATGGGGAAGTTGTTCATCAATCGGCAATCTCAACTTCAATTGGCAACTCGTTCATGCACCAAAAAAAGTGATTGACTACGTCATCGTCCATGAACTGGCACATCGAACTCATATGGACCACAGCACAGCATTTTGGAAATTGGTGGAACAATTTGATTCTGAATTTCGCATTCACCGTGGATGGTTGAAGCGACATGGCATGATTTTGCAAAGCCAGACAATTGTTGAATAGTGGAAAAAAGTATTCAAAATACTTTATACTGAATACTCATTACTTGATACTAATCTTCATATGACAGATAACATCCAACCACCATTTTTACAAAATCCTACACCTATCACACCACCAGTACCCACTGATTCGGTTCCAGCAAGTCCATTTTCACCAACTCCAACACCAAGTATTCCTGTTCCGACTGCAAATCCAGCACCAACCCCATTGTCGGCTTCATCACCATTTTCACCGCCAGCAGTGAAAGCTGATCCCGTTCCCATCACCGCTACGAATACACCACCTCAACCAGTTCCTGGAATGCCCAAAGAGCAAAGCAAAGGATCCAAAATCATTGGATTGTTTATGCAGTTTGCTCTCTATGCAATCTTTTTCTTTTTGGGGTATATTATGGCTCGACTTCAAACGTTATTGATGAATATTTAGTCAAGCTGTCATTCCGAGCATTCTAGTACTCTAGAAGGTCGAGGAATCTCAATACTTCTATCTTCTGAGATCCTTCGATCTTGACCTTCGGTCAGGACTCAGGATGACGCAAAAATATGCCTTTAACCATCTTTCATGGGGAACACCACGTCAAATCTCGGCAAGCACTTCACGAAGCAATTGAAGCACTAAAACAGCGTCAGATTTCTATTCAACTGCTGGAAGCCAAACCGCTTGAACCTGCCAACTTAGAACATTTCCTTGGATCTACTTCACTCTTTGCTGAAGAATCTGGCCTCCAAATCGAAGAACTTCACTCTCTCCCAAAGTCAGAACGTAAATCAAAACTAATCGAACAGCTGACTCAACCAATTGCGAACGAACTGCATGTGTTCATGTGGGAGAAAAAAAAACTTACTCCAACTGAATTGAAAAAATTCCCAACTGCCAAAATTCACAGCTTTCCAATCTCTTCCAAAATGTTTGCTTGGATTAATAGCCTTAATTCAAGCTCGGTTGAATCTCAGCTCAAATTACTGAACGATGCAATTCAATCAGATGGAGCCGACTTTTGTTTTGCGATGTTTGCTCGACAAATTCGAATTTGGTTGGAAAAAACTCCAGACACTTCACCTCAACTCAAGCTACTTCTCGATATTCACGAAGAACTTACATTCACCGACTATAAAATAAAAACTGGCCAGAGCACACTGACTCTTGAACAGACTTTAGTCCAGCTTGTGTTAAAATTAAATCGAAAATAATAGCTCATTTCGCCTGCCATATCCTCTCATTGAAGGGGGAAAGGAAGTGTTATGCAAGTTAATCCGGGAATTTTTAAATCGTACGATATTCGTGGAGTGTATGGAAAAGAAATTTTTGCTGAAACAGCTGAAGCTGTGGGAAAAGGTTTTGCCAAAATTCTCTCACCTTCTACAGTTGTCGTTGGTCGCGATGCCAGAATCTCCAGTCCTGAGCTACATCAAAATTTGATTAAAGGACTCACGTCTGTAGGCGTAAATGTGATTGATGTCGGCATGGTATCGACAGATATGTACTACTTCGCTTGTGCTACAAAAAAACTTCCTGGCATCATGATTACCGCCAGTCACAACCCCAAAGAGTACAACGGTTTTAAAATGGTTCGTCAAATCCCATACTTGCTCTCAGGTGATGATGGCATTCAAGAAATTCGAAAAGTCATTGAAACAGATGCTTTTCCCCCAGTTGCCACGCAACCGGGAACGGTGGAGTCTTGGAGCGTTAACCAAGGATTTATCGAAAAAATGATTTCTCTGATCGATGTGAAATCACTGAAACCAATGAAAGTTCTTTGTGACACAGCCAATGGTATGGTTGGACCATCACTGACAGAACTTTTTAAACAACTTCCACAGATTGAACTCGTTCCAATGTATTTTGAACCAGATGGCAATTTTCCAAATCACGGTGGCGATCCACTTCAAGAAGAAAATCGCCGAGAACTCATGCAAAGAGTACCTGCCGAGAATGCTGACCTGGGATTTGCCTTCGATCCAGACGGTGACCGATTCTTTTGTGTCGATAAAACCGGCCGATTTGTTTCCGGCGACTTCATGACTGCCATCATGGCCGAGTACTTTTTACAAAAATACCCTGGTAGTGCAATCGTCTACGACATTCGAGCGTCCCATGCTGTTCCAGAAAAAATCACGGCCGCTGGAGGAAAACCACTGTACAACCGAGTCGGTCATGCATACATTAAAAAACGAATGCTTGATGAAAAGGCTGTCTTCGGTGGAGAAGTGACTGGACATTATTACTTCAGTGATTTCTTTTACTGTGATTCCGGTGTCGCACCCATGCTTTTCTTAATGGATATGCTTTCTAAATCCTCCAAACGTCTAGATGAAATTTTGGATGAGCTTGAAAGTAAATACTTCATCTCTGGGGAAATTAATACCAAAGGTGCCGATGCCAAAGCCGTGTTTGCTCGCATTGAAGAAAAATATGGACCGCTGGCAAAAGAAATTATTCGTGTAGATGGAATTACGATGGAAATGGATAACTGGCATTTCAATGTCCGTGCATCGAATACTGAACCGTTGACTCGCTTGAATGTTGAGGCAACGAATAAAGTACTCATGGAACAAAAAAGAGATGAAGTGCTCAGTGTTATCCGAGAAGGCTTGTGAGCTGCTTGAAATAAAAACAAATTGTAAAAACGGTAAGAAATATTTCTTACCGTTTTTTTACATTTGAACCGAAAAGCAACACCTCTTTTACCTCGAACTTTGCCTTGCTTATACTCTCGAAATTCTTTAGGATAGAGAGGCCCATACTGTTTAAAATTTTGGCATTTTTTCATATTGAATTTTAAACTGGTATAGCCTGCCTATGTCTCAAACTACGTTCTTAATTCCACTAAATAAAGCACACCAATACCCGGCATCACTTGTGGGTGAACTTGGACAGATGAAAGGGAAGCTGGCAGAGGCGAAGCTCCCAATCCCTCAAGGATTTGTCATCACTTCTCAGACTTTTTATCACTTACTGACACCTCAATTGAGTCACCAACTCGAGTCCGCACTGGCTCTGCTCGATCCACAAGAACCTTCATCGATCAAACAAGCAGCTGCACAATTTCAAAGGTTTTTAATGAGAATGACAATTTCTGAAGAAGTCACGCTGGAAATTACAAAGAAGTATCATCAGCTTGGTGAACACAGTGCCTGTCGACTGCATGCCTCTTTTACTCATCAATCACCTCAACGTGCTCCGCACTATACTCAAGGCGATGTGAATTTGATGGTCGATATTCGAAAGTGTTGGGCGGATTTATTTGGTCCTGAGATCTTGACACACATGGTTCAGCATAAAGAGTCTTTTGATGCGTACAAACCTACTAT
This sequence comes from uncultured Pseudomonadales bacterium, assembly GCA_964406075.1. Classification (GTDB taxonomy): domain Bacteria; phylum Patescibacteriota; class Microgenomatia; order UBA1400; family PJMF01; genus CAYOQI01. The sequence continues at coordinate 29,277 of CAYOQI010000009.1, forward strand.
TGTTCTTGAGCATTTTTCTCCACCAAAAGTTTCCGGTTTACTATCAACTCAAAACCCTCGGAATGGAAATAAAAGCTCACTCATGATCGAGGCAGTCTGGGGAATACGCGAATATCTTGATACACATCCGAGTGAAGCCGATACCTATGAAATAGAGAAAAACACTTGGGATGTGATTCATACAGAATACCAAGATCAAAAGAAAGCATTAGTTTTTTCAAAAGGAAAAACTACTCTTGAATCAGTTCCTTCTTCTAGAAAAGATGACAAGAAGCTGACTGATAACTTACTGCTGAAACTTTCTCAGGTTGCTAAAAAAATTCAAAAGGAATTTTTCTTCCCTCAAGAATGTGATTGGGAAATTGATCGAGAAAATAACGTCACCATTACCAATCTCCGACCACTTCGTGAATCAGCCCTGAGTCAAGTTTTAACACACCCATCTTCTCGACCACTCGTGTATGGAGTCAGCGGAGCAAGCGGGCACTTCACCGGAAAAGTAAAAATTGTTAAAAATTGGCCGACTAAAGAATCACTTTCTCCCAATGACATCTTGGTGGTGAAATCCATGCGACCCACAGATATCGCTCACTTACCACAGCTTGGAGCACTGATCTGTGATGCACCGCTCCTTCCACGGGATATCGCTCGTCTTCATATTCCTTGTGTCATGAACGCCAAAGTGGCAACCTCTGTCCTCCATTCTGGCCAAGTGGTCACTGTTCTCGGCGAGTATGGGGCAGTATTTGAGGGCGATGTGGCCGGATCACCACCAGCTATTTCAAAATCATCAGCCGCGAAATCTTTCAACGTTTGGTATGCCATTGATCATCCACATCATTTTTCACCTGAAATTATTTCTCAAGTTTCTGGAATTGGGCCTATCCGAGGAAGAGACATTGTCCAACTCCTTGATGTGCATCCTCAAGTTTTACAACAAAGAAATAAATCCCATCTTCTTGAAGAAGCTCTTCATCAGACATTGGAAACCTTGATTTCCGCTTCCGAGCAAAAGCCTGTATTGTACGAACTGATTGATATGACGACTGCCCAATATCATCGACTTTCTGGCGGGGAGATTCTCGAACCTCCAGAACAAAATCCCTTTCTTGGATATCACGGAGCATATCGACTTTTGGCGGATCGAGATCTGTTCGAACTTCAGTTGCGTGTCATTAGAAATCTTTCTCAACCAATACAAGTCATCATCCCGTTTGTCAGAACAATAGAAGAATGGGTCGTCATCAAAAAAGTTTTGCATCAATATGATTTGGATAAAAAGGCTTGGGTAGGAATGAGTACTCCTAGTTCGCTGTTTAATTTTGCCAGCTTTGTCCAGCATGGTGCATTTGGAGGAATTATCAATGAAAAAGATCTATTTTCACTCTTTACTGGAAGTCAGACTGATCAACCACATGACTTTTCTCCCACAATTGAAAGCAATGAAGGATACTTCAAACTCATTCATGTGATCGCTGAAACAGCTAATCGTATGAAAACACCTTTGATATACTCATCCTTCTCAGGAAGCGCAAACATGGAAAGAGTACAAAAAAATGGCATTCGAGATTTTTGTTTGAGGAGAAATCAAATTGAGTCACTCAATCAACGAGGATAAATAAAAATAGTATGGTTATTCAAGCAATTCAAGCACGCGAGATTCTCGATTCCCGCGGCCTTCCAACGGTCGAAGTTTCGTTGTGGACTGACGACGGGCATGAGGTCACTACCGCGGTACCAGCCGGTACGTCACTTGGAAAACATGAAGCCGTCGAGTTGAGAGACAAACAGGCTGAGTACATGCAAGGCATGGGTGTTCAGAAAGCAATTCAAGCAGTCAATGAAGTACTCGCACCTCAGATCGTCGGCATGGATCCTACTCAGCAAACGCTCTGTGATCAAAAACTGGTAGATCTCGATGGCACGCCGAATAAATCCAAACTCGGTGCCAATGCCATCTTGGCTGTTTCTCAGGCCGTACTCAAAGCAGGTGCCCATTCGGTCAACATGCCTTTATTTTGGTATATCAGAGAAAAATACCAGATGACTCCCAAACTTCAAATTCCTATTCCCATGTTTACGATGGTGAGTGGTGGTAAACACGGTACGGGTAATCTCGACATTCAAGAATTTCAATTAATTCCCGCTAGCAACTTTACTTTTGCTCAGAGTCTGAATATTGGCGTCACGCTGTATCAAGAGTTTGGGAAAGTGTTGAAATCAAAAGGCGCAATTCATAGTGTCGGTATTGGTGGAGGATATGCCCCTAATTTGTTCCACAATATCGACGTATTTGAGTTGTTAATTGAAACGATGCATTACACCCAATTTGTTTTTGCTCGGGATGTGTTCTTCGGACTGGATGTCGGGGCGGATGAACTTCTGCAGGGAACAAAGTATGTGATTAAAGATAAATCCCAACCCTTTTCTCCGACTGAGTTACTTGAATATTACCAAATGTTGAATAAGACCTATCATGTCATCTCAATCGAGGACGGGTTCAGTGAAGATAATTGGAAAGAGTGGAATAATCTCACCACCACCATGGGCGACACGGTTATGATCGTTGGAGACAATCTGATTACCACGAACAAAGAACGGATCGAAAAAGCTATTCAGGAAAAAGCGTGTAATGCCGTGCTGATTAAACCGAATCAGATCGGAACGATTAGTGAAACTGTTGAGGTGATTAAGTTGTCACGAGATGCAGGCATGAAGCTTATCATTTCTCATCGAAGTGGAGAAACGAACGATGACTTGATCGCAGATTTTGCAGTCGGGTTGGGAGCAGATTACGTCAAATTCGGTGCGCCTGCACGAGGTGAAAGAGTGTCTAAGTACAATCGTTTATCCGCAATCGATAACATGCTCCAAGCCTGGCAAGCCAGCGGAGCAATTTAATTTTCTATAAAATTTCTTCAGGCAAATTACTTTTCCACAATTCTGTCGTGTTATAAAAATCTGCTAAACGGAATGTTTCTTGCGCTCGGGCACTCTCCCCTTGACTCTCAAAAATCTTTCCCCCGAGGTAATGTAGTTCCGAATAGGCTCGGTTTTGATTATTTAAAATTCCTTCTGAAATTTGAAGAACGCGAGGAAAATTACCCACTTGGTAATATGCCAAGATCGGTTCGAGTTGATACCACAACATTCTCGATGGTAATCGGCTCTCAACTTGCTCGAATGTATCAATTGATTCTTGATAGCGTTGTAAATAATAGAGAGCGACGGACTTATTGAAGACAGCGTAGATATTCGATGGATTTTGCTCAATATCGCTCTCTGCATTCAGAAGTGCTTGTTGCCAAGCCACATCTTCATTTGCCAACTCTCCCAGAAGTGCTTCAACAACTTCTTTTTTCTCAACAGGAACCAGGATTAAAAATTCATAGTTAAATGCTTGCCAGAGTGTCGAAAAATCACTGTACGAATAGCGAAGATCTTTGCCTTGCAGTGAATCATCTTGAATCACCACGCCTGCCACATCGTCATATCCTTTTACCACTCGATAATGACCGATATCCTCATTGGGTTTTAACCATGTCCGAGTCATGACTGGAATATCTTGGGCAGTCAGTTTTTTAATTAAATCAATACTTCCAGCTGGTCGATGATAGGGGATAAAACCAAGCTCTTCACCTTTTTTGGCCAGCTCGGCCAAAGTTACTGACTTATCGTCATTATTTCCTTGTGGATTTTGATATGGACGCAAATCCTGGCCCAAAATTTGTTGCGAGATGAAGATGTCGTAGTAGGACAATGCCATGCTCAATGCCGAAGGTCCACAGTTATTAAAAGTTTGAAACGTATGTGTTCCGCCTCCAAGGATCTTTGATGAGGGTAAAGGCAATGGAGTTGGGGACGCGGTTGCACGCGGGGTGGAAGTGGGAAGTAATGAAGCAGGAAGTTGTGAAACCGAATCTGGTTCAGTTGTGGTTCTTTTTTGGTATAAAAAAGTCAGACCAGCAATACTAAAAATGAAAAAATAAACAATTGAAATGGTGATCCAGTACTTTCTCATACATGAAGCCTAGCACATTTCTGTAAGAGCCTAATTGGAAAGCAATCACTTATTCGTATGTTTCAGTGTGCAAAGCGAACGTATTCTTGTCCACAGAGAGATAACTCGCTACGCCGTAATCGATCATTCCGGTATTCATAAATTTTTGTTTTTTATTATTTTCAGCAATATGGGAATGTCCACAGACCAAGACTTGATTGGGAGATAAGTTCTTTTTTGCAAAATGTTTCATTTGCATATTTTTTTCACCTTCCATCAACTTTCCAAATTGAAATCTCCGACTCGAGAAAAAAGCACTCAGGACATATGAAAGGCGAGGATAGGTAATATCAAAACTCGGAGCAATTCGATGACCGTGTTCGATCATGAGTTCGTATTTTCCAATGGGGATGAAATATCGGTCAAATTGTTCGACTGAAAAAAGTTCCGGACGTGGCGTCCAACGTTTTTTATCATGATTGCCGTATAAATAGATCGTATTTTTTTCTAAAAGTAATGGGAATAACTCATTCCACCGGGAAGAAATAAAACGATTAAAAGTTGTTTCGTACCCATCCCAAAAATCCCCATTGATCACCACTCTGTCATAATGTGAGATGAGAGACCGCAAATAATGAAACTTGCCACTATCGAAGTTATGAGTTAAATGCGTATCGGAGATAATCAGTGTTTTCATGCTAAAACAATTAAACTATATCGCGTATTTTAGCAGATAATCACTGGTGACTGCTGAAAACTAGATGGAAGTTGACTTTTTGAGCTTTTCAAACTTTTTTAGTTGATCTTTTTGTGCTTGTGAAGGTCTGATAAACGTCCGCACTTTTAACACTGTTTCGAAAGCGTCATCAAACGTCATACCAGAATGTATAAAATAGGCCATCACCATAGTTGGACCACGTCCTTCACCAGCCATACAGTGTATATAGACTTTACCACCTTGCTTGATCACATCATCGATAAATTGCGCACCTTTCACTAAGTTTTCCATACTCGGGGCAGTTTGATCCACGGTGGGTAAATGTAAGTAACGAAAGTCTTTCAGAAAGTCAGGATTGGTAATAGAAGATATCCGCATGTTGACGATCGCGGTAATACCCAAGGTTTTAAGACGAGATAATCGATTAAAACTATACTGACCTCCCAAAAAAATATTTGGCGTGATCATGCTTCGTTTGAGCGTAGGAAGTCCGGTCAATTGACGCCATCCTTGATCAATTCCTCGATTGAGAATGACGAGTATTTTTTTCCAGAAACTGAACATTTGAAACATACATTCCTTACCAAAATTATGTTGGGACTACAATTGAAATCGCTTTTGGCTTGACTGTAATATTTAATTTTCGAAGATCTACCGATATATCGTCAATCAACAGATGTTGTTTTTTGGAAAGAGTAATGGTCATTTTTTTGCCACGTACATGATGATAAATATCGGGAGAATTTTTAGTCAGAGTTTTGGCGACTGCTCCCACCATCGACATCACATCTAGTTGTTTAACGACTAACAAATCAAGCTTGCCATCGCTCACATCAATACCTTGAACAAGTGAAATATTTTCAATCCCGACATTCCCAGCATTAGTGACAATCAGAGCATATCCTTCTTCATCAAATTTTTTCCCATCTACTTCAATCTTGTACTTCACCAACTTAGAATCGGAAATGCTTTTCATCGCAGTAATATTGTACGCAAGTATTCCGAATCGATCTTTTTCACTCCGTTTGGTTTTGGCCACCATTTCAGCTCCAATTCCGACATTCACACGAATGATAAAAGGAAACTCGTTGCACATACCCACATCGACTTGTTTTATTTTTTGATTGGCTTTGAGCAGTTTTAACGCCTTGTTGGAATCGAATGGTATGCCCAAGTCTTTTGCCAATACATTTGCAGTACCTCCTGGAATAATTGCAAGCGGAACAGATTGGTTTATCAATGCTTGTGCCACTTCCATCACCGTGCCATCACCACCATAGGCAACCACCACATCAGCACCTTTTCCAAGTGCTGTTTTTGCCATTTTTGTTCCATCACCTTTTTTTTTGGTGATATGTATTTCCCAGTGAATTTCAGTTTTATCAAAAGCTTTGTTAATGAAGGAAAGAATCGGTTCTTGTTGGCCAGCGGCTGGATTCAAGATGATGTGTACATTTTTGAACATACCTGCAGTGTACATAAGAAGTGTAAGAATTGTATGAGAAAGTCTGAGCAAATCTAGGAAATGAACTACTGTGTTTCCCAGAGGTTTGGTAATCGATCGCTATAGAGTGCGGTCCCAAACCATGCCCAATTTTGGGTGTAGTAGTTTTTCGGATCTTCCCAATAACTTTGGGTGTCATCTTCGTAAAATTTTTCTTTTATTTTTTGATCGTAGAGTTCATGTGCAAGCTCAGGATTGAGTACTTTAAAGAGTCCAAGGTTAGTAGAGTAGGCAGCTACAGATTCGTAATTTTCCCAAACTTTTCCGTCATGAGTATACGCAACAGAAATCTTCTTATTGTTTTTCCATTCTTGGGAAATGAACTCCATCTTTTCTAAGTATTCCCGCGCTCTTGGTTCTTTATTCCATTGATAGTCCAAAGCCATTTTCCACGGTGTACGAAATGCATTGTAGGAGTATTCGGTTCCTGTCAGACCAGCTTCTTCCGAAGGAACTGCTTGCCCGTCTGGGGTAATCTGACACCATTCAGGGGCAAGAAAAACAGATGACTCACTACCAAGAGAACTTGCGGAACACTCCGTTAAGACTTGATAACTAGTGTCTACGACTGACATCCAATCATGATCAGGATCAGCATCTTGGAATATTCGATAGATAAAAGGAGAGACATACGACGGATTCGTCAGAACACCAGGTTTCGTTTTTGCCCAAGGTCCAGGAAGCAAGTAATACTCACCCTCCATTTCTTTTACTTCATGCTCCCATATCGCATCGATGATCTCGGTGGCTTTCGTTAAATAAGTGGGGTCATTCCATTTTTTATGTGCAAAAAGCAAAGCCAAGGCAATATCTTGATCTGCGTCAGAAGCTGAACCACCATCTAAAATCACATCTTCACCTGAATCATCGCGTCCATACTTCCAGGAAAATAGCCGATTTTCATTCCGTAGGTACTCATTTGTCCAATCCCATACGGTATCAAAGGTTTCTTTATCATCGAGCCAGACTGCACGAAGAAGTGCATATGACTGTCCCTCAGACGTCGTGATGTTTTGCTGTGGATCAATCACTCTCCCTTGAGCTATGAAGTTCTTTTTGTATGATGTCCATGAACGTTGCAGAATATGTCGAGGATAATACGGTCTCCATAACTGCACACCCCAATTGTCGATTTCAAAAGCTTTCCAAATTTTGGAATTATTGAGTGCTTCAGTAGTAAGTGGAGAAGTACCAGATTGCAAATCACCAGTCATCTGTGGCGTGACAGCAATTAAATCTATGTTTTCAGGATTATTTTGTAACAAATCCACCTGCACTTCTTTATCTTTATCCACTTTCCAATACCATTCTGCATCTGCAAAAACAATGTTGAAAGGGTTCTGAGGATCTTGAAGATCGATATAGGAATAATTATCAATAATCACTATGCTTTTAGGATCCACATGCGTTCGTATCCACTCTACCGCTTCGAGCTGAGCTGAAGTCTGTTTACTTTCAAATATCATATGGCTTGGACTATCTTGTCCAAAAGATCTGCTTTCTTGGGCAAAGAAAAAATATCCTAAAAAGAGATTAACAGTAATCAATATATACAGACCAGTAACGATGTATCTTGGAATCCGTGTTGGAAGCAAGGAAATGATTTCATGGATGAATACAGCAATAAGAATACTCAAAATTGGGATAAGTGGGACTACATAAAATTCAATAACGATCCCACCTCGAACCAAGAAAAACCAGAAGAATGCACCTAATAGTGCAACACCTAAGTAAATACGCTTTTGTTTTAAGAGAGACATAAGTAACACAAAACAGTTTGCCACAATTCCAGCCAATATGATAAATGGATCTTGTCTCAACCATAGAAAAAAATGTCTCCAGAATGAACTCCCATTCATCTCAAACACCGAACCACCTTCCCGAGAAGATTGAAACTTCAGTGTTTCTAGTAAACTCACATGTTCGTTCATCCCACCTCCAAAACTTCCAGTGGGAAATAATTCACCTTTCAATAATGCGTATAAAAAGTAGAGTGAAATAACCGAGCCAGTAACAACAATCCATTTAAACACTAAGAGGTGGCGATGATATCCATGCGAGATCATATAAATAGTAACCAAAAAACCAGGGATAAAAAAGACTGCATTTTCTTTCGTCAACACCGCAATCCCAAAAAAGATCGCACTCAAAAATGTATCTGTCATTTTCAGTCGATCTTTCGTCACAAAATAATATGACAGCATCACCCAAAAGGTCATAATATTGTCGAGCAGAACCCGTCGATGAAAATATAATCCAATCGGAGTTAAAGCAAAAAAGAGACCGGCAATCGCCGCCGCATAGTTACTTCTAGTTATTTTTCTGGTAATAAGCATCAGAAGTAATGTCGAACACACATGGAGGACGAGCATAAACACTCGGCCACTATTCAGCGAAAAACCAAATGTATAAAAGCCACCGGTCAACAAAGTCCAAAGAGCGATAAATATCCATCCAGCCGGCGCATGATCATACCAATATGTGTACGGAGCAAGTTCTCCCTGCTTCAGTAATGACCACGCCTGAGACATGTACACACCTTCATCATTTTCATAATACGGAAAATTAAACATGTTCAAACCGTGCGCTATTGCAGAGATAGCGAGGACCACAACAAAAAGAACTGTTGCCAGTCGATCTTTTCGAAAGGGAAGGAGAGGGATATTACGATGCACGAGCGAGACTCCTATGAATATTGAGGTGGGCTGTTTTTTCCCAAGCACCTTCACCTGTAATCAAGCGACAGGCAGCCCGTATCGCAGCAATGCTCAGCAACACTTGATATGGGAAAAAAGAGAAAAACAGAAGCGGAATAAGTAAGATGGAATACTTATATTTATAATCTCGTGTAAATTCGTAGAGACCATAGTTGTAGAGTACGAACTGCGTCATCAGCACATATCCCGGCAATAACGAAAATATCGCCCATCCCACAGGAAGTGCGAGTGAAAAATTTGCTAGCAGCGTCAGCGGAAGATAGATCACCCATAATCCTTGAATCACCGGCATGAAGAGGAGATACGCAGTCAATGCTTTTCGTTGAAATCCTGGTAAACGCAACCAATTAAATTGAAAAAATATTTGTAAAAATCCTTGATTCCAGCGCGTTCGTTGTTTAATAAATTGGGCTATTGTTGACGGCGCTTCCTCTCGGGTCACATGTTGTTCATCGTAGACCACACTTACTTTTGCACCTTCGAGTGAAAGTCGAATTCCTAAATCCGCGTCTTCAGTCAACATATTTTCATCCCAACCACCAACTTTTTCCAACATGCCACGTTTGATAAAGACTGTATTTCCTCCAAGTGGAACAACTCCAACTACAGTGAAAAAATGCAAAGCAGATTTAAACCAGAAGTAGTATTCCAAAACATTGAGAGCAGAAAACCATCTGGAAGTGTAGTTCATCAGCTGAACTCCGGATTGAACTACATCCGATTTCGTTTGCTGAAGCATAGTATTTACGACATTCAAAATTTCTGGATGTGGCTCGTCTTCAGCATCAAATACCGCCACTACTTGGTTTTTTGCATAACTGAGTCCAATGTTTAATGCTTTTGGTTTGTTATCAATATCTTCACCGACGATCACTAACTTCACATTTTCAATATTCATTGAGGTTGAGGCATGTTGAATCGCTTGCAGTGTTTCCTCATCGTCTTGTCTGCACAATAGAAATACTTCACACAATTCTTTGGGATACCGGATCATCGTCATTGCTTTGAGCGTATCTGCGATAACGGAGGCTTCGTTCCGAACTGGAACCAACAATGTAAAAGAAAAAAATGGTTGGAGAAATTGTTTGGGTGATTTGCGTAAGTGAAGTGTATGAGGATCGTTCCACGAAAACGCCATAGTGAGTAGCGTGAAAAGAGAGTGAACCAGCAAGATTGTCGAAATGAAAATGATGAGTCCAGTAAGTATCATAAGAGGTGATTGAGGCCAATTCACTTATAAACTAAAAAATAGTTGATATAACAAACTAAGTGCTAAATGTATGAAAAATGAGAACTGTAAGAGAGAGTATAAGAAACGTATGTAAGAGAGAGATGAGAAATGGCTATGAAAAGGG
>CAYOQI010000010.1:0-8912 GCA_964406075.1 uncultured Pseudomonadales bacterium
CACCTACTTTTTTATTTAACAATGCTTTTCCAAGGGGAGAATCACTGGAAATTTTGCTTTCAGCTGGATCGGCTTCCCAAGCAGTCACGACCTGATATACCAAAGTTTTCTTATCGTGTTTAAGTGTTACCGTTGAACCAACTTTGACTGACGTATTGGTCTTTGGTTGCTTAATGACTTTGGCTTGTGAGATCACAGATTCCAACTCTTCCAATCGAGCAGTCAGCAAACTGAGATCTTCTTTTGCTGCGTGGTACTCAGCGTTTTCACTCAAATCACCGTGAGTACGAGCCAAAGCAACTCGATCAATGGTGTATTGTTGTTTTTGTTTGAGATCCTCAAGTTCAGCCACGATTTCATCATAACCAGTCTGGGTAAGCTGAATGGCTTGAGGAACAGCTTGGTTTGTCATAACATTCCTTACTTCCCGATATTTTTTCTAAAACAATTCTAGAAAAAAAAAGCTGTTTTTCAGGGGTGGTAGTAAAAGTCTCTTACTACACTCCCGTAAACAGTTGGGATGATTTTTTGTAATAGGGAACCGAATATTCGGCTCTCAAAAATCTTTCACAATTGTAAATTGTTTCTCCTCTAAGTAAAGATCATCACTTGTTTTTCTATAGGATGTCTGTCATCCCGGACGAGAGGAAAGAGCGTGACTATCAGTCAAGCGATGACCTCGAGAATCCGGGATCTCCTAGACCTGGGAATAGCCAATACACAACGAGATCCCTGATCCTTGAATGTTCATATTATTACTAATTTATTATTGTATTCACTTCACGTCAGGGATGACAAACTCAAGGTATAATACTCTGATGTCATTCAAATTTACTCTCGAAAAAACAAAAAATCATGCCCGCGCTGGGCATTTTTCTACTCCTCATGGAATAGTCAAAACTCCGATCTTCATGCCTGTCGGAACCTTAGCCACAGTCAAAGCACTTGATACAGAAGATATTCAATCGAGTAAAGCTGAAATTATCTTGGCAAATACGTATCATTTGTATTTACGGCCAGGCATGGAAGTGATTGAAAATGCCGAAGGCATTCATTCATTTATGAAGTGGGATAAACCAATGTTGACCGACTCCGGTGGTTTTCAAGTTTTTTCTTTAGGTAAACAAAGAGAAGCAATCGATGTCGGAACTGTTGAAATGGTGAATACCGTCAAACAAGGCAAACCACCTTCTGTCATCCATAAGCCAACCAATAAAATCAGTGAATCTGGGGTGGAGTTTCGATCACATGCAGATGGAACAACTCATTTTTTCTCACCTGAAAAAGCTATAGAAATTCAACGCTCAATCGGAGCTGACATCATCATGGCTTTTGACGAATGCACTCCTGACAAAGCCGATGCGAAATACACTCGCGAAGCCTTGGATCGCACCCATCGCTGGGCAAAGCAATGTAAAGAGTATTGGGATCAGCATGGAAGAGTGAGTAAATATGGTAAATATCAGGCACTATTTGGCATCGTCCAAGGAGCCATGCATAAGGAACTGAGAAGAGAATCTGCTCAGGTTATTCGAGATTTAGAGTTTGATGGAATTGCGTTTGGTGGAGAAACTGTGGGCTACAACATGGCTGGAAGTGTGGAGCTGATGGATTGGGTTCGTGATTTAGTTCCGGAAGACAAACCTCGATATGCCATGGGACTTGGTCGTGATCCACAAAACTTGATTGATGCCATCAAAGCTGGGTACGACATGTTTGATTGTGTGGCTCCGACTCGTTTAGCCAGAAATGGAACGATCTATTTTGGCAAATTAGAAGAAAAAGATGGGCAACCCATTTTTGTGAGTGAGTTTGATAAAGGTCGTCTGCAAATCGGGAATGAACGATGGAAGTTTGATAACACTCCAATTGATGACACCTGTGACTGTGAAACCTGCCAGTTTGGATACTCCAAAGCCTATCTGAGGCATTTGTTTAAAACAGACGAGTTGACCTATTACCGCCTCGCCTCAATCCACAACGTGCGATACATGGTCCGCTTTAGTCAGCAACTCAGGGAGTGGGTTTTAAAGTAGTGTCATCCAGAGTAGTCTGGTGTACTTACCAGACGCGAAGGATCCCGTCGTAGAAATTAAGCCTGGTGGTCATCTTCCGACACTTGAGTTCCAAATACCTGCGTGGCATCAACTTGTGGAGCTTGAGGCATAACTGGGGATACTGACATCTCCGGAACTTCTGGTTCAGTTGGCGCAACCTGATGTTGAGCTGCATCTTCTTGATACAAGGTTTCTTCCATCGGTGAGTGTCCCGAATCTGCAAAAGGTGCTTGATGAATTTCTTCCGCTTCAGCAGTCATCGGTTCTTCTGTCGGTGAGGTAACAGTACTTCCACCACCAATCACTCCAATCAATTGATGTCCAAAGTCATTGAGCAATTTCTCTGTACTTTCTCCGAGTGGGAAAGTCTGCAATCGTTTTTCAAATGCTGACGCAATCGAAATAATCATTTGGCGAGCTTCGTTCGCATCCTGAGATGCTTTCTTGATCAACTCAAACGGAGAAAAGTTTTTACTTTCCATGTCTTCTTTTGCGTAGACAATTGCATCGACTAGGTCATTTAACTGATACAAAGCGTTTAATTTGTAATTTAACGATAACTGCATATCCTTTGGCACCGCAGTCGGATCAATATCTCGTCGCAGAATTGCACCCACAATATTTGAATAAATGATGGAATCCATCGACCGAATGTGGAAAATTGTGTAAATATCTTGAGCAGAAAACTTCTTTTGATTTGATAAGTCGTTATAAAGTGAAAGTAACAATGTATCTTGCAGAGGGAAAACGTAAGCAAAAACGTACGAGAAAAGATCTCGAACTTGTGGCGTATCGACGATTTGATAAATTTGCTCGATATGTGGCTGAACAACTTCCCATTCACTTTCCAAACTGAAACTTGTTTGTTCAGCCCGATGTGCAGAACGAGCATCAAGCAATCCTTGAACTAGGGGTATGAGCGCCAAAATATCTTTGGCTCGTTTCTCAACAACTGCTTGATCAGTCGTCCCAATGGTTTCCATGAAAATGAGGTACACCAACCGCAAAGTATTGAGCGGAAAAAATGGTTTCCCGACATTCACCTGATATTTATCCGCTAAGGATTGGACTGATAGTGTGGAAGAAAGTGCTTGATCTGTCATATCGGAAGGATAACAGAAAAATGAATTTATGCCTAGATTTTAAAAATAACTCTGTCGAATCGGAAAACTTTTGGTACAATCACTTACATTGCTATTGCGGGTGGCTTCAACAGCAGCTGATCCGACTTGGGCGGACAATAGAAAATTAAAATGCGGGTGTAGCTCAATGGTAGAGCGCCAGTTTTCCAAACTGGTGACGAGGGTTCGATTCCCTTCACCCGCTCAAAAAACTAACAATTCAATTGGTATGCCTTCTAAACAAGAAGAACCCTCAAAAATAGACCACGCCCCATCTCAACCTAGTGAAAAACTCCAAGCATTTGCTTTGTATGTAGCAAATGCTGCCGGAATTACTGACTTCCGTCTACTCGATGCTTTAAACCAAATTGATAGACAATATTTTGTTCCCAATGAATTCGCAGATGATGCGTATATAAATGAAGCTTTTCCTTTATTAACTGGGGAACTTGGTAAAATTTCCACAATCAGTGAAGTCTTTTTAACATTAAAAATGATCGATGCGTTGAGAATTGAACCTGATTCTAAAGTGCTAGAAATTGGAACCGGCTCTGGCTACAGTACTGCCTTGACCGCTCACTTGTGTAAACATGTTGTAACAATCGAACGTATTCCTGAACTCATACCCAAAGCCGAAGAGAGATTTGCTCAATTGGGAATAACAAATGTCGAAATGATCGAAGGAGATGGGACTAAAGGATGGGCCTTATCGGGACCGTATGATCGGATCATTTCCACGACTGCCTTAAAAACAATTCCTGATGAATTCATAGAACAACTAGTTGATGGTGGGCGATTTCTCATCCCACTGGGTGAAGATATACAAAATCTTACCCTTGTCCTTGGTGAGAAACGTGATGGCACTATAAGAACCATGGAAATTAACAACGTTCGGTTCACTCCAGCAATCTCAGATAATCCTGACGTTGGCTGGACTTTAGAACAAGCTTTATCCTTATTTGAAGATGAGGACATGAAAGAAATCACATTCCGTGATATTGCTGAAGCATTTGGGATTCCATTTGAAGTATATATGCAACAGGTACATGCTGTTTTTGGTTATGTCGATAATACACCTGAGGATATGCTAAGAGGTATGGCACCATGGATACCAACATTAAGAAGTGCAAGTGATGCTAAATACTTAAGAGGCAATCTTTAACTAAAGATATTAAACTTTTTTCCCTATATTTTCACTTTTACAGTACAGATGAGTATTGGACAGATCTCATTTTAATTGTATATTTCTGACAATTTGCAGAAAAATACAAAATGGAGGCATATGAATGAGAAAAGACCAACAAAACTCGGAGATGTTGCGCAAGACTTTGGAAGAATGTGGGAGATTCTGAGAAAAGCACAAGATCAACTCATAGCTAGTATGCATGATTCAGCAAGAAGAAATAAAGATCCTGGAACAATGATTGCGAGTGATGAATTTCAGCAAGCAGTGTGGGCAGGAGAGCTTGAGGATATATTAGACAATCCTGGTAAGAAACCTGCATGGATGGATGTAGAGGTGCCGGAAGATTCATTTAACCCCGAAAATATTGCACAGGGTGAAGATCCTGTTGTCGCAAGAATACTTTTACTGATGATGAACAATGGTCTTGCGCTTCCTAATCCTGAGGTAAATGAGACTGTTTCGGAAATTGAGATTTCGGTACCTGAAATTGAACTGGAAAACTACATTCCTGAACCCATTAATGAACCTGCTACAGATTTACCCGAACCTGAAACAGTACTTGATACTCCAATCACTGTTTTCGATACAACAATTCAGCCAGAACAAACTTTTGATTGGCCGGAAGAACTCTTAGAAATCAAAGCAATTCTAGAAAATATTCCTGGGGGATATAGAAGAAGCGGAACTGAAGGAATAAATGAGTATATTCCACTCCAACTTTTAAAAGAGTATTCTTTAAAAAATGATCTTCCATCAGAAAAAACCAGAGTTCAATCGATGTGGAACAACCATAAAACTAGACTTAAAATTGAAGGAGCAATAGGGAGTGAGATTGGTTTGCCAAAAGATAGAAAAACCTATTTCACTATTGCGGAAGTAGGGAGATTCTTCACTAGCTTAAAACGACGCCCAGAAAACTGGATTCCGATTGAGCAAAAATTAATGTCTCTCGGTCAAGGTGGAGGTGAAGCAGATTCAGATAAAAATCATGATAATCCTTCGAATCCCCGATCCAGTGAGCCTGTCGATGCTATACCTGATGTTAAACCCGGCGAAGGACCTGAAAATCTTCCTGATATAAATTCGAGTGAATCTGCAGGTCATACTTCAGTTGTTGAAACAGGTGAGAAAAAGAAAGTTCTATTGGCAAGAGCAGTGTATTTGTGGATAAAGAATCACCCAAGGCATCACATGTACAAAGATGATTGTTACATCACTCAAGGCGAGTTGGCAGAATTAGTATTTCCAGTTCAAGATGCTGAAGCTTGGGCAAACTACAAAATTATCAACGGTTTAGTCATTGACTTGCAAATTCGTAAGGTTATTGGAAGTACAATTGGTGTGAGTGATGGATCTAGATCTCATCATTATATTGAACTCGCAGGGGTTATTGAAATCGTCGAAGAATTAATACGTCAAAAACAACTTAACTTTCTTGAGTTTGAAAATTTAGGACTAGAGATTGATGTAGCTGAAAAGATTGAGCATAAGAATATAGGATTTGCTGATTCTGATATTCCTCCAGAACCAGTTACACCCACCTACAACAAGAAGGAAGAGCTCGTAGGTGAACCATTAGTATGCATCTGGGGAGATGATTTAAAACCTCAAGCGAAAGGGTTACGACAAATAATTTCCGATAGCAATTTAGGAAGAAATATCAATGGTGAATGGTTAGCTCGCAAAATTATTGGAAATATCGAAAAAGGTTCAGACGGTATAACTTATATCACCGAAGATTACTTAATATCCGAAATTATTTTCGCTAAAGACTGGGCTGCTCATCGTAATGATTTATTCAAAGAGCTCAGAGTGTTGGATCAACGTCATTACAGCACCGCTGAAAAAGTCGGATTTCAACACAGGGGAATGGTTTTAACGGTGAATGGTCTATTAGCCATGATTAAAGTAGCTTTAAACAAGTACAATGCCACACTTCGCAGTGATTAGTATTCAGTTGAGTGTTGAGATGTTTTGTGATTAGGTATGAAAGCTACTTTTTGTTCAGCTTTTCTACTGGAGACATTGGCGTGTTTCATTTATTTCTACCAATTACATGAGCGATTCCTAACAGTGTTTGGGCCACGACTTCAACAGTGTAAGCTCGCTGTTCTTCAGAGGGAACGAAATTCAAGGAGTCTGAATCAAGTAGAACAAATGCATAATATTTGCTGTCTATGACTGACAGTTGAAGATACCCCGCATCGTCCAACTCATCTCTTCTTCTGCCTAAACCTGCTAATAAGGCCGAATGATAATAGTTAGAGCTTTCTACAAAAACTTCTTTGCCAAAACGGAGGAATTTTAAGGCAGTTGAATCTAGTTTATTCAATGTGCTTTCAATTTTTAAACAATCTGGGAAAGTTTCAGCGGTAAGAAGTAACATGAGTTAATTTGGTTTTCTCACTTTAGCAAATCCATCTAAAATCTTTGCTCCAACTTCTCTCGTTTCTTGCCTCTTAGCAAGTTTATTTTTAGGGTCAATTCTAATTCCCAAAGACTCACCATGAAAATCAACTTCGAAATCAGGAGCAAAGAATGTAGAGAATGACATTAACCCGGCATCATCAACATCACTTACCTTTCTTTCTGCAGATTCCACGATAGTGGAATGATTCCAGTCTGGATCATCAATAAAAATTACGTGTTCAAATCGCACAAATTTATATCTCTCATCAAGTTTTGGAATATAATCTGGTTGATTTATGATTGATTGCAAATATTCTCTGCTTAATTCTGGCATAATCATTATCCTTTCCGATGGGCTTCTATAAAGTAAAGTTTCGGAATTCGCCATTGCATTTGACGAGGAGCAATTTGCTTTTTATCTTCAGTGACTTCAATTTCATAACCTTCATCTTCTAAAAGCTGAATAATTCGATCGGGATGATTAAAATGATTAGCGTGAAACTCAATTAATAGATGCTTAACAAATTTCAATTTTGGTCGAATCTCCTGCAAAACTTTCATTTCCAACCCTTCAATATCAATTTTCAAAATATCGACTGGACGATCAATGTATTGACTCAACTTGGTAGAGGACAAAGGAATTGGTTTAGTTTTTTGACGAAGATCCCAAGCTCCCGGGAAAATAGAAGTGGTTGATGGCCAATAATTCACCGGCTCGGCATCGTGAAAAAGCACAATTTGACCTTCTCTATCAGAAATAGCCAAAGGAACAATCTCGATGTCTTCAATATCGTGAAAAAGTAAATTTTGGCGAAAACATTGAACTAAAAGTGGAAGTGGTTCAAAAGATAAAATTTTTGCTCGCGGAAAGAGAGATTTGTAGTAAATTGACGCTAAACCGACATGTGCACCCGCATCAATAATGAAGGGCGAGGGTTCGTCTAGATGCACGTAGTACACATGCTTTTTGAAAATCTCTTCATACAATTTCTGAAATTCGACCTCGTTGGGTGCAATGAAAGTCTTACCACCCTGGCGGATAGTCGAAAAGTTGAAAACATGACTCTGACCTGAATTCATCATAAATCTGATTCGAGCTCAACTTGCCGTTCGATGTGATAATCTGCGTCTTCCAATTCATCATGATCTTCTTGATGAAGATACTCTTCACTTATCGACGTAACGACAAAAGTTAAAAGTATTCCAAAAAATAGCCACACTGTTTGTTTCCACCGTTGAGCTGTTGCATCACCTGTCGAGTGTAGTTCCGGAATTAAATCTGAGAGAGCAATATACATGAACATACCTGCTGAAAAAGCCAGCACGAGTGGAAGGACACCTTCAATCGGTTCATCAAAAAGAAAGGTTAGTGTTCCACCAAGAATTGCGGTCGTGGAAGATACGACATTGACAAGTAACGCTCGTTTTCGAGAAACTCCGGCTCGGACCATCACCACAAAGTCTGCAATTTCTTGAGGAATTTCATGTAATCCGACAGCAATAGTGGTCACCAGCCCAATCGTCGGATCGATCAAAAATGCTGCTGCAATGGCCACACCATCCACAAAGTTATGGATACTATCACCGACAGTGATGAGCAAAGCGGAAGGTTTGACATCATGATGATCATGATGATGGTGAAACCACCACACCATTCTTTCCATCAGGAAAAAAATCACAATTGCACTCAATATCACTTGAAATACTCGCTCTTCGGATAAACCAGAATGAAGTGCCTCCGGTGCCAAGTGGAGCAAAGCAGTCGTTAACATGACGCCTGCTGCAAACGCAGTCAGCTCCAACGAGAATGATTCTTTCCAAGTACTTTTTCGAGAAAGGATAAATGCACCAATCAAGGAAAGTAAACTACTAATGAAAATCGCACCGATGATGAGTAGGAACATAAAGTCATTAAAATAAAAAGTAAATAAACTCTACCTTTTATTCTACTTTACCTGTCAAGAGGAAAGATTAGCTAAATTCTTAAATTTCCTCATCACTTTCGATTAAGCAAACCTGAATGAGGCCCGCCCCGCGGAGCTTTAGCGTAGTAGGGTGCCGAAGGGGGGACTCGAACCCCCACGTCCTTGCGAACAAGAGATTTTAAGTCTCTCGTGTATACCATTTCACCACTTCGGC
>CAYOQI010000010.1:9012-29691 GCA_964406075.1 uncultured Pseudomonadales bacterium
TTGTCTGGTACGATACTTCACTATACTGAAGTGAGTCAGAATCGATTTGTTGCCCGCGTATTTCTCGCGATCGAATTTCAACCACTTTTGTCCCTAATCTTTTTACCTCGGCATCAACAATTTCACGAAAGTTGGTTTGCTTATTTCCCACCACAATATCTGTCGAAGGAATATCTCGGATCACCCGAGTCAAACGACAATAGGCCGGAGTGAATTCAAAACAGGCCAGCAAAACTTTCAGTAGTTCTTCACGTGTATAAGGTTGCCATTCACCACGTTCGTAATACTGCATCAGCTCCGCTGAACTAATCAGAGAACATGGATAAATTTTTAATTCATCTGGACAAAAGTCTGGATCACTAAACATTTTTTTATAATCTTCAATGTCTTTATCCGGAGTTGATCCATAGAGATTAGGCATCCAATGGGCATGAATTTTGAAACCTGCTTGTCGTAATAAATTAACTGCCCGACGAGTAGCTGCCACATCATGACCTCGTTTATTTTTTTCTAATACTTCATCTTGCAAACTTTGAAATCCAATTTGAGTCTTAGTACAACCTAATCGTCGTACCCTCATTACCTCACGTTCGCTGATGTGATCTGGGCGAGTCTCAATCACTAAACCGACACTTCTACAGAGTGAAGTCTCGTTTTCAAGTTGAACATTCTTCAATTCATCCCAACTCGCCATTTGATCTTTGTCCAACTTCAGTAGTTTTTCCGGAGCTGTGTACATTTCTCCAATCACTTGGTTGTATGTTTTGTCCAAGTTTTTCCCATCAATTTCGTTTTCTTTCCTCGAAATGTGTCCAAATTTACTTTCTTCGACTGTCACTGTTTTTTTCTGATAGTTTTCTTCAATGAATTCACGATTATCAATTCCTTTTCCAAAATCATTCAACGCATCAAAACATCGTTTAATGAACCAAATTTGATACTCTTCCGGATAGAATGACCACGTTCCACCGAGAATGATAATTTCTACTTTTCCGGTTAAATGTCCAATATTTTTGTAGGCTTGTAAGCGGGACATCGTTTGCAAGTATGGATCAAATTGATTGCGCTCAGCTCGTTGCGCTCCAGGTTCGTCGTGTAAGTAACTCTTCGGCATTCGAATATCATTTGGACAAAAAATACACTTTCCTGGACAAGGAAATGGCTTAGTCAGAACAGTAACTGGAGTAACTCCAGATATCGTTCGAGTCGGCTTCATCACAATTTTCTCGATTAAGTTCGAGGTATTATCTAACTTTCCAGTCGAAACGAAGTGGCGATAAGCTTTTATGATTTGATCTTTTCGAAACACATGTCCATTTTCACGAGCAAACTTTTTTTGAATTTTTTGAAATTGTTTCGCATCTAGTGATTTTTCAGCCACCAAAACAGACAAAAGCTCAAATAGCTTCTGTTTTTCTGGTTCACTAAAAACTTGATTGTAATCCATCATGCTATTTTACCAGATATAGCTCGACTTCTTTGCACCTCTTTAGAGGGGAAACTCAAGTGCTTTAGCGCGTGAGAAAGGGGTGAACAACCTACGAACACCAATAACGAGTATAATCAGGCTGTGAACCAACAAACTATTTCCCAACTCAATGCGATCAATCAGAACTTCTATACCTCAGTGGGAAAAGAATTCGATGAAACTAGACAACAACCCTGGGAAGGATGGAATCAACTTCTTCAGTATTTCCCTAAAAAATCAGATCTGAAAATTCTCGATATAGGATGTGGAAATGGAAGATTCGCTCAGTTTTTAATACAAAAACCAGATTTAAATGTGGAAGAATATATTGGAATTGATAACAATCAATTCTTATTAAAACAAGCTAAAAACACTGTCCAAAATAAAAACTTTACATTTAAAGAAATCGACATTGTTGAAGGAAACTTTTCTTTTTTAAATGAAAAGAAATTCGATCTGATTGTTCTCTTCGGTGTTTTACACCACATTCCTTCTTTTGAGCTACGAAAAAGTTTATTTGAAAAAGTATCAGAATATCTTGCACCCGGTGGTGTATTTATTTTTTCTGCTTGGCAATTTTTATCAATTCCAGCACTGAAGCAACGTTTGGTTCAATGGGAAATGTTTCCTCAAATTGAGTTTGATCAGCTCGAACAAAACGATTTTTTGGTCGATTGGAGAAGAGGAACGAATGCGTATCGCTACTGCCATTTTGTCAATGAAAAAGAAATTCAAAAATTACTTCCACTTCACTTAATGAAAGTGCGTCAATTTTATGCAGACGGAAAAAATGAAAGAAGTAATTTATATTCAGTAGTGAAAAAAGAATGAAGGCGGAACTTGTTTAATTTTTTTTGATCTCTATAATCTGTCCATAATGCAATACAGTACACACACAACTATAAGTTGGTACACTCTCTAAACTTAGGGAGTAGTTGTTGCGTTTTAAATAAAAAATATCAACCAGCTCCCACCCGGGAGTTTTTTGTTTTATAAATTGAAAATTTATAAAACAACCCAACGAAATACCCAGAATTTCGATATGGCCGAATAGGCCCAAAAGCGAAACATCTGGTATGAAGTTGGGTAAACCAATAATTAACTTTGAAAGGAAACTATGTCTTATCGAATGATTGAATCAGCACCTCAGAGGGTGCTTGAAACTGCTAACTTAATTAAGATTTCAAATCCAAGTGAAAGGATAAACGAAGTTGTGGCACATATCTTTCATCTTTGGCAAAACTAAACCCAGAATTTTTAGAGTGAATGCAGAAATAAGTAAAAAAGAGAAAGAAACAATTTCTGGAAAACTATTTCATCATCACAGCATTCAGTCATCATTTGAAATTCTAAAGAGTGAAAAGGTCACACTAATTTTTACGGAGAAGGTAACAAAACAACGACTACTTAATTCAACAAGAAAAAATAATTAATTTCTGGCAGAATATATACAGTCATTTAGACTCAAAGGAATTTATGAAAAAACGCGTTTTATCCGGCATTCGAGCAACTGGCCAACTTCATCTTGGTAACTATCTTGGCGCTATCAAAGGCATGCTTGCACTGCAAGATAATCCTGATTACGAAACACTTTTTATGGTGGCGGATGTGCATACATTAACCACACCATATGACGTGGAGGGATTACGAAAAAATCGCCGAGCAGTCATCATCGACTATCTGGCTGCTGGTCTCGATCCAAAAAAATCAGTTCTATTCCAACAGTCTGAAGTGAATCAACATCTTGAACTGGCATTTTATTTTTCATCTGTCGTTACGATTGCCAAGATGCAACACTTGCCCACGTTTAAAGAAAAAGTCAAACAGTATCCAGATCACGCAACCCTTGCATTGCTCAATTATCCAACTCTAATGGCTGCTGATATTTTGGTCTACAAAGCTGATAGTGTACCCGTGGGCGTCGATCAAGAGCCTCATATTGAGGTCACGCGTGAAATCGCTCGTCGAATGAATCAAGATTACGGTACCTCTTTCCCAGAACCACAGCGTTTTGAGACAGAAGGTGGTTATGTTCCATCTTTAACAGGTGAAGGGAAAATGAGTAAAACAGTCGAAGGGAGTTTTATCGCTTTGACTGATGATTTGGATACTATTCGCAAAAAGGTTCGCTCCGTTCCAACTGCCACTGAAGCTGGTGGAGAGATGAGTGCTGGCATTAAAAATATTTTCACGATTTTTCACTTGATTAATTCACAAAAATCGACTGAGTTTGAAAAACAATTTTCAGAAGGCACCTTGAAATTTGTCGAGCTGAAGGACTCACTTGCAGAAGAAATTTTCTCAATGCTTCT
This sequence comes from uncultured Pseudomonadales bacterium, assembly GCA_964406075.1. GTDB lineage: Bacteria > Patescibacteriota > Microgenomatia > UBA1400 > PJMF01 > CAYOQI01. Next base: position 12,793 of record CAYOQI010000010.1, read on the forward strand.
ACCTTTTCAAACTAAACGAAGAGAACTGGTTGATAATCCTGACTTTGTAAACCAAGTAATGAAAGAGGGAGCAGAAAAAGCTAGAGCAATAGCCAGTGAAACCGTCACAGAAGTGAAACAAAAGATGGGTTTAGCCTAAGCAAGTATGTCTAACTCTGAGATAGAAGATCAGTACAGAAAGCTCAAGCAAGAACTTGATGAGCATTCCTCTATCAGTGGAAATGGTGGGGTAGGTTTTGAACAAACAGCATCAATCATTGCACTTGGAGAAGACGTTATCCCGCTCATCTTACAAGATCTCCAAAAAGAACCTTCTCACGGACTGGTGTATATTTTGGCTCGTCTTACATCAGAACAACCGTACGAAAATGAATATCTTGGAAAAATAGTTCCAATGACTGCTGGCTGGCTACAATGGGGAAGAGCCAGGAAATATATTTAAATCTGCCAGTTGACTTTTGTACTATTTACTTGTGTTAATTTTAAATTACAATCAGGCGTATTTAATATTGATCAATCAATCTTTTTCTCTCCTTGCAAACCTCTTACATTCCTCTGTACAGTAGAGCTCATGCGACTTCTGAAGAAAGTCTATTCTTCCTATTTCAAAACGCCTTTAGCTTACTCCAAATTTAAGTTACATATTTTCGGAATAATTGGAGTCACTATGGGAGTGATTGGTGGCGCAATTATCACCCTCACCGATATAACTAAACTCGTAAGTGCGGCTAACCCGGAAAGTTGGGATTTCACCGTATCAGGAAATTACACAGTTTCAGACACTTCCTTGATTGAAATATCAAATTCTTCTGCACGACTGAAATTAAGAGAGTATGAAAGTGACGTGAATACTGCACTTTTACTTCACTTAAATGAGGCATCAGGAAACCCCACAGATTCTTCATCGAATAGTAACTCGGCTACAGCAACAACTGTCACATACGCAACAGGAAATATGAATAATGGTGGGGTATTTTCAGGTGCAGGTAGCCAGTTAAGTATAGCTGACTCATCTTCTCTGTCTTTTTCTTCTGCACATACATTAGAGGGTTGGGTAAACCTTGATACAACCTTTACTTCAACTAGCCACAGTGAACGCCAAACCATTTTTGATAAGGGTGCATACCAACTTTATCTTGAACACACCTCAGGAAAACTCGTGTATGAACTTGAGCCAACTGGAACTAAAACTTGGACACAGCAAGCTGGGCCAAATTTAGATGCGAATAACGGTCAAAGCATTAATGAAACTTGGGATTTAAATGGAAAAACCAATGTGTATGGATCAGTAAAAATGGGCAGCTACTGGTTCGTTGCTATTGGAACAGCTACAGGCCCAAACGATGCTGAAGTTTGGCGGTGTTCTGGGTGTGACGGTAGTACTCCAACTTGGGTAAAGATTGGTGGTGATGGAGCATACAGTAGCTGGCCTATGGACACTTATGAATATGCTGCTGCACTGGGCACTGATGGCACTGTCTTGTATGTAGGAATGGGCGGAGCAACTGCTGGAGATGGAGACTTATGGAGATGTGCAAGCTGTACAACCGAATCACCCACCTGGACAAAAGTTGGTGGTGATGCCGTCAACAGTGGTTGGGCTGCAAGTACATTTGAATCAGTCACAGCATTGGTAGTGAGTGGTACGACCGTTTACGCCGGTCTTGGAAATAATACTGCTGGTGATGCGGAAGTGTGGCGTTGTACTAGCTGTAATGGCGGAAGTCCGACCTGGGGAGGTGCTCGATTGGGTGGTGATGGAACAAATTCCAGCTGGAATACCAACTACGAAGAAGTTCGATCGCTTGCTCTTTTTGGCTCATACCTCGTAGCGGGAATTGGTAATACAGCTGGAGATGGTGAAGTCTGGAGTACTGACACATCATCTATTAGCTGGTTGAAACGTGGTGGAGATGGCACTGCAACTGGTGGACAGAGCTGGGGAAGCACAATGGAACAAGTCAATGGATTGGCAGGTTCTGGAAACCTTTTATATGTTGGTCTTGGAACAACACCAGCCGGAGAAGCAGAAATTTGGCGGTGTGATTTGAGCGTTAGTTGTACTGCAACAGCAGGTTGGACCCAGATAGGTGGTGATGGTATTGGAACACCTGCAAGCTGGAATACTAATTATGAAACAGTGCGCAGTCTTACGGTTACAGGTACGACACTATATGTTGGGATTGGAGACACTGCAGGTGATGCTGAACTCTGGCGATGTACAAGCTGCGACGGGACTGCAGCATGGAGTCAACTCGCGGGGGATGGAACTGGAATTTCTGGTCAAAGTTGGGGAAGTAGTCACACACAAGTAAATAATGTATTGCTAGATGGAAATTACGCGTATGTGAGTGTAAGCAGTACATCCTGGTCAGGTGAGTATTGGCGCTGTGACGTGACCGGAAGTTGTACGAATGCAGCAGGTTGGACACGCTTAGGTGGAAGCTATGCAAACAATAGTTGGGAATCCGTAGGACTTGGTGTCGTGCAAGAACTCGCTGGAGGTGATGGCAAAATGTATGCAGGACTTGGAAATGCACAAGCTGGAAATGCGTTAGTTTGGGAATATACAACTTCTACTGATACTTGGACGATCATTGGTGGACAAAGCATTAATAGTAGCTGGGGTGGAAATACATATGAATCAGTTGATAGTCTGCTATATCACAAAGGCATGTTGTATGCAGGATTAGGAAGGAGTACTGGTGAAGGTGAAGTTTGGCGATGGAATGGAACAACTTGGACACAAATTGGTGGCGATGGTCTGAATTCAAGTTGGAATACCAACTACGAAAACGTTTCTAGCTTAGTTGTATACAGAGATAAACTCTATGCAGGCCTTGGAAATAATGCGAATGGTGATGCTGAAGTCTATCGCTGTACAACTTGTGAAGGTACTCCTACATGGCTAAAAGTCGGAGGTGACGGTATTAATAGTGGCTGGGCAGCTGGAACGTTCCGAGAAGTACCCGCGATGGTGCAGTCACATGACATGCTGTACATTGGACTTGCAGGTGCGACCGCGGGAGATGCAGAAGTCTGGCGCTGTAGCAGTAGTTGCGATGGTGGCTCTCCTGCGTGGACACGCGTCGGCGGAGATGCAACTAATAGCAGTTGGGCCAATACAACATACGAACGTATCGATTCAATGGCTGTGTATGATGGCAAAATAGTTGTCGGATTGGGAAGCACAGCGGGAGACGCTGAGGTATGGTCCTGTACGAGTTGCCAAGGAACACCTTCTTGGGGATCGGCAAAAATTGGTGGGGACGACAGTAGCGGAAATAGTCCTAGTACTTTTGGTTGGGCCGATAGTACCTATGAGCAAGTTCTTGATATGGCAGTATATAACGGGTTTTTATACGCTGGAATTGGTATTACTGCTGGAGAATCAGAAGTGTGGAGATATGACACAAGTGAATGGACAAAAGTTGGTGGAGATGGAATTAATAGCAGTTGGGACGCAACCATTAATTATGTGAGTGCACTTTCAGTTATAGATGGAAAAATGTATGCAGGGACAGGTGGTGATGCAAATAGTGACGCTACAATTTGGTCCTATGGAAATGATGCTGTTGCAAAATCAGCAGCTTTGAATTTATCTTCAGGAACTTGGTATCATGTCGCTGCAACATACGATGGCGCAGAGATGCAACTTTTTGTAAATGGGACTCAAAGTGGAAGTACTCAAAGTAGCACGATTACTATACTTGATAACACCAAAGCGTTACTTGTTGGACGAGGGTATGGTTCTCGAGGAAATGTGAGTGCTGGTGCTAGCTTTATTGGAAAATTAGATGAACTTCGAATTTCAAATACAGAGAGGAATAGTTTCATTACATCAAAATACACAACTGACGCTCAAACTGTCCGACCAAGCACTGCAGTTTTTACTTCGCAAGTTGAAAGTTACTCATCATTTTCCTCAACTGATGCTCCAGACAGTGGATCGATCACCTATAGACTTTCCTCTGATGGCGGTTCTACCTGGCAGTACTATAGTGGCGGCTGGACTACTTCAGCTAGCACGAGTCAGACAAGTACAGAAGCTGTAATAAATACCAATATTGATACATTTCCAGTCACGACCAGCGGAATCCTTTGGCAAGGTGTACTCGATGGGGACGGCACACAGCAACCAACAATTACTGAAGTATCGATCGGAGCAGTGGAAGATATAACAGCACCCACAAATCCAGATACTTTAACTCCTTTGAGTAGCTCTAGTGGATCATCAATATCAACAGATACTTGGTACACACATTCTGCACCATATTTTAGCTGGACGGGAGCAAGTGATGCAGGAGCTGGAATTTCCGGCTACTATGTCTATTTTGGAACAGATAGTACGGCAGAGCCTACCACTGCAGGTGTGTTTCAAGCTGGGAATACCTACACAGCCAGTAGTTTAGTGAGTGGCTCTACATACTATTTAAGAATAAAAGCCCGAGATAGTGCCCAAAACTCAGCCAGTACAACTTGGTCTGCTTTTATTTATAAATTTGATAATGGCACACCTTCTGCCCCAAGCTCAGTGACTGTGAATCCTTCCGGCTATGCATCATCCAATGAATTCACTTTTAACTGGTCTGCCGTTGTTTCAGGCTCAGGCTCACCAATTGCTGGATATCAATACAAGACTGATGCTGAATCTGGTGATCTTTCTGATTGGTCGGAAACGACTGCTTCTACAACTGTTTCACCTGATGAACCAGCTCATAGTACAGGTGAAAATATTTTTTACGTCAGATCAATTGATACTGCTGGAAATATTTCTGGCACTCCAACTCAGGTCTCATTCTATTTTGGTGGTGAAGGTCCTACAGCCCCACAATTACTGAATGTCAATCCAAGCACAAATACAACGAACTCTTTCGCTTTTTCTTGGTCTGCTCCTGAGACACATTCCGGCCCATCTTCAACGCTAATATATTGCTACACCGTGAATACTTTACCCACTGAAAATAGCTGTACCTTCACAAGCGCGGGAGCGACATCAGTATCAGCCAGTTCATTTGCCACTCAAGTCGGTCTTAATACCTTTTATGTCGTAGCAAAAAATGGATCTGATTATGGGAGTAGTATCAATTATGGTTCCTACACATCAGTTACATTTACAGCAAACACTTCCGCTCCTGGCATTCCATTAAATGCAGATATTGCAGATGTATCTGTAAAAAGCACTGAATCATGGAAGTTGGCTCTGTCCTGGGAAGCACCTGATGATGAAGGATCTGGAGTAGAAAACTATGAGATTTATCGATCTGAAGATAATGAGACTTTCACCGAAATTGCCACCACAACGGGAATTGCTTATGTCGACACCGGACTTGACGAAACGACGTATTACTATAAAGTTCGAGCTTGTGACAATGTTGGAAATTGTGGAACGTATAGCACTACAGTAGATGCGCTACCGACTGGTAAATTCACAACAGCCGCGACTTTATCTTCAGGACCCACAGTAAGTAGTATCACAACAAAACAGGCAACCATTAGTTGGAGTACTGACCGTGCTTCTGATACCAAGGTACAATATGGAACGACTTCCGGTTCATATCTAGCTTCAGAACCTTCAAACTCTAAACAACTGACAGATCACACCATAGCATTAACGAACTTGTCCCCCGGAACCACGTACTACTATAAAGCAAAGTGGACAGATGAAGATGGAAACACTGGATCGAGTTCTGAAAAATCATTTACAACTGAACCTGCTCCATCAATTAAAGATGTGAGTGTCATCAGTGCCAGTCTCTCAACTGCGGTGATCGAATTCACTTCCAGTGGAGCGAGTAAGGTAAAAATTTACTATGGTGAAACCACAGCTTTCGGATCAATAAAAGAAATCTCAACATCAACAACCGAAACAACATATACCGCACAACTCGAAGAGCTTGATGATGGTACAAAGTATTATTATCAAATCAATACCTTTGACTCTGAAAATGCTGAATACGAAGGCACAATCTTGGATTTTGAAACGTTACCTCGCCCACAGATTGCAACGGTTCGAATTCAACAAGTGAGAAATACGGCACAGCCAACAGCCTTAATTTCATGGACGACAAATACACCAACCTCAAGTATTGTGACCTACTATCCTGAAGGTAGTCCTGATCAAGCAAAAGATGAAGTAAATGTGAATCTTCAAGAAGATGAGCACCGCATTCTCCTCAGAGGACTACAACCGCAAACGCCATACGTTCTGGTCGTAAAAGGTCGTGACAAAGCTGGCAATGAAGCTCAGTCAGATGCTCAGCGTTTCACCACTGCTACAGATACTCGTCCAGCACAAATCACGAATTTAAAAGTGGAAGGTTCAGTACAAACTGCTGCTGAAAATTCACAAGAATCGGTTGCTCAATTAGTGGTTTCTTGGACTACCGATGAGCCCACCACTTCACAGGTGGAGTATGGAGAAGGAACGGGAACGACATACGCCCAAAAATCTCAAGAAGACAGTAACCTCACCACTAATCATCTTGTTGTGATCTCTGGGCTGACCCCATCAAAAGTCTACCATTTAAGAACTCTATCAAAAGACGCCGCAAATAATATTTCAGAGTCCGTTGATACTGTCACGATTACACCGAAAGCCACAGATAATGCCCTGAACCTTGTTATTAGCAACTTACAACAAGTCTTCGGATTCCTCGGAGCCTTACAATAATGAACGTATCACTGCCCGGATATCACCTCATCTCAAGATTTAAAGAAAAAACTCGTAAACGGAGTATTTCCCGCAGATTTCTTTTCATTGGCTTTTTCATGATGGCAATCTCGATCATAGTGTCTGGTTTCACAACTCTTTTTGTCATTTCCCAATACCAAACACTCTATCAACAAGAGAAAATTCTTTTTCAAGATGCTGTTGAACACGCAATATCAAAAGTCTTTGAACCACGAGAAAAATTCTTATTTGACTATACCCATTGGTCAGACATGGCTGAAGCTGTGCAACTCAAAGATGTTACACAAATACGAAGTGATTTCTTAGGCTCACTCAATACCTTTGAGACTGATAAAGTTTGGGTTTTTGATCAAAATGCTGAATTGCTCTACGAAGAGAGTCATACACCAGAAAAAGATATTCCGCTTAGTATTAACAGCCAGCAATTACTGCCACTTCTACAAAATAAATCCGAACGAATAGAAACATTCGAAGTGATAAAGGGTAACCCGGTCCGTATCATCGCCGGACCAATTGTTTTTCATACTGCTGATAAAGAAACGGAACCTGCTCAAGGTGTCATGATCATGGCGAAAATTTGGGATGAGTCAGTTTTTCAAGAATTTGAATCTTTAACACAATCTGAGGTAAGTTTTCTACCAGCTTCGTTAGGGACACGAGCTTCCACCAATATCAGTTATGAAAAAAATCTTAAAGATCAGTTTGGTAATACACTTGGTTACCTCCATTTTGAAAAACAAATCAATTCGTTATTACTGATTGAGCGGAGTATTTTCTTTATCATTTTCATTGCCATAATTACAGGAATCCCTCTCATTCTGCTCAATTTTCTTTTTCAAAAAAATATCGTACTTGATCCATTAAGTGACATTATTCTGCAATTAAAAAATTCAATCTCAACCTTACCTTCGTATGTGAAAGAGACTGAAAATGAAATTGAAATATTATCAGAAGTGACCGCTGCGTACATTTCTCAGAAACATCTCATGGATTATCAAAATGAAAAAATTGTTCAGTCTGAACATTTACTTGAAACAGCAGTGAAGAATCAACAATCAGCGAATCAAAAACTCGCGACTGAATTGAGGACCACCAGAAAACTATCAAAAGTAGCTGAAAATTCTACCAATGCGGTCATCATCACTGATATGAATGGCACTATTGAGTACGTGAACCCATCATGGGAAAAGCTGAATGGGTATTCTTTAAAAGAAGTGAAAGGGAAAAATCCAGATGTTCTTCAGAGCGGAAAAACCCCCAAAGAAATTTATGAAAAAATGTGGAAACGGCTGAATGCTGGAAAGACATTCTCTTCTGACGAAATTATTAATAAACGGAAAGATGGAACTGAGTATTTTTGTCAACTTTCAGTTTTTCCTATTCAAGAAGGAACGACAACAATCAACTTTGTCGGCTTACAACAAGATATTTCTAAACAAAAAGAAGTCGATCGAATGAAAACAGAATTTATTTCTCTCGCATCACATCAATTACGGACACCATTGTCAGCAATGCGTTGGTTTAGTGAATTACTGATGGCAAACAAAGCAGGCAAGCTCTCAAAAGAGCAAAACGTATTAATGCAGTCGCTGTATCAAAGTACACTGAGAATGATTGATTTGGTCAACATGTTGCTGAACATTACTCGAATCGAATCTGGAAGATTATCAGTTGAACCTGAAGCGGTGTCATTACCGAAACTGATCGATGAGGTTTTAAAGGATGTCTTGCCTGAAATTGAGAAGAAAAAACAAACCATAGTCAAGGATTTCGATAAAAAATTACCATCTGTAAAAATTGATAAGAAGCTGTTCCGTGAAGTGTTAATGAATCTACTGACGAATGCAAACAAGTACACTCAAGATGAAGGAACTATCACAATTTCTATAAGAATTGATGATGAACATCTGGAAGTAAGTGTTTCGGATAATGGCTATGGAATTCCGGATGACGTTCAAGCCAAGATTTTCAGCAAATTTTTCAGAGCAGACAACATTACAAAAACGGAAACCGATGGCACTGGACTTGGTTTGTATCTGATAAAACTGATTGTTGAAACAACTGGTGGGAAAGTCTGGTTTAAGAGCAAAGAGAAGAAAGGAACGACTTTTTTCTTTACCTTACCATTAGGTGGTATGGCTGCTCAAAAAGGGGAAGTCCACATTTCGTAAAATTCGTACTTCCTAAAAAAAGAAAAGTGCTACACTTACAGTATCGAGGAGAATGTCTATGTCAAATAAACCAATCGTACTCATTGTTGAAGATGATGTGTTTTTACAAAAAGCATATGAAACGAGTTTTGGATCAGAAGAGTTAACACTCATTCTTGCTCGAAATGGAGAAGAAGCGTTGGAATTAATGAAAAGTAATGTTCCTGATTTAGCGATCATAGATTTAATCATGCCGAAGAAAAATGGGATCGAAGTAATACGTGAAATGAAAAAAGATGAACGATTGAAAAATGTCGAAATTCTTATCGCCACAAATATGAATCAGGATATGGACAAAACTGAAACTCAAAAACTCGGAGTTGCAGAAAGCAATTATATTGTAAAAACAGACGCTTCTATTCAAGAAATTGTTGAGCGAGTCAAAAAAGTCTTAGCGAAATAAGCTACGCAGTTTTATCTTTTGCCTTTTGGATCACAGCAGTGATTGGGGTTTCACTTTTGATAATATACTCATCAGCACCCAGTGCTTTAGCTTTTTCAATCTCACCCTCTTGTCCCAAATTAGTTGCAATCACTACTGGAATTTTACTCCCTTTTTTCTTCATTTCTTCTAAAACTCCAAATCCATCAAGTCTGGGCATCACCAGATCAAGAATGATACAGTCAGGTTGAAAAACTGCCATTTTTTCCATTGCCTCAACCCCATCATATGCAAGTTCAACTTGAAATTTTTCCCCTTCAAATGCCAATTTATACGCGCTTGCTAAAAAACGATCATCTTCCACAATCAAAACTTTTTTCATAATCTGTCCTTTTCTTATTTTCATTCCAACATAGTTTATTTTTTAGGTCAACATTGAGAAATGTGTAAGAACTCTGTAGCATGAACACATGGCATCAAATGTTTTGGTTGAAGTTAAGAATGTTTTCAAGTCCTTTCAGGTGGGAACTCAAACAATCGAGATCTTGAAAGGGGTGAGTTGTGAGATCAACAGTGGTGATTTTAGTATCATCTTGGGTCCTTCTGGATGTGGAAAATCGACACTCCTTCATACGATTCTCGGATTAGAAGAACCGTCTTCAGGAGATATTATTTTCTTAGGTGAAAATATTTACGCGAACACCGATGAAGATTACCGGAGTACTTTTCGAAAAAAACATATTGGAATGATTTATCAACAACCTAACTGGATCAAATCAATGAATGTTTCTGAAAATGTGGCGTTCCCTTTAATCCTGCTTGGTATGGAAAAAGAGGCAGCGATCGCTCGTGCAATTGAATTATTGAAACAAGTCGGCTTAGAAAACTGGGCAAATTACGTTCCCACTGAATTATCTGGAGGACAACAGCAACGTATCGCTTTAGCCAGAGGTTTGGCGAATAATCCAGAAATTATTATTGCCGATGAACCTACGGGAAATCTTGATTACCAATCTGGTCAAGCGGTGATGCAACTTTTATCAGACTTGAATACCAAACAAGGGAAGACCATTATTATGGTCACCCATGACTTGGAGTACTTGAAATTTGCAAAAAAAGCCATCCGGTTACTTGATGGGAAAGTTTTAAATGTTTATGATGAAAAGAACATTGAAGAACTGCTACATGAAATTAAGTTCAAACGAGGCGTATCAGAAGAGCCAGAAGTAGATAAAAAAGAAGAAGTACCAGTAGATACAAAAAAAGTTGTGGTAAAGAAACACACCATCAATGACCAATCCGGACTTACAGCAACAATTAACTAGACCAAGTTTTATCAAAAGATTCGTTGGCGGAATTGTCGGTTTTCCACGGAAAATTATACTTTTCTTTCTAGCTCTTCCTAAAACTGTGCCAGGACTGCCTAAGAAACTTGCACGGTTTTTTCGTGTATGGGTATGGAGTATTCTTACGTTTACCGGCTTACTCCTATTTTATCTTTTTCATAAAACATTAAAAAAAATCTTTTCATTCCGACTAATACCAAAAGCTTTTTCACGGATCATCATGGCGCCACTTGATCGATTCTATCTCTATCTGACCAATAGCTCTCGCTACGAAGAAAGCACGATTAATCGTGTAAATCTAATTGAGCTCGCGCTCAGGAATATGGTGTTCAAAAAATCTCGTGCCATGATCACTGTGGGTGGTATGGCGATTGGAATTGGTTCGATCGTGTTTTTGGTATCCATTGGTTTTGGTTTGCAAAATTTAGTCATCACTCGAGTTGCCCGTTTGGACGAGTTGAAACAAACTGACATTAGCACCCAACCAGGAAGTCAGGAAAAAATTAATGACGAAACTCTGGCAAAATTTAAAGATTTTCCTGAAATTGATAAATCACTTCCGCTTATTGCATCAGTCGCTCGGGTGAATCTAAATAATTCAGTTACTGATGTCCCGGTCTATGGAGTTACAACTGATTACTTAACGAGTTCAGCCATTAAACCAACACGCGGTAAAATTTTTGATTCAAATGAATTAGTTGCCCAAGCTTTGCCAGAAAAAAAGGTGGCTGGAGCAACCATCGATACCTTTGATGAGGAAAACGAGTTTGATTCAGAAGAAGGGACAGTAGAGTTCCAAATCGATGAAGAGGAGTGGGTGAGAGTACGATCTGGTCCTTCTCGAAAATCTACATTGATCGGCTATACCCGAAGAACAGAAGGACTGAAAATTGGAACCGAAGTTTGGGGTGAGCATTATCCTGAAGCAGTCAAAACAACTGAAGATGGTAATAATCAAAAACTTGCTCCGTGGATAAAAGCTACATTTCCACTGTGGGAACAAAAAACATGCGAACCTGAAAGCTTTGGCTGTGCTGGTGGAAATTTTGTATTAAAAATGGATACTTCCAGCCAACATGAATATGCGGAAGGCTATATTGCTCAAGTAAACATGCAAGTGAAACGAGATACAATTATTCCAGTCGGCGACGTCCTTGGCATTACAAGTGACAATTTGGAAGATGATTTTGGTGTGGTATTGGCAGAAAGTACTTCATCTGCAGATGAAGCTTGGATTGAAATTGCATCCGAATCAGCAGCCACAACGAAGGAAAACGTCGTCAGTATTGAATTACCTGATTCAGCCAAAAAAGAAGCTGTGGTGAATACTGCCATGTTGAAAATACTGGGACTGAATCAGGACAATGCAGTAGGAAGTCAAATTTCCACTTCCTTTATTATTGTGAGTGATCTGCTTAATCAAGATGAGAAAATTGAATCAGTTCCAGCTGATTACACGATTGTTGGCGTAATTCCTGATGATAACTCACCATATTTTTATGTGCCGTTTATTGATCTACGAGGGCTTGGGGTGACAAACTATTCTCAGGTAAAAGTGGTCGCCACAGATAAAGACGTCTTAGCAAAAGCTCGACAAAAAATTGAATCACTTGGATTTTCGACTCGTTCCGTTGCTGATACTGTTAAACAAATTGATCGATTGTTCGCCACTGCACGAACTGTATTGCTCATTCTTGGTATGGTAGCGCTCTCAGTTGCAGCACTCGGTATGTTTAATACGCTGACGGTTTCCTTGCTAGAGAGAACCCGTGAAGTCGGACTTATGAAAGCCATGGGAATGAAATCACACGAAGTCCAGGAACTATTTTTAACTGAATCAATGGTGATGGGATTCTTTGGTGGAATTTTAGGAATTCTTCTTGGTTATTTGGCTGGCAAGGGGGTTGGGGTCATTCTTTCTATCTACTCGCTGAGCAAGGGGCAAGGATTCTTAGACGTGTCGTATCTTCCATTTCCATTTGTAGTCTTTATCTTCCTTTTGTCACTAGTAGTGGGAATATTTACAGGAATCTATCCAGCTCGCAGAGCGACTCGAATCAGTGCACTCAATGCGTTGAGATATGAGTAAAGCTTGCGAACAGAGACGCTATTCGAAAATATTTGCAAACTACACAAGAAAATTTTTTAGCTAAATAAAACTATGAAAGAACTGCAATTCACAATTGAGATACATGCCACGAAAGAAAAGGTTTGGGATACACTGTGGCAAGACGAAACGTTTCGGCAGTGGGCAAGTATCATTGATCCAGAAACATACATGGTTGGTGAGCTGAAAGAAGGGAATGAAGTACAGTTCATCTCAGCTCACGGCGGGTATGGTGTAACAAGTTTGGTTGAAAAGCTGATCCCAGGAGAATTTTTGCTACTCAGACACAGTGCAGATACACAGGACGAAGGAAAACGAGAACGTGAAAAGGAGTGGACAGGTGGCAAAGAAAGTTACCAACTATCAGAGAAAGATGGCAGTATTACAGTAACTGTTGAATTTGATGTTCCATCAGAAATGGAAGAATACTTTAAGGTCAACTATCCCAAAGCTCTTGAGGAAGTGAAGATATTGGCTGAAAAAAACGCCAGTAACAATGTGCTGCCGAACTAGGATTCGAACCTAGAAAAACGGCTTCAAAGGCCGCTGTGATGCCATTTCACCATTCGGCAAAGAATGGAACTGTTGTGAGCGGCAGACGGGGTTCGAACCCGCGACCTTCTCCTTGGCAAGGAGACACTCTACCACTGAGCTACTGCCGCATTGTATTTATTTTACCAACTTGAGTATAATAACATTGGAAATAAACCTATATTAGTCATTTCCAGTATTACTATGGCACTTTCATACGAACAACAAAAAGAAATGAGTCGAGTCGGACTTCAAGCTGGACAGTCCATTCTTGCTCGAACTATTATCATTTTTGCTGAAATCATCAAAGCTACTGCACAATTCATCGGAACATTGTTCCGTCAAGCAATCGGGAAGTAATCTCTTTCTGCACTTTACTTAAAAAGTGCCAAGCTGAGGACTCGAACCTCAATCTCGTGTTTTTCAGACACGCGCCGTGACCATCTTGGCTAGCTTGGCTAATCTATGTTTTTCAGATCCGCATGGGGCGGATTGGCTAATAACTTCTATTTTAAAGAACTTTTTCACTTATGTAACCTGTGGCCGCTGATCTCGCTTTGCGGGACGACCTATCTGATATTCAAGTGGCCGCTGAGGGATTCGAACCCCCGACCTATCGGATGTAAACCGAGCGCTCTAACCAACTGAGCTAAGCGGCCTCAACGACCATTCTTTCTATTTTAACGTACTTTTGTGCCCAGGAGAGGACTTGTCAGCCCAAGGCTGATCCGCCGTAATACTCAGATTTCAATACGGCTGAATAAGCCGTTAGTGTAACATCTGATATGAAGGCGGAAACCTCCACCAGCCACCCGTTACTTTTCATCACCTTTGCTTGTGCCCAGGAGAGGACTTGAACCTCCACACCTTTCGGCATACGCACCTCAAGCGTACGTGTATACCATTTCACCACCTGGGCAATTTTAACAGTATATTCTCTTCAAAAAAAAACAGATGACTCTACAATACCAACCCCACTCTAAAACAAGCCACCTGGACAAGGTAAGTGGGATTATAACTGATGGGGTTTACTCAGGCAATAATACAACAACTCTCTTCATAATTAGAGGATAGTTCGATTATAATTTACGTATGAGCGAAAATAGGGATTCTATTGTTAATAGTAAAAAAGGTCTCTCTCGTCGAGAATTCTTAAAAAGAGCATTTTCTGCCGGAGCTCTTCTTTTACCAGAGTCTGATCTTGTCCCAATTGAACTAGCAACTAAGTCTCCTCGAATTGAAAATGATGAATTACAACTTGAAAACAATTATGTTGAATATCCAGAATTATTATCTTGGGATGAATGGAAAGATTTAACTTGGCAAGAAAAAGAATTATATTTTAATAATTTGCCCCCTGAAATTTTCCCGATTGGAACCAGAGATTTAATAAACAATGCTATTAATGCAGGCGCGGATACCCAAAGAGTTACCTTTGTTTCTGATTCAAGACTCGACGATCCAATACGCTATCCCTACAATTTCTCAGATACGGATTCAGAATACATTGAATCAAGTCAAGAGAATTTATATGAAGATATAATGAGTGCCCAACAGCACTTTGGAGCGTACTTTCAAGATGTGCATGAAAGTGCTGCATCACACTCGGGTTTTAATTCTGCAATGCTTATTTACGATAGTATTACTGTAACAAAAGAGATTAAAGATTTACAGCCAGATGGCCAAAGAAATAATTCTCCCATGATAGCTGAATATGAACGTACTGATTTAAAATCACCACTGATATCAATGTTTTTATTTGGGCGAAACGATTGGGTTGCAGGGAAAATAGAGGATCTAGATTATTATTCAGAGAATATGACAACTGCACTTCATGAGACTTTAATAAGAAACATCATCCCGGTTCTCATATTAGCACCAGAATTAGAGTTTAAAAAATATGCTATAGAACAGGCCGAACATGGTGATACTCTTTATAATTTTCAGTTAGATTATGATTATAAGTTTCTCATTCATGCCCGAGAAAGAAATATCCCCGTTCTTAATTTATGGAATAGTATGAGAAAAATTAACGAAACGTATGGATTAGGTAACCTCACAGGACATTTTTCTGGGACAAATTATGAATTTACACCTGATTTATATGACAGAGGTGTATTAGATGAAAGTGGAAGAAACAGGGAATTTAACTTACAAATAATAAAAATGCTCTTGAGATTTAAAGATGAGCTTGAATAAAATTATACAAAAAAATGGAAACAACTAATCATCTGAAAAAATTCTTGCAACACAATCTACTTCCAATTTCAGTTTTTCTCACAGGAGCTTGTGTCCTTATTGTTGAGGTGGTGGCTGTCCGAGTACTTTCACCACATTATGGCAATACCATTTTTACGGTATCCAGCGTAATCAGTGTGATACTTGCTGCTTTAAGTGTAGGGTACTATATCGGTGGTAAATTAGCCGATAAACATCCAGCATTACCGTGGTTTTTTAGAATTATTCTACTCAGTGGACTCCTACTTCTCGGATTCCATTTTTTAGGTACTTTAATACTTCCATCTTTGAGTAATCAGCTTTCACTTACCACCGGCCCTCTTATCTCATCTTTGATCTTGTTCCTATTACCTGCAGTACTGCTTGGCATGTTATCTCCGTATGCTGTTAAATTGCAGAGCGTTCAATTTCCAAAGCAAGGAGTTGGAAGTGTATCTGGAAAAATTTCTTTTTGGTCAACCTTTGGCTGTATTACCGGAAGCTTGCTGGCCGGCTTCGTGCTCATACCTAGTTTTGGAATAAATCATATTTTTATAGCAACTGGTGTTTTTTTGTTTCTGCTTGGACTTGGACCACTATTGGTGTTTGGGCTAAAAAAAAAACATTTCTTTCAAGTAGTAAGTAGTGCTATCTTCTTGGTTCTTCTCAATATATTTATTGTTCAACGCACTGATAATCTCGTATATAGCAAAGATGGCATATATGAAAAGATCACGATTTACGATGGAACATTTGAAGAGAGACCGACAAGATTTTTTCTGCAAGATAAGAGTCATTCGGGAGCAATGTTTCTTGATTCTCAAGATCCCACTGATTTAGTGTATGACTACACAAAGTATTATTCGATTTACAAGGTATTCAATCCAAATATTCAGAATGCTCTCGTCATTGGGGGTGGGGCGTATTCAATTCCAAAAGCACTTCTGGCAGAGCTACCAAATGCCAATGTCGATGTTTCAGAAATAGAACCATCCTTAATTGATCTTGCTCAGGAACATTTTGATCTCAAGGACAATCCGAGGTTGCAAAATAGTACAGAAGACGGACGTCGTTTCCTTCGAGATGTTGATAAAAAATATGACTTGATATTTAGTGACGTCTATTATTCTCTTTTCTCTATTCCTTCTCACTTTACTACACAAGAATTTTTTTCAATCGCTAAAGACAAATTAGAAACTGATGGCGTATTTATGGCCAATCTGATTGGAGATTTATCACGCCAACAATCGTCTCTGATCATGGCAGAAATGAAAACTTTTCAAACTATCTTCCCAAATAGTTATTTTTTCGCAGTGAGATCTCCAAAAAATACTCAAGCACAAAATATTATTTTTGTTGGATTCAACAGTGATAAGAAAATAGATTTGAGTGCAGATTCAGTTGTGAAGGAT
>CAYOQI010000010.1:29791-38892 GCA_964406075.1 uncultured Pseudomonadales bacterium
TTTCTGATTGCTGAGATGAAGGAATATACCAGTGAGGTCAAAACACAGTCATGGGATTATAAAAGCACTGATGGGAAGGACCAGACACTTACAAATATCATCGGACGTGTAAATCCATCACAAGAGCGACGCATCATTTTGGCAACACATTATGATAGTAAAAAATTTGCCGATAAAGATGTATCACACAACACTGAACCAGTACCTGGAGCGAATGATTCTGCTTCCGGAGTTGCAGTCTTGATAGAACTCGCTCGAGTACTCTCGACATCTTCTGAACAACCAAAAGTTGGGATAGATTTTATTTTCTTTGATGGGGAAGAAGGCGATCCAAATGTGGGGAATGACAATACTCAATGGAAACCATTAGGTTCCACATATTTTGCTGAAAATCTGAGTGATTTCTATAAAAAAGACAAACCTGTATCTGCAGTTGTTTTAGACATGGTATGTGATGAAAATCTGAAAATATATAAAGAAAAATCTTCAGTAGATCATGCTTCAAGTCAGGTTGATGAATTTTGGAATATTGCAAAAAAGATCGATAGTCGTGTTTTTCAAGATGAGGTTAAATATGATATTCGAGACGACCACACACCACTTAATAAAGCTGGGATTCCTAGTTTCTTACTGATTGATTTTGACTATCCACCTTTTCACACGGTTGGTGACACATTAGATAAATGCAGTGCAAAAAGCTTAGAGACGGTAACTCGTTCTGTACTTGATTACGTGCGCTCAATTGAATAAATCTTCCACGTATCACATGACTGTGCCGAAAAGAGGACTTGAACCTCCACGGGGTTGCCCCCATACGCTCCTGAAGCGTACGCGTCTGCCAATTCCGCCATTCCGGCAATACTACAAACTTTTCAAGAATTCTTTTCCAACTCAGATTTAAAATATTTTTCCAGATACCTAGCTTCATTCCTATCACTCATCGAAATTAAAAAAAATAAATTGAATGGTCTATAGGGCCTTGTTGTTCTTTCATAACCTGCAAGATGCCTATCCAATCTTTTTTCTATATCCTGAGTTAAACCAACATAGATATAATTAAATTTTGTACTAGATATAGCATAAACAAACATAGCGTGCGCGCCTGCCTGCCGGCAGGCAGGTCTGCCAATTCCGCCATTCCGGCAATTCACTTTACATTGTATGTAAGTCCAGTATTATCCCGATCTTTAGGTGAAAACACAAGTCAAGTCTTTAACGAAGCTTAAAACGATTGAATTTTGAATGAAACGCTTTCAAAATCATATCCGTTGCTTGAGCAGGAGAGAAGTAGGTTGTATTGATGGAAAGGTCATAAGAATTACTATCTTCAATATCTTTTCGTAAGTATTGTTTCACAAATTCTTTTCGGTCTTTTTGTAGTTTTGTTACCACATCACGAGCTTTATCGAGAGTATGTCCCTCAAAATCAATCGCTCGACGAAGCCGAACTGGATAGGGAGCAGTCAAACGGACATGCAAACCTTGAGCGAAAGGTGTAATGAAGTTCGCACCTCGTCCTAAGATTACAACATTTCCCTTATACGCATGACTCAAAACAACTTTAATCATTTCCGATACATAGGTAATATCAGAAACATAATCTGGATTGAGCAAACCTTGAAGCAAATCATCGATATTCGATCGACCTTTTTCATCAATATCTTGAAGAATTTCTTTTCTTTTTTTTGTGGATTTGGCGATATCATCAAGCAACTCATCATCGAGGAATTGAAACTTGAGCTCCTGCGCCACCATACGTCCGATGGGATGACCACCACTACCAGGTTCACGAGCAATCGTGATAAATGGTTTATAAAAACCGGTATCGGAAAAAGGGAACTCAACCTCTTGCTTCGCGTTTCGTAAACGCAAGCCGGTCATTACTTTGTTCAGAAGCGACGCATGCAAATTAGGCATCTATCAGATATCCTAACTGAAACTCGTCTCATGTCAATTCTGATTTTTCTGTTTGATCAATAAATTATTGTTTACCACATTGGCCTTCAATTCTGGTGCCCTTAATGATTCTCCATTTTCTAACTTTCAGCTTACATCCAACACATTTACAGTGTTCATATTCCAAAGTATTTTCAGCCTGTCCCAATACATTATTAAAACCTACACAATTTAATAACAGCTCGAGAGTTTCCTCAGATTGTTGAGTTCCAGAACCAAAATGGAATGGAGTACCTTTTCTTTCTTCCGACATATATCGCTTTCAAAAAAATAATCCGCGTAAAGCGGATTAATGTATTAATTTTAAAAAAGTGAGTCCGCCGGGACTCGAACCCGGGACACAAAGCTTAAGAGGCGTCTGCTCTACCAACTGAGCTACGGACCCAAATACTCACTTTTACAACGTTTCAGCAATCTTGTTGTCTAGTAACCAACTTGACCCTCTACGAGGACCTTCGGGCTACGGACCCTCACAATCAAGAGATTATAAAAGAAATAACCAGACTTGTGCAGGGGAAAAAATTATCCACTCTGTCTCGTCAAACCTTGACCTTCTTGTCCAAACTGGTATTGAGAACCATATTTTTGAGAATTTTGTTGGTAGACAGACTTTGATTTCTTACCGTGATATTCCTGCAACCAGTTATTTGCATTCTTTGCATCTCTCACTAATCGAGCCAGATGACTCAGAAGTTTTTGCAAAAAGTGTTGCTGGCCAACACCAGGTTCAACCTCATCTTGAAAAATAGCTGTTTGCACACTGCTGTTTACATTCTGACCGAGTGCTTTTATCTCAAGCATGAGTGTATTGAGTTGTTCTTTGATCTGGCGAATAGACTCTTCAGTTTTCATCTTTTCCATACTGAAGATTTCTTTCATGTCCATTTGGTCTTTATGCGCTTTGAGTTTTTGCTTATTCAAATTCCCAGATAACTCAGTATTCTTTTCCTGTTCTTGACGGAGAGCTTCTGCAAAACTCCCAGTATTTGAGGAGGAAGAACTGGAATCATTAGATTGTTCGGAAGGTGTACTTGAAGAAGCGTTTCCAGTCGAAAAGAATGAATCTGCAATGAAATTGAGTGTAGAATTTAAATGTTCACCAATTGTTGAGGGCGATTGACCATTTTGTGACCCACCAACTTCTATCGGTGATTGGGCACGAGGCGAAACCGATGAATGTGGCTTTTGGTTTGTAGCTGGTTTATTTTGCATGGGCTAACTATTGATCAACTATTATAGGATATAAATACTCATTCGTCAATGTGCTACCAGACAGAAACACCTTTCTGACTCGTATTCTATACCAACGACAAAAAAGATGAAAAGATCAATTTCCTTTCATTTCTTATAATCGGTTTAGACTTCAAGTAAAAAATCTAGCACTTTCTGTTTTCGCAAAACAGACCGCACGGATGAGTGATCGAGATGATTTCCTGGCTGTGCATGAGCAATTTTTTCCACTTCTTCTTCTGAAATCACAATTTTTTCTTCTTCCGCAATTGCATGAAGCAAAAGTTCTACCTGCCAAGTCCCTAACGCTCGAGATAAATGCTCTTGTTGGAGATCTTCAACGCTTTTTCCTAAAGACTTCAAATAGGTAGCAGGCTCAATATTAAGTTGTCGAAGTTGAGTATCCATGTCTCGTAATGAACGTTCTGCCTCTTGTTCGATGATTAGTTGAGGAACTTTTGGTTTGATTTCTTCAATCAACATTCGTAAAACGGTATTCAATTTTTCATTCTTTTCATCTTGTTGCTGTTTTTCTAATTGTTTTTCATCTTTTTCTACCTTTGCTTCTGTTTTCTTTTTTTCGTTCAACACTTTTTCAGACTCTTTCTTGGCTTTTTCAATGATCTTTTTGTAAGCACCCAGTTTCAACTCGGGTCGAAGTCCGATTTGAACTTCAAACTTCCAGTCTTTATTTTCCTCTGACTCAATTAATTTAATGGCCGGTAACCCCAATGGTTCAAACTTTTTTTCAGTAATGAGCTGAGTGTAGGCAACTGGAAGAACTTTCTCGAGAGCTTCATCATACAGAGCACTTTTTCCAACCGTTTGAATAACAAGAGAAGCCGGAGCTTTTCCTTTACGAAAACCAGAGGTTTTGACTTGAGGTTGGTATTTTCGAATCACTTTTTGGAATTGAGTGTCAATTTTGTCCCAAGAAATGACTAATTCCACTACTGTGTTTGGGATCACTATACTTGGAGCTTTTGAGTCGTTTTTTTGTGTATCTAAAGTGTTTGTAGATGCGTTTTTCATGAAGGGATTGTACCAGAGAAATGATCGTCATCAAACCCCTGGTATTCTTATAAATGAAAAAAATAAAAAAATGGACAAAAATCAGAAAAAAAGAGTTCAGCATGTGATAGATGTCTTTTTTTTGGTAAACTACACCATATGAAAGCAATTCTTCCTGTCGCTGGTAATGGAACACGAATGTATCCTTTGGGAATCACAACTCCTAAATGTCTTCTTCCTGTCTTGAATAAACCTTTAATTCTTTGGACTCTCGAATCTTTACAAAAAGCTGGTATTGATCACGTTATCATCGTAATTAGTGGAGGGAAGTTTGGACAAATGATTAGAGATTACGTGGAAAAATTGAACATCCCAAATTTGAAACTTGAAATGGTTATTCAAGAACAACAGTTGGGAACTGCACATGTGTATCAAATAGCAAAAGACTTTTTCCAATCAGATGAAGAATTTATTGCTTTGTATGGTGATGACTTATATGGACCTGAAAATATCAAGCAAGTTATTCAGTCTGAAGGTTTAGCTGTCGTTGGAGTAAAAGTAAACGACCCTGAAAAATGGGGCATATTTCAAGTTGATGCTCAAAATAATTTGGTATCAGTTATTGAAAAACCCCAAGAAAAAATTGGTGATTTAGCTCATATCGGTTGCATGAAATTACACGCCAAAATTTTTGAATTGTACGAGCAATTAGAGGTTTCACCACGAGGTGAGTATGAAATTACAGATACCTTGAATTTGTTGGCAAAGCAAATGCCAATCAAGGTACTTTCCTCATCGGATTACTGGATTCCAGTTGGATATCCTTGGCACATTTTAGAAGTGACGGAACATTTTATGAAATCACTCACTGCAAAAATTGAAGGTACGATTGAAGAAGGTGTGCATGTGCATGGAGAAGTTGTATTACCAAAATCTAGTTCAATCCTTCATGGATCATATATTGAGGGAAATGTTGTTATCGGCGAAAACGTCTCAATCGGCCCAAATGCATATATTCGCGGTCCAGTCGTAATTGCAGATGGAGCAAAAATAGGTTTTAGTGTTGAAGTAAAGAACTCCGTCATAGGAAGAAATACTCAGGTTCCGCATTTAAGCTATATTGGCGATTCCATCATTGGAAATAACGTCAACTTTTCAGGTCAATCAATCGTCGCGAACTGGAGGCATGATGCCCAACACGTGAAGACCGTCATAAAGGGCCAACTTGTAGATACTGGAAGAGAAAAATTTGGAACAGTCATTGGTGATGATGTAAAACTTGGAATTGGCACAAAAATTTATCCAGGTCGGAAAATTTGGCCAAATAAAACAACACTTCCAGGCCAGGTCGTTGATAAAGACATCATAGAATAAAAAACCTTCATCCACTTTTTCTTTACTTATATGATTGATTTCCGTCCCTATCATCAAGATATACTTCACAAAGTTCACCAAGAGCTTGAAAGTTTTTTTGATAAAAAAATTGAAGAAGCTAAAAATGATGATCAAGTTTTAGTTGAAATGATTGAGGTTTTGAAAGAGTTTACACTGCGTGGTGGCAAAAGAGTCGGACCAATGATGGTGGTACTTGGGTATCAGCTGGCAAAAAAATATTCCAATCAAGAAGATAAAACCATCTCTGAGAAAATGTTAATCCAAGCTGCATGTGCAGTAGAGATTCATCATCTCTATCTGCTGAATCTCGATGATATGGCTGATCGTGATGTCTTACGACATGGTGGAAAAACACTTGAGGAATTTTATAAAACTGAAACGTTTAAAGAGTGGCAAGACAGTGATCATCATGGTCGTACTTTTTCCTCAATTGCAGGTGCGTTACTCAATTCGTATACTTTTGAAATTTTACGAACTTCTGGTTTTCCTGCTGATCGAATTACAGCTTCAATCGAAGCCATCACCAAACAACTCTTTTCAGATACCGTAGTGGGATGGCAAATTCAATACTTCCAAAATAATGAATCTATCACGACTGTTAGCGAAGAACGCTTTTTGAAAGGTTTAGAGTTTGTAACAAGTAGATATAAATTTGTAGGTCCACTGATGATGGGACTCACACTTTGTTTGTCTGAGAAAGATAGCCACTTTCACGAACTAAAGCGTATCTACAATGAGTACGGCAAACATGTTGGAATAGCGTTTCAAATACAAGATGATATTTTAGGTTTATTTGGAAATTCAGAAACGATGGGCAAAGCTGTCGGAAATGATGTCAGAGAAGGGAAGAAGACATTGCTCATGCAATACGCCTATGCACATGGCACAGATGATGAAAAACAATTCATTGAGGAGGTGATTGGAAAACCACTTTCTCAAACTGAACTAGAAAAACTTCAAGAAATTGTGACTAAAACTGGCTCACTGGAATACTCTCAAAATATGGCGAAAGACGAAGTTCAAAAAGGAATTCAAGCATTAGCTAAATTACCTCACGAATTTAATGAGGTGCAAATACTGACGAGTGTAGCGGAATATATGATTCGAAGAGAGAAGTAAAAATTAAGGATTTTTAAATCACAAAATTAATTCGACCTTGAAACGTATTCACCAGTCTCCGTATCAATAATCAGTGTGTCACCAATATTGATAAAAAGTGGGGCGTTCACAATAATACCTGTTTCCAAAGTAACTGGTTTTTTAGGAGCATTCACTCGGTTTCCAGCAGTGGTATCTTCGGTATATGTGACTTTCAGATTTACCTTCGGTGGGATACGCACGCCAATTGCATCTTCTTCATAAAAAAGAATATAGACTTCAAGCTCTGCGGTGAGATATCCAAGTTTTTCTTCAATCAGTGAAACAGGAACGCCAACTTGATCGTATGATCGAGGGTCCATAAATGTCACTTCATCGGTATCGTGATACAGATACTGCATCTGTCGAGTGGTTACGTCGAGCTCTTCAACACTTTCTGTGGATTTGAAGGTGAATTCTTGCGTAAATTGGGTGCGAACATTTTTAAGACGCGCACGAGTAAAGGCTGAGCCTTTTCCAGGACTAATGAACTCAGTCTTTGTCACTGAATGTGGTTCACCTTTAAAAAGAATGTATGAACCTTTACGGACATTTCCGCCTTTGATCATTCCCATATAACCTCACTTTCGTGAGAAGTTCGAACAAAAATTCGAAATCCTAAAAGAATAGAAAAATGCTTACAAATAAAGAAGCACCATATCTTAACTCAGGAGAGGAAAAGTTTCAACGCTGTGCCAGATGTTACACTTTTATACTTTTCACCAATGCAAGTGCTATGACATCGTCTACATTTTCCACAAACTTGAAGACCAAGTCTTTCTTTGCTGAATCAGGTATTTCAATCAGATCTTTTTCGTTTTCCTTCGGTGCAATAATCATTTTACTGCCAGCTCTATGTGCAGCAATCACTTTTTCCTTCAAACCACCGATCTGCAAGACTCGACCACGTAAAGTCACCTCACCGGTCATCGCAACTTCTCGTTTGACGGCAATCTTAGTAAACGCTGACACGATCGAAGTCACCATCGTAATACCAGCAGATGGCCCATCTTTCGGCACCGCACCTTCTGGTACGTGAATATGTACATCTGTGTGTTCTATTACTTTTTCTGAAATACCAAACTTTTTTGCTTGAGAACGTACGTAGGTCAGTGCTGCTTGAGCAGATTCTTTCATCACATCACCCAGTTTTCCGGTTAATTGGACTCTTCCTTTACCTGGGGTGAGACCAACTTCAATGAATAACACATCTCCACCAACACTGGTCCAAGCCAAACCTGTTGCCAATCCAATTTCATCTTTTTCCTCAGCTAAATTGTGTGAATATTTTTTCGGACCGAGTAATTGCTGAACTTGCTTGGGTTTTATCACTTTATCTAAGGGTTGATTTTCCGCTATTGCTCGAGCAAATTTTCGGCAAATTTTCCCAATTTGTCTTTCTAATTCACGAACACCGGCTTCACGAGTGTAGTAGCGAATCAGGAACGATATTGATTCATCCGATAATTTAAAGTTTGATTCATTCAAACCATTCGTGTGTAAAACTTTTGAGGTAAGATGTTGCTTCACGATATGAAATTTCTCTTCTTCTGTGTAGCCAGAATACTCAATAATTTCTAATCGATCCCGCAAAGCGGGGGGAATGGTACTTAATGTATTGGCTGTCGTAATGAATAACACTTCAGATAAATCAAAAGGCACTTCGAGATAATGATCTGAAAATTGAGTGTTTTGCTCAGGATCAAGCGCTTCCAACAAAGCAGCTGATGGATCACCTCGGTAATCCAATCCAACTTTATCTATCTCATCGAGCATAAATACAGGATTTTTCTTTTTCGCACTTTGCATTCCAGCAATGATTCGTCCCGGCATTGCACCAACGTACGTCCGTCGATGTCCACGAATTTCCGCTTCATCTCGAATTCCACCTAAAGAAATTTTAACAAATTCTCGACCCATTGCTTCCGCGATGGAACGACCAATACTTGTTTTACCTACACCAGGGGCACCGACAAAACAGAGAATTGTGGGAATTTGACGATTTTTCTTTTCGGTTGATTTTGCCTTCAGTTGAAGCACTGCCAGATACTCAAGGATACGATCTTTAACTTCTTTCAAACCGTAATGATTTTTGTCTAAAATCTTCTGGGCTTTTTTCATGGAAAGTGTTCCACGACTTCGACTATTCCAAGGCAGATCCAGTACTGTTTCTAACCACGACCGAATGTATCCAATTTCAGGATTATTGATCGACATTTTCATTAAGCGTTTGAACTCTCGATCAACTTTTTCTTGAACATCCTTCGGAAAGTGAGCTTTCTTAATTTGCTCAGCTATTCCTTCAAACTCTTTTTCTTCATCATCAACTTCACCTAATTGTTTCTTGATTGTTCTGAGCCGTTCACGAAGCA
>CAYOQI010000011.1:0-28120 GCA_964406075.1 uncultured Pseudomonadales bacterium
AGCTTTTCATTTATCAAAGGCAATTGAAAATAACAATTTACGACTTGCACTTAAGGAAAGTTCAATAATGTTGGCTGAGTTAAAGTCTGGTTCATTATCACCAAAGAATTATTATATTTTATTCTCATCAATTCTAGATGAATTATATTATCTTGAAAGTTATTTTAAAGAAGAACACAGAAGAGGAAGAAAAATTAGCGAAAGCTTTTGATGAAACCTTGGAAACGATCAATGATCTCCAACAAGTTGATATTAAAAATGTCCAGCCTACCCATCAAGTTACAGGTTTAACAAATGTTCTTCGCGAAGATGTTGTCGATACAGAAAGAACCTTTTCCCAAGAAGAAGCACTCGCGAATACGAAGCATTCATGGAATGGCTACTTTGTAGTCAATCAAATTTTGGATCAGGAATAAACAATGTCACTTAATACTTTAACCCTCAAACAATACCTGGATGGAATTCAGTCTAAGAAATTTTCCTCGGAAGAAGTGGTGGAAGATATTTTAGATGTGATTGAAAAGAAAAATGATGAATTGAATGTGTACTTAACTCTAGCTGATCTCCCCATTGAACAAGCCAAAAAAAGTGATGTCGCAACTCCCTTAGCCGGAGCTCCTTTAGCGATCAAAGATAACTTTTTAACAAAAGGTTTACGTACTACTGCTTCTTCTACCGTTCTTGATAACTTTATTCCACAGTATGAATCCACCGTTACTCAGAAACTGAAAGACGCGGGTGCTTTAGTAATAGGAAAAACAAACTTGGATGCCTGGGCGCATGGTTCTTCTACTGAAACCTCACAGTACGGACGAACATTAAATCCTAGAAATCCTGAGCATTTACCAGGTGGCTCTTCAGGTGGCAGTGCTGCTGCTGTGGCTGCTGAAATGTGTATTGCCGCCATTGGATCTGAAACGGCCGGATCTATACGACAACCTGCTGCTTGGTGCGGAACTGTGGGATTAAAACCAACTTATGGTCGAGTCAGTCGAGCTGGAGTAGTATCGATGGCTTCATCCACAGATTCACCTGGACCAATTGGAAAAACCATCGAAGACTGTGCAATTTTGTTAAACCACATCGCTGGTCACGATAAATACGATGGCACTTCATCAAATAAAAGTGTTCCTGATTTTACTCAGTCTTTAAATAAATCAATCAAAGGTAAAAAAATTGGCGTGGTCTATTTAGACATTCCTGAACTTCAATCTCTGAAATCAATTTATGATGAACAACTCAAAGTCTTCGAGAAGTTGGGAGCACAAGTTGAATATGTTCAAGCCATGGATCCCCATCATTCAATCGGAGTCTATACAATTGTTCAGCGTGGAGAAGTCAGTAGTAACCTCGCTCGCTACGATGGCATTCGATATGGAGAAAATCGCTCTCACTTTGGTGATGAAGCCAAACGTCGAATCATGCTTGGTACGTATACGTTAAGTAAAGGCTACGCAGATCAATACTATAATCGTGCTCAGCAAGTTCGCAGTCTTTACATTCAAGACTTTGCTCGTTTATTTGAAAAATATGACGTATTAGTTGCTCCAACTTCACCTGGCTATGCCAAAAAAATTGGTGCAACTGAAGGTGCTTCCATGTTTGGTGAGCTTGAAGATATGTTGCTTGAAGCAAGCTCATTAGTCGGATTACCTGCAGCAAACGTGCCTTGTTATCGAGATGAAAAAACCAATTTATACTTAGGGTTGGATATCATGGGCCCGATGTGGGGTGAAGAAGTTGTTATCCAAGTGGCAGATGCATTTGAAAAAAATACTGGTTGGAATACGTGGAGAAAAAATGAGAAATAGAGATAAGAAAATTGGCTCGTTCATGGTTGCAGTTGGTGCAATTATTGAGTTGAAAGGCACAAATAAAATACTTTTAACTCAACGATCAGACAAAGCTGGTATTCATGAAGGTGAATGGGAAGTCATGTATGGTCGAATTGATCAGTTCGAAGATTTGACAGATGCACTTAAACGAGAGATTTTTGAAGAAACTGGTTTAGAAAATGTGAAAGTGAAAAAACTCCAAAGAGTTTGGCATATTTTTCGAGGTGAAAAGCATGAGGATACCGAGGTATATGGATTTACTTTTATTTGTGAGACTGACCAAAAAGAAGTGAAAATTTCAGATGAACATTATCAATATAAATGGGCTGATGTTAATGAGGCACTTCAGTTAATAAAAGTACCTGGAATTCATAAAGATATTGAGATTTATAAAAATGAACGAGAAAAAATAGGTCCAATTATAATCAGTGATATTAATGGAACAGAGACATTTTTTTAATCATGTCAAAAATAATAGATCAATCAACTAGATACTTTCCAGTCATCGGCATGGAAGTGCATGCTGAGCTAAAAACAGCGTCTAAAATGTTTTGTGGATGTAAGAATGATCCTTTTCACGCAAACAAGCCAAATATTTACACATGTCCTGTTTGTCTGGGAATGCCAGGTGGATTGCCAGTGGCCAATAAAAAGGCAGTCGAATGGACAATCAAACTCGGATTAGCTCTAGGATGTAAAATTAATCTTTTCTCCAAATTTGATCGTAAAAACTATTTCTATCCAGATTTAGCAAAAGGGTATCAGATCAGTCAGTACGACATTCCATTTTGTCATGATGGTGTTTTAGAAACAGATGAAGGACCCGTTCGAATTCACCGCATTCATCTTGAAGAAGATACTGGAAAACTCCAACATAAAACAATCGATGGCAAAAAAGTTAGTTTAATAGATTTCAATCGATGTGGTGTCCCGTTAATTGAAATCGTCACAGAACCAGACATTCATTCTGCTGCACACGCTAAATCGTATGCAAAAAAACTTCGTCAGATCATTCGATTCTTAGATATTTCCGATTGTGATATGGAGCAAGGAAGCATGCGCTTGGAAGCTAACATCTCTTTAGCGGATAAACCAAATGAGGGTGAGGAATTTAAACTCCCTAACTACAAAGTCGAAGTGAAAAATATTAACTCCTTTTCATACTTGGAAAAAGCAGTTAATTTTGAAATTAGTCGTCATCAAGAAATGTTAGATAAAGGTGAAACCCCAAAGCAGGAAACTCGTGGTTGGGATGAAGATAGTAACTCTACTTTCTCTCAGCGAAGTAAAGAAAATGCCGAAGATTATCGCTACTTTCCTGATCCAGATCTTCCACCAATTCAATTCACAGATGAACAAATTGAACAATGGCGTGAAGAATTACCAGAGTTGCCCGATGCAATTATTTCTCGCTGGAAAATTGAGTATGAAGTCGAATCAAAATATGCTGTTGTTCTCACAGAAACACCTACACTTGCTCAGCAAGCCGATTCTATTTTTTCAACAACGTTTGAACAAAAACTGCCGGTTAACTCAGTTGCAAATGCTTGGGTGAATAAAAAAATAAAAGTTGATGAAAACACTAAACCAGAAGAAATTATTTCAGCCTTTCAAGCGTTAACCAAAACTGACGATGTTTCTGAAGATGAGATTTCTAAAGCTATAGAAGCTGTTTTAAGTAGAGAAGTGGACGCCGTGAATAACTATAAAGCCGGCAAAGTCCAGATCATCGGATTCCTCATGGGACAAGTCATGAAACAAATCGGGAAAAAGGCTGATCCAAAACTTATTAACTCCAAGCTTCAGCAGGCATTAAATTCCTAAGCAAGATTCGCCTTAGCTGTTAAAAGTCTTCTTTTTTGCTATCATCCAATGAACTCTTTACTATGTCCTTTGTCCACCTTCACAATCACTCTGAATACTCACTTCTCGATGGACTGAGTAAAATTCCTGACATGATCAACCGAGTCAAAGCACTAGGTCAGTCCGCTGTGGCACTCACGGATCATGGCGCCATGTATGGCTCAGTGCATTTTTATAACAAAGCTCGTGCCGCAGGAATAAAACCGATCATCGGACTTGAAGCGTATTTAGCAAAGAATTCTCGATTTGACAAGCAAGCCAAAATGGGTAGTGACCAATTCCATATCACGCTTCTTGCACAGAACTTAAGTGGCTATAAAAACTTGATGAAGTTGACAAGTTTGGCACATCTTGAAGGTTTTTCATATAAACCCCGAATTGATGAAGAAAGTTTGTTTCAACATAGTGATGGGGTGATCGCAACAAGTGGATGTATGGGCAGTCTTTTTAATCAATTAATAATGGATAAAAAAGAAGATGAAGCCAAAGCAAAGATGAAGTTGTATGCCGAAAAATTTCCTGGCCGTTTTTACATTGAAATTCAAAGTCACGAAGCCATTCCTGAATTAAAAGAATTAACCAAAACCCTCATCCGATTGTCACGTGAACTCGGCTTACCTTTAGTGGCAACCAATGATAGTCATTATATTAAGCCGGAAGATGCGGCAGCTCAGGATGCACTACTCTGTGTCCAAACTCGTAAACTCGTTTCAGACACCAATCGAATGAAAATGACGGGAACAGATTATTATCTGAAATCCAATGAAGAGATGATGGCAGCATTTCAAGAGTATCCCGATGCGATTGAAAACACCGTGAAAATTGCTGAACAATGTAATGTAGAAATTCCACTCGGGAGTATTATTTTCCCAATTTATGACATTCCCGAAGGAGAAACTACGGAATCCTATGTTCGAAAAATTGCGTTCGAACGATTGGAAAAACTCTATCCAGGAATAAGTGTTCACAAAGATACAGCGGTGGGTATTCCATGGGCTGAGATGACAGAGGAAAAAGATCCGATTCTCAAAATTGCCAAACGTTTGAACTACGAAATCCAAGTGATTTCTTCCAAAGGATATTTAACCTACTTTTTGATCGTACAAGATTTTGTAAATTGGGCGAAGAAACAAGAAATTGCGGTTGGTCCTGGAAGAGGAAGTGCTGCAGGATCGCTCTTGTCGTACTCTTTAAATATCACTTCGATTGATCCGATTGTTCACGATCTTCCATTTGAGCGGTTCATGAATCCTGAACGTGCGTCGACTCCTGATATTGATATCGATTTTGCTGATACTCGTCGCGAAGAAGTCATTCAGTATGTGACTCAAAAATATGGGGCCGATAAAGTTGCGCAAATTATTACATTTGGACGCATGGAGAGTAAAGCTGCCATTCGTGATATTGGACGTGTCCTTGGATTTACATACGAAGACGCAGATCGAATTGCCAAACTCATTCCTGAACCATATCAAGGCCATACAGTTCATATTGCTGACGCATTGAAACAGGTACCTGAACTTGTCTCGTACTATGAACAACCTCGTTTCAAGCAACTTATCGATTTAGCTATGGGTGTCGAAAGTAATGCCCGTCATACAAGTGTTCATGCGGCTGGTGTGATCATCGCGGATAAACCACTGGTCGAGTATGCTCCGATTCAGAAAGATAATAAAAGTGGAAAGATCGTCACTCAGTACGACATGAAAGTACTGGATTTAAACGTTTCTCCGGAAGCAATCGGATTGATGAAGATGGACTTTCTGGGCTTGAGAAACTTGTCCATCATTGAAGAAGCCATCAAAATCATTCGCCAAACCCAACAGAAAGAAATTGATTTTCAATCCATCCCTCTCGATGATCCCAAAGTCTATGCCATGATCGCCCAAGGAAAAACCACTGGTGTTTTTCAAATGGAATCTGGGGGCATGCGAAAGTTGGCAAAAAATCTGAAGCCGTCCGTTTTCTCAGATCTAACCGCTATGGTCGCCTTATATCGTCCGGGTCCGATGGACCTGATCGATGACTTTGTGGCAGGGAAAATGGAGCCGGACAAAATTAAGTATCCACATCCTGATTTGATTCCTGTACTCAAAGACACATATGGAATTTTGCTGTACCAAGAACAATGTCTCCAAGTTGCCAACGTGATGGCGGGTTACTCACTTGGACAAGCGGATGAGCTTCGACGAGCCATTGGAAAGAAAAAACTAGAGATCATGTTGCAAGAAAAAAAGAAGTTTACTGATGGGGCAACTAAACTTGGATACGATCAGCAAACGATTGATATTGTCTGGGGATTTATTGAAAAATTTGCCGGCTACGGATTCGGAAAAGCTCACAGTGCCAGCTACGCCATGATCTCGTATCAAACTGCATACTTGAAAGCCAATTTCCCGGTTGAATACATGTGCGCCATGTTATCGATTGAATCTAGTTCCACTAGTATTAGTCGAGAACAAAAAATCGAACAAGGAATTCGTGAATGTCGTGATTTAGGTATCATTATTCTTCCTCCGGACATTAATGCGTCAGTAAAAAATTTCACGATTGAGAAAAATAAAGATTCCATGAATGGCTATGCAATTCGGTTCGGCTTTTCCGCAATTAAAAATGTTGGGACTGCAGCAGTCGAACATATTATTGAAAGACGAGCGGATAAAGAGTTTGGATCGTTTACGGAATTTTTGATGAGAACTGAAGGAAGAAAAGTAAATAAAAAAGTGCTCGAAAGTTTGATCAAAGTCGGAGCGTATGACCGGTTCGCTACTCGGGCATCTATGCTCCAACAACTCGAAGAGATTCGAGCAAAAGCTACACAATTCCAATCCGACATTGAAGGCCAGGACTCGCTTTTTAGTGGAGAAGAACAAAATATTGCGGAAGTAAAAGATACCTTTGCCCAAATTGAAGAGTATCCCAAACAGGAATTACTTTCATTTGAAAAAGAACTTCTGGGGCTGTATTTAACTGATCATCCACTCGGTCGTGCATTAAAAAATGTTTCTCAGCGGGCAAATAAACGGATTGAAGAACTTGATGCTGTCGTGCATAAAGGTCAGACATTTGTATTTGGAGGATATATCAATGGCGTTCGGGAAGTTTTGACTAAAACGAAGCAAGAAAAAATGTGTTTTGGAACGATGCACGATGAAACGGGTGAAATTCCATTTGTGGTTTTTCCCAAACTCTTTGCACTTCACGCTACGTTTATGAAAAACGATACGGTGCTGGTCATGAAAGCCAAGGTCGATGTACGAGAGGAGGAATTACAACTCGTAGCCGAGCATATTTCAATTCCTGAAGAAAGTATGCTTGAAGCCGTTCCAAAAGCCTTACGCCATGAAATTTTCATTCCCCGAAAAACAGATAAAGCGACACTTCAGGCATTAGGAAAGTTGCTGAAATCAATTCCGGGAGAACATCAGGTAATTTTATCAATTCCCAATGGTGGAGAAGCACAACGGATCGTTCTTCCATACGGTGTCGACTGGAACCCAAACATAGAGAAACAAGTTCAAGCACTTTTACAGCAGTAAGCTTGAGGAGCGAAAAAAACAATGCTTGACAATCCCCAACATGTTGTGGGTTTAAACCTTCTTATAGACGAGATGCACTTACCACTTTATAATCAAATTCCATGAGCAATCATGGCCCCCGTACCACTTCTTTAACGTCAAAATACATTTTCATCTCAGGAGGAGTTCTTTCTGGCCTCGGAAAAGGTATTACTGCTGCATCATTGGGTGTACTGTTGAAAGCACACGGTTACTCCGTCACTAATCTTAAGTGTGAAAATTATCTCAATATTGATTCTGGAAATATTAACCCTATTGAACATGGGGATGCTTTTTTGTGTGAAGATGGGCTCGAAGCAGATCTCGATCTTGGTTCATACGAACGATTTTTAGATGTAAACGTTGGCGAGCGTAACTTCACCACCATGGGTCAGATCTATTCCAAAGTGATTGAGGATACCAAGAATTTAAATTTCAATGGTGCAACCGTGGATGCCATTCCATATATTCCGGAAGAAATCATTCGCAGAATTAAAAAAGCGGCTGAGGGGTTTGACATACTGCTGGTTGAATTAGGTGGAACTGCTGGAGAATATCAGAACTCTGTCTATTATGAAGCCTATCGCATGATGAAAATGCGTTGGCCACAAGATGTCATTCATGTCCATGTTACCTATTTTCCAAAACCTGCACATATTAGTGAATTGAAATCAAAACCTACCCAACTTTCAGTCAAATTATTGAACTCCATGGGTATTCAACCTGATTTTATTGTGGGTCGAGCGGAAGATGTAATCGATGAAAAGCGAAAAGAAAAAGTTGCATTCTATTGCAACTTGGATAAAGAAGACGTCATTTCAAATCCTGATGTGAAGTACACCTATGAACTTCCTGCTATTTTTCAAGAACAAAAATTTGATGAACTCGTACTGAAGAAACTCGGATTAAAAAGTGAACACTTGAATGGCAGTTTCAAACCTTGGCGAGAGTTGCTTGAAAAAATTAATGCTCCGAAAGACAAGAAAGTTTCAGTTGGAATTATTGCTAAATATATTGCCACTGGTGATTATGAATTAACCGATTCCTACCATTCTTTAGTTGAAGCGTTGAAACATGCAAGTTGGAACAATGGAGTTGAACTTGAGCTCAATTTTATTAATGCACAACAGTTGGAGAAAAAAGATCCAAAAGCACTGAAAAATCTTAAAGCTGTTGATGCCATTATCGTTCCCATTGGTTGGGGAGATCGAGGTGTGGAAGGAAAGATTTCAGCAATTCAGTATGCCCGAGAAAATAAAATTCCGTATCTTGGGTTATGTTATGGAATGCAGTTGGCAGCCATTGAGTTCGCACGCAATGTGGTTGGTTTGAAGGATGCAAATACTCAAGAAGTTGATCCACAAACACCTCATCCTATCATCCACGCTATTCCTTTTGATTCTCATTACCAACGCATCAAAGGTGATGGGGCAAGTATGCGACTTGGTGCATATGACTGTGTGTTGAAAAAAGGTACCTTAATGTTTGATATTTATAAAAAACATAAAGCATTTAAAGACGAAAAAGAAAATTTAATTTCAGAGCGTCATCGACATCGATATGAGTTTAATAATGAATATCGCAAACAATTAGAAGACAAAGGATTTATTTTTAGTGGAACTTCTCCTGATGACTTTTTCGTCGAAATGATTGAGTTACCCAAGAAACTTCACCCTTTCTTTATTGCCACCCAAGCTCATCCTGAATACAAATCTCGTCCGTTATCACCACATCCAATTTTCATTGAATTTTTGAAAGCAGCGACTAAATAGGTGAAGAACATAATTAAGTCATTTTTCTCTCTCTTTGTGGAGAAAATAAACAATTTAACCAACTATGCCATCACTGCAAACCATTACCCTCCACAATACCCAATACGAATACTGTTCATGGTCTCAATTTGGTGAAGACATTTTTACTTTATCTCAAAAAATTCTCGAATCAGGTCAAAAATTTGATCGTATTGTGGCATTGGCAAAAGGCGGATTAACTCTGTCTCGTTCGTTAGTGGATTATGTCAAAGTCGAAGAAGTCAGCTCCATTCAAATTGAGTTTTATACTGGGATTGATCAAACTGCGAAAACTCCCGTCATCACCCAAAGCCTTCCTGTCAGCATTCGTGACGAAAGAATTTTGATAGTGGATGATGTGGCAGACAGTGGAGAAACGCTGGAATTAGCAATCAAATATCTTCAGTATCATGGAGCAAAATCAATTCAAACAGCCACTTGGTTCATGAAACCGAAGTCCAAGATTAAACCAGATTTTTTTGTCAAAGAAACCACAGCCTGGATCATTTTTCCTCATGAAATTCGTGAAACGATCGAAACCCTTCAAAAAATGTGGTCAGAAAAAGGTGATTCAGTAGAAAAAATTAAAGAACAATTGATTGATATTGGTATCCCTCAAAACGAGGTCGAATTCTTCCTTCAAAAATCCTAAATCATTTTAATTTTCCTAAATCCTTGTATCTGGTCTTCACCAGGTCTATAATTCATTTTTTCTTTTCCAAATTATTACCTGAAAGGGGGAAGTATGGAAAACAACATAGTAGATTTGGCAACTTTGTTTGCAGCATCGCGACGAATAGATCGTATTGGGCTTAATCTTGATAGAAAAATATGGGGACCAGTTTCACTTTTAATTGAACAACAGAGACAGGCATTAACAGTAGCCCTCAGAGAAAAGGGAATTGAATTTGATGACTTTGAGTTAGATTTTGATGCAAATAGTATTTTCCTTCACAATGCCAGAAGAATTCAATAAATTTAGTATAGATTTCAAAAAAAAATTACTTTACACTAAAACCATCTCACAATAGAGATGGTTTTTTTATACACCTGTGGTTGCTACAGAACAAATTGGCGTACCAGTTGATTCAAATCAAGAACTAAGATCACTTACTTGGTCTGATTACCAGTTTTTAACGCATCTAATTATTTTAAAACCCAAAGGTATTTGGTTTTCAGAGTTAGCTTTACCAGATGGAAGGGTAGTCGACGCCAAAGAGATATATGCTCAATGTTGGCAACAAATCCATCAAATACTGTACTCAGAGAGTATTTCACTACTATTGGCATATGATTTTGGTAGCGGACAGATAACATTTTTTCATGCTATAAACGAGCAAACTAGAAACTAAAACTCTTACCACTGATAATCCAACCATGATCAAATCTTCATATCCTTTCGCCATCGCCCGTTCGACCAACTAAGCACTTCTGCTTGTTCGTGTCCTTTTTTTCCTTATACTACTTAGTAACAACTACATTCCATTCCTATGATTGATCCAATTTTCGATTTAATAACCCAAGAAGAACAACGCCAAAAAGACTGCATTGGTCTGATCCCTTCAGAAAATGCTACTTCACCAGAAGTTTCTCAGGTCCTGTCTTCTTGTTTATCAAATAAATATTCCGAAGGTTACCCGAATAAAAGATATTACGAAGGAAACCAATTTATTGATCCTATTGAAATCCTGGCTCAAGAAAGAATAAAAAAGCTCTTCGGCGTGCCTCATGTAAATGTCCAACCATATTCTGGTTCTCCTGCGAATTCTGCAATTTTGTTTGCATTGCTTCAACCCGGTGAAACCTTTATGGGATTGGCACTTTCTTCCGGTGGACACTTAACTCATGGTCATCCGAAAGTCACTTTTTCTGGAAAATTCTTTAATTCGGTCCAATATGGCTTGGATGCCAATGCCCGAATAGATTTCGGACAACTGAGCGAACTGGCAAAAGCTCATCAACCAAAAGTGATCATTGCCGGCAATACCGCGTATCCTTTTGAGCTCGATTTTAAAAAGTTTAGAGAAATTGCTGACGACGTCGGAGCTTGGCTCGTCGCAGATATTTCCCATATTACCGGATTGGTGATTGGTGGAGAACACATGAGTCCCGTTCCGTATGCTGACGTGATTATGTCTACCACTCACAAAACCTTCCGTGGACCGCGCGGCGCAATGATTCTCGTCACCCAAAATGGACTTAACCGAGATTTAAAACTTGGACAACGGATTGATGCTGCTGTTTTCCCCGGACTTCAAGGTGGACCACACAATGCTACGACCGCTGGAATTGCAGTTGCCGCGGAAGAAGCTTCACGACCAGAGTTTAATACATATGCTCAACAAATTCGTAAAAATGCTCAGGTACTGTCATCCACATTAATGAGTCATGGTCTCAAATTGGTCGGTGATGGAACAGAAACCCATCTAATGGTGGTTGATCTTTCACCTCAAGGATTTGGGTTAGGAACTCAGGTCGCATTTGCATTGGATGTGGCCGGAATCTATGCCAATAAAAATACCATTCCGAATGAACCCGTATCTCCGTTTTACCCATCAGGACTTCGACTTGGAACTCCTTTAGTCACTACCCGAGGTATGAAGGAAGCCGAAATGCAGAAGATTGGTGAGTGGATTGTTCAAGTTGTGGAATATGTAAAAGAATATGAACTTCCAGTTGAGCTTGGAGCTCGCGGAGAATTTTTACAGAAATTCAAGCAAAAAATGGCTACCGATTCTGGACTGTTAAAAAT
This sequence comes from uncultured Pseudomonadales bacterium, assembly GCA_964406075.1. Lineage (GTDB taxonomy): Bacteria > Patescibacteriota > Microgenomatia > UBA1400 > PJMF01 > CAYOQI01. Next base: position 11,798 of record CAYOQI010000011.1, read on the forward strand.
TCGAGAAGAAGTAATCACAATGACAAGCCAATTCCCATTATTTACTTGGTAATTTATTGAAAGAAAAAAATATGCCAAAAACTCCAATTGAAGGTCAACCGCAACTCTTAAATGATTTTGATGCTGAACTGGAAGCTTTTATCAAAAGATGGCAACTGCAAGGTAGTGATATCTCCAGTTTTTTTATCGATGAAAATGGTGACCCAGTAGAGGTAAGCAGGTTTCAACCAAATATTTTGCCTGAGTACATTATCGAATTAGCGAAAGCCAGAAAACTATTACCTCAGGAAACTCAATAAATATGACAAACAGAAAAATCGGTGCTCATGTCTCAGCCGCTGGCGGACACTTTAAAGCAGTGGAACGAGTCGCGGAAATTGGATGCAATACCTTGCAAATATTTTCTGGAAGTCCACGTGTCTGGGCTAAACCAAAATTGGAAGCGATCGATACAGTCAAGTTTTTTTCTACTCAAAAAATGTTGAAAGTGAATCAAGTGATTACACATGCTTTGTATCTGATCAATCTGGCGTCAGACAAACCGGAGAATGTTCAAAAATCGATCAATGCTTTAATCTACGAATTGACTTTCGATAGCTTGATCAAAGGGGCAGGAGTGGTTGTCCATTTAGGAAGTCACACCGGTCGAGGTTGGGAAGCGGTCAAAGATCAGGTGGCTACAGCAGTTTCAACTATTTTAGAAAAAACCCCAGAAGATTCCACTTTTTTGATTGAAAATTCAGCCGGTCAAAATGGCAAGCTCTGTAGTGATCTAAATGAAATTCGCTGGCTCCTAGATCAGGTAAATTCACCCCGATTGGGCTGGTGCATAGATACTTGTCACGCTCATGCTGCCGGATTTGTACTCTCTCCAACTTCTTCCTTCCCTTCTTTCTCTGTCCGTCGAAGCAACCTGAATGAAGTCTTGACTAATGATCAAGACGAAATATCAAGAGCGAAGGGGGAAGAGGGAAAGACGTCAGGTTCGAAGAATGAGAACATGACAAATGGGGAGCGAGGTAAGGTTCTTGATCAAGAAATCACTAAACTCGATCTGTGGTCAACACTTCACTGTATTCACGTCAATGATAGTAAAGATGAGTTCGATTCTGGACGAGATCGTCATGCCAATTTGGGTGAAGGAAATATCCCAATGGAAGACTTCAAACATTTTCTCAATCTTGAGCAAGTTCAAAATATCCCGCTAATTCTGGAAGTTCCAGGCTTTGACAACGAAGGTCCAGACAAGCAAAATGTAGACATACTAAAAAAGTTAGTGGAATAAAAAGAAATGGTTGCCATCACTCAAACTGAAGCTTCTCCACAACTTCCTAAACTTGCGACTGTTAGTTCATTTACTGAAAAGTATGATCTTTCTCAACAAGAGAGAAAAGTCGCCCTCAACTTCAATAAAGGATATTATTTCCAAAAAATCCCTGTACTTCTTGCACATTTAGGTTTTTATGGAAAAAAAGTCGACAATGAAGTTACTACACCGTTAACAGTACTGGCTCTTTCAAGCAAAATTGAAAATTACCAAACTGAAGAAGATCCAAAAGAAAAAGAGCTATTAGAAAAAATAAACAAAATGGGAGAGATATTAGCGAAGGCAGAATATCTCACCCCAGATTTACCCGAAATCAGCCTGAATATTTCTGAATCTGTTAACAGAAGTAATCTTGATTCATCAGAGCATTTACTCAATTACGAATCTCCAAGGATTCTTGAAATCACATTTAAAGCGAGTCAGATGTTTTATCTCGCAGGAAAGAATGCGGGTTTTTCTGAAGCAATATTAAATGAGCTCATGTTTGACTCCGAACTTCAGCGTAGAGTCATGCCGAAAAAGTACAGAGAGTTGAGCAGAAGAAATGATGCAGTTATTAGCTATGACTTTCCAATCGGAAAAGATGATCAGCGATCAGCTCAGGAAATTTTCAAAGTAGACTTCAAACTACTCCAACAAAAAATTATCGATGCTACCAATATTGCTATCAGCGTTCACGGCTGGACAGGCTCTTGGGACATGATCAGAAGTCTTGAGCCTGAAATTGAGACAGACTTATCCGAAGCTTTTTTTGCAAATTTGACTACTGCAGAACGTGAATCAGCAGTTTCACTCGCAGTTCAAGGTCTCGATGATTTCACCAATAAAGTTTCGATGGAAAATGGTTTTGGACCAATGGATTACGCTCAAGATTTATCAATATTAATTTCAAGCCTCGGATTAGCTCACCAATTTAAAAAAACAGACACCAATCGTCGCACTATCGCTCAAGACCTACACGATCGAACTATTACTTTTATGGGACACTCAATGGGTGGTGGCGCTTTACTGCATATTTTAACTAATCTTAGAAACCAAATTCAAAGAGGGTCAAAAATAAAGTTTGTTTTTGGGATGTTCCACCCTGCAATTATTGGAGAATCTTCAGAAGATAGAAACGTCGATTCCAAAAATAAGGTGATTCATAATACGCATCATTGGTCAAATGCTGAACTATCTAACGAAGATATTAGCTATCTTGAGCAAATATTACAAAATGTCTCAGCACTACTTGTTAGTGGTGGATCTTTAACACTCAAAAATATTTTAACTGAACAAACTAAAGTTTTAAAACCGATTTATAAATATCCTGAGGCTCTTGTCGGCACTCTTCTTTCCGAATTTCAATTATTGAGAGGTGAAAAAATAAAAAAAAGAGCGAAAGCCCATCAAGAGCAAGCGGCTGAAGATACCGAAGCTGCCACTTTCACAGCAGTTGGCTCGAACTTCGATCTTTTTATTCAGGACAAAGAAATCAGTAAAGCTTTTTCAGAGGAAAATCTTCCCAATGCCCCAGTCAGACATAATGAATTTATTGTTTCAGCTGATGGTCTACTGAATAAGGACCGTATGGTAAATACTAAACAGACTTTGTTATCTTTGCCAGCTGATGTGCCTTTGTTCGTGATTGAGAATGGGACTCATTATGCCTTCAAATGGAGAACTCACCAATTTGCCATGGATATGTTGACCCATACGGCACGCAAGCTTGAACGATCTGAATGGCAATTTTTTAACAAGATAGTAAAAACCTTGTACGACAAACGCAAAGCGGGTGGATTTCAAGATCTTTTCAGCGACGAAATCTTTTCACTGCTTAATGAGAAGCATGCTTCGGGGCTAAAAGAAACATTTGATCTTTCATCAAAAATTCTTCTTGACTACCTTTTTTGGAGAAAACAATATCAGGATTCATTGAAGTCCGAATCAGCAATTCAGATATTTGAAAATTCAAACGATCAAGAATTGGTGAATTTAGCAAAAAAAGCTCGCACGCTTGTGCCACCTCAAATTCTCTTAAAATGGCTATATCGTAATACGACAAAACCTTTTATTGACTTGTTTATCAGAGAGCCACATAACGACTTTATTCAATACGATCTAAAAGATGATGCTGTCCAAGATAAATTGATGCGGTTAGAACAACTTATACGTTGTGTTGATATTTGCGCAAATATGGCTCATTTCAACGATGAGATGGATCCAATCATCACTCGTAATTGGTTCGATATACAAGATAAAAGCAAGACGAGAGAAATGAGTGCTGTACATTTTCAAGAAGAACCCCGACAGGCACAGTAACTCTCATCTTTTCCCTCGAGATAGGATACAATAGACCTCATGATCTTATTTGATGGCTATGCTTTGGCTAAAACCAAAGAAGCTGAACTTCAACAACAAGTCGAACAACTGGCTCAACAGGGAAAAGTCTCACATGTGGTTGCCATTCTTTTTCAAGAAGATTCAGGGAGTGTCTTGTACAGTCGTTTGAAACAGGAGACAGCTGAAAGAATTGGAATTGAGTATGAACTTCATACTTTTTCTCTGAAAGATTCGATTGAAAAAGTGATCTTTGCAATCGAAAAAGCCAATCAAAACCCTGATGTTACTGGCATTATTATTCAAAAACCCATGCGAAAAACTTGGGAATCCGCTCAACTCAGTAATCAAATGATTGATTATTCAAGCTGGTGGCTGGATTTAACATCTCATATCTCCGAATCGAAAGATGTCGATGGACTTCATCCGAACACTCTGAAAGCAATCAAGAATAATACCTGGAAACAAGAACACAGAGTTCTACCCGCGACGTGTAAAGCAGTGTTATCAATACTGGAGCAAGCTGGGCAACAACTTTCTATAGATATTTTTTCTCAACCAACAGCAATTATTGGTAAAAGTGACTTGTTGGGATTCCCTTTATTTTATGAGTTGATGAATCGTGGAAACACTCAGGTGAAATTATTAGGAAAAAAAGAACTCCAAGAATTGATTGACCAAAAGAAAGGTTTGAAGGATTTTAAAGTGATTATTTCAGCGACTGGCCAAGAAAAACTTATTACAGATCAATTATTAGGTGCAAATAGTATCGTTATTGATGTTGGTGAACCTCGTCCTGACGTTGACCGAGAAAGTATGGAAAATGTTGTGAGTTTTCTCACGCCCGTTCCAGGCGGTGTTGGTCCGATGACGATCATATCTCTTCTTGAGAACTCCCTCGAGTTATGTTATTATTCAACACTGAGTTAGAAGTCATTTAAAAAAACATGTCAACTAGAATTGAATATTTCATCAAAGATGCAGAAAGTGGAAAAGTTTCTACGGGTTTTGTCGAAGATATTACAACTAAAGATCAAGAGAAACCTGAACTTCGAACTATTAGAGATCCCAATGGGAGCGTATTTACAATTACTGATAAACCTGAGTTTACAGAAATAAAATACTCCCAAGGCACAAGAAGTGCGCAACACACCTTAACAAACTCTGGTGAATATATCACTCAAAAAATAATTGATCCTTCCGAAGAAAGTGATTTAATATTTAAAGTAACACGATTAGCACGACAATCAAGAAAACTTAGGAATCCCAATCAAAACGAATAGTCATTACAAATTTATTTACTTAATTATTTATTTTAATCTCTCATCATCCGATATAACCACCTTCTTTGCCTCGCCATAACTGAAAATCAGTGAAGGCGGGGAACAAACATAGAACGGATGAGCGGAAAAAAGGCGGTTCAAATGCCAAAAAAGGCAACTAAGGCAGTGGAAAAAGAAACCACTGTTGAACAAACACCAGCTGTTGAAAAGAAGACAGCACCAAAAAAAGCTACTAAAAAAGTGGCTCCTGCAGAAAAACCTGCTGAAACTCCTACTCCAGTAGTAGTTGAGAAAAAAGTTGAGGAACCTAAAGTCGAGGTTACTCCAGCAGTGTCAACAACTCCGGAAAAAGTTGAAGCCAAACCAGTTACTCAACCAAAAGCAGAGGTGACTGTTGCTTCAACCAGCGCTAATGGCGTCTACAAACCTGAATTTGATCTCAAAGAACTCTTGGAAACAGGTGCACATTTCGGACATCAAGCTCGTCGTTGGCATCCAAAAATGGCTCCGTATATCTACGACAAACGTGGTGGAGTTCACATTTTTGACTTAATCAAAACAGCAGCCCAACTCGAAAAAGCTTGCCAATATGTCTACGAACTTGGAAAATCTGGCAAAACTATCGTTTTCGTCGGAACCAAACGCCAGGCTAAAGATATTGTTAAAAAAGAAGCTGAAGTATCTGGAGCTATGTACATTATCAACCGCTGGCTCGGTGGATTCTTATCAAACTGGGAACAAGTTTCTCGAACGCTGAAAGAAATGCTTGATATCAAAAAAGGTTTGGAAGAAGGCAAATTTTTACATTACACCAAAAAAGAACGTGTCGACATGGCCAAGAAAACCGAACGACACGAACGATTCTTCGGTGGAGTTGTTGCTTTGAAAAAAGTCCCTGATGCGTTATTCCTCGTCGACATTGGTCGAGAGAAGACTGCATTGACCGAAGCTGTCAAAGCCGGTGTCCCTATCGTTGCTCTCGTTGATACCAATCATGATCCATCTAATGTAGATTATGTCATCCCAGCCAATGACGATGCTGTCTCCAGTATTCAGTACATCGTGCATGCAGTCGGAGAAGCCTACAAAGCTGGAGTCGCTGCAAAGAAGTAATTTAAAAGTGAAAATATAAAAAAGAAAACCTTCCAGAAATGGGAGGTTTTTTTTGACATTTTATATTATTAAGGTTTAAATAACTCTAAATACACCTTAAAAAGGAGATTGTATGGGAATTGTTTTAGATAAATTAACAGAAAGAGCTTCAAAAATAACGGATCAAGTGAGAGCAGATGAAGCTGTGATGAATCGAGCAGAGATGCATATTAAAATTAATACCGCTGATCTGACACAAAAACCTCGCTCCCAACATGAAACACCAACAGTCACCAATAGCGGTGTACTTCCCATAGAACAACAAGCAGCGGATGCCAATTTGAATAGAGCACAGATTAGTCAAGATGCGGGAGAAATTTTAAGACAATCAAACGAACGAAGACAACAAAAAGGCTGGCCAACTGTAGATGATCAGAAATAGTCTGAGAAGCTTCCAGTTTCCACTCTTCAAGTAAGAATTTTTGTACCTGCAGGCTTCGCACGACATTTTTGAATTTCATTGTTATAATACTTCCTCAATAAACTATTCCAACCAACGACGGGATCCTTCTCCTCTTGCGAATGCACTAGAGAGCTCTGGATGACAAAAAAAGGAACATATGGCAATTTCAATGGATCAAATCAAACAACTTCGTGAGTCAACCGGTGCTGGTGTCATGGACGCCAAAAAAGCACTCGAAGAATCAAAGGGTGACATGACCAAAGCAGTCGAATGGGTAAAGCAACGTGGCTTGGTCAAAGCAGCTAAAAAAGCCGATCGTGATGCGAAAGAAGGGATCATTGCCTCCTACGTTCACCAGACAAATAAAATTGCAGTTATGGTCGAATTGAGTTGTGAAACCGATTTTGTGGCTCGTAATGAAGAATTCCAAAAACTCGGCCGAGAAATTGCTCTTCATATCGCTAGTATGATGCCTGAAAACGTGGAAGAACTTTTGAAACAAGAATACGTTCGAGATGCTTCTCAAACCATCCATGATCTTGTTCAACAATTGAGTGGAAAAATTGGTGAAAAAATGGAAGTCAAACGCTTCATCCGCTACCAAGTCGGAATGTAATTAAAGAATTAACATTCCATCCCCAAAACTGAAAAATTTGTAGCCAGATTTTTTGGCAACTTCATAGGCTTTTCCGACTGAAGATTTTTCAAAATCAGTAAATTCATTGTCTGTATTTGGAGAAGACACAAATGCTGAAATTAACATTAATAGAGTTGACTTTGGTAAATGAAAATTGGTAATTAAACCATCAACACTGTGAAATTTGTGCGGTGGATAAATAAAAATCTTGGTCTCTCCAAATTGTGAAGAAAATTCTCCAGATTCGTTAACCACCGATTCCAGAGTTCTCAAGGTGGTCGTTCCCACAGCAATCAATCTTTTTCCTTGTTTCTTGAAAGCATTCAATTGTTCCGCCGTCTCTTTACTGACTTCAAACCACTCAGCATGCATTTGATGATCTTGAATATTGTCAGTTTTGACTGTTAAAAATGTTCCCATCCCCACATGAAGTGTGACTTCAAGAATCTCAACTCCTTTTGCCTGTAATTTGTCGTCTAATTCTTGAGTAAAATGTAAACCAGCGGTCGGAGCTGCGACGGAACCTGAAATCTTGGCGTAAGTAGTTTGATAAATTTCACGCAATTTTTCTTCATCATCCGTATTCCATTCAATATATGGGGGAATTGGCGTATGACCCACTTCAAGAACCGAGTGCCAAAATATTGAAGCTGATACATTAAACTGCATGTATCGTGTCATGGGAGTGACTTCGGTACAAACACCTTCCAACTTTCCACCTTCAAATAGAACTTTCTGGCCGGGTTTTAACCCAGGTTTCGTCATTACTTCCCAGGTATCTCCTTGAGAGTTAATGTGAACTTGTTTCAGTAATAAAATTTCAACTAGACCACCGGTCGTTTTTTTTCCAAAAATACGAGCAGGAAAGACCTTAGTATTATTTCTGATCAAAACGTCATTGGGAGTTAAAAGATCTACGAGATCACGAAAAATATGGTGAGAAATGTCACCAGAGTTTTTATTCAAAACAAGCAATTTACTGGAATCACGTGGATCAGCTGGAGACTGAGCAATCACTTCAGGTGGAAGATCGTAATCAAATTGAGCTAACGTTAACATTTTTGTTAAGGCTAATTATCTCAACGCAACTTTCAAATCTCTTTTTCGAAGTCTCAAGTTCAAAGGAGTCACTTCCAAAAGTTCGTCAGGAGCTAAAAAGTTGAGACATTGCTCAAGTGAAAATTTAACAACTGTATCCAAGCGAACCAAAATATCAGCATTACTACGGACATTGGTTGCTTTCTTTCCTCGAGTTGCATTCATGACAATATCTTCTTTCTTCGCATTTTGTCCAACAATCATTCCGCCGTAGACTTTTTCACCTGGCTCTACAAAGGTTTTTCCACGTTCTTGAAGTTTTTGTAAACTGTAGGTCAAAACTGGTCCGGTATCAGAAGAAATGATCACTCCAGATCGCATCCAAGGAGCATCCGGTCCTTTGACATCGTAACCCAATGGAATTGAGTGAACGATACCCATACCAGAAGTATTAGTTAAAAGTTCACTGCGGAATCCAATTAAATTTCGAGTTGAGATGTTGTATTCAAAACGAACACCTGATTGCATGGTGTGCATGTTGATCAACTCAGCATTACGTTGTCCCATCAGGTTAGTAATGGTTCCAATATATTGTTCTGGAACTTCGACCGTTACTTTTTCCCATGGTTCATACTGTTCACCATTTACTTCTTTAAAAACCACTTCAGGTCGAGAGACAGAGAATTCAAATCCTTCGCGTCGCATCGTTTCAATCAAAATAGAGAGATGAAGTTCACCACGACCTTTGACCAAAAATACATCTGGAGTAGGTCCTGGAGCAAGTCGTAAACTGACATTGGTTTCGAGTTCTTTTTCCAAACGCTCACCAATTTGACGAGAGGTGGAATACTTTCCATCATCTCCGACAAAAGGGGAGTCTGAAACTGAGAACTGCATTTGCACGGTTGGCTCAGTGATTTCCATTTCTGGCAAAGGATCTTGAGCATCAGGTGCAGTCAAAGTGTCACCAATTTTGGCATCACCAACTCCACTCAATGCAATAATGTCTCCGGCTTCGACTTGAGGAACGGCTTCTTTCTTTAATCCTCTGAAACTAAACACGTCTTCCACTTGAGCTGAACCAACTTTTTTACCTTGTCTGAGGAAAACTAACGTATCTTTTGGTTTGATCACACCACGGTTCAAACGACCAACAACATATCGACCACGATAGTTATCGTAATCGAGTGTAGTCATTTGAATTTGAGCGCCACCTTCACGGGACACTTTTGGTGCGGGAACTTTTTCAACAATTGTTTCAAAAAGAGGAGACAGGTCAGTACTATCGGTAATTTTCAAACGATGCTCTTCTCCAGGCTCGATAACTTTTCCAACAACTCCTTCTCGACCAATTCCGTACAAAATAGGGAAGTCGAGTTGATCATCATTGACCACAATATCGAGGAATAAATCATTGATTTCTTCAATCACTTCCTGAGCTCGTTGATCTTTTCGATCGACTTTGTTTACCAAAACAATCGGTTTAATACCAAGTTGAAGAGCAAGATTCAATACATATCGAGTTTGAGAAAGAACACCTTCAGCAGCATCGACCAATAAAATACAGCCATCAGCCATATTCAAAGTACGTTCCACTTCACCTGAAAAGTCAGCGTGACCTGGAGTATCAAGAATATTGATCTTGTAGTCTTTCCAAAACACCGCAGTATTTTTAGCTAAAATGGTCACACCGCGTTCTCGTTCCAAATCGTTGGAATCGAGAATAGTCGTGGCTTGCATCTCAGCCATGTGTTCAGCGAAGACATGTGTTTGCTTCAACATCCCGTCAACCAACGTAGTTTTTCCGTGGTCAACGTGAGCGATAATGGCGATGTTACGAATTTTTGCTATTTCCATACAAACTTTCTACGTGTAGTTTCCAAAAAAGTATACCTTTTTTCGAGAAATCTTAATGAATTAAATGAGTGAAACCTCTCGCAACCAACAGAAGGGCAGTGAAGATAGATTCCAGATTTAGTATTTTATCTCATTTTGAGTAAAATTGACAGCCTCTCGGGGTTTTATCTTAAGGATTGTCATCCTGAGTTTACGCAACAAGGCAATACCAAAGTTTGTCATTCCGAGCAGTCTGGTACTCCAGACATTCGAGGAATCTCTGTTAGCCTCACGGCTTATACTAAAGCCAATCCTTTTCTTGATTGATGCTATTCTCGTGTCATTACATCAATATCATGCAATAGTGGGAAGATTTTATCTTAACTTGAAATCAATGCTTTTTCCCGTGACAGGGATCCTTCGACCGTCAGGAGTACCTGATCGCTCAGGATGACAGCGTTAATTAAGCTGTTTCTTCTGTCATTTTTTCTTGTATTTCCATCAGTAATTGGGTCAAATCACCTTCCATTATGGTGCTTAAACTATACCAAGAGACATTTATTCTGTGATCTGTGACTCGATTTTGAGGGTAATTGTAGGTTCGGATTTTCTCTGCTCGCATACTTCGACCTATGGCTGATCGAGCAGATCCTTCGGCAGACAAACGTTTTTCTTCTTCTTTTTCCCACAACATCGATCGAAGCAGTTCTAAAGCAATTTCTCGATTGCGTTCTTGATGTCGCTCTCGACGGGATTCAACTTTTATTCCACTTGGGACGTGGTGCAACTCCACAGCAGTATTTACTTTGTTGACGTTCTGACCACCAGCTCCACCGGCTCGACTAAAATTCCATTCGAGATCGCCAAGATTAATTTCAATCAATTTTGGTGAGACTTCAGGAAGAACTGCTATCGAAGCCGTTGAGGTATGTACTCGGCCTTGAGCTTCAGTTTCTGGGACACGCTGAACTCGGTGAACTCCTGATTCATATTGGAAAAGTTGAAAAGGGGTATAGGTTTGATCGTTATGATGAAAACGACCTTTGACTTTAAAGACCATATCATCAAGATACTCAATTTTTAAACCAACAGCTTCACAAAAACGGGTATACATTCGAAGCAGATCATTCATCCAAATCTTAGCTTCATCTCCACCAGTTCCAGCTCGGAATTCAAAGATACAGTTGATCGGCATTTCACCTGATTCTTCTTTTTGCTGTTGTTCCACATCTTGAATTGCTTGCAATACCGATGCTTCTTGCTCATGAAGATTGGTGATTTCAGCTTTGGCAAGTTCTGCTAAATCAGGATCACCCAATAGCAACTCATTCTCGGCAATTTTTTGCTTGAGATAGTCGAGTTGGGCATGAAAAGGGGTGAGGTCTGCCATATTCTTGATTCGAAGAAATAATCCTTCTATATAGGATTGTATAACAATTGCATTCTCACTTTAATGAAATGTGAACGATTACTCTGTTTTAACAGCATCAAGTCGTTTCTTTTCTTCTTGCAAAATGTCTTTGAGACTTTTTGCTTCTTCTTTTACTTGATCACTAGTAGATTTCTTACCTTTTTTAGTAGTCTGACGTTGTGCAGCAATTTGTTGGCGATTCTTAAATCGATCAACTCGACCTTGGACATCAACAAATCTCATTTCACCAGTAAAGAAAGGATGACATTTACTACAAATATCTACTAAGATCGTATCTTGACTTGATCCGGTGGTAAATACACTACCGCAAGCACAAGTGACTTGGGCTTCATGATTCCATTGTGGATGAATGTTTGCTTTCATAAGAGTACTCCTGATGCATTCGCTTAATACGAACGACTGAGGGGCTAGTATACCAGATTAGTATCACTTTTCAAACACTATCTGTAAGTTCTTTTCACTATAATAAGGGTGAAATATGCACTTTATTGAACGGATATTGTTTATTTTCACTCCTCTTGATAGAATATCCTTCTGCGTTTGACAGTTGAGTTCTTCAATTTCAATATGCATGTGTTATTTGAATCAATAGAATCTAAAAAATATGTCTCAATATCTCAACTACAAAGATCAATCTTTTCAAGTCGGTGACACCATCGCGATTCACCAATCCATCCAAGAAGGAAGCAAATCTCGCATCCAAATCTTCGAAGGTGTGGTTATTAGTGTTCAAAATCGAGAATCAAACAAATCATTTACCGTTCGCAAGATCGCAAGTGGAGCCATCGGGGTAGAGAAAATCTTCCCAGTCGATCTCCCAAGTATCTCCAAGATCCAAGTCAAACGAAAAGGTGAAGTTCGACGAGCCAAACTCTACTATTTACGAGATAGAATAGGAAAGAGTGCCAACAAAGTCCGTGAACAAAAAGTCACAGCTGCCACCATCGCGAAAAACGCATAACCAAACTTTTGGAAGTCAGGGTGAAAACCTTGCTACAGAGTATTTGGAAACTAAAAAATACAAAATCCTCGACCGTAATTACCGTTCATCCGCTGGAGAAATTGATATTATCGCTGAAAAAAATGGCGTAGTTGTCTTTGTGGAAGTCAAAACCCGTACCAGCGACTCATACGGTGAGGGATCAATCTCGGTTAATCATAAAAAACTGACTCGCATGGCTCAAGGTGCTACAGAATATTTACACGAAAACAATCTGCGAGCAGATTTTCGTTTCGACATCATTGCCATTACGGGAAAAAAGATCAATCACTTTCAAAACGTCACCATGTTCTCATGAGACATCGGCCGGTCTTTGAGAAGAATCCAGAGCACCAATTTGAGTCATCACTGATTTCAAAAACTCATCTAATCGAACTTTGTGATTGGTAGTCTCAGATTTTCCTGAACCGGAACTGGATTTTTTCACTCCCTCTTTCAATCTTTCTGGTTGCTCTTTCTGAAATCGTTCAATCGCATTTTTCAATAACACCAAATGATCACGGGTGAATTGTTCGACTTCAATACCTTCAGGTTTTTCAAGCTCTTCTAAAAGTGTTTCAACATGCATGAATCTCTTAAAATCTGATACAGTTGCGGCGGATGGTGGTTTCGACATATGGTGTAGTATACACGGTCCGAGAAGATTTAGAGAAAATTGGTATTGATGTAGTAGTATATACGTTTAGAAAATATTCACAAAAAATATGGATAATGAAAAAAAATTATCACGCCGTAAATTTTTAAGAACTGCCCTCATAACTGCAGGGATCATTGGCTTGAGCAACATTGACATTCCTGAGTGGGTGGAAGAGTTGGAAGAGCCAACAATTGCCGAGCTTATAAAAATTTGTTCTGACATTTTAAACGATCAGGAATCAATTGATTTACTCTCCGAAACTGATTTTGAAGTTGCTTTAGGCCTGGCCTTTTCTTTCCTCATCCAACATGGAGAAGAGCCAGAACAATATCTGATTGGGAAAAAGTATTTACAAGGAGAAGTAAATAAAATTGAAAATCATAGATATGGTTTTAGGGTACATCAGCTGATGGTTTCACTGACAGATCGCGTTCATATTGAAGCTAGAAATATTGAACCCTATCCGACAATAACCGACATTAAGTTCAACAAAGTGAATAAATTATTATTTAAATTGGTCATTCGAAAACATCTAATACCTCTAGAAAGAATGAATAAGGTCCAAGGAGACTGGATAGAGGTGGATCTCCAAATGATTAATGAAGTTGGAGAAGTATTGGGTGAAAAGGAAAGATTAAAACTTCTTGCAACTGTACTACAGTGGGAAAAAGAAAATTGGAAAAATGTAAATATGTATGGGGTAATAGGAACAATAGAAAAAGAGTAAGTTTGTAAAAATCTTCGTTTGATTACTTCAATTACAACAAAAAAACCCTCGCTTGCGACGAGGGTTGAACAATACAAAGTTGGACCTGTTTCCTTTTTTTATCGCTATAAGACCATTAATGCGCTCACAACGATAAAAAAGTAACCTGCTAAAAGCGGAATGCTTTGCTGAAACGTCATCCTTTGATCTGACTGAGAGTGACTGGGATCATCTTTTCCTTGTGTATACCAGCTGCATATCACAAAGACTAATCCAAAGACAATCCAATTGAAATTGTGAATCAATTGGCCGACTGTATATGTCATATCGAAACTACCAATCTTGAATAGTGTAAATACCGTTACGCCCAAAATGAAAAAGGTAAATACACTACTTAACAGCCGATCATGTTTCTCTATCATGGAACTATAGATCAGTTTAAAAAACTGACCTGCATCTAAATGCCAGATAGGAATAATGTTCATGAACAACAAGAGACTGTTAATGAACACCAGATCGCTCCCGAGTTGTTTAAGCAGCTCAGTATCAGTCCAAGTCAAAAGCCTCCCCACAAACATCAGGATGAGATTTACAAGTGGCCCGGCAAGTAAAAGCACACCAAGTTGCCACCACGGTAACTTATCTGACTTCTCATTTTCTTCCCGGGTACTTGGGGCCGCCACGGCACCCAAAGGGAAAATATAGAGAAGTACAAACTTAATCTTCGTCAGGTAAAAAATCGAGGCATGCCCCAATTCGTGGAGATACATTGAAATGACCATGATTATTGCTTGCAAAAAGGTAAATGTGGTTACACGAAAAAGCACCACAAACAGGATAAAGGCGATGATCTGCTTCCACACTGCGCGCTGTTTCTCAATCAACCACCAAATCAGGTCCTGCCCTTTCGGTAAGGACTGAACCCTTTTCCATAACCTCTTCACTTCTTCAGATCCCAACATATTTCCGTCTGTGTCCATTTGCGTCTCCCTTTGTGAAATCCAACTTTAGTTGTAAATATGCCTTGAGGAAAATTCGAGTAACTCGAAACACCCCAAAAGATAGAGGGGTATTATATCAAAAAAAAAGTTTTTTGATTGGAGGAGGGTGAAATTGTACTTGATAAAAAACGTCATCCTGAAAACTATACTCTCTAGAATTTTAAGATGGGAAACAGAAAACAATAAACACGTTAGAAATGATGGAGCAATCGGAGAAGTAAAAGAGTAAAAGGGTAGGGTGACTGGTCAAAGCACAGGAACTTCCCACAAGTTGCTACCACCCAGAATCGAATTTGGTTGATCTTTCCACTTGTAGTGTTATGCCATGGAATATTCCGCTCGAATTATTGGCGGAAGGATACTATGGGGCAGGCGGGAGTCATGCGAAAACATAGCGATTATTCGGAGAAAATAACGTTTTACTGGAAAATAAAGAATGTTGTGAGCTACTATTTGGCTGGTTCAAACTTTTATCTTAATATAAGAATTACTGACTTGAAAAGGTTGTATTAATCTTGACTAAATTGAGTGACAGGAGCAAGCTTGAAGGGATATCGTATATAAGGAGGGTGATATGTCCCCAAAATCAGCAACAACTTTTGTGTTTGTTGTGTTAATGACATCCTTTCTGGCAGGATGTACTCAGAATCAAGAACCAATCAGTTCAGAACCAGTCAGCGAAGAAGCTGCATGGATGCAAGACGGCGACACATACACGTTTGAAGCTTCATACGACAACTCTGCTGGAACCTCAGAAGATTTTTTTAGCGTTACGTTAGATGAAAACGCAGTTGTCATCGCAGCCCAGGCCACTCCAAAGGTAGAAGGCGGTAAACATGCAGAAGGTCTTGCAAGATTCAATAAAGATTTGATGCAAGTAATAGTTGGCAAGAACTTAAGCGAACTTGGAGAGTTTGACACATTAGGAAAGTACTCATTGACCACGGATGCTTTCAACGATGCCCTCAAACAGCTCCAAGATCAAGTAGAATCAAATTCCTAAAAGTGTTCGATTCTTGAATGATAGGACTTAATATCATGCACTCTTTTACCTTTGAAGGTATTGGTACTCACTGGAAGGTGTTGTATTTCTTGCCTCAAGAAACAATGGATAGTATTGATTGGAAAGACAGTTTGGAAAATGATATTTTGCAAACTGTTGAGATGTTTGACCGCCAATATTCTCGTTTTAGAAAGGAGAGCTTGGTATGGGAAATCGCTCTCAGTCAAAAAAAAAGTCACACACTGTCAGACGAGTTTAGGGATATATTAACGCTTGGTGCACGCCTCAAATTATTGACCAACGGTCGATTCAACCCCGCTGTGGGATTTGTATTAGAGAACCTAGGATACGATAGTGAGTATTCGTTTCAACCAAAAGAGAGAGATGCCCAGATTGCACTGGAGTGGGAGCTTACAGATCACCACCTGTATACACCGCATCCAGTACTCCTTGATATTGGGGCGTGGGGAAAAGGGTACCTTATAGATTTGATAGCACATCTGCTTGAAACAAAAGGGATCCGGCACTACTTGGTTGATGGGGGAGGTG